>CAVUNL010000031.1:0-652771 GCA_963742795.1 uncultured Actinomycetes bacterium
GCCGATACGGCGCAGCGCCTCTACCGCGATCGGCGCGTTCGTGGCCTGCGCCACTTCATAGAACTTGCGTCGCGTGTGGCTCCAGCATGCGGCGGGCACAACATTCCCTTTATCCACCAGCGGCTCGAACCCGGCGTAGCCGTCGACATGAAGAACGCCCCTGAAGTGTTCGAGATGCGAAGCCGGACGCTCAGCTTTGCGGTCCGGCGCATACAAGTAGACCGCGGCCGGGGGCTCCGGCCCGCCCCATGCTCTTTGCTCGCGGGCGTAGACCCACAGCCGCCCCGTCTTGGTGCGTCCTCGGCCTGGATCGAGCACCGGCACGGGCGTGTCATCGGCGAACAGGTGATCCGAAGCAAACACGTTTCTTGCAAGGCGTTCGTGCAACGCCTCGAGCCGCCAGCAGGCGCCGCCGACCCATCCGGCGAGCGTCGAACGCGGAAGATCGACCCCATGGCGGGCGAAGATCTGCGACTGCCGATAGAGCGGCGTGTGATCGCAATATTTGCTGACCAGCACCTGGGCGAGCAGCGCCGGCGTCGCCAAGCCGCCGGCGACCGGCCGCTCTGCAGCCGGCGCTTGCGCCACCGCCTCGCAGGTCCGGCAGGCGTATTTGGGACGCGTGATCCGCACCACGCGCAGTTCCTCCGGCGTCCAGTCCAGCATCTCACTGACGCTCTCTCCGATGACATGCAGCGCGCCGCCGCAGCAGCTGCAGATCATGCTCTCAATGTCGAGGCGGACGTCTTCGCGCGGCAAATGGTCGAGCAACGGCTTGCGACGAGAGGACCGTTCGGTCGGTTGCTTCTCGCTACGCGGACTCCTCTCCTCCTCGCGGGCGAGATCGCTGTCGATGTCTTCGAGCGCGAGCGCCAGCTGGTCGGGATCAAGGCGCTCGGACCGACGGCCGAACTGCGCCCGCTGCAACTTTTTGATGATCGACTTCAGGCGCTCGATCTCGCCGTCGCGGTGCTCGACGGCGGCAGCCATATCGCGAATGAGATGCTGCAGAAGAGCCGGTTCGGAAGGCAAATCGTCGAGATCGAACCGCATGTCCGAATCTACCCGATTCGGGTGATTCGAAGAAGCGACTTCGTTCGATTCTATGCGGGTTTCTGCAGCTTTTTAGCCCGCCAAAGCCGGCTTCCATACGCGTTCCGGAGATCGCCAGTCGATGCCTTCAATCAGCATGGCGAGCTGCGCTGGAGAGAGCGTCACCGTACCGCCGGGATCACTCATCCGCGGCCAGATGAAACCACCCTGATCGAGCCGCTTGGTGAACAGGCAGAGACCATTGCCGTCCCAGAACAGGATCTTCAGCTTGCGCGCACTCTTCCCTCGGAACGCAAACAAATGGCCGGAGAAGGGATCCTTTTTGAGGTGCTCCTGGACGAGCGTGGCGAGCCCATCAAGACCTTTGCGCATGTCGGTGTAGCCCAGCGCCAGATGCACCTTCACGCCTGCTGGAACGATCATCATGATGCGGCGCCCCAATCAGCCACATGCCGCTGGACTGCATCGGGATCGGCGCCTGCAGGCGCAAAGACCCTGCGGCCGTCCGGCAGGTCGACGAGCGTCATCCCGGCAGGCGCCATGAGCAGGTCGTACAGAACCGCCGCGGCTGAACCGTTCTTCCCTCCCTTTCCGGTCGTGCTGACATCGACAAGCCGCGCGGGCTTCTCCTTGGCGAGCCCGAGCTGCGCCCGCCATCGGAAGAGCATGCTCGGAACGATGTCGTGGCGTCGCGCCACGGACGAGACGGTGGCGCCCGGCTGTTCAGTCTCGAGCACCATGGCGCGCTTCTCCTCGTCGCTGAACGTGCGGCGGGCGAAGCGTTCGACGCGCGCGAGGTCGGCAGCATGACCGTTTGTCAAGTGCTCATTCGGCTGTTCGTCCTTAGCACCAGTGCTAGCACTAGTGCTTATCGGCGCCCGCGCGCTCGGGTGCAGCTGCGATCGCCAATCGCTCGGCGTCTCGCCGGCGTCGATCAAATCACGCCATCGCGCCATGCTGTGCGACCAGATGCGGTGCGCATCGCAGTAGTCGCGCATCGTCATTCCGCTCCATCGCTGCGCCTCGACGTGCATCGCCCAAAACGCCTGGGCGGCGCGGTTGCGCTTGTCGGTCGACAGGTTCGGACGACGCTTTTTGGCCTTCTGCTCGCGCGCCAACTCCCTGTCCGCACGCAGCTTTTCGGCGCCCAGGAGCACGTTCAGCCAGCGCGTAAATGTCTCCTCGCAGAGCCGATGTTCGCGGCAGTATTTGCGCCGCGAAAGGCCGCTCTTGCGCCAGGCTTCGACATGGATCGACCACCAAGCCCTGAGCGCCTTGTTCCCATATCGTTTCGACCCCACCGGAGATCCTCCAACATCCGAAGGAGCCCGATATGGACCGCCAGGGCACATCTGCGGAACCGTGCGGAAACCGGACGCTTACGCGCCGACCATGGACGGCAAGATAAAAGCGCCGCCTTCGGCCGGGCGCATGTGGTTGGTCGGATGGGGGATTTTCGGCTTCTACACCGCCCGGCCTGCTGGCGCTTGCGGTCGAACCGCCACCGATCTCAACGTCCCGAGCGACCATCCCGGGGATCGGCAAAGACGTTCGCCGGCATGACGAAGCGGGACGACGACTTCGGCCCCGCGCGCCGGCGCTATCCGTCACGGCAGCCAGGGGGCCAGGCGACCAAAGAGCTTCGTCGGCGAGGTGATGTGGGCCGCGAAGAAGGCAGGCCACCGAGGCTAAAGGTTCCGGTCAAGAAGCGGGACCGCAGGCCGCTCGACCTTCGACCGCGGACGGCGGGCGGCGCTGTCCTTGGCCTCTCGGTCGCCAGACCGGCGTGTCGTCGTCATATGTGGACGGCCTCTTGGCAAGGACGTTGACGATTTGATCGGCTTGGCCGCCTCGGTCATATGTCCGGCCTGTTTGTGCGGGTTTTGGTCCGCTGGCCCTGATGATATCCGACGGCTCGGGTCCCTATCATGGCCGCGAGCTTTGCGCTCGTGACGACGGGCGGGGTGTCCTTTGCGTTCGGTTCTCGACCATCGATCATCACGTCTAAGGGCTTGCCAACTGGTTTGTGTGGGTCGAATCCTTTCCTTTGCGGCTGCTTGATCTCAGGCCTTGACGTAGAGCTCCGTGCGGAAGCTCTCGCCGGTCGTCATCATCGCCCAGGCGATTCTGGCAAGCTTGTTGGCCAGCGCGACCGCGACGACGCGCTCGGGCTTTCTCGCCCGCATCGCGACGATCCATTCGGCGAGTGCGCCCTTGTATTTGTGAGCGACCCGCACGACGGACGTGCAGCCGACCACCAGCATCTTGCGCAGGTAGCGGTTGCCTTTCTTGGTGATGGCGCCGAGCCTCTCCTTTCCGCCGCTCGAATGCTGGCCGGGCGTCAGCCCCAGCGAGGCGGGGAGATCGCTCGCCGACCGGAAGACGTGCGGATCGGGATGGAACGCGACCATCGCTGAGGCGATCAGCGGCCCGAAGGCCGGGATCTCGTCGATGAGACGGCTGATCGGGTTGGTGGCGCTCGCCCCGGCGATCTGCGCCTCCAGTTCATCGACGCGCGCGTCGAGGCCCTTGATTTCGCCGGCCAATATCCCCGTGGCTGCGTGGGCCGCCTTGGGCAGGCGGTCCTGCGCCTCCGCCAAAGCGATGAGGTCCTTGACCCGGCGGATGCCTTTGGCGGCGACGAGGCCGAACTCCGAGAGATGGCCGCGCAACGCGTTCACGCTCATCGTTCGCTGCTTGATCAGGAGTTCGCGGGTCTTGTGCAGCATCAGCACCGCCTGCTGGTCCGCGCTCTTGACCGGAACGAACCGCATCTCGGGCCGCGCCATCGCCTCGCAGATCGCCGCGGCGTCGTTGGCGTCGGTCTTGCCGCGCTTGACATAGGGCTTGACATAGACCGGCGCGATCAGCGCCACCTCATGTCCCATCGCCCGCAACTCGCGCGCCCAGTGATGGCCGAGCCGCAGGCCTCCATGCCGATCCGGCACGGCGCGATCCCGGCGAAGAAGGCCAGAAAACGCGCCCGGCTCAGCTTCCGCTTCACCGCAGGCGACCCTTCGCGCTCGAGGGCGTGGACCTGGAAAAACCCTTCGCTCAGGTCGACGCCGATTCTGATAAACTCTTGCATGGACGGCTTCTCCTCTCGGGGGTCGCTCCAACGCCCCCTGGCGCTTTGACGCCGAACGGTGAGGCCGTCCACATCGTCATGACCGGGGTCGTGCGCCACCGCGGCGGCCGATTTCGTTCAGCGTCTCTGTCCAAGCACCTCGCCTATCTCAAGCGCGAGGGCGTCACCCGCGATGGAGTCGAAGCGCGGATGTTCGATGGGACTTCCGACGACGCCGATACAAAGGCTTTCGCTGCGCGGTGCGAGGAGGACCGCCATCATTTCCGGTTCACCGTTTCGCCCGAGGACACTGGTCAGATGGCCGACCTTCGCGCTTTCACGCGCGAGCTGATGGCTGACGCGGAACGCGATCTCCATACGCGGCTCGATTGGGTGGCGGTCGATCATTGGAACACCGACAATCCCCACATCCATGTGCTCGTGCGCGCCGCGCCGACGACGGGCAGGACCTGGTCATCAGCCGCGACTACATCAGCCGAGGCTTCCGGGGCCGCGCAGCGGATCGGGTCACGCTGGAATTGGGGCCGCGGAGCGAGCCGGAGATCCGCAACGCCCTTGGGAAAGAGGTCGAGGCCGAGCGTTGGACCAGCCTCGACCAATCGCTTTGTGCCATCTTCGATGAGGGCGGCGGGGTAGCCGATCTTCGCCACGGCGGCGCCGGCGAAGACTCAGAGCTTCGCCGCTTGATGGTCGGGCGCGTCGCCAAGCTCGAACAGCTCGGACTGGCGGAACCGGTCGGGCCGGCGCAGTGGACCTTGAAGCCCGGCCTCGAGCCAGCCCTGCGCGACCTCGGCATTCGAGGCGACATCATCAAGACTATGCACCGCGCAATGACCGATCTGGGTCACGCGCCCGACGTCGCCGTTTTCGCGCTCCACGGCGACCAAGCCGCCGAGCCAGTCTTGGGCCGGCTGGTAGAACGCGGCCTGCACTACGAACTGAACAGCACGGCCTACGCGATCATCGAAGGCGTCGATGGGCGTACGCACCATCTCGTCTTCTCCGACCTAGAGATGACCGGCGACGCCGAGCCGGGCGCCATCGTTGAGGCGCGAGCTTACGACGCTGTCGGCCGCAAGCGCCTATCGCTCGCCACCCGATCGGACCTCACGGTCGAGGCGCAGGTCTCGGTGCCGGGCGCGACATGGGTCGACCGTCAGCTTCTAGACTAGTGTCCGTCCATAAACGCTAAGTTTTTGAAATTATTTGTGGAATCTCTGTTTTCATGAGTGCAAGGCTCGGCGGTTTCGGCTAAGCGTTGGGATCAAGTCACTGATTCCAAAAGCGAAACCACCACCGCCGGAGCCCGACAATGCGTCAGGAACGCACCGTCCAGGCCAGCATATTCGATCTCTTCGCCGATCACGAGATCGGCCGCGAGCTGAAGACGATGTCGCAATGGCTGGACGAGCATCGTGAGCTGATCGGGCTGGCGGAGGAGGATCTGCGCCGACACGGCGTTAAAGAGACCGGGCGAGAAGGCCTGCCGGCCGAGTCGGTCTTGCGCTGCGCCCTTCTCAAGCAGCATCGCCAGCTGAGCTATGAGGAGCTGGCGTTTCATCTTGAAGACTCCGCCTCGTTCCGGGCCTTCGCTCGGCTGCCGTTGTCGTGGACGCCGAAGAAGTCGGTGCTGCAGAGGACCATCAGCGCCATCCGGGCCGAGACATGGGAGGCGATCAATCGCATTCTGCTCGCCAGCGTGCGGCAGGAGAAAGTCGAGACCGGCAAAGTCGTGCGGCTCGACAGCACGGTCGCCGCCGCGCTCATGCATGAGCCGAGCGACAGCAGTCTTCTCTGGGATGGGGTCCGCGTGATGGTGCGGCTGTTGAAGGCGGCCGACGCCTTGGTCGGCGGTCTTAAGTGGCGCAATCATCGGCGCGCGGCGAAGAAGCGGGCGCGGGCGATCGAATATGCCCGCGATCGAGCCCAGCGGGTCCAGCATTACCCTCAGTTGATCACGCTGACCCGGGCGACCCTGGCCTATGCCGATCAGGCCGCGACGCAGGTATGGCAGGCGCCGGACCCGATGGCGGTGGCGCTGTGGCAAGCCGAGTTCCGCCACTATCGTCCGCTGATCGAGCGGATCATCGGTCAAACCGAGCGCCGCATTCTTCGTGGCGAGGCGGTCGCCGCCAACGAGAAGATCGTCAGCCTGTTCGAGCCGCACGCCGACATCATCGTCAAAGGCCGGCGCGAGGTTCAGTACGGTCACAAGCTCAACCTGACCACGGGCCGGAGCGGTTTGATCCTCGACCTGGTGATCGAGGCCGGCAATCCGGCGGATAGCGAACGGTTCTTGCCCATGCTTAAGCGCCATATCGCCTTCTATGGCGAGGCGCCCCGACAGGCCGCCGCCGACGGCGGTTACGCCAGCCGTGACAATCTCGCCCAGGCGAAGGCCCTCGGCGTCCACGACATGGCCTTCCACAAGAAGGCCGGCCTGCGCATCAAGGACATGGTCAAGAGCAACTGGGTCTATCGCAAGCTGCGCAACTTCCGCGCCGGCATCGAATCCGACATCTCATGTTTGAAGCGCGCCTTTGGTCTGGCGCGCTGCGTCTGGCGCGGGCTCGACCACTTCAGGGCCTACGTCTGGTCCTCTGTCGTCGCGTACAACCTCGCTCTCTTCGCCCGGCTCAAGCCGGCCTGACTTCTCGCCTTCCCCCGCGCCCTCACCGAGATTGGCCGAGCCCGGGTCGAACTCTAATTCCGATTTTCAGAAAATATACGGCTGGATCGGCCCACGCAACCGCCACAGCAAACGAAATGGCGCCCAAACGACCCAGTTCATCGCCCAACGCGATCAATTCCGGCCAAAAAATCATGCGTTTATGGACGGACACTAGACTAGTGTCCGTCCATAAACGCTAAGTTTTTGAAATTATTTGTGGAATCTCTGTTTTCATGAGTGCAAGGCTCGGCGGTTTCGGCTAAGCGTTGGGATCAAGTCACTGATTCCAAAAGCGAAACCACCACCGCCGGAGCCCGACAATGCGTCAGGAACGCACCGTCCAGGCCAGCATATTCGATCTCTTCGCCGATCACGAGATCGGCCGCGAGCTGAAGACGATGTCGCAATGGCTGGACGAGCATCGTGAGCTGATCGGGCTGGCGGAGGAGGATCTGCGCCGACACGGCGTTAAAGAGACCGGGCGAGAAGGCCTGCCGGCCGAGTTGGTCTTGCGCTGCGCCCTTCTCAAGCAGCATCGCCAGCTGAGCTATGAGGAGCTGGCGTTTCATCTTGAAGACTCCGCCTCGTTCCGGGCCTTCGCTCGGCTGCCGTTGTCGTGGACGCCGAAGAAGGCGATCGAGCCCAGCGGGTCCAGCATTACCCTCAGTTGATCACGCTGACCCGGGCGACCCTGGCCTATGCCGATCAGGCCGCGACGCAGGTATGGCAGGCGCCGGACCCGATGGCGGTGGCGCTGTGGCAAGCCGAGTTCCGCCACTATCGTCCGCTGATCGAGCGGATCATCGGTCAAACCGAGCGCCGCATTCTTCGTGGCGAGGCGGTCGCCGCCAACGAGAAGATCGTCAGCCTGTTCGAGCCGCACGCCGACATCATCGTCAAAGGCCGGCGCGAGGTTCAGTACGGTCACAAGCTCAACCTGACCACGGGCCGGAGCGGTTTGATCCTCGACCTGGTGATCGAGGCCGGCAATCCGGCGGATAGCGAACGGTTCTTGCCCATGCTTAAGCGCCATATCGCCTTCTATGGCGAGGCGCCCCGACAGGCCGCCGCCGACGGCGGTTACGCCAGCCGTGACAATCTCGCCCAGGCGAAGGCCCTCGGCGTCCACGACATGGCCTTCCACAAGAAGGCCGGCCTGCGCATCAAGGACATGGTCAAGAGCAACTGGGTCTATCGCAAGCTGCGCAACTTCCGCGCCGGCATCGAATCCGACATCTCATGTTTGAAGCGCGCCTTTGGTCTGGCGCGCTGCGTCTGGCGCGGGCTCGACCACTTCAGGGCCTACGTCTGGTCCTCTGTCGTCGCGTACAACCTCGCTCTCTTCGCCCGGCTCAAGCCGGCCTGACTTCTCGCCTTCCCCCGCGCCCTCACCGAGATTGGCCGAGCCCGGGTCGAACTCTAATTCCGATTTTCAGAAAATATACGGCTGGATCGGCCCACGCAACCGCCACAGCAAACGAAATGGCGCCCAAACGACCCAGTTCATCGCCCAACGCGATCGATTCCGGCCAAAAAATCATGCGTTTATGGACGGACACTAGACTAGCCAAGGAGTCCGCGCTGGGCACCGGCGGCTTCGGCGCAGAGGTCAGCGAGGCGATGGATCGGCGCGTCGACTATCTCGTCGAACAGGATCTGGCTCGACGGCGAGGTCAGCGGGTCATCTTCGCTCGCGACCTCCTCGATACGCTCCGCAGGCGTGAGCTCGACGAGGCCACCTCCAAACTATCGGCCGACACGGGGCTCGCCCATCGTCCATCCGCCGAAGGCGAGCATGTCTCCGGCGTCTATCGCCAGCGCGTCACGCTCGCGTCGGGGCGGTTCGCAATGATCGACGATGGTCTTGGTTTCCAACTCGTCCCATGGCGGCCGGCGCTCGAGCAGAGGTTGGGTCAGCAAGTGACAGGCACATTGACCCCGGCGGCGGGGTCTGCTGGAGCTTCCAGCGCAAACACGGACTCAGCCTGTAGTTGTGGGTCCCAGCGTCCATCGGCGCGATAATGCACTGTCAGGATTGGTTGTGCTGGGTCAGCTCACGCCGACAATTCACAGATGGTCGCCGCCAGTGGACGGGTGGAAATTCCGGATCGGCTCAACCCCGCGCGTTTGGAGTGAAATGCAAATTCCACCAAAAGCATTAGATGTACGATTTTTAGCGCGAAAGAATTGTCGCCGACAACATCGTGCCTCCCGCCGCCCGTACGACAATCAAGTATAGCGTGGCGTTTCAACGGGGGCGTGATTTGGTCCGAGGGTTCGAATCAAGCCGCCGAACTTGGCCCGCCAGCGCCGATGGGTGACTTCTGAGACACCGATCGCTTTGACAGCGTTAGCGCACGTTCGCCCCTTGACCTCAGCGCTTCGACCTGCCGAAGCTTTGCCATGATATCCTCGGGACTGTGTTTCTTTGTTTCCATGCTCACGTGCTCGTCAAAAGTCAAATCCGCAGCTCCCGGAGGAGCGGATCTCTGACCGTGTGACGGGCGGCCGGACGCCCCCCACGTGTCGACCGCCCGGCGTGAGGCGCACGGGGCAATATTGTTGCCCACTGCTCCCGACGCGACGAACTCGGCTCTCATGCCTTAACAAATTCGAAGGCGACGAGGCGTTCGCGTCGCCACCTTGGCCTAGCTCGGCTGGGTTGGGGCTTCCCCTGGAGTGGGCCCCTTGGGGCGGACAGCGATCAGGCTGCTGATTTGACCGGGGGCCGGGGGTTGCGGTCCTCGAACTGTTGCGGGCTGAGATAGCCCAGGGCGGAATGGAGACGGCGTCGGTTGTAGACCTCGTCGATGAACCGCGGAAGGTCCTCGGCGACATCGGCGAAGGTTTCGTAGGCCATCGGATAGACGGCTTCGACCTTGAGGGTCTTCATGAAGCTCTCGGCCTTGGCGTTGTCGTAAGGATTGCCCCTGCGCCCCATTGATCCGACGAGACCGCAGCGAAGCAAGGCTTGCCGATAGGCCTGAGCGGCATACTGCGAACCGCGATCCGAGTGGTGGACTCAGCCGGAAGGAGGCCTGCGGCGCTCGAAGCGGCGCGAGCGGAAGCCGTTCGCGCTGATGGCCGCCGACGTCGATATCTCCGCCGCTATTGCACGGTCGACAGCGACGAAGAGCGGTTGCTCGGCCGCGCGACGGCGCCGATGGTCCTCCTCAATGCCGACGGGCCGAAGCGGTTGCCGGAAGAGATATCGCCGGGCCTTGGGGCATTGGGCTTCATGCTGCCGACGACCCCCTGCACGCGCTCATGCTCAGGCGGCTCGATCGGCCGGTGGTGATGACCAGCGGCAATGTCGCCGAGGAGCTGCAGGCGACCGACAACGACGAGGCGCGCATACGGTTGGCCCGCATCGCTCCTTATGCGCTCATCCACGAGCGCGAGATCGCGAACCGCGTCGAGGAAGCCGCCCTCGGCTCTTGTTGTCGAGGACGGCAAAAATTGAATCTAACTTAACACTCTCCGCCTCCAATTTCATCAAAAGGAGTTCCATCTCCGCGCTCCTCTCCCAATCAGCTGTCGACCTCGAGCCGGTCCCGAACCGAAACCCCGGGTCGCGACAGGCCGCTCCTGGATCACGCTCGCCAGGGTGTTACCACCGAAGACGCGGCGTGATGGGCCGCGTTCGCGACCGCGCCGGCCCGATCGGATCCCGCGGTCATCAGGGAAACAACGTTGGCGCGCACATTTCTCTGTCCGCGGTGCGCCTGCCCCTGCGCCACCGCGCCAATGGCGTTCACAGCTTCGGAAATCTGTTGGGATAGGTAGGCGACATCGCTCTTCACGGCCGTCAAGTCCTTCGCAAGACGAGCGTAGACTTTGTCGTCGGCCGCGCTTTGCGCGGCGCCTCTTGCCGTTGCTGAAAATCAGCAACGGAGGGCCGCACCGTGAAATCTCGTCGCTAAAGTTACGCGCGGCGTCGGTTCAGAACCAACGTCCCCGGCCATAGAAGCCAAATCCGCCGAACAGAAATATCACGACGAGGATGATCAATAATGTATTCGTGTCCATGGCCGTGGTTTCCTGAGTTTTCGGCGCGACGCGCGATAGATTTTCGGCGCCGGCCCTACTAAACTGACAATGTCGGGAAACTCGACACCCTCATAGGCTCGGAAAATACCTACGGTCCGCCGGCAGGGGTGGACATCTCAAGAAGGCGCCCTCGCCGCGGCTCTGCGCCGGAATCCGCGACTGACAGCTCGTGCACCCGGACGACGAGAACCGCGCTGAGTAGATTCCAACTCTTACGGTTCGGATCAATTGGCGACTAACTGGCTGAGAGCCGCGGCGAGTTGCGCCGAATACAGGAAGTCTCTATGTCCAGAACGATTCTTGCTCTTTCAACCGTAGTGTTGCTCTGCGCCTCATCTCAGATTGCCTTTGCCGATGAAAGCGGCGCGATCACCGGAGGGGTTGGGGGCGCTGTCGCCGGGGCTGTCGTTGGCGGTCCGGTCGGCGCGGTAGTGGGCGGCGTCGGGGGCGCGGCAATCGGAAACTCGATGTCCAATCACAGGCGCTATCATCGCGGCTACGCTTATCACCCCTATCACCGCCACTACAATCAATACTGACCGATCGACGGCGTCCGGTGCGAGGACGTCGTTGCGGTCCAGGATATGCCGGGGCGCGGCGCGCCTAACGCTAAATGGACACCCGGCGCGTCAGTTTCCATATCAACGACGAACGATATCCCGATCATCGGGATCTAGATGTCCCGGGTCGAGCCCAAATAACCCTAGGAGAGCCACCGCTGACCGACCGCCGCTCCCCAACGTTTAGTGGCGGATTGAAATCTCGCGAGAACCCCCAACCGAACGATCGGGATGGCCGGGAATCGCACGAGCTCAGCGCGATTCGGAAGCGTCTTTATGACCATGCAGGAAACGGGCGATCTGCGACTTCAATCGGGCGGCGTCGCCTGGTGCGCCTGACGCAGCGTGCTCGAAGAGTCTGCGCTGAACCTCGGTGGGCAGACCATTCCACTCGCTGACTAGGGCCGCGCCGAGACATTCCAGGACTCGGCGCTCAACGTCCAATAAGTCGCCGGTTTGATAGGGCAAGGGCCACAGCGCGGCTGCCGCCCCGCCCTCGTCGTCCCACCGGTCGAGAGCGAGGTTCTCTCCCGATGTCGGAGGCCTTCGGCGTTCTTTTTTGACCATCCTTTGATGGTCGCACATTTCGGCCATAAGCGCCATTCGTTGAAACCGTCGGGTTCGAGCCCCTGAGCCAGCTCTTTCAGCGAAGCAAATACGGCGAGCGGGCGAGAGGGGAAATCCGCTCCTGAGGATGCCGAACACGGCATTCGATTCGCGGGAAATCAATTCGCACGCGCGCGGCTTGGGGACCGAGGGCTCAATATGGATCTGATCGTCACACCTGCGGAGGAAGGCACGGACGCTGACAGACCTGCTTGGTCGCTCCCTGGGGCATCGATTGCGTTCGCGGCGTTCGTCCGAAGCCGGCGCGCCATCAGCGCGTGGTCTGAGTAATTTCCGACGCTTGTTTCTTCGAGTTCGCCGGCGTCCAGCGCCAAGCGAGCAGAAAGCATACGCGGTGATTTTCAATCGTCAGGCGCGATGTTGAAGGTCCGAGCTAACGGCTACGCGAGCGGATAGACGCATGCAAAGAGCAAACTCCATCCTACTGCGGTCGCTCTTTTCAGCGGCCGTCGTGTGCGCCGTTCTCCGGGCTGCAACCATCGGCAGCGCTGATCGAGCCGGATCGCTTCCGAACGGGAATGTTCGGGAAACGGGGCCGATCCTCGTGAGGTCAATTTCGACGATCAAGACGCCGGTATGTCCGGCGACGAGAAACCTGATCAGCGAGTCCGCGCCGGCGCTGGCCGAGGGGTACGGTGAAGCGGCGTTGCACTACTGTGCGAATGCGGCACCGCCGATCCATGACCTTTCCAAGTTCGCGCGCAAACCCCCCGGCGTCGTCGCGCTCGCGTTCCCGAATCTCGCGAGCTCCGAACTCGACGCTCTTTCGACAAAGTTGATCGGGTTCGGCAAAAGCAGGGGCGGGATTGTCGGACGCGGCGGCGCCCCGCCGTCATCCGATCCGATGTCTCAATGCTGCGTCGCCGATGTGCGCAGCTCGGAGTAAGTAGTTTCCGAGACTGCCCACTCTCTCACCTCTCCCCTAACGTCTCAATTCCAGACGCGAATGGCTTAAATTCAAGCGCCGTCATGCGTCGCGGCGATGGGTAAGGAAAGCACAGCCATGGACGAGAACAGAGTCGCCCGTGCGATCAAGGAAGTCAAAGGCGCCCCGGAAGATGCCATTGGAGGGGCTGTGAGCGACGGTGTGGGCGACAAGGTCGTCGACAAGAAGCGGAATTATACTAGCGGCTCGAACGACGCGGTGCGTGACACGGAAGCCATGATGTCAGCGGGCCTTCTCGTAGCGAGCCCGATCAAAACCGGCCCATGAGTGTGCGTCGACGCGCGGCCGCTCGCGTCGGCGCCGGGCGTCGATCGAGTCGCGCAGAGGTTGAATGAGATCGCCCCGGCGGAGTGAGGTTGGGCAGCGCGCCAAGTCGAACGCATCGCAGCTTGCCATTTGTTCAAGGCGGGCGGAGCGGCTCCTGACGCTGTCTCTATCTGCTCGGCACGACCGTCGTGGCCGGGAGCCGCCGACGATTTGGCGCCGGTTCCAGGCCCACCCGAGAATAGCGCGGACATCGTGAAGAGGACGAGCATCGTGATGGCGAAGCCGCCCAATGCCATGAGAACCCGCGTCTCGCGTAAGCCCGTTGCCGCAAATGGGCTATCCGATGAACGGACGTCCACCGCCTTGCCCTTCGGCAACAGCGCGACGAGATCAGCGGCGCTCATCCTTGACGGGATGGCGCTCGCCGGCGCGTTCGGCGGCGCTTCAATCAGTGCGGTCAACCGCACGGCAGCGGCTTCCCTCGGCATTCGCGCAAGGCTCGTAGCTTCTTTCCAGGGATCGACATCGAGTTGCGCAAGCGCGGAAAGGACGCTGAGCCCTGATCCATTTCGATCTTCGCCAATCGACGCGCCGAGAAATTTGTCAAACTCCGGATCGATGAGCGCCGACAACGCGGCATGGGTCATGTCGCTACCCCATCTTCTTCACTGTGCATCGCGACTCGGCCGGAAGCGGGCGCCGTTGCGAGCGCCCTTTGAATCGCTTGCTCCAGGTCCGGCACACGGAAGGGCTTTTGAATAAGGATGGTATCTGGACCCAACGGCATGCCTCTCACCGCATTGCCAGTGACGAACACATGTGGGACGAATCTGCTTCGGAGAATCTCTTTGACAGCTACGAGGCCGCTCGCCTCCCCGAGTCCGACGTCGACGATCATCAAATCTGGGCGCCAATGCGAAGCGGCGTCCACCGCTTTGGCGACATTCGTCTCCACGGCGCAGACCGCGTGGCCGAGACCTTCAAGCGTTTTCGCGAGCAATTCACCGAGAATTGCGTCGTCTTCCACGACCAGGGTGCGCAGCGCCTTCATCGAATGACCTCCCCACTCCCGGAGCTGTAAGATAGACGTGTCTGAAACCATCATACGGACCGCCAATCGCCAAGAGCAGCCTCGGAAACTACTCATGCCGGCGTCACGAGCTTCGGCCAAGGATCCACGGCGGCCTCCTAATTTTCGCCGCCTGAGAAGACGCCCGCGAGAAAAGCGGCGATCAGCGTGAGTGCGGCATGCGGCTGGCCAAAGCTCAACCCTCCCGCCGGTAACGCGTCCGTTCCAAGCTCTGCAATCGACGACCTCACGCGCGATTCTCGAGCGTGCCGCTCGACGCGGCGTAGATCCAGAGAGTCCCAAGGCTGCAGCACAGAGCCGCCGCGGCGCAGTGAAGGGCGATCAGCTGGAGGACCGCAATATGCGCGAAGGATTCCGTCGGTTGAACTTCGACGCGCGGCGCGCGGGGCTGAAGCACCGCAAGAGCAATCCGAACGAGATCGCCCACTGTCGAAGGTTGGCTCACCGCCGAAGCACCCGCGCGCCGATGTAGCCGGCCCCGACCGCGATCGTCAGCGCGGCAAAGGGTCGGTTCTGAACAAAGAGATTGAGCGCGCTCGCCGCGCGGTCGCCGGCTCCCGCTTGCTGGCGGAGGCTTCTGACACACTGTTCAACCTGGCAGGCGGCGTTCTGAACCGTGCTCGTCGCTACCCCTTTCATGTGCTCAATCAGGCTCGCGACGTCGCGCTTCACCGCGTCAAGATCCTCGCGAAACAGCTCAAGATCAAAATCTGCGTTCAGTGATGCGGTCATGATCGCCAAGCCTCCCATCGTCGCAAGACATCCGTTGCCGCGACGCGCGTACAACTCTGTGTGACGCTTCTTCGTCCGGAAAGATTCGGAAACTGCTCATGCCTCGCGCACGCGCACGTCTACTGGTGCGTGAGCAGTGCGTCGAAAACGATCGCAATCTCGCGCGAATATTGCTATTGATTGTCAGTCGCTCCGTTGGAGCGCCGGCCATCGAGAAAACTCTCAGAATGCCTGGAAGCCTCAATCATATCGTTGAGGGGAAGCGATCGCGCTGGGTATCGAAGCCCCTCTCGGCCCGCAAGACCGCGGAGTTTCCGGTCGTCGCAATCGGCGCCTCGGCCGGCGGTCTTGACGCCTGCAGGAAGCTTCTGGACGCACTGCCGGCGGTCAACGGCATGGCCTTCGTCATCGTGCAGCACCTAGACCCTAGCCACGACAGCATGATGGTGGATCTGCTTGCGGGCCATACTTCGATGCCGGTCTTGCTGGCGACCGACGGGATGAAAATCGAGCGCGAACGCGTCTATGTCATTCCGCCTGGCGTCTATCTGTCGGTTGACGACAAGGGCGCGTTGCGGATTTCCAAACCGGAGGCACGACACGGCGCGCGGCTTCCTTTCGACTTCCTCCTGAATTCCCTCGCTCATGAATATGGCGCGCGCGCAATCTGCGTGGTCCTTTCGGGAACTGGCGCCGACGGCAGTCTTGGCTTGAAGTCCGTAAAGGCGAAAGGCGGTCTCATCATCGCCCAGGACATGCGCGAAGCCGGCTATGACGGCATGCCGCGTAGCGCTGTCGCAACGGGCGCAGTCGATCTGGTGCTCCGCACCGCAAAGATCGCCGAGGCGCTGGTCGCGCGCGAACGCGGTCAGGTCTTTGTGGCGGAGGCGCCAAAATCGCCCACGCTCAACTCGGTGGAGGAGTTGCTGCCGGAAATTATCGCCCTCCTGCGCACGAAGACGGTTCTTGACTTCACCCTTTACAAGCACGGCACGCTCGAGCGGCGCGTCGAGCGGCGGATGGCGCTGGCGGGGGTGAAAACCGCGACCAAGTATCTCGACCTCTTGCTTCGCGATGCCAACGAACGCGATCAGCTCTCCAGGGACTTGCTGATCAATGTCACAGGCTTCTTCAGGGACGCCGCGGTTTTCGATTTTCTCGCCAAGAGCGTTATTCCCGACCTTGTGCGCGACCACCCGCTGGATCGGCCGCTCAAAATCTGGGTCGCCGGGTGCAGTTCCGGCGAGGAGACCTACTCGCTCGCCATGCTTTTTCGCGAGCAGATCCAAGCCTCGAAGCGCGACGTCAAACTGCAAATCTTCGCCACCGACGTGGATCCCGACGCGGTGGCGAGCGCTCGCGAAGGCCTCTATCCCGATTCGATCGAGGCCGACGTGTCGCCAGAACGATTGGCCCGCTTTTTTTCCAAGGAGGATCACAACTATCGGATCTCGGCTGAACTGCGCTCGAACGTCGTGTTCACTGTGCATGACGTGCTCGCCGACCCGCCATTCGCGCGTCTCGATTTCGTAGCGTGCCGGAACCTTCTGATCTACCTTCTGCCGGAGGCGCAGGCCAAGGTCATCTCCATCATCCACTTCGCCCTGCGCGAAGGCGGCCTTTTGCTGGTTGGCGATGCCGAGACGGTCGGGGTGGCGGACGGCCGGTTTGCTGTCATTTCCAAGCCGCACCGCATTTACCGTCGCGTTGGCGGCGCCAGACCGGGCGATTTGGGTTTGTCCTCAAACGCTGGCGATGGCTCCCGGCTACGCGCGCGTCCGGGCCCGGCGTCCGCGCCTGCACGCCAGATCGAGCTTGCCGAGCTTTGTCGGCGAACGGTGCTGGAAGCTTACGGTCCCGCCGCAGTGCTGATCAACCGCAAACTCGAATGCCTCCACTTCCAAGGACCCATAGATCGTTATCTTAGGA
Source organism: uncultured Actinomycetes bacterium (assembly GCA_963742795.1). Lineage (GTDB taxonomy): Bacteria > Actinomycetota > Actinomycetes > Streptosporangiales > Streptosporangiaceae > Palsa-504. The sequence continues at coordinate 17,014 of CAVUNL010000031.1, forward strand.
TCGCATCGGGCCGCCCCGCGGATGAATTGATCGCCATGGCGCGCGAGGGCGTGCGCGCGAAGTTGAGATCGGCTGTTCAACGCGCGCTGCGCGAGAATGTGCGGGTCGTCATCCCCGGCGGCCGGACGAAAAGCGAGGCCGGCCCCTTGTCATTCAGCATCGTCGTCATGCCGGCGTCGCGTGAGCGCGAAGACCTGTTGCTGGTCTGTTTCGTCGAAGAGCCGGAGCCGCAAGTCGCCGGGGGTGGCAGCATCGCGCCGGCTGACGTTCCGCGCGTTGTTGAGCTCGAACGGGAGCTCGAAGCGACAAAAAACGAACTCCAGAACACCATCCGTAACCTCGAGATCTCGAGCGAAGAGCAGATGGCGGTCAACGAGGAGGCGCTGTCCGTCAACGAGGAATATCAAGCGACGAACGAGGAGCTGCTCGCCTCCAAGGAGGAGCTTCAATCGCTCAACGAGGAGCTGACCGCACTCAACAGCCAGTTGCAGGAAACGCTCGAGCGGCAGCGGACGACCTCGGACGATCTGCAGAACGTCCTTTACAGCACCAAAGTCGCAACGATTTTCCTCGACATGCGCTTCAACATCCGGTTCTTCACACCGGCGACGAGAGCGCTCTTCAATGTAATTCCGAGTGATGTGGGCCGCCCGCTCACGGATCTCAAGTCGCTCGTTGCCGACGACGCGCTCTTGGACGGCGCCCAAACAGTCTTCAAGAGTCAGACGCCCCTCGAGCGGGAAATCCAGGGGCAGAGCGGTCACTGGTTCGTGCGCCGGATCATGCCCTACCGCGCCAGCGACGATAAGATCGAAGGCGTGGTTATCACTTATGAAGACGTAACCGAACGTCGGCGCACGGCGGAAGCGCTCAGCGCCGCCTCGCGACAGGCTGAATTGGCGAGCCTCGCCAAATCGCGCTTTCTCGCGGCGGCCAGCCATGATCTGCGACAGCCTTTGCAAACGCTTGCCCTGCTTCAAGGCTTGTTGGCCAAGAAGGTGGTCGGGGAGAAGGCCCAAAGACTGATCGGGGGCATTGACGAAGCTTTGGGCGCCATGACGGGGATGCTGAATACGCTGCTCGACATCAACCAGATTGAAGTGGGCGCCGTTAAGCCCGAAATCGTTGACGTACCGATGAATGAGCTGTTCGACCGTCTGAGGGAAGAATTGACCTATCACGCGCAGGCGGCCGGCCTCGCGCTGCGCATGGTCCCCTGCGCACTGTCAGTTCGGAGCGATCCACGTCTGCTCGAGCAAATGCTCCGCAATCTAATCTCGAACGCGCTGAAATATACCCAGCGCGGCAGGGTGCTCGTCGGGTGCCGCCGACGCCAGGGCAAATTGCGCATCGAGATCTGGGACACCGGGATCGGCATCCCGCCGTCGGAGCTGAAGGCGATCTTCGAGGAATACCATCAGGTGGACAACGCCGCCCGCCAGCGAAGCCAAGGTCTGGGCCTGGGGCTCTCGATCGTCAAAAGCCTGGGCGAACTGCTCGGTCATCCGATTTGGGTGCGCTCGCTACGCGGAAAGGGGTCGGTATTCTCGGTCGAGGTCCCGCTGACGCCAAGTGGTCATTCTTCAGCGGCTGATCTTCACTTGCGCGCCTCTGACGACACGCCGGCGCAAACGGCGCCGCGCACTGGAGCGATCCTGATCATTGAAGACGACCCGGAAATTCGAGAGCATCTCAAGCTGTTCCTGAATGAAGAGGGATATCACGTCACGGCGGCTGTCGACGGTCCCGCTGCTTTAGAAGCGGCGGCGCGCGGCGCGATGCGACCGGATCTTGTCGTTGCGGATTACAATCTGCCAAACGGCATGAACGGCGTTCAAGTCTCGCAGGAACTGAGCCAGGGGCTCGATCGGCGGATTCCGTTCATCATTCTAACCGGCGATATTTCGACCGAGACCATGCGCGACATCGCCTTGCACGACTGCGTTTATCTCAACAAGCCCGTCAAACTGGGCGATTTGAGGCGCGCGATCGAGAAGCTCCTAGCCAAATTGCCCGATCCGCAGGTCGTACCTCCTCGCCACGCTGCTGCGACAGTGAGAACTGCGGGCGGAGCCAGAATCATTGTCATCGATGATGACGACAAGGTTCGCGAGGCGATACGAACCGTGCTCGAGGACGATGGCCGCGTCGTCGAATCCTATGCGAGCAGTGAGGCGTTCATTGACGCCTTTGATCCCGGCAAATCCGCATGCCTGCTGATCGACGCCTATCTGCCGGGTATGAGCGGGCTCGAACTGCTCGAGAAGCTCCATGACGGGGGCCATCGCTTGCCGGCGATCATGATCACCGGCAACGCCGACGTGCCGACGGCGGTTAAAGCCATGAAAGCGGGCGCACTGGATTTCATCGAAAAGCCGATCGGCCGCGCGGAGCTCATCGCGAGCATCGAGTGGGCTCTCGAATTGTCGCAGGATTCGAGCAAGTTGCTGAAGCTGCGAGAGTCGGCGTCAGCTCACCTCGCTGGTCTCACGCCGCGACAACGCGACGTCATGGAAAGGGTGCTCGCGGGCCAGCCCAGCAAGAACATCGCCGCCGACCTCGGCATCAGCCAGCGCACGGTCGAGAACCACCGCGCGTCGATCATGAAGAGAACCGGGTCCAAGTCGCTGCCCGCGCTGGCCCGGCTGGCGCTTCTCGCGTCGGGCGGAGAAGCTGAGCCGTCGATGGCGCCTTGAGCCGCCGCGTGCTCGCGCCTTCACCCCGCGAGAATATGGCCAAGAGCCGCTAGCGGACGAACGCGATCACACACGATTTTGGTCGTCGCCAGAATTGGCGCCGAAAGAATAGCGCCTGGGACGCCCCACAGCCAGAACCAGAACACGAAAGAGAAGATAACGAGAACCGGATTGAGCGTGAATCGTCTGGCGAGAAGCATCGGCGTCACCGTCTCGCCCTCGATCACATGGATGGCGCCATAGAGCGCCGCCGGGAGCAGGGCTTGCCAGGTCGACGTGATCGTGAGCGAGCCGGCGAACAGGAAAATGAAAATGGCCGCGGCGGGCCCGAGAAGCGGCACATAGTTGAGAATGAATGCTACCGTCCCCCATAGAACGGGATCGCCAACTCCGGTCGACCACATGACAAGAGCGGTCGCGGCGCCGACTAGCGCGTTCATCACGGTGATTGTGACGAGATAGGCGGAAATATCGCGCCCGATTTGCTGCGAGATGTCGACCGCCTGCCGCTTGCTGGCGAACCTGGGCAAGACCTCGACTAGCCGCCGCAGGAAACTGTCGCCCGAAACGAGGAGGAAGTAGAGAAACAAGACGGTGGTGAACAGGCCGCTGGCGAAGCTTCGCGTCCCGGCAAAGACGCTCGAGAGAATCGCTCCGCCATCCAAGGGACCGGGCGAGCTTCGCTGCGGGCCCGCGGCGCCGAAATTATTGGCGGCCGCCAGAAATGTCCGAAGCGTATTGACAGGCGCATCAAGAAATCTCAGCCGCTCCAGGATGCGGGGAATGCCCTCAGGCAGCTTGGCTATCCACGCTTCGGCGGGCCCGGACACGGCGGCGCCAAGTCCAACAATCGTCGCGATCACGATAAGTATGAGGACGAGAGCCCCCAGCGCCCTGGGCGTGCGCAATCGCTCGAGTGCGCGCAGGGCCGGCTGCATCAGCAGATTGAGCATGACCGCGAAGATCATCGGCAAGACGATCTCACTGGCCACATAGGCCGCCGTCAACATCAATAGAACAAAAATGCCGCCAAGAAAGAAAGTCTTGGCATCGGACGGCAGAGGCATATCCGCCAATAATTCTTCGGGCGCTTCAATCTCAAGCTGTTGATTTGAACCCGGCATGGCGAGACTCCAGATCACGCCTCACTGGCTTGACGCGGACCCGAAATCACGGCTCTCGCAGTCAACCCGGCCGCTATGGGTCTGCGTTCCACTTGATTTCGCCACGCTTCCCGACCCCAAACGGAAGACGCGCGCCGTCCCCCCTACTCCCGAGCGCTGCGAGAACGCTGGGCCGCGCGACTAGAGAGGCGCTGTTAGCCTACCGGCCTACGAGCCACAATACCACAAGCACAATCAAAACGATGCCGAGGACACCGCCGAGACCGGCGCCCCCATACCGACCGTGAGCATAATATCCTCCACCACCCCCGAAGATGAGGATCAGGATTATGACAAGGAGAATTGTGCTCATATTTCGGGCCTGGGCAGGTGAGGGTCGTCTGAAGCGGCGCCGTTACGGTTTCTTCACCGCGTCGCGCACCGCGTCGTTCAGGCCGCCGACGGCGTTTTGAATCTTGCCGACAGCCTTGTCGGTCTTGCCGTCGTTCTGCAACTTGGCGTCTCCGATAGCCTTGCCGACGGCCTCTTTGGCTGCGCCCTTGATTTCCTTGATCGAACCGGCGACTCTGTTCTTGTCCATGACTGCTCTCCTTGCGTATGGCGAAGACGCGTGACGGGCTTGGGTCTGCGCCGCTCGCACCCTGCATTGTCACGCTAGGGGGAAAGTCCGGGGACAGGCAGCCTCGGAAACTACTCACTCGACGGACCCCCCCCGACATCGTGAATGGACACCGCGACGGCCAAGCGACACGCCCGCCTGCTCTTGTTCTCCCGGCGCAATCAAGCGGCTCGCGGGTTTGAACGGTGATCGGCTATTGGCGCGTTGCAGGACTTTATCGAGCGCTTCCGCGAAGGCCAGCGTGGAAGGCAAAGACAGGGGGCTTCGTTCCTTAGCCGGCGCGCGCGTTTCGCGACGTCGAAAGCCCGGCGCCGCAGCGCCTCGTCATCGGGCCAAAGGGCGGCGGTCATGGGGTGGCTCCAGCTTTCTCGACAGATAAACTTCTAATCGTCGAAATCGACCGCACGAGAATCGGCTCCAGCTCCCAAGCCATCGCGATTTCAGGCGATCTGCCTCGATGACCGCCGCTAAAGGTTGCGGCGGCAAGAACGGCGCAGAGGGCGGCGGCTGAAAGAGCCAATCGCAACTGGACCGCCTGTCTTCTGTGCACGGGACTCACCCCATTGCGTGGCCGATCGCCCGAGCCTTCACTTTCGCGCCAATCCGAACTCCGCGCATGTCTTGAGGCCACAGGCATTAGACGGCGGGGGCATCGGAGAAACAAGCGTCGGAAATTACTCAAACCGGAGCGCGACACCTCCCGGCTTCGACGAACGCAGCGCGGCTGTCGGCATCGGGAGGGGTCAGCGCGGCGCGCCTGCGCATCGCCTCGCGTCTAGGTACTTTCCGAACCTGCTGCGTGGGCTGGTTTCGTGATCGCATGAGAATTCGCAACCCTCAAATTCGCGCTATGTTTAGCGCAACGCAGGAGCGAGGCTCCATGCACTAAGACGCTGCATTCTCCGCGATCCGCCGCGCTCTCATGCGCTTGCCGTCCGATTTCGCCGAGACGGCTCTGCGTTTCGTAAGCGCGCAAGAGAATTGATCCGCTCGTCGGACCTCGATCCACGCCGTAGAGGCCGGAGGCGCAGCCCTGTCAAAGAGGCGAGAGCTGAAGTTTCGAATTGAGACGATACAGGTCCTTCCGACCCGTTCGCAAAAGGCGCCACCCCATGTTGCAGGTCATTTCCCCTCTGAAGGGCTTCGCGATCGAGGCGAGCGACGGCAGGATCGGAACTGTCGTCGATTATCTATTCGACGATGCGTCGTGGAAAGTGCGCTGGCTCGTCATCGATTGCGGAACATGGCTGACAGGGCGCAAGGTGCTCATCCATCCGTCGGCCATTTCGCGAGAGGACCTCGAGCAGCAGCAATTCGTTGTTGCGTTGACGAGAGCCCAGGTCGAAGACGGCCCCAAATTGCTCGAAGATCAACCAGTCTCGCAGCAAATGGAAAATCAGCTTTACAGTTATTACGGTTGGGACCCACTCTGGGGCGGCGTCAATCTCTCGGCGATCCCAGGCGCTATGGCTTCGCCCTTGATGGCGCCGCACTACATGGGCCTGGGTCCGACCGACGAGGCCGAAACTGCCGGCGACGGCCCGATGCAGGGAGCCGATCCGCATCTGCGCAGCGTCGTCGAAGTGACCGGATACCGTGTTCAGGCCGTTGACGGGGAAATCGGACATATTGAGAATCTCATGATCGACGACGCGGACTGGAGCGTCCGCTATTTCGTCGTCGACACCCGCAATTTGTGGTTTGGCAAGCGCGTGCTGATTTCGCCGCTCGCAGTGAAAGCGATCGATTGGCTCGACCGTCATGTCGAGCTCAACGTGTCTCGCGAACTCGTGAAAGCGAGCCCGCTCTGGGATCCGCTCGTTGCATTCAACGATGAATATGCAAAGCGCCTCCACAAGCACTATGGGTGGGCCGGATCGCGTGCGTAACGCCGGAGGCGCAATCGTGGGGCGCGTTTTCGACAGCGCACGCATTTGACCTTCGCCCCCCGCCAAGTCGCGCGCATTCCAAGTCGTGACCTGCCCGGGCGGAGTCAAGAACGCCGACCCCGCAAGCAACGGTGTCTCGCTCAGCGCTTCTGAGTAGATTCCGAGTCTGTCGCCGCGGGGTCGAAACTGGCAAGTTTCGCTGAGCGTCGGATAACCCGGATAGTCGAACGTCCTCGGGTTTTCCTAACTCATCTGCGATCTTCAGCTCGCTGCGCAGAAGCGTCTGCGCAGTCCGGTGCCCGTCGCCTTAGGAGGATCAAATGGAAATGGTTGGCTCAGTCGTCGCCGTCTATGGAGACCACAATTCAGCCGAAGCGGCGGTGAGAAAACTGATCGCGTCGGGCTTCGAGACGAAGAATCTCAGCGTTGTCGGGAAGGGATACCATACGGACGAAAAGGTCGTCGGCTTTTACACCACAGGCGACAGAGTGAAGTTTTGGGGAACGCGCGGCGCATTCTGGGGCGGCTTTTGGGGTCTCCTTTTTGGCGGCTTGTTCATGACCATCCCCTTTGTAGGACACGTCGTCGTACTTGGCTATCTGGCCACCGTGATGCTCGCCGGCATCGAGAACGCTATCGTGGTTGGCGGCTTGAGTGCGCTTGGCGCAGCGCTCTACAGCCTTGGCATTCCCAAGGACAGCGTGCTCGCCTACGAGACCGCCATTAAGGCCGATGACTTTCTGGTGATGGCGCGTGGTTCAGCGGATGAAACGGCGCGCGCCAAGACAATACTCGCCACGACTAACCCCTCTCGCCTGGATGTGCACGAAGGCTTGGACGCGGCGAAAGCCTCGAAACCTCTCGCTCATGCGAGTTAAGCGAACGGCGCGGTCGCGGTGGCTTTGAAGATATTTTGGTCAAGAGCGCGGCCGGGCTTACATGTGCGACGCGCTGTTCTCGAGGCGCGTGCGGCGCGCTGAACGAACGTCGAAAGCAGCGCTCTCATATGGGATCGGGTTAGGTAAATTCCGAACCTGTTTTCGCCAAGCCGCCTAGGCCAGTGTTACTTTGGCCCACTGGCGCCGGCGTCAAGCGAAGCCGCGTCGATTTTTCGCGGATGAGGGCGCCACGAAGGTCGCGACGCGAAGGAACAAGGCGGCGCCCGCTTGATGAGAGCTCGATTGCCGCGCGCGGCGGAAGGCCATGCACGTGAGGACAAGCGTCCGGCTCGGCACACCTAAATCGACGCGTGGCCAAGGTCGAAGGAACTTCGTTTCATGAAAGCTCAAGCAGATCACCCCAAGGCTCTCGGAGCCAAAGCTGATTCGAAGCCTGATGCGAAGGACAATCTGCAAACCCTGCCTCTTCCTGAGGTCGAGAAAAAACTGGATTCGTCGCCGGATGGCCTGACTCAGGCTGAGGCGGAGAAGCGGCTCGCGCAATATGGGCCGAACGAGATCGCGGAGAAGAAGACCAATGAGCTTCTGAAGTTCCTCTCCTATTTCTGGGGTCCGATCCCCTGGATGATCGAAGCGGCGGTGATCCTGTCGGCGGCGGCCCGGCACTGGCCGGACTTTGGCATCATCCTCGTTCTGCTTTTGGCCAACGCCGTGGTCGGATTCTGGGAAGAACATCAGGCGGGCAACGCCATCGCCGCCCTGAAGGCGACGCTCGCGATCAAGGCCAGGGTGAAACGCGACGGGAAGTGGGCTGACCCGGCGGCGCGTGAACTGGTGCCGGGCGACGCCATCCGCTTGCGCCTGGGCGACATCGTGCCGGCCGATGCGCGCTTGCTCGACGGCGACGAGATATCCGCGGACCAGTCGGCGCTGACCGGGGAATCTCTACCCGCCACGCGCAAATCCGGCGACGCCGTCTTCTCCGGTTCGATCGTTCGTCGCGGCGAAATCGGCGCGCTGGTCTACGCGACGGGCGGCAAAACCTACTTCGGCAAGACGGCGGAACTGGTGGAGACGGCGGTCACCGTCAGCCATTTCCAAAAAGCCGTGCTGACGATCGGCAACTACCTGATCATGCTGGCGGTGGCCATGGTGGCGGTGATCATCGGACTTGGCGTCTATCGCGGCAATCCGATCGTCACGACGTTGCAGTTCGCCCTTGTGCTGACGGTGGCGGCGATCCCGGTGGCGATGCCGACCGTGCTGTCGGTGACGATGGCGGTCGGCGCCCGCCTGCTCGCCAAGAAACAGGCGATCGTGAGCAAGCTGGTCGCGATCGAGGAACTGGCCGGCGTGGACGTGCTGTGCGCCGACAAGACCGGAACCCTCACCCAGAACAAGCTGACGCTCGGCGATCCGTTCTGTCTGGATGCGATCACCCCCGATGAGCTCATCCTCGCCGGCGCATTGGCTTCGCAAGCGGCGAACGACGACACGATCGATCTCGCGGTTCTTGGCGGCCTGAAGGACAAACAGGCGCTGAAGCCCTATCAGGTCATACATTTCACGCCGTTCGATCCCGTGCACAAGCGGACCGAGGCCACGGTCAAGGGCGCAGACGGAAAAACGTTCAAAGTCACCAAAGGCGCGCCGCAAGTCATCCTGGCGCTGTCGGCGAACGCGGCCGCGGTGAAGTCCGCCGTCGACAAGGCGGTCGACGACTTCGCCGAGCGCGGCTTTCGTGCGCTCGGCGTGGCGCGTGCGGAAGGCGACGGCAAATGGCGGCTTCTTGGGGTCCTGCCGCTGTTCGATCCGCCCCGCGTAGACGCCAAATCGACGATCGCGACCGCGGCCGAGATGGGCGTGAAGATCAAGATGGTGACCGGCGACGCGTTGGCGATCGCCCGTGAGATGGCCGAAACGCTCGGCATGGGCTCCAACATCCTCGACGCGAACACTCTCGGCAACTCCAAGACCGAGGAATCTGCGGCGATGACCAAGTCCATCGAGGACGCTGACGGCTTCGCTCAAGTGTTCCCCGAGCACAAGTTCCATATCGTCGACGTGCTGCAGAAGCACGGCCACATTGTCGGCATGACCGGCGATGGGGTGAATGACGCCCCCGCGTTGAAGAAGGCCGACTGCGGCTTCGCTGTTTCCGGAGCGACGGACGCGGCTCGCGCGGCGGCGGCAATCGTGCTGGTGGCGCCGGGATTGTCGGTAATTATCGATGCGCTCAAGGAGAGCAGGAAGATCTTCCAGCGCATGAACAGCTATGCGATGTACCGCATCGCCGAGACGCTGCGCGTCCTCCTGTTCATGACGCTGGCGATCATCATCTTCAACTTCCATCCGCTGACGGCGATTATGATCGTCATGCTGGCATTGCTCAACGATGGCGCGATCCTGTCGATCGCCTATGACAATGTCACCTACAGGAACCAGCCCGAAGCATGGAACATGCGCCTGGTTCTTGGGATCGCAACGGTGCTGGGTCTCCTCGGCCCGATCGCCGCGTTCGGGCTGTTTTACCTAGGCGAGCGAGTTTTTCATCTCGGCCATCCGGAACTCCAAACGATGATGTACCTCATGCTCTCCGTTGCCGGGCATTTGACGATCTTCCAGACCCGTACGCGCGGCCCGTGGTGGTCCACACGCCCGGCGTGGATACTGTTGGCCGCGGTAGTCGGCACTCAGGCCGTGGCGACGCTCATTTCAGTTTATGGCGCCTGGCTCGTAACGCCGCTTGGCTGGAAGTATGCGGGGTTCGTTTGGGGCTATGCCTTCGCCTGGTTCCTCGTGACGGATCCGGTGAAGCTGCTCGCCTATAAAGTGCTCGATGGCGCCAAAGCCGCCCCCGCGCCCAAACCTGAGGTCAAAACCGGGGCCAAGTCTGAGACAGAAATAAAGCCGGAAGCCAAAGGCGAGACCCAGCCCGAAGCCGAAGCGGAGGCAAAGCCCGCAACTCAACCTGAGGCCAAGCCTGAGGCTGGAGCCGGCAACGCCAAACCCAGCCCTCAGCCCGACGCCAAAAGCGCGCCCAAAGCCGAAGCCAATGCAGGACCGCCCTCCAAGCCGGACGCCAAGGCCGACGACGCCAAGCCGGACGCTGAGGCTGAACACAAGCTCAAAGCCAAGGGTCAGCCCCAACCTGAGGCCAAGACTGCGCTCCGGCCTGAAGCCAAGGCGGCGCCAGAGCCCGAGCCGGGCGCAAAGGCCGAGCCCAAGCTCGAAACCGAGCCTAGACCTGAAGCCCAAACCGGAGTCGAGACTTTGCTCGACATGTCGCTCGGCGATCTTCTCGTGGTCGGCCTCATCAAAGACCCGGAGGATGCCGGGCGCATGATCGCCGCGGCTGTCACCCAGGCTGAGGCGCCCATCGCGGCCGCGAAGGCGCCTGAAACCGGAGCCGCGCCTAAGGCCGAAACCCAAGCCGCCCCCAAACCGGGGGGCGAAGCGAAGGGCGCCGCCTGATCCAACTCCGCAGGCCGCCGAGTGACTCGATCGACGACACGAACCGCAGCAGACGCCGGAAGGACGCACACATGAACATTGACTGCAAGGACTATCGCGTGCGGGAAGGCGATAAAGTCCATCTCACGAAATGGCCGACCAAGGTCGACCCAGTGTACAAATCCAAGGAACAGTACGAGACGCTGCTGGAAGAGCACGTCGCCAAGCTCAGCGCGATGCAGCATCTTCATTACGCCTCCGATCGCCACGCAATCTTGCTGATCCTCCAGGCGACGGATGCAGCGGGAAAGGACGGCGCGATCCGTCATGTGATGTCAGGCGTCAACCCTCAGGGCTGCCGGGTCTACGGCTTCAAGCAGCCCACGGAAGCCGAATTGGAGCACGATTTTCTCTGGCGCACCTCTCGTGACCTGCCAGAGCGTGGCAGGATCGCGATTTTCAACCGGTCCTATTATGAGGAAGTGCTGGTCGTTCGTGTGCATCACGACATTCTACACCAGGAGGCCATCCCGGATGCGCCGCATCATGACGCGAAGGTATGGCGCGAGCGCTACCGATCAATCAACGATTTTGAAAAGCACCTCACCGTCAACGGGACTCGCGTCGTCAAAGTCTTTCTCCACCTGTCGAAGGAAGAACAGCGCAAACGCTTTCTCGAACGTATCGACGACCCCGATAAGAACTGGAAATTCAGCGACGCGGATTTGAAGGAGCGCAAATTCTGGGACGACTACGCCGAAGCCTATGAGGAATGCCTCAGCGCGACGAGCACTGATGATGCGCCCTGGTTTGTCGTTCCCGCCGACGACAAGGAAAACGCGCGGCTGATCGTCTCCCAAATCGTCCTCGACACGTTCAAAGGGCTGAAGATGAGCTATCCGAAAATGAGCGCCGAACGTGAACGCGAATTACAATCGATCCGCAAGGAACTCGCAAAGTGACAGCGCGCCGAGGCGTCTTCACCTTACCTTCGCCGCCGACCGGCAGATCGCCGCCTTTCCCCGTCGCAGGACGTCATCGGCGTTTCATCCGGGTCAATCCGGGCGCCTTCACTCGGATCGCGCTTTGCTGCGATCGATCATTTTCGCTTTTTGATAGACTTGGTGAAAGCCCCCCTGTTTCGCCGCCTTTCCCTCAGCTAAAGCGCGCGAGTTCATCGGCTTCAACGTCCTCCTCAACGCGATCATCAATTGCGCGCAGGAGCCGATTTCTGCAACGTCCCCGCTGCTAAGCCCGAACGGGGACTCTTGGCGTAGGTAGTTTCCGAGGCTGCCGTGGGCGTTCAGCGGGCGCGTATTGTGCCCTCCGCGCGCCGGGTAAATGGCACGGCCATGTCGCCGGGGGCGATGAATTGTGCCGACCGGGCGTTGGCGCGTCAGAGCCCAGCCGCCGGGTTCCGGCTTTCGACCTCTTCGGCAGCGCGAGCCCATCGGGAGACCGGATAATTGTCGAACCTAGAGTTAACGGCCGAGCCCGCAATCCCGACGCGTGGCTTCCTTGGATTTTCGCGAAAGGCGTCGCCGTGGGATAGCGAGCGGCCAATTCGTGAGGAATTGTTCAGCGTCGAACGCCTTGAGGCGCACGCGAAGAGTCTTGCGATCGCGCAAACCGTAGCTTCCCATGCGACCCGGGGTCTGCCTCTGGCCGCCCGACTTGCGGACAATGGCCTCGTGCTCCTGTCGGCCTATCGATCGATCGTGAAGGCGATCGACGACGGGCGCGCGATCACTCCGGCGGCGGAGTGGCTGATCGACAACTATCATTTGGTGGAAAGGCAGATCCGTGAGGTCAGCACCGATTTGCCTCCGGGCTATTATCGCCAGCTCCCAAAACTCATCACCGGCCCATTCGCGGGTTATCCACGCGTCTTCGGCATGGCGTGGGCCTTCGTCGCTCACACCGACAGCTGCTTTGATTCCGACATCCTCGTTTCCTATGTCAACGCGTATCAAGAGGTCCAATCCCTTACAATTGGTGAGCTTTGGGCCGTCTCGATAACGCTACAAATTGTTTTGATCGAAAATCTGAGGCGGCTCGCGCAACAAATTACGCTCAGCCGGACCGCGCGCCACGAGGCCGATAACCTAGCCGACCGACTTCTCGGAGTGAGCGGGTGCGCCGTGGAGCCGGCGTCGGTCGTTTTTGCGGGCCGTGGCGCGCAGCCGCTTTCCGTTGCTTTTGCGGTCCAACTCGTGCATCGGCTTCGCGATCAAGATCCGAAGTTCACGCCAGCGCTGGCTTGGCTCGACGAGCGGCTGGCGAAACAGGGCCTGACCGCGGATTCGGCCGTGCGCGAGGTCCATCGCAGTCAAGGGGCCGCGAACGTGACCGTCCGCAACATCGTGACGAGCCTGCGGGTCATTGTCGAGGTTGACTGGCAGGTCCTGTTCGAACGCTATTGTCTCGTCGACGACGTCCTGGCCTCAGGATGCGCATTTCACGACCTGGATTTTGCGACCCGCAACCTCTACCGAAGCGCGGTCGAAGACCTGGCGCGGAGGTCAGACCACGACGAACTCGAGATCGCGCGCCGAGCCGTCGCGGCGGCGCATGCGCCCCATCCGTCTTGCGAGCCTCCGGAGAAACTACGGCATAGTGACCCCGGTTACCATTTGCTCGCCGGAGGACGCCGCGAATTCGAGACCTCGATTGGCTTTCGTGGGATTCTGGGCTGGCCCGCGCGCGTCACGGCAGGACAGAAATTTGATGCTTACGCTGCGGCGATCGTGGCCACGTCCGCGATCGTTCTGGCGGTTCCGCTGACCGCGCTTGCCTGGTTGGGCCTCGGCCCAATTCAGCTCGCAATGCTCGCGGTTCTCGGTGCCATTTCCGCGATTGATGCGGGTGTGACGCTTGTCAACCGAGGGGTCACGCTTTTCGCTCGCCCAGCTCCGTTGCCGGGCCTCGACCTTCGCAGCGGAGTACCCGAATCGTTGCGAACGCTCGTCGCCGTGCCGACGCTCTTGACCACGCCCGAAGACATCGAGGAGCAGGTGGAGCGGCTCGAGATCCATCATCTTGCCAGTCCAGAAGGCGATCTGCACTTTGCTCTGCTATCGGATTGGATCGACGCGGACGTCGATCGAGCGGAAGGCGATGCGGAACTCGTCGCTGTGGCACGCGCGGGCATTGAACGCCTCAATCGACGCTACGGCCCCGCGCCCGCGGGCCCGCGGTTCCTCCTGCTCCACCGTCGGCGAGTTTGGAACAAAAGTGAGCAGCGCTGGATCGGCTGGGAACGCAAGCGCGGCAAACTCCATGAATTGAACCGACTTCTACGAGGGGCCACCGACACCACTTTCATGGACATAAGCGGCGCAGCGCCGTCGCCTCCGCCAGACGTTCGATATGTCGTCACCCTGGACTCGGACACAAGGCTGCCGCGTGACACTGTCCGGCGGCTGATCGGCAAGATGGCGCATCCGCTCAACCGCCCGCGTTTTGACGCCGAGCGCGGCGCAATCGTGGAAGGCTATGCGGTTCTCCAGCCGCGAGTGACGCCCTCGCTTCCCGCTGGCGGCAAAGGTTCACTGTTTCAGCGTGTCTTTTCGAGCTCCAGCGGCATCGATCCCTATGCCGCGGCTGTCTCTGACGTCTACCAGGACCTATTCTGCGATGGCTCTTACGCAGGAAAGGGCATCTACGATCTCGATGCGTTCGAGAACGTCCTCTCGGGCAGGGCTGCAAACTCGACATTGCTGAGCCATGATCTGTTCGAGGGGACTTTCGCACGCGCGGGCTTCGCCTCTGATGTCGAAGTCGTGGACGATTTTCCTTCGCGGTACGATGTGAGCGCTCGACGTCATCACCGTTGGGCCCGCGGAGACTGGCAACTCCTGCCCTGGATTTTCGGGTTCGCCGGGACGGGCGGGCGGGCGCCGACCGTCAAGTACGAACTGCCGCGGATCGGTCGCTGGAAGATGATCGACAATTTGCGACGAACGCTTAGCGCACCCGCTTGCGTCCTGGCCTTGGCGATGGGCTGGACGCTGTCGTTTGAATCTGCGCTCGTTTGGACGACGTTCGCGCTTGCGACCATCATTTTGCCAAGTCTCATATCCGCGATCTCTGCAATTCCGGGCCGTCGTCCGGGTGCTGCGATGTCCGGGCACTTGCGAGCGCTGGGGGGAGATTTCCGTCTCGCAGCGACTTTGTCGTTGTTGAATGTCACGTTTCTGGCGGATCAGGCCTGGTTAATGGGTGACGCGATCGCGCGGACGCTGTGGCGGCTTTTCGTCAGTCGCCGACACCTGCTCGAGTGGACTCCCGCGGCGCAGACTGCCGCCGCAAAGCGGCTCGATCTTCAGGGGTTCGCCGTCCGAATGTCGGGAGGGGTCGCCCTCGCCGCGACAGCGCTACTTCTGGCGCTCCTTTTCGGGCATGGAAGTTGGTCGATTGCTACGCCGTTCGTGACGCTGTGGCTGATTTCGCCTGCTGTAGCGCGTTACGTCAGCTTTTCTCCAGGCATCGAAACCATCACGAGGATGTCGGAGGCCCAATCACTGGCGTTGCGTCAAACCGCGCGCCGCACCTGGCGGTTCTTTGAAACATTTGTGACGGCGGACGACAATATGTTGCCGCCGGACAATTTCCAGGAGGACCCCACATCCGAGGTCGCCCACCGAACCTCGCCGACCAACATTGGCTTATATCTGCTTTCTGTCGTCTGCGCCCGCGACTTCGGTTGGATTGGAACGGCGCAAACCATCGACCGGCTAGAAGCGACGCTTGCGACCATGGCTCGCATGCCGCGCTTTCGCGGACACTTCTACAACTGGCACGACACCCGCGATCTCAAGGCGCTCGAGCCGAAATATGTGTCCTCCGTCGACAGCGGCAACCTAGCCGGCCATCTCATCGCGATCGCCAACGCCTGCAAGGAATGGAGGCAATCGCCGATGGCCGCCGCCTGCCGGTGGGCCGGAATCGCCGACACGCATGCTCTGACCATTGAGCAGGCGGTTCACCTGCGTCTTGGTCCTCGAACTCAGACAGTCACTTCGCGCCAACTCGAGGATTCGCTTGCGACGATGACCAACACTCTGTCGATCGCCCCTCCGTCAGAGGAAGCGGTCGCGAATTTATTATCGGGACTCGCGGCCGAGGCGGGGATCATGGTCGACATCGCCAGCGCGATCGCCCTCGAGCGGAGCGATGGAAGCGGATCGGATCTCTTGTACTGGGCGCGGGCGAGCCTGACCGCAATCGAGGCGCATCGCGCAGATCACAGGTCTTCGACCGAGGCGGGCGCATCCAATGCGGCCAGGCTGCTCGTCCTGGAGAGCGCATTCCGCGCGATGGCGATGGCGATGGAGTTTGGTTTTCTCTACGACCCGGTGCGCCAATTGCTTTCGATCGGATTTCTCGTTTCTGAATCGACCCCAGATTCCAATTGCTACGACCTTCTTGCATCGGAGGCTCGGCTCGCGAGTTTCTTCGCGATCGCCAAGGGAGACGTACCCGCCCGACACTGGTTCCGGCTCGGTCGCTCCGCTACGCCGGTTGCCCGCGGCGCAGCTCTGATCTCCTGGTCGGGTTCAATGTTCGAATATCTCATGCCGCCGCTCGTCGTGCGCGCGCCCGTGGGGAGTTTGCTGGAACAGACAGATCGGCTCGTCGTGCGCCGTCAGATCGAATACGGAGCAAAACTCGGTTTGCCTTGGGGGATCTCCGAATCCGCCTACAATGCCCGGGATCTGGAATTGACCTATCAATATTCCAATTTCGGCGTGCCCGGTCTCGGGCTAAAACGGGGACTGGGAGAGAATAGCGTCATCGCGCCCTATGCGACCGGCCTGGCGAGCATGATCGATCCCTCGGCCGCGGTCACGAATTTTAAACGCCTGGCGACAATGGGCGCGCGGGGCCGGTATGGATATTACGAGGCGGTGGATTTTACCCCAACGCGGGTTCCGGAAGGCGAGCGCTTCGCGCTCGTCCGCGCCTACATGGCGCATCATCAAGGCATGACGATCGTCGCGATCGCCAATGCGGTCTTTGACGGCGCAATGCGAGAGCGGTTCCATGCCGAGCCGATCATTCGAGCAACGGAATTATTGTTGCAGGAGCGGGTTCCTCGCGAAGTCGCATCGACGCGGCCTTGGGCGGCGGAGGTCAAGTCTGCCGCGCGCGCCATCGACACAGATACCTCGGACGGGCGCAAAATTGTTTCCGTCCATCAATCCGCGCCGGCGACGCATCTTCTTTCGAACGGGAGCTATGCCGTGATGATGACCGCGGCCGGCTCCGGTTACAGCCGCTGGGGCGACCTCGCCATCACACGATGGCGAGAGGACGCCACGCGAGATGACAGCGGCTCTTATATATTCCTTCGAGACACGCTGAGCGGCGCCGTTTGGTCGGGAGGTTTTCAGCCGACTGGCGCCGAGCCCGATGAATATGCCGTCGATTTCAACGAGGATCGCGTCAGGATCGCCCGACGCGATGCGAATCTCACGACAACGCTTGAAGTGCTTGTTTCGGCCGAAGACGACGCAGAGGTTCGGCGCGTTTCCATCTCCAATGCGGGAAGTCGGGCGCGCGACATTGAGATCACATCGTATTCCGAACTGGCTTTGGGGCCACAGGGCGCCGATGTCGCGCATCCGACCTTTGCGAAACTGTTCGTCGAGACCGAATATCTTGCGGATTTCGGTGCGATCCTCGCGACGCGGCGAAAGCGGAGCCCTTCGGAACCCGAAATTTGGGCGGCGCATCTGAGCGTCGCCAATGGCGAAGCGGTCGGCAAGCCGGCGTTCGAGACCGACAGGGCGCGCTTCTTCGGCCGCGGACACGGCGTCAGCGCGCCGATCGCAATGCTGGACGCGCGGCCGTTGACCAATTCGGTCGGAGCCGTGCTCGATCCGATCTTCGCGTTGCGCCGCCGTGTTCGCATCGCCGCGGGAGCGACGGTTCGCGTCGACTTCTGGACCATGGCTGCGGGGACGCGGGCAGCGCTCTTAGATTGCATCGACAAGCATCGAGACGCAGCGGCCTATGAGCGCGCAACGACGCTTGCGTGGACTCAGGCGCAGGTGCAACTCCATCACCTTGGCGTCAACGCCGGCGAAGCCGGGCTTTTTCAACGCCTCGCAAGCCACGTCATCTTCGCTGGCCGCGATTTGCGGCCGTCATCGGATGTCATCCGGTACGGCTCAGGTCCGCAATCGGGTCTGTGGTCTCAGGGCATCTCGGGTGATCTGCCGATCGTACTATTGCGAATCGCCGAGGTCGAGAGTTCTCAGCGTCGCCCGCCAGGCGCTGCAAGCTCATGAATATTGGCGGATGAAGCAGCTCGCTGTCGATCTCGTCATTCTGAACGAGCGCAAATCGTCATATGTGCAGGACCTGCACGTGGCGATCGAGACGCTGGTGCGCGCTAGTCAATTGCGGCCCGCTCCCGGAATTGATCGCCGGCTAGGCCGGGTCTTCGTTCTTCGGGCGGACCTGATCGCCGCCGAGACGCGTTCGCTGCTTGTGTCGGGCGCCCGCATTGTGCTTGTGGCGCAGCAGGGAAGCCTTTCTGATCAACTCGACCGCGTCGCCAACCCGATCGAGCCGATACGTCCGCTCAAAGATACCCCGATGGCTCGCCCAGAGCGACCTGCAGTCCTTCGTAGGCCCGAGCTCGAATTCTTCAACGGACTGGGGGGATTTGCGGCAGGAGGCAAGGAATATGTGACGATACTCGGGCCCGGCCAATCGACGCCCGCGCCCTGGATCAACGTCATCGCGAATCCGAGGTTCGGCTTCCAGACCGCGACCGAAGGCAGCGGCTACACTTGGTCTGCCGACAGCCGCGAAAACCAGCTCACCCCGTGGTCCAACGATCCTGTCGGCGACCCCCCGGGCGAGGTTTTCTATGTGCGCGACGACAAAACCAGCGAGGTCTGGAGTCCGACAGCGATTCCCATCCGCGAGGCCTCGGCGACCTATGTCGCCCGTCATGGTCGGGGTTATAGCCGCTTCGAGCACACCGGTCACGGAATCTCCGCCAATCTTCTTCAGTACGTGCCCGTCGAAGGATCGATCAAGATCTCGCGCCTCCGGTTGACGAACAAATCGAACCTGACCCGCCATCTCAGTGTGACCGCCTATGTCGAGTGGGTGCTCGGCGCATCGAGATCCGCCACTCTCGCATTTATTGAAACCGAGATCGATGCGACGACAGGCGCGATCTTCGCACGCAATCCCATGAATCCCGCTTTCGGTTCTCGTGTCGCTTTTGCCGACATGCGGGGCGCCCAGTGCGATTGGACGGGCGATCGCCGCGAGTTCATAGGCCGTAACCGGACACTCACGAATCCGGCCGCGCTAGCGAGCGCGTCACCGCTGTCCAACACGGTTGGCGCGGCCTTGGACCCTTGCGCCGCGATGCGCGCCAAGCTGGAATTGCAACCAGGGAGCGTGGCCGAAGTCGTGTTCTTTCTGGGAGCGGCCGCAACGCGCGAGGACGCCCGCGCGGCGATACTGGCCATTCGCGCCGCCGATCTCGACGTCCTGGAAGCGGACATTGTGCGAGCCTGGGATGAGAATTTGAGCGCAATCGAGGTCAAGACTCCCGACCGCGCGATGGACCTCATGCTCAATGGCTGGCTGCTCTACCAGACGCTCGCCTGCCGCATTTGGGCCCGCTCGGCCTTCTATCAAGCCAGCGGAGCCTATGGCTTTCGCGACCAATTGCAGGATGGCATGGCGCTGGCCGCTGTCCGGCCCGACCTAACTCGCGAACACCTGCTGCGTGCGGCCGCCCGCCAGTTTGCCGAGGGCGACGTGCAGCACTGGTGGCTGCCGCATTCCGGTCAAGGCGTTCGGACCCGTATATCCGACGATCGTGCTTGGCTGGCCTATGCAGTCGCACAATACGTTGAGACAACGAACGACACGCTCGTACTCGACGAATTGATTCCTTTTCTCGAGGGCGCGCGGCTCGAAGCGGGCGAAACGGATCGCTTCTTCGAGCCGACGGTTTCGCGAGAGAGCGCAACTCTCTTCGAGCATTGCGCGGTTGCGCTCGATGCAAGTCTTGCCGTGGGCCGGCATGGACTTCCGCTCATTGGCACAGGCGACTGGAACGACGGCATGAACCGGGTCGGCGAAAAGGGCGAGGGCGAGAGCGTCTGGCTCGGATGGTTCCTGCATTCGGCGCTCACGGCGTTTGCGCCGTTGGCGCTGGCGCGCGACGAGACGAAGCGCGCAGAAACATGGACGGCGCACGCGGATGAGCTGAAAGCCGCCATCGAGCGCGAGGCCTGGGACGGCGAATGGTATCGCAGGGGCTATTTCGATGACGGCGCGCTGCTCGGTTCGGCAGCGGACGACGAATGCCGGATTGATTCTGTCGCGCAATCCTGGGCTGTCTTGTCAGGCGCCGGGACGCAGGATCGCGCCGCCCGTGCGATGGCCTCGCTCGATAAACAGTTAATTCGGCGCGAGGACGGACTGGCGCTCTTGTTCGCACCTCCATTCGACAAGACGACGCACGATCCGGGGTACATCAAGGGCTATCCGCCCGGCGTTCGCGAGAACGGCGGCCAATACACGCACGCGGCGGCTTGGTCGGTCATGGCGTTCGCCGCGCTCGGCGAGGGCGATAAGGCAGCGGAGCTTTTCTCACTGCTCAACCCCGTCAACCACTCGCGAACCCGCGCCGACGCGTATCGCTACAAAGTCGAGCCCTATGTCGTATGCGCCGACATATACTCGACAGCGCCACATGTCGGGCGCGGGGGCTGGACCTGGTACACGGGCTCAGCAGGCTGGCTGCAGCGCGCGGGGGTCGAGAGCCTGCTCGGCCTGCAACTCCGGGGAGCGTTCTTGTCTGTCGATCCCTGCATTCCCAAGGCTTGGGACAAATACGAGGCGACGGTGAAATATCGAACCGCGCGATACTCGATTTCTGTCGAGAACCCGAACGGCGTCAGTCGGGGCGTCACCTTCGCAGAAGTAGACGGAGTCGGGATCTTCGAACGCCCGCTCCTCGTGGCGCTCCTGGACGACGGGGGTCAACACAGGGTCTACGTGCGACTTGGCTGACAAGTCGCCGCTCGCTCGCGAAATGGAGTCTCGGCGGCACGCGGATTGTGCCTTTCTTCCCCATGGCGAGCCCATCCTGAGCCTCCGGTCGGTTGGCGATACCGCAACGCAATATGGAGGCTCGTTTGATCGCGCTTCGGATTCGACACCGAACGACCTATGCCTATCGCCGCCCGGTCAGTTTGGGCCCCCATCGACTGATGCTTCGCCCGCGCGAAGGCCGTGATCTCCGATTGATTTCGACCGAGATCAAGGTGACGCCCGAGGGCGCCCTGACTTGGGGCCAGGATGTTTTCGGCAACGCTGTTGCGACCGTCACCTTTCCCACATTGACGGACGTCTTGGCGATCGACGCCGCGGCGGAGGTCGAACTTCACGCCTCGGCGTGGCCGGTGTTCAACATAGCGGCCTCGGCGATCGTATATCCGTTTCGATATTCGGAAGACGAATGGACGGATCTGGGCGCAATGACCGTCCAACAATACGCCGATCCGGACGGGCGTTTGCGGCAATGGGCGCGAGATTTTGTCGCCGGGAATCGGACGGATACGCTTTCTCTGCTCACGGATCTCAGTGCCGGCGTTCCTTGCTGGATAGGCTATCAGAGCCGGGATGACGAGGGCGTCCAGTCGCCGGTGCAGACACTGGCGCGGGGCTGGGGCTAATACCGAGACTTCGCAGTGCTTTTCGCCGAGGCGGCGCGCAGTCTGGGCTTTGGCGCGCGGATCATATCGGGATATCTCTTCAATCCAGACGAGAGACTTGCGGGAACGTCAGGCGCAGGATCAACGCATGCCTGGGCGGAGGTCTACGTGTCAGGCGCCGGCTGGATCAGCTTCGACCCGACGAACCGGGGGGTCGGCGGATTCAATCTCATCCCGGTCGGAGTCGCTCGCGACATTCGTCAGGTCATGCCGGTCGTCGGCAGCTTCGTCGGCGCCAGCGACGCCTTTCAAGCGATGTCGGTCGAGGTCGCGGTCACCAAGCATGCGAGTGCAAATCGCGCCGAGGCTCACTCATGAGAGCGAGCCGGCAGCGCGGATCGGGGTGGCAAGCCGACCGGCTCGGCGCTGCGATGAACATCCAGCCGCAAGGCCGACACCGTCAGCACGCTGACGCTGCTCAAAAGCTTTGGATCCAAGGAGAATGACCCAAAGCTCATCGTCCATCAATTCAAGGTAGGAGGACGCCTACGCGACTTTTGGTCGTCCGGCCAAAACGAAGGCGCTCAGGTGATTATCGAACCCAGACGTAGCAAACCAAAACCGAAGAGGGCCGACGGACGGCGAAGATGCCGTAGGTAATTTCCGAACCTAGCGCGGCGCCGAAGTCACTCGATATGCTGCAGTGCAACCGCAACCCCAACCTCGTGGATTTATGTCGGCGTCGGGCGATAGGTTCGCCTGGGTCGACAGGTTGGGGGTCGTCTCTTTTGTTTTGGAAAAACATCGTTCTGCTGAAGGCGTGCGTTGCCAATGCCGCGCACTCGCGCGGCGTCTGATCGATCTTTGAATTGGTGGAGCGGTTGGGAAGCACATCTCGACCAATCCCCGAAGGGAGAAATTCGTGACAATAACAAACCAGTCCGTGTCAAAGGCGGCGCCTGCAAAGAGCGCGCTGGGCACGCAATTGCCCACCTTGCCCAACCCTTTGCTGACGGCGCCCGGAAACATGATGTCGGGTTGGCCAGAGTACGTAGTCGACGCCTTCCAACGAAGCATTCTCTTTCTTGATCTGCTGCGGCAGCGCGGCAATGAAGAGATCGAGATAACATCTCGACCGCGGCGACGGTCCTCAGCTTCCGCCATGAAGTGCTGATGGATGGTCGGTCGCTGCCCCGGCCAATGAACTACACGCTGTCACGGATCGTGCCTCCATCAGGCATCGAAATCGACCCGCGAAAACGGCCGGTCGTTGTCGTGGATCCGCGGGCGGGGCAGGGACCTGGCGTCGGTGGTTTCAAGGCGGAGAGCGAGATCGGCGACGCCCTCAATGCCGGCCATCCGGTCTATTTCATCGGCTTCGGTGCGACGCCTGAGCCGGGCCAGCAGTTCCTGGATGTCGTCGAGGGACAAGTGAGATTCTTCGAGCGCGTGGTCGAGCTCTATCCCGATGCGCCTCGCCCGTTCGCGATTGGCAATTGCCAGGCCGGCTATCAGACACTCATGGTGGCCATCTTGCGGCCTGATCTGTTTGGGCCTTGCCTCGTTGCGGGCTCGCCAATGTCGTACTGGCAGGGCGTGCATGGGAAAAATCCGATGCGCTATGCTGGTGGCCTGCTCGGCGGCGGCTGGCTCACTGCGATAGCCAGCGATCTCGGCAAAGGGAAGATCGACGGCACCGCCTTGATCCTAAACTTCGATATCCTGAATCCCGCGAATTGGCTGTGGGGCAAGCAATACGAGGTCTATACGCACGTTGACACCGATGCGGCGCGCTACCTCAAGTTTGAAAAATGGTGGGGAGATTTCATCCAACTGAACGGCGACGAACTGCAGTTTCTGGTCGACAACCTCTTCATCGGCGACAGGCTGACCCGCAACCAGCTTCATTCGCGCAATGGCGCGATCTTCGACCTTCGCAGTATCGCCTCACCGATCATCGTGTTCACCTCGATGGCCGACAACATCAGTCCGCCGCCGCAGACGCTCGGCTGGATTCTCGATCTCTATCGGGACGTCGACGATATCCGCGCCACCGGCCGAACGATCGTATACTGCGTGAGTCAGGAGATCGGACATCTCGCCATCTTCGTCTCCGCCAAGGTGGGCGCCAAGGAGGACGAGGAGTTCGTGCAACTGATCGACGTCATCGACTGCCTGCCTCCCGGTCTTTTCGAAATGGTCATTGCGCCGCGGCCCGCCAACGTGCCTGCCGCCGGGTTCGTCACCGGCGACTGGATCGCCCGCTTCGAAGCTCGCTCGCTCGATGACGTTCGCGCGCTTGGGCGCAATAGCCCCGAGGATGACCGCGCTTTCGCGGCCGTGGCAAGGCTTTCGGAACTGAACCTTTCGCTTTATCGCACCTTCTTGCAGCCCATCGTGCGCGCGCTCGTCAACCAGCCGATGGCGGATCTGGCCTTGACTTTGAATCCGCTGCGGCTCAGCTACACGATTTTCGGCGATAAAAACCCCTGGATGAAGGGTATGCAGGCGCTTGCCGCCGCCGTTGCGGCCGCGCGGAGGCCAGTAGCGGCCGACAACCCGTTGCTCGCACTGCAGAAGCAGGTATCAGACCAGATCACGACCGCCCTGGACGCCTATCGTGACGCGCGCGACCCATTGGAAGAGCAGATGTTCTTCGGCTTCTACGGCTCGCCTTTCGTCCAGGCGCTCCTCGGCATCAACAAGGACAGCGTGGTACGGCCGGTCCCCGGAACATCGCCTGAAAAGCTGGCGGGGCGACAGGCCCAGAAGGACGCGTACGCTGCGATGCTGGAGACTGGGGGGTTCAACGAAGCGCTGACCCGAGCGGTCCTCTACGTCGGCGCCGCCGATCGAGCGCTCGACCAGCGCTGCGCGCTCGCGCTGAATGTCGCGCGCCAACAACTCATGCATCTGTCGCTCGCCGAGTTCAAGACACTGGTTCGGGACCAGTTCTTTGTCCTCCAGCTTGAGCCCGAGCGCGCGATAGAGGTACTTCCGTCACTTGTGACGGGGGTTGACGCGCGCAAGAAACTGCTGAAGCAGGCGCGCGCGATCGCCAGCGCGGGCGACCCCTTGACCGAGGCCGAGCGCGAGCGCCTGGTCCGGCTGGCGCAAGCGCTGGGCGCGCCAATCGAGAAGCCGCCGGCGCCTGCGACCTCGGGCCGGCTGGCCGACGCCAGGGCGACCGCCAGACCAGGAGCCGAGTTGCACTGAGACGGCACGGACGCTGCTTGAGAAAAGTATGACGGCGCTCAGTGGGAAGAAAGGCCTGCTTATTGGCATTGCCAATAAGCACAGTGTTGTTTCCGGCTGCGCCAGGCATTTTCGCGCTGCGGGCACCGAACTGGCGATCACCTATATTAACGCCAAGACGGAGCCTTATGTGCGTCCGCTGGCGCGAGGGCTGCAAAGCGAAATCTTCATGCCTTGCGATGTCACCGCACCAGGCCAACTCGAAGCCGTTTTCGGGCGGATCGCTGAGGACTGGGGACGCCTCGATTTCGTGCAACACTCTATCGCTTACGCCCGCAAGGAAGATCTGAGCGGACGGATCACCGATTGTTCGGCGGAGGGATTTGCCATCGCCATGAATGTCTCTGTTCAATCCTTCTTGCGGATGGCCAAGCTTAGCGAACCGCTGATGACGGCGGGCGGCTGCCTACTTGCCATGAGCTATTACGGCGCGGAGAAGGCGGTCGCGCATTACAACGTCATGGGTACCGTCAAGGCGGCGCTGGAAGCTGCGGTTCGCTATATGGCGCTCGAACTCGGGCAGGCGGGAATCCGCGTTAATGCATTGTCGCCGTGCCCCGTAAAAACTCGCGCGGCTTCGGGAATCGACCATTTCGACGAGCTGCTGAAACGCGCGGCCCGCGAGGCGCCCGAGCACAGGCTGGTCACGCTCGACGACGTCGGCGCCTACGCCGCATTCCTTGTCAGCGACGCCGCCAGGGCAATAACTGGAAACATTGCCGATGTCGATGCCGGCTATCACGTCGTGGCGTGAAGGAGGTTTTGGCGTGACGGCCGGCTCTTTCACCGGCTCACAGGGCCACGAAATGAATCCATTGCATCGGACGCGCCAACATCGACTCGCTTGGGCCGTAATCTCCGTGCTTGGCGCTGTCTTAGGAGTAATGCTCGGATTCGTCCATTCGCCGTTTTTCTCGATCATGCAACCATGGCAAGTGTTTGCGGAGTGGTTATCGTATCCCCAATCCTATTCGCTTCGGGCCTCATTTGGCTTTCTCATTGCCGGGCTGACTTTCTACGCGGCGCAGCTTTTCATGAAGGCAAACCAGGACACCTTTGGCGCGTCAACCCTCGGGACATCAATATGCCTTTGGTCGAGAACAAGACGTTCGGAGAAATCACCGTCGGCGATTCCGCGTCGAACGAGCGCACGTTGCAAGCAGGCGACGTGCGGGCCTGGGCCGCCGCCTTTGGCGAAGCGGGCACGCTCGCCGGCCCAGCCGAAAGCCAGGCGGCTGCGGGCATCATCACTGGCATCCTGACCGCGCTGGTCGGCTCAGCCCTTCCAGGACCCGGAAGTTAGATCCGCGCAGCCTCGGTGCAAATCGAGGGCGCGCTGCCCATCGCCACCGTGATGACGGCGCGGCTCGTCGTGCGAGAGAAACGGCCGGATCAGGGGGTTGTGGTGCTGGATGGCCAGTGCGGAGACCCGACGGGTCAGGTCGTCGCGACCGCGATCCTGGAAGTTGTGGCGCCCATGACGCGCCAGCGACTCGACATCGCCGAGCATCGGCTCGATGGGCTGATTGAGCGCTGTCGAAATCTCAAACCGATGCTGACCGGCGTCGTGCATCCGTGCAGCGCCGATGCGTTGGCCGGCGCGGTGGAGGCTGGGGAGGCCGGGCTGATCCTGCCCGTTCTTTACGGCCCCGAGAGCGAGATCCGGCAAATCGCCGATCGCGCGCACCTGGATATCGCCAAATGCCGCTTCGTGGCCACGAATGGCCCCGAGGACTCGGCGCAGAAGGCGGCAATGGCCGCCGGCGCTGGCGAGGTCGCAGCGTTGATGAAGGGCAGCCTGCATACCGACGTGCTCTTGCACGCGATTATGCAGAAAGACGCGAAACTCCGGACCGGGCGGCTGATCAGCCACTGCGTGATGGTGTCGGCGCTTACCTATGAGCGACGCTTCGTCCTCAGCGATGTGGCGCTGAACATCGCGCCAGACACCGACCAGAAGCGCGACATCTGCCAGAACGCGATCGGTTTCGCGCGCGCACTCGGAATCGACTTGCCAAAAGTCGCCGTGCTAGCGGCGGTCGAAATGGTGAAGACCAAGATGTCGGCGACGCTCGACGGCGCGATTCTGGCGAAGATGGCTGACAGAGGACAGATCGTTGGCGGCGTCGTCGACGGGCCGCTTGACCTCGATGCGGCAGTCGATGCCGAGGCCGCACGGGTCAAGAATATCTCCTCTCCCGTCGCGGGCTGTGCCGATGTGCTGATTGTGCCGAACATCGAGGCCGGCAATATGGTCTATAAGAACCTCGCCTTCATGGCCGATGCGCAGACCGCCGACCTGGTGGTCGGCGCCCGGACGCCGGTGATCCTGACCAGCCGCGCCGATACGCCGGCCGCGCGCCGCTTTTCGGCCGCCGCGGCAATGCTGTATGCCGACGCGCTGGCGCGCGATCCTACCATCGTTCTGCCCGAAGCGGCGGAGTGATCCGCCATGAGCGAGGCTATCATCGTCTTCAACGCGGGCTCCACCAGCGTGAAGTTCGGCGCCTATGAAGTGGCGAAAAAGGGGACTCTGACCCCGATCAGTCACGGCGAGGTCAGCGACATGCAGACCCACCCACAGTTCGTTGCGAAGAACTCGGCCGGTAAACCGCTGGAGACGCACGATTTGGGCAAGGGCCGCGCGATCGACCACCGCACCGCGCTCCATTTCGTCGTCACCTGGCTCGAGAAGAGCATTGCGAGCATGAAGGTGGTTGCGGCCGGACACCGGGTCGTGCTCGGCGGCACAAGGTTTGAGGCGCCGGTGCTGATCGACGCCGATGTACTGACGTATCTGGACTCACTCGTGGTCATGGAGCCGTCGCATCAGCCCTACAACGTGCGTGGCGCCCGTGCGCTGGCCCAAGCCTTTCCCGGCCTGCCGCAGGTGGCTTGTTTCGACACCTCGTTCCACCGGACAATGCCCGAGGTGGCGCAGATCTACGCCCTCCCAGGAATTCCGCCGCGCGGTACCCCCGCGCCGGTGCACTAGGGTGCATCCCGTGCGGACTGTACTCATCACCGGCGCGAGCTCCGGCTTCGGGACCGCGGCCGCCCGCCGGTTCGCGGCCCTCGGGGACCGGGTCATCGCCGCGGCGCGGCGGACCGAGCGGCTCACCGAACTGGTCAAGGAACTCGGCCCCGAGCTCGTGCTCCCGGTGACCCTCGACGTGCGCGACCGCGCCAGCGTCGAGCGGCTCCCGGCCGAACTCCCGCCGGACTTCGCCGCGGTCGACATCCTGGTCAACAACGCGGGCCTGGCCCTCGGGCTGAAGCCGGCCCAGGAGGCCGACGTCGGCCAGTGGGAGCAGATGATCGAGACCAACTGCACCGGCCTGGTCTACATGACCCGCGCGTTCCTGCCGCAGATGGTCGCGCGCGGCCGCGGGCACGTGGTCAACCTCGGCTCGATCGCCGGCACCTACCCGTACCCGGGCGGCAACGTCTACGGCGCGACCAAGGCGTTCGTCCACCAGTTCAGCCTGAACCTGCGCTCCGACCTGCACGGTACCGGGGTCAGGGTGACCTCGGTCGAACCGGGGCTGTCCGGCGGGACCGAGTTCTCGCCGGTGCGCTTCGGCGGCGACCGCGAGCGGGCCGCGACCGTCTACGCCGGAACCCAGCCGCTGACCGCCGACGACATCGCCGCCGCGATCGAATGGGCGACCAGCCAGCCCGCGCACGTGAACGTCAACGTCATCGAGATGATGCCGGTCAGCCAGAGCTTCGCCCCGTTCCAGGTCCACCGCGACGCGTCAGGTTAACCGCGTAAAGTACCGTTTAACGAATCCCCCGGCGCGCCGACCGCGCGCCGGGGGGCAGGACCTGCGCCAGTAGGATGACGTCCGTGGCCCCACGGATGTTCGCGGACGAAAACGCACCTCCCGACTCGCTCGACCGCGGCGCGCTCATCGGGGCGCGGCTGCGTCACCGCAGGCTCGAGCTCGGCATGACGGCCCGCGAACTGGCCCGCCGGGTGGACTGCTCGCCCAGCCTCATCTCCCAGGTGGAGCGGGGGAGGGCGGTTCCGTCGGTGAGCACGCTGTGGGCTCTGGTCACCGCCCTGCGGATCTCGATGGACCGGCTCTTCGACCCGGCCCAGGACCGCCCGGCCGACTCAGGCGACACCGCCACGGCCGCCGCCGAGAGTCCGGCAGACGGCCCCGTCCTGCGGCGATACGCGCGGCCGCGGATCACCCTGGAACGCGGCGTGATGTGGGAGCGGCTCACCGCGGCGGCGGAGAAGGACATGGAATTCCTTGAGGTGTGCTACCCGGTCGGGCAGAGCGTGCCCGAGGCCGAGCACGCCATCCAGCACACCGGGCAGGAGTACGCGGTCATCATCGAGGGCGCCCTGTCCACCCAGATCGGCTTCGAGCAGTACGTCCTGGAGGAGGGCGACTCGCTCACCTTCGACTCCGCGATCCCGCACCGGTTCTGGAACGCGGGAACCGTCCCCGCCCGGGCCATCTGGGTCATCCTCAACCGGTCTCGCTAAGGCCCCCGGCTCCCTGCCGACCCGCCCGCGAGAACAACGTTACTTACCTGTGCCCTCACAATCGTTTAGTGATCTTGACCGCATTGTTCAGTATTACTTAACTCAGGCCTCAACCCGCTCTACGGGCAGTTCGCCCTAGGCGGCACCCTGCTCATCGGCGTCGACTACGACGCCTGGTCCGCCTCCGCCCCACCAGGCCCATTGCGCTGCCTCCCCGACCTGGTCGGTGACACATCGTGCTTGCTCTTGCTCGTACGGAGTCACATCGACCCGGAAAATCCCGGGGCGGCGCCGGCTTACGCCTCGTCTTCCTTCCAGGCGGCCGCGCCGGTGTAGGTGTAGGGGTTGGCCAGGGTCTCGTGCTCGGGGACCTCCGGGTGCATGCCCTCGGCCCAGGCCTGCTCGCCGAGTTCGCTGCGCAGGTACTCGGTGGTCTCGTCGATCGCCCGCCGGGCCTTGGCCAGGTCCGCGTCGACCAGCTTGTGGTCGAACTTGACCACCCGCCCGTTCACCACCACGGTGTGCACGTCGCCGCGCTGGGCCTGGAAGACCACGTGGCCGTAGGGGTTTAGGATCGGGAAGCTGACCGGTGAATCGTCGTTCTTGATCAGTACCAGGTCGGCCTTCTTGCCTTCCTCCACGCTGCCCACCGAAGAGTCCAGGCCGATCGCCTTGGCCCCGCCCCGGGTGGCCCAGTCCACGACCTGCTCGGCGCGCAGGTGGTGGTTGGTAACCGCCTTGCCCTCGTTGTGATTCTCGAAGTGGTCCATGACCCGGTCCGCGCTGAGCGTGGCCCGCATAGCGGAGAAGATGTCGCCGCTCCACCAGACGCTGGTGTCCTGGGACAGCGATACCGGGATGCCGTACTTGCGCAGCTTCCAGGTGGGCGGGTACCCCTGACCCGCGCTGCACTCGCTCTCGGTCGAGACCGACACCGAGCCGCCGGTGGCGGCGATGATGTGGTAGGAGTCGGGGGACAGCGATGCGGAGTGCACGTAGACCGTCTCCGGGGTGCAGAAGCCGTTCTCGTACATGTGCCGGACGCCCGCGTCCAGGGTGATGCCGTAGACCCCGGCGTGCGTGGTGACCGGCACGCCCATCTCCCGGGCCACCTCGAACGTGGCCTTCTCCGGGAACGCCGGGTCGTCGCCGGGGATGTCGAAGGCGATCGCGAACCCCTGCATGTCGCCCTTGCCGTCGAACCGGCGGACGTAGAAGTCCCGGAACTCCGGCGTGGTGCTCCACTCCCACGAGCCCTGCTGGATGTTCCCGTAGGCCAGCACGAACCGCCCGCGCGCCTCCTCCAGGGCGTCGGTGGCGGCGTCGGCGTGGTCGGTCGTCTGCAGCCCGTGCGACCAGTCCACCGTGGTCGTCACGCCGGCGTCGATCGACTCGATGGCCGCCAGCAGGTTCCCGGCGTAGACGTCCTGCGGCCGGAACTTCTTGCCCCAGTTCAGGTAGTACCAGACAAAGTACTGGGTCAGGGTCCAGTCGGCCCCGTAGGCCCGCATGGCCGTCTGCCACATGTGCCGGTGGGTGTCGATCATGCCCGGCATGACGATGCCGCCGGTCGCGTCGATCTCCGCGGTGCCGTCGGGCACCTGCAGGTTCGGGCCGACCGCCGCGATCCGCTCCCCGGTGACGAGCACATCGGCATTCGCCAGGACCCGGTGCCCGTCGTCCATGGTGAGCACCGTCGCGTTGCGGAAAACCAGCGGCCGTCCCGCTACCAGGTCCGCTGCCGTCGTCATAGGAACCTCCACTATCGGCGCTGAAAGGGCAGTCACAAGGCCGCTGACGGACGAGTGCCCGTGAACCGGTCACAAGCGGCCTGATCGGAAGCCTTGCTCCTGCTTCCGGCGGCTGTCAATAGTGGGTCACCCCAAGATCGACCAGCCCGAACGCGCCGCGGACACAGCCGTTGTGTCCGCCATACGGACGCGCGTACAGTGCGCGGGCCGCGGCGCTGGGCGAGGTCCGGGCCGCGATCAGCAGCACCGCGTCCAGCCTCCCCAGCCCCACCCCTTTCGGCTACAACCGAAAGGATTGGCACGCGCGAACGCCAACGGCAATGCTGAACGTGGAAACCACAGCCGGTGGTCCAAGCTGGCCATGATCCGGCCGATCATGGCCAGCCCACCGCCGTCGGCCCGTAGCGGGCCGGGCCAGGCGTTACGGGCCAGGCGCTATCCGGCGCGGAGCAGCTCGGCGCCGAGCGGCGTGAGCACGTGCAGCACCGCGCCGCCCTGGCGGTGCGTGGTGATCAGCCCGGCGTCCCGCAGCACCGACGCGTGCTGGCTGGCCGCTGCGAGCGAGATGCCCACCCGCTCCGCGAGTTCGGTGGTCGAGCACCCCTCGGCGATGGTGCGCAGCACCGCGGCGCGGTTCCGGCCCACCAGCGCGGCCAGCGCCGCGCCCCGGGGCCGGGGGCTACCCCACAGGTGACGCTGCTCCAGCCGGCTGTCGGCCGGCGGCATCACCAGCCAGGGCATCGAGCTCGGGTCGTTCGGGTTCTCGTGCAGGCTGGGGATCTGGCCCACGAACACCGAGGGCACCAGCGCGATGCCCCGGCCGTTCAACGGCACGTCGTAGTCGGTGGGCACCAGCACCTCGAGCACCGGCGGGCGCCAGCGGACCCACGGGCTCTGCAGCGAGGCCAGCAGCCGGTCCGGGCCGCCCGCCGCCAGCGTCCGGAGGCGGGCCACGTGCTCGGCGTGCAGGCAGGCGTGGATCCGGGTCCAGTACGGCGCGACCAGCGCCTGGTGGGCGGCCACGGCGCCAGCCAGTGGCGGGATATCGCCCGCTGCGTCAAGATCCGGCAGATGTCCCAAGGGGCCCGGACCGCAACTGCGACTCCGGCGCGGCGCCCAGCTTACTGGCGACTGAGCGTTGCGGGAAGGTTACGGCGGCGCTGGTCCGCGGAACAGCGCGCTGTAGGCGTTGAGCGCGGGCTGCCCGCCCAGGTGGGCGTACAGCACGGTGGAGTCTGGGCCGATCCGGCCGGCGCGGACCAGGTCAATGAGCCCGGCCATCGACTTGCCCTCGTACACCGGGTCGATGATCATGCCCTCCAGGCGGCCGGTAAGCCGGATCGCGTCCAGCGTGGAGCGCACCGGGATGCCGTAGTGGTCCCCGGCCCAGCCCGCCAGCACGGCGATCTCGTCGTCCCGCAGGTCGCGGCCCAGGCCGATGAGCTCGGCGGTGTTCCGGGCGATCTTCTCGACCTGGGCCCGGGTCTCGTTGATCCGGGCCGACGCGTCGATCCCGATCACCCGCCGCGGCCGGCCCTGGTCGTCGATCGCGGCGAAGCCCGCGATCATCCCGGCCTGCGTAGAGCCGGTCACGCTGCACATGATGATCGTGTCGAAGAACAGCCCGAGTTCGGCCTCCTGCTGGCGGACCTCGTAGGCCCAGTTCGCGAAGCCGAGGCCGCCCAGGCGGTGGTCAGACGCGCCGGCCGGGATGGCGTACGGCGTCCCGCCCGCAGCGCGGACCTCCTCCAGCGCCTGCTCCCAGCTGCTCTTGATGCCGATGCCGAAGCCCTCGTCGACCAGCCGGAGGTCGGCTCCCATGATCCGGGACAGCAGGATGTTGCCCACCCGGTCGTTGACCGAGTCGGGCCAGTCGACCCAGCTCTCCTGGACCAGCGTGGCCTTCAGGCCCAGCTTGGCCGCGACCGCGGCCACCTGGCGAGTGTGGTTGGACTGCACCCCGCCGATCGAGACCAGCGTGTCCGCGCCCTGGGCCAGCGCGTCCGGGACCAGGTACTCCAGCTTGCGGGTCTTGTTCCCGCCGAAGGCCAGCCCGGAGTTGCAGTCCTCGCGCTTGGCCCAGATCGCCGCGCCGCCCAGGTGGGCAGACAGGCGCTCCAGCGGGTGGACCGGGCTCGGCCCGAACAGCAGCGGATACCGCGGGAAATCAGCCAGGGACACCACAAGCACCGCCTAGAAGAGCACGTACACCTTCCGGATAGTCTCGTGGATCTGCCAGGTCCCGGTCCAGCCGCGGGGGAACACCGCGATGTCACCCGGCCCGATGTCGGCCGGCTCGCCGCCGTCGGGCGTCACGGTCATCCGGCCCGACAGGATGTGCACGAACTCGTTGTTCTCCAGGCTCCACCGGGACGGGCCCGCGGTGCACTCCCAGACCCCGGCCTCCTGGTCACCCTCGCCGGTCCACAGCGTGGTCCCGGAGGTGACCATCGGCGCGCCGCCGGAAATAGGCAGGGCCTCGTCCAGCGGCCCCCAGTCCTCGAGCTCGGCGTCGGCCGCGGCGGCCAGGAACGGGGTGGCAGTGATCATGACGACGAGATCCTTTCCGGGAACGGCAGGGCGATGGGGTCGGTGGCCAGGCGGCTGTGCCCGGCCTCGTCGAAGCGGTCCAGGCCGAGCGGGGACACGTCGAGCACGTCGGTCTTCCCGGTGAGCGCCACGTCGGCGGCCGCCCGCGCCACGCCGGGCCCCCACATCATGCCCGCGCCTCCGGCGCAGGCCACGGTGACGTGGTCCAGCCCGGGTGCGCGGCCGATGATGGGCAGGTGGTCGGGGGTGTAGTCGATGGTCGCGGCCCAGATCCGGCGCAGCCCGAGCCCGGCGGTGACCGGGACCAGGGCGGCCAGCCGGGCCCGCATCCGGGCCAGGTAGGCCTCGTCCACCTCCCGGTTTTCGCCCGGCGGCTCGTCCGGGTTGCTCATCCCGAACAGCAGGCCGCCCTCCTCCGGCCGCCAGTACAGCCCCGCGGCCAGGTCGAACACCATCGGTACCCGGCCCGGATCCAGGTCCGGGTGCCGCTCGGTCACCGCGACCTGGTGCCGGACGCCGCCCGCCGGGATGCGCAGGCCGGCCAGCCGTCCGACCTCGGCCAGCTTCGGGCCGCCGGTCAGGACCACCAGGCCCGCGTCAATGCGCCCCTGGCTGGTGTCCACACCGCCCCGGGTCAGGCCGCGGAACGCGGTGTGCTCGGCCACCTCGACGCCGCTGCGCAGCAGCGCCACGGTGTAGGCGGCCACGTTCCGGGGCGGCGTGATGTACCCGTCCTGGGCGCAGAAGGTCCCGCCCAGCGTCTGCCCCGGCGCCAGCGTCGGGTTGACCTGATCCACTTCGTCCGGGTCGAGCCAGCGCACCGGCACGCCGAGGCCGGCCTGCATCGCCATCCGCTCGCGGGCCGCGGCGATGTCCGCTTCGGTGAAGCAGGGGAGCAGGTAGCCCTGCTCGGTGAACCCGGAGTCGGTGCCGATCTCGTCCCGCTGGCGCAGGTAGAACTGGCGGGACCACTGGCCCAGCATGACGGCCTCGGGCGTCCCGCCCTGCATCCGCACGATGCCGGCCGCCCGGCTGCTCGCGCCCTGCCCGAGGTGGCCCTTCTCGATCAGGACGACCCGGCCCAGCCCGGCCTGGCGCAGGAAGTACGCGCACCACGCGCCCACCGTCCCGCCGCCCACCACCACGGCGTCAGCGCTTGTCATAGCCACTCCCGCTCATCGGCATCCCGGCCCCCACCGCCTCAGCGGTTCTCATTGGCACAGCTTCGATGCTGGCATAGACTGAACATTCAGTCAATACAGCTGCGCGCCCCAGAGAGGACCCGCCGGATGTACGGCTTGTCAACCGAAGACCTGGCCATCCAGACCCGGGCCCGCGGTTTCGCGGACGAGCTCATCCCGTTCGAGGAGCAGGCCGAGGCCGCGGGCGGTGAGCTGCCCGCCGACCTGACCGCCGGGCACGCCAAGCGCGCCCGCGAGCTGGGCCTGCATTCGACCAACATGCCGGCCGAGCTCGGCGGGGGCGGCTGCACCACCCTGCAGCAGGTGCTGGTGCAGGAGCAGGTGGGCCGGGTGACCAACGCGCTGGGCTGGGTGGCCGCCACCCCGCCGTCGTGGCTGCCCGAGGTGGCCACCGCGGACCAGATCGACCGGTACGTACGGCCCGCGATCGCCGGCGAGCGCGAGGAGTGCTACGCGATCACCGAGGAGGGAGCGGGCTCCGACGTCGACGCGATCGAGGCCACCGCCCACCGCGACGGCGACGAGTACGTCCTCAACGGGGTCAAGTGGCACGTCACCTCGTACAACACCGCCGACTTCGCCTTCTTCCAGGCCCGGCTGCGCGGCGGCCCGCACGACGGCGAGCACGCCATGTTCCTGGTCGACCTGCCCAGCCCCGGCGTCCGGGTGGTCCGGACCCCGGCCTACTCCCACACGATCAGCCACCACCACCCGATCGTCGCGTTCGAGGAAGTGCGGGTGCCGATCGCCAACCTAGTCGGCGCCGAGGGCGACGGGATGACGTTCGCATACGAGTGGTTCCGGTTCGAGCGGCTGATGGTCGCCGCCCGCTGCCTTGGGGCCGCGGAAAGGCTTACCGCAGAGATGACCGCGTTCGCCGCCACTCGCCGGGCGGGCGGCGGCGTGATCGCCGACCACGGGCTGGTGGCCGGGATGCTCGCCGACAGCCTCACCGAGCTGTTCGCGGCCCGGGCCATGGCCTACGAGACCGCGCGCGGCATCGACCGCGGCATCGACATCCCCGCCGCCGCAGGCGGCCAGGCGAGTAAGGTGTCGCACGCCCAGTGCTCGATGGCCAAGCTGTACTGCTCGGAGATGGCAGGCCGCGTCGCCGACCGCGCCGTCCAGGTCTTCGGCGGCCGCGGTTACATGCGCGAGAACGTCGCCGAACGCTTCTACCGCGAGCTGCGCGTCGAGCGCATCTGGGAGGGCACCAGCGAAATCCAGCGCATGATCATCGCCCGCCAGATGGTCAAGCGCACCCCCGCCGCCCTCGCCTGAGCCCTCAGCCCCGATCGTGGGTCAAAATCCGTGCTATGGCATGGGTAACGACCCACGATGATGCGAGCGCCATGGCGCTAGCCGAGGAAGTACCCCTCCGGGAGGTTGGCCTCGATGGCGGCTAGCACCTCCGTGGAATCCGGGGTGGTGCGCGGGCGGAACCGCTCGGCTACCGTGCCGTCCGGGCGGATCAGGAACTTCTCGAAGTTCCACTGGATGTCGCCGGCCTCGCCGTTCGCGTCCGGCACCGCGGTCAGCAGATCATAAATGGGATGCCGCCCGGGGCCGTTGACCTCGATCTTCTCGAACATCGGGAACGTCACCCCGTAGGTCGCCGAGCAGAACTCGGCGATCTCCTCCGAGGTGCCGGGCTCCTGCCCGCCGAACTGGTTGCAAGGAAAGCCGACCACCGCCAGTCCGCGGGAGGCGAATTCCTCGTGCAGCTTCTCCAGCGCCGTGTACTGGGGCGTGAGCCCGCACTTAGAGGCCACGTTAACGATCAGCAACGCCGATCCGGGCGCAGCCGCACCGAGCGAGGAGTCCTGCCCGGCCAGCGTCTTCACGGGGATGTCAAATATGGTCACCCTGCTAAGCTACCGGGCCCCAGACGATCTGGCCCAGGTAGCCCCGGGCGATGGTGCTGACGAACGAGTGCACCGCGTCCTCGTCGGGCGCCAGCGGTCCCGGTGAGGCCTGCGGCGAGGCCAGCCCGCGCTGGACCGACTCGCACGCGCCCCAGTCCTGCCGGTTGGTGATGTCCCAGAATTCCACCGCGTAGCCCGGGTCGAAATCGGGCCGTTCCACCGCCTCGGGGGCGAACGCCCAGGTGCACTCGATCCGGGTCTGGTCCGCGGCCACCGGCGTCAGCCGGTGCGTCATCACGTAGTCCGGATGCAGGCTGAGCAGGACGTTCGGCAGGATGTTGACGTAGATGACGGTACGCAGCCCCTGCGCGTCGAGCCCGCGCAGCGGCACGCCGCCGCTCGCGCCGTCCAACGACATAGTGGCCATGCCGTCCCGCAGGTCCATCCAGCCGCCCACCCAGGCGCCGTCGGAGGCGTAGTTCTCGCCGCTCTTGGGCGGGCTGACCCGGCACAGCTCGGGGTGGATGGACGGGCAGTGGTAGCACTCGTGGTAGTTCTCGGTCAGGATCTTCCAGTTCGCCGCGGCGTCATAGCTGTGCCGCCCGGCCGTCACCAGCCGCTCCGGCTCGTACGGCGCGATGATCTCGTCCAGCTTGGCCAGCGCCTCGCCCAGCGAGCCGGCCGAGCCGCCCGATGTGTCCACGAAGACCAGGCCGTGCCACTCGGTCACCGGCAGCTGTGCCAGGCCCCACGACCCGAAGTCAAAGCCGGGCACCTTCTTGAAGCTCCCCGCGGCGCGCAGGTCGCCCGCCAGCGTGTACGTCCAGGCGTGGTACGGGCAGATAATCACCCGAGCCTGCGTGCCCTCGCCGCAGGGCAGCAGCTCGTGCCCGCGGTGGCGGCAGGTGTTCGCGAACGCATGCAGCACGCCGTCCTCGCCCCGGACCAGCAGTACGCCGCCCGTCCCGGTCGCCTCGGCCCGCTGGTCGCCCGGCTGCGGCAGCTGTTCGCTGCGCGCGACGCACATCCAGCCGCCGCCGAAGAAGTTCCGTTGCTCCCACTCGAATACCGCCGGGTCCACGTACGCGGCCCGCGGCAGCATCCGGCTCTCGCCGAACGGCCGCAACGCCGCCGCCAGCCCGCCCCGGTCGAGCGGAGCCGGGTCACGCCGGTAATCACCATCTTGACTGACCATACAGTCAAGACTAAGCCGCCCGCCGAACCCTGTCCAGCCGGGACCGGGCTCGGTCGCTGATCTTGCGCCCGTGCTGCCGCCGTGCTGATACTGCAAGCATGGGCGACCGAAATGTGCTCGGCGGGGACCTCGAGCCATGTGGAACCGATCCTCTCACCGGGTTCTACCGGGACGGGTGCTGCACTACCGGACCGGAGGACCTGGGCAGCCACACGATCTGCGCGGTGGTGACCGCGGAGTTCCTCGCGCATCAGCGTGGCATCGGCAATGACCTGTCCACGCCGATGCCCCAGTTCAGCTTCCCCGGCCTGGTGCCCGGGGACAGGTGGTGCGTGACCGCGGCGAACTGGCTGCGCGCACACCGCGAGGGCGCCGCGGCTCCGGTGGTGCTGGCCTCCACCCACGAGCGCGCGCTGGAGATCGTCCCGCTGGACGTGCTCCGTCAGTACTCCGTCGACGTCCCCGCCGACGCCGGCGCCCTCGACGAATAAAACAAAAATCTTTCTGCCGAACGGACCGTGGTGCCCGCGCCGCGTCAGTGCGACGCCTCCGGGACGTGGGGCTGATCGGCCCCGGTTCCGCCACCATGACCAGTCCGTGATCGACGAGGACTTCGCCGAACTCCTGCGCTGGCTCCGCCGAGCCCTGCCCGTGCCGGGCGATGTACCTTAGCGCTACCGGCCGGCCGGTTCGGCCGGCCGCGGCGAGGGGGAGGGGCACCGATGAGCAGCACGGGCAAGGTCAGCGTCGGGACGCCGATGCGGCTCCGGTCCTTCGATCCGGTCCGGCTCGCCGACCTGGAGTACCGGGCCTGGGTGGGGTACTACCTGCGGCAGTGGCCCCGGGTGCTGATCGCCTCGGTCGGCCTGGTCCGGGCGGGCTTTGGCATGGACTGGTACCGAACCCTGCACGGCGCCTGGCTGGTGCTGCGGGCCAACCAGCTGTGGGCGCCGTACCCCGACAACCATCCCAAGCGGGCCCGGGCCTGCATGCGGCGGTTCTACGCCCTGGTCAGGCTCACCTACGGCGAGCCCGCCAACCCGGCCAAGGCCGCCGAGCTCGAGGTCGACTGGTGGCGTGTGCACCGGGAGGGCCAGCACCGCGATGGGTCGCAGCCGACGCAGGACGCGGGGTCCGCCGAGGAACTGGTGGAGTCGCTGGTCCGCCTGTACTGCTACCTCTACGGCGAGCCCGAAGCCACGCTCCGCCCGGCCGCGGTACACCGCGCCCGGGCCATGGACCTGTCCGATCAGTGGGTCCGGGAGGGCTGCCAGCCGGACAGCCGGCTGCTCCCGCTGGAGCACGCGGCGCTGGTCCGTTCCTACGCCGCCCTGCTCGCCGCCGTCCACCACTAGGGACGTCGATGAGCGCGGGGCCGGCGGATCCCAACGCGGTCTACCCACTGGGCCGCAGCCCAGGGGAGAGCGAGCGGCTGGGGCGCCAGTCCGACGACCTGGCCGGCGACAGCGCCGCGCTGCTGGACCGGACCGGCCTGAGGCCCGGCCAAGCCGCGATCGACCTCGGCTGCGGGCCGCGGGGAATCCTGGACCTGCTGGCCGAGCGGGTGGCACCGGGCGGCCGCGTGGTCGGCGTGGACGCCAATAAAGCGCATGTCGCCATGGCGGCCGAGTTCGTCGCCCGCCGCGGCCTGCCCGGCGTGGAGGTCATAACCGCCGACGCCCGCCATACGGGGCTCGCGACCGCCTCGTTCGAGTTGGTCCACGCGCGCACTCTGCTGATCAACGTCCCGGCCGCGCAGGATGTGGTCGCCGAGATGGTGCGGCTGGCCCGGCCCGGAGGCTGGGTGGCGGCCATGGAGCCCGACATCGGACCCACGCTGTGCTACCCGCCGCTGGCCGCCTTCGACCGGATCAGCGAGATCAACGCGGCGGCGCTCGGCCGTTATGGCGCCGACCCATGGATCGGGCGCCGGGTCCCCGAGCTGTTCCGTCAGGCCGGCCTGGACGAGGTCGGGGTCGAATCCAGGACTCAGATGTACCCGCCCGGGGTCTCCCGGCGGACGAACCGGCTCGACCTGGTGCGCGCCATGCGCCCGGATATCGTGCGGATGGGGTTGGCCAGCGAGGCCGAACTCGACGACCTCGATGTGCAGGCCCGCGCTCATCTCGAGGACCCCAGGACCGTCATCATGTCCGGCCTGCTGTTCCTGGTCTGGGGCCGCAGGCCAGTCTGATCAGGCGCCGCCGGTCAGGCCAGCGCGGCCAGCGGCCTCCCACCGCGATCCACAACCGTAGTATCGGCCCATGACCGATGCGGATCGGCCGGGACCGAGGCCGAACGACATCGCGGCGCAACGGGCGGCTGATGTGGACCGGGACGCCGTGGCGGAGCGGCTGCGGATCGCTGCCCGCGAGGGCCGGCTTGAGCTCTGGGAGCTGGATGACCGGCTCGGCCGGGCCTATAACGCCAAAACCTACGGCGACCTGGAGACCCTGGTCGCGGACCTGCCCGCGCAGCCGCCCTTCGTTTCCTACCCGGGCATCGGCCTCGAGCCGGACACCCTGGTCCTGCGGACCACCACGCCCAACATCAAGCAGGCCGGACGCTGGATCGTCCCGCAGCGGATCACCGCCGAGTCGACCACCGGGTGGATCACCATCGACTTCACCCAGGCCTCCTGCGCCTACCGCGAGGTCACCGTGGAGGTGATCACCCGGACCGGCTGGATCCAGCTGATCCTGCCCGACGGCTGGGCCGCCCGCGTCGGCCCGCTGAGTACCTACACCGGGCACATCAGCAACCGGGCGGCCGAGATGGCGGACCCGGGCGCCCCGACGGTGATCGTCACCGGCCACCCGCTGTTCGGCTACATCAAGATCCGACAGCGCCGTCGGCGTCGCTGACCGGCTCCGGAAGAACCGGGCGGCCCTTGCTGTTCGGACAAGGCGTGGACGACATGGACCCCATCTCCGCCCTGACCTTCGGACCTGAGTCCGTGCCGCTCTCGGTCCTCGACCTGGCCCCGGTGCCGGACGGCGGGAACGCCGGCGACGCGCTGCGCGCCACCATCGACCTGGCCCGGCACGTCGAGCATCTCGGGTTCCACCGGTTCTGGGTCGCTGAGCATCACAACATGCCCGGCATCGCGAGCTCGGCGCCCCCGGTGCTGATCGGCCACATCGCCGACGCGACCACGACCCTGCGGGTCGGATCCGGCGGCGTCATGCTGCCCAACCATGCCTCGCTGGTGGTCGCCGAACAGTTCGGCATGCTCGAGGCGCTCCATCCCGGCCGCATCGACCTCGGCATCGGCCGCGCGCCGGGCACCGACCAGGTCACGGCGGCCGCGCTGCGCCGCTCGCCCGAAGCGCTCTCGGCGGACGACTTCCCCGATCAGCTCATGGACCTGCTCGGGTACTTCACCGGCCACTGGCCCGAAGGCCACCCGTTCGCCCAGATCACCGCGGTCCCGGGCCGGGGCCACCAGCCTGTCATGTGGCTGCTCGGCTCGAGCGGCTACAGCGCCCAGGTGGCCGGCCTGCTCGGGCTCCCGTTCGCCTTCGCGCACCACTTCAGCCCGGCCAACACCCTCCCGGCGCTGGCTCTGTACCGTGAGCATTTCCGCCCGTCCGAGGCACTCGACCGGCCCTACGCCATGGTCGCGGCCGCCGTGGTCTGCGCGCAGACCGATGAGCGGGCCCGCTGGCTGGCCGGCTCGGGGGCGCTGTCGTTCCTGAAGCTGCGCTCCGGCCGCCCCGGGCCACTGCCATCCCCGGAGGAAGCGGAGGATTACCCGTACACCCATCTCGAGCGGGCTTACATCCTGGACCGGCAGGCCACCCAGATCATCGGCGGGCCCGGGACCGTCCGCCGGGGCCTGACCGAGCTGCTGAAGGCGACCGCCGCAGACGAACTGATGCTCACCACCATGGTCTTTGACCCGGCCGACCGGCTGCGTTCCTTCGAGTTGGTCACCGACCTGGCCCGCACTCCGGACCCCGAGGGCCAGCCAGGCCCAGACCGCTACCTAGCCGCGAGGCTCCCGCGGCGTGTTCGGGTCGAGCGGGACCGATCCGGCGCTGATCACGTCGAGCGAGGTCATCTCCTGGGGCGTGATCGCGTTCAGCGTCCAGTCGGTCGCCACGCGCAACCGGTTCCCCTGCATGACCCCCAGGTGGTAGACGCGGGTGACGATGTTGGCGGGCAGCCCGGAGAGCGGGACGTTCAGCGGGTTGGCCGCGGCGGCCAGCCCGCCCAGGTCGACCAGGAAGCCCAGGTCGTGGTGCTTGTACGCCTTGGCCGTGCCGGTGCCGAGCGAGGCGGCGACGTTCTGCGCCACCAGTTTGCCCTGCCGCTGTGCGTGCTGCGCGGTCATGCCGCACACCTCGCCGGGCCGGGTCAGGTCGGGCACCGCGGCGCAGTCGCCGCAGGCGTAGATGTCCGGGGCATCGGGCACCTTCATGAACTCATCGACCACCAGCCGGCCCCGGTCGGTGGGCAGGTCCAGGCCTTCCATCAGCGGGTCGGCGCGGACCCCGACGCACCAGATCAGCGACCGGGTGGGCACCTTCTCGCCGGTGGACAGCTTCACGTAGCCGTCCAGGGCGTCGGCCACCGACTGGCCCATGCGGACCTCGACGCCGCGGCGCCTCAGCACCCGGTCGGCGGTCTTGGACAGCCGCGGGTCCAGCTGGGGCAGCAGCCGCGGGGCGGTGTCCAGCAGGATCCACCGGATCTTTTGGCCCGCCAGTCCGGGCATCGTCCTGGCCAGCCGGGTGGTCATCAGCTGGCTTTGTGCCGCGACCTCGGTGCCGGTGTAGCCCGCGCCGACCACCACGAATGTGCAGCGCGCCTCACGCTCCTCGGGGTCCGTGGCGACCGAGGCCAGCTCGAGCTGGCGGATGATGTGGTCACGCAGGTACATGGCTTCGGCGATGGTCCGGAACCCGTGCGCGTAGTCGGCCACGCCCGGGATGGGCAGCAGCTTGTTCACGCTGCCCGCGGTCAGGATGAGCCGGTCGTAGCCGACCTGGCCTGACGAGCCCTCCGGACCCGCCCAGCTCACCACCTTCTGCCGGGCATCGACGTGGTTCACCGTGCCGAGCACGAACCGCGTTCTGCGCAGCCGGCGGGGCAGCGAGGCCCGGATGTGCGCGGGCTCCACCATGCCGCCGGTCAGCTCAGGCATCAGGGGCAGGTACAGGAAGTAGTCCGTCGAGTTGATCGCCACGATCTCGGTCGTGGCTCCGGCCAGCCGGGACAGCTCCCGCGCGGCGTGAAATCCCGCGAAACCCGCCCCCACGATCACCACACGATGCTCTTTCGCCGAGCCTGCCATCACGGTCCTCCATGCCACCGGGGTCCGGTTCTCGCTTTCCAGCATGACCCGCGTCAGGGCGGCTCGCCCCCCGGGGTGCCCCTAGCCGGAACCCTGGTCCGCCGCCGCTGGGGCTCCCGTAACGTCTATTCGTTAAAGGCCTACATGAATACGGGCATACCGTAACGCTTTCATATCGCCGGCTTCCTAGGCTCGTGGTCAGTTGAACAGGACCGTCAGCGTCAGGAGCACGCCATGACCGAGCAAACCGGACCAGAGACCGCGGCTTCGTCGGCCGGTACCGAGCACACCGTGCCGCGCGACGCCAGCCACTGGGCGGCCAAGGTCGACCGGCTGCAGGTCGAGGCGCGCGACGGCGTCCGCGGCACCAACGTGGCCGGCAAGCGGCTCACCGGCCCGGTCCAGGGGTTCGGCAGGCTGTGGCAGAAGACCTACTCCGTCGACGTCGGCACCGATGTCTCCCCGCAGGACGCGATCGCGGTGTGGAAGGCGCACTTCCCGGAGTTCTGGCCCAAGGGGAACCGCTTCGCGGGCGCCCTGACCGGCATCACCCCCGGCGACGTGGCCCTGCTCGACATCGCCGTCGGCGGCGGGGTGAAGATGTCCACCGGCGTGTTCGTGCTGTACGCCGACGCCGAGTCGTTCACGTTCGCCACGCCCCAGGGCCACCAGTTCGCGGGCTGGATCACGTTCTCGGCCGAGCGTTCGGGCGAAACGACCGTGGTGCAGACGCAGGGGCTGTTCCGGGCCGGCGACCCGTTCTACGAGCTGGGTATGCCGGTCATGCACCGCATGGAGGACCGGTTCTGGGTCCAGACGCTGGCCGCGCTGGCCAGGCGCCTGGGCGTGGCCGACCCGGCCGTACAGACCCGCTCGGTGATCACGGACCCCAAGCGCCAGTGGCGCCGCGCCGGCAACGTATGGCACAACGCCATGGCCCGCAGCATGCTCCAGACCGTCATCCCGGCCCGCCGCCGTCGCCGCAACCCCAGCCAGCCCGCCGCCAGCTGAGCCTCAGCCCCAGCCTGGCCCGCTCGTGCCGGCCGTTTTCACCGCCCGCTCGGGCCGGTTCGGGCGGGGGAGCCGCCGGCGCCAGCGTTCGGCGCGACGGTCGGTGAGGACCTGCCGGACCACGTTGCGGCCCGGGATGCCGGTAACCCCGCCGCCCCCGTGGGTGGCCGACCCGGCCTGGTACAGACCCCGGACCGGGGTGCGCAGGTCGGCGTAGCCGGCCGCGGGCCGGGCGTGGAACATCTGCCCCAGCGACAACTCCCCGTGGAAGATGTTCCCGCCGATCAGCCCGTACTCCTCCTGCATCTGGTGCGGCCCGATGACCTGCCGGTGCAGCACCGAGTC
Source organism: uncultured Actinomycetes bacterium (assembly GCA_963742795.1). Taxonomy (GTDB): domain Bacteria; phylum Actinomycetota; class Actinomycetes; order Streptosporangiales; family Streptosporangiaceae; genus Palsa-504. The sequence continues at coordinate 61,368 of CAVUNL010000031.1, forward strand.
GGTGAACCCCGGCGCCACCGCCTCCAGACGCCCCAGCACCCGGTCCGCGTAGGCCTCCAATTCGACCTCATAAGAACCCGCGGCGTACCCGCACGGCACCCACTGCGTGAACAGCGACATGACGTGCTTTCCGGCCGGCGCCAGCGAGTCGTCGAACACGCTGGGGATGCAGATGTCCGCGAACGGCAGCTCGGCCGGCTGGCCGGAAACGGCCTGCTGGTAGGCGTTCTCGATGTCGTCCAGCGACTCGGCCAGCACGATCGTGCCGCCGCAAACCGACGGGTCAGGATCCGCGAAAGCGGAGAACACGGGCAGCCGGTCCAGGGCCAGGTTGATCTTCACCGTGCCGCTGCGGCTGCGCCAGCTGCGGATGTCAGCCACGAAGTCGGAAGGCAGCTCGGCAGGGTCCAGCAGCCGCAGGAACGAGATCTGCGGGTGCGCGGTGGTGATCACCACCGGCGCGTCGATCGACTCCCCGCTGGCCAGCGTCACCCCGGTGACGTGGCCGTCGCGGGTGCGGATCCGCGCCACCTCGGCGCCCGTTCGCACCTGGGCCCCGAACATCCGGGCCGCCCGTGCCAGCGCCCCGGACACCGCCCCCATCCCGCCACGTGGGAACCCCCAGGCCGTCTCGCCGATGTGATGATGCAGCATCACGTAGGCGGTCCCGGCCGACCTCGGGCCCGCCCACGTGCCGATCACGCCGGACACCGACAAGAGCCCCCGCATCGCATCGCTCGAGAAGTACCCCTCGACCAGGTCGGCGATGCTGTCGGTGAGCAGTCGGGTTACGTCGACCGCCCCGCGCTCATCCAGAGCGCGCAGCTGAGTCAGCAGCCGCGCCTGCCGCATCAGGTCCGCAGGCCGGCGAGATCCGAGCCGCGGCGGGATCTGGTGCAGCAACGGCCCCAGCACCCGCCCGATGTCCTCCAGGTGCGATGAATACGACCCGTATGCATCCGCGTCCGCCGCGGAGAACTTGGCGATCTCGGCGTGCCGGAGCGCCGGATCGTCAGGAAGCCGCAGGTATCGCCCGTCCAGGCGCGGCGCGAAGTAGGGCCCCTGCGGGTACACGTGGTAGCCGTGCTGGTCGAGCCGCAGGTCGCGTACCAGGTCGGGCGGCAGCAGGGAGACCACGTACGACAGGGACGTCACCGTGTACTCCGGCCCGAACGGATGCTCGCTGACCGCCGCCCCGCCGGGTACCTCGCGCCGCTCGCAGACCACCGTCTCCAGCCCGGCCCGCGCCAGGTACGCCGCCGCGACCAGCCCGTTGTGCCCGCCGCCGACCACCACGACATCCGCGTGTCCCGTCACCGCCAGCCCTTCCTTCCGCACGTCCCCAGGGAGACGGTACGGGATCCCGGCGAGCGGATCAGCCCGCCAGGGTGCTTACATGGGCGTGGAACGCTTATCGCACCCCAGGATGAACGGAGCGCGCCCCCGTGGACCTAACCGTCATCGCCGTCGCTCAGCTGGCCATCGCCATCGGCGAGCTCGACGCCAACCGCAAGGCCGCCGCGGCCGCGGTGGCCGAGGCCGCGGCGGCAGAGGCTGCGCTCGTGGTGCTGCCCGAACTGTGCGATTCCGGTTACGTCTTCGGCGCCGTGGCGGTCGAAGCGCAAGCGGAGGCCGGCGCGCTCGCCTCGCCCGCGGACGATAGCGACACCCTGCGCCAGTGGCACACCCTGGCCGCCGAACACCAGCTGGTCATCGTCGGCGGCTTCTGCGAACGCGGCGCCGACGGCCGACTGTACAACAGCGCGGCACTGGTGGACGCGTCCGGGACCCGGGCCGTCTACCGCAAGGCGCACCTGTGGGACACGGAGAAACTCGTCTTCACCCCCGGCGACGCGCCACCCCCGGTCGTCGACACCGTCATCGGCCGGGTGGCCGTGATGATCTGCTACGACCTGGAGTTTCCCGAATGGGTCCGGCTGGCCGCCATCAGCGGCGCCGACCTCATCGCCGCCCCGGTGAACTGGCCCTACGCGACCCGCCCGGCGGGGGAGCGGCCCGCCGAGGTGATCAAAGCGCAGGCCGCCGCGGCCACCAACGGGGTCTTCGTCGCGGTCGCCGACCGCTGTCAGGACGAGCGCGGGGTGTCCTGGATCAGCGGTTCGCTGATCGCCGGCCCGGAAGGTTACCCGCTGGCAGGCCCGGTGCTGCAGGACCGGCCCGCCGTGCTGACCGCCACCTGCGATCTCCGGAAGGCCAGGGACAAGAGCCTGGACGGCGACAACGACCTGCTCGCCGACCGCCGCCCCAGCCTGTACACGCAGCCCGAACAAAAGGACGAGCGCGTGGTAGCGGCGAACGCCCACTGGGCGGCGCGCTTCATCGCGAACGGGACCAGCTACTCCGACTTCCAGGCCACCATGGCCCGCATCACGTCCTGGGATGACTGGTGCCGCGAGTGGGGCCGGACCGCCCAGAACTACGAGCGGCTGGCCGAAGCCGCCGACGAATCGGGCCGGAAACTGACCGCCGGGGAGGCCTGGCGGCGCGCCGCGCTGTGCTGGCACTGGGGCAAGTTCGTCTTCGTCGATGATCTGGACCAGCAGCGAGCGGCCCACGACCGCACCGTGGCCTGCTTCCGCCGCGGTGCCGCGACGCTCAGCCCGTCCGCCGAGCCGGTGCGCATCCCCTACAAAAACACCACCCTGGCGGCCTACCTGCGAATCCCCAGTACCAGCCAAAAGCCCCCCGTGGTGATCATGATGCCCGGCCTGGACTCGGTGAAGGAGGAACTGCAGGCCACCGCCGAGTACATGCTCGCCCGCGGCCTGGCCATCATCGCCATCGACGGCCCAGGCCAGGGCGAGGCCGAGTACGAGCTGCCGATCGAGCCCGCTTACGAGCGGGTGGCCACCGCGGTCGCCGACTACCTGGCGGGACGCGACGACATCGACCCGGCCCGGATCGGTGGCTTCGGGGTCAGCCTGGGCGGCTACTACGCGGCGCGGGCCGCGGCGTACGAACCGAGGATCAAGGCCGCGGTCTCGCTGGCCGGGCCGTACCAGTGGTCGCTGGACTGGGGCATCCTGCCGCCGCAGACCAGGGCCACGTTCCAGCACCGCTCCGGCGCCACGACCGAAGCCGAGGCCCGCGAAAAACTCTCAGAAATAACCCTGGAAGACGCAGCCGCCCGCATTAACACCCCGCTGCTGGTGGCGGCGGGCGGCCGGGACCGCCTCGTGCCCACCTATCACGCCGAACGCCTGGCCCGCGAGGCCCCTGGCGCCGAGCTCATGCTGGACCCGGACGGTAGCCACGGCCTGACCAACCACGCCTTCGAGTCCCGCTCCAAGATGGCCGACTGGCTCGCCGCGCACCTGTAAGCGCAGCCGGATCACGGTCATCCCGGCGGTATCGGCGAGCCCGTCCATCGCGGCCAGCGCCCGGCCCGCGTCCGCCAGGCCGATCACCCGTCCGGTTAGCAATCCGGGGCGCAGCGTGCCGTCCGCGACCATGGCCATCATCGGCGGGTAGTCGCGGGCGGCCATGCCGTGCGATCCGAGAATCTCCAGTTCCCGCGCCACCACCAGGTCCATGGGGATTGGAGTCGGTCCGCCGAGTAGCAGGCCGACCTGGACGTGCCGGCCGCGCCGGCGCAGGCACCGTACTGAGCTGGCCGCGGTCTCCGGTGATCCGAGCGCGTCGACTGAGACATGCGCGCCGCCCCCGGTGATCTCGACGATGACCGAAGCCGCGTCGGCGGCACCGGTATCCGAGGCGTCCACCGTGACCTCCGCGCCGAGCTCCCGGGCCCGGCTCAGCGCCGCAGCAGACACGTCGATCGCCACCACCCGCGCCCCGAGCGCGGCGCCGATCATGACCGCCGAAAGCCCCGCCCCGCCGCAACCGTGCACGGCCAGCCAGTCGCCGGGCCGCACCCGGCCGTGCGCGGTGACCGCGCGGAACGCCGTGGCGAACCGGCAGCCCAGGCACGCGGCCGCGACGAAGTCGACCGCCTCGGGCAGCGCGACCAGGTTCGTGTCCGCCGCGTGGACCGCCACCAGTTCCGCGAACGATCCCGGCCCGGTGAACCCCGGCTGGGTCTGCCGCGGGCACACCTGGGCGTCGCCCGCCCGGCAGTACTCGCACCGGCCGCAGCCGCACACGAACGGCACGGTCACGCGGTCCCCGGTCCGCCAGCGGTCACCTCCGGCCCGGTCTGCGCGATCACCCCGGCCAGCTCGTGCCCGCCGATGTGCGGCAGGTCGACCGGATCGTGCCCCTTCCAGGCGTGCCAGTCCGACCGGCACACCCCGCTCGCGCCGACCGCGATGACCACCCCGTCGGCGGACAGGGGGTCTGCGACCTGCGTCATCTCCGGCGTGACCCCGTAGCCGGAGTAGACGACCGCCATCACGAGACCGACCGCAGCAGCGTCCGGTCGATCAGAGCTAGCCCCAGCTCAGAGGCCTGGTACAGTACCCTGCGGCCGCTGCGCTCCCGCTCGATCAGACCGCTGCGGTGTAGCACGGCCAGATGCTGGGAGACGGCGCTGGGCGTGACGCCGAAACGAAGGGCCAGCGCGCTGGTGGTGGCCGGCGAGCGCAGCGCGCCGAGCATCCGGGCTCGCGCCGGTCCGAGCAGCTCTTCGAGCGCGCCCGAAGCGGTGGACACACCGTCCTCCCATACCGTGGCGGTACCGCGCGCCGGGTAGAGCAGCATCGTCTGGCTGCTCGTCGCCTTGGTGTAGGACACCTGGGGCCAGTTGAATACGCTCGGCATCAGCACCACGCCGTCGGGCCCGAGCATGACGCGGGACACCGATGGGCCCTCGTCGGTGTCGTTGATCGTGAGCGTCCCCTGCGACCAGCGCAGGTCAGGATGCAGGTCGCTGAACAGCGATCGGGCACCCCCGTTGGCCAGCAGGCCGGCCCGGTAGGCAATGTCGGCCTCCAGCACGGGGTGGATCCGCTCCCAGTACGGCATGACGAGCCGCTCGTGGCATTCGGCGAGTTCGGCCGCTATCTCCGCCAGCGATTTCTCCGGCCGCTGGAAAAGCTCCGTCGCGCTGTCCGGCCACGGGTGATCACCGAACACCCGGAGCAGGCTGGCCCGGACCGCCTCGGCGGGCGTCGAGCGCACCCGGGCCAGCTCGTCGCCGAGTTCTGGCTCCCGGACGGCGGGCGCGGGGTTGAGGAATTCCGGATAGCAGTGCAGGCCGTTCACGATGAGCGGCCACGCCCGGGGCAACCGCAGCGGCCGTCGGTCAAGCTTGGCTCGCGCCCACCGGACCCACGGCAGGTTCACCGCAGCTGGGCTGGGCCTGGCCAGCAGCAGCATCGCCCTTGTGGTCTCGCTCAGCGGCGAGATCGCGAACCGGGTCGCGGCCAGGTCCGCCACGTCTAGCTCGAGCACTACCAGCATGCCTGCAAGCATCTCCCGGTTCGTCACCGCACACCAGGATTAAGCAATCCGCTTAACTGTAGAACGCGCGCGAGGGTCCCGGCCACGCTGGCCGGCATGACCCAAGCACCGAGCCGCGCAGCACCCGCAGCACCGCGCCTGAGCCGGGACTACTGGCGGCTGTGGTGGGCCAACGCGATCAGCAGCACCGGCGACGGCGCGTTCGTGGCCGCGCTGCCGCTGCTGGCCGTGACCATCACCCGGGACCCGCGGCTGGTCTCGGTGGTGACCGCCGCGACCTACCTGCCCTGGCTGCTGCTCTCCCTGCCGGCCGGCGCCGTGGTCGACCGCTACGACCGGGCCACGCTCATGTGGCGCGCCCAGGCGGTCCAGGCGGCGGTGGTCGCGATCATCGCCGTCCTGGTCGTCGTCCACCAGGCCAGCATCGAGGTGCTCGCCGCGGGTGGCCTGCTCCTGGGCAGCGCCGAAGTCATCTTCAGCAACGCCGCTCAGTCGGTCCTGCCCGCCCTGGTCCCGCCCGAACTCCTGCCCAAGGCGAACGGCAGCCAGCAGGTGAGCCTGACCGTCGGCGAGTCGTTCCTCGGCCCGCCGGCCGGCAGCCTGCTGTTCGCCGCGGCCGCGGTGCTCCCGTTCGGGCTCGACGCCGCCTCGTTCGCCGGCTCGGCCGCGCTGCTGGCCCGCTTGCCCAGGACCGACCACGCCGCCGAAAACGGCAATCACCCGCCGATCCGGGCCCAGATCGCCGAAGGCTTGCACTGGCTGGCCCGGCACCGCCTACTCCGCGTGGTCGCCGTCCTGCTCGGCATCTACAACTTCGCCAACCAGATGGGCCAGGCCGTCCTGGTCCTGCTGGCCACCCAGACGCTGCACGTCAGCGCCCGCGGCTACGGGCTGCTGCTGGCCGCCTCCGCCGTGGGCAGCGTGGTCGGCGGCCTGGTGAACCCAATCCTTACCCGCCGAATAGGAATGCTGCCCTCACTGGTCCTCCCGGCGCTCGTCGACGCCGCCGCGTTCGTCGGCATCGGGCTCGCGCCCGGCCCGATCGCGGTGGCGGCGCTGCTGGCCGTCCAGGGGTTCTCGGTCACCATGTGGAACGTGGTCACAATCAGCCTGCGCCAGCGGGTCGTCCCCGGTCACCTGCTCGGCCGGGTCAACAGCGTGTACCGCATGCTGGGCTGGGGCCTCATGCCGCTCGGCGCGCTGGCCGGCGGCTTCGTGGCGCACGCCGCGGGGCTGCGCGCCCCGTACATCGTCGCCGGCCTCCTGTGCGGCCTGTCCGCCCTCGCCGCCCTCCCGATCCTGCTAGCCGCCGTCCGCCAGCAGGACTAGCAGAGGTCCACCTGGCGCGATGACCGTCGGTGACGATCTGTTACCTCAGTGGTGGTGACCGTCGTTTTCTTTTTATGCCGAACGGAGCGTGGCTCAAGCACCGCGTCTCCCGATTCGCCGAGGGTGGTGGATGCCCGAGCAGACCGTGGCTCACCCTCGTCCACCCGTTCCTTCCCCCCGTTCCCTCGTCCGCCCGTTCCTTCCCCCCGTTCCCTCGTCCGCCCGTTCCTTCCCCCCGTTCCCTCGTCCGCGCGTTCCTCGCCCCGGCATGGATGGCGTCCGAAGGGGTAGCGGTAGCCGTGAGGACAATATCCGACTATTCTAATCGAAAATATAGATACGGAACTTCCCCCGGAGGCCCCGTGGCGATGCCCGATTTCCTGGTCATCGGCGCCCCCAAGGCCGGCACCACGGCCCTGCACGCCGCGCTGTCCGAACACCCGGGGCTCTACATGTCGGTCATCAAGGAGCCGAAGTTCTTCCTGTCCGACGGGCCGCCTCCGACCAAGGGCGGGCCCGGGGACGCGCTGACCTACCGGGAGCACGTCTGGCGCCGGGCGGACTACGAGGCCCTGTTCGCCCCGGCTCCGCCCGGGACGCCGCGCGGCGAGTCGACTCCGCTCTACCTGTATGACCGGGCCGCGATGGGCCGGATCCGTGACACGCTCCCGCAGGCGAAGCTGATCGTGATCGTCCGCGACCCGGTGGAGCGCGCCCACTCCAACTGGACCCACCTGTGGTCGGCGGGCCTGGAGCCGGTGTCCGACTTCGTCCGGGCCTGCGGCGAGGAGGAGCACCGGATCGCCGCGGGCTGGGCCAGCTTCTGGCACTACACCGGGCTCGGCCGCTACGGCGAGCAACTCCAGTACCTGTTCACGCTCTTCCCGCGCGAGCAGGTCCTGGTCCTGCGCTACCGGCGGCTGGTCGACGAGCCCGCGCAGGCCCTGGACCGGATCTGCGCGTTCCTCGGCGTGCAGACGGGCGTGCTGACCCACATGCCGCGGCACAACGTTACCTCTCACCCCGAGCCGACGCTGGCGCACCGGGCCGTGGCAGCGGCCCAGCGGGCGGGCAGCGCGGTCGGCAGCCGGGTCCCCGGCCTGACCGCGGCCACCCTGGCCGGCCCGCTCGAGCGGTACCTGCAGCGGCACAGCCGGGAGCGCCAGCCCTTGGGCTGGGAGCAGCGCCGGGAACTGCTACCGCGTTTCGAGCCCGACATCGCCCTGCTGGAGCAGGTCCTCGGCGAGGACTTCGGCGACTGGGTACGGCCGCGGGAGCGTTCCGGCGGCCTGGTCGGCGCCCGGCCCGCCGGTCAGAGCCAGGCCAAGAACGGCCGCCCCGTCAACGAAGTTCGGTAACCAGGTCGTGGGACCCGTCCGGCCCGGTCAGCTCGTAATACAGGCGGTACCGGCCGCCCGGTAGCGGCACCATGTCCAGGTATCGCAGTCCCCCGCCGTGGTAGGGGGAGGACGCGGCCGGGCCGTCGCCTAGGGCGGTCAGCGCCGCAGGATCGGCGCCAGTAGCCACCCCGGTCCGTTCCTCGTAGTTCTCTGCCGCGTTCGCCCGGCCGTCGTAGTAGGCCGTCACCGCATTCCTGCCGAAGTCCACCGACGATACCCGCGTGCCCCGGGCGTCCCACCCGCCTGGCGTCCCGCTCAGCGCGGTGCCGTGCCACGTCCAGGCCAGGCCGTCGGAACTGGTCGCGTACTGGGTGGTCATCTGGTCAGCCTGGAGCGGGTCGGCCAGCGGGTGGCACGACGCCCACAGGTGCCACTGGCCCCCGTGGTACCGGATCACCGGATCCTTCACGCCGGTCTTGGTGTCCCCGGGCAGGACCACCTCCCGCCGCCCGGCGTCGAACTCGCCCGGGTGCGCCGCCTCGGTCATCTCCACCCGCCAGTGCTTGGTCCCGAACGTCGCGCAGCTCAGGTACAGCCGCCAGCGTCCCTCCGGCGTGCGGACCAGCGCCGGCCGTTCCAGCGACTCGGTGGCCATCGCGTCCTTGCCGATGCTCAGCAGCGTCTCGAAGTGTTCCCCGTCCGCGGACCGGGCCACCGCCACCGCGTAGCCACGCCCCCGGCCGATAGGCCGACGGAGCCGGTAGGCCAGGAACATCTCCCCGTCACCCGCCACCGCGCACGGCGCGCCGGCCCAGTATCCGGGCCCCGTTCCCGGCGCTTGAACGGCGACCGCGCCACGCTCGGGCCAGGGCAGCAGCATCAGATGATCCCTTTCTCTGTTATTCACATCGAAATAATAGCTAATACGAGACGCCCCCAGGCGGCGGCCGGGCGGCACCCTCACCCTAGTCAGATGTCAGCGGAAACACCGGGCGATAAATCACCCGGCAGGTAGCAGGCGCCCCGCCGGAGCAGCAGGAATGCTTTTGGTGCGGGCCGCCGCGGCCCGGCCGGCTGAGGGAGGAAGTCATGACCGAGGATGTGCTGGACGAAGGTCCGCTCCGGAGCGGGGGCTCGCTGAGAACTCCCCGGGCGGCGGCGGTCGCCGGGATCATCTTCTCCGTGCTCATTACCACAGCGCTCGTGCTGCTCAGGATCTCTGTCCCGGCCCGTCCCAGTACGACCGGGGCGTGGCTGACCCAGCCCGGGAAGAGAGCCGCGGTGGCCGTCGCGCTGAACCTCGTCCCGTTCGCCGGCATCGCTTTCCTGTGGTTCATCGGCGTGATACGGGACCGGGTCGGCGAGCGCGAGGACCGGTTCTTCGCCACCGTGTTCCTCGGCAGCGGCCTGCTGTTCGTCGCCATGCTGTTCGTGGCCGCGGCGGTAGGCGGCGGCCTGATCGCGGGTGCGTCGCTCGGCTTGCCCGACTCCGGCACCCTGGCGCTGGCCCGCAATGTCACCTCGGGCCTGCTGAACGTCTACTCGATGCGGATGGCGGCGGTGTTCACGCTCAGCACGGTGACCATCGCCCGCCGGACCCAGATCGTGTCCCGGTGGCTGACGATAGCCGGGCTGGCCGCCGCGGTGGTGCTGATGATCGGCATCGGGATATCGCCGTGGGTGGAGCTGGTGTTCCCGGCCTGGATCCTGGCCCTGAGCGTGGATATCCTCACCGCGCCGGCCGGGCCCCGTGAAAGGTCTCAAAGTTCTTGACGGCGCTCACCTGGCCGACGGGACCAGTTCCAGGTACGAGACGCCCGGCATGGGCAGGTCGAAGGCGAACTCGAGCACTCCGTCGCCGCCCGCAGCGACCCGCTCCGGCGGGTCAAGCTCCTCCAGGGTGTTCAGCATGTCCAGCTCCGCCCACTGCTCCGGCGACGGCCACAGGGCACCGCCGCGCATCCGCTCCCAGGCCGGCACGATGTTGGAGTGCCCGGCGTCGATCCGGTAGTGCCGGGCCGTGTACCGGGCCCCGGCCGGGACGGACACCCGGACCCGGACCAGGCGGTCCAGCAGCGGATCGCCGTCGGTCTTGCTCTGGTCCAGGGTGACGTTCCAGGCCAGGATGCCGATCCGCCCGTCCTCGTGCCGCGCGGCCAGCGCCTCCACCAGCCCGCCGGCCCCGTCACCGGATACCGTCACCGGCAGCCGCCCCGGGCCGAGCCGGGCCAGCAGGGCCAGCGCCCAGTACCGGGGCTTGCGCAGGTTCCCCACCGACAGCAGCCCGAACCCGCCGTGGAACAGCTCAGGCGGCGCGCCCAGTTCCTCGAAATGATCGGAGGCGACCCAGTGCGACAGCGCGTCGATCCGGTCCAGCGCCGACGCCATGCCGCGCAGTAGGAACGCCGCCGCGAACACCGTGTCGCCGACGTGGTTGAAGTGGGTCGGGGTGGTGCCCCACTCGGTCCACCAGATCGGCGTCCCGGACCGCCCGAACGCCCCGAGCACGGGCCGCAGGTCCAGTGGCACGTTCCCGTAGACGTGCGTGGACAGGTAGTCGAGCGGCGCCCCCGAGTCCTGCAGGTGGCCCAGCAGTTCCCAGATCCAGCCCGCCGCCGCCGAGGACGGCCCGCCGACCCGCAGCCCCGGATCCACCGCCTTGACCGCGCGCGCGGAGACGTCGTAAAGCCGGAAGTACTCCTCCGGCGTCCCGGACCAGAACACCTCCAGGTTGGGCTCGTTCCACGCCTCGAAGGCCCACCGCGACACCACCTCGTCCCGGCCGTAGCGCTGGATCAGGTGGGCGGCCAGGTCGCCGACCAGGCCCGCCCACCGGTCCCAGTCCTTGGGCGGGGAGATGACCGCCCCGTAGGTGAACACCGTCTGGGCCGGGTCGCGGGCCAAGGCGGCGGGCATGAACGACAGCTCGACGACCGGCCGCAGCCCGATCTCCATCAGCTCGTCATACACCCGGTCGATCCCGGCGAAGTCATGCACGGCCCGCCCGCCCGCTTCGGTGTACACCCCGAGGTCGTCGTCCAGGATGCCGTGCGCGCGGACGGCCCGCACGCCGAGTTCGTCGTGCGCGATCCGCAGTGCCTCGCGCAGTTCCGTGCCGATCACCCGGCCTCCGGTGCGATCCCGGCGCAGCAGGCAGCTCAGGTGCTCCGAGCCGATCATCGGTTGCCACGGCCGCGCGAGCCGGCCCGGATCCGCTGCGGCGCCGACCTCGATCGTGACCGCGGGCCGGCCGTTGGTGCCGGGCGAGGGCGCCGCCGCGATCGAGTCCGACAGCGGACCGGTCGATGCCCCGTCGGCCACCGCCGCCACCGCGTAGTGCCGGACCCGGCCGGGTTCGCCGGAGGTATCGGCGTACGGCCCGGCCGGGACCGCGAGCACGTCCCCGCCGCCGTGATCCAGCGGCTCGTACGGCTCGCCCGCGGCCCGGTAGACCAGGTAGCCGGCCGCGCCAGGCACCGGATCCCAGTCCAGGGTGACGTGCCCCTGGCCGGGCACCGCCTGCAGCCCGGCCGGCCGCGCCAGGCCGGCCGCCGCACCGTGGTGCGCGTCCTGACCCGGCACGCCCCGCCGCCCGATACGTTCCTCCCAGTCCGCGCGGGCATCATCCGTCATAGGGAGAGTGTCTCAAGCGACAGGTAGGTGCGCGCCGCCCAGGACACCGGGTCGTTCGCGAAGTCGCGCTGGATGGCCCGGTTGTCCAGCGCGTTGTCCAGCGCCGCCATGATCATCGACTGGTCGAGTACCAGGTCGCGATGGCCGACCGCCCCGGTGGCGGGGTTGACCGCGTCGAAGAAGCCGTCCGCTCCGTACACGCCCGGGTAGTCGGCACGCAGCGCCTGGATGTTGGCGTAGGCCTGCTGCGGCGCGGCGTCCAGCGCGATGAACGACGCGTGCGGGGTCACCACGTCCTCGGTGGCGCAGCCGTGGCACTGCGAGAGCCCGTCGTTCGGGTGGCTGGCGTCCGCGCCCGTGCCGTAGTACGGGAAGGCCAGGCCCTCGACCCCGTACCCGGAGTAGCCGCCCGAGTCATCGGCCGTGCTGGACGGCGACATGCCCCACACCTTGTAGTGCAGCTGCTGGGTGGCGTACCTGATCTGCACCTGCACGGTGCGGGCGTCCGCGAGGCCGAAGCTGCGGGTGCCCCAGCTGGTCTCCGGGACCACGAGGTTCGGCATCATGGCCTCGAACATCCCGCCCGAGTAGGTCGGGATGAAGGTCAGGTTGGTACCCGGGTAGGTGTAGTGGCCTTCCCATACCGGGAACTGCTGACCGGACTGCGGGTCGGTGTAGGTCTGCCAGGCCCCGCCCATCGGCCATTGCCCCTGCCAGGAGAAGTCCGGGTCGGTGCTCTGGCAGTCGGCGAACAGCGCCGGCGGCGGCAGTTCCCGCCAGCTGCGCCACCACACGTTGCCCGGCATCTGGTGCAGGCCCATGCCGATGTAGGCGGAGATCCGCGGGTCGCTGTAGAACGCGCCGTTGTGGTAGTAGTACTGCGCCGCGTTGTTGCCCTGGTACGGCGGCAGCCCGACGTAGTACCCGCCGAACATCTGGCCGGTCGGCTGGTTCCCCGTGATCGCCGGGTTGGTATTGCAGTGGGTCTCGGCCCGGTTGTCGTAGAAGATCCCGAAGTTCATCGGCGCGATCAGGCTGTCCGCCAGTTCCCTCAGCGCGGGCATGGCCTCCCGGACCACGATGAGCCCGGAGGCGTACCAGCCGTTGTCGACGTTGGACAAGAAGAAGCAGTTGTTGTTCGTCGGCGCCGCCCCGGCGGTGCAGTCTGCCTGACCGGGGTTGAGGAGCACGTCGCCGTTGGTGGTGTCGTACCACTGATACAGGAAGCCGTCGTGCCGCTGCAGGTGCTGCACCTCCATGAGCGTGGCCCGGAGCAGGGCGGCCGCCCGTGGCGTGCTGATCAGGCCGAGGTCCCGGGCCGAGACCACGGCCCACAGGTAGACCCCGATGTTGGCCGCCGAAGTGTAGTGGCCGTAGGAGGTGGGCGTGGCCGAGCCGCCCGCGAAGGTGAGGTTGTCCATCGGCAGGTTGGTCGCCGAGTCGATGTCCACGCCGTAGAACTTCCAGGTGTCACGGGCAATGGACAGCAGGTTGACCCGCTGCGCCGCGCTCAGCCCGTCGTACGACGCCACCTGTCCCGCGGCGCCCGCCTGCGCCGTGGCGCCAGCTCGAGCTTGCTGAAGCGGTGCCAGCAACGCCACGATGGCCGCCACCGCGATGATCCACCAGTACCTCGTCCTGTTCATTTAATTGCCCCTGCCTGATGTCGGGCTGCCCGCACTGGCAGCCGCAAACGGATTAGCCACCTCGCCCTTGCCGGTGGGCCGGGGGCGGCACCCGCAGCTGCGGCGGATCACGGTCCTGGTCGGCAGCATCACGGATTGCCGTGGCGCGGCCTGATCGGTGATGCGGCCGAGCAGCATCCGGACCGACTGCTCGCCCAGCTCGCGCATCGGCTGGCGGACAGTGGTGAGCCCGGGCCGGACGTGGTGCGCCGCGGCGATGTCGTCGAACCCGGTCACCGCGACGTCCGCCGGGACGCGCAGCCGCCTGGCCCGCAGGGCGATCAGCGCCCCGATCGCCATCTCGTCGTTGCCGCACACGATGGCCTGCGGCGTGCGGCCTCCGGCCAGCATGGCGGCGACCGCCTGCCGCCCGCCCGCCTCGGTGAACCCGCCGGTCGCGGCCGGCTGGCCAGGCACCGGCAGGCCGGCCTGCCGCAGCGCCTCGCGGAACCCCTCGAACCGCTCGCCGGAGTCCGGCGAGTCCGCGGGACCGGCTAGGAAGGCCGGGTCGGTATGCCCGTGCACCTCGATCAGGTGCGCGGTGATCTCCCGGCTGCCGTTGCGGTTGTCCGCGCCCACGAAGTCGGGTCCGTCCTCGGCGGAGTAGCCGGCCAGCACCACGACCGGCACGCTGCGGGACAGCGCGGCGATGTCCGCCTCGGACAGGCTCCGGGCCATCACCACCAGGCCGTCGGTCTTGCCGGCGATCGAGAACGCGAGATCGCGCCCGGACGCGGTCCGGGTGGCCGCGATCATGACTGCGTTGCCGACCGAGGTCGCCGCCCGCTCCGCGCCGCGGATCACCTGATCCACGTACAGCGGCGACTCCTCCTCTGCCTCACCGGATTGCCCGAGGTCGGGGAACAGCAGCCCGACGACCCCGGCCCGCTTGGAGGCCAGGCCGCGCGGCCCGCTCGGCACCCAGCCCAGTTCGGCCGCCGAGGCTCGCACCCGCTCGCGGGTAGTTTCCGAGAAGCCCTTCCCGTCCGCCATGACTCGCGACACCGTCGCCGTCGACACGCCGCTGCGCTGCGCGACTTGGTAGATGGTCGACCGGTCGGGCACGTCCAAACCTCTGCCTCTCGGCTGCCTCTCACTGAGTAAGCGCTTGCTCTGCGTAAGCGCTTACGTTGATTAAGCGCTTACGTAAACACAGCGTCCCGACCCCTGTCAAGGCTCTCCCCGCCCCTACCCCGCCGTCTCCCGTCCCTTGACCAGCGGCAATGCAACCCTCGAAAAAGTTTCAGCTCCCCAGCCCAGCTCGCCCGCCCCACCGCGCCTCGGCGCCCAAACGACATGAATCCCCGGTTTCACCGCGCTCCAGCGGAGTGAAACCCGGGGTTCACCTCGCATCCGTCACGACTTACTCAGCAGACTTGCCCGAACAGGTTCCTCGATACCACGAAACGCACACGTTTCCCCGTGCACTAACCCGTTCCGCCTCATTGACACAAGTAAGCCCATAGCGAGAGGCTTGGCCATGCTCTAGGCGCGTGAGGCCTGACCGAAGCCGCCGGTGCCGGTTTCCGTCTGCTGAACGCGTCCCTTTCTGGCTCTGGGGGAACGACGGGAGACCTCGGCATGGTGCGCAGACATCGTTTCATGGCCCTGCTGGCCGGCGCGACCCTCATCGGGAGCGGCCTGGTCGTCACCGCCCCGGCCTACGCCGGGACGACGGCGTCCCCCACGCAGGCCGGCGTCGCGCCCGGCGCTCCCGGCGCCGCGTCGTACTTCGACCTGGCCAGGAAGGATTGCGTCGGCACCGCGGCCGACCGCGGCTCCAAGGTCTGGTACACCGTGGCCGGCGGGGTGCTGTCCGACGTCTACGAGCCGACCATCGACAACACCGACGTGAGCACCCTGCAGTACATCGTGACCGACGGGTCCACGTTCACCGACCTGCAGACCCGGGACATGACCTACACGGTGGCGGCGGACCCCTCCGGCATGGCGTGCACGGTGACCTCCACCGACGCCAAGCATGGCTTCCGGCTGATCACCACCTACATCACCGACCCGGCCAGCGACACCGTGCTCATGCAGACCAGTCTGAAGAACGCGCCCGGCTCGGCCGCCCCCAACCTCAAGAGCCTGCACCTGTACGCGCGGCTCGACGCCCACGTCAACGGCAACGGCG
The DNA here is from genome assembly GCA_963742795.1 of uncultured Actinomycetes bacterium. Classification (GTDB taxonomy): domain Bacteria; phylum Actinomycetota; class Actinomycetes; order Streptosporangiales; family Streptosporangiaceae; genus Palsa-504. The sequence continues at coordinate 76,874 of CAVUNL010000031.1, forward strand.
GGGGCGGCAGCCAGAACGCGGGCGCCAACTCCGGCGTGGTGGACACCAGCACCGGCGCGCCGGTCCCAGTGATCTTCAGCACCAACACCGTCACCAACGCGGTCAACCGAGACTACGCGGTGCCGACCTACATGGCCCTGGCCGCGAGCCCGGCCGTCCAAGGGGCGAGCGTCGGCTATGCGGGCACCGCCAGCGACGGCCTGACCCAGCTCGACACCACCCACGCCCTCACCGCTTACAACGACGCCCCGAACGGCCACGTGGTGGCCACCGAGAACGTGACCCCAAGCCGAGGCAACTCGGTTACCCTCGCGCTGGGTTTCGGCCGGACCCAGGCGCAGTCCATTTCTGTCGCCCAGGCGTCCCTGAGCAATCCGTTCGGCCAGACCTCGGCCCGGTACCGGCAAGGATGGACGCTGTACGACGCCGGGCTGCGGCGCCGGCCGCCAGCTTCCCCGGGCTGAGCGCGAGCCAGGCGGCCAGCCGGGACAGCCACTACTACCTGTCCGCCAATGTCCTGAAGGCGAGCGAGGACAAGACGTTCCCGGGCGCGATCGTCGCGTCCTTGGCCAGCCCGTGGGGCCAGTCCGTCCCCGCCGGGGTGACCGCCAACGGAGAGCCCTCGTACTTCGGCTCCTACCGCGAGGTGTTCGCCCGCGACCTGTACGAGGCTTTCACCGGCCTGCTGGCTGACGGCGACATACAGACGGCCCAGGCGGCGACGCTGTTCCTATTCGACCGCCAGCAGCTCGCGAACGGCTCCATGCCGCGCAACTCGCTGCTCAACGGCGAGGCGGCCCCTGACACCGGCGGAACCCAGCTGGACGAGGCCGCCTACCCGATCCTGATGGCCCTGCTATCCGGCCTGGGCGGCGACGCCTCCCTCTACACCAACCACATCCGGCCCGCCGCGGACTTCCTGGTCGCCAACGGGCCGTCGCTCGGAGTCGAGCGCTGGGAAGAGCAAACCGGCTACTCGCCGTCCACCATCGCCGCCGAGATCGCCGGGCTGACCGCGGCCTCGGCCATCGCACAAACCCACGGCGACACCGCCCGGGCGCAGCTCTACCAGGCCACCGCCGACGACTTCCAGCGCATGATCAAGACCTGGACCGTGACCACCACGGGCCCGGACGGCTCGCGCTACTTCATCAGGCTGTCCAAGACCGGCGACCCGAACGCCGCGATCTCCTACAGCCTCGGCAACGGCGGGCCCACCGTGGACCAGCGTTCCGTGATCGACGGCGGCTTCCAGGAGCTCACCAGGCTCGGCGAGTTGCCGATCAGCGACCCCGACGTGCAGGAGTCCCTGAATGTGCTGGACAAGCAGATCTCGGTTGTCACGCCCAGCGGGTCCGGCTACTACCGCTACGGCACCTCCGCGGCCAAGGGCAGCGCCGACGGGTACGGCGACTGTTTCCAGCCGAGCCAGACCTCGTGCACGACCACCGGCGCGCCGTGGCCGCCGACCGACACCGGCACCGGCCACCTGTGGCCGAACCTGTCCGGCGAGCGCGCCGAGTCCGACCTCGCCGAGGGGCATACCGGCAGCGCAGCTGACCTGCTCGAGGCCATTATCAACTTCTCTTCCGGCGTGGGCCTGGTGCCCGAGCAGGCGTGGGAGGACCCGGACCTGGCGGCCTCGCCCTTTGGCAGCGACCCGGCGACCGCGTCGATCGGGTTCACCGACGGTAAGGCGGCCGGGTCGGCCTCCCCGCTGACCTGGGCTCAGGCGCAGGAACTGCGGCTGGTCCTGTCTCTGGGCACCGGTAGCAACGTGGACACCCCAGCTGTTACCACGGCCCGTTATGTCACTAATGGACCGCCAGCCAAGCTGCCGGTGACGATCACCGCGCCCACGTCGGGCAGCACCCTGGCCGCCTCGTCCACCACCGTCACCGGCACGACCGCGCCCGGCGCGGCAGTGACCGTGGCCGCCGACGACACCACGACCGGGGCGCCGGCGTCGGTGACCGGTACCACGGCAGCGGCCGACGGCTCGTTCGAAGCCACGGTACCGCTCAGCTTCGGCAGCAACGTGATCACCGTGTCGGCCACCGCGGCCGGTGGCCGGAGCACTGGGTACGCCCAGGTCACCGCCACCAACGAAGGGGGCGGGACCAGCGTCCTCGACGTCACCGACCCGACCGGCGACGACAACGGGCCCGGCACCTACCGGTACCCGACCGACTCCTCGTTCGCGGCCGGGTCCTTCGACCTGACCCGGTTCCAGGTGCTGAGCGACGGCACGTTCGCCTACCTGCGGGTCACGCTGCGTACCCTGGTCCCCACGTTCGGGGCGCTCGACGGAGCCCAGCTGCTCGACGTCTACGTGCACGTGCCCGGCGCCACGGCCACCTCGACTGCGGCCGCGTTCGCCTCCCGCAACTACACGATCTCCTCGTCCGGGGCCTGGAGCCAGCGGCTCGAGGTGCAGGGCTTCGCCGCGCCGGTGTGGATGAACGCCGCCGGCGCCGCGGTGGGGACCGCGTCGGTGCTGCCCGTCGAGTCCGACCGCACCATCACCATCGCCGTACCCGAGGCGCAGTTCGGCACGCCGGGCTCCGGGTGGGGCTTCAGCGTCGTGCTGACCGGCCAGGACGGCTTCAGCTCCGATCAGGCACGCGCCTTCACCGCCACCCCCGGTGCGTTCACGTTCGGGGTCTGCGCATCCGGCGGGAGCGCGTCGATCTGCACGTTCGACCCCAACGCCGTGCCCAAGGCCATGGACGTCATCACGCCGCCGGGAGTGACGCAGGCCACCGAGCTCGACCCCACCCTCGGCGCCGTCGTCATCCAGCCCGTGACGGTCCCGTAGGTGACCCGGTCAGGCTCGCCCGCCGCGTGACCCGCTGCAGGTACTCCTCGCGATTCAGCGGGTTGTGGTCCGTGCGCGGCCGCGTCGGCACCACCCCGGTCACCGGCTCGTAGCGGTCGAAGGCGCACTCCAGGACGCCTTCGCCGCGGGTCAGCGCCGGGAGTTCGGCCCGCAGCCCGTGCACGAGGGCCGCGGGGATGTCGCCCTCCACGGTCAGCGCCGCCGCGTGCGTGACCTGGGCCAGCGGGACCGCGCGGAGCCGGCTCAACGCCGCCAGCAGCGGTCCGAGACCCTCGGTCGGCGCGTCCAGCCGGAACCGGTGGATCGGTTCGCAGACCACCGTACCCGCCTGCCGCAGCGCGCTGGTCAGGACCAGCGGGGTCAGCTTGCGGTAGTCCTCGCCCGTGCTCGACAGGTTCTTGTTGAACCGCTGGTGGCCGAGGCTGTGCTTGCCCAGGTAGCCGGAGTGGGTCACCGCCACCACGCAGTCGGGGACATCCCAGCCGTGCAGGCCCTGCCGCAGCGTCTCCCGCACGGTGTCCTCGACCGCCCGGAAGAACGCCAGCGGCATCGAGCCCAGCTCCACCTCGATCCGGAACGCCACGCCCGAGCCCGCCCCGGCCGGCTCGACGCGGAGCCCGATCGTGGCCAGGAACGGATTGGGGGCCTGGTGCAGCCGCTCGACCGCGGCACCGGGCCCGGCCAGCCGCTCGATGCAGATCGTGGTCGTCTCGCGGAAGCTGACCTGCAGCCCGAAGTCGGCAGCCAGGGTGGCCCCGATCACGTCCTTCTGGACCTCGCCGAACAACGAGACGGAGATCTCCCGGCGGGCATCGTCCTGCCTGACGTTGATCAGCGGATCCTGCTCGGCGAGCTGGGCCAGCGCCGCGCGCAGCGCGCCGCGCTCGCGCGGATCGCGGGGCACGACGACCGTCTCCAGGGTCGGCGGGGCGAACTGGTGCCGTTCCGCCTGCCTGACCGGCGAGCCGACCGCGTCGCCGACCTGGATCTCGGCCAGGCCCCACAGCTTCCCGATCTGCCCGGCCGACACCGACCCGCGCCGGGCGTCCGAGCCGTCGGCGAAGACGCTGATCGCGGTCACCTTCCGTGCTTGGCCCGGGCCGGCGGGGTCCCGGGTGCGCACGGTGCCGGAGAACATGCGGACGTAGGCGATCTTCTCGCCCGCCGGGCCGCGCTCGATCTTGAACACCCGGCCCGAAGCCGGGCCTTCGGCGTTCCGGCCGGCCCTCGGCAGCAGTTCGGCGACCCCGCTCATCAGCGCGTCCACCCCCGCCCCGGTCAGCGCCGACCCGAAGAACACCGGGTGCACCCGACCCCGCCTGGTCTGCGCGGCCAGTTCCTCGCGCAGCCGCCGGTACGGGACCTGGGACTCGCCCCGGACGTACGCGGCCATGATCGCCTCGTCGTGCTCGGCGAGCACCTCGGTCAGCCGGGCCGTAAAAGCCGCGTCGGAGCCGTCCCAGCAGGTGAAGCCAGCCGTGCGCGCGCCCAGCTCATGCGCCGAGCCCATCGCGACGATGGCCGGCGTCAGCCGCTCGGAGATATCCCGCAGCAGGCGCGCGTAACCCGCGCCGCGCCGGTCGATCTTGTTCACGAACACGACGGCCGGGACACGCAGTCGCTGCAGCGCCCGCATCAGGATGCGGGTCTGCGGCTGGACCCCCTCGACGGCCGAAATCACCAGCACCGCCCCGTCGAGCACGCTCAGCGCGCGTTCCACCTCGGCGATGAAGTCGGGGTGGCCCGGCGTGTCGATGAGGTTGACGGTCGCGTCGCCGACCGTGAACGACACGACGGCCGACTTGATCGTGATGCCGCGCTGCCGTTCCAGCGCCAGCGAGTCGGTCTGGGTGGTGCCGTCATCGACGCTGCCGACCTCGTCGATGACCCCGGCCGCGTACAGCAGCCGTTCGGTCAGGGTGGTCTTACCGGCGTCTACATGCGCCAGGATCCCCAGGTTCAGCGTTCCGCGAGCCACGCGTCATACCCTCCGGACAGGTGATAAAGCCCTTGTCGATGGATATGAACGCCGCTCGCATGTCCGCTCCCTGGTTAACCGAGGTCCCCTGTACCGTGCACCACCGCTACGACCGGGGCAAGTTATTTTCTGCCGAACGGGCCAGCATGCGTGCAGCCGGGACACGCTCGAGCCGGACCTAGGCGTCGCGGCGGAGCAGCGTCACTGCGGCAACCCCGATGAGCGCGGCGGCCAGGAGCAGGAAGATGCCTGTCTCGATGCCCTGGAACGTCCAGTAGCGGTCCGCGGGCTGATAGGTCAGGAAATAGCGGAAGTGGGACGCCGCCTGCACGCAGGACGGCGGGGGAGTGAAAGCACCCCTGGACACCTGGTTACAGGATGCCGGGAGGTAAATGGCGGGGATGCCGAAGACCGCGTTCCCGTTCGTGTTCAGGTCGATGGCCTGGCCGTTCGGGCCGACGATGCCCGACGCGAGCTGCCAGAACGACCCCGGCGGCCGCAAGTTGCTGGTCACCTTGTAGTACACGGTGACCGCGCTCAGGTAGTGCGGCCGGAGCAGCAGCGTGATCAGCGCGCGCACCGCGATGAACCCGGCCAGCGTGACCGCTATGGCCGGCAGCGTCCGGCGCAGCAGCGTGCCGGCCGCGATGCCGAGCGCCATCGCGAACAGCGAGTAGGCCACCGGGACGACGCCCATGATGTCGAACCGGCCGGGGTCGAACGCGTTAAGCTGCTGGGCGTTGTTCGGCCCTTCCCACCAGGTCACCAGGGCCGCGATGACGCCGCCCCAGACCGCCGCGGCCAGCAGCATCCAGCCGATCTTGACCGTCAGCCAGCGCTTGCGGGTGACGCTCTGCATCCAGGCGAACTGCGTGGTGCCCGCCTCGGCCTCGGCCGCGATCAGCGGGGCCCCGACGAACAGCCCGACCAGGACCGGCGCGCCCAGCGTCGCGATGATCAGGAAGCCGACCGCGTGGCTGCCCATGAACAGCCCGCCCCCCGCGTGCAGGCATCCGTGACCGGCGGCGCAGGCCGCCTGTATCGCGTGCCATTGATTCGCTATCTGGACGCCCGTGACCACGATCAGGACGGCGAACGCGGCCAGCAGAGCGGCGCCCAGGTAGAACTGAAGGCGATGCTGACGCCAGACAAGCCAAGTCATTTCTCTTCTCCAACCGTGCTCAGGTGCGCGATGGCGGGCGGGGCGTCCTGCCCCATGTAGGCCAGCACGAGTTCTTCCAGGCTGACGTCGCTGGTCTCGAACGCCGGGTCGATGACCGGGCCGTTCAGCCGGACCAGCAGGGTGGTCTGCCGCGGCGTGCGGATGACCTGCACGACTCGCTGGCTCTGCTCGATGGCCGTGGTGTCCTTGCGCGGGCCGGTCAGGAGCTGGTGCTCGGCCAGCAGGTCCTCGATGTCGCCGCACAGCTGGACCCGGGACGAAGCGAGCATGATGAGGTGGTCGCAGACCCGCTCAAGGTCGGCGACCAGGTGCGAGGACAGGATCACGGTCAGGCCGCCCTCGGCTACCCCGTCGGCCAGCAGGCCGAGGAAGTTCCGCCGGGCCAGCGGGTCCAGCGCCGCGACCGGCTCGTCCAGCAGCAGCAGCCGGGGTCGCTTGGCCAGGATCAGCGCCAGCGCGACCTGAGCCCGCTGGCCTCCGGACAGCTTGCCCACCGCCCGGTCCAGCGGGATCTTCAGGGCCGTCAGCCGCTCCCGGACCGATTCCGCGTCCCAGCGCGGGTTCAGGTGCGCGCCCGCGCGGATGTGATCTTCGGCCGACAGCCGTCGGTACAGCGGGATCTCCTGGGCCAGGTAGCCGATGTCGGCCAGGAAGGCCGGATCCTGGCGCGGGGTGCTGCCGTTCACCGTGACGTGCCCGGCAGTCGGCCGGGCCAGCCCGGCCAGCAGCCGCAGCAGCGTGGTCTTGCCCGCGCCGTTCGGGCCGATCAACGCACAGATCCGGCCCTCCGGGACGCTGACCGTGCAGCCGCTCAGCGCGGTGACCTTGCCGTAGCGCTTGGACAGCCCGCTGGTCTCGATCGCTGCTGGCCCGGGGAGCGCACTGCCCGGAACCTCGTGCATCGGGATCATGCGATCTCCTCCTCGGCCGCCGCCGCCCGCAGCGTGACGCGCAGCAGCGATTCGATTGATTCGTCGTCCAGCCCGGCGTCGCGGGCTTCGCGTACCCAGCTGGCCAGGCCGCGGCCCAGCCGCGTATGAGTGCCGGGCGGTGGCCCGGGAGGGCGGCGGCGCACGAATGTGCCGTGGCCGACCCGGGCCTCGACCAGGCCTTCGCGTTCCAGGTCGCGATAGGCCTTGAGCACGGTGTTGGGGTTGATCGCCGTCGCCGAGACGACCTCCCGCACGGTGGGGAGCTGGTCGCCCACGTCGAGGATGCCCATCCGTAGCGCCTGCCTGACCTGCTGGACGATCTGCAGGTAGGGCGGCGCCACCGAATGGCCGTCAACCCGGAAGCTGATCATGCTCTGCTCATTCTCCGTGCTCCAATGTCTTAGTCAACTAAGACACTAGATGGCTGTAGCGGTGACGTCAACTCCGGCGGCCGTAACGGTCTCGTATCGCTGGCTTCCTAGGCTGTCCTTGTGTAGAGCAAGCACGCACGGACAAGGAGAGTGGCATGCCGCACCAGCCGCCGGCACGTCGGCGCAGGCTGGCGTGGGCACTGCTGGGCCTCACTGTCGTGCTACTGGCCTCGAGCCTGGTGATCGCGTTCACCGGCGGCGAGGCGTGGAACCAGAAGTTCGCCACCATTCCGGTCATGATCGCGTTCGCTGTGGTCGGCGCGCTGGTCGCCGCGCGAACGGGGAACCGCCTCGGATGGTTCTTCCTGGCTGCTGGGACGGCAGGCGCTGTCAGCGTGGCGGTAGAGGCCTACGCGGCCCGGGTCCCGGCGGACCAACTTCCGGGGGCGGCGTGGGCGGGCTGGATCTTCACCGTGGTCCTGGGGATGGTCGGGACGCTGTTCTTCCTGGTTCCGCTGCTGTTTCCGGACGGACGGCCGCCCTCGCGCCGCTGGTGGCCTGTGGTGTGGGTCGCGATCATCGATGGGCTCGTTCAGATAGTGACCGTCGCTGTGTCCGACGCGAACTTCACCAACAACTTCCCCAAGTTGCGGGATCCGGTGACGGTCGTGGCTCCGCTCGGGACGGCCTATAACCAGGCTTTGGTGGTCGGTCTCCTGGTGCTGCTGGCTGGCGGGGCCTCGATGATCGTCCGCTTCCGGCGATCGGGCGCCGAAGAACGGCTGCAGCTCAAGTGGTTCATGTACGCCTCGGCCATCGCGGTGGTGGTCATATTCGTCGCCAGCGAGCTCAGCAACAATCCGCTGCTCGAATGGGAGATCGTGTTCCCGCTGATCCCGGCGGCCGTGGGCATCGCGATCCTGAAGTACCGGCTGTACGACATCGACCGGCTGATCAGCCGCACCCTGGGCTACGCGATCGTGACCGGGCTGCTGGTCGGCCTGTACGCCGGGCTGGTCCTGCTGGCCACCCAGGTGCTGTCGATCAAGTCGCCGGTCGCGGTCGCCGCGTCCACGCTCGCGGCGGCGGCGTTGTTCACTCCGCTACGCCGACGGGTGCAGCACGTGGTGGACCGCCGCTTCAACCGGGTCCGCTACGACGCCGACCAGACCGTCGCCGCCTTCGCCGCCCGGCTGCAGGAGGGCGCTACCCTCGACGCGGTGCGCTCCGACCTGCTGGCCGTGGTGAACACCGCCGTCGAGCCCGCCCACCTCTCGGTCTGGACCGCCCCGGCGGCTAGACGGACATAGCGGCCTCTTCCCACAACTCGGCCGCGCGTGCGGCGACGCGCTCGCCGATACGGGCCAATACCTCCGCGGCGGGCCGCATCGGCAGCTGCTGGCCGTCCCGCAGCCGCAGCGCCGCCTCGCCTCCGGCCGCCTCGCGGGCGCCGATCACCGCCTGGTACGGCACCAGCCGGTGGGCCCGGATCCTCGCGCCCAGGCTGCCGCACTCGGGCCGGGCCACCGCGGCCCGGAGCCCCTGGCTGACCGCCTGCCCGGCGAGCGCCTCGGCCTCCGGCAGTTGCGCGTCGGCGACGGGCAGCACCACGAGCTGCGCCGGCGCGAGCCAGGCGGGGAAGGCTCCGCCGTGCACGTCGATGAGGTGGGCCACCGCTCGCTCGGCACTGCCGATGATGCTGCGGTGCACCATCACCGGCCGGTGTCTGGCCCCGTCGGCGCCGACGTACTCTAGGCCGAACCGCTCGGGCAGGTAGAAGTCGACCTGCACGGTGGACAGGCTGGCCTCCCGCTCGGCACTGTCTGCCACCTGCACGTCGATCTTCGGCCCGTAGAACGCGGCCTCGCCCTCCTCGGCCTCGTACGGCACGCCGGGCGTCCACGAGGACCTGCTCCAGAAGTCCGGCCGCCCGGTCCCACATGCCGCGGCCGCCGACGTACTTCCCGTCCTGGCCGGGCAGCGACAGCCGGTACCGGGCCGGCTCGATGCCGAGCGCCCGGTAGGCCTGCTTGATCAGCCCGAGCGCGGCGGCGGCTTCCGCCGCCACCTGGTCTGGGGTGCAGAAGATGTGCGCGTCGTTCAGCTGGATGGCACGCACCCGGGTCAGCCCGCCGAGCGCGCCGGACAGCTCGGACCGGTACATGCCGCCCAGCTCGGCCATCCTCAGCGGCAGGTCGCGGTAACTGCGGCCCCGGCACCGGTAGATCAGCGCGTGATGAGGGCACAGGCTGGGCCGCAGCACCACCTGCTCGCCGCCGATGTCCATCGGCGGGTACATGCCATCACGGTAATGCGACCAGTGCCCCGAGATCTCGTACAGCTCGCGCTTGCCGAGCACGGGGGAGTAGACGTGCTGGTAGCCGGCCTGCCGCTCGACCTCCCTGATGTACTCCTCCAGCGCGTGCCGGATCGCGGCGCCGGCGGGCAGCCAGTACGGCAGCCCGGCGCCGATCAGCGGGTCGGTGTCGAAGAGCTCGAGCTCACGGCCCAGCTTGCGATGGTCGTGCATGGTCGTCTCCTTGCTATAGGGCGGGGCAAGTGACCAGGGAACGCGAAAGCCCCGGAGCACTCGCCCCGGGGCTTCGATAAGAGCAGCTGTCAGCGCGCCGGGACCGACTCCGGCGTCGTCGTCATGACCGCGCGCTTCACGCATCCACGATAACACCCCGCGCCGGACTGACAGCTAAGGCCAGACCGGGTGTCCATGGCGGCTGCGGCTCTTCGTCGTCTTGGTGACCCGGTCCGAGCGGCCAGGGTTAGCCTGAGGACTGCTGCGTCATCCGGAGGAAGGCCATGACCTACCTGATGCTGATCTGTGTCGCCGAGAACGTCCAGCTCACCCCGGAGGAGACGGCCGCCGTCGGCCCTGCGACCGACTCCTGGCTAGCCGAGGTGGGCGGCCGGGGCGTCCGGCTGGAGGGCGCGCCGCTCCGGCCCGTCCGCGAGGCCGCCCTCGTGCGAGTGCGGGACGGAGAGGTGCTGATCAGCGACGGCCCGTTCGCCGAGACCAAGGAGCAGATCGCCGGGTACGACGTGATCGAGTGTTCGAGCCTGGCCGAGGCGATCGAGGTGGCGGTCAAGCATCCGGCCGCCACGTTCGGCGCGGTCGAGGTCCGGCCGTTCAGCCCCGGCGGCTGGTGGCGGTCGGCCGATCGCCGCGGGCCGGGCGACGGCCCCGAGTACCTGATGATCCACTGCGTGGACGGGACCGCCCCGCTGAGCCCGGCCGACGACTGCGGCATGCCGGGCACTCCGGCCTCCCGGGCTCTGCAGGCCTGGGATGACGAGACCTACGCTCGCGGCGTGAAGCTGGCCGGTGGTCGGCTGCAGCTACCCGATACGGCCCGGACGGTCCGCGTGCGCGACGGGCAGGTGCTGGTCACGGACGGGCCGTTCGCCGAGACCAAGGAGCAGGTCGCCGGCCTCAACGTGCTCGCCTGCCCCAGCCTGACCGAGGCCGTCGAGATCGCGTCGCAGCATCCGACCGCCCGGATCGGGACCCTCGAGGTGCGCCAGTTCGCCTAAGGGTGAACGGCGCCGCCAGGGATAGATCCCGTTTCCCGGGGAAGACGATCGCCGGAGTCAGGCATGCGCCCCGGGAGGCCGGTACATGACCGAGAGTCTGGATAGCCGACGGCTGGACCTGGTCCGCGCCGCCCAGCAGCAGTGGATCGCGGCACCGATGAAACATCGGCGTCGTTATGGCAGCACCGATGAAACATTGGTGTCGTTGAATCGGGCCCCGGCTCAGGCCCGGCGCCGCCCGGCGCGGCCCGGAGCTACCGTGGGATCCATGAACCGCGCACTGCTCGTCGTGGACATGCAGAACGGCTTCTGCCATCCGGAAGGTTCGTTCACCCGGATCGGCATGGGCTTGGAGGGCGCGGACGACGCAGTCCGCAACGCCGCCGTCGCCGTGGCCCAGGCCCGGCGGGCCGCGATCCCGGTGGTGTTCACCCGGCACCTGTACCGGCCCGGCCGGGCCGACGAGGGCCAGGCCCTCAAGCAGAACAGCCCGGCGCTGGCCGGCCTCGACGGCCTGCAGGCCGGCACCTGGGACGCCGAGGTGGTGGCCGAACTCGGCTGCGGGCCGCAGGACCTGACCGTGGACAAGGTGCGCTTCGACGCGTTCCAGTGGACCTCGCTCGAGCCGCTGCTGCGCGGCCTGGGCGTGGACGAGCTGGTCGTCTGCGGCGTGGTCACCAACCTGTGCGTGGAGACCACCATCCGCTCGGCGTTCATGCGCGACTTCCCGGTAACCCTGCTGGCCGACTGCTGCGCGGCCCAGACCCGCCGCCTGCACGAGCTGTCGCTGGAAGTGCTGTCCAGCTATCGCCTGGCCCGGATAGAAAGCATCGCCGCGGGCTTCGACCTCGCCGAAGCCAGCGCCGAAGCCAGCGCCGAAGCCAGCGCCGAAACCCGCACGGTCCCGGTAACCGCCTGAACAGCCGGAAAACCAACCGCCAGCCGAGCAGGAACAACCCCAGGAACGCCAGCGCCACGCCCACGAACGCCACGGCGGTTCCCTGCCCGGCTACCACCCGCAACACCATGCCTAGCCCGGCCGCCCCCAGCCACGCGCCCAGACCTGCAGGCGACAGCGCCAAAGGCCGCCGCCAGGCCCGCGTGGCCAGCCACCCGACGGACAACCCGGCCAAGAACGGCCACGCCGTCGACGCCACGCCGCTCAGCCCGAGGCCATCCGCGTGGCTGGTCCGCCCGATGATCACGAACGCCAGCACGCAGCAGCAGTCCACGATCCCCGCCAGCCGCGCCGTACGCACAGATCACAGGTTAGCGCTGCGGCTCGATGATCACCTTCTGGCCGGCGCGATGCGCCGCGTCCCCGAACGCCTCTTTCACCTCGCCCAGCCCCTCCCTCCTGCTCACCAGCGCGCCGAGGTCCACCATCCCGTGCGTGGCCAGGCTGATCGCCCGCGGGTACACGTGGTTCATCCGCCGTACCAGCGCGATCGTCAGCCCCTTGCGGCGCGCCACCGAGGCCTGGAACCTGATCGCGTCGTCGCCCGGGATGCCGGCCAGCACCACCCGCCCGCCGGGCCGGACCGACTCCACCGCCACGCGGACCGCCTCGTCGCTGCCCGCCGCCTCGAACGCCACATCGACGCCGGCGCCGGTCAGCTCGCGCAGGTCCATGGCGCCGGGGTCGGCCACCAGGTCCGCGCCGTACCGCGAGGCCGCCGCCCGCCGGTGCGCCAGCGGCTCGACGGCCAGCACCGAACTCGCGCCCGCCGCCTTGAGCACGCCGATCAGCAGCAGCCCGATCGGCCCGCAGCCGACCACCGACGCGGTGCCGGCGAACGGCAGGTGCCCGAGGTCCATGCTGTGGATGGCCACCCCGAGCGGCTCGAGCAGCGCGCCGTCCGCGTCGGTCACCGTGTCCGGCAGCGGGTGCAGCAGGTCCGCGGGCCAGGCCATGAGCTCGCGCATCATGCCGTCGGTCTCGCCGTGCCCCGCGAACCGGATCCGGTAGCACAGGTTCGCGTAGCCGTCCCGGCAGGCCCGGCAGGTCCCGCAGGTGATGGCCGGGTCGATGGCGACCCGCTCACCTCGCCTCGGCCCCTCGGCGATCACCCCCGCCCCCTCGTGGCCGAGCACCAGCGGGTGCACGAGCGCGGCGTCGCCGATCGCGCCCTCGTCCCACCAGTGCAGGTCAGAGCCGCAGATCCCGACCGCGGTGACCCGCACCAGGCTCATCCCAGCGCCCGCCGCGGGCTCCGGCTCCTCACCTACCCGCAGGTCACCGACCGCGTGGAGTCTCGCCGCTCGCACCCGATCTCCTCACTGTCGGCCCTCGTTTCTTTTTTATACGGAACGGAGCGTGGTGCGTGCCTCCGGGCAAACGAAAACCAGTGATCCCCGGCCGCAGGGAGACCGGGGATCACTGGTGCGGGACTGGTAAGACCTAGGCGGTCGGGCCGGTCGTCAGGGTCACGTTGGCGGTATGGGACTGGCCGGAGGCGTCCACCCAGCTGACCGAGATCGAGCTGCCGGGGTGGTACTGGACCAGGGCGTGCGCGACGTCCTCCTGGGAGGAGACGCTCTGGCCGCCGATCGCGGTGATCGTGTCCCCTGCGGTGATTCCGGCGTTGGCGGCGGGGGAGCCGGAGACCGTCCCGGCGACGCTCAAGCCGCTGGTGCTGCCCTGACTGCCCTGGCTGCCCTGGCCGTCCTGGCCGCTCTGGCCGCCGAACCCGCCAAAGCCGCCGAAGCCGTTCGAGCCGCCGAAGCCGTTCGAGCCGTTCGAGCCACCGAAGCCGTTCGAGCCGCTGCTCGAGGAGCCGATCTCCAGACCGAGGAAGGCGGTGGCGCCGATGTGCACATCAGCGGTGGTGGTACCCGACTCGATCTGCTGGGCGATGGACACCGCCTCGTTGATCGGGATCGCGTACGCCTGGGTGGCGGTGGCGGTGGCGGACTGGCTCTGAGGCTGGTCGCTGGAGCCCGCGGCGGTGTCCATCCCGATCACCTGGCCGTAGGAGTTGACCAGCGAACCGCCCGAGTCGCCGGGCTGGATGGGCGCGTTGGTCTCGATCAGCCCGGTCAGCTGCTCGCTGACGTTGGACAGCTCGTCCGACGCGGTGATCGACTGGTTCAGGGCGGTAACCGTCCCGGGCGCGACCGAGGGAGTGCCGCCCTTCCCCTCAGCATTGCCCAGCGCGGTCACGTTGTCGCCGGTCTGCACCGTGGAAGAGTTGCCCAGGCTGGCCGTGGTCAGGCCGGATGCGCCCTGCAGCTGGATGACCGCCACGTCGTGGCTGGCGTCGTAGCCCACCACCGTCGCGGTATAGGTCTTGCCGTTGCCGATGTCGGTGACCTTGATCGAGGTGGCGCCGTTGACGACGTGGTTGTTCGTGAGCACCTCGCCGGTGGACGACAGCACGATGCCGGTGCCGGCCGAGGTAGCCCCCTGGTACCCGTCGGTGGACACCACGTCGACCAGCGCCGGGTCCACCCGGGAGGCGATCTGGCTGGCGGACAGGGAGGTCTTGGACGTAGCCGTGACGATGCCCGCCGCGGTGTGGTCCATACTCCCGATCAATCCGCCCAGCGCAGCCCCGCCGGCCAGCGCCACCGCGCCGGTCACGATCAGTCCGCGCTTGAGGTTCCGCCGGGGCGGCATCGGCGGCATCGGCGGCTCGCTGACATAACCAGCACCGCCCGCTGGCCCAGATCCGCCCGGGTAGCCGGGGGCAGCCGGATAACCCTGGGGCGCGGGGTAGCCATAGGGGTAAGCCGGTCCGTGTCCGGCGGCCGAGTCCGGTGCGCCGTGCGCCCTACCCTCGTTCTCGCCGCCGTTGCGCTCCGGGTTCTCGGGGTCAAACGTCTGGCTCATGGTTCCGTCCCTCAAATTCGCGAGCCGCGGCCTCGGCGGCTTCATCCCTTTCCCGTACGTCTTGATAATCGGCCGCGGACCTTGAGCCCAGCCAAGGGCAACCCCCCGCAATGCTCCAAGTTTCCTGAAGGTCGCCTGAACCCGTTCAGGTTGAGGGATGCTCCGAAACGGGGACCAGTTCCCGTTCGGTGACCTCGTCCTCCGCGGTCAGCCACTCGCGAACGGCCATGGCCAGCAGCGCCGGGACCAGGTCCCGGGACCGCCGGGCCAGCCACATGGTGCCCTTGGTGGCCATCCACCGGACCTCCGCCATCCGCGACGGCGGCGGCGTGGACGGCTCCGGGTCGGGCCCGGGACCGACCGGGTAGCCCGCGGCGGTCAGCAGGGCGTGGAACTGGCAGGCGATGAAGCGGTGCCCGCGCTCGTTCGGATGCAGCCGGTCCACGCTCCAGTAGTCCCGCTCGTAGATGGCCGGGTCACGGGCCGCGTCCAGGTGCAGCGTGCCGTAGCGGGCTGCCACCTCGTCCAGCGCCTCGTTCACCGCGCGCACCCGCCGGCCCAGCGGCTTGGCCAGCGACTTCGGCAGGCCGAACATCTGCCCGGGGTCCGGCAGCCGCATGGTGAGCACCTGAGCGCCCGCCGCCCGCAGTCCCGCCACGGTACGGGCCACCGCCGCGCCGGTGCGCTGCGGGTCGAAGTTGCCGCGCAGGGTGTCGTTGATGCCGACCACCACGCTGGCCACGTCGGGCTTCAGCTCCGTGGCGGCCGGCAGCTGCGTGCGCTCCACGTCAACCGCCAGCGCGCCGAGGGTGGCGAGGTTATGGATGACCGGCTGGTGCAGGCTGGCGCCCAGGAGCGCGGCCCATCCGCGCCAGCCGCTGCCCTCGGGGGCCGGGTCGCCCATGCCCACGGTGATGGAGTCGCCCAGTGCGACGTAGGTCGTCATGCCGGCCTCCCTTTAGCGGTCACGGTGGCTCTCGCGCCAGTCCCGGCCTCCACCCCGTCCTGCACCGGGTCTGCCTTCCCCACCCCGTCGGCCACAACGGCCTCGTGGATGGCCAGGAAGGCTTGCACGGCCGCGGGCCAGCCGAAGCGTTCGGCGCGAGCCCGGGCCGCGGCCCGGCGGGCCGCCTCCGGCCAGGACAGCACGGTGGTGACCCCGGCGGACAGGTCCTCGCCGGCCACGGCCGCCCCGGCCTCGCCCACCACCTCGGGCAGCGCGGACTCCGCGCTCACCACCACCGGCGTCCCGCAGGCCAGCGCCTCGAGCCCGGCCAGCCCGAAGGTCTCCGCTGGCCCCGGGGCGATGGCCACGTCGGCACTGGCCAGGAGGGCGGCCAGGTCGGTGCGGTCGGGCAGGAAGCCGGCGAACGTGACCGGCAGGCGGTCGCGCGTTGCGCGCCGCTCCAGGCGGCGGCGCAGCGGGCCGTCGCCGGCCACCACGAGCCGGGCGGGCAGGCCGTTGGCGCGCACGGTGGCGAGCGTGTTCAGCGACCGCTGCGGCTTCTTCTCCGGGGACAGCCGCCCGGCGTGCACGAGCAGCGTCTCGCCCGGCGCGGCGTAGGCGTCCCGGACCCGCGTGCCCTGCTGGTCAGCATGGGGCGCGGCGAACGTGGCCAGGTCGACGCCGAGCGGGGCGCGCACCAGGTTGGCGGCGCCGATCCGCTGGAACTCCGCGGCCGCCCAGGCGGTGGTGCAGATCACCCGCTGGTAGGCGCGGGCCGTCCGCCGGTTGACCGAGTCGACCAGGGCCAGCGCGGGACCCCACCGGGACAGCGCGGGCAGGTCTAGCCCGGGCACGGCCAGCCGCATCAGCGCGGTCAGGCTCTCGTGCGAGATCATCACGGCCGGCACCCCGTGCTCGCGCGCCCACCGTCCGGTCCAGCGCAGCGTGGTCCGGTCCGACACCTCGAGCGCGTCCGGCCGCAGCTCGCTGAGCAGGGCCGCCACCCGCCGCTTGCGCAGCAGCGCCCGGTATCCGCCGGTGAACGGCAGCCGCGGCCCGCCCAGCGTGATCACCCGGCCCTGCGGGGTCTGCTCGTCGCTGTCGCCCTCGCCGGGAATGATCAGCACCGGGTCGTGGCCGGCGGCCAGGTAACCGGCGCCGAGTTCGCGTAGCGACGTGCGCAGCCCCCCGGAATGCGGGGCGACGTAGTTCGCCACCCGCACGATCCTCATATCGTGCCACCTGCACCGGCCGCTCGCGCGGGCCCAGAAGGCCCGCGCTCGCTAGCCGGTTTTGCATAACGCCCCTGGGCCGGGCGCTTCCGGCCCAGGACCGCGGCGTAATGGCCGATCAGCTCCTCGGTCAGCGCCGGCCAGCTGCGGGTGAGCACCTTCCGCCGTCCGGCCGCGCCGAACGCCGCCCGGGTCCCCGGGTCCGCGGCCAGCCGCGCGACCGCGGCCGCGAAGGCGTCCGCGTCGCCGGGCGGCACCAGGTATCCGGTCACGCCGTCCTCCACCAGGTCCAACGGCCCGCCCGCGGCCGGCGCCACCACCGGGAGCCCGCTCGCGGCGGCCTCTTGCAGCGTCTGCCCGAACGTCTCGTACGGCCCGCTGTGCACGAACACGTCGAGGCTGGCGTAGATGGCCGCCAGCTCGTCGCCGCGGCGCTCGCCCAGGAACACCGCGCCGGGCATCTGCTGGCGCAGCGTGGCCTCGGTCGGCCCGGCGCCCACGATGACCAGCCGCACCCCGGGCAGGGCGGTGATCCCGGCCAGCAGCTCGACGTGCTTTTCCGGGGCCAGGCGGCCCACGTAACCGGCGATCACCTCACCGCCCGGGGCCAGGCGGGCCCGGATCTGAGCGCTGCGCCGGGTCGGGTCGAACCTGGCCGTATCCACCCCGCGGCCCCACAGCCACACGTTGGCGATCCCGCGGCCGAGCAGGCCGGTCGCGGTGACCGTGGACGGGGCCAGCGTTCGCGCGGCCCGGTTGTGGATGCCGCGCAGCCACCGCCATGCGACCGCCTCGCCGGGCCGGCCGAGCCGGTACGCATGGGCGTAGGACGGCAGGTCGGTCTGGAACACGGCGACCATGGGCAGGCCCAGCCGCCTAGCCACCGCGGCGCCGTGCGCGCCGAGCACCACCGGGCTGGCCAGGTGAACGACCTCGGTCCGGTGCTTGATCAGCGCGTTACGCAGGCGCCGGCTCGGCAGCCCGAGCCGGAAGCTCGGATAGCCGGGCAAGGGCACGGCCGGGACGCGCACGACGGGGTAGGGGAACAGTCCGGGATCCTTGTCCTGGCGCCGTGACCGGTTGGCCCGCGGCGGTTTCGGCGCGATGACAAGTGGCTGGTGGCCGTCGGCGGCGAGCAGCTCGGCCACCCGCACCACGCAGTGCGCGACGCCGTTGACGTCGGGCGGGAACGATTCGGTGATGATCGCAACCCTCATGCTCACAAGGTGCGATATAAGAGGATCGAAGTGCCGCAGCCGCCATGACTTTCAGGCGAAGACTCCGTGACTTCTTAGTTGCGCTAGTCCGGGGGTGCCCCCCGGACCCCCTGGGTCAGAATGACTCCATGAATCACGACGACGCCGGCCCGACCTGGATCGTGCGGACGGACCCAGACGGACCAGGCGTGCGGCTCGCAGTCAAGGACTGCATCGACGTCGCGGGCCTGCCGACCACCGTCGGCTGCCCGGTGATCGCCGAGCGGGCCCGGCCCGCCGACCGGGACGCGGCCGTGGTGGCCGCGGCCCGCCGGTCCGGGGCTCAGATCCTGGGCAAGACCAACCTGGCCAGGAGGCCGCCGCCAACCGGGTCCGGGTCTGCGTCCGCGACTGGTTCGCCCGCCTGCTGGCCCGGCACCTGGTCTTGGCCCTGCCCACGCTGGTCGGCGCTCCGCCGCTGATCGGCGACCGGGCGGGCCGCATACCGCTCACCCTGCTGACCATGCCCGCCAACCTGGCCGGCCTGCCCGCGCTGGCGCTGCCCGTGCCCGATGGGCCGGCCGGTCTTCCCGCGTCCCTGCAGCTGGTCGGCCCGCCCGGCAGCGAGGAGCAGCTGCTGGCCCTCGGCTACGTCATCGAGGCCGCGGTCGCGGCCCGATGAAGGTGACCGCGCAGGCCGCTGTGAAAAGCTCGCGCGCCACCAGGCGCCCAGGGACGAGCAGCCAGGTCGGGACGCCCAGCAGCCGCAGCCGCCGGATGGACCTGGCGAAGATATGGTCCTGGGCGACGAGGATCACCAGCTCGGCCGGGCCGGCCGGGTGCCTGCGTCCCGGCTGGCGCAACATTCGGTGAATGTCGGTCAGGTGATCGAGCTCTTCGAGCAGCGCCCGGTCGGCACCGTCGAGGCCCCGGCGGACCAGCCAGGTGTTCCCGCCGGAGGCGGTCATGACGTCCAGGTGACGGGTCGCGGTGGCGCTCGACGCCGCGCATATGATCCTGGCCCGCGGGTCGATGGCCCTGGTGGAGGCCCGCACGAGTTCCAGGCACGCCCGCACTTCCTGGTCGGAGGCACGATCCCGGCGCGTGCCGTCAGCCAGGCCGCGGGAAACGTCATCGGCGTTGGTGAGCTGGAGCACGCGCGGCCGGGCGGGAAGTCCGTCCGGCAGTTCCGACGGGTACGGCAGGAGTATCGGCTGGGCCAGCACGCCGGCCGGGGCGCTAAGCGATCGCATCACCGGGGACGTTCCTTCCTGTCCGGGACGGTTGGGGCCGGCCAGCCCCGGCCCGTGCTGGCTCGCCATCACGCGGCCTGGTCGTAGGAGTCGTCGTCGTAGTTCAAGGTGTCGTAGCTCGAGTCGTCGTCGTTGGCGACGACCCGCAGCCAGTAGCCCCGGGAGCCGGCGCCGTTGAGGCGCCGGACGCCGCGGTCCATCCGGCTGTCACTCTGCTTGGTCAGGCTTCCGCGGCGCTCTTCGCGGTGGATGCCCAGGCAGATCACGATGAGGACGCCGGTGACGATACCGGCGATCACGAGTGCTGCTGCTGCGGTCAGGTAGATTCCGGCCACGATGTCCCTCTTCTCACCAGCGGTGCGCTGTCGCTGGGTACACGTGATCCGGGGCCGGCTGATTAGCGAACGGCAGGCGGACGTGCGGGGGCCGGCTTGAGCGCGCCTAGCTGGCCGGGCGGTGCCAGACGACGTGCTCGGCGTCCTGCTCGTCCAGCCGCTGGCGGCGCGGCGGCAGCGGCGCGTCGCTGAACCCGAGCGCGAGCACGCCCGCCAGATCGCCGACGATGCCGAGCGCGGCGCGGATGTCGTCCTCGGCGATGACGACGTCGCCCATGAACGCGACCCGGACGCCGAGCGCCTCGGCGGCCAGCCACATGTTCTCGATCGCGGCCCCGATGCCGATCATCTCCAGGCCGAAGCCCACCAGCGACCCGGCCAGCGCTGGCCGGGTCGCGCCGATCAGCCCGGCGCGGCCGTTGCTGAACAGGCCGCGGTTCTCCATGAAGATCGCCGCCGCCACCTCGCGCAGCACCTGCGCCGATTCACGCACGGTCGAGGCGTAGGCCGGCCGCGGCCGGCCCGTGGCCGGATCGTGCGGCACGTACTCGTCCACGCCCTGGGCGTGCTCGACCGCGTCGGCCAGCACGCCGAGCGTCGCGCGGTCGGCGACGACGTGCATCCGCCACGGCTGGGCATTCTTGGACGACGGCGCGGCCAGCCCGCACCGAACGATCTCGCGCAGTACCGACCTGGGGACAGGTTGGCGATCGAAGCCCTCCCTGATGCTGCGGCGGGCTAGCATGGCGGCGATGACCTGACGCCGCACCTCGTCATCGGGCGGAGGGTCCGGCCGAGGCATGGACCATCCTTCCCGCGCTACCTGTGGACAAAATCCAGCGCACGATCTTCCATGATAGATAACGCACGTTCGGACGATGCCTATGTCAACTACGTTGAGTGCGGCGCAGCGGCTGAAGTTCCAGCTGCTGGCCGAGGGAATCGAGATTTCGCCGCTGGCCCGCAAGGCCCTGCGTGAGGCCACCAGCCAGAGCGATCTCACCCCGGCCGACTACGCCTCGACCACCGGCCTGATCCTCGAGCTCGACGACGACGTGTGGGTCAACGCGCCCATCAACGACCACAACCCGAATTTCGTCTCCGGCTCGCGGTTCGTCCTTGACTACGGCGTGGACGGCTTGTGCGTGCACGGCGCCGGGCTGGCCAGCCCGGCCCGGTTCTGGCCGCCGCCGCGTTATCACGGGCAATCCGAACGGTTCGGCCCGCTCAACAACTTCGTCGTGACCCACGGCGACCGCGCGCGCCTGTCACCGGTGCGAGGTTGCGCCATGACCTGCACCTTCTGCAACATCCCGTACGACGACCCGCTCGACGTGTACGGCACCAAGCCGATCGATGCGCTGCTCGAGGCGGCCCGCATCGCGATCGGTGACGAACGCCAGCCCGCACACCACATGCTGATCTCCGGCGGCACGCCCAAGCGGCCGGACTTCGACTTCATGCAAGAGCTCTACCGGCGGGTGCTGCTCGAGTTCGCGAGCACCAAGGTGGACATCATGATGGTGCCGCTGCCTGGCCTGCTCGACCTGCCGCTGCTGGACAAGCTGGGCGTGAACGAGATCTCGATCAACATCGAGGTGTTCAGCGAAACGAGCGCCAAACAAGTCATGCGTAACAAGTACAACCAGGGCTTGCGCTTCTACCTGGACTTCATCGCGCATGCGGCCGAGGTACTGGGCCCGGGCCGGGTCCGCTCGATGCTGATGGTCGGCCTGGAACCGATGGAGATGACGCTGGACGGCGTGGCGGCCATCGCCGAGCGGGGCGGGGTGCCGGTGCTGAGCCCCTTCCGGCCCGACCCGGCCACGCCGCTGCGGGACCGCAAGCCCGCCGGTGCCGCCCAGCTCGAGCAGACCTACCTGCGCGCGGTGGACGTCGCGGCCAGCCGCGGGGCCGTGCTGGGCCCGGACTGCCCGCCGTGCACGCACAACACGCTGAGCTTCGTCGCTCCGGGCTCGCCCTACCGTTACCAGCGCCCGGTGATGGTCTGAAACCCGCGCCGAACCGGGTGATCGTCGGCGTTGACGACCTGGGCACCGAGGAGATCCGGCACATCCTGTCGCGCGCGACCGCCCTGCGGGCCGGCGTGGCCAGCCAGCTGACCCGGCCGCCGCTCGTCGGCCTGCTGTTCCTGGAGACGTCCTTGCGGACCCGGGTGGGCTTCGCCGCGGCGGCGGCCCGGCTGGGCGGGCAGTCCGTCGACGTCGCCGAGCGCCGCGGGAACGCGGTCGCGGTGCCCGAGGGCTGGGCCGACACCCTGCGCGTGGTGAGCGGCAACGTCGATCTGGTCGTCGCCCGGCCCGGCCGCGCGCTCGACGCCTCGCAGCTGTACCCGCTGCTGGTCAGCAGCTTCCTGAACGGCGGCGACGCGGGCCGCTACGGTGAGCATCCGTCCCAGGCCCTCATCGACCTGTACGCGATCGAACAGGCCCGCGGGCCGGTCTCGGAGCTGACCGTCGCGATCTGCGGCGACCTCCGGATGCGGGCGGTGCGCAGCCTGGTACGCCTGCTCGCCCGCTTCCCGCCCCGGCGACTGGTGGCGATCTCCGACCCTCAGCTGAAGGACGAAATCGGGCACGCCGAGCATCGCGCGCCGTGGGACGTCGGCGACGTGGACGTGCTGTACGTGGCGGGCATCCCGCACGGCGCCCTGGACGAACCAGGGCGGGCGCGCCTGCGGGTGGACCGCAAGGCCCTGGCCGCGCTGCCGCCCGACGCGGTCGTGCTGTCGCCGATGCCGGTCATCGACGAGATCGCCAGCACCGCGCGCTCGGACCCCCGCATCGAGATGTTCCGGCAGAGCGACGACGCGCTGTTCGTCCGGATGGCGCTGATCGAGGCGCTACTGGCCCCGCAACTAGTCTAGCTCCACCATGGCCGGCTCCCGGCGGTACGCCATCAGCCGGGCCTGGTGCACGATCTCGCCGCGATCGGCGATGCCGTGCTCGGCGAAGTCGGCCTTCGGCCCGGCAGCGGCGCTTTCCTCGATGTTCACCGCTCCGTACCGGGTGCAGTTCTCCAGCGTGACCCGGAAGCGGCTGCGCTCGCTGACGTTCAGCAGCTGCCACACCACGCTGTTGTCGAAGCGCGCCGTCCCGGTCAGGCCCTCGTCGAACCACGTGTTGGCCAGCACCGAGCCCTGCACGATCAGCTCGATCTTGCCCTGCTCCTCCTCGGGCCCGACGCGGCGGCTGATCGACAGCCCGCGGATCGAGCTGCCAAAGAGCGAGATCAGCGCCGCGCCCTGCTCGGTTATGTCAAGCGACGACCCGGCGATGTGGCGCAGCGCGAGCTCGCCGCCGCCCCTGAAGTGCCCGCTGCGGACCATCAGCGAGCTGAGCCGGCCGCCGTACATGGTCAGGCCGCCGCGCTGCGACGCCCAGTCGAGCAGTTTCGAACGGGTGCCCGGGCGGTTCGTCACCGGTACGCCCGAGGTGACCGAGTACAGCGTCGCGCCCGAGAAGTCCTCACCGCGGTAGTGGCTGAGCGCGGCCCGGGTCGAGGCGTCGAGCCCGGTCAGCGTGAACGACGGCAGGCCCTCCTTGTCGTACACCTTGGCCGGCGCACTGACCACCGGTCCGATGATGTCGCAGTCGCCGAACATCGCCCCGTCCAGCAGGCAGTTGACGAACACCACACCCTCAAACGAGCAGTTCTCGAAGCGGGTACCCCGGAAGTCGCAGTTGGCGAACACGATGTGCCGGAACCGCGCCGTGACCCGGCAGTTGCGCCAGCGCAGGTTGACGATGGTCCGGTCCTGGCCCGCACCGTCGAACTGCGGCCAGTACTCCTCGGCGTCGTCGCGGACCCAGTCGAACACGTCGCCCTGAGCGCCGGTCAGCAGCACCAGCGCCGCCGCCGGCCCGGTCTGCTCTGAGTCGGCCCAATTCTCCAGGGCCTCGCCGAATCCGTCGTGGATCAGCGAGAGCATGGTGCAGCCCACCGCCGGGGACGTCGGCCTGATCAGCGAGGAGGTGGTGAGCCACTCCAGCGCGAACGCGAAGCGCCGCAGTTCCTCGATGATGACCTCGGGGGCCGGGTAACCGAACATCGGGCCGGCCGACAGGCCCTCGGGATCGGCCACCCACGGCGACATCACCATCCCCAGCTCGGCCAGCGACGAGTTCTGCACCGTGTCGATCGGCGTGCGCAGGCGGGCCGCGACCGAGACCTCCGTGCGCGGCACGCTGAGCAGATCGGCGGCACCCGCGGCGGCCGGGGCCACGGTGATACCCAGGCCGAAGATGATCCGGAAGGCGCGCTCGGCGGCGTCCGGCTCGATCTCGCTGAGGACCCGCAGCTCGCGCTCGAGCGCGAGCTCGGCTAGGTCCCACGCCTCGCGGTCCAGCTTGAACCCGCCGCTGGACAGGTGCGCCGCCGTCCGCCGGACCGCCTCGCGGGTCCCGGCGATGAGGTACTCATCCAGGCTGCCCGCCGGGTCCTCGCCGAGGCAGGCCTCCTCGCACAGGTCGAGCTTGCGAGCCACCGACTCGATCAGGCCCAGGGTGAAGATGTCCCGGTTCCGCTCGGCGGCGGCCGCGATCATCTGCCGGACGTGCTCGGCCCGGATGGCGGTCCCGCCCGGCTTGGCCCGGGCGTGCAGCGCGTACAGCGCGCCCTGCAGATGCAGCAGCCCGACGTCCGCGGACCCGAACTCGGTCTCCTGGATCGTGCTCCACTCGCCCAGCAACAGCTCGATCGCCTCGAGGGTGATGGCCAGGGCCGCCGGGTCGGGGATCGCGTCTTCGGTGCCCAGCGAGGCGGTGCTGCCGAAGTGACCAGGGTTGCCGCTGGCCATGACGTCGCGGATGTGCTCGGCCGCGGTCAGCGCCTCCAGCTCGAAGGTCGACATCGAGAACGGCCGGATCTGCGCGTTGAGCGCCTTGAGCCGGTGCACGTACTCCGAGCGCAGCGAGATGACGACGTGGATGTCGTACCTGCTGTTGAGCTCGACCACCCAGTCCAGGGCACGCTTAAAGAACGGCCGCTGGTGCCGGATGAGCTCCTCGAACTGGTCGAGCACCAGCACCGCTAGCTCGCCGTAGTTCGCGTTGAGCTGTTCCATCATCGATTGCGGCGCGGCCTCGTCGACGTTGATGCCCAGGGACCGCAGCTCGGTGGCGACCTTGGCCGCGACGAAATCCTCGGGCCGGTCCGGGCTGCCCGCCTCCCTGGCCCAGTTGCGGCAGACGATCGGCTGGAAGCCGCGCTCGGTGAGGTCACGGACGAGGCCGACGTTGAGCAGGGACGATTTCCCCACCCCAGACTCGCCGTGCAGGATCACCAGCTGATGCGTCAGCACCTCGTGCGCGAAACGATCGCGGTCGTCCTGCCGGCCAACCAGCAGGTCGTCGTCGCCCGGCTCCATCGGCTTGGGACCGCGCCATGGGCAGGTGTCCTTGTCGAGGAAGTTCTTCTTCCACTGCTCGAGGGTGATCAAGTCAGCTCACATCTCTTGCGCGCGGCGGGCCGATGGGTCGTGCTTTGCAGGTGCCGGAGATAGTGCTGGAGATCGACCTGGAAGTTCTCGCAGCGATCGGTCACGACGTCGAAGTTGTACCAGCCGAGCAGGTCGCGCACCGTGTCGTCGGTGCGCCAGTTGACCACCAGCCCGGCGCGGCTCGGGGTCGGGGCCTTCTTGACCGATTCGCCGTCGATGCTGGTGGGCACCGTCATCTGCGAGGCGAACCGGTAACGGATGCTGCTGTCGCTGACCTGGACCCCCATCATCATCCAGAACCTGGCGAACGCCGAGCCCCGGGTCCCGAACAGCGCGGCGGGCAGCCCCTGGCGGACCCGCTCGTTGCTCCGGTCGGGCTGGTAGACCAGGAACTCCGACGCCGCGTGCTGCATGGCCGAGTATTCATCGAGCAGGGCCACGTGCGCCATCCGCAGTTCGGGCTCGGTGCGGGAGGGCGGCTCGCTCGGCAGCTCGATGTGGTAGTCCTTCAGCAGCCGCCGGCACAGGTCGTTCCAGTCGCTGCCGTCCTCGGTCCACAGCCGCGGCGCCCGCATCAGGGGCGATCCGCTGAGCCGCACCACGACCGGGTAGTTGCCGTAGGTCAGTTCGTACGTCGTGTCGCCGTTGAGCAGGAACCAGTCCGCCTCGGCCGGGGTACGCAGCCTTTCCAGCTGCTCGGAGTGGGTCAGGTCGTGGTCGGGCCGGATCAGGCACCCCAGCCAGCACACCGAGGCCAGGCACGTGGCGGGTTCGGCCACGTCTTGCAGCAGGTTCATCGGCACGGCGACCACGAACGGCTCGGTGCTGGAGCGCCACATGGCCATCTCCAGTTCCAGGTCGAACGACGTCACGAAGGCCGACGCGATGGGCGGCTGCAGCGGCGAGGACTGCAGGAAACCTTCGCGCAGCGCGGCCTGCTGGCGCAGCACCGCCGCCACCGTCGCGTAGAACCGCTCCCGGTCGGTCTGGTCGTCGTCCTCCAGCTGGGCCCAGGACAGCCGGGTCGTGGCCGCGTAACGCTGTTCCACGAACTGGCACGCGGCGTCGATGTCGTCGAAGGCGGGCCGGGGCAGCCACCGGTCGAACAGCGCGGGGGAGCTTCGGGTGCTCAGGTGCAGCAGCAGGTCGTTCCACCCGGGGTACACCGAGGTGCCCTGGGTCAGCGAATACCAGCACAGCTCGGTCAGCAGCTGGATGTCGCCCACCCGCAGCGACGGCTGGTGTCCCCGCGGGCTGAGCGAGCTGTCGATCGTGGTCAGCGCCTGGTGGAGCACCGCATCCCCGGAGTCGTGCCCGTTCTCCTCGGCCGAGCTGATCAGCTCCTCGAGCAGGACCAGGACCGGATGGAGGGCGTCGGTCTCGAGCTCGGCCGATCCGGCCCGGCCGATCGGCAGGCTGACCCGGTCGTGACCGGTACGGCTGAGCGCGTCCGGAGCCGCCGCGCTGGCCAGGTGGTACAGCCGGGTCAGCAGGGCGGCGCAGAGCAGGAGCTTGGCCGTCTTCAGGTCGGTCGTGGTGTCGAACGAGTCGCCGGCCTGCGGACGGGGATCGCCTTCCTCGGCCGCCGCCTCGCCGTCCTTGCCGCTGCCCCGGGACGCCGGCAGTCCCAGCCGGTCGGCGATGAGCGAGGCCGCGAACGCGCCGGCCAGCTTGGCGGCGTTCGTCCCGTCGGGCAAGGGGTCGGCATCGGCCAGCAGTCGTTGCACGATGGCCGGCACGTCGCGGATCCGGGTGCCGCTGATGTCGTGTCCGGCTTCCAGGCAGCCGCTGCCCAGGACCAGGGTGATCCAGGGGTATCCGCTGCGCTTGTAGAGCGGGCCGAGCGGCGCGTGGATCTCCTCCAGCGCGTTGCAGAACCGCCGCGGTTCCACCCACGGCACCACCTTGGCCGCGAGGTACTCGTCCCGCCCGTGCTCGAAGAAGGTCTTGGTTCCGGAACGCGGCTCTCGCCGGGCTTTGAACTGCCTCATCTAGCCCCCAAGGATCCTGGCGTCATCACTTGCTCCGCACCCTGCGGCCCGGCCGGGGCCGCGGTTGTGGTCGTGGAAACGCCTGCCAAGCCGGCCTTCCAGGTCGAAACTACCCCGGCCCATGGCTGCGTCAGTTCGAACCCGGTCCGCGTCACCGACTCCCGGCAGACAATGCGAGCGACCGCGGCGCCCCGCTCGGTGAGCAGCGCCGGCCGCGTCTGGACCTCGGCCCGGATGGACCGCCCGGTCGCCATGGCCAGCCGGACCAGCGGCGAAGGATCGAGCCGCTCCGCCTGGTCGGCGACCCAGTGCACGACGAAGTGCGCCAGCGCGGGTGCCTCGGCGGCCAGCTCGGTGACCGGGCGCTGCGGCGGCGCGGACATGCCCATGATGGCCGCGAGGTGCTCGAGCATCAGGCAGCTCTCGCCCGCGTCGATGGCGAGCTTGCACGAGGCGTGGGTCGAGCCCTGGAAGCGCGGGTTCACCTCGGTGAACAGCGGCACCCCGTCGTGCACCAGGAAGTCCACGCCGAACGTGCCGCGGTAACCGTAGCCGCGCAGCCAGTTTCCGACGGTGATGGTGGCCGTTTCGATCTGGTCAAGGATGTCGCGGCCAAGGTCCTTGACCCGCCCGAAGTCGTTCCCGCAGTAGCCGAACGGACGCGTCACGCAGTCGGGTATCCCGATCAGCTGGACCGACGGGTAGTGCACCGTCACCCCGTCGTGCCATGCCGTGGCGCCCACGTTGACCGGCACGCCGCCGGACAGGAACGGCGCCACGCTGACGAACGCCTCGGCCACCCGCGGCCACTGGAGCCGCGCCTGCCCGGCGTCGTCCACCCGGACGATGCCCTCACCGCCGGAGGTCCGGCTGCGCCGCAGCATCAGCGGTCCGCGCCGCAGCATCTCCTCCGTCCGCAGCTGCTCCTCGTCGGCCACGTAGGTCCACGGAATAGTGCGGACACCGAGATCGGCCAGCGACGTCTCGACCCACGGCTTGTGCTCGAACGCGGCCTGGTGCCCGCCGAACAGGCCCAGGTTCAGGCACCGGTCCCGCCTGGCGAAGTAGATCGCGGACAGGAAGCTGGACGGGCGGTAGGGCACCAGCGCGCTGGGCGTCGACAGCGCCTGCAACATCACCCGGCGGAACGTGGCCGTCTGCGGCGCGTCGAGGTGATCATCGATGTCCCACGTCTCCAGGTCTACCCGGACGCCGGTCAGGTCCTCGTACGCGTGGCCGTCGACCGACAGCCGCCGGGAGTAGGCGTTGATGATCGTGTACGCGCCCTCGAACTGCGGGAGATCGGCCAGCGGCTCGGCGTCGTCGCCCCGGATCCCGGCCCACACCAGACGCCGGTGGCGCAGCTCGGCCGACACGTCCCGCAGCAGCGCGACCCGATTCACGTGCCGACCCGCTCGATCTGCCCGTCGGTGCTCAGCAGGATCTCCGCCGGCGCCTGGGCCGCGGACAGTGGCCGGACGACCACCACCTCGTCGGCCGCGACGCCAGGCTGGGCCACCAGCGAGCCGGCCGGGCCAGTCGCGGCGACGATAGGCCGTCCGTCCTCGTCCCGGCCGGCCAGCGCGTAGACCGCGCGCCCGCCCGAGCGGGCCACGTCGAACGAGCTGACCTCCGCGACGCCGTACCGGTCCTGGTTCACGTCCCAGCCGCGCACTCGCCCGCCGGAGTCCACCGTGCGGATCCGGCCGGCCAGGATCGTCGCGTAGCGCGTCGGCTCCTCGAACAGCGGGGTCACCAGCGGCTGGGCCCTGGGCGCCACGTCGACCCGGTAGGTGGCCTGATCGGTACTCAGTACGCATAGCACCTCGTCACCGTAGTCCACGGCCACCGCGAGCAGACGTATTTCCTTCGCGTCCAGGGCGAGCTCGAACGATTGCGGCCAGCGGTCGAGCCGCGGCCGTGCGCGGTCCACCCAGGCCAGGGCGAGCCGGTCCCGGTTGACCTGGGCCACCACCCTGGCATCGCCGCTGAGCGCCAGCGAGGCGTGCACCAGGCGCAGGTGGCTGATGTCGGCCTTGGTGGCGTCCTCCACCCGCCGCAGCTCGGGGCCGGCCTCGCCCGGGATGACCTGCCAGTATCCCTGGGCGCCGCCCATCATCGCCCAGCGCCGGACCCCGTCACCGGGCGGCCGCTGGGCCACCGCCGGCTGCACGGCGGCCGGCATCGGCTCGAGGAACCGGCCGCTGCTGGCCCGGCTGTAGAGCACCACGTAACCCCAGCCGGGCAGCGACTCGTCCAGCCCGACCCGGCCCCTGGCCACCGCCTCGTCGACGGTGCTGCCGTTCAGCAGCCACTGGTAGAACGTCTCGGCGAAGTCCTTGGCGTCCCGGTCCCGCACCGCGTCCCGTATGGCGATCACGACCGGCACGATGCCGGTCAGCGACTGCGCGATGCCGGGCCCGTCGCCGGTGGCCGCCTGGTCGGTGTAGCACGCGTTGACGAACGCCAGCGACGTGCCGGCCCGGTGCAGCTGCTTGGCCAGCTCGTCGCCCCGGTAATGCTCGCTGCCGGTGTCCTGGTCGCGGTAGAGCACCAGCGCCCCGGCCTGGCCGTCGCGGGGCGCCCGGCCGTGCCCGGTGAAGTGGAAGATGTCGAGCGGGTCCTCGCCGTCGGCCACCTGGTCGATGAGCTCGTCGATGGTCCTGCGGGTCGGATGGGTCAGGTCGAGCCGCAGCAGCGGCGCGGTATGCGCCAGCTGCTCGGGAAAGTCGGGCTCCAGCTCCTGCTCGTCCAGCACCTTGGTGGCGTCGACGGTGAGGATGACCAGCTTGCGCCGCTCCTTGGGCTGGTCCACCGGCCGGTGGTCGATGACCGTCCGGACCAGGGACAAACGCTCGTCCCGGAACAGGTACCTGGACCGGGTCTCGGCCGGCGCCGCGATGCGCACGAGCTCCCACGGCCAGCGCGCCATCTCCTCATCCACGCACAGCAGGCGGACCCGGATCCCGGTGCCGGCGTCGATCCCGCGCAGCGTCTCGGTGAAGGCGGCCAGCACCCGCGGCGGGAACATGCACTGGCCCAGTTCCTCGCCCAGATCGATCCGCTGCTCGGCACTCGCCGCGGGCATCAGTCTGGTGACCGAGGAAGTGATGGGCTGAGCGTCAGTGGGGCCGACCCGGCCACCGTCCGGCTTCTCGCACTCGACCGTCACCCGGTGGCCGTGCCTGCCCTCACGCCCGCGACGGATCTCTACTTTGAACTCGGCGTAGATGTACAAGGGATATCCGATCGGAACCGAAGCCAGCTCAATCGTAAGCCACAGCGGCTTTCCGGTGGGCGATCCGGGGGCTGGTGTACACCCGGCGGCTACGGGGGAACCGGCGGGTCGGTGATCCGGACGCGCACTCGTTGCGGCCGGGCCCCCTCCTCAGGCGCCTCGGCGTCGATCTCGGCTAGGTCGTTCTCGAAGATGGCCGCGTGCTGGGTGATCTGCCGGCCCGTCCAGCCGATCCAGACCGTGGCGTGACGCGCGCGGGGATCCCGGACGGTGATCCGCCAGTCGCGCCCGCCGTAGGGCTCGGCAGTGATGGACCGGTCCTCCGCCCGCCCGCGGATGTGCAGCGGGCGGGCCGTCTCGGTCTGGCTGTCCAGCCGCCGGACCACCTCCACCGGCTGGAACGCCAGCCAGGCCAGGTCGATGTCGTCGGGGGCGGCGAACGGGTCGACGCGGTCCGGATCAGGCCCGCCCAGCCTCTGCAGCTGCTCCTCGCAGGCGGCGCACCCCGGGTGCGCCCGGTCGAGCAGTTCCCGGTGCCGTACGGCGCTCTCGTCTGTCCCGGCCGCGTGGCTCAGGAACTCGGGGCTGGGATGGTGCTCGGCCCAGTGCTGAGCCGCCGTCGCGACGTGGCGCCGGTTGTTCGCCACCACCCGCGCGTGCTGCCAGCTGTCGAACCCGTACGACAGGCCCAGCGCGAACGTGGCCGGGTCGACCCCCCGCAGGTCCATCTCGGTCGGCGGGCCGAAAAATTCGGCGAAGATCGCGTCCAGCTCACGGCCGATCTCGTCGGGCTCGTCGAGTTCACTCATCGTCGTTCCGCCTTTAGTGAGCCGCGGGAATCAGCCGCGGGAAGCCGTGTGGACCGCACACGGGCTCTCGATGCAATGGGGAGTGGGATTGGGAATGGCCGCCGCGTACTTGGACTCAGCGCCGTGCAGCTCGCGCAAGCTCGCGGAGCGGCCGGCAGGCCGGGCCTGGATCGCCTGCTCCGCATCCTTGGGCAGCAGGTAGGGCTGGCCGAGGGGATCGCGCCGGACCGCCCCTCCTGCATGCCGCAGCAGCGCGCGATCGGCGGCGGTCAAGGCGGCGGCCAGGTCCAGCAGTTCCAGGTGCGAGCGGATCTCACCCTCCCGCTTGGGCGCCTTGACCAAGCCCAGGATCTCGGACAGGTACAGGGCGATCCGCACCTTCTGCCCGACCTCCGACTTCAGCTGGGAGATGCGTCCCTGGCTCACCCCGAACCGCTCGGCCAGGGTCCGCTGGGGTACCTCCTCGACGATTCCCTGCCAGTAGGCGCGCAGGTCGTCATCGCGCAGCCAGCCCCGCGCGAGAATGGCGCGGAGGTAGGCATACAGCGGCCTGATATCCCCGATCCGCGTTTCGACCTGCTCCTCGAACGGAATGCGCCACGATTCCTCGGCCGAGTCGCGATCCAGGAGCTCCGCTTCGGCGGGCACATCGCTCTTGGCCCGCTCCCGGTACCAGTCGACTATCTCGTTCCTGGCCACCGTGAATATCCACGCCTCGACCGGTTCTCGTGCGATCATTCTGGCGAAGTTCACCTGCATCTTCAGGAACACCCTCTGCACGAAGTCATCGGCCTGGCTAGTGTCCCCGAGGCGCTTGCAGCCGTATCCGTATAGCCGCGGCTGCATGGTTTGCCAAAGCTCCTCCAGAATCGTGCGCGGCTCCGCACCTTCGGCGACCCGCCTCTGCAATTCCGTAGGAGGCCCGCTGGGGCGGTTATCGTCCGGACCGGCGCCGTCCGCGAAACTCTGGTCCATTGCCCTCCCTAGCCATGGCTTGGCACGAGAGTAGTCAATGCATCGCCGCAGGAGCCAGTGCCTCACAGTCACTAGTACGCGGGACCGGGCCCCGGTGATTAGCGATCTGCGCGATGAATGTCCGCGGGCGCGGTCGTCCTAGCAGATGGTCCGGTCGGCACGGGGGCCCGGCCGGACCGCGGGCTGGTCGGGCAGTGGCTTACCTCGTGGTCGCGACGGTAGGTGAGAATGGTCGCAGGAGGGAGTCGCCGATGAGCGCGCCAGTTGATATCCGGGCCGGAGCGGGCTCCTCGCTGCGGGAGTTCCTGCACGGGCTGCCCGGGGTGGACCAGGTCGGCGCGGAGGCCCGGGCGGCCATGCTCGCCAGCCGGTCGATCAAGACCACGGCCAAGCAGTGGGCGCTCGACATGGCCATCTCGATGATCGACCTGACCACGCTGGAGGGCCAGGACACGCCGGGTAAGGTGCGGGCTATCTGCGCCAAGGCCAAGCGCCCCGATCCCGCCGACCCGACCGCGCCCCAGGTCGCCGCGGTCTGCGTCTACCCGGACCTCGCTCACCTCGCGGCGGCCGAGGTCAAGGGCACCGGCATCCACGTGGCCAGCGTGGCCACCGCGTTCCCCAGCGGCCGGACCAGCGTGGAGGTCAAGCTGGCCGACGCGAAGTACGCGATCGAGGCTGGCGCCGACGAGGTGGACATGGTCATTGACCGCGGCGCCTTCCTGGCCGGGGACTACCAGCTGGTCTACGACGAGATCGCCGCCGTCCGCGAGGTCTGCCGAAACCAGGCTCACCTCAAGGTCATCCTGGAGACCGGCGAGCTGGTCACGCTGGACAACGTGCGCCGTGCCTCGTGGCTGGCCATGCTGGCCGGCGCCGACTTCATCAAGACCTCGACCGGCAAGGTCAGCCCGGCCGCCACGCTCCCGGTCACCCTGGTCATGCTGGAGGCCGTTCGGGACTTCCGCGCGACCCACGGGCGCCAGGTCGGCGTCAAGCCGGCCGGCGGCATCCGCACCGCTAAGGACGCCATCCGCTATCTGGTTCTGGTCAACGAGACGGCGGGGGAGGACTGGCTCGATCCCGACTGGTTCCGCTTCGGCGCCTCCAGCCTGCTGAACGACCTGCTCATGCAGCGGACCAAGCTGGCCACCGGCCGCTACTCCGGCCCCGACTACTTCACGCTGGACTGATATGCCCAAGTTCGAGTACGCCCCCGCGCCGGAATCGCGGTCCATCGTCTCCCTGCGCGAGTCCTACGGGCTCTTCATCAACGGGGAGTTCGCCCCCAGCGCGGACGGCCGCGCGTTCAAGACCATCTCGCCCGCCACCGAGGAGGTCCTCGCCGAGGTGGCGGAGGCGGGCCCGGCCGACGTGGACCGCGCGGTGGCCGCCGCCCGCCGGGCCTACGAGCGCACCTGGTCCGTGCTGCCGGCTAAGGAGCGCGGCAAGTACCTGTTCCGCATCGCCCGGATCATCCAGGAACGATCCCGCGAGCTGGCCGTCCTGGAGTCGCTCGACAACGGCAAGCCGATCCGGGAATCGCGCGACGTCGACATCCCGCTCGTCGCGGCGCACTTCTTCTACCACGCAGGCTGGGCCGACAAGCTCGAGTATGCGGGCTACGGTCCAGCGCCAAAAGCCCTCGGGGTAGCCGGGCAGGTCATCCCGTGGAACTTCCCGCTGCTCATGCTGGCCTGGAAGATCGCCCCCGCGCTGGCCTGCGGCAACACGGTGGTGCTGAAGCCGGCCGAGACCACGCCGCTGACCGCGCTGACCTTCGCCGAGATCTGCCAGCAGGCCGACCTGCCGCCGGGCGTGGTCAACATCATCACCGGCGCCGGCGACACCGGCAAAGCCCTGGTTACCCACCCCGGGATCGACAAGGTGGCGTTCACCGGATCGACCGAGGTCGGCAAGGAAATCGCCAGGGACTGCGCGCCCACGCGCAAGAAGGTGACCCTGGAACTGGGCGGCAAGGCCGCCAACATCGTGTTCGAGGACGCCCCGGTCGACCAGGCCGTCGAGGGCATCGTGAACGGCATCTTCTTCAATCAGGGCCACGTCTGCTGCGCGGGTTCCCGGCTGCTGGTCCAGGAGTCCGTCTACGACCAGGTGCTGGCCTCGCTACAGCGGCGGCTGGCCACCCTCCGGCTGGGCGACCCGCTGGACAAGAACACCGACGTGGGCGCGATCAACTCGGCGGCCCAGCTGGCCAAGATCCGCGAGCTGTCCGAGGTCGGCGAGGCCGAGGGCGCGCAGCGCTGGTCGCCGCCGTGCGAGCTGCCGGTCAAGGGCTTCTGGTTCCCGCCCACCGTCTTCACCGGGGTCTCGCAGGCGCACCGCATCGCGCGCGAGGAGATCTTCGGCCCGGTGCTGTCCGTGCTCACCTTCCGGACCCCGGCCGAGGCGGTGGAGAAGGCCAACAACACCCCGTACGGGCTGTCCGCCGGGGTCTGGACCGACAAGGGGTCGCGGATCTTGTGGATGGCCTCCCGGCTGCGGGCCGGCGTGGTGTGGGCGAACACGTTCAACAAGTTCGACCCGTCCTCCCCGTTCGGTGGGTACAAGGAATCCGGTTACGGCCGGGAAGGCGGCCGGCACGGCCTGGAGGCCTACCTCGATGTCTGACGCTGTGCTTCCCCCAGGGGGCGACCCCCCGGGGACCCCCTTCATAGGGGGGACTGCCCGTCCCCCCTATAACCCCCCTGGCCCCCCTGGCCGCCTGGCCGTGCGCAAGACGTACAAGCTGTACATCGGCGGGGCCTTTCCCCGCTCAGAAAGCGGAAGGTCCTACGTGGTGACCGACCACAAGGGCGCGTTCTTGGCCAACGCGGCCCTGGCCTCCCGCAAGGACGCCCGGGAGGCGGTGGTCGCTGCCCGCAAGGCGTTCGCAGGCTGGTCGGCGGCGACCGCCTACAACCGGGGCCAGGTCCTCTACCGGGTCGCCGAACTCCTCGAAGGACGGCGTGCCCAGTTCACCGCCGAAGTCCGCGCGGCCGAAG
This sequence comes from uncultured Actinomycetes bacterium, assembly GCA_963742795.1. Classification (GTDB taxonomy): domain Bacteria; phylum Actinomycetota; class Actinomycetes; order Streptosporangiales; family Streptosporangiaceae; genus Palsa-504. The sequence continues at coordinate 111,996 of CAVUNL010000031.1, forward strand.
GCCTGGGCGCCCGGCAGGCCGAGGCCGTGGTGGACGCGGCCATCGACCGCTGGGTCTGGTACGCCGGCTGGCCCGACAAGATCGCCCAGGTCCGCGGGGCGTCCAACCCGGTGGCGGGTCCGTTCTTCAACTTCTCCCTGCCCGAGCCGACCGGCGTGGTCGCGGTGATCGCCCCCGAGGCCTCGAGCCTGCTCGGCTTCGTCTCGGTCGTCGCGCCCGCCGTCGTGACCGGTAACTCGGTCGTGGTGCTGGCCAGCGAGCGCTGCCCGCTGCCCGCGGTGTCCCTGACCGAGGTGCTGGCCACCTCGGACGTGCCCGGCGGAGTGATCAACGTGCTGACCGGCCGTACGGCCGAGGTCGCCCCCTGGCTCGCCTCGCACATGGACGTCAACGCGATCGACCTGACCGGCGCGCCCGACTCCCTGGCCGACGACCTGGCCGTCGCTGCCGCCGAGAACCTCAAGCGCGTCCTGCGTCCTGCTACTGAGGACGGGGCCGCCAAAGACTGGACCCAGCCCCCCGGCCTTAAGCGCATGCTCGCCTACCTGGAAACCAAAACCGTCTGGCACCCCACCGGCACTTAGCCCCCTCGCCTGATCAGCCCAGATGCCGCCGTCACAGCCGAGGCCGTGACATCCGTCACGCCCAGGACAGGAGCTGCCGCACTGGGCCAGCGCACGGCATCTGCCTAGCGTTGAGGACATGACGACGAGCACTCAGTCCACGACCAAGACCCGTGATCGCAGCCGCCTATGGTCAGCCGCGAAGATCGTAGTCTTCGACATCGTCGGCCCTCTGGTGGCTTACTCGATGCTGCGCTCGGCTGGACTGAGCGCCGTATCAGCCTTGGTCCTGAGCGGTGTCCTGCCCGGCGTGGCCGTGCTGGGCGGCCTCATCCGGCACCGGCGCCTGGATGCGGTCGGTGTCCTGGTGCTGGCCGGGATCGTGGTCGGTTCGGTTCTGGGCCTGCTCACCGGCAACGCCCGCCTCGTCCTGGTGGAGGGCTCGGTGCCCACGGCGGTGTTCGGGCTGCTGTGCCTGGCCTCGCTCCGGTCACGCCGGCCGCTGATCTTCCGTTTCGCCCTGGAGTTCATGGGCCCGGACACCCCGCGCGGCCGGAACTTCGATGGTCTCTGGCAGTACTACGGATTCCGCCACGCCTTCTGGCTCTTCACGGTGGTCTGGGGCGTGACCTACCTGGCCGAAGCCGCGACCAGGATCATCGTCGTCGAGACCACCTCGACCGGCACCGCGCTGGCCGTCTCCAAGGTAATGCCCTACGCCGTCGGCGCCGTCCTGGCCATCTGGATGGTCATCTACGGCCGCCACACCCGTCGCCAAGGCGAGCGTCTCGCCGCTGCCGCCCAGACCGCCGCCGCCGAGACCATCGTCGGCCCGCACCCGGCCCTCGCGGTCGCCGCATCCCCCGCCGCATGAGATGAAACCCGGGTTGCACCACGCCGACGTTATCCGGCGTGGTGCCGGCGGTAGTGCTCGGCCAGTACGTCGTCGCCGAAGTCGTCGGCCGGGTTGCGCCACGCCGAGTGGATGTGGTTGCCGTTCCCCTGCGTGTTGTCGTGCTCGATGAGCAGCGTCGGCCCCTGGACCCGGAAGTAGTGCCGCTGCCCCGGTTCGGTGGCGCCCGCCCACGCGAAGCAGAGGTTGTCCAGCCCGGCCCGCTCCAGGTCGTGGAGCTGCGCCCCGGCCACCTCGTCGGGTAGCCGCCGCGCGAACGACCCGACCAGCCCGGACAGGTCGTCGAGCTGGATCCGGTTCAGCGCGGAACCGGGGATGCCCTTCGGCCCCGAGCGGACGTAGCTGAGGATGTCGCGCTCCTCCTCGCTGATCACGTAGTCCGGCTCGGGGAAGAACACCGCGTCGGGCCGCTCGACCTCGCCGAGCTTGGGCACCATCCGGGCGGCCAGATCCGGCGGCGGGCGGTGGTGGATGATCGCGGCCTGCCGCTGCGCGGCGTCCAGCGAGTTCACGAACCGGAAGCCGAGTTCCTCGTCGTCGGCCAGCGGGGCGAGCAGCCCGTAGGACGCGGGCTCGGCGCCGAGCATGCACGGGGTCGGCGACACCCACCGGCCGTTGACGACGGTGAAGTTGAGTGACACGTGATGTCCGGCCACCTGCCAGCCCCACGCCTCGTCGTCCGGCGACCCGAACACCTTGAAGCTGTACCGCTCGGGATCGAACAGGTCGGCCAGCCCCGGCGTTAGCGCCCGCAGCACGTGCTCCATGGCCATCACCGAGACGACCTTGGCGTACCCGGGCAAGCTGGTGCCGGCCGCGATCAGCTCGTGCGCGAGCCGGCGCTGGCCGTCGTCCAGCGCGCCGATCGGCAGGCCGTCGCGATCCAGCGCAGGCAGGAACGACCAGTCGCGCCGGCCCTCGCCGAACGCGAAGCACACCCGGCTGCGCTGTGTCTCACTGAGCGCGGCCAGGAACGCGCCTGCGGCCGCGGCCATCTGCCCGGCCGTCTCCGGTACCGGCAGGTGATCCCCATCACCAATCGTCATAGTCCTTTTTTACCGAACGGAGCGTGGTCCCCGCCGCCGGGTCCTGCCAAGGAGTTGCACCAGCGAGGCGCTGGCTGGTGTCGAGATGCTGCGATGAGGTTTATCGCTCATGCTGGGGCCATGAGCGACGAGCACCATGGCGGCACACCTTCCCGGCCGCACCCGCATCCGCGCCGCCTGCACGCCCTCCGACACCGCGTCGGGCACGTGATCCGGCCGCACTCGCACGACCACGGGACCGACGCGGCGCTGGAGGCCTCCGCGGACGGCTGGCGCACGCTGTGGATCTCGCTGGCCGGGCTGGCCGGCACGGCGGCCGCGCAGGCGGTAGTGGTCGCGCTGTCGGGCTCGGTCGCGCTGCTCGGCGATACGCTGCACAACGCGGCCGACGCGCTGACCGCGGTCCCGCTCGGGGTGGCCTTCATGCTCGGCCGGCGCCGTCCGACCCGCCGGTATACCTACGGCTACGGCCGGGCCGAGGACCTGGCCGGCGTGGCCATCGTCGCCGTGATCGCGATCTCCTGCGCGGTGGCCGCGTTCGCCGCCGTCCAGCGCCTGCTGCACCCGCGGCCGGTCACCCACCTGGCCGCCGTGGCCGCCGCGGCCGTCCTCGGCTTCGTCGGCAACGAGTTGGTGGCCCGCTACCGGATCCGGACCGGACGCCGGATCGGCTCCGCCGCGCTGGTCGCCGACGGCCGGCACGCCCGCGCCGACGGGTTCACCTCGCTGGCCGTGCTGGTCGGGGCGGGCGGGGTGGCGCTCGGCTGGACCTGGGCCGACCCCGTGGTCGGGCTGGCGATCACGGTCGCCATCCTCACCGTGGGCTGGCAGGCGGCCCGCGACATCGGCGCGCGGCTGATGGACAGCGTCGACCCGGCGGTGACCGACACGGCCGAGGCGACCCTGCGGGCGACCCCTGGGGTGCTCGGCGCCGAGCCGGTCCGGCTGCGCTGGGTCGGGCGCAGGCTCCGGGCCGAGTGCGCGATCCTGGTCGATCCGCGCTGCTCGGTGATCGAGGCCCACGCGGTCGCGGTCAGTGCCGAGCACCGGCTGATCCACGCCATCCCGCACCTGGCCGCCGCCGTGGTCCACGCCGATCCGCTGGACGACGCCGACCACCACGCGCTGCTCGCCGACCACGTCCCGGCCTGAAGACGCGACCCAGACGCGACCCAGACGCGACCCAGACGCGAGCCCGGACGCGAACCTAGACGCGGGGCAGGATCCCGGCCAGCAGCGCGCCCATCCGGCTGGCCGAGGCGTGGCCGGCCTCGACTACCTCGGCGTGGCTCAATCCGTGCCCGGCCAGTCCCGCGGCCAGGTTCGTGACCAGCGAGATGCCGAGCACCTCGGCCCCGAGCTGGCGTGCGGCGATCGCCTCCAGGGCGGTCGACATCCCGACCAGGTCCGCGCCGAGCCGGCCCAGCATGGTGATCTCGGCCGGGGTCTCGTAGTGCGGGCCGGGCAGCATCGCGTACACGCCTTCGGCCAGGCTCGGGTCGGCCTCCCGGGCCAGCGCGCGCAGCCGCGGCGAGTACAGGTCGGTCAGGTCGACGAACCGCTGGCCGACCGACGGCGCGGGCCCGGTCAGCGGGGACTTGCCGGTCAGGTTAAGGTGGTCGCTGATCAGCACCGGCTCCCCGACCGTGAGCCCGGACCGGATGCCGCCCGCGGCGTTGGTCAGCGCCACCACCCGGGCGCCGGCGCAGACCGCGGTGCGCACCCCGTGCACCACGGTGGCGGGTGGCAGCCCCTCGTACAGGTGCACGCGGCCGAGGAATACCAGCACCCGCAGCGGCCCGGCGCTGACCGAACGCGCCGTGGGCGTGTGCCCGGCCACGGTGGGCTCGGGAAATCCGCCCAGTTCGGTCAGCGGGACCTCGGCCTCGGCGGGGCCGATCGCGTCGGCGGCCGGGGCCCAGCCCGAGCCGAGCACCACGGCGACATCGGGCCGTCCGGCCCGGGCGATGAGGCGGGCGGCGCTGGCCGCCGCCATGGCGTATGGATCGTCGGTCACCTGCAGCATCATGGCGCATGCCGGGTCCGGACGATAGCGGCCGGCCCGGCCCGCAAGCGGCGTTTGCCGGCTGCGGGCACCGCGCTCCGTTAGGCCAAAGATGGAATTACCCACGTTTCGGGGTACCGTGACCAGGTGGACGAGGAGGCTGTGACCCGAGAAGTCGGGGAAGCCCCGGGGGCCGATCCGCAGCCGCAGGTCGCACCGACCGCGCACGCCGAGGCGTCGGCGCAGGCCGCGGGCGGCCCGGACGGGACGTGGGATGATCCGCGGCTGCCGTGGTCCGGCAAGCCGCGTCGGGTGGACATCGTGCTCTGGGCCGGCATCGTAGCCAGCGGCATCTACTACTGGGCCCTGCTGCCGTTCGTGGCTCCGCTGGTCGGCACCCATCCGGTGCTGCTCGAGGTGCTGAACGGGAACACCGCGGCGATCATCTCCGCTGCGGCGTTCGTCCGGGTCGGGCACGGGTCGCTGGTCATCGTGCTGCTGGCCGCCATTCCCGGGCTGATGAAGTTCGACGTGCTCTATTGGTGGGCGGGCCGGCTGTGGGGCGAGCGCCTCATCGCGATCCTGTCCGGTCGGCGCAACCGCGGCGGCCGGTATATGGGACGGGTGCAGCGATGGGGCTGGAAGTTCACCTGGCCTGCCGTGATCGTCGCCCCGTTCCTGCCCATCCCGACCGCGATCATCTACGTGGTGGCCGGCTGGGCCGGGATGCGGCTGGTCACGTTCCTCATCCTGGATGCCATCGGGTCGCTGCTGTGGGCCGGTCTGCTGGCGGGCCTGGGCTACGCGCTGGGCCACCACGCGGTCGTGGTCGCGCAGACCATCTCGCACTACGGGCTGTGGATCTCGCTCGGGCTCATCGTCGTGATCGTGTTCTTCCAGGTGCGCTCGCAGCGTCACATTTTGCGCACGGTCCAGCAGGCCAGGCCCGCCGCCGCAGGCGGCCAGGCCAGCACGGCCGCCACAGGCGGCCAGGCCAGCCCAGCCACGCGGGCCAGCCGCGGTGATGAGCCGGCCGCCGACACCTAACCCTTGACCGCAGCGCCCTAGCGCACGCCGTACAGGTATTCCAGCGCGATCTGGTCCAGGTGCTCGTAGGCCAGGCCGCGCCGGGCCAGCGCGTCCACGTCAGCGGTCGCCTCGCGCACGTCGCGCCAGGTCTCACCGCGGGCGAGCGTCGGCGAGCCGAGCTGCCCGACCCCGCTGGCGCGCAGCGCCTCGGCCACCTCCGGGTCGGCCCGGAACGCCCGGACCTTCGCCCGCAGGATCAGGTAGTTCCGCATGCACGCGGCGGCCGAGACCCAGACGCCCTCGTCGTCCTCGGTGCGCGGCGGCTTGTAGTCGAAGTGGACCGGTCCGGGATAGCCGCCCGCCTCCAGCGTGTCCACCACCCAGAACGCACCGCGCACGTTCCCGGCGCCGAACCGCAGGTCCTGGTCGTAGCGCGGGCCGTGCTGGCCGTTCAGGTCGATATGGAACAGCTTGCCGTGCCACAGCGCCTGCGCGATCCCGTGCGCGTAGTTCAGGGTGGCCATCTCCTCGTGCCCGATCTCGGGGTTCACCCCGACCATCTCCGGGTCCGCGAGCCGGTTGATGAACGCCAGCGCGTGACCCACGGTCGGCAGCAAGATGTCGCCCCGGGGCTCGTTCGGCTTCGGCTCGATCGCGAACCGGATCTCGTAGCCCTGCTCCCGGACGTACGCGGACAGCACGTCCAGCCCTTCGGCGTACCGGTCCAGGGCGGTCCGGATGTCCTTGGAGGCGCCGGATTCGGCACCCTCGCGCCCGCCCCAGAAGATGTAGGTGCGGGCGCCCAGCTCCGCGGCCAGGTCCAGGTTCCGCATGACCTTGGCCAGCGCGAACCGCCTGATCTCCCGCTCGTTCGCGGTGAATGCCCCGTCCTTGAACATCGGGTGGCCGAACAGGTTCGTCGTGGCGGTCGTCACCACCAGCCCGGTCTCGGTCAGTGCCTTGCGGAACGCGCCGATGCGCTCGTCCCGCTCGGCGGGCGTGGCGTCGAACGGGAAGACGTCGTTGTCGTGGAAGTTAACCCCGTACGCGCCGAGCTCGGCCAGCTTGTACACGGCCCGCTCGGCGGGCATGGGCGGCCGCACGGCCGTCCCGAAGACATCCACGCCCTGCCATCCGACCGTCCAGATTCCGAACGAGAAGCGGTCCTCACGCGTGGGAACGTAATCCGTGCTCACCCGGCGATCCTTCCTGTCGCTCCGATCCTGCCCCCCATGCTTTCACGCCAAGCGCCCCGCGTGCCTAAGGCACCCCAGCCGACGGTCGCGTCGCGGAGCGCGGCGTAGCGCTCGCGGATCAGCGGGACGGCTTCGGCGGTGTACTCGGCGCTGGAGCCCGGCAGCGGCCACTCCGGTGGCGACTCGGCCCCCGACAGCGCCCACGCCGCCTGCCGGGCCGCGCCGAGCGCCACGTACTCGGCGGCCGGGGGCACGGTCACCGGCACCCCGAAGACGGCCGGTGCGATCTGGCGCACCGCCGACGACCGGGCGGCGCCGCCGATGAGGATGACCCGCTGCGCGGTGATGCCGCAGTCCGCGAGGTTGCCGATGGCGTCCGCGAGGGAGCACAGCAAGGCCTCGACCGCAGCCCGCGCCAGGTTCTCCGGCGTGGTGTTGGTGCTGGTCAGCCCGCGCAGCACGCCGCTCGCGTCAGGCCGGTTCGGCGATCGCTCGCCGTCCAGGTAGGGCAGCAGGGTCAAACCGCCCGCCCCGGCCGGCGCTGCCAGTGCCAGGCTGGAAAGGCCGGAGGGGTCGGTCCCGAGCATGCGGGCCGTCACGGTCAAGATCCGCGCAGCGTTCACCGTAGCGACCAGCGGCAGGAAGCGCCCGGTGGCGTCCGCGAACCCGGCCACCAGGCCCGATTCGTCGGCTGCGGGCTCGGCCGCGACCGCGTACGCGGTGCCCGAGGTGCCGATCGAGACGACCACCTCGCCCAGCCCCACGCCCAGGCCGAGCGCGCCGCCCATGTTGTCACCGGTCCCCGCGGACAACGCTGCGCCACCCGGCGTCCGGCCCACGATCTCGGCCGGGGACGCGAGCCGCGGCAGCCCCACCGAATGGCCGAGCGCGTCCGCGGCGATATCGGGCAGCCACTTACTCAAAGCCGGGGAGAAGTAGCCGGTCCCCGAGGCGTCGCCGCGATCCGTAGCCGCCTCCACCGCCCCGCCTCGCAAATCCGTCCCGCCTCGCAAATCCGGCCCGCCTCGCAAATCCGTCCCGCCGGTCAGCCGCCAGGTCAGCCAGTCGTGCGGCAACAGCACGTGCGCGGCGCGCTCGGCAAACGCCGGTTCGTGCTCGGCCAGCCAGCGCAACTTGGTTACCGTGAACGACGCCGTCGGGACGCTCCCCGTCCGCCGGGCCCACTCGGCCGGGCCGCCGAGTTCGGCGATGAGCGCTGCCGCCTGCGGCGCGGACCGCATGTCGTTCCACAGCAGCGCGGGCCGGATCACCTGGCCAGCCTCGTCCAGCACCACCATGCCGTGCTGCTGGGCCGCCACTCCGATCGCGTCGGCCCGGTCCAGCAGCCCGCGTCCTGCCTCGCCCAGGGCTTGCCACCACAGTTCCGGATGGCACTCGGTGCCGTCCGGGTGCGGGGCGCTGGCCTGCCCGATCACGGTGCCGTCCTCGGCCTGGCATAGCAGCACCTTGGTGGACTGGGTGGATGAGTCGACGCCTGCGACCAGCATCAGCGGCTCCTGTCACGGCGATCACGGCCTGGGGCCCTGCCCAGGGTCCGCACTTTACTTGTGCGGCGTCCGCATATGGGGACCGACGCAGGTGCACGTTACAAATGAACGTGCAGATGGCCTTGCATGAAGTGCCGGATCTCGGGCAGGATGTCAAATGCGTCGATCAGCCGGGGTTGGCGCACTACGCTTCGCGGGGTCGCGAATGGGCATGAGCCAAGTAGGGTTGCCGACACGTACGAAGGTGGATCCTGCCCTCCGTCGGCCCTTGGACCTGAGCTCGAGGTTGCAATGCGCGCCGGGCCGCCCGCGGGTGGTCCGGATGCCCTCGGACTGGTGGGATTCGCCCGCCGTCGCGGCCTGCCCGCTCGGCGTAAGCGCTCAGTCCGGGCGGACCGCGCGTCGCTTCACCCGGAATACCATGCGTGAATGGGGCCTGGCCACGCTGGCCGACGACGCCGAGGCGATCGTCGGCGAGTTCGTGGCCAACGCGGTCTCGCACGCGGCCCGGGCGGTTCTGCCCGGGCAGTCCCTCGGCCTGCGCCTGCTACGCCGGACCGGTGAGGTCATGTGCGCGGTGCTCGATCCGTCCGACGTCGCGCCGGTGCTCAGGATTCCCGACCGGAACGAGGAAGCCGGGCGCGGCCTGCAGATGGTGGACGCGCTGAGCGACGTCTGGGGCTGGAGCCCGGTGACCGGCCGCGGCAAGGCCGTCTGGGCCATCCTCTTCTGCGCCTGATACCGCTGCCCCTGCGGGAACGAATACCGCTGCCCCTGCGGGAACGATCACCCGCGCCCCTCTCACCCGTTAGCCTAGGGGGCCGAACGGGCCGAACGCAGACGGCAAGAGAGGCGTGGCATCGATGCCCTGGACGTGGCGCTACGAGAAGGCGGACGGCACTCCGGTTGCCGCCGATGACCTGCAAGAGGCGATCTTCGTCAGCCAGGGCGACGCGGAGAGCTGGCTTGGCGAGAACTGGCGCGCGCTGCTCGCGGTCGGCGTGGACCAGGTCACGCTGCTGGAGGACTCCCGGGCCGAATACGGTCCGATGAGCCTCCACCCGGAAGACTGAACCAGGAACGACTAGGGACGGACGCGCGGACTCTCGGTAAGGGCCGGGTCGCGCACGACCACATCGCCCAGCGCTTCGTCGATCCGGCTCATCAGCCCCGCGTCCAGCCGAACACCCGCCGCCTTCACGTTCTCCCGCACCTGCTCGGGCCGGGTCGCGCCGACGATGGCCGCGGACACGTTCGGGTTCTGCAGCGTCCAGGCCACCGCCAGCTGCGCCGGCGAGAGCCCGGCTTCGGCCGCGAGCGGCGACAAACGCTGCACCGCGGTAAGCACGTCATCGCGCAGCAGTCGCTTGATGAAGCCCGAACCCGCCGGATCGGTGGCGCGCGAGTCCGCCGGCGGCGGGTCACCGAGACGGTACTTGCCGGTCAGCACGCCCTGCGCGATGGGCGAGAACACGATCTGGCCGATGCCCTCCTTCTCGCACAGCGGAACCACCTCGGCCTCGATGACCCGCCACAGCATGTTGTACTGCGGCTGGTTCGACACGATCCGGTCCAGGCCGAGCTCGCCGGCCGCCCGCAGCGCGGCCGAGATTTCCTCGGCGCGCCACTCCGAGACGCCCACGTAAAGCACCTTGCCCGCCCGGACCAGGTCGTCGAAGGCACGCACGGTCTCTTCGATCGGGGTCTCGTGGTCGTACCGGTGCGCCTGGTACAGGTCGACGTAGTCCGTTCCCAGCCTGCGCAGCGAGGCGTGCAGGGACTCGGTGATGTGCTTGCGCGAAAGGCCCCGGTCGTTCGGGCCGTCGCCGGTGGGCCAGTACACCTTGGTGAAGATCTCGATGGACTCGCGCCGCACGCCGTGCAGGGCCCGCCCGAGGACCTCCTCGGCCCGCCCGTTCGCGTACCCGTCGGCGGTGTCGAAGGTGGTGATGCCCTCGTCGAGCGCGGCGCGCACGCACGCGGCGGCGGCCTGCTCCTGCACCTGGGAACCGTGGGTGATCCAGTTTCCGTACGCGATCTCGCTGATCTTCAGGCCGCTCTGGCCGAGGTGCCGGTAGTCCATGATCTCCGATCCTAGAATTTCTCTCCCGGCTGAACCCGCGGGGCCGGCATCCGGAACCGCCGGATCTGCAGCGCGCGCATCACCGCGTACATGGTCAGGCCCCGGGTGGACTCGCCCGGCAGCCGCTCGCCGACCAGCTTGCGCAGGCTGCGCCGGATGACCTGGGCGTCGATAACGATGATCACGACCAGCACCAGGACCAGCGGCGAGATGTACTGCTGCTCGGTCTTGTTGCGCAGGAACACGGCGGCGAGCAGGAGCACCAGGATGTACATGTAGTACTCGCTGATCCGGCGCTTGGAGTCGATGTAGTCACGGGCCAGCGCCTTGGCCGGGCCGCGGTCGCGCGGGTTGAGCGCCCACGACTCGCCCTTCTTCATCGCCTCGTACTTGCGCCCCCGCTCGCTGCGGGCCTTGGCCTTGTCCTCGGGGGTGCGCGGCGCGGCCGGCGCCCGGGATCCGGTGATCGGCTGGCGGCGGTGACGCTCAGCCTCACTGCGCTTGGGCGTGGGCCGCCCCTTGGCCGCCTCGGCGGGAGAACGAGGCTGCTTGGCTTCTGCCGGGCCGTCCGGGCTCTGCGCGCCCGGGGAATCCTGGGCCGTGCCGTCCGTCGCCCCGGCGCTACGGCGTCGGAACACGCGCATAGCTTAGTCCTGTATTTACCTACCGATGATTACCCGCCGACCGCGACGTGGTAGCTCGCATGCCGGCGACCGCGTAGGGTGGAATTCGACTAGTCGCACGGGCTCGTCCGCCGTCTAGCCGGGTGCCCGGCCACCTCGGCCCGGTCGCGCGGCCACGTCGGCGGCGTGGATGTAAATGAAGGGGACGGCCGCGCGTATGGGCGTGATGAAGCGAGTCTCACTTGTCTTCAAGGCCAAGGCCAATAAGGCCCTGGACAAAATGGAAGACCCGCGTGAGACTCTGGACTATTCCTACCAGCGGCAGCTCGAACTGCTGACGAAGGTCCGCCGCGGGGTAGCGGACGTCGCCACGTCGCGCAAGCGCGTCGAGCTGCAGATGAACCAGCTACAGCAGCAGTCGAACAAGCTCCAGGACCAGGCGCGCAAGGCGCTCTCGATGGGCCGGGAGGACCTCGCCCGGGAGGCGCTCGGGCGCAAGTCATCGGCGCAGACCCAGCTGGACGAACTGCAGACGCAGTACGCCCAGCTGCAGGGCGAAGAAGAGAAGCTGACCCTCGCCTCCCAGCGCCTGCAGTCCAAAGTGGACGCCTTCCGCACCAGGAAGGAGACCATCAAGGCCACCTACACCGCGGCCGAGGCGCAGACCAGGATCAACGAGGCGTTCTCCGGCATCTCCGAGGAGATGGGCGACGTCGGCATGGCGATCCAGCGCGCCGAGGACAAGACTGCCCAGATGCAGGCCCGGGCGGGCGCGATCGACGAGCTGATGGCCTCTGGCGCGCTCGATGACGCCGTGGGCGGCCGGCGCGACGACATCCAGTCCGAGCTGGACATGATGAGTGCCAGCAGCGATGTCGAGCGGGAGCTGGCCATGCTCAAGGGCGAGATCACCGCGGCCGCCCCCAAGCAGCTCGAGGGCGGCGCGCAGAACGGCGCGGGCCAGGGAACCCAGCCGAACCAGGGATACCAGGCACCCCAGCAGTCGCAGCAGGAGCAAGGACCGTACGCGCCGCCGGCGCCTCCCCAGTACGCCCCGCCGCAGCAGGCCCAGCAGAATCAGCAGGACCAGCCGCCTCAGCAGACCCATCCCGCCGGGTTGCCCGTCTCCGACCTGCCCGGTCCGCGGACCGAGCCCCAGGATGGTGACAGATCGTGATCGTCAGGATCCTCGGCGAGGGCCAGTTCCGGATCGACGAGGCGGCCACCGCCGAGCTCAACCAGCTTGACGCCGCCCTTGAGACCGCGGTCGAGCACGGCGACGAAGCCGCCTTCACCGACGCGCTGACCAACCTTTTGGCCCAGGTTCGGGCGCATGGATCACCGTTGCCCCCGGATATGCTTGAAGAGTCGGAGCTGATCCTTCCTCACGAGGACTCGAGCATGGACGAGGTACGCAAGCTGCTCACGGACGAAGGCTTGATCCCAGGCTGAAACCCTGGCTGAACCGAGGACGGACGGGGATCCTCACCAGCCGGAATAGCCCAGAGCAGACTTGCGGACATCGCTCAGCTAAAGCTCAGCATCCGTCGGATACATTTCAGCTAGGTAATGCTGGTGGCACCCGGAGGGCAACAACCCGACGGGGCCGAACGGAGGTGGCGCCATGGCGGCGCGTACCAGGTATGCGCCTGACCGGGGGCTGTCGGTGCGGATGACCGCGACGATGTTCCTGCTCGGGCTGGTGTTTGTCGCGTTCATCGCCGCGATCATCGGCATCGGGGCCGTGACTCACGCGTCCGACGCCGCGATCGTCCTGTTCGCGATCGTTCTCGGCGGCGGCGCGGCGATCGGGTCGCTGTTCTACTCGGACAAGATCGCGCTCAGCACGGCGCGCGCCGTCGTGGTCAGCCCGCAGGACTCGCCGCAGGCGCGGATGCTGCACGGCATCGTGGACCGGGTGTGCGCGCTGGCCGACATGTCCAAGCCGCGGGTGGCCATCTCCGATACCCGCTTGCCGAACGCGTTCGCGACCGGGCGTAACGCCGACAAGTCGGTGCTCTGCGTGACCACCGGCCTGATGGGGATGCTCACGCCCGAGGAACTCGAGGGCGTCATCGCGCACGAGCTGTCGCACGTGGCGCACAAGGACGTCCAGGTCATGACCATCGCGTCGTTCCTGGCCATCATCGCCGGGCTGCTGATCAGGTTCTCCTTCTACGGCGAGCTGTTCGGCGGCGGCGGCCGCCGCGGCGGCAACAACCAAAACGGCGGCGCCCTGCCCATCTTCCTCATCATCATGGGCGTGAGCATCGTCGTGTACGCGGTCAGCTTCCTGCTCATCCGCCTGCTGTCCCGGTACCGTGAGCTGGCCGCGGACCGCAGCGGCGCGCTGCTCACCGGCCAGCCCAGCGCGCTGAAGAGCGCGCTGGTCAAGGTCAGCAGCGGCATAAACAGGATACCGACCCAGGACCTGCGCACCGCCGAGCCGCTGAACGCGTTCTTCTTCGCTCCGGCCGCGCACCTGACCGTCAGCGGCGGGAAGAAGAGCCTGGCCCAGATCTTCTCCACCCACCCGAGCCTCGAGCGCAGGCTGGCCGAGCTGGACAAGGTCCAGCAACAGCTCAACCAGCGCCAGTAAGGACGTAGCGAGTGGGCTTCCTGGACACCCTGCTGGGCCGGACCAAGCCGGTCCCGCCCAAGCTGGATGACCTGTTCGCGCTGCCGTCGGCGGCGATCACGCTCGAGGCCGGAACCGGGTTCAAGCCCACCGGTTCCGGCTCGGTGTGCTTCCGCCCGGTCGAGGGCCGGTCCTTCTCCGACGTGGAGAAGGAAGTGCAGGAGCTGCTCGACATGGACTCCGGGAAGGAAGGCGGCCTGCCGGTCGAGGTGACCAAGGACTCCTACGGCTTCAACTGGCTGGTCAGCTCGCACATGTCCGACCAGCTCGACGCCCTGGTCACCGACCTGCACGCGGTCAACTCCTCGCTGGTCGACGCCGGCTTCGGCCCCCAGCTGCTGTGCACCCTGGTCGCCTTCCGTGACGACCAGCGTCGGCTGGGCCTGATCTACCTGTACAAGCGGGGCACGTTCTACCCGTTCGCGCCGCTGGATGGCGAGCGCCGGGACAATTCGCTGGAGCTGCAGGTCAAGGGGGTCATCGGCGACGACCTGAAGTGGGAGCCCGACCTGGCCCGCTGGTTCCCCGTCTGGGGCGCCCCCGGGCTGTGAGGCTGTTAAAACGGTGCGAGTGGCTGGAATGCGCCCGCACCGCTTATCGTTGGGATTGCACGTGGGGTCCCCCACGCCGCAGCCATGCGGCACACGAACCAGGCGGGAGCTAAGGTGACTGTTCAGCAAGAGACCACAGAGGGCATCGTCCTGACCGAGGGCGCGGCCGCCAAGGTGAGTGGCTTGCTCGCGCAGGAGGGCCGGGACGACCTGAGGCTGCGCATCGCGGTCCAGCCGGGCGGCTGCTCGGGGCTTCGCTACCAGCTCTACTTCGACGAACGCGAGATCGACGGCGACATCGTCGCCGACTTCGGCGGCGTGCAGGTCGTGACGGACAAGATGAGCGCCCCGTACCTGATGGGCGCGACGATCGACTTCGTCGACACGATCGAGAAGCAGGGTTTCACCATCGACAACCCGAACGCCACGGGTTCTTGCGCCTGCGGCGACTCCTTCCACTGACGCCCGCCGGGTTATCCGCCGTGCGCATCGCCGTCACGGGGTCGATCGCAACCGACCACCTGATGACGTTCCCGGGCAAATTCACCGACCAGCTCATCGCGGACAAGCTCGACAAGGTCTCGCTCTCGTTCCTCGTTGACGACCTGGCCATCCGCCGCGGCGGCGTGGCGGCCAACATCGCCTTCGGCTTGGGCGTGCTCGGCCTGGAACCGCTGCTGGTCGGCGCCGTCGGGGCCGACTTCGACGGACTACCGGCACTGGCTGGAAGAGCACGGGGTGCGCACCGCGGGGGTCCGTGAGTCGCTGCTCAGGCACACCGCGCGCTTCGTCTGCACCACCGACTCGGACGGGAACCAGATCGGCTCGTTCTACGCGGGTGCGATGGCCGAGGACGCGGAGATCAAGGTCGCGTCCCTGGCCGCCGAACACGGCGGCATCGACCTGGTCATCATCGGAGCCGGGGACCCGGCGGCGATGGTGGTGCACACCACGGAGTGCCGCCAGGCCGGCCTGAAGTTCGCCGCCGACCCGTCCCAGCAGCTGGCCCGGATCCTCGACGACGAGCAGGTACGCGCGCTGGTCGACGGCGCCGAGTACCTGTTCGGCAACGAGTACGAGGAAGCGCTGATCGAGCGCAAGTCCGGCTGGACCAGCGAGGAGATCCTGGCTCGGGTCAAGGTCAGGATCACCACCCTGGGCCCGGGCGGTGCGCGGGTGGAGCAGTCTGGGCAGCCGCCGGTGCACGTGCCGGCCGTGCCGGATGCGCAGCCGGTCGACCCGACCGGCTCGGGCGACGCGTTCCGCTCCGGCTTCCTGGCCGGCATCGCGTGGGGCCTGTCCCGGCAGCGCTGCGCCCAGCTCGGCAACCTGATGGCCGTGCACGCCCTGGAAGCGACCGGCCCGCAGGAGTACAACCTCAAGCCCGGCCCCCTGACCGACCGCTTCGCCGCGGCTTACGGACCCGCCGCTGCGGCTGAGGTCGCCGCGCACCTGCCCGCCTGATTAATTTTCTTTTTTGGCCGAACGGGCCGTGGTGCCTGCCTCCCGTCACCGAAACGTGATCGCGGGCACGCGCGCGCCCGGGCGTGACCTACGGCCCGGCTCCGACCGGCGTGCCCGCCCGGCGGTCATAATTTGCGGGGACGGCGCATGTGGCGCCACGAGATAGGAGGCACGGGAGTGTTTCCCAGGGTCGAGCGTTCACGTAACGGGATCCGAGGCACGGCCGCGGCGCTGATCGTCCTCGCCTCAGTGGCCGGTTGCTCGTCGTCGTCCAGTTCGCCATCCGCGCCTGCGAGCTCGCCGGGCACGTCCGGCCCCGCCGCGCCGAGCAGCAACACCGCGCCGGCCACCACCCCGGTCTCGACGCTGCCCCCGACTGCGACCGGGCCATCACCGTGCGCGACCAGCGGCCTGAACGTGACGCTGGGGCCCTCGTCGGGTTACGCGGGCGGCGTGGACCAGACGATCGTCTTCACCAACACCTCGGGTGCCACGTGCACCCTGTACGGGTACCCGGGCGTCTCGCTGGTCTCTGCCCCGCCGTATACGCAGATCGGCCTGGCCGCCCAGCGCAGCAGCACCACGCCGGTCAAGCTGATCACGCTGGCCTCCGGAGCGACGGCCAGCGCCGTGCTGCAGGTCGTCGACGCGCTGAACTTCGGGACCGCGACCTGCAGCCCGACCAAGGCGGCCTTCCTGCGCATTTACCCGCCGAACCAGACCGCCCCGGTGTACCTGGCCGACGCGTCGCAGGTGTGCGCCCAGCCGGTCCAGACCCTGTTCATCAGCGCGGTCCAGGCCGGCTCGGGCGGCACCTCGTAACTCCTAGAAGGGAGCGCGGTAGCGTGGCGGGATGAGAACCGCCCTCGGGGTCGCGGGCGCGCCCGGATGGACCCATGCTCTCGCAGCCGGTTATAACGGGCCTCCCGAGCTGACCGTGACCCGGGCCCTGACCGAGTGGACGCTCGACCCGTGGATGCTGGTGCTCATCGTGCTCCTAGGCGGCGGCTACCTCGCCGGAGCCCGCCGGGTCAGGGCCCGTACTCCCCGAGACAACACCGCCTGGCCGGCGGCCCGCCCGATCTGGTTCTGCGGCCTCGGCCTGGGCTTCCTGATCATCGCCACGATGTCGTGGGTGGGCGTCTACCAGTCCGTCCTGCTGTACCCCCGGGCGGTTCAGACGGTGCTGCTGGTGCTGGTCGTCCCGCTGTTCCTGGCCCTGGGCCGCCCGCTCACGCTGTTCGCCGCGGTGTTCCCTCGCTCGGGCGCCCGCCTGGAGGCGGTCATCCGCTGCCGCCCGGTCCGGATCCTGACCTTCCCCGCGATCACCACGTTCGCGCTGGTCGCCGTTCCGTTCGTGATGTACTTCACGGCCTGGTACACGGCGGCCTTCCACAGCACCACGGTGCGGGAGCTGACCTACCTGGCGCTGATGGTGCCCGGCTTCGTGTTCTTCTGGACGCTGCTGCGCGTCGACCCGGTGCCCAAGCAGTACGCCTACGCCGTCTCCATGTGGATTACCGGCGCGGCGGTGATCGGCGACGCGTTCTTCGGGATCGCGGTCATCGCCGACCAGAACCTGATCGGCGCCGCGTATTTCCACGCGCTGGCCCGCCCCTGGGGCCCCACGCTGGCCACCGATCAGGTCATCGCCGGGGGAGTGCTGTGGATCCTCGGCGACCTGGTCGGCCTGCCGTTCCTCGCCGCCCAGCTCATCCACATGATGCGCGAGGACGAGTCCGACGCGGCTCGCATCGACGCCGAACTAGACGCCCAGCAAGCCCAGCTCGAGGCAGCCCGCCTCCCCGCCGACTCCTGCGACCCCCGCCAGCCAGCCGCCCCACCCACCCCAGCCACCTCAGCCGACGAAGCTGACCCCGCAGCCCTCCACGAGCCCCAGGAGCCGCAGCTCTGGTGGGAAACCGATCCCCGCTTCACCAGCCGCTTCAAACCCACCAGCTAGGCTCCCCAGCGCAGCCCGGCGCTGCGAGCCGGGGCGCGGCGGGAGCTAGATGGCGCGGCGGATGAACAGGGCCCACCCGCGGGGGAGGTCCTGAGCGAAGACGAACTCCTGGGCCTTCATCGCGCACCAGGACGGTACGTCGGTGTAGGCGGCCGGATCGTCGGCCAGGACCGAGACGATCGCGCCCAGCGGAACGTCCCTGATCTGCTCGGCGAGCATGATGATGGGGATCGGGCACTTGCGGCCGAGCGCGTCGATGGTCAGCGCGGGAGCCAGGCCGGGCGGTGGCGCCACGGTCCGTTCGGACTCAGAAAAAGCGACAGAACCGACGGCGCCCTCTGAACGATCCGTGCGGCGGGCCGCGGGAACACGCCCGAACAGGCGCAGTCGGCGTCCGGTCATGAGCACATCATGCCCGCCGCTGCCTGAGGTACGCGCGTGGAGCCGCAAAGATAGCCGCGAAGATAGCCCCGAGGATGGCAGAAACGAAGATGACAGAAACATGTGGGGGTCGCCGAAGGCCGGCGGCCAGCGCGCGATACTGTTTGCACGACACGCTGTAGCAGAACCGAGGAAGGCCCTCGCCTTGACTACCGATCACGCCGGACCGGGTTCGCCAAGATCCGGGCTCAAGAGGTCCCCTGGTCCCCGCCGGGTGCGCGTCGCTCGCGCGATGGGGATGACCGCCGCGGTCGCCGCGGCAGTCCTCGGCCTGACCGGCTGCACGAACAACTCGTTCACCCGGCTCGGCTTCCCCAACCCGATCACCGAGCAGGGCAAGACTACGCTCACGCTCTGGCAGGGATCCTGGATCGCGGCCTGGCTCGTCGGCGCGCTGGTCTGGGGGCTGATCCTGTGGGCGGTGATCTTCCACCGCAAGCGCGGCGACAAGCTGCCGCCCCAGGCGCGCTACAACATGCCGATCGAGATCATGTTCACCGCGGTGCCGTTCGTGCTGATCGCGATCCTGTTCTACTACACCGCCAAGGACGAGAACTACATCGACAAGGTGTCGTCCAAGCCCAACGTGATCGTGGACGTGCTGGGCTTCCAGTGGAGCTGGCAGTTCAACTACCCGCAGTACCACGTGACCAATGTCGGCAACATGTGGCAAGAGGGTCCGCTGCCGGTGCTGGAGATCCCGACCGGGGAGACGGTCGAGTTCAACCTGACCTCCGCCGACGTGGTGCACGCGTTCTGGATCCCCGAGTTCCTGTTCAAGCGGGACGTCATCCCCGATCACCCGAACCACTTCGAGGTCACCGCCACGCAGACGGGCACCTTCATCGGGCACTGCAGCGAGTTGTGCGGCCTGTATCACAGTCGCATGCTGTTTACTGTGAAGGTCGTGACCCCGCGGCAATTCCAGGCGTACATGGCCGCCCAGCAGGCGGCGCAGTCAACCGGGAGCACGCAATGAGCACCATCGAGCAACCGGTCATTGGCATCCCCCAGAGCAGGACCGAACGCAAGGGGTCGATCCTCGCGTACTGGCTGTCCTCGACCGACCACAAGATCATCGGGCACCTGTACCTGATCACCTCGTTCTTCTTCTTCCTGTGCGCCGGGGTCATGGCGCTGCTGATGCGGATCCAGCTGCTCGGGCCGGACCAGCACTTCGTGTCCGACCAGCAGTACAACGAGCTGTTCACCATGCACGGCACGCTGATGCTGCTGCTGTTCGCCACCCCCTTGTTCGTCGGGTTCGCGAACGAGCTGATCCCGTTGCAGATCGGCGCGCCCGACGTGGCCTTCCCGCGGCTGAACCTGCTGAGCTACTACCTGTTCACGTTCGGCGGTCTGATCCTGCTGGCCAGCTTCCTGAGCCCGGGCGGCTCGGCGTCGTTCGGCTGGTACGCGTACTCCCCGCTGACCAGCGCGATCTACTCGCCCGGCGTCGGCGCCGACATGTGGATCATGGGTTTGGTGCTGTCCGGGTTCGGCACCATCCTGGGCGGGGTCAACTTCATCACCACGATCTTCTGCATGCGGGCGCCCGGCATGACCATGTTCCGGATGCCGATCTTCTGCTGGAACGCGCTGCTGACCTCGATCATGATCCTGCTGGCGTTCCCGGTGCTGGCCGCCGCGCTGCTGGTGCTGGAGATCGACCGGCGGCTCGGCGCGCACGTCTTCGACGCCGCCAGCGGCGGGGCGATCCTGTGGCAGAACCTGTTCTGGTTCTTCGGCCACCCGGAGGTGTACATCCTCGCGCTGCCGTTCTTCGGCATCGCCACCGAGATCTTCCCGGTGTTCAGCCGCAAGCCGCTGTTCGGCTACAAGACGCTGATCGCGGCCACGATCTCGATCGCCGGCCTGTCCATGACCGTGTGGGCGCACCACATGTTCACCACCGGCGCGGTGCTGCTGCCGTTCTTCTCGTTCATGACGTTCCTGATCGCGGTGCCGACCGGGGTGAAGTTCTTCAACTGGATCGGCACCATGTGGAAGGGGCAGCTCACCTTCGAGCCGCCGATGCTGTTCTCGATCGGCTTCCTGGTCACGTTCCTGTTCGGCGGCCTCACCGGCATCATCCTGGCCTCGCCGCCGCTGGACTTCGCCGTGTCCGACTCCTACTTCGTGGTCGCTCACTTCCACTACGTGCTGGCCGGCACGGTGCTGTTCGCGATGTTCGCCGGGTTCTACTTCTGGTGGCCGAAGATGACCGGCAAGATGCTGAACAGCCGGATCGGCAAGATCCAGTTCTGGGTCATGTTCATCGGCTTCCACATGACGTTCCTGGTCCAGCACTGGACTGGAGTCGAAGGTCAGGTACGGCGTACCGCCAACTACCCGCTGCTGCCGGGCAACGTGACCACGCTCAACATCATCTCCTCCGTCGGGTCGTGGATCCTCGCCCTGTCAATACTCATGTTCTTCTGGAACATGTACGTGACCTGGCGGTACGGGGAGAAGGTGACAGAAGAGGATCCGTGGGGTTTCTGCAGTTCGCTGGAGTGGGCCACGTCCTGCCCGCCGCCCCGGCACAACTTCTACCGGATCCCGCGGATCAGGTCCGAGCGGCCCGCGTTCGAGGCGCACTACCCCGACATCAAGTGGGGCCGGGCCTCGCTCGGGATCGAGCAGGAGATCCCGGCCCTTTCCAGCGCGGTCGGAAATAAGGGGTTGGGGACGTGAAGGTCGAAGGCTGGCTGTTCCTCGGCTGCGGGATCTTCTTCGGCGGCACGGACATCGCGTACTGGTACACCTCCAAGGACCCGACCGGAACCACCGCGCTCGGGCTGGCCGTGGGCCTGGCCCTGCTCATCGGCTTCTACGTGCTGTTCACCGGTCGCCGCCTGCCTCTGCGGCCGGAAGATAACGACGAGGGCGAGATCGCCCAGGGCACCGGCGAGATCGGGTTCTTCAGCCCGAAGAGCTGGTGGCCGCTGTTCCTCGGGCTGTCCGCGGCCACTCTGGCCCTCGGCGTGGCGGTCGGCTGGTGGCTGTTCCTGATCGGGCTGCTCTTCACCGTGTTCTCCTCGGTCGGCTTTGTCTTCGAGTACTACCGCGGCTACTTCTCCCACTGATCGCGCGGCTCGCGGGGGCCGACGGCCCCCCGATCGCGCGATACTACGGCGGGTACCGCAGCGGGCATGCGGGGGGTTCCAGGGGGGTCGTCCCCCCCTGGGGTTAGTAGTAGTACGGGAACCGCGCCCAGTCCGGGCGGCGCTTCTCCAGGAACGCGTCCCGGCCCTCGACCGCCTCGTCGGTCATGTAGGCCAGCCGGGTGGCCTCGGCCGCGAACACCTGCTGGCCGACCAGTCCGTCGTCGATCAGGTTGAACGCGTACTTCAGCATGCGCTGGGAGGTCGGGCTCTTGGCGTTGATCTTGGCCGCCCACTCCAGCGCGACCCGCTCCAGGTCGGCGTGCGGCACCACCGAGTTGACCATGCCCATCCGGTGCGCGGCCTCGGCGTCGTAGACCTCGCCCAGGAAGAAGATCTCCCGGGCGAACTTCTGGCCGACCTGGCGGGCCAGGTAGGCCGAGCCGAACCCCCCGTCGAAGCTGCCCACGTCCGCATCGGTCTGCTTGAACCGGGCGTGCTCGCGGCTGGCCAGGGTGAGGTCGCAGACGACGTGCAGGCTGTGTCCCCCGCCCGCGGCCCAGCCGGGCACCACGCAGATGACCACCTTGGGCATGAACCGGATCAGCCGGTGTACCTCCATGATGTGCAGCCGCCCGGCCCGGGCCGGGTCGATGGTCTCGGCCGTCTCGCCGTCGGCGTAGCGGTACCCGTCACGGCCGCGGATCCGCTGGTCACCGCCGGAGCAGAACGCCCACCCGCCGTCCTTCGGCGACGGGCCGTTCCCGGTGAGCAGCACGCAGCCCACGTCGCCGGACATCCGCGCGTGGTCCAGCGCGCGGTACAGCTCGTCGACGGTATGCGGCCGGAACGCGTTCCTGACCTCAGGCCGGTCGAAGGCGATGCGGACCGTGCCCGACTCCACGGCCCGGTGGTAGGTGATGTCGGTGAAGGAGAACCCTTCCACGCGGCGCCACCGCTCGGGGTCGAAGATCTCAGAAACCATGCCCCCCATTGTGGCCGAACCGCCGGCCCGCCGGACCCCGGACCTACTGGAGCGTCGTGAGGCCAGACTGGTAAGCCATGATGACCAGCTGGATGCGGTCCCGGGCGTCGAGCTTGGTCAGCAGGTGCGCCACGTGGGTCTTGGCCGTGGCCGGGCTGATCGTCAGCTCCTCGGCGATCTCGGCGTTGGACAGCCCCCGGGCCACCATGGTCAGGACCTCTCGCTCGCGTTCGGTCAGGACCCGGGCGAGCAGATCGGTAGTGCACCGGCCGCCAGCGGCAGTCTTCACCGCGGGATCGAGAAGGCCGCAAACCTCGGACGCGCCGGGCGCGGGCGCGGTGCGGGCGAATTCGCCGATCAGGCGCCGGGTCACGCTCGGCGCCAGCAGCGCGTCGCCGGCGGCGACGACCCGGATGGCGGTCAGCAGCTCGGCCGGGAGGGTGTCCTTGAGCAGGAACCCGCTGGCGCCCGCGCGCAGCGCCGCGAAGACGTACTCATCCAGGTCGAAGGTGGTCAAGATGAGCGCGCGGACGTCGGTGCTCTGCGTGATCTGCCGGGTCGCCTCGATGCCGTTCATGACCGGCATGCGCACGTCCATCAAGATGACGTCGGGCCGGGCCCGCCGGGCCACCTCCACCGCCTCCGCCCCGTTGCCCGCCTCGCCGACCACGATGAAGCCGGGCGTGGCCGAGATGATGCCGCAGAAGCCCACCCGGACCAGGGCCTGGTCGTCGGTGACCACCACCCGGATGGGCGCGGAGCCGGTCACGCGCCCGCGGCGGGCAGCGGGATGCGCGCGCTCACCCGGAACCCGTAGCCGGGCAGCGGCCCGGCGCTGAACTCGCCGCCGAGCAGAGTGACCCGTTCGCGCATGCCGATGATCCCGTGTCCGGCGCCGGGCAGGCTGGCCACGGGGGCGGGGCCGTCGTCGGGCGGGTCCGGCGCACCGTCCAGGACCCCCACGCCGTGCAGCCCATTCTGCCCCGCGGTCCCGTGCCGGGATACCCCGGCGCCCGCCAGTTCCGGGGCCGGCATCCCGGCGCCATCGTCGGTGACCTCGATGGTCAGCTCGTCGTCCCGGTAGCCGAGCAGCACCCGGCACGAGCTCGTCCGGGCGTGCTTGACCACGTTGGTCAGCGCCTCCTGCACGATCCGGTAGGCCGACAGGTCGATGCTCGCCGGCAGGTCGCGCGGCTCGCCGAAGCGCGTCAGGTCGACCCGGACACCCGCGCCCGCGGTCCGCGCCACCAGCCGGTCCAGATCGGCCAGCCCGGGCGCGGGGAACAGCGGCGCGGCCGCCCCGTCGGCCGGCGTGGCGGGCTGCGCAGAGAGCCCGGAGCCAGCCGCTACCAGCCCGGTACCGTCGGCGCGCGCGTCGGCGTCGTCGGCCTGCCGCAGGGCACCCAGCATCCGGCGCATCTCGTCCAGCGCCTCGCGGCTGGTGGATTGGATCGCGCCGAGCGCGGCGCGGGCGTCACCGGGCTGCCTGTCGATCACGTACTGGCCGTAGCCCGCCTGGACCGCGATCACGCTCATGCTGTGCGCCACCACGTCGTGCAGTTCCCGGGCGATCCGCAAGCGCTCCTGCGCCACCGCCTTGCTGGCCGCCTCGTCCTGTAGCCGGACCGCGTACCGGCGGCGCTGGCGCACGCTGTACCCGCTCCCCCACGCGATGATCACGCAGAGCACGACCGGGATCAGCGGGCTTCCGTTGAAGAGGCCGCCGCTGCCGGACATCAGCACGATGGCGACCGCGACCAGGGTGACGTACACCGCGACCAGGACGCGCACCGCGTCCCGCTTCTTCTCGTAGGTGGCGGCCACCAGGTACAGCACGTAGGCGACGGGCAGGAAGTAGATCAGGGCGCTCGCGTTCGGGACGGTCAGCGTGCTGATCAGGAAGGAGCCGACCAGCAGGACGCCGAGCATGAGCACCGGATGGCGGCGGCGCAGGGCCACCGCGAAGCCCGCCGCCAGGACCAGCAGCACGGCGACCGGCCCGGCCAGCGACAGCGGCCAGTAACGCGTGACACCGACGACGTCGGGCGGAAAGTTGTATCGGACCAGGCCGCGCCTGACGTCCACGAACAGGATCAGGGTGGTGAGCCCGCCGGCCATGTAGTCCAGCGCGGCCCAGTGCTTGGGTCCCAGCCGTTTGGTCAGCGGCGGGCGCTGCCGGGTGGCCGGATCGTCCGAGGCGGTGCGCACATACCTAAGGTAACCGCCACGGCCGCCCGTGGCGTCATCCTGCAGGTGTAGGCCACGAGATGACCTGACGCGCCACGCGACATGCCGCAACTTCACTCTTACGGGCGATGACGGGCCGGCTCGCCCGCTGGCACGGTAGCACCATGCCACCCAACCAAACCTCCGAGCCACCGGAGCCACCCCCAGCCGCCAGCACGGCGATCAGCGACGCCGTCATCGAGACCAGCGCGCTGACCATGGTGTATCCGGGAAACATCACCGCGCTGGAGGGGCTCACGGTCAGTGTCGCGCCGGGGGTCACCGGACTGGTCGGCGCCAACGGCGCGGGCAAGTCGACCCTGATCAAGATCCTGCTCGGGCTCCTCCCGCCGACCAAGGGCCAGGCCAAGGTGCTCGGCCACGACACCGAGACCAGCGGCGAGACGATCAGGACCCTGCTCGGGTACATGCCCGAGCACGACTGCCTGCCGCCCGACGTGACCGCGACCGAGTTCGTGACCCACCTGGGCCGGATGTCCGGCCTGCCGCCCACCGTGGCCAAGGAACGAGCGGCCGAATCGCTGCGTCACGTCGGGCTGCACGAGGAGCGGTACCGCCTGATCGGCACCTATTCCACCGGGATGAAGCAGCGGGTCAAGCTGGCTCAGGCCCTGGTCGGCGACCCGCGGCTGCTGCTGCTCGACGAGCCGACCAACGGGCTCGACCCGGCCGGGCGTACCGCCATGCTCGAGCTCATCGAGCGGATCGGGGCGGAGTTCGGCATCTCCATCGTGGTCGCCTCCCACCTGCTCGGCGAGATCGAGCGGATCTGCGATCACCTGGTCGCGATCGAGGCCGGGCGGCTGCTGCGCGCCGACACGATCACCAGCTTCACCAAGGCCAGCCAGGTCCTCGCGGTCGAGGTCGACGAAGGCCTCGTGCAGCTACAGCAGGAGCTGAAGGCCCGCGGCCTGGCCGCCACCGTCGCCCAGCGGACCCTCCTGGTCCCGCTGGGCGGCGACGACACCTACGACGTGGTGCGTGACGCCGTGGCCGACCTGGCCCTGCCGCTGTGCCGGCTGGAGCAGCGCCGGCATCAGGTCGAGGAGCTGTTCCGCGACGAGGAAAGCCAGGAACATGTCTGAACCCCAAGGCGCCGTCGGCGTCATCCACGACCTCGGCTACCGCCGCTACGACGGTCCCCGGCTGGGCCGCGCCCAGATCGTCAGGGCGCTGACCTGGCACAGCTTCCGCTCCGCGTTCGGCATCGGCCGGGGCGTGAAGGCCAAGATCATCCCGATCCTGGCCTGCATCGCGATGCTCCTGCCCGCATTCGTGAACGCGTTCGCGGTGGCCAGAGGCAACCCCCGGTTGTTCGGCTACGACGTCTACACCCCGCAGCTGCGGGTCATCGTGGTCACGATCTTCCTCGCCGCGCAGGCACCCGAGCTGGTATCCAGGGACCTGCGCAGCCACGTGCTGCCGCTGTACTTCTCCCGGCCGATCCGCCGCGGGGACTACCCGCTGGCCAAGTACATCGCGCTCACCGCGGCGCTCCTGCTGCTGATCGAGGTGCCGCTTCTCGTCCTGTACGTGGGCACGATCGCGTCGGCCAAGGGCGGCTCCAGCGTCTGGGGCGAGACCAAGGCGCTCATACCCGGCCTGGGTGTGGGCCTGATGTGGGCCGTGCTGATGGCGGCGGTCGGCCTGGTCCTGGCCTCGCTGACCGGGCGCCGCGCCTACGCGACCGGGATCGTCGCCATCTCCTGCTTCCTGACCTGGACCGTGTCCGAGGTGCTGATCCAGGCGGAAGGCGGCATGACGTCCACCTCGACCGGCGCGCGGATCGCCGGGCTGTTCAGCCCGTTCAACATCCTGGACGGGATACGGATCTGGCTCGGCGGCACGTCGCCGGGTGAAGACGCCAATCCAGGCCACTTCGGCCCGCTCTACGGGGTCGTGGGGGTCCTCCTGCTCGCGGCCTGCCTCGGGGGCCTGGCCGCGAGGTACCGGAAGGTGAGCCGAGCATGAGCATCGAGCTGGTGAACGTTTCCCGCTGGTACGGCAACGTGGTGGCGGTCAACGACGTCACGATGTCGATCGGTCCCGGCGTGACCGGGCTGCTCGGCCCGAACGGCGCGGGTAAGTCGACGATCATGCACATGATCGCCGGCTTCCTGCCGCCGTCCCGCGGCGAGCTCACTATCGGCGGAGCCTCGGGGGGGATCGGGGGGGTCGTCCCCCCGGAGCCAGCACCGCCGGCGGGCACAGCTGGCGTAACCCGGATATCTACCGAACCGTCGGCCTGGTCCCCGAGCGGGACTCGGTGTACGCGTTCCTGACCGGCGAGCAGTTCGTCGTCGCGACCGCGAAGCTGCATCAGCTCCCGGACCCGGCGGGCGCGGCCGCAAAGCTATCGCCATGCTCGACATGGCGGAAGCCGCGGACCGCAAGATCGCTACCTACTCCAAGGGCATGCGGCAGCGCATCAAGGTGGCCGCCGCGCTCGTGCACGACCCGGAGATCCTGGTCCTGGACGAGCCGTTCAACGGGATGGACCCGCGGCAGCGGCTGCACATGATGGACCTGCTGGACAAGCTCGGCAGCGAGGGCCGGACCATCTTGTTCAGCTCGCACATCCTGGAAGAGGTGGAGCGGCTGTCCGGCACGATCCAGGTCGTGGTGGCCGGCCGGCTGGCCGCCTCCGGCGACTTCCGCGCCATCCGGCGGCTGATGACCAGCCGGCCGCACGTGTTCACCGTGCGGTCCTCCGATGACCGCCTGCTGGGCGGCACGCTCATCGCCCGGCCCGCGGTAACCGCGGTCGAGCTGACCGGCACCGGCCTGCAGGTCCGGACCTCGGACTACGGCGCGTTCTGCCGGGACATCGCCGTGCTGGCCCGTGACCACGGCATCCGGCTGCGCGAGGTGCAGCCCACCGACGAATCCCTGGAAAGCGTCTTCGCCTACCTCGTTGCGGACTAAGGAGCACCCATTGTCCGGCTTGTTCAACCCGACGGTCGCCTGGATCACCACCCGCGCCACGCTGGGCCGCAGGCGAGCGCTGCTGTTCGCGATCCCGGCGGTGATCCTGATCGTGATCACGATCGCACTCAAGGCCGGCCGCCCGCCGGACCGGCCCTGGCCCTCGCACGTGCTGGGCACGTTCGGCTTCTCGGTGCTGCTGCCCTTGACCGCGCTGATCATCGGCTCCAGCGTGCTCGGCGCCGAGATCGACGACGGCAGCGCCATCCACCTGCTGGCCACCCCGGTCCGCCGCTCCTCGGTGATCTTCACCAAGTTCCTCGTGGCCACCGTGCTGACCATCATCTTCGCCGCGGTGCCCGAGTTCATCGCGGCTCTGATCTCCGGCGGCGGCAGCACCGAGCCTGTCCTCCGCGCCACCCAGAACGGCCCGCCCGTCCTCGTTACCCCGGCCACCGTCGTCAACGGTACCGATTTCGCGGTCGGCCTATTCGTCGGCGCCCTGGTCTGCGCGGTGATCTACAACGCGATCTTCATCATGGTCTCGGCCGCGACCACCCGCGCCATCGCGGTCGGCCTGCTCTACGTGCTGATCTGGGAGGCGCTGCTGTCGAACTTCGTCAGCGGCGCGCGCCTGCTGTCGGTCGGCCACTACGGGCTCGGCATCGCCAACGGGATCGCCCACGACAGCTCCCTGAACGCGGGCCTGTCCGTGGCGACCTCCGTGGTCATGGGGGCCATCGTCACCGTGGCGGCCCTGGTCCTGGCGGTCAACCTGCTGTCATCCTTCACCCTCAAGGGCGAGCCCGCTTAGCGCCAGGCCCGGACCGTAGGGCCACGGTCCGTTCGGTATAAAGTTTGTGCAGATCGCTCACCCTCTTGCCGGGAGGGTGGTGAGGAGCACGTCGGAGACCGGCGTACCGGGCCCGCCGTCGCGGGTCCGGGCGACCTTGCGCCAGCCCCACTTCCGGAAGGCCTGCTGCGCCGGGGTGGCCGTCGGCGGCACGGTCAGCGTCGCCCGCTCCTCGGGCAGGCCCTCCAGGATCAGGTCGTGCAGGGTCGCGGCGATGCCCTGCCGCCGCCATGAGGGGCGGACCAGCAGCTCGACCAGCGCGAAGGTGCGGCCGGGATGCTCGGTGGTGACCTCGTCCGGCAGCGGGGTGGTCAGCCCCCGCCACCAGGAGGTCGACGGCCGCAGCGGCACTCCGAAGGCGTACCCGACCAGGTAGCCGCCGCGGCGGGCCTCGGCCAGGACAAAGCCCGGCTGGCGGCGCAGGACCCGGAACCGGCGGGCGAAGCCGTCATCGGGTTGCTCGGCGCAGACCTCGGCGTGCAGGGCCTGCAGGTCCTCCGTGTGCGCCGCGGTCTGCGTCCCGTCGAGCAACCGGAACATGATCTCCGTCTGACCTGCCACAGCTCCATTCCACTCACAACGCGGGCCGACGCCAAACTCCGGGGGGCCACTATCGCCAGACGGCCGGTATGCGTCATGATCCAGCCATGGCAGATCAGGTGATCGGTCAGCCGGACGTGCAGTCGCTCGCGCTGGCCGAACCGGCTCAGCACGTAGGAATCCGCTGGATCGTAACCCTCACCCTGGCCAGCCTGGGCATGTGGATGGCGAACCAGACGCCATCGCAGGTCATGCTCGCGCTCCAGCTGCAGGCCATAACCCCGCGCCACAAGATTGTCGCCCTCGGCGTGGTGACCGCGTTCAACGCCATCTCCTCCGCCCTGGCCACCCCGATCGTCGGCGCGCTGTCTGACCGTACCGCGCGGGGCCGGCGGCTGGGCCGGTTCAGCGGCCGTCGGCACCGGTGGACGCTCGTCATGGTCCTGCTGGCCTCGGTCTGCGTCGGGCTGCTGGCGAAGGCGGGCACGGTGGTGGCCGTGGCCGTGCTGTGGTTCTTGTTCGGCGCCTTCCAGAACGGCGAATACGCCACCCTGAGCGCGGCCGTCCCCGACCACGTGCCGGTCCGACAGCGCGCTACGGTGTCCGGCTGGATCGGCATGCCGATCGCGCTCGGCCTGGTCCTGGGCAGCGTCATCGTCGTCGACGTCCTCAATCAGGACCTGGTCACCGGCTACATCACGCTCGCGGTGCTGATGGTCGTGCTGGCCCTGCCGTTCATCTTCTTCACTCCCGACCCCCCGCTCGACCCGCAGGATCGGGAGCCGTTCTCCTGGCGCCGGGTGGCCTCCTCCTACTGGATCAGCCCGCGGCAGTACCCCGATTTCGGCTGGGCCTGGCTGACCCGCTTCCTGACCACCCTGGCCATCGCCATGGGCACCTTGTACCTGCTGTACTTTCTGCGCGACAAGGTGCACTACGCGCGGCTTTTCCCCGGCCAGACCGCCGCGGACGGCCTGCTCATCCTGATCCTGATCTATACCGGAGGCGTGGTGGTGGCCGCGATCGTCGGCGGGATCATCTCCGACCGCCGTGGCCGCCGCAAGATGCTGGTCACCGTGTCCGGGCTGCTGATGGCGGCGGCCGCGCTGTTGCTGGCGTTCTGGGAGACCTGGTCGGGCGCGCTGGCCGCGGCGGCGCTGTTCGGCATCGGCTTCGGCGCCTACATCGCGGTCGACCAGGCGCTGATCACGCAGGTGCTGCCGAAGGCCCGCGACCGGGCCAAGGACCTCGGCATCATCAACATCGCCATCGTCACTCCGTACGCGATCGGCCCGGCCATCGCGGCCCCGCTCGTCTCGCTGGCCGGCTACCCGGCCCTGTTCGGCGCGACCGCCGTGGTGGCCATCGCCGCCGCGATCGGCGTCTGGCAGATCAAGACCGTCCGCTAACGCCCCGGCCCGGAGCTATGGTGCCCGCGGGCAACCCGATACGCAAGCGGCCGCTGGTGCCCCCCGCTCCCGGACCGCGCGCTACACGCCCCCGCAGCAACAGCATGAATGTGGCACCGTAGCGGGAAGGGACATCAGGGTGCCACGTTCACGACGTTGAGGTGCCGCTCAGCGTGTGACGCGTGGGGCTGACGTGGCTCAGCCCGCGTCAGTACGCGACGGCGAACCGCTCGAGCAGGGGGCGCCCGATGATCATCTTCTGGATCTCGGCCGTGCCCTCGCCGATGAGCAGCATCGGGACATCCCGGTAGAGCCGTTCGATCTCGTACTCCTGGGAGTAGCCGTAGCCGCCGTTGATGCGCAGCGCGTCCTCGACGACCTCCTTGCCATACTCGCTGGCCAGGTACTTCGCCATGCCGGCCTCGAGGTCGCTTTGCCCGCCTTCGTCCTTGCGGCGCGCCAACATCACCATCATCTGGTGGGCGGCCGCCACCTTGGCATCGGTTTCCCTCCTGATCAGCCGCCGGGAGCGCCCGGGGCGCCGTCCCGCATCCAGGCCGCCGTCCCCGGCGCCGGGCCGCCGACGATCCCGCGTTCGGCCAGCGCCTGGACGTCCTCCGCGGACAGGCCGAGCAGTCCGGTCAGCACCGCGCCGGTGTCCGCGCCGAGCGCAGGCGCCGGGCGGGGCCCGGTGGCCCCGTCCATGGCCAGCGGCGAGCCGGGCGCCAGCAGCGGCCCGACGCCGGGCTGGTCGATCTCGGCCAGCAGCGGGTTCCCGGCTAGCGTGCCATCCGCGGCCAGGTCGGTGAAGCGCCGGTAACGCGACCACAGCACCGACGTGCCCGCCAGGCCCCGCTCGACCTCGGCCAGCGTGCGGCCGGCGAACCAGGGCTCCAGGAGCGCCGTGAGCACCTCGCGGTGCCGATACCGGTCGCCGTCTTGCCCGAAGTCCGCCCCTAGCAGCCGCTCCAGCTCGCCGAACGTCCCGGCCAGCCCGGTCGCGGCCCCTAGGTCGGCCAGGTGCCGGCGCGTCAGCACCACCACCATGACCCACTCGCCGTCGGCGGTCCGGAAGTCCCGGGCCAGGCCCCCGTACAGGTGGTTGCCGATCCGCGGGCGCTCGGTCCCGGTGACCTGGGCCTCGGCCAGGAAACCCAGGTGCCCGGCCACGGCCAGAGCCACGTCGGCCAGCGCCAGCGTGATCGCGCTGCCCGCCCCGGTGCGCTGCCGGCGCCGCTCCGCGGTGAGCAGCCCGATCGCGGCGTAGAGCCCGCAGGCCACGTCCCAGGCGGGCAGGACGTGGTTCACCGGGCCCGCCACGCCCTCGGGACCGGTGATGAGCGGGAATCCCGTTTCGGCGTTGACCGTGTAGTCGACGGCGGTCCGGCCGTCGCGATGGCCCTGGATCTGCAGGTGGATCAGGTCCGCGCGGACCCTGACCAACTCAGCGTGGGCCAGCCAGTCCTGCCCGGCGTTGGTCAGCACGATCCCGCCGCCGGGGCCTGAGGCGGCCAGCAGGTCACGGAGCAGGCTCCGGCCCTCGGCGTCGCGGAAGTTGAGCGTGACCGACCGCTTACCCTTGTTCAGGCCGGTCCAGTACAGGCTGGTGCCCGACAGCGCGAGCGGCCAGCGACCCAGGTCCGGTCGGCCGCCCACCGGGTCGATCCTGATCACGTCCGCGCCGAGCTGGGCCAGGGTCAAGCCGCCCAGCGGCGCCGCGACGAAGCTGGAGACCTCCAGCACCACCAGCCCGTCCAGCGGCGCGGCAGCGTTCACTGGGCAAGAGGGCGCCGTCTACGAGTCGCCGGACTCCCCATCGGAGCCGCCGCCGCCGGGCAGCTCCGTGTGACCGGCGGTCACCGCGGCGTGCTCGTCGGCAGGTCCGTGGCCGTTCGTCTCGACCACGACCGTTTCGGCGAAGGCGCGGTTGGCGATGGCCCGGGCCCGGCCCATGACGCCGGCCGAATGCGGCGCGGGCACGCCGTTCTTGTCATCGGACCCGGCCGCGGGCATGAGCGCCGGCACCTTCTTGGCCTCGAGGATGGCGCGTTCGTCCTCGTTCACCGGCCGGTGGATCTCGACGAACTCGCCGTTGGGCATCTGCCGGATGATGCCGGTCTCGAGCCCGTGCTCGAGCAGCTCCGTATCCTGACGCTGCAGACCCAAGCAGATACGTCTAGTGACGTAAAACCCGACCGCGGGTCCGACGAAGACCAGCACCCGCGCGATCCAGGTGACCGTGTACAGCGGGATCGACAGGAAGTCGGCGATGACGTCGTTGGCTCCCTCGGCCCACAGGACCCCGTAGAACACCACGGCCGCTATCCCGGTAGCGGTCCGGATGGGCGCGTTCCTCGGCCGGTCGTTGATGTTGTGCCAGGATCGGTCCCCGGTCGCCCACTGCTCGAAGAAGGGCCACAGCCCCGCGCCGGTGAAGATGATGCCGAACGGTATCGCCGCCGGGATGAGCACGCTGAAGCTGATCGTGTGCCCGAGGAAGTTCCACTCCCAGGCAGGCATCACGCGCAGCGAGCCCTCCAGGATGCCCATGTAGAAGTCCGGCTGGGAGGCGGAGGAGATCTGCACCGGACTGTACGGCCCGTATAGCCAGACCGGGTTGATCTGGGCAAAGGTGGCCAGTACCGCGAGCGCCGCGAAGATGAAGAAGAACCACGCGGTGCCCTTGGCGATGAAGTAGGGATAAAATGGCTGGCCCACCACGTTGTTCTCGGTGTTCCCCAGGCCCGGCATCTGGGTGTGCTTCTGGTGCACCATGATGAACAGGTGCGCGGTGATCAGCGCCAGGATCAGGCCCGGGATCAGAAACACGTGGAGGATGTACAGCCTAGGAATGATGATTGTGCCCGGGTACTGCCCGCCGAACAGGAAGAACGCCGCGTACGTGCCGACGATCGGGATGCCCTGCAGCACGCCCTCGAAGATCCGCAGGCCCGCCCCGGATAGCTGGTCGTCGGGCAGCGAGTAGCCGAACAGCCCCTCGAGCAGCCCCAGCGTGAACAGCCCGATCCCGATCAGCCAGTTGACCTCGCGGGGCTTGCGGTAGGCGCCGGTGAAGAACACCCGCAGCATGTGGATGGTCAGCGCGGCCATGAACAGGTCGGCCGCCCAGTGGTGGATCTGCCGCATCAGCAGGCCGGCCCGGACGTCGAAGCTGATGTTCAG
Organism: uncultured Actinomycetes bacterium; assembly: GCA_963742795.1. Lineage (GTDB taxonomy): Bacteria > Actinomycetota > Actinomycetes > Streptosporangiales > Streptosporangiaceae > Palsa-504. Next base: position 145,268 of record CAVUNL010000031.1, read on the forward strand.
CGTCGACTGGTAGGCCTGGCTCATCGTGATGCCGTCCAGCTTGACGTACGAGCCGTGGTAGACGACCGGGGCCGCGGACGGGATGAAGAACAGCGCCAGGAAGGTACCGGTCAGCAACAGGATGACGAACGACCACAGCGCGATCTCGCCCAGCATGAACGACCAGTGGTCAGGGAAGACCTTGCGCATGAACACGCGCAGGCCCCGGGCCCCGTGGAACCTGTCGTCCAGCCACGAGCCGGTGCCGCTCAGCACCTTCGGGACGTCAAGGCTGTCGCTCATCCGCGCTCCCAGAAACTCGGGCCGACGGGCTGGGTGAAGTCGCTCTTGGACACCAGGAAGCCCTGCGCGTCCACGGTCATCGGCAATTGCGGCAGCGGGCGCGGCGCCGGGCCGAAGATCACGGTCGCGCCGGTCGACGCGTCGAACGTGGACTGGTGGCAGGGGCACAGCAGATGGTGGGTGGTCTGCTCATAGAGCCCCACCGGGCAGCCCACGTGGGTGCAGATCCTGGAGTAGGCGACGATGTTGTCGACCGTCCAGTTCATCGTGCTGATCAGCGTACCGCTGTTGTATGTCGTCGGAACGTTCAGCTCGCCCGGCGAGAACTTGATCAAGGTGACGGTGGCCTTGGCCAGGGCATCAAGATCGTCCGTGTAGCCCTCGGGCACGATCGTTATCGACTGGCCGGGCGCGCTGAAGGTCGCCGGGGTGAGCGGCTGGTTAGTGCCGTAGACGAGCAGCCGCCGACCGGGGCTCCACACCGTGTGCCGCAGGCTGGTCCCGGGCAGCGGGCCCAGGTCGCGGAGCACCACGACCGGGATGGCGGCCAGCGGCAGCGTGGCAAGCAGGAGCGTGCGCCGGACCATAGGCCGCCTGACGAACTGGCTCGCCCCCGTGCCCTCCTTGAAGTACTCGTCGAAGGCGGCCCGCTCGGCGTCGGTCGAGCGCATCGGGTGCCGTTCCTCGACCATCTCATAGTCGGGCATCAGCTGCCGGACCCAGATTATCGCGCCGAACCCCAGGCCGAGCAGCGCCACGGACAGCGAGAGCCCCAGCGCCAGGTTGGAGCGGAAGACGCTGTCGACCGAGCCGACTTCGAGGCCGACGTACGCGGCGATGAACCCGCAGCCCGCGATGAACGCGAGCAGGAAGCAGACCGCGACGATCTTCTCGGCGTTGTTGGCGTGCGCGGGGTAGTCCGATACCTCCGGCAGCTTCTCCTCCGCCGGTTCCACCTCGGTGCCGTGGCCTGTGCCGCGATCCTCAGCCCCGTCCCCCGAACCGAGCAGCCGCGGAGTCGGCGGGGGAGTCCCGATCACCCGGTGCGGGGGAACCGGGCCTTCCGGGCCCTCGACCTCTTCCATGTCGTTCATCAGTGCTCCGTCCCCGACGTCCGCGACGTCCCCGACGTCTCCGCGGTTCGCGCCTCCCGCGCGTTCTCTTCCTGCGCCACATCCCAGGGCTCGCGCCGCTTAGCCGTGAGCCACATCGCGATCAGCACCAGGACACCCATCCCGCCCAGGAAGATAACCAGGCCCTCGGTGACGGGCCCGATCCGGCCGAGCGACAGCCCGCCTGGGTTAGGCTCGGTCCGCGTCTCGGTGATGTAGGCGATGATGTCGCGCTTGGCCTGCGGGGTGAGCGCGCCATCGGCGAACACCGGCATGGCCTCGGGCCCGGTCAGCATCGCCGTGTAGATCTGCGTCGGGGTGGACGCGGGCAGCGCCGGCGCGAACTTACCGTAAGTGAGCGCTCCGCCGTCCCCGGCGAAGCCGTGACACTGCGCGCAGTTGGCCATGAACAGCTGGGATCCCAGCGCGGTGTCCGCTCCGGCGGTGGAGACCTGCGCGGGGGTCGGGATCTGGGGACCGCCGCCGAGGGACTGGATATAGTCCGCGATGTCGAGGATCTCCTGCTCGGTGAACTTCACCGGCTTGCGCGGGTTCTCCGCGCCGACCTCCGCGGCCGGCATGCGGCCGGTGGACATCTGGAAGTAGACGGCGGCCGCGCCCGAGCCGATCAGGCTCGGTGCCTGCGAGGTGCCCTGCGCGTCCAGGCCGTGGCAGCTCGAGCAGGTGGCCTCGAACAGGGCCTGGCCGTTCGCGATGTCCTGCTGCGCCGTGGTCGGAGCCGCCTCCGCGCTGCCGCCGGCGCGGGTCAGGGCCCCGTACAGCAGCCCGACGACGACGAGCCCGAGCAGCAGTGCCGCGTAGCCGGCGACCGGGCGTCTGCGCCTGGCGTTGATCCAGCCCACTCGCTGTCCCCTGACTAGTGGATGAGGTAGATGGTGGTGAACAGGCCGATCCACACGACGTCGACGAAGTGCCAGTAGTACGACACGACGATCGCGCTGACCTGCTGTTCATGAGTGAATCTCTTGGCCGCGTAGGTGCGGCCGAGGAGGAAGATAAAGGCGATCAGGCCGCCGGTCACGTGCAGCCCGTGGAACCCGGTGGTCAGGTAGAACACCGAGCCGTAGTTGCTGGACGAGAGCGTGAGGCCTTCCTTCCTGATCAGGTCCAGGTACTCATAGCCCTGCCCGAGGACGAAGTACGTGCCCATCAGGAGCGAGAGCACGTACCACTCGCGCAGGCCCCAGCTCATCGGGTGCAGGATCGAGCGGGTGCGCTTGATCTGGCCGCGCTCGACCGCGAACACGCCCATCTGGCAGGTGACGCTGGACAGCAGCAGCACGGTGGTGTTGACCGACCCGAGCGCGATGTTCAGGTGCGCGCCCGGCCACGCCAGCCCCTGGCCCTTGTCCACCGACCTGATGGTGAAGTACATCGCGAACAAGGCCGCGAAAAACATCAGCTCGGAGGAAAGCCAGATGATGGTCCCCACGCTGACCAGGTTCGGTCTGCTGGCCGGCGTGCGAGGGCTCGTCTGGACGGTTGCTGTCGCCACGAGGCCATTATTACGACAACCTGTAGGCGATCGCTACGCGACCCCCCGCATCGGTGGTCGGGCTCGATAACATGCCTGTCATGAAGGTCGTTGCGTACAGCCACGACGCGGATGTCCGGGCCCAGATCAGGCTCGCCATCGGGCGTCGTCCCGCCATGGACGTGCCGGACGCGGAGATAATCGAGGTCGCCACGCAGCCTGCCCTGTTCCGCCTGCTCGACGCGGGTGGCGCCGACGTCATGGTGCTGGACGGCGAGGCCCAGCCCGTCGGCGGGATGGGCCTATGCCGCCAGGCCAAGGACGAGATCTACAACTGCCCGCCGGTGCTGCTGATCGTCGGCCGCGCCGACGACGGCTGGCTCGCCACCTGGTCCGGCGCCGACGCCGTGATCAGCCACCCGGTCGACCCGATCACGCTGGCCCACGAACTGGCCGGCCTGATGCGGGCCCGCGCCGGAGCCACCTGACCGCGCCGTACCTTTTATCTCTTTCTTATACCGAACGGACGTGGTTCCTCACTCCGCCAATCCAGGGAGCTGCCATGGATGCCCGCACGACGTGGCCCGCGCTGCTCGGCGCGCTGATCCGCGGCGACTCGCTGACCGCGGACGAGAGCGAGTGGGCCATGAACGAAATCATGGAGGGGGCGGCGACGCCCTCCCAGATTGCGGGGTTCGGGGTCGCGCTGCGGATCAAGGGCACCTCGGTGGCCGAGATGACCGGGCTGGCCCGGGCCATGCTCGCGCACGCCACGCCGATCCGCGTGGCCGGTTACCTGACCGACCTGGTGGGCACCGGCGGAGACGGCGCGCGCACGGTCAACGTGTCCACGATGGGCACGATCGTGGCCGCCGCGGCGGGCGTGCGGATGGTCAAGCACGGGAACCGGGCCGCGTCGTCCTCGTGCGGCGCCGCCGACGTGCTGGAGGCGCTCGGCGTGATCATCGACCTGCCGCCCGCCGCGACCGCCGAACTGGCCGCTGAGGTGGGCGTGGCGTTCTTGTTCGCGCCGCTGTACCACCCGGCGCTGCGCTACGCGGGCCCGACCCGCAGCGAGCTCGGCGTCCCCACCGTGTTCAACTTCCTCGGCCCGGTGGCCAACCCGGCCCGCCCGTCAGCCCAGGCGGTAGGGGTGTTCGATCCCGTGATGGGCGGGGTCATCGCGGGCGTGCTGGCCGGACGCGGCTGTTCGGCCTTGGTCTTCCACGGCTCCGACGGGCTCGACGAGCTGACCACCACCGGCCCGTCCTCGATGTGGGTCGTGCACGACGGCGAGGTGGCCAAGACAGAGTTCTCGCCCGCCGATCTCGGGCTGGCCCCGGCCTCGCTGGCCGACCTGCGCGGTGGTGACGCCGCGCACAACGCCGCGGTGGCCCGGGCGGTGCTGGCCGGGGAGCCCGGCCCGGTGCGGGACATCGTGCTGCTGAACGCGGCCGCCGCACTGGCCGCGGCGGCCGGCGTGCCGGGTCCGGAGGCGGTCACCCCCGCGCTGGCCGACGGCTACGCCCGCGCCGCCCAAGCCGTGGATTCCGGCGCCGCCAGCGCCCTGCTGGACCGCTGGATAGAAACCAGCCACCGCCTGGACCCCAAGGGCCGCTGACCGGGGCGCGCGCTCCTCAGGCGTCGGCGCCCAGGCCGAGGGAGAACGCGGCTTCCAGGTCGTGCCGGGAGTAGGTGCGGAACGCGATGTGCGTTTCGGTGTGCGACACGCCGGCCACCTTGTTCAGCCCGCCGGGGATGACGTCGGCGAGTTCCTCGTGGCTGCGGACCCGGACCATGGCCACCAAGTCGAACTCCCCGGTGACCGAGTACACCTCGCTGACCTCGGGGATCTGGGCGATCATCTCGGCCACCTCGGGAATGCGCTGGATCTCGGCCCGCACCAGGACAATCGCGGTGACCACTGGATGCCTCCCAGACTTCTCTACGCCAGGTTCTCCCGGCTGGCGCTTACGCTACTACGTCGGGCCACTGGGTGAGCTGATCCAGGGTCCGGATCCCGTGGTGGGTCAGCCGCTTGATCAGCCAGCCGAGCACGTCCGCGGTGGCACGTGCGTCGGCCAGCGCGCGATGCGACGGAGCGGTGCGGGCCCGGAAGAACCCGGCCAGCGTGCTCAGCTTGCAGTCCGGCACCTCGTCCGGGTCCATCAGCTGCCTGGCCAGCATGACCGTGTCCAGCACGGTGAAGTGGGGCCAGGCTAGCCCGCACTCGGCACACGCGGCGCGCAGGAAGCCGACGTCGAAGGGCGCGTTGTGCGCGACCAGGACGCAGCCGTCGGCGAAGTCCAGCAGGCCCGGCAGGACCGCCGGGAGCCTCGGCGCCGCGGCCAGCATCCAGTCGCTGATCCCGGTCAGGTCCTCGATACCCGGCGGCACCGGGACACCCGGGTTGACCAGCGATGCGAACTCGCCCTGGCGCCGCCCGCCGCGTACCCGGACCGCCGCGATCTCCGTGATCGCCGCTACCCCCGGCGACCATCCTGTGGTCTCCAGGTCGATCACCGCGAACTCCAGCTCGGCGAGTTCCGGCGCGGCCGACGTCACCAGGGTGAGCTCCGGCCGGGCCAGCGGCACTTCGCCGTACCCGTGCCCGCCCGCTGCCCGCGCGATCACGGTCGGCCTCATCACGAACACCACGGTAGATCCGCCCACCGACATTTTCGCCGCCGCCTGGTCGGTGCCGCCCCGTCCGTGCCGCCCCGTCCAGCCCCGTCCCCTGCCGGCCCCGGTGCCCCGGGAAATGTCAGAGGGTGCCCTTAACGTGTGAATGTCCAATTCGCCGAATGCAAAGAGAGATGGCACCATGATTGATTGCGGCCGTTGCGAGAGGGGCGGGACCCGCTGCCGGGATTGCGCAATTGCGGTCACCGAAACACGAAACGTGACGGCTCACCTCGGGCGGGCCGAACTGCGGGCACTCCGCGTTCTCGCGGACGCGGGCCTGGTGCCGCCGCTGACCCGGATGCTGGCCGCCCCAGCGGCCCGGAGCTGGGTCTTTCCGGACACAAAAGTGTCGTTATGATAACGGACCGGAACCGTTCGTGCCGGGGAATCGCGGCATTGTAATGGAGTAGTTCGAATTAGCGGAACCGGTTGAATCGCCCATTTGCCTTCACTACGCTGGCTCCAAATGTGTCCTGGTCAGTGACCCGGGTCGACCTGGACAAACACGCGATAACGCGTGGCATGACAAGGAGCGTGGTAGGCACGTGGGTACGCGGCCAGCGGGCAGCGAGTCCCGGTTCCGCCGCGGTGTCGCGATCGTCACCGCGCTGGTGGCGATCGGCGGGCTGACCGTCTTCGCCTCCGTGGCGGGCGCCGCTCCGCAGCCGACCGTCGCCCAGGTCCAGGCCAAGGTGAACCAGCTCACGTCGCAGTACGACAAGGTCACCGAGCAGCTCGACCAGGTCGGCGAGCAGCTTTCCGCCGCGCAGACCAGGCTGGCCCAGGTCCGCACGGCCGTGAACCACGCCAACGCCCAGTTCCGGGCGGCGCAGACGACCGTGGCTCAGATCGCCGCGGCCACCTTCGAGGACACCGGCGCGACCTCGATCGCGGGCGTGCTGACCTCCGGCGACCCGTCGGTCGTCCTGCAGGAGGGCTCGCTGCTGATGGCGCTGTCCGGCAACCGCAACGCGGAGACGACGCAGCTGCTCACCGACGCCAGCCAGCTGGCCGGCGTCGAGCAGGAGCAGCAGCGCACCGAGAGCGGGATCGCGGCGCTCAAGACCCAGCTCGCCGACCACAAGAACTCCCTGGGCAAGCTCATCGCCACCGAGCAGGCCACGCTGGACAGCCTGACCGTCCCGCAGCAGCAGACGGTCAAGAGCAATACGATCGGCGCGAACGGCAGCACCCAGAAGGTCACGTACACCGGGCCGACCGGGTCGCAGGCGGCAAGGCCGTCGCGTTCGAGTACGCGCAGCTCGGCTGCCCGTACGTGTACGGCGGGACCGGACCGTGCCAGATGGGCTTCGACTGCTCCGGGCTGGCCCAGGCCGCGTGGGGCGCCGCGGGCGTGGCCATCCCGCGTGACAGCTACGAGCAGTGGGCCGAGCTCCCGCACGTCTCGCTCTCCTCGATCGAGCCGGGCGACCTGCTGATCTACAACGGCGAGGGGCACGTCGCCATGTACGTCGGCAACGGCTACATCATCGACGCGCCGCAGACGGGGATGGACGTGGAAAAGATCCCGATGGGCACGCCCTGGTACGCCGGTAGCCTCGACGGAGTGGTACGCCCGTAATCCGCGGCCCTAGCCCGCCGGGCTGATCCCGGGTAGCCATCCGGCCGATGCGGAACGCGCCGTCATGCGGCACTGTTGACGGTATGAGGCGGCGAGGGGACCGGAGGCCCGTGGCCGCGGCCCTGGTGGGGCTGGCCGTGCTGGCCGCGTACCTGCTGCCCGGGCTCTCCGATCCAGGAGCCCGGTGGCCGCTGTGGGACGTCCGGGTGTACTGGTGGGGCGGGCTACAGGCTGCCCGGGACGCGCCGCTGTACGTCTCCGGTGGCCCGTTCAACTTCACCTATCCGCCGTTCGCCGCGTCGCTGTTCCGGCTCGGCGCGGCCGCGCCGGAGGGCTGGCTGGCCGCCGTCATCACCGCCGGGAGCATCGTCGCTCTGGTCGCGCTGTGCTGGCAGGCGCTGGGCGCGGTCGGCGTCCGGCGGCGCCCCGAGACCGTGTTCGCGGTGGCCGCGCTGGCCCTGCTGACCTGGCCGGTGGACTACACGCTGCACTTGGGCGAGATCGACCTGATCGTGGCCGCGCTGGTCGGTGCGGACCTGCTGGCCCGGCGGGACGGCAGCCGGTGGCAGGGGATCGCCACCGGGCTAGCCGCCGGAATCAAGCTCACCCCGCTGATCTTCGTGGCCTACCTGCTGCTGACCCGCCGCGTCCGCGCCGCCGTCACCGCCGCCGCGACCTTCGCCATCACGATCGTCGTGGGCCTGGTGCTGCTGCCCGCCCAGTCCCGCGCCTTCTGGCTGGGCGGGGCGTTCGGCAACCCGAGCCGGGTCGGCAACCCGGCCAACCCGTCCGACCAGTCGCTATCCGGGGCGCTCGCCCGGCTGGCTGGGAGTCTGGACGGGGTCAGAGGATGGTGGCTCGCGGCGGCACTGCTGACCGGGCTGGCCGGGATCGCGGTCGCGGCGTGGGCGCACCGGCGCGGCCACCGGCTAGCGGGCGTGGTGTGCTGCGCCGTCACCGGCCTGCTCGTCTCGCCATTCTCCTGGACCCACCACTGGGTCTGGGCCGTCCCGCTGCTGGTCGGCCTGGTCACGACGGCGTGGCGGCGCCGCTCGCGAACCTGGGGCCTGGTCGCGGTCGTGTTCGCCGTCGCGTTCTCCGGTTTCGTCCCGCTGCCCGGGCCCGGCCGGCCGCCCAGCCCGGTCCTGCTGCTGGCCGGCGACCTGTACGTGCTGTGCGGCCTGGCCCTGCTGGCCGGCACCGCCCTGGTCCTGGCCCGCGAGAGTCCGGTGCGCCGCCCGAGCCGGGCCGGACCAGATCACGCTGGCCTGCCGTGGCGCAGTTGGCCTAGCCTTATCGGGTGGACGATGGCCTGGAGTCCGGAAGTCCGCCTGCCGTCGCACCAGACCCGGCGCCCGCCGTGACGACAGGCTCGCCGCCGCAGCGGCCGACTCGTCCGCACGAGGCGCTGACGCGGGTGCGCCAGATCGCGATGATCCTCGTCTTCGACCTCGGCGGGCCGCTCCTGGCCTACACCCTGCTGCGCTCGGCCGGGCTGAGCACCGTGGCCGCGCTCATCATCAGCGGGATACTTCCGGCCCTGGGCATCGTCATCGGCGCCGTGGTCGACCGGCGGCTCGACATCATCGGCGTCGTCGTCCTGGCCGGCCTGGTCGTCGGCACGGTGGCCGGCCTGGTCAGCGACAACGCCCGCCTCTACCTCGTCGAGGGCGCGGTGCCCTCGCTGGTATTCGCGCTGGCCTGCCTGGGTTCGCTGCGGTCCTCCAAACCGCTGATCTACCGGTTCGCGGTCGAACTGCTCGGCCCGGACACCCCCAAGGGCCGCGAGGTAGTCGGCGCCTGGAAGTACCCCGGGTTCCGGCGTGCGTTCCAGGTCATCACGGCGGCCTGGGGCCTCGCCTACCTGATCGAGGTCGCGGCGCGCCTGGTGGTCGTGGCGAACACCTCCACCGGGATCGCGCTGCTGTTCTCCAAGCTGATTCCCTACGCTTTCGCCTTCGCCCTGTCCGGATGGACGCTGGGCTACGGCGAGCATGAGAAGAGGAAGGCCGAGCGGCTGGCCGCGGCTGCCGAGGACCCCGGCACCCCGGCCGCGGTCGCCGCCGATGCCGAGCACTGAGGCTGGGTCTATTCAGCGGGGCCGATACACTCGTCCGGTGCGCCGGACGCTGATCGTCACCAACGACTTCCCGCCCCGTCAGGGCGGTATCCAGTCGTTCGTGCACGGGCTGGCCAGCAGGCTGCCGCCGGACACGGTGGTCGTGTACGCGCCGGCCTGGGACGGCGCGGCCGAGTTCGACGCCAAGCAGCCGTTCCCGGTGATCCGCCACCCGACGTCGCTCATGCTGCCCGTGCCGTCCGTCTCCCGCCGGGCCGCGGCCATCGCCCGCGAGCACGGCTGCGACACGGTCCTGTTCGGCGCGGCCGCGCCGCTCGGCCTGATCACCCCGGCGCTGCGCCAGGCCGGGGTGACCCGGGCGGTCGCCCTGACCCACGGCCACGAGACGGGCTGGGCCGCGCTGCCGGTCGCCCGCGGCCTGCTCCGCCGCATCGGCGATGAGACCGACGTGGTGACCTACCTGGGCGAGTACGTCCGGGTCCGGCTGGCCCGGGTGCTGTCACCGGCGGCGGCCCAGCGCATGGTGCGGCTGACGCCCGGCGTCGACGTAACGTTCTTCCGTCCCGGGGCGGGCGGCGCCGCGGTGCGCGACCGGCTGGACCTGGGGGAGCGGCCGGTGGTGGTCTGCGTGTCCCGGCTGGTCCGGCGCAAGGGGCAGGACACCCTGATCCGGGCCTGGCCGCAGGTGCGGGCCGAGGTGAGCGACGCGGTGCTCCTGCTCGTCGGCCACGGTCCCTACGCCCGGCGGTTGCGCCGGCTGGCCGCCCGGCTCGGCGTCAGCGACGCCGTCCGGTTCACCGGAGCGGTCCCCTGGCCCGAACTCCCTGGCTACTACGACGCGGCCGACGTGTTCGCCATGCCGTGCCGGACCCGGCGGGCCGGGCTCGACGTCGAGGGCCTGGGCATCGTCTACCTGGAGGCGTCGGCCACCGGCTTGCCGGTGATCGGCGGCGACTCGGGGGCGCCCCCGACGCCATCCTCGAGGGCGAATCCGGCTACATCGTCGGTGACGTAGCGGCCACGGCCGCCCGCCTGGTCGAACTGCTCACCGATCCGGCCAAGGCCCGGGCCATGGGGGAGAAGGGCCTGGCCTGGGTGGACCGGGAATGGCGCTGGGAGCTGGCTGCCGCCCGCCTCAGCTCGATCTTGGCCGGCTAAGCCCGCGCCCCCGCCTAAGCCCGCGCTAAGCCCGTCTAAGGCCCCTCTCAGCAGGCAAAATAGGGATTTCCTCCGACGCGGGACCGGGGGTCTTACCGTGACACTCAAGGTATGAACAGCTATCTGCCGCAGAGCCTCGTCTGGGACCACATCAGGGAATCACGGCACCACGCCGCCGCGGCTCGCAAGGCCAGCGCGGCGCGCAGCGCCCGGCGCCGGTCCGGGACCCACGCCCGGCGGGTCGGCCACCGGCTGGCGCGAGGGGCCTGACCATGGCCGCGCGGCCAGCCGGTCGGCTAGACCGCCCGGCCCGGCGGGCCCTCAGGAGTACAGCATGTCGATGTCGGCCGCGAAGTCCTTGGCCAGCACGCTCCTGCGGATGCCCAGCTTGGCGCTGAGCTGGCCGCTTTCGATCGTGAAGTCGTCGTCGAGGATACGGAAACGCCTGATGGACTCGGCCCGGGACACCGCCTGGTTGGCGTCGTCCACCGCGGCCTGCACGTCCGCGAGCAGGTCCGGGTCATCGCGCAGCGACGCGATCGTCGCGTCGGCCGGCTTGCCGTGCCGAGCCTTCCACGGCGCGAACGCCTCGGGGTCCAGCGTGATCAGCGCGGCGATGTACGGCCTGCCGTCGCCAACCACCATGGTCTGGCTGATCAGGGCGTGGCTGCGCAGCCGGTCCTCGAGCACCGCGGGCGCGACGTTCTTGCCGCCGGCCGTGACGATGATCTCCTTCTTGCGGCCGGTGATGGTCAGGAATCCCTCGTCGTCAAGCTCGCCCAGGTCACCGGTGCGGAACCAGCCCTCCTCGGCGAAGGTCTCCTTGGTCGCCGTCTCGTTGTGCCAGTAACCCGGGAAGACCAGCCCGCCCTGGATCAGGATCTCGCCGTCCTGGTCGATCTTGATCGCGACCCCGGGCAGCGGCTGGCCGACCGTGCCGATCTTGTTCCGGTCCGGCCGGTTGACCGTGGCGGCGGCCGACGTCTCGGTCAGGCCGTAGCCCTGCAGCACGGTGACGCCCACGCCGCGGAAGAAATGGCACAGCCGCTCGGTGAGCGCGGCGCCGCCGGAGACGGCGTAACCGGCCCGGCCGCCCAGGGCGGCGCGCAGCTTGCCGTAGACCAGCCGGTCGAACAGCGCGTGCTGGGTCCGCAGGCCGAACCCCGGCCCGCCCGGCGTATCGAGGGCCTGGCTGTACGCGATCGCGGTGCGGGCGGCCCGGCCGAAGATCGCGTCCTTCTTCTCGCCGACCGCCCTCTGCTCGGCGCCGTTGTACACCTTCTCGAACACCCGGGGCACCGCGAGGATGAACGTGGGCCGGAAGGCGGCCAGGGCGGGCAGCAGCGCGTTCAGGTCGCCGCAGTGCCCCAGCACGATCCCGGCCTCGATGCAGCCCACCTCGATGATCCGGGCGAAGACGTGCGCGAGCGGCAGGAACAGCAGCGTGCCGGAGTCCTCCATGCTGGTGAAATCCGTGAGCGGGCCGAGGAACGCGTTGCGCACGGCCGATAGCAGGTTCTGGTGGGTGAGCTCGCAGCCCTTGGGCCGCCCGGTCGTGCCCGAGGTGTAGATGACGGTGGCCAGGTCGGCCGCCTTGGCTGCGGCGGCGCGCTCGGCGATGACCTGGTCCTCGACCTGGGCGCCGGCCTCGGTCAGCGAGTTCAGCGACGCTTCGGTGCCCGGCTCGATCCGCCAGATGTGCTCGATCGCCGGAACCCGGTCCCGGAACCCCTCGATGACCTGCTCGAAGGCGGCCGTCTCGACGAAGCAGGCCCGTGCGCCCGAGTCGGACAGGATCCACTCGGCCTGCTCGGCCGAGGACGTCTCGTACACCGGCACGACGGTCGCGCCCGTGGTCCAGATCGCGTAGTCGATCAGCGTCCACTCATACCGGGTGTGCGACATCAGCGCGACCCGGTCCCCGGGCTCGATTCCGGCCGCGACCAGGCCCTTGGCCAGCGCGGTGACCTCGTCCCGGAAGTGGATGGCGGTCACGTCGGTCCACTCCCCGGCCAGGCCGGCGGGTCCCGGCCGGCGCAGCATCACCGCTTGCGGCTGCTCGGCCGCCCGGCGGAAGACGGCCTTGGCGAGATTCGCGGTGGCGGGGATCTCCGCCAGGGCCGGAATGCTGTACTCGCGCACGGCGCCTCCATCTAGGTCGATACTCGCCAGCACAAGCTTAAGGCGCTGGCCGGCCGTTTCCGGCGGGCCAGCACGCGCTGGTCACCGGGAATCCGGCGGGCCTTACCGTGGTGAGATGCGAGTTCACGTGGTGAGCGACGTGCACGGCCGGGCGGACGCGCTGGCCGGCGCCGGGCGCGGGGCCGACGCGCTGATCTGCCTGGGCGACCTGCTGCTGTTCCTCGACTACGCCGACTACGGGCAGGGCATCTTCGCCGACCTGTTCGGGCCCGACGCGACCCGGGTCTACGTCGAACTGCGCACCGCCGGGAGGTTCGACGAGGCCCGCGCTCTGTCGGCCCGGCTGCTCGCGGAGCAGGGGGAGAGCCCGGCTCGCCTGTTCGAGACGGCGATGGCCAGGCAGTACGCCGAGCTGTTCGGCGCCCTCCAGGAGCCCGCGTACCTGACCTACGGCAACGTGGACGTGCCCCGGATGTGGCCGACCTACGCCAAACCCGGGCACCACGTCCTGGACGGCGGCACGGTCGACCTGGACGGATGGAGGTTCGGTTTCGTCGGCGGCGGGCTGAAATCGGCCTACCGGACGCCGAACGAGATGACCGAGGAGGAGTTCCGGGCCAAGCTCGTGGCGGTCGGCGAGGTCGACGTGCTGTGCACGCACATCCCGCCCGCCGTTCCCGAGCTCCTGTACGACACCGCGGCCCGGCGCCTGGAGAAGGGCAGCGTGGCGCTGCTGGAGACGATTAAGGCCACCCGGCCGAGGTACTCGGTCTTCGGGCACGTGCACCAGCCGCTGGCACGCAGGACGAGGATCGGCATGACCGAATGCCTGAACGTAGGACACTTCCGCGCCACCGGCGCGCCCTTTGTCCTGCAGTGGTAGCGGTAGGATCGCGGGTAGGAGGCATTAGGTGTCGGAATCCCGGGATGATGGCCAGCCTGGCGGCAATAGCCAGCCTAAAAGCAGCGGCCAGCCCAGAAGCAGTAATCAGCCGAGCAACGGCGGCCAATCCAGAGACAACCAGTCCAGAGACAACCAGTCCAGAAACAATCGGTCCAGAGCTAGCGGCCAGTCAGGCGGCAGCCAGTCAGGCGGCGGCCAGCCACGCCGGGGCAACGACCCCCTCGCTGACGCCCAGCGCTGGCTGATGCGCGCGGGCGCGCGCAGCATGGCTAACCAGGTCGCCGACCAGGTCCGCAGGACGGTCCGCCAGGAGCGGCGCGACCGCGGTGACGTATGGGACACGGCCACCAACGAGCCGCCGCCCGGGGAGTCGCCGGAGTGCCAGTGGTGCCCGATCTGCCAGGCGGCCCGCGCGGCCCGCATGTCCGGTTCCGGCAGCCTGATGTCCAGCCTCGCCGACGTCGGCGGAGCCCTGGCGTCCATGGCCCAGGACGCCTTTTCCGCCTTCGAGCAGAGCATGAAAGATCAAAATCGTTCTTCTGCCGAACGGCCCGTGGTGACACCTCCCGCGATCAAGCCAGATAGCGGGGATTCCGCCCAGTGAGCCTGGCCATCGGCGTCGACGTCGGTGGCACCAAGGTCGCAGCCGGGGTGGTCGATGGGCATGGCCAGATCATCGCCAAGCTGAAGCGGTCCACCCCCGCTGCCAGTCCGCTGTTGACCGATCAAGCGATCGCCGACGTGGTAACCGAGCTGCTGGCCGGCGACGAGGTCACCGCCATCGGGCTGGGCGCCGCCGGCTTCGTGGACGCCGCTCGCGCCACCATGCTGTTCGCGCCGAACCTGGCCTGGCGCGACGAGCCGCTCAAGCAGCGGGTCGAGGAGCGCCTCGGCCGTGCGGTCGTGGTGGAGAACGATGCGAACGCCTCGGCCTGGGCCGAGGCGCGGTTCGGCGCCGCCCGGGGCTACCGTGACGTGATGCTGGTGGCGGTCGGGACCGGGATCGGGGCCGCCATCATCATCGGCGGCGAGCTGTACCGCGGCCGCTGGGGCATCGCCGGCGAGCCCGGGCACGTCCGGGTGGTTCCCGACGGCCGGCTGTGCGGCTGCGGCAACCGGGGCTGCTGGGAACAGTACGCCAGCGGCAACGCCCTGGTCGCCGAGGCGCGCGAGTTCGCCAGGCGCACCCCGAAGGGGGCCATGAGGCTGCTTCAGCTGGGCGGGGGACTGCCCGAGGGCATCTCGGGCCCGGAGATCACCCAGGCCGCTACCGAGGGCGACCCGGCCGCGCTGCGCTGCTTCCAGACCGTGGGGGGCTGGCTCGGCCAGGGCCTGGCCGACCTGGCCGCGGTCCTGGATCCGGCCTGCTTCGTGATCGGCGGCGGCGTGTCGGAGGCAGGTGAGCTGCTCCTCGAGCCCGCCCGCACCGCCTTCGAGCGGGCCCTGACCGGCCGGGGTCACCGGCCGTTCGCGGAGATCAGCGTCGCGCAGCTGGGCGAGAACGCGGGCATCGTCGGCGCCGCCGACCTCGCCCGCAGTGTTTCCCCCGCTCGCTCTATTTTCCCCGCTCGCCGCCGGGCGCTCTTGACCCGCCTCCTTCCCTCGTCAGTCCAGTCGGCGGCGCGCCCTTTGGCTCGCGGGGCCCCGGGCTCGCGGGGCCCCTCCTAGACCACTGCGCCGTTGTCGCCGTCGTCCGGGCCGCCCGGGCCGGGGTCGTGCATGCGCAGCACGAGAATGGCGAACCCGGCCACGAACGCGGCGACCGCGCAGAACGCCGCCAGACCCGATACCGACCAGCCCGCCGCCGTGGCCACCATCAGGTAGCCCGGCCCGCCGAACAGCGCCACCCAGGCGCCCTTGGCCATCGGGTCCAGCTTGGGCAGCGGCGGCGGGGCCGGCGGGATGAAGTGCTCCTCGTCCTCGGCCGGCGTCCCGTCCGCCGGGCCGCCGCGCGCCACCGGCCCCCGGATCCGCCGCGGCACCTGGATCACCTCGGGGTCATGGGCCCCGTCGGCCCCCAGCCGCCCGTGCCGTCCGGCCGCCCCGCTGATCCCGTCCGGCTCGACGCCCTGCCTGTCGGGCCCCTGCCCGTCAGGCGCGTGTTTCCCGTTCGGCTCGTGCAGCTCGCGGTCCGGTCCGGCCACGTGACGTCCGTGCTCACCGTCAGCGGCATGCCGCCCGTGCTCGCCGTCAGCCGCGTGCCGCCCGGGTTCTGCGTCCAGGCCCCCGGCTTCCGGCCCGCGATGCTTCCCGTCGCTCCCGCGCGCTTCATCAGGCCCGTCGGCACCGTCGGCCTCCGGCGGCGGCTCGGCGGTCATGTCCTCGCGGGCCGGCCAGGGCACCGGCTGCTGCTCGGTCAGCGGCGCATCGAACCGGGCCACAAGGTCACGCCATGCCGCATCCTCGTCGCGCTCTCTGCTTTCGGTGTTATCCCAGTCCGGCACGTCTCCACCGCTGCGTATCGAAGCCTGCCCTCCACGATAGCCGCCCCCGGTCCGGTGCCGGGAGGATAAATCGCGGCATGGGACCACCTATCGGGATGGCTCTCCCGCGTGATCCTGCACGAACTTCACGCTTCCCTCGAAGATCGCCTCCGCGTCGTTGTCGAGAGTCGCGACGTGATAGCTGTCGGGGCACTCGCGCACCGTGACCCGGTCCTTGGGCAGCCGCGCGAGCAGTACCTGCATGCTGGCCGGCCCGACGACGTGGTCGACCGCGCTGCGATAGACGAGGACCGGCTGCGTGACCTCACCCAGCTGGCGGGTGGTGGCTCCCCACAGCTGCGGCAGCGTGGCCGCCGCGCGGACCGGCACCCGGTCGTAGCCGATCTCGTGCCCGCCTGGCTTCTTGATGTCGCTCGCGATGCCCGGCAGCGAGCGCAGGACGTGCTTGAGCACCGGAGCGAGCACGAACAGCTTGGTGTCCGCGGCCAGCGACGGATTGACCACCACCAGGCCGCGCACCGCGCTGCCGTGGACCTCGGCCAGGCGCAGCGCGAGGCAGCCGCCCATCGAGAGCCCGAAGACGAAGGTCTGCTCGCACCGGCCCGCGAGCGCTCCGAACGCCCGGTCCACCTCGCCGTACCAGTCCTGCCAGCCGGTACGGCCTAGGTCTTGCCAGGTCGTGCCGTGCCCCGGCAGCCGGGGCAGGCTGACCGTGAAGCCCTGCTGGGCCAGGTACTCCGCCCACGGGCGCAGCGTCTGCGGGCTGCCCGTGAAACCGTGGCACAGCAGCACCCCCACCGGACCGCCGGTGTGCTCGAACGGCTCGGTGCCGGGAAGCGATGATGACATGCACAGATCTTATTTCCCCGCTCGCCTCCGGGCGCCTTTTAAGGCGTCGCCTTCCCTCGTCGCTCCTTCGTCGGTCCTCAGTCCAGGCAACGCCGGCGCCCTTTGGCTCGCGGGGCCCCTCCCCAACCTCTTCCTACGTCGCTTTGGCTTGGTCTTGGGACGTGGGACGATTAGTGAGTGTTCTACTGGGTGACGAAGTACACGCTGGGGCTGACGCTGAAGATTGTCTTCCGGCCCCGGGCGTGGGGGGTCAAGAACGTGCCGCGGCGAGGCCCGGTCATCCTGGCCAGCAACCACCTGTCATTCTCCGACCACTTCTTCGGGCCGCTTCCGGTGCCGCGGAAGGTGATCTTCCTGGCCAAATCGGAGTACTTCACCGGGCGCGGGCTGAAGGGTCTGATCAGCAAGGCGTTCTTCACCGGGGTCGGGCAGATCCCGATCGACCGGGCCGGGGGAGCGGCGGGCGAGCAGGCGCTGCGGACCGGCCTGCAAGTACTGGCGGCCGGGCACGTGCTCGGCATCTACCCGGAAGGCACCCGCAGCCCCGACGGCCGCCTGTACCGGGGCAAGACCGGCGTGGCCCGGCTCGCCATCGAGTCCGGCGCCCCGGTCGTCCCCTGCGCCATGATCGACACGTTCGAGTTCCAGCCGCCCACCACGATCTGGCCGAACTTCCGGATCCGCCCCGGGGTCAAGTTCGGCGAGCCGCTCGACTTCTCCCGCTACCGCGGACAGGCCGACGCCATGCTCCTGCGCACGGTGACCGACGAGATCATGCAGGGGATCGCCAAGCTATCTGGCCAGGAATACGTCGACATCGACGCCCGCCGGGCCAAGGCCGAGATGGCCGCCGCCCGCGGCCAGCAGGCCGGCGACGCAAACCGGGGCGAGGCCGACCAGCAGGGCGATAACGGCACCGCCTGACCAATCTCGGAGCTGAGTTTTACCTCTGCTCGCACCGCATCCATCCGCGCGGTGCTTCTCGCCCACTAAGGTTGTGGCCATGCGAGTGGGAGTCCTTACCGGTGGCGGCGACTGCCCCGGCTTGAACGCAGTTATCCGTGCCGTGGTCCGCAAGGGTGTCCAGGAATACGGCCTTGAATTCGTCGGGTTCCGCGACGGGTGGCGCGGGCCGCTCGAGGGCGACACCATGCCGCTCGACGTTCAGGCCGTACGGGGCATCCTGCCGCGCGGCGGCACGATCCTGGGCTCGTCCCGGACGAACCCGCTGAAGGGCACGACCAGCGGCGGCCGCAACGGCGTCGAGCGGATCAGGGACAACCTGGCCGGCCTGGGCGTCGACGCACTGATCGTCATCGGCGGCGAGGACACCCTCGGCGTGGCGGCCAAGCTCGGCGAGCACGGCGTGCCCGTAGTCGGGGTGCCCAAGACGATCGACAACGACCTCGGCGCCACCGACTACACCTTCGGCTTCGACACGGCCGTGAACATCGCCATGGAGGCGATCGACCGGCTGCACACCACGGCGGAAAGCCACCACCGCGCGCTGATCGTGGAGGTGATGGGCCGGCACGCCGGCTGGATCGCCCTGCACGCGGGGCTCGCCGGCGGCGCGAACGTGATCCTCATCCCGGAGCGGCCGTTCGACATCGAGCGGGTCTGCGCCTACGTGCAGCACCGGTTCCAGACCAGGTTCGCGCCGATCGTGGTCGTGTCCGAAGGGGCCCACCCGGTGAGCGAGGAACTCGCCACCACCTCCGAGCAGCTCGACTCGTTCGGGCACGTGCGCCTCGGCGGAGTCGGGCAGCTGCTGGCCGACGAGATCGAGAAGCGGACCGGCAAGGAAGCCCGCTGCACGGTGCTCGGCCACATCCAGCGCGGCGGCACCCCGACCGCGTTCGACCGGGTGCTCGCCACCCGGTTCGGCGTGTACGCGGTCCAGGCCGTGCACGAGGAGGCGTTCGGCGTGATGGTGGCGCTGCGCGGCACCGACATCATCCGCGTGCCCCTGGCCGAGGCCACCAGCCAGCTCAAGCTGGTTCCGCCCCAGCGCTACGCCGAGGCCGAGGTCTTCTTCGGCTGAACCCGGTAGCGGCCCGGCCGGTGGTGCATCCGGTCATACCGGATGAAACCCGGCTTTCACCGCGCAAGAGCGTAGTGAAACTGGGCTTTCACTACGTTTGCTCGGGTCGCAGAGCAGTCTCACCAGCCCCCGTTGTCCCGGCTGCCTCCCGCGCCACTTGCCGCAAGCCGGGATCCCGGCGGCTGGTACCACGGTCCGTTCGGCAGAAAAGATCTCCAGGATGCGGGTTGACACGCTCAATGCCCGCGTGCGTATACTCGTCTACGAGTACTTGAGAGCGAGTCCTCGTGAACGATGACTCGGAGACGAGGTGGTTCAGGATGGCCAAGCGGCGCAAGGTCAGCAACCTGCTGGCGCTGTCGCTGCTCACGCTGCTGACCCAGCGCCCGATGTACCCCTATGAGATGGCGTCGATGCTGCGCGAACGCGGCAAGGACAACGCCATCAAGGTCAACTGGGGATCGTTCTACACGGTGGTCCAGAACCTGGAGAAGTACGGGTTCATCGAGGCCGTCGAGGTCGTCCGCGAGGGCAGGCAGCCGGAGCGGACCACTTACCGGATCACTAATGCCGGCCGAGCGGAGCTGATGGACTGGATGCGGGAACTGCTCAGCGTGCCGGAACGAGAGCACACCAGGTTCGAGGCGGCACTCGGCGAATCCGCCGTTCTGCCCCCCGACGAACTGATCGACCTGCTGCAGCAGCGGCTGGCGACACTCGAGGAGGCCAACGGCCGTATCCAGGCTGAGCTGGCCACGCTGGTCACACAGCTGCCCCGGCTGTTCCTCATCGAGTCGGAGTACTACCTGGCGCAGCGCCGCGCCGAGGAGGAGTGGGTCCGCGGGCTGCTCAAGGAGTTCACCGGCGGCACGTTCCCCGGCCTGGAGGCCTGGCGGCACTTCCACGCGACCGGCGAGGTCCCGGAGGAGGTTCAGGTGCTCCTGGAGCAGGAGAGGGGGAAGACGGCCCACAGCTGACCAAACGACCCCGGCCTGGTGCGGCAACACCGGCGGCCGGGGCCGTCAACCTCAAGTCGATCCCGCGAGCACGCGGAACCCGAGGTCCCACCATCAAGAGTAGCCGGGTTTCTCCTCGCGGGGCTGGCCCGCCGCCGCAGGCGGCCAGACAGGCATCGTCGCGATCCGTAACCGTAGGAGAAAACAGTGAGTTCGACCGACTGCGCCATCGAGGCGTATCAGCTAGTCAAGACCTACGCGGTGCACGGCAACAAGCACGGCATCCGAGCCCTGGACGGGCTCGACCTCGCCGTCCCCCGGGGCATCATCTACGGCCTGCTCGGCCCGAACGGCGCGGGCAAGAGCACCACGGTCAAGATCCTGACCTCGCTGGCCCGGCCCGACGCGGGCTCGGCCCGCGTGGCGGGCATCGACGTGCTGGCGCAGCCGGGCCGGGTGCGCCACGTGATCGGCGTCGTGGCCCAGCGCTCGGGCGCCGACCCGACCGCGACCGGCCGGGAGAACCTGATGCTGCAGGGCCGTCTGTACGGGTTGCGCGGCGGCTGGGTCCGGGCCCGCGCCGACGAGCTGCTCGATCATTTCGGGCTGACCGAGGCGGCGGGGCGGCTGGTCAAGACCTACTCCGGCGGCATGCAGCGCCGGCTGGACGTCGCGCTCGGCCTGATGCACCGGCCCGCGGTGCTGTTCCTGGACGAGCCGACCACTGGCTTGGACCCCGAGTCCCGGGCCGCCATGTGGCAGGAGATCGCGCGGCTGGCCGGCGGTGAGGGGATGACCGTCCTGCTGACCACGCACTACCTGGAAGAGGCTGACCGGCTGGCCAGCCAGCTGGCGATCGTGGACCGCGGCCGGGTGGTGGCGATCGGCACCCCGGACGGGCTCAAGGGCCAGCTGCGCGGCGACGCGGTGCAGGTCGAGCTGCCCGCCGACGTCGACGCAGGCCTGGTCCGGAGCGTGCTGACCGGTCTGGCGGAGGTGCGGGACGTGGTCATCGCCGGGCGCAACGTGTCGGCGCGCAGCGACGATGGCGCGGCCGCGGTCCCGGTCGTGCTCGGCGCACTGCAGCGCGCCGGGATCAACGCCTCCTCGGTGACGGTGGCCCGGCCGTCGCTCGACGACGTGTACCTGCGGCACACCGGGCGCCGCTATAGCGAATCCGAGGCTCCGGACGATCGCAGCGATCGCGAACTGGTGGAGGCGAGCAAGTAATGGCTACCGCGCAACTCGAGTCCGTGCC
This sequence comes from uncultured Actinomycetes bacterium, assembly GCA_963742795.1. Lineage (GTDB taxonomy): Bacteria > Actinomycetota > Actinomycetes > Streptosporangiales > Streptosporangiaceae > Palsa-504. The sequence continues at coordinate 166,259 of CAVUNL010000031.1, forward strand.
GTCGGGCACGGCGATCCCGGCCGCACCGGCCAACACCGTGCCGTTCGGCACGACCCTGGTGCACACCTGGTACCTGACCGGCCGGAAGCTGCACGCCCTGGTGCGCCAGCCCTGGGTGCTCGCGTTCAGCGTGGTGCAGCCGGTGATCTGGCTGTTCCTGTTCGGGCAGCTGTTCCGCAGGATCATCGATATCCCGGGTTTCGCCTTCGGCGGCACGTACCTGGACTACCTGGTGCCGGGCCTGATCGCGATGAACGCCATGTCCAACAACATGTGGGCGGGCATGACCATGATCGAGGAGATCGACCGGGGCACGCTGAACCGGTTCCTGGTCTCGCCCGCCAGCCGGGTCGGGATCATGAACGCCACCGTGGTCGAGCAGGCGGTCAGCACCACCGTCCAGTCCCTGATCATCATCGGCCTGGGCCTGGCCGGCGGGGCCCGTTACCACGGCGGGGTCGCCGGAGTGGCCGTCCTGGTCGCGGCGTCGATCCTGGTCGGCGTGGTGTTCGGGGCGCTGTCCAACGCGGTCGGCATGCTGCTGCGGTCCCGTGAGGCGATCATCGGCGTCTACACGTTCTTCATGCTCCCGCTGATATTCCTGTCCTCGGCGTTCATGCAGACCCGGCTGATGCCGGGCTGGATGCAGGCCATCGCGTCGCGCAACCCGCTCAACTGGGTGGTCCAGATCGGCCGGTCCGCGGTCTCGGCCCACCCGGACTGGGGCGCGATCGGGGTCCGCTGCGGCGGCCTGCTGGTCCTCGCGGTGGTGTGCGTGGCGGTGTCGGTGGTGACGTTCCGCTCGTACCAGAAGAACGTCTGAGACGTTAACCAGCACGGCGGGTGCCACGGGGGCCCCGCCGTGCTGGTTAGCTGACTGCGGCTTCCAGTTCTACGGCCGGCTCGTCGGGAACCGAGGGCAGCGCGGCATCGCCGCTGCGCATGGTGCGGATGTCGCGGGGGATGAGCGCCAGCGCGGACGCCACGACGATCGCGGCCGCGGCCGCGTACTGCGCCGAGGAGATCCCGATCGCGGTGCCCAGCGGGCCCGCGATCAGCGCTCCGGCGGGCATCGCCATCACCGAGCCGAGGACGTCGTAGGACGAGACCCGGGCCAGCTTGCCCGGCGGGATGTTCCGGGTCAGCGCCACCGTCCACTGCACCATCATCATCTCGACGAACACGCCCAGGCCGAACGACGCGACGCACACGGCGGGCAGCGGCAGGACCATGGCCAGCGAGAGCGGCGAGACTGCAATCGCCGCCCCGGTGAGCACCACGAACAGCATAGGCCGACGCGGCGTGACCCGGAGCGACACCAGACCGCCGGCGATCAGGCCGAACGCGTCGGCGGCGGTGATCGCGCCCCAGGCGGCCGGGCCGCCCAGGTGCTCCCTGGCCACCACCGGGCCGAGCACGGAGAAGGCCCCGTACCAGGCCATCAATACGACGCAGAACTGGGCCACGATCACCCATAGCCAGGTGTGCGAACGGAACTCCGACCAGCCCTCCCGCAACTCGCGGAACAGCCCGGACGACGCCGTCTCGGGCGCGTCCGAGCCGACCGCCCGAGCCTGGATGGACAGCAGCATCGGCACGCTTCCCACCATGCCGATCCCGCACAGCGCGAGCGCCCAGCCCGGCCCGGCCGCCGCCACCAGCAGGCCGGCCGCGGCCGCGCCGGACATCTGACCGGTGTTCATGGCCAGCCGGCTGATCGCGCTGGCGTCCTGCAGCATGCCGCGGGGGACCACGCGGGGGAGCAGCGCCTGGGAGGCCGGGTAGAACACCGCGATCCCGCTCCCGGTCAGCGCCTCCAGCCCGATCATCGCCCACAACGGCGGACGGCCGGTCAGCACCAGCACGCCGAACGTCCCCTCGCCCACCGCCATGAGCAGGTTGGCCGCGATGATCACCCGCTGCGGCCGGAACCGGTCGGCCGCCACCCCGCCGACGAGCGCGAACACCAGCGCCGGCGCGATCTGGGCCGCGAGCACGTAGGACAGGTCTGTGGCCGAGCCCGTAGCCCGCAGCACCGCGAACGAGACACCCACCATGGAGAACCCGACGGAGGCGGGCGCGAGCAGCCGCTCGGCGAGCAACAGCCGGAAGTCCCTGATCGCCAGCACGGGGAACCGGCGGACGAGCCCACCCCGCGACATCGGCTTGGTCCTTTCCAGCAACCGCCGGCCGTCGCGGCCGGCGTTCCAACCTCATTGACGCTAGCTAGCAACACAATTGAGCGGCAATTTGTTTTCCCGGCTGAGCGCTTGCCGGGTCCCTGGTCAGCACAGCTGGTCGATCCGGGTCCACACGCCCGGCGGGTGATCCTCACGGGGCAGCCACAGCATCGGCTGCCTGCCCTCGTACCGGGGCTGGAAGCCCGGATCCCCCGGATAGCGGCCCTTCCGGTCGGGCCAGATGACCTGCAGGCAGGCCGGCCGGACGTAGCCGTAGTACCGGTCGGAGACGGCGAACAGAGTGGTCGACCGCCAGCTCGAGCGGACCGGCCGGATCGCCAGCGAGCACGGGCAGATCCCGTCGAGCTCATCGCCGGCTTCGATCACCGCGCCGTTCGCGATGCGTTCGCCGATCGAGTTCAAGATGATCGTCATGTGCTCGACAGGAAGCCCGAACATGGTCAGCTCCGGGCCCTTATGGCTGAGCCACAGGCCGATGGTGTACGCCCAGGGCGGCGCGATGTCGTCGCCTAGCACCGCGGATACCGACCAGCCGACGGCATGGATGTCATCGGCGACGGCCTGCATGCAGGCCTCCGGGTCGAGGGCGATGCCCTCGGCCGTCGCATCGCATTCCGCGCACCGGCACCGCTGGTCCGGCGGGTTGGCGCGGCGTCTCCGTGGAGGGTTCATGCCCCCACGTTACGAGGGGGGTATGACATTTTCGGGTGCCCCGAGCGCCCCAAAACCGCCGGAAAATGGCCACCCGCGCGGCCGCTCCTGCCCGTTATATCCGCTAATATCCCAACCTAAGGTTGAGACATTTCGGACACAGACCATGATCATGAACAGTTCGAGCCAAATACGGACCAAAACTGTTCATGATCATGAGACCGGTCCGCGCGAGGGCGCGCGTCGGCATTAGGAGCGCCGCATCCATCGGGTTGGGCACGCCAAACGGATGTGACGCGATGGGCGGACGGGTCCCAGCGCACCCCGAGCCCCGGCGGAGCACTACCCGGTGGCGGCGGGAGCCTCCCCGGGCTCATCGGGGTCGATGCCGTGTTCGCGCAGCCGCGACTCGAGGTCGGCCACCCGGGCCCGCAGCCGCCCGAGCTCACCAGGCTCCCCGGCGCCCTCATCCGCCGTTCCCGCCCCTTCGTCCGACTCAGCGCCCACATCCGCGCCGACCTCGGCCACTGCGCCGACCTCGCTCTCCGCACCGGCTGCCGTTTCCTGCTCGACGCGTGCCCGCTCCTCGATCAGCTGCTTCTCGGCATCGCGCAGCGCCGCCGCCTGGCGGAAGTCCTGCACGTCGATGGCTGCTTCCTTGTCCCGGCGGACCTGGGCGATCCGCACTTCCAGCTTGCGCATCGCCACGGGAACGGGGCGCCTGATGCCCAGCCGCCGCTCGATCGCGGTCAGCCGGTCGTCGATCGTGTCCAGCAGCCCCTTGGCCTCGCCGCGCAGGTATGACTTGAGCTGCTGCTGTTGCTCGCGCTCGGCCGAAGGCGCGTCCTGGCCCTCTTCCGGATTGCCGCGCAGATCCTCGGTCACCCGCGCCCGGAGGTCCTTCAGGTCCGCGCCGAGGCTGCCCAGGATCTTGACCGCCACGTTGTCGCCCTGGTGGATCAGGCCCAGCAGCAGGTGCCCGGTGCCGATATAGCTGTCGCCGAGCTGCAGGGCCTCGCGCAGCGACAGCTCCAGGGACTTCTTGGCCCGCGGCGTGAACGGGATATGCCCGGATGGCTGCGCCTGGCCCCGGCCGATGATCTCGATGACCTGGTCGCGGACCGCCTGCAGGGTGACATCCATGGCCTGCAGGGCCCGGGCGGCCGAACCCCGACCTTCGTGCAGCAGGCCGAGCAGGAGATGCTCGGTGCCGATGTAGTTGTGGTCGAGCATGCGCGCTTCCTCCTGGGCGAGGACTACGACGCGCCGCGACTGGTTGGTGAACCGCTCGAACATGGCTGTCTCCGATTCAGGCCGGCCCCCTGCCAGGACCTGATCCTGGGGAGGCAGGACCCGACCCCTATAGTGTGCACCCAACGGGGTCAGGTCAGGCGGGCCCGGAAGGCGGCCGTCTTGACCCGGTTCTGGCAGGACGTGGAGCAGTACCGCCGGGTGCCGTTGCGCGAGGTGTCGACGAACACCCGGTCGCACCCGGGCGCCGTGCAGACGCCCAGGCGGTCGGCTCCGGAACCGCCGAGCACCACCGCCAGGCCGGTGGCGCAGCCGGCCGCCCATCCGTTCGGCAGCGAGTTGTCGGCGGCGTGGAAGTGCAGGTGCCAGGACTGCCCGTCGTGCCGCTCCAGTTCGGGCCGGGCGCCGGTGCGGATCAGTACCGCGTTGACCTGCGCGGCGGCGTCATCGATAGCCCCCGCGCCGACCGCCTCGAACACGCCGCGCAGTTCGGCCGCGACGAAGCACAACTCGGCCGCTTCCTCCCAGGTGGCCTCGCGTCCGCCCCCCGCACGGAGCACCGCCCCCACGGCCGCCGTCCGCTCGTCTTCTTCGGGCGGCTGGTAGCCGCGACCGCGGTCCTCGCCGGGCGTGAGCAGGTTCACCAAGGCCACCGCGACCTTGATTACGACATCTGTGTGACTGTTGAAGTTCACTTGACCGGTTACATCTCGGCATCTAGGTTGTTACTGTCCAAGGAAGTTTAGCCAGTAACAGTCTTTGAGCAGGAGGCTCGGCGTGCCGGAACTTGACCGCGACACCGCACTGGACTGGATCGAGCGCTGGGATCGCCAGCAGGAGGAGAGCCTGCCTGATCGCGAGGACCGGTTCACGGCCCTGATCGACGCGGTCGAAGGAGGGACCCGGCGCCCGGACCCGCTGGTCCTCGACCTCGGCTGCGGTCCCGGCTCGCTGGCCGTCCGGCTGCTCGACCGGCTGCCGCGCGCCACCGTCATCGGCATCGACGCCGACCCGGTGTCGCTGGCGCTGGGCCAGGCCGCTTACTCCGGCCGGCCCGGGCTCCGCCTCATCGACCTGGACCTGCGCGAGCCCGGCTGGTCTGCCCGGCTGGACCTGGCTCGGCCCGCGGACGCGGCGGTCAGCACCACCGCCCTGCACTGGCTGCCCGAACATGACCTGCGGGCCATGTACGCCGAACTGTCCACCGTGCTCGGTCCGGGCGGACTGCTGCTCGACGGCGATCACTTCACCCTCGACGTGAAGGAGTCGCCCACGCTGGCCCGGCTCGACCTGGCCCTGCGGCAGCGTGAGGACCAGCGGCGTTTTCCCGCCGGGCACTCCGAGAGCTGGTCCGCCTGGTGGGAGGCCGTCGCGGCCGACCCGCTGCTGTCCGGACACGTCGCCGAACGCGCACGCCGCCGCGTGGACGCCGGTCACCACGGCACAGAATCGACCCAGCTCGCCACCCACGTCGAGGCGCTCACCCAGGCTGGTTTCGCCGAAGTCGGCACACTGTGGCAGCGCGGCGACAACCGCCTGCTGTGCGCCGTCCTGCCCGCCGAGAACCCGAGCCGCTAACCCGGTAACCGCTAAGCGCCGAGCCGCTAGCCTTCCGTGCCCGCGTCCCCGAGCACGCGCTCGATCACGGCCAGCCGCGCGGCCATCGAGGCCAGCCGGTCCCCGAGCTCTTCACCGATGGTGAGCAGGGCCGGCTGCCTGCCCGGGCGGCCGTGCAGCAACTGGATCACCTGCTGGCGGGCGCGGTTGAGGTCGCAGCCCAGGCTCACCAGGACCTGCGCGGCCACGCCGTCTCCCTCGCGGATCAGGCCGAGCAGGATGTGCTCGGTGCCGATGTAGTCGTGACCGAGTTGCAGTGCCTCACGCAGCGACAGCTCGAGCACCTTCTTGGCCCGCGGCGTGAACGGGATGTGTCCGTCTCCCACCGGGTTCTGGCCGCGGCCGATCATCGATTCGACCTGCTGGCGGGCCGCGTCCAGGCTGATCTGCATCGACTCGAGCGCCTTGGCGCCGACCCCGTGACCCTCCCTGATCACGGCGAGCAGGAGGTGCTCGGTGCCGATCCAGTTGTGATTGAGGCCCCTGGCCTCGTCTTGCGCGAAGACGACGACCCGCCGGGCCCGGTCGGTGAAACGCTCGAACATCGTGCCGCTCCGTGACCTAGCGATCGGGTGGAATCAGCAGCGCCTGGCGTAGGCGATGTTGACGATCGCGATGACGACCCAGATCAGCAGGACCATCACCGCCTGTCCGCCGCCGTTTCTGGCGTGGGCCACGATCGCGGTGCCCGCGACGCCGAGCGTCAGCGACCCGAGGGCAATGACGGTCATCGCCACGCTGTGCTGTCCGGCCGAAGCAGTACCCTGAGCACCGGGCGCCGGCGGGCCAGGCGGGGCGAAGTACGGGCCGTACGGCGCGCCGTGCCGCCTCAGCTGCGCCTCGACCCGCTTGTCGATCTCCGCGCCGATCCGCTCGACCAGGCCCTCAGCCACAGCGTCGTCGTAGCCGGGTCCCAGGTCGTCGTGCGCGCCCACGGAGGCGCGGATCTCCGCCTCGTGGTCGCTGCCCATGTCCGCACCGTACAACGTGCAGCGGGCGGCCACAAATGTCTCAGTTGCGCCGGGCGTAGGCGACGTTGACCACCCCGATCACGATCCAGATCAGCGCGATGAGCACCGCCTGGCCGCCGCTCACGTTCGGGCCTTGGTCGACACCCGGGCGCAGCACGGCGGCCGTGGCCCCGATGGCGAGTCCCATCGAGCCCAGGGCCAGGAACACCGCCGCCACCCCGGGCCGGCCAGGCTCCCGGACGCGGCGCGGCCGCGACGGCGCCGGAGCCTGCAGATGCCCGAACATCCGTGCGTCCACCCGCCGGTCGATCTCCTCGCCGATCCGCTCGACGAGGCCCTCGGCCACGGCCGTGTCGTAGCCCGGGCCGAGATCACCGTGCGCGGCCGCCGAGGCCCGGACTTCATCTCTGATGCTCATGGCGCCACGCTAACCGCGAGCCACGCGGAAGGCACTGGGGCTACCACCCGATTCCGGGCTCGGGCTGGCCCCCCGCTGCGCCGGGAACCAACCGTACGAGATACCGATTTCTGCTGGCACACTGTGTCTCATGCGAATGTCGCGTTATGCAATGAACCCGCTGAGGTTGCTGTTCGTGCGACCTGCACCGGCCGCTCGCGCAGGCCCAGAAGGGCTGCACTCGCAGCCGGTATTGCATAACGCTCACAAGGGGTGGTGCCAGTGATCCCCTCCCCGCAGGCTGAGCCGCGCGCGCAGGCCGCGGAACGTCCCCGCGACGAACCCTGCGTGCTGCTCAAGCTGGGCGAGATCGTGCTCAAGGGGCGGAACCGGCAGCACTTCGAGGGCATCCTGCTCGGCAACATCCGCGCCGCGCTCCGGGATACCGGCATCCCGGTCGACATGCGGCAGCGAGATGGGGTCATCCTGCTGCGCGTGGCCGACGGCCAGAGCCGCGGGCCGGACGGCTGGGCGGCGGCCGCGGGCCAGATCGCCGAGCGAGTCCGGGACGTCCCGGGTATCGTCACGATGGCCCAGCCGCTCCGGGTGGCCAAGACGCCCGAGGCGGTTGTCGCCGCGGCGGTGAGGCTGACCGCGACCAAGACCGGGACGTTCGCCGTGCGACCGCGGCGCCGGGACAAGCGGTTCCCGCTGACCTCCGCGGAACTGGCCGTGCTGGTCGGCCGGGAAATCCGGGAGGCGCACGGCCTGGAAGTCAACCTGTCCCGCCCGGACACCAGGGTCTTCATCGAAGTCGATACCGATGAAGTGTTCGTCTTCACTGAGGGCCTGCCCGGCCAGGGCGGCCTGCCGGTCGGGATGAGCGGTCGCGGCGTCGTGCTGATGTCCGGCGGCATCGACTCTCCCGTGGCCGCGTACCGGATGATGCGCCGCGGCCTGCGCTGCTTCTTCCTGCATTTCTCCGGCATGCCGCTGACCGGCCCCGAATCGATCTACAAGGCCTACGCGCTGGTCCGCGGTCTTGACCGGTTCCAGGGCGGCTCGCGGCTGTTCGTCGTGCCGTTCGGCAAGGCGCAGCAGGCGCTGGCCTCCTCCGGCGCGGACCGGCTGCAGATCGTGGCCCAGCGGCGGCTGATGCTCAAGACCGGCGAGGCGCTGGCCCGGCGGCTCGGCGGCACCGCGCTGATCACGGGCGACTCGCTGGGCCAGGTCAGCAGCCAGACCCTGACCAACCTGACCGCCCTGGACGACGCGGTGCGGCTGCCGATCCTGCGCCCGCTGATCGGCTGGGACAAGACCGAGATCATGGCCGAAGCCCGGCGCATCCGTACGCTGTCCATCTCCGAGCTGCCCGACCAGGACTGTTGCACCCTGCTCACCCCGCGCCGGGTCGAGACCCGGGCCCGGATTGATGACCTGCGCCGTATCGAGGGCCGGCTGGACGCCGCCGACCTGGCCGAGGAACTGGCCCTGGCCGCGCACGAGTACCGCCAGTAAAACCCTTTTTATGCCGAACGGGCCGTGGTGCGTCCGGCCCGTCCCCGGTTAGCTCCCCGGCCCTGCGCTGCCCTCAGGTGAGAGCGGGCTGTCCGTAAGCCGCCAGGGCCGGAGTCAGGGTCCGGCCGACCAGCGGGGACAGGTGGGCCGCCACGCTGGCCAGTTCGCGCAGGTCAGATTCCACCAGAGCCTGCGGCCCGTCGCACAGCGCGCTTTCCGGGTGCGGGTGCACGTCGACGATGATGCCGTCGGCGCCGACCGCGATCGCGGCCCGGGACAGCGGCACCACCAGATCCCGGCGGCCGCCGGAATGCGACGGGTCCACGATCACCGGCAGGTGCGACAGCCGCTGCGCGACCGGGACCGCGCTGATGTCCAGGGTGTTCCTGGTGGCCTTCTCGAAGGTACGGATGCCCCGCTCGCACAGCACGATGTCCAGGTTGCCGCGCTGGGCGATGTACTCGGCGGCCATCAGCCATTCCTCGATGGTGGCGTTCATGCCGCGCTTGAGCATGACCGGCTTGCCCACCCCGCCGACCGCCTGCAGCAGCGGGAAGTTCTGCATGTTGCGGGTGCCGACCTGCAGCATGTCCGCGTAGCTGGCCACCAGGTCCACGTCAGCCGGGTCTACTACCTCGGTGACAATCGGGAGCCCGGTCTCGGTGCGCACGTCGGCGAGGATCTTCAGTCCGGCTTCGCCGAGACCCTGGAACGCGTACGGCGAGCTGCGCGGCTTATACGCGCCGCCGCGCAGCAGCGACGCCCCGGCGGCCTTGGCCATCAACGCGGAGGCCAGCGTCTGCTCGGCGGTCTCGACCGCACACGGCCCGGCGATCACGGTCAGCGTGTCGGGGCCGATCGGTACCCCGGCGACCCTGATCACCGAGCGCTCCCGGCGGTGCTCCCGGCTCACCAGCTTGTACGGCGCGGTGATCCGCACCACGTCGCTCACCCCGGGCATGCCGCGCAGGTTCAGCGTGTCCAGCTGGTCGATGTCCCCGACCAGCCCGACGATCGTCCTGGATACGCCGCGGCTGACGAACGCGTCGCCGCCCGCCCCGCGGACCAGTTCGACCACCCCGTCGACGTCAGCCTCCTCGGCCTCCGCCGCCATCACTACCACCATGTCGTCCGCCTCCCGTCTCAGTGTCGCGCATAAAAAAGCCCCGGGCCGTTGGCCCGGGGCTCCCGCTAGGTCGCTTCTGTCAGCGCAAGGTCTGGCAGGCGACCGTCCGGGACCCGGGCCGGTAGCCAAACCAAAACCAGAACTGCTGACGCATGCCGCACAGCCTAGCGCAGCGCATACGTCCCGCGCACGCGGGTCGGTCAGAAGCCGCCGCCGCCACCTTGGTTGTTTCCGGGCAGGACGTCGAGGAGGATGGTGCTACCGCGCGGCGCCTGACCAACCGGGCTGTAGTCCCACACCCTGTCGTTGGAGGCGCCAGGCAGTCCGAACGACTGCACCTGAGGCTTGAATCCCGCGGCCTGGAGCGCCTGGGTCGCCTCCTGTACTGACATCCCGATCACGTCCGGGACGTTGACCTCCTGGGGACCGGTGGAGACGTTCACCACGACGGTCTCGCCCGGCTGGTACAGCGAGCCGGCCGCGGGCTCCTGACCGGTGATCGTGCCCTGCTGGTCCTGGCTGTTCTGATCCTGCTGCTGGTGCAGGCTGGCGCCGTGCGCGGCCGCCCACTGCTGGGCCACCTGCAGGCTCTGCCCGGAGAAATTCGGCACCGCCGCGCCGCCGGCGACCTTGATGGCGACCGGCTTGGTCTGCGGCCAGGACGTGCCCGCGGCCGGCTTGGTGCCCAGCACGGTGCCTACCGGCTGGGGCGAGCCGACCCGGTCGATGCTGTAGGTCAGGTGTACCCGTTGCAGGGCAGCCTCCGCGGCGGGAAGCTTGTCTCCGTTCACGCGGGGCACGATGGAGGTGAACGGCCCGGCCGAGACCAGGATCGTGACCGCCGAGCCCTTCGCGGCCCGGCCGGACGGGCTGGTGCCGACCACCGTGCCCTTCGGTATGCCGTTGCTGTGCACCGGCGACACCGTGGCGATGGTGAAGCCGTCCTGCTTCAGTGCGGCGGTCGCCGTGGCCACCGAACCGTTGGCCACGACGGGGATCGAGGCGTACCGGCCGGAGGTGAACCACCAGCCGCCGACCCCGAGCCCGACGCCGAGCGCCACGATCAGCGCTACGATCGCGAGCCGCGGGCTGAACAGCCAGCGCTGCAGGAACGGCTCCCGGTCGCCCGCGTACCGCCCGCTCTGCTCGCGGTGCACCACGAGCGTCCGAGAGCTGAGGCCGTCCTGGCCGTCCGGACCCGCCCTGAACCCCATGGACCCGTAGCCGCCCGTGAGCGGCCCGGTGCCGGGGCCGCTCGCGGGCGGCGCTGTCTCGTCGGGAAGCCGCCACTCGCCGGTGCCGGACGGGCTGGCCACGGGCGTGGCCCCGGTACCGCGGGCCCACCACCCGTTGGTGGCGGCGGGCGTGTCCAAGTTGAGCCAGGGCGCTTCGGTCAGGCCCTGGACCCCGACTCCCATCACGCCGGTGAGCCCGCTCGGCTCGCCGAGGCCCTCTCGGACGCGGCGGACCCCGCGCGCGAACTCGCCGGCGTCAGCCGGGCGCAGCGCGGGATCGCGGCTGGTAGCGGCGAGCACCAGCTGGTCGACCGCCGCCGGAATTCCGGGCTCCAGCGAGGAAGGTGCCGGGACATCGGTGTTGACGTGCTGGTAGGCGACCGCGATCGGGGTGTCGCCGGTGAACGGCTGGCGGCCGGTGAGCAGCTCGAAGAGCACCACGCCCGCCGAGTACACGTCCGAGCGCGGGCCCGTGGTGTCGCCGGTCACCTGCTCGGGCGGCAGGTAGGCGACCGTCCCGATGAGCAGGCCCGCCCGGGTGTGCCCGGCGGCCGCCTGCGCCCGGGCCAGCCCGAAGTCCGCCACCTTCAGCCGGCCGTCGGCGGTCAGCAGGACGTTCTCCGGCTTGACGTCGCGGTGCACGATGCCGGACGCGTGCGCGGCCGCCAGGCCGTCGAGCACGCCGGCCATGATGTCCAGCGCCGCCGGCGGGGTGAACCGGCCGCGTTCGCGGAGCATCTCCTTGAGCGTGCGCCCGGGCACGTATTCCATGGCCAGGTACAGGAACGGCCCGTCGGAGCCCTGGTCGAAGACCGCGACCACGTTCTGGTGCGACAGCCGCGCGACCGACTTGGCCTCGCCGATGAACCTGCGGACGAACTCCTCGTCCCTGGCCAGCTCGGCGTGCATGACCTTGAGCGCCACCTGGCGGTCCAGCCTGGTGTCCATGGCCAGGTAGACGGTGGCCATCCCGCCGTGCGCGATGCGCGCCGTTACCGCGTAGCGCCCGTCCAGCAGGCGCCCGGCGAGCGGGTCGGCCAGGGTATCGTCCATCGCGATGATTTTACGGTTGTTTGGCGCACGTGGTGTCGGTAATCACCCGGTCTGGCCGGCCCGCGTAGCCTGAGGCACTGTGACCGATGGCGGCCGGGTCGTGGTGGCCGGTGCGGGCCTGGCCGGGTTCCGCGCCGTCACCGAACTGCGCGAGCGCGGCTTCACTGGCCAGATCACCCTGATCGGGGCGGAAACGCGGTCGCCGTATGACCGGCCGCCGCTGTCGAAGAAGGTGCTGACCGACGACGGCGTCGACCCGTCGCTGCAGGCCGACTTCGGCGCGCTGGACGTGGATTTCCGGCCCGGCGAAGCCGCCACCGGGATGGACGCGCAGACCCTGGCCACCGATCGTGACAAGTACCCCTATGACCGGCTGATCCTGGCCACCGGGGCCGTGCCGGTGGCGCTGGCCGGCCCCGGGCGGCAGCGGTTCCTGCGCGACTACGACGATGCCCTGGCCCTGCGGGCCCTGTTCCGGCCCGGGCTCCGGCTGGCCATCGTCGGGGCCGGCTGGATCGGTGCCGAGCTGGCCACCGCGGCAGCCGCTCACGGCTGCCAGGTCACGGTGGTCGAAGCCGGGCCCGCGCCGCTCGCCTCGGCCCTGGGCGCCCCGGTCGGCGCGCAGACCTCCCGCTGGTACGCGGCCGCGGACGTGCGGCTGCAGACCGGAGTGGCGGTGGAGTCCGTGGAGCCCGCCGGAAGTGAACAGGGCCTCGCCCTGGCCGACGGCGGGTGGATCGCCGCGGACGAGATCGTCACCGCGGTCGGGGTCCGCCCGGCCACCGGCTGGCTGGAGGGCTCGGGTATCTGGCTGGAGAACGGCGTGGCCGTCGACGCCGGCCTGAGGGCATCCCTGCCCGGCGTCTACGCGGTGGGCGACTGCGCCGCGTTCGAGTCGCGGCGCTTCGGCCGGCGGCTGCGGTTCGAGCACTGGGACGTGGCCCTCCACGCGCCCGAGGTGGTCGCGGCCAACGTGCTCGGCGGCGACGAGGTGTACGACCCGGTGCCGTACTTCTGGTCGGAGCAGTTCGGCCGGATGGTGCAGTACGCGGGATACCACGGTGACGCCGAGCGGCTGGTCTGGCGCGGCGACCCGGCCGATCCGGCCTGGGCGGCGTGCTGGCTCGCCGTCGGCCGGCTGGTCGCCATCGTGACCGTGGATCGCCCTCGCGACCTGCTCCAGGGCCGCCGTGTGATCGCCTCGGCCGCCCCGGTCGACATCGCCCTTCTGACCGACCCCGCAATCCCGCTAAAAGCCGCCGCAGGCGCCCCTTGAGCGAGCCAAAGGGGCCCCCGCGAGCCGAAGGGCGCCGTGCCGCCTGGACTGAGGAGCGACGAAGGAGCGACGAGGGAAGGCGGTACGTCAAGAGCGCCCGGAGGCGAGCGGGGCAAGCAGAGCGAGGGGGACAAGCAGAGCGAGTGGGGAGAATAATTGTTTGGAGCACGCCCGGACGTGGGACATTGGAGTCGTGGCACAGATCGACCCCATGACCGACGCTCTCGTCGGCGAATGGCTGTCACTCCCCGATGTAGCCGGTGTGCTAGGCATGCCAGTAGGGCGAGTGAAGCAACTCCTGCGCGACCGGAAACTCCTCGCCGTGACCCGTCCCGAAGGGACGCTTGCGGTCCCGGCCGCCTTCCTGGACGGCCACCAGGTCGTCAAGGGCCTGGGCGGAACCCTCACCCTGCTCTTCGACTGCGGATTCGACGAGCTGGAGGCGATGCGCTGGCTGTTCACGGCGGACGATTCGCTGCCGGGCACGCCGATCGACGCGATCGTCCAGCACCGGTCAACCGAAGTGAACCGGAGGGCTCAGGCCCTGGCGTTCTAGGAGCGGCAGTGTTAGCCATCGGGGGACAACCCCCTGGCACCCCCCGGTAGGCTGGCCCCATGCCGCCGAGCCCGCCGCGACCGCGGCGAACCGCGGGAGCGTCACCGAAGCGTGTCTCTGGCCAGCCACGGCTGCCGCACCAGCCGCTGATCCGCGACCTGCTCGCGGTCGGCCGCCAGGCGTTCTCGTTCGAGTTCATGGCGCCTAAGACCGAGGCGGAGGAACAGCAGCTGTGGCGGGCCATCAGGCAGCTGGAGCCGCTGCGGCCCACCTTCGTCTCCGTGACCTACGGGGCCGGCGGGTCGACCCGGGACCGCACGGTGCGAGTGACCGGCCGGATCGCCGCGGAGACCACGCTGACGCCGGTCGGCCATTTCACCGCGGTCGACCACTCGGTGGCCGAGCTCAGGCAGGTCATCGGGTCCTACGCGGCGGTCGGGGTGCGCAACGTGCTCGCCCTGCGCGGCGACCCGCCGGGCGACCCGAACGCCGACTGGGTACCGCACCCGCACGGCCTCACCTACGCCGCCGAGCTGGTCAGCTTGATCAGGTCGGCCGGCGACTTCTGCGTCGGGGTCGCCGCCTTCCCCGAGAAGCACCCGCGCTCACCTGATCCGGACACCGACGCGCGCTACTTCGTGGCCAAGTGCCGGGCCGGCGCGGACTTCGCGATCACCAACATGTTCTTCTACCCGGAGGACTACCTGCGCCTGCGGGACCGGGTCGCCGCCCAGGGCTGCGACGTGCCGATCATCCCCGGCATCATGCCCGTTACCAGTCTGCGGGTGATCGAGAATGCGCTCGAGCTGGGTGGCTGCCGGGTACCCACCGAGCTGTGGGAGCGGCTGCAGGCCGTGGCCGACGACCGGGCCGCGGTCCGCGAGATCGGCGTGGAATACGCCGCCGCGATGTGCGGCCAGCTGCTCGCCGAAGGCGTGCCCGGCCTGCACTTCTACACCCTCAACTGGTCCCGGGCGACCCGCGAGATCTACCAGCGCCTGGGCCTGGCCGAGCGCGGTCTGCCCGACCGGGCGCGCAAGGGAAGCTCGGCGCCCATCACGGCGTAGGGCGGCTCGCTGCCGGGAAAGAACGCGAAACCGGTCAGCAGGTCGCTGAAACCCACCCCGCGGTACAGCCGCCGGGCCGGCGAGTTGGCGTCCCTGGTCGACAGCAGGGCGGTTCGTTCCGGTCGGCCCGAGGCGAGCTGGAGCAGCAGGCCTGCTCCGACGCCGTGGCCCTGATGGTCCGGGGCCACGTGCAACTCGGCGACCTCGAACGAGTCGTCCAGCCAGCTCGCGGCGGCTGCCGTGCCGCGGGCAGCGGCCACCGCGCGGGCCACCGTGTCGTGCCACCACTGGCCGGCCGCGCCGTGGAAGCCGTACCCGAACCCAGCCGGCGCACCGGATCCGTCCTCGGTGGCCAGCAGCGCGCGGAATCCCGGGTGAGCAGCGTGCCCGGCCATGATCGACCGCCGGCCGGGCAGCATTTCGGCGGGCGGGCGCATGGCCGCCGCGTACACCGCGATCATCTGATCTAGCCGCCCGACGAACTCGATGGGGCTCAACTCAGTGACCGAAAGCACACGCTGCACCCTCGCAAGCTTAGAAGAAGGCCGCTTGCCGGCCGGCCAGCGGATCACGCGAGCTGACTGCCCCCGCTCGCGGGCACCGACTGCACCTGGACCTGCGCCTGACCGAGTTCCGGCTGGCTGGCAGCCAGGGTGATGGTCCCGGTCTGGCCCGGGAGCGAGCGGATCCAGACCGCGCCGAGCCCGCCGTAGGCGCCGAAGGCGAACGGGTTGTCGCCGATCAGCGTGGCGGGACCGGTCAGCGTCAGCGTCACTTCCCCGGCCGGATACCGGCGCAGGTTGCCGTACTTATCCACCGCGCGGAACACCGCCCGGGTAGCGTCCGAGCCGTCCGCCACGATGGTCGCGTCGTCGACCGCCAGGGCCAGGGTGTCACCGGCCGGGTTCGAAGACATGCGTAGCTCGGTCACCTGCTGGTTACCCACGTAGCCCTCGATCATGAGCTCCGGCCTGGTATGCGGGGCCCAGGCCGGGAGCCGGACCAGGAACGGGGGATAGAGCAGGTCACCGAACTGCGAGGTTTTGGCCTCGGGCAGCCCCGTGGTCACGTGCGCGCCGTTGACGAAGATCTCCAGCCGCTCGCAGTTACTGGCGATCATGACCGGCGGCGTGATCGGGAACACCCCGGCGGGCTCCCAGAAGAACACGGGCACAATGACCGGGCGTACGCCCGGGTCAACCTGTGACTGGTAGATGGCCGCGCCGGGCTTGGGCACCCGGAAGGTGTCCGCCACCCCGGCGTACTTGAGCGACTCCGGATCCAGGCCCTCCGGTGAGGCGTAGTCGAACGCGGCCCAGGCCAGCATCCCGGAATAGCCGGGCTCCGATCGGGCCAGGCTGTGCGCCTCGCCGTGCAAGGCCGCCTGATCGGCCAGGAGCCCGGGCGGGTCGGTCCAGGAGAAGTGGTGCGGCTTGGCCTCGTCCACCCCGACCGCCTCGGTGATCAGGTAGGGCAGGCCGGCAACCGGCGGCCGCAGCAGCGCCTCAACGGTAGGCCGGTCATGGGTGTAATCGTTGTACGCGAAGACGTCCTCGTTCCACCCGGTGAGGTGGTGGTAGGCCATCGCCCCCGAACTGGGTCGCGAGCCGTCGAGCTGGGCGGCGGCCTGCCTAGTGGCGGCCCAGAGGCCCGGGATGTCGGGTGTCTCGTTGAGCCGGGTGCCCCAGATGACGACCGATGGCCGGCTCCGATCTCGCCTCACCATGTCACGTACGTTCTGCACGACCAGGTCCTGCCAGCCGGGGGCCGCGTTCACGTTGTGCCAGCCCGGGGCCTCTTCCCAGACCAGCAGCCCGAGCTCGTCGCAGGCGTCGAGGAAGTGCGGCGACTGCGGATAGTGCGAGCAGCGGACCATGTTGCAGTTGAGCTCGTTCTTCAGGATCTCCGCGTCCATCCGCTGCACCCGGGCCGGCATCGCCATGCCGGCGTACGGGTAGAGCTGGTGCCGGTTCAGGCCGAACAGCTGCAGCCGCTCGCCGTTCAGGTAGAAGCCGTCAGGCTGGAACGTCGCGTCCCGGAACCCGATCCGCCGGGACAGGACGTGGCTGCCCACGCCGGGGAAGGCCAGCGTGGCCTGCACCGTGTACAGCTTGGGGTTGTCGGTCGACCACAGGGTGACGTCAGCCAGTCCGGTCAGGCTCAGCTGCATGGTCGTGACCCCGGGCGTGTCCAGGCTGACCGGCGCGGCCTGCTCGGCGACCAGCTCGGCTCCGTCGAACAACTCGACCACCAGGCTGCCGTCGGCGTGCGTCGGCAGTGCCGAGTCGATGGTGCACTCCACCTCCACCCGCCGCTGCGAGCTGAGCACGTCTACCGGCAGGGCGAACATGTCGGATAGGAACGCCTGGGGGAGCACCCGCAGCCTGACGTCGCGGTAGATCCCGCCCGGCTGGAAGAAGTCCACGCTGTTCGGCCCGCGGCCGTAGCTCATCGGCGGCACCGGCAGGCAATTGGCGTCCACCAGGACCGCGAGCAGGTTGTCGCCCGAGGTGACGTGGCCGGTAAGCTCGGCCGTAAACGGCAGGTACCCGCCCCGGTGGGTGGCCACCGGCTGGTTGTTGATCGCGACCGTCGCGTTGACCATGACCCCGTCGAATTCGACCATGATCCGGTTGCCCGGCCGGCGCGAGCTGACCAGCGGGCCGCCGTTGAAGTGGCGCCGGTAGATCCACAGCTGCTCCCACGCGCTGGCGTTCCAGTAGCGCCATGAGAGCGGAGTTACCGCGTGTGGCACGGTGACGGTCGCGAACCCGCTGTCGTCGTAGAACGAGCTCTCCGAGCCCGCCATGTACTGCCCGCCGAACAGCCAGTTCGAGTTCAGCGAGTAGCTCAGGTTGGTGGGCAGCGGCTCGTTCGACGGCGACATGCTCCCGACCAGCGCGAGCAGCGGCAGCGCGGCGACCCCGGCGCCGCCGATCAGGCTGGCCTGAATCAGCGCGCGCCGCGAGATCCGCCGCTTGGCCCTCGTCTCGCCCCCGTACGCCGCCGCGTCCTCAGCGGGGGAGGGGGCCGTCTGCTCCGGAGCCGGACGGGCCGGCCAGGTCTCCAGGCGCCGCGGCGCGCCACCCTGGCGCGGCGTCGCCTCTCCCGGCTGGCCCTGGCGCGGCGTCGCCTCTCCCGGCTGGCCCTGGCGCGGCGTCGCCTCTCCCGGCTGGCCCTGGCGCGGCGTCGCGACTGCCGGAGCCCCGGTCCCGGCCTCAGCCGGGCGCGCCGACCCTGCCCCCCGCCGACGGGCAGTGTCTCCCGCCTGCCCCAGCCGACCGGCGGTGTCTCCGGCCTGGCCCGGGCGGTGCGCGCTGCCTCCGGCCTGGCCAGGGCCTGGCGGTGTCCCGGCGGGCGACGTGGTCCCGGGGCGCGACGCACCGGCCTGGCCGGTGTGCGGGCCTGTCCCGGCCTGCGACCGGCGGGCGGCGCCCGTCCCCGCGGCGGGGCGCGATGGGGGCCCGGGCGGGCTCACGTGCGGCGGCGCGCCCTTCCGGCCGCCGCGACCCGGCGCACCATCCTTGCCCGCGCGCGACGCCGCGCTCGCGTCCCCCGGACGAGACGAGGTACTGGTCCGCGCCTGGCCAGTGCGCACCCGCCCCGCAGGCCGACCTGACGCGGCCGGACGATCCGGCCGGTCCTTCCTGCCGGTCGGAGCCGATGCGCTCGTCGCTCCCGCGCCTGCTGCCGCGGCCCGGTCCGGCTCAGGGCCTCGATCCTGCTTAGGGTCTCGATCCTGCTCAGCGCCCCGGTCTGGCTCAGCGCCCCGGTCTGGCTTGGCAGCCCGGTCTGGCTTGGCAGCCCGGTCTGGCTTGGCAGCCCGGTCTGGCTTGGTAACCCCGTCTGCCCTATTAGCCCCGCCCGCGTCCGCCTCGCCAGCTTCGTCTGCCTCGGCAGCCCCGTTTGCCCTAGTAGCCCCGTCTGGCTCGATAGCCCCGTCTGCCTCGCCAGCTTCGCCTGCCTCGGCAGCTCCGTCTGGCTCGGAGGCGTGCGAGGCCTGGTCCGCAACGGACTCAGTGTCGTCCTGGACCTCGCCCGCCGGAGGCCCAGCGCCTGCGTCGGCAACGCCAGCCATCACGCCTACCCCCGTCGCACAGAACGCCCCGTCAGCATCTGGTGCCACATCCTCACCGCCACTGCGGCGCGTGCCCGGTTCCATGGCGACCGGCCCTGCGCCCCCGTCATGAATGGCGGTGGGGAGTGCACGCTGTAAAAATACAGGCCCTCTAGGCTCTGTGTACAAACAGACGAGTTGCGCCTAAATAACAGAAATAACCTGGTCTGTCGCATATGGCCGGCCGCATCGGCCGGTTGCGCTGTGCGCACCGCCGGCCCCGGCGCCGCGACTCCCGCCGCGACTCCCGAGGCGCCGGGCCGCGCGTTCCCCGGCGCGGCAAAATGTCAGACCCTCCCGGTACCTTCGAACAAACATCGAATAGCGACTGGACATCGGAACGAATTTAGGTTCGAATAGATGTACCAGCGCCGGCCGGGCGAGGTGAGGGAAGCGTCTCACCTGGCCGGGCCACCGGAGGAGATGAGAAGTGATGGTGAACGCAGCGGAGGTGCGGACGGGCAGCAAGATCGGCCCGCGGCATCCTGGGATACCGAGGGTCCCCGGGGTTCCTGTGGCGCCGACGGTGCTGAGCATGCTCCAGTCCGCGCGACGAGGACTGGCCGAGGCAACCGACGAGACGTCGCCTGGTGCCCGTTATGTCACCGCGCATCTGGCGGCGCTGCGCGCCGCGGCGGCGGTGGTGGCGGCCAGGGGCGAGCCCAAGACCAGGCGCCGCAAGCCGCACAGCGTGTGGGACCTACTGCCTCAGGTCGAGCCGGCCCTCACCGAGTGGGCCGCCTACTTCGCGGCCGGGGCCGGCAAGCGCGCCGCGGCCGAGGCCGGCCTGCCGCGTGCGGCGTCCGCCCGTGAGGCCGACGACCTGCTGCGGGATGCGGAGACGTTCCTATCACTCGCAGAGACCGCGCTCGGTGTCGAGGTGCAGTCTCCGCTCCCGCTGCGGCCGGCCGGCTAGCGGATCAGAACCCGTCCATCGCGCCGCGCGCGTCGGAGTCCAGCACGCCCCAGCTGATGAGTTCCTCGGTGAGGTCAGCGGGGGACTTGTCATAGATGACCGCGAGCGAACGGAGGTCTTCGTGCCGCACCGACAGAACGCGGCCGTTGTAGTCGCCGCGCTGGCTCTGGATGGTAGCGACGTACCGGGCAAGCGGGCCGACCTTGTCCTTGGGCAGCTGGCCCATGCGTTCTAGGTCGATGACGAGCTTGGGCGAGGGCACCAGCGGCGTCGGGGCGGCGTCGCCGGGCAGAAGCTCGGAAACGGGCACCCCGTAGAACTCCGCGAGCTCGGCGAGCTTCTGCACGGTGACCGACCGGTCTCCGCGCTCGTAGGAGCCGACGACGACGGCCTTCCACCGGCCGCGGGACTTCTCCTCAACGCCATGCAGCGAGAGTCCCTGCTGGGTGCGGATGGCGCGCAGCCGCGCGCCGAGTGTCTTGGCGTACTCAGATGGCATTTTTCCTCGGTTCCCGGCCAGTCGTCGCTTACGGTAACGGTTACGCTCAGTGACGGTAGGCGGCGAGAGCGACAAGGTCAAGCCGAATGGCAAAAACTGGCTTAACTCGTACGGTAACCGGCTTGCTATCCCGGATCACCACATACCCTCCGCCGGCCGGCAAGAATCCAGCTGTGATCAGGTTTCGCGTCGCTGCGGGCAGGTCGCGCCGACGCGGCGGACGATCGTCACCTTCTGGTGGTGTCTGTCTGGTGTGACGTAAATCACACACTGTGTTCGCCGGCGTGATGCGGTCGGGCTCGCCGGTAACTCCCCGTATGATCTTGGACGAAGACATCCTTTAAGGACCGTCCGGAGAGGCGGGGAAGGAGGTCCATTCATGAGCGCAACCGGCTATCCGGTCGCGGGGCGTGATGGCCTCGCGGTACTCGATGCCGAGGAGATCAGGCGCGCGCTGACCAGGATCGCCCACGAGATCCTGGAACGGACGCACGGCGGCGATGAGGTGGTCCTGCTCGGCATCCCGACGCGCGGCGTGCCGCTTGCTCTCCGCCTGGCTGCCCGGATCGGGGAGTTCGAGGGTCTCGAGGTTCCCTGCGGATCGCTCGACGTGACCATGCACCGCGATGACCTGCGGCTCCGCCCGGCGCGGGCGCTGGGCCGCACCGACCTTCCCCCCTCGGGGGTGGACGGGAAGACGGTCGTCCTGGTCGATGACGTGCTGTACTCGGGCCGCACCGTGCGCGCGGCGCTCGACGCGCTGACCGACCTGGGCCGCCCCCGGGCCGTCCAGCTGGCCGTCCTGGTCGATCGCGGCCATCGCGAGCTCCCCATCCGCGCCGACTACGTGGGCAAGAACCTGCCCACCTCACAGCGGGAGGTGGTGCACGTCCTGCTGGCCGAGGTCGACGCGCAGGACGCGGTGATGATCGGCGACGAAGGGCGGCCGTCATGAAACGCCATCTCATCTCGGCGGCCGATCTCAGCCGGGGCGACGCGCTGCTCATCCTCGACACCGCCGAGGAACTGGCCAGCCTGGCCGACCGCCCGATCAAGAAGCTGCCCACCTTGCGCGGGCGCACGGTCGTCAACCTGTTCTTCGAGGATTCCACCAGGACCAGGATCTCGTTTGAGGCCGCCGCGAAACGGCTGTCCGCCGACGTGATCAACTTCTCGGCCAAGGGGTCGAGCGTGGCCAAGGGCGAGAGCCTGAAGGACACGGCCCTGACCCTGGAGGCCATGGGCGCGGACGCGGTCGTCATCCGGCACAGCGCCTCGGGCGCCGCGCACCGGCTGGCCGGCTGGGTCCGTGGCAGCGTGGTGAACGCCGGAGACGGCACCCACGAGCACCCCACCCAGGCCCTGCTCGACGCGTTCACCATCCGGCGCAAGTTCCCCGGGGGGGCACGGGGGGGCGGGCAGCCCCCCCGGGCAGGGACTGCAAGCGGCCGCGGGGCCGGGCTGGACGGCATCCGGGTCACGATCGTCGGGGACGTGCTGCACAGCCGCGTCGCCCGGTCGAACGTGCTGCTGCTGAGCACCCTCGGGGCCGAGGTGACCCTGGCCGCCCCGCCCACCCTGCTGCCCCTGGCCGTCGATACCTGGCCGTGCGCGGTGAGCTACGGCCTGGATAGCGAACTGCCCAAGAGCGACGTGGTGATGATGCTCCGCGTTCAGCAGGAGCGGATGACCGCCGCGTACTTCCCCAGCGTGCGCGAGTACAGCCGGCGGTACGGGCTGGACGCCGCGCGCATGGCCCGGTTGCCCGACCACGCCATCGTGCTGCACCCAGGGCCCATGAACCGGGGCGTGGAGATCGCCGCCGAAGTGGCCGACTCAGCCCGCTCGATGATCGTGGAGCAGGTGGCCAACGGGGTCACCACCCGCATGGCCGTCCTGTACCTGCTGCTAGGCGGCACCGAGTTCCCGGAGGTGGCTTCGTGACCGCATGGCTGATCAAGGGCGCTGTGATCGCCGGGCCCGGCGGCCACGGGGCCACCGACCTGCTGCTGGCCGACGGGACCATCACGACCATCGGAGCCGGGCTGAGCGACGCGGGCGCCCAGGTGCTCGACGCGGCCGGGCTGATCGCCCTGCCCGGCCTGGTGGACCTGCACACCCACCTGCGCGAGCCGGGCCGCGAGGACGCCGAGACGGTCGAGACCGGCACCCGCGCGGCGGCCCTGGGCGGCTTCACCGCCGTGCACGCCATGGCCAACACCGAACCTGTAGCCGACACCGCCGGAGTGGTCGAACAGGTCTGGCGCCTCGGCCGCGCGGCGGGCCACTGCGATGTCCAGCCGGTGGGCGCGGTCACCGTCGGGTTGGCCGGGACCCGGCTCGCTGAGCTCGGCACCATGGCCGACTCGGCCGCACGCGTCCGCGTGTTCTCCGATGACGGCCGGTGCGTGGCGGACCCGCTGCTCATGCGCCGCGCCCTGGAGTACGTCAAGGCCTTCGACGGGGTGATCGCCCAGCACGCGCAGGATCCCCGGCTGACCGAGGGCGCGCAGCTCAACGAGGGCGAGATCTCGGGCCGCCTCGGCCTGGCGGGCTGGCCGGCCGTGGCCGAGGAGGCGATCATCGCCCGTGACTGCCTGCTCGCCGCGCACGTGGGCTCCGCTCTGCACGTCTGTCACGTCTCCACCGCGGGCTCCGCGGAGATCATCCGCTGGGCGAAGTCCAAGGGCTGGCCGGTCACCGCCGAGGTCACCCCGCACCACCTGCTGCTGACCGACGAGGTCGCGGTCGGCTACGACCCGGTGTTCAAGGTCAACCCGCCGCTGCGTACCGCGGCCGACGTGGCCGAGCTCAGGCGCGCGCTGGCCGACGGCACCATCGACTGCGTGGCCACCGACCACGCCCCGCACCCGCTGGAGGCCAAGGAGACGGAGTGGTCGGAGGCGGCCTTCGGCATGACCGGGCTGGAGACCGCGCTGCGCGTGGTGCAGCAGGCCATGGTGGACACCGGGCTGCTGGACTGGCCCGGGGTCGCCGACCGGATGTCGGTCCGCCCGGCCCGGATCGGCCGGCTGACCGGGCACGGCACGCCGCTCGCGGAAGGCGGGCCTGCCAACCTCACCCTCTACGATCCGGCGGCACCGGCCGAGGCGGTGAGCCCGGTCGGCGCGTCCAAGAGCCGCAACACACCGTTCGCCGGGATGGCGCTGCCCGGCCGCGTGGTGGCGACCTTCCTGCACGGCACGCCCACCGTCCTCGACGGAAAGCTAGCCTGACGTGCCCGCCAATACCGCCATGCTGGTCCTCGAGGACGGCACCACGCTGCACGGCACCGCCTTCGGCGCGCACGGCGAGACGTTCGGCGAGATGGTCTTCAACACCGGCATGACCGGCTACCAGGAGACGCTGACCGACCCCTCGTACTGCCGCCAGATCGTGGCCATGACCGCCCCGCACATCGGCAACACCGGCGTCAACGACGAAGACCCCGAATCCCGCCGGGTCTGGGTCAGCGGCTACGTGGTGCGCGAGCCGGCCAGGCTCGCCTCCAGCTGGCGGGCCACCCGGGACCTGGACGCCTACCTCCGCGCCGAGGGCGTGCCCGGCGTCGCCGTCCGCGGCACCCGGCTGCTGACCAGGCGAGTCCGCGAGCAGGGCGCGATGCGCGCGGCGATCAGTACGGTGGAAACCAGCCCGGAAAAGCTCCTGGAGCGGGTGCTGGCCAGCCCGCAGATGACCGGGGCCGACCTGGCCCGGGTGGTGAGCACGCCCGAGCCCTACACGATCTCGCCCGAAGGACCTGCCCGGTACCGGGTGGTTGCCGTCGACCTGGGTATCAAAGCCTCCACGCCGCGCCACCTGGCCGCACGGGGCTGCGAAGTAGTCGTGGTACCCGCCACCACGACCGCCACCCAGATCCTCGCCGAAGCCCCGGACGGGGTGTTCTTCAGCAACGGCCCCGGCGACCCGGCCGCGGCCACGTACGCGCTGGACGCGATGCGCGCGGTGCTGGACGCCGGGCTGCCCGTCTTCGGCATCTGCCTGGGCAGCCAGATCCTCGCCCTGGCCCTGGGCCTGCGCACCTACAAGCTGCGGTACGGGCACCGCGGTGTGAACCAGCCGGTCATGGACCTCGCCACCGGGCGGGTCTACATCACCAGCCACAACCACGGCTTCGCCGCCGCGCTGCCGGGTGACGCGCACGGTCCCGACGAGGGAGGCGTTTCCGCGGAAACGCGCGACGGCACCACGTGGGCCCACATACCTCCGGGGTCACTGAAGCCGTTCGACACCCCGTACGGACCGGCCGTGGTCAGTCACGTCAACCTCAACGACGGCGTGGTCGAAGGCCTGCGCCTGGAGCAGCGCCCGGTGTTCAGCGTCCAGTACCACCCCGAAGCCGCTCCCGGCCCGCACGATGCCGCCGACCACTTCGACCAGTTCCGCGCCCTGCTCGATCACCGGACCGGGAGGTGACGCAGGCGTGCCGCGACGTCAGGATCTGAAGTCCGTGCTGGTGATCGGGTCGGGCCCCATCGTCATCGGGCAGGGCTGCGAGTTCGACTACTCGGGCACCCAGGCCTGCCGGGTGCTGAAACAGGA
The DNA here is from genome assembly GCA_963742795.1 of uncultured Actinomycetes bacterium. Classification (GTDB taxonomy): domain Bacteria; phylum Actinomycetota; class Actinomycetes; order Streptosporangiales; family Streptosporangiaceae; genus Palsa-504. The sequence continues at coordinate 191,273 of CAVUNL010000031.1, forward strand.
GGGGATCCGGGTCAGCCTGGTCAACTCCAACCCGGCCACGATCATGACCGACCCCGAGTTCGCCGACGCGACCTATGTGGAGCCGATCACCACCGAGACGCTGGAAAAGGTCATCGCGATCCAGCGGCCCGACGCGGTGCTGCCCACCCTCGGTGGCCAGACCGCGCTGAACGCCGCCGTCGCGCTCCATGACCTCGGTGTCCTGCACAAGTACAACGTCGAGTTGATCGGCGCCAACATCGACGCGATCCGGGCGGGCGAGGACCGCGAGCGGTTCAAGGAGATCGTCACCGGCCTGGGCGCCGAGGTCCCGGCCAGCCAGATCTGCCGTGACCTCGACGAATGCCTGGCCACCGCGACAAGCCTGAAATACCCGGTCGTGATCCGCCCGAGCTTCACCCTGGGCGGCCTCGGATCAGGAATCGCCCCAACCGAAGCAGACCTGCGGCGCATCGCCGGGGCCGGCCTGGACGCCAGCCCCACGCATGAGGTCCTGCTCGAGGAGAGCATCCTCGGCTGGAAGGAGTTCGAGCTCGAGCTGATGCGGGACCGCCACGACAACGTGGTGGTGGTCTGCTCGATCGAGAACATCGACCCGATGGGCGTGCACACCGGCGACTCGGTCACCGTGGCTCCGGCCATGACCCTGACCGACCGGGAGTACCAGCGGATGCGTGACGCGGCGATCGCCATCATGCGCGCGGTCGGCGTGGACACCGGCGGCTGCAACATCCAGTTCGCCGTCGAGCCGCGCACCGGCCGGATGGTCGTGATCGAGATGAACCCGCGCGTCTCGCGAAGCAGTGCGCTGGCGTCCAAGGCCACCGGCTTCCCCATCGCCAAGATCGCCGCGCGGCTGGCCATCGGCTACACCCTGGACGAGATCCCGAACGACATCACCGGCCAGACGCCGGCCTGCTTCGAGCCCGGCGCTGGACTACGTGGTGGTCAAGGTACCGCGGTTCGCGTTCGAGAAGTTCCCCGGCGCCGACCCCACGCTCACCACCCACATGAAGAGCGTGGGAGAAGCCATGGCCATTGGCCGGAGCTTCCCCGAGGCGCTGCAGAAAGCGCTCCGGTCGCTGGAGAGTAACCACGGTCCGTTCGGCTGGAAAGAAGAAACCCCCGCCGACGCGGCGGGTCTGCTGCGTGACTGCGGAACCCCGCACGACGGCCGCCTGAACACCATCCACCGGGCGCTGCGGGCGGGCGCCAGCGCGGAACAGGTCGCGACCACAACCGGCATCGATCCCTGGTTCATCGAGCAGATCCAGCACATAAACCAGGTCGCCGAGCACGTACGACACGCTCAGGCCATCGACGCGGAGACCCTCCGCACCGCCAAGCAGAACGGCTTCTCCGACGCGCAGCTCGCCGAGCTGCGCGGCACCACAGAAACGGTGATCCGGGAGATCCGCTGGGGGCTCGGCGTGCGCCCGGTGTACCACGCGGTGGACACCTGCGCGGCGGAGTTCGCTGCCCGCACCCCGTACCTGTACTCCACCTACGACGACGAAACCGAGGTCCCCTGGGGCGAGAAACCCAAGGTGATCATCCTGGGCAGCGGGCCGAACCGCATCGGCCAGGGCATCGAGTTCGACTACGCGTGCGTGCACGCGTCCTTCGCGCTGGCCGAGGCCGGCTACGAGACCGTCATGGTCAACTGCAACCCGGAGACGGTCTCCACCGACTACGACACCTCGGGTCGGCTGTACTTCGAGCCGCTCACCCTGGAAGACGTGCTGGAGGTGGTCCGGGCCGAGCAGGCCACAGGAAAGGTCGAAGGCGTGATCGTGCAGCTCGGCGGGCAGACCCCGCTGGGCCTGGCCCGGGCGCTCGGGGCCGCCCGCGTCCCCGTGGTGGGCACCTCGCCCGAGGCCATCCACCTGGCCGAGGACCGCGCCGCGTTCGCCCAGGTCCTGCACGACGCCGGGCTGACCGCGCCGAGGTACGGGACGGCGACCACGTACACGCAAGCGGCAAGCATCGCCCGCGAGATCGGCTACCCGGTGCTGGTCCGGCCCTCGTACGTACTGGGCGGGCGCGGCATGGAGATCGTCTACGACGATGCCACGCTGCGCTCGTACGTATCGAAAGCCACCGAGGTCAGCCCCGGCCACCCGGTGCTCATCGACAGGTTCCTCGACGACGCGATCGAGATCGACGTCGACGCCCTGTACGACGGATCCGAGCTGTACCTCGGCGGTGTGATGGAGCACATCGAGGAGGCTGGCATCCATTCGGGCGACTCGGCCTGCGCGCTGCCGCCGATCACCATCGGCCGCGGCGACATCGCGCAGGTCCGCGCGGCCACTGAGGCGATCGCCAACGGGGTGGGCGTGCGCGGCCTGCTGAACGTTCAGTACGCGATGGCCGGGGGAGTGCTGTACGTGCTCGAGGCCAACCCGCGGGCCTCGCGCACCGTGCCGTTCGTCTCCAAGGCCACCGCGGTCCCGCTGGCCAAGGCCGCGGCGCGCATCATGCTGGGCGCCACCATCGCCGAGCTGCGCGCGGAAGGGATGCTCGAACAAAGCGGCGACGGCGGTGAGCTGCCGCTGGACGCGCCGGTCGCGGTCAAGGAGGCGGTGCTGCCGTTCGGGCGGTTCCGCGATCCGGGCGGCCAGGGCGTGGACACGGTGCTCGGACCGGAGATGCGCTCCACCGGCGAGGTAATGGGGATCGACTCGATGTTCGGCACGGCCTACGCGAAATCCCAGGCCGCTGTGTACGGGTCGCTGCCGGTGAAGGGCCGGGTGTTCGTGTCGGTGGCGAACCGCGACAAGCGGTCCATGATCTTCCCGGTCAAGCGCCTGGCCGACCTGGGTTTCGAGGTATGGGCCACCGACGGAACGGCGGAGGTGCTGCGCCGTAACGGGGTTCGTGCCAAGATCGTGCGAAAGCACGGCGACGGCCCGGGACCTGATGGCGAGCCGACCGTGGTGACGCGGATTCTCGCTGGCGAGGTGGACCTGATCGTGAACACGCCGTTCGGCAGTCCCGGGCAGTCCGGCCCTCGGCTCGACGGCTACGAGATCCGCACCGCGGCGGTCCGCCGCGGCATCCCGTGCGTGACCACGGTGGCCGGACTGGCCGCCGCGGTGCAGGGCATCGAGGCCATCATCCGCGGCGAGATCGGCGTGCGGTCGCTGCAGGAGCACGCCGCACTGCTGCGCGCGCCCCGTGATTGAGGCAGCAGCGTGAGTGAGCCCTGTGATTGAGCCAGGCGCGGGGCCGGTCCAGGTCCGCGCCACCGTGCTGACCCTGCGGCGCGTCGATGCCTATCACGCGCTGACCCTGGTCGCCCCCGCCATCGCGACCAGGTTCCGGCCCGGGCAGTTCGTCACGGTGGCCGTCGGCGGCCCGGAGACGTCCATGCTCGGCCGCCGGGCGTTCGTCGTGCACGACGTCCGCCCCGACCACGGCGGCACGGTGGAGTTCGTGTTCGAGGCGCTGGGGCCGGGCACCCGGTGGCTAGCCACGCTGCGCGCGCGCGACACCCTGGACGCCGTAGGCCCGCTGGGCCGGCCGTTCCCGGTGCCGAAGAACCCGTCCCGGTGCCTGCTGCTCGGGGTCGGCTACGGCAGCGCGCCGTTGTTCGCGCTCGCCGCCAAGCTGACCGATCGTGCCTGCAGCGTTGATTTCCTGCTCGGCGGGCCGAGCGCGGACCGGGTCTTCGGCGCGCTGAGCGCCCGCCGGTCCGGGCGGAGCGCGACGATCACCACCGCCGACGGCTCGCTGGGCGCCCGTGGCCCGGTCACCGCCATGCTGGAGCAGGTCATCCGCGAGGCGCGCACCGAGGTGATCTACGCCAGCGCGCCGGTGCCCGTACTGCGCGACGTGACGGCGCTGGCCGCCCGCTACGCGATCCCGGTGCAGGCCTCGGTGGACGTGCCCATGGCCTGCGGGATCGGGGTCTGCATGGGCTGCGTGCTGCCGGTGACCGGGACCGACGGGGTCACCCGGATCGTGCGCGCGTGCGTGGACGGCCCGGTGTTCCGCGCCGACCTGGTCCGCTGGGATGACGTGGGCACGATCCCGTTCGACGCGCTCGGGGCGCCGGGCTGGAAGCCCAAGGCCGAGGGGCACCTGCATGCCGGCTGACATGCGGGCCCGGCTCGGGCCGCTCGAGCTGCCCAACCCGGTGCTGGCCGCGGCGGGCTGCGCAGGCGCGGGCCGCGAGCTGGCCCAGTTCATCGACGTCGCCCGGGTCGGCGCGATCATCAGCAAGTCGATCATGACCGAGCCGCGAACCGGCAACCCGGCGCCCCGGCTGGCCGAGACGCCCAGCGGGCTGCTGAACTCGGTGGGCCTGCAGGGTCCGGGCATCGATGCCTTCCTGCAGCGCGACCTGCCGTGGCTGCTGTCCCACGGCACCCGCGTGGTGGTCTCGATCGCGGGCCAGACCGTCCGCGAATACGGCGCGCTGGCGGCCCGGCTGTCCGACGCGGCGGGCGTGTCCGCGGTCGAGATCAACCTCTCCTGCCCGAACGCGGAGGACGCCGGGCGCCTGTTCGCCCTCGACCCAACGACCGCCGGGTCCGTGGTCGCGGCGGTGCGCGCCAGCCTCCGGCACGACCTACCGGTGTTCGCCAAGCTATCGCCGGATGTGACCGACATCGTGGCCGTGGCCGGCACCTGCGTCGCGGCCGGCGCGGACGGGCTCTCGCTGATCAACGTGGTGCTCGGTATGGCCATCGATCCCGCGACCATGCGCCCGGCCCTGGCCGGGGCGTACGGCGGCCTGTCCGGGCCCGCCGTCCGGCCGGTCGCGGTGCGGTGCGTGTGGCAGGTGGCCGAGGCGTTCCCCGACGTGCCGATCATCGGGACGGGCGGCGTGCGCACCGGGCGGGACGCGCTGGAGCTGCTGCTCGCGGGCGCCTGGATGATCGGCGTCGGCACCGCGATCATGCATGACCCGTCGGCGTGCTCGCGCGTCGTACGGGAACTGGAGGAGGAACTGGCGGCCATCGGCGCCGATCAGGTCGCCGACGTTATCGGGCGCGCTCACCCCGCCAGGTGGGGACGGGCGGACGGGCAGCCCCCCCGTGATCGGGGGGTTCCCAGGGGTCGCCCCCCGGGCCAACACTGACAGGGTGGTAGCGGAGAGTGGAAGGAGTGGCCGTGAGCAAGCCGGCGCCGGTGGCGGTCGCGCTCGACGCCCCCGACCTGGAGACGGCTGCGCGGTGGGCGGCGCTCGTGACGCCGCACGTGAGCACCGTCAAGGTCGGCCTGGAGCTGTACCTGCGCTACGGACCGCAGGTGGTGGCGACGGTACGGGGAGCCAGCCGGGTTTCGGTGTTCCTGGACCTCAAGCTGCACGACATCCCGGCCACGGTGGCCGGGGCGGCGCGGGCGGTGGCCCGGCTGCGGCCCGACGTGCTGACCGTGCACGCGCTCGGCGGCGCCGACGTCATCCGGGCGGCCGTCGAGGCCGCGCCGGACACGATGGTCGCGGCCGTCACCGTGCTGACCTCGCTGGGCGACGATGACCTGGGCCGGATCGGGATGACCGGGCCGGTGCCAGACGCGGTCCTGCGGCTGGCCACCCTCGCGGTCGCGGCGGGCGCGCAGGGCCTGGTCTGCTCGCCGCGTGAGGTCTCCGCGGTCCGGTCGGAGGTCGGCCCGGATGTGACGCTCATCACGCCCGGGGTCCGGCTGGCCGGCGCCGAGGCCGACGATCAGGCGCGGGTCGCGACGCCGGAGGAGGCGCTGCTGGCCGGCGCGGACCTGCTGGTGATCGGTCGGCCGATCACCCGGGCGCCGGATCCGGGGGCGGCCGCGGCCGCCATCGCCGCGTCGCTGCGGCGGGTCAGCGTCGCCCGTGATCGGGCCTGAAGCCCGGCCGGCCCTCGCGATGGGGCCCGGAAAACTTCCGTCAGGACATTGGGTGACCTGGGGTGACGTAGAGCTCACGCAGCGAGTAGGATGTCAGCAAGCTCAACGGGGCCCAGATGGGGCTAGACGGGGTAGAAACGCCTAAATCGTCCCGAGCGTATCAGGAGTAACATAAGTCTCATAGATCATCTATCATCCCAGCTGGCGATAATCGGGATCAAAACGAGCAGAGACCGTGAGTCGAGGCGAAGACCGCCGCGGGAACGCGCCCGCTCGGCTGACCCGAATTAGATCGGCGACGCCCCGGCGGAGCGCGGATATTTGTGACGAATCCACGACGCGCCGGGAGGGTGGTCAACCGCCCGGACACCCATGGCATACGCTGATGTCTTGCAGCTTGACCACGGAATATCGCCCGGTGAGACCCCTAGTTGAGGCCCGGGCCGGGCAATGATTACTCTAAGTAATGAATTGCTTACTATGAGTAATATATTTCAATTTGTGATGACGTAAACGGGGGTTTGCGTTGCCGAAAGGGTACGTGATTGGCTAGTTTCCCCTCCCGACAAACCTTTTTTCCAACGAAACCCGAGGTGACCTCGAGTGGCTCTTCCTCCCCTCACTCCTGAAGAACGTGCGGCGGCACTGGAGAAGGCTGCCCGCGCACGCAAAGAACGCGCTGAGGTGAAGAATCGCCTCAAGCGCGGGGCCACGACCTTGTCGGATGTCATCAAGGAAGGCGGGACTGATGACGTGATTGGCAAGATGAAGGTCTCGGCTCTGCTTGAGTCCCTGCCCGGCGTGGGCAAGGTGCGGGCAAAGCAGATCATGGAAAGGCTGGGCATAGCGGAATCGCGTCGCGTACGCGGGCTGGGTACCAACCAGCGGTCCGCGCTTGAGCAAGAGTTCGGTGCCGATATCTGACGGCAGACCGGAGCAACGTCCTGGCGGAGCCGCGGTCGCGACCCCGGTGCATTCGCGGCTGACCGTGCTCTCCGGGCCCTCCGGGGTCGGGAAGAGCACGGTCGTCGCCGAACTCCGCAGGGTTTGCCCCGACATCTGGATTTCCGTGTCGGTTACGACACGTCGGCCGCGGCCGGGGGAAGTAGACGGCCGGGAATATTACTTTGTCGACGACAGTGAGTTCGACCGGCTGGTTGCCGGGGGAGCGCTGCTGGAGTGGGCGCAGTTCGCCGGCAACCGGTACGGCACGCCGCGCGCGCCTCTGAACGAGAAGCTCGAGGCGGGCGTGGCCTGCCTGCTGGAGATCGACGTGGCCGGAGCGCGGCAGGTCAGGCGGGCCGCGCCCGACGCCCGGCTGGTATTCCTGGCCCCGCCGTCCTGGGACGAGCTGGTCCGCAGGCTCACCGGAAGAGGCACAGAGGGGCCCGAGGTCTTGGCACGCCGGCTAGCGGCCGCCGAGGACGAGCTCGCGGCGGCCGCCGAGTTCGACATCACGCTGGTGAACACATCCGTCCAGGACGTGTGCCACCAGCTGATAGCCTTGATGGAGCAGTGAACAACGGAAGGCAGAACGTGGCAGGCACTCAGGTCGCCGACGGCATCATCAACCCGCCGATCGACGAGCTTCTCGAGGTCGTGGACAGCAAGTACCGGCTGGTAATCATGGCCGCGAAGCGCGCACGGCAGATCAACGCGTACTACTCCCAGCTCGGCGAGGGGCTACTGGAGTACGTCGGCCCGCTGGTCGAGACGCGCAGTCAGGAGAAGCCGCTGTCCATCTCGCTCCGTGAGATCAAGGAGCGGTTGCTCAACGTCGAGGCCACCGAAGGCTGACCCATACCAGCCCGAGGCAGTCATGCCCGCGTCGGCCCGTGTGATTTTGGGCGTCGGCGCGGGCATTGCGGCTTATAAGGTCTGCGGGCTGCTCAGGCTGCTGACCGAATCCGGGCACCGCGTCCGCGTCGTGCCCACCGCTGACGCCCTCCGTTTCGTCGGCGAGGCCACCTGGGCCGCTTTGTCCGGCGAACCTGTCACCACCGACGTCTGGACCGGCGTACCCGAGGTGCCGCACGTCCGGCTCGGCCAGTCCGCCGACCTGGTCCTGGTGGCCCCGGCCACCGCCGACCTGCTGGCCCGGGCCGCGGCCGGGATGGCCGGCGATCTGCTGACCGCCACGCTGCTGACCGCCAGGTGCCCGGTGCTGTACGCGCCCGCCATGCACACCGAGATGTGGGAGCACCCGGCCACCCAGGCCAACGTGGCCCTCTTGCGTCGCCGGGGAGCTGTAGTGCTGGACCCCGCGGTCGGCCGCCTCACCGGGGCCGACAGCGGCGCAGGCCGCCTGCCCGAGCCTGAAGAGATCTTCGCCGTGGCCGTCCGCCTGCTCGACGACCCGGGCCCGAAGAACCAGGACCTGGCCGGCCGCCGCGTGGTCGTCTCTGCGGGCGGCACCCGGGAGGAGATCGACCCGGTGCGGTTTATCGGCAACTGGTCCACTGGCACGCAGGGCTACGCGCTGGCCCGGACCGCCGTCGCCCGGGGCGCCGAGGTGACCGTGATCGCGGCCAACGTCGCGCTGCCCGACCCGGCCGGGGCCAAGGTGACCCGGGTCGTCTCGGCGCTGCAGATGCGGGACGCGGTCCTGAAGGCGGCGCAAAGCGCGGACGTCGTGGTGATGGCCGCCGCGGTGGCCGACTACCGTCCCGAGACCCGCAGCGACGGCAAGATCAAGAAGGACGGGCAGCCGCCCGAGCCGCTGCGCCTGGTCGAGAACCCGGACATCCTGGCCGGACTGGCCGAGCAGCGGGGTCCCGGCGGCACGCAGCCGGTCCTGGTCGGTTTCGCCGCCGAGACGGACACCTCCGAGCAGGCGGCCCGGGCCAAGCTCGCCCGCAAGGGGTGTGACCTGCTGGTGGTCAACCCGGTGGGTAACGGGCTCGGCTTCGGGACCCCGGACAACGAGGCGGTCGTCTACGGGGCCGACGGAACGGTCACCCGGATCGCGCGCGGGCCGAAGGAAGCGCTCGCCAATGTGGTGTGGGACCTGGCCGCTGTCAACCTGAAGTGACCGCTACGCGTCACATCCGAAGTAAGCGGCCAATCCGAAGCGGACCGTCTCCCCTGCAGACTCCGGATAGAATCGCCGCAGTTGCCGGGTCCTAGGAGGGGAAAACGAAGTGGCGCGTCGCCTGTTTACTTCTGAGTCGGTGACCGAGGGTCATCCCGACAAAATGGCCGACCAGATTAGTGACGTCATCCTTGATGCCATGATCAAGGACGATCCGGGCAGCCGGGTCGCGGTGGAGACGCTGATCACGACCGGCCAGGTGCATGTGGCCGGCGAGGTCACCACCCAGACCTACATCGACATCCCTGGCATCATCAGGGACAAGATCCTCGAGATCGGCTACGACTCCTCGGCCAAGGGCTACGACGGCGCCTCCTGCGGCGTGTCGGTCTCGATCGGCTCCCAGTCACCGGACATCGCCCAGGGCGTCAACGACGCGTTCGAGTACCGCGAGGGCGAGGGGACCGACGACTTCGACCGGCAGGGCGCGGGCGACCAGGGTCTCATGTTCGGCTACGCGTGCCGGGAGACGCCGGAGCTGATGCCGCTGCCGATCATGCTCGCGCACAAGCTGGCCAAGCAGCTGTCCGAGGTCCGCCGCGCGGGCACGGTGCCGTACCTGCGCCCGGACGGCAAGACGCAGGTGACGATCGAGTACGCCGGGGACCGGCCGGTCCGGCTGGACACCGTGGTGGTCTCCACCCAGCACGCGCCGGACATCAACCTTAAGGAACTGCTCGCCCCCGACATCCGGGACTACGTGGTCGAGCCCGTCCTGGCCGACGCGCAGATCGACACCGAGGGCTTCCGGTTGCTGGTCAACCCGACCGGCCGGTTCGAGATCGGCGGTCCCATGGGCGACGCCGGGCTGACCGGACGCAAGATCATCATCGACACCTACGGCGGCATGGCCCGCCACGGGGGAGGCGCTTTCTCCGGCAAGGACCCGTCGAAGGTCGACCGCAGCGCGGCGTACGCGATGCGCTGGGTGGCCAAGAACGTGGTCGCCGCCGGCCTGGCCGACCGTTGCGAGGCCCAGGTGGCGTACGCGATCGGCAAGGCGGTGCCGGTCGGGCTGTTCGTCGAGTGCTTCGGCACGGAGAAGGTGCCTGTGGAGCGGATCCAGGACGCGGTCATGAAGGTCTTCGACCTGCGGCCGCGGGCCATCATCTACGCGCTGGACCTGCTCCGCCCGATCTACGCGCAGACCGCGGCCTACGGGCACTTCGGCCGTACCGAGCCCGACTTCTCCTGGGAGCGCGTCGACCGCGCCGACGAGCTCCGCACCGCCGCCGGCGCCTAACAGCGTGGGATGATTTTTCCGCGGCTTTCGCTGCCTGTGCTGCACACCCGGTTACCGGGTCGATGCGCCGCTGCACCGTCTTTTACTGACCCGCTACCAGACGCGCCGCCGCGGCTTCGGCGATTTATGCCGAACGAAGCGTTGTTCCTCTCCGCGGGGCCCGTGACTCGCGGGCCCTGCGTCTGCTGTCCGGTCTGCGACGCGCGGGTCCTGCGTTTGCTGTCCGGTCTGCGACGCGCGGGTCCTGCGTTTGCTGTCCGGTCTGCAACGCGCGGGTCCTGCGTTTGCTGTCCGGTCTGCGACGCTGCTGCGGCTCGCTCCCGCGTGTACTCCTCGAATTCAGATGCTAGATTTCATGATCATGAAGGATTTGATACTCTATATGACCTAAAAGTCTTCGTGATCATGGAAAATACCCCCGACGAAGGCGGGGGTGGACGTGGCCGGCAAAACCGAAGCCTCCGGTCTGGTAAGACGGAAACTGTGGCGAAGGGGCCGAAGGATCAGGCGGTCAGCGAGCGGCTGCCGGTCGCCCGGGTGGCGGTCGACATCTCGCTCGCTCACCTCGACCGGCCCTTCGACTACCTGGTCCCGGCCACCATGGACGAAACGGCCGTACCTGGCTGCCGGGTACGGGTCAGGTTCGCCGGCCAGCTGGTCGACGGCTACCTCCTGGACCGGACTCAGACCAGCGAACACCAGGGCCGCCTCTCCCGGCTGGAGCGGGTGATCTCGCCGGAGCCGGTGCTCACGCCCGAGATCTTCGCTCTGGCCCGCTCGGTGGCCGACCGGTACGCGGGCACGCTGGCCGACGTGCTCCGGCTGGCCATCCCGCCCCGGCACGCCACCGCCGAACGCGCAGCCCCGCCCCGGCACGCCACTGCTCCGCTGGACCCTGCACCGTCCCGGCCCGTGCCCGGCCCGTGGACCCGGTACCCGGCCGGGCAGACGTTCCTGGATGCGCTGGCCGAGGGCCGCCCGGTCCGCGCCGCCTGGTCGGCCCTGCCCGGTCCCGAGTGGCCGGCCGAGATCGCCATTGCTGCCGCCACCACGGCCGCCGCCGGCCGCGGCGTGGTCATCGTCGTCCCGGACGCCCGCGACCTGGCCCGGGTCGACGCGGCGCTTACCGCGGTGAACCAAGCGGTGAACCAAGAAGCCGAAGGCCACGTCTGCCTGACCGCCGATCTCGGCCCGGCCGAGCGCTACCGTCGCTGGCTGGCCGTGCTCCGGGGCACGGTCCGGGTCGTGGCGGGCACCCGGGCCGCGATGTTCGCCCCGGTCTGCCAGCTGGGCCTGGTGGTCCTCTGGGACGACGGCGACGACCTGCACGCCGAGCCCCGGGCCCCCTACCCGAATGCCCGGGAGGTGCTCGCCCTGCGCGCCTACCAGTCCGGCGCGGCCGCCCTGATCGGCGGGTTCGCCCGGACCGCCGAGCTGACCCAGCTGGTCGCGGCCGGGTGGGCCAAACCGCTGGTCGGCCTGCCGGAAGTCCTGCGCCAGGTCGCGCCGCGGGTCCGGGCCGCGCCGGACGAAGCCGAACTCGCCCGGGACGCCGCGGCCATGACCGCCCGCCTGCCCAGCCTCGCCCTGCGCACCGCCCGCACCGCCCTCACAGGCGACCCTCGCAGCAGCACCGCCCGCAGCAGCGACGCCCGTAACCGCGAGACCCGGCCCGGGCCGGTCCTGGTCCAGGTTCCCCGGCGCGGGTATCTTGCCGCGATCGCCTGCGCCCGCTGCCGCGCCCAGGCCCGGTGCGCCGTATGCGGCGGGCCGCTGCGCGTCGGCGGGTCCAACGAGGTGCCGGGCTGCCGGTGGTGCGGCGCCCTGGCCGCCGACTGGGCCTGCCCGCGGTGCGGATCGGACCGCCTGCGCGCGCTGGTCACCGGCGCGGCCCGGACCGCGGAGGAGCTGGGCCGCGCCTTTCCCGACGTGCCGGTGCGCACCTCGGGTGGCCAGCACGTGCTGGCCGAGGTGCCGGCCGAGCCCGCCCTGGTCATCGCCACCCCCGGGGCCGAACCGGTCGCGGCGGACGGCTATGCCGCCGCGCTGCTGCTGGACGGCTGGGCCCTGCTCGGCCGGCCGAGCCTGCGCGCTGCCGAAGAGACGCTGCGCCGGTGGCTGAACGCCGCCGCCCTGGTCCGGCCCGGAGGGTCCGTGGTCGTGCTGGCCGAGGTGTCGGTGCCCGCGGTGCAGGCCCTGGTCCGCTGGGATCCGGTCGGTTTCGCCGAACGGGAACTGGCCGAACGAGCCGAGCTCGGCTTCCCGCCCACGGTGCGGATGGCGGCCGTCACCGGCCCGTCAACCGCGGTCGCGGAATTCGTCGGCTCGGCTGAGCTCCCGGACCGAGCCGAGATCCTGGGACCGATCCCGGCCGAGCCGAACGGCGCCGAACCAGATCCCGAGCCCGCAGAACGCGCGCTGATCAGGATTCCCCGAACCGACGGCCTGGCCTTGGCCCGGGCCCTGCACGCAGCGCAGGCTGCCCGCAGCGCACGCAAGGACGGCGCCCCCGTGCGCGTCCAGCTCGACCCGGCCGAGGTTGCCTGACGGATAAACGCTGACGGATAAACTGGATGCCGACGGCGCCACGCCGTCATGCGTCAGGAGGTTTCGTGAGCGTCAAGCCGATCCGTCTTTTCGGTGACCCGGTGCTGCGCACCCCGGCCGAGCCGGTGCGCGACTTCGATGCCGAGCTGCGCAGGCTGGTCAAGGACCTCACCGACACCATGCTGGACGCGCCCGGAGTCGGCCTGGCCGCGCCGCAGATCGGCGTCGGGCTGCGCGTCTTCACTTACCACGTGGACGACCACGAGCCGGGCCACCTGATCAATCCCTCGCTCGACCTGTCCCAGGAGGAAGACGAGGACGACGAGGGTTGCCTGTCGTTCCCCGGCCTGGCCTACCCGGTCACGCGCGCCTACGGAGTGGTCGCCACGGGTTTCAACATGTACGGCGACCCGGTGACGATCGAGGGCACCGAACTGCTGGCCCGCTGCATCCAGCATGAGACCGACCACCTGGATGGCATCTTGTTCATCGACCGGATGGACCCGGCCCAGCGCAAGCTGGCCATGAAGGCGATCCGCGAGGCCGAATGGTGGGGCGACCCCATCCCCAAGGTGAGGTTGTCTCCGCACGAGACCCTCGGGCGGGCCCTGTAGACCGATGCGCCTGGTGTTCGCGGGTACCCCGCAGACGGCGGTGCCGGCTCTGGACGCGGTGCTGGCCTCACGGCACGAGGTTGTCGCGGTGCTGACCCGCCCCGACGCGCCGGCCGGGCGTGGCCGTCACGTCGAGTCGAGCCCGGTGGCGCGGCGGGCCGCCGAGGTCGGCCTCGAGGTACTCACCCCGGCCCGGGCCCGGGACCCGGTGTTCCTCGACCGGCTGCGCGAGATCGCCCCCGACTGCTGCCCGATGGTCGCGTACGGCGCGCTGATCCCGCAGGCCGTGCTCGACGTGCCCGTCCACGGCTGGGTCAACCTGCACTTCTCGGTGCTGCCGGCCTGGCGCGGTGCCGCCCCCGTGCAGCACGCCATCATGCACGGCGACGACGTGACCGGCGCCAGCACGTTCCGCGTCGTGGCCGAGCTGGACGCGGGCCCGGTGTACGGGGTGCTGACCGAACCGGTCCGCCCCACCGATACCAGCGGTGACCTGCTGGGTCGGCTGGCGCACTCCGGCACCCGGCTGCTCGTCGACACGCTGGACGGGATCGAGGCCGGAACCCTGGAGGCGGTCCCGCAGCCGGCCGAGGGCGTGAGCTTCGCGCCGAAGCTCACGCCCGCCGACGCGCGGGTGGACTGGAAGCTGCCCGCCCACGTGGTGGACCGGCTGATCCGTGCCTGCACGCCCGAGCCCGGGGCGTGGACCGAGCACGACGGCGCCCGGCTGAAGCTCGGCCCGGTGTCACCCGGCGGGCCCGCCGACGCACCCGACCTGGCGCCCGGAGAGGTGCTGGCCACCAAGCACGACGTGTTTGTGGGCACGGGCTCGCGCCCGGTGCGTCTCGGCGAGGTGCAGGCCGAGGGCAAGCGCCGGATGACGGCCTCGGACTGGACCCGCGGGCTGCGCTCGGGCGGCCCCGTGCGGCTCGGCTGACATGGCCGAGCGAGCACGATCCCCGCGGCCCCGGGCCAGGCCGGCGCCGGGCCGACCCAGCCCGGCGCGCGGCCTACGACGTCCTGCGCGCGGTCGCGGACCGCGACGCGTACGCCAACCTGCTGCTGCCCGCCCTGCTGACCGAACGCGGACTGACCGGCCGGGACGCCGCCTTCGCCACCGAACTCACCTACGGCACGCTGCGCGGCCGCGGCACGTACGACGCGATCGTGGCCGCCTGCAGTGACCGTGACCAGCTGGACCCGACGGTGCGCGACGTCCTGCGGCTCGGCGCGCACCAGCTGCTGGCCACCCGGGTCGGCCCGCACGCCGCCGTGGCCACCTCAGTCGACCTGGTCAAGGACGTCTGCGGCCCCCGCCCGTCGGGCTTCGTCAACGCCGTGCTCCGCCGGGTCGCGACCCGCGACCTGGACGGCTGGACCGAGATCGTCGCCCCCAGCCGCGACCGCGACCCGTACGGCTACCTGGCCGTCCGCCACAGCTACCCCCGCTGGATCATCGAGGCGTTCGCCGACGCGCTGGGGCCGGCCAGCACCGCCGAGCTCGAGGACGCCCTCGCGGCCGGCAACCTCAGGCCCGACGTGGTCCTCGCCGTCACCCCCGGCCGCAAAGACCCCGCCCGCAAAGACCCCGCCCGCAAAGACCCCGCCCGCAAAGACCCCGCCCGCAAAGACAGCGACGTCGCGGACACGACCCCGACCCGCTGGTCGCCCTACGGCCTGCGGCTGGCCGCCGGTGACCCGGCCCCCTACGTCGCCAGCGGCCGGGCCGTCGTGCAGGACGAAGCCAGCCAGCTCGCGGCGCTCGCTCTGACCCGCGTGAGCGTGGGCGACAACGCGAGCGACCCGGGCCCGGACCGTCTCTGGCTCGACCTGTGCGCGGGTCCCGGTGGCAAGGCCCGGCTGCTGGCCGGGCTCGCCGCCGAGCGCGGAGCCCGCCTGGTCGCCTCCGACGTCCGCCCGCACCGGGCCAGCCGGGTCCTGGACGCCCTGAGCCGCGCCGAACTCGACGGCGCCGAATTCGACCGGGCCGTCATCGCCGCCGACGGGCGGCACGTCCCCTGGCGGCCCGGGACGTTCGACCGTGTGCTCGCCGACGTGCCCTGCTCGAACCTCGGCTCGCTCCGCCGCCGCCCAGAAGCCCGGTGGCGCAAGACCCCGGACGACGTCTCGGAGCTGGCCGGACTCCAGCGTGAGCTGCTGGACGCCGCCATCGAGTCGGTCCGGCCCGGCGGCGTAGTCGCCTACGTGACCTGCTCACCGCACCTGGCGGAGACCCGCGATGTGGTCACCGCCGTCGCCGGCCTCCGCGGCGACGTCACCATCCTCGACGCTCCCGCCGTCCTCGCCGACGTCCCCGGCCTGCGCGCCTCCGACCCCCGGTTCGCTCAGTTCTGGCCGCACCGCCATGGCACCGACGCGATCTTCCTCGCTCTGCTTGCCCGTCGCTCGCCTCCGGGGCGCTCTTAAGGCGCTGCCTTCCCTCGTCGCTCCTTCGTCGCTCCTCAGTCCAGGCAGCGCCGCGCCCCTTTGGCTCGCTCCTTTAGGCGCGGCTGAGCGCGCGGCTCTGGCCCAGGCGGGCATTGCCGATGTCGGCCCGCTGGCCCTGGGCGTAGCCCGCGCTGTAACCGCGGCCGCTGTAGGTAATGCGGGTCTTCCGGGTCACCGGGTATGCCTCTTCCAGCCGACGCCGGATGACCACGGCCCGGTCGGCCAGCACCAGCGCCGTGCTCGGCCCGGACTGCGCCTCGCCCTCGGCGTTGCTGGCGGCGCGCTCCTCGGCCGAGCGCACCCGGGTGATGACGGCGGTGACGAAGCCGAGCAGCCAGCTCCGCCGCCACGCCCGAACGCTGCGCACTCCGTCGGGCACGACGGCGGCGGTCAGCCCGCGTGCCATCTGGAGCAGCAGCGAGGTGTACAGGATGTCGGCCCGCTCCAGATCCGAGGCGTAGCCGAACACGTGAATGCGTGCCCCCGGCCCGCTGGTGTGCAGCAGGACGCACTGGCACCGCATGGCGCCGGCCAGCCCGGCCAGCAGGTGCGCCCGGACCTGGGCCCACGGGTTGTCGATGTCGATGACGCGGCTGCCCGGCCGGTCGGTCTCCGGGCGGGACGCGGCCAGCCGGGCCCGGTCGATGCCGTAGCGGGCCATCAGCTCGGCGGCCTTCGCGGTCAGCGCCTCGGCCTCGGGCGGGGTCACCCCCTCGGCCTCGGCCTTCGCCAGCAGCTTGCGCACCCGGTCGAGCAGTGCGCTGGGCGGTTCTGACGGCATGAGCACCCTCCAGGTCGTACCGTGTTTCACGCAGAAGTTCGCGTTATGCAAAGATCTGGGTCGAACTCAGTATCGAACTGTACCCCTACGATACGACATTTCCCTCTCCCCGCCTCCGGCGTGTCGCCCCGGGCGCTAATCCCCTAGCCGGGGGGTTGAGGCGCACCCAGGCAATCTACACTCTGGGCTGTGGCCGTTCAGATCTCACCGAGCATCCTGTCCGCGGACTTTGCCCGGCTCGCCGACGAGGCCGCCGCGGTGGCCAGCGTCGCCGACTGGCTGCACGTGGATGTGATGGACTACCACTTCGTGCCGAACCTCACCCTGGGCCTGCCCGTCGTGGAGTCGCTGCTCAAGCACACCACGCTGCCCATCGACTGTCACCTGATGATCGATGAGCCGGACCGGTGGGCGCCGGAGTACGCCGAGGCCGGCGCGCGCAACGTCACCATCCACGCCGAGGCGGCGCACGCCCCGGTCCGCACGCTGCGGGCCATCCGCGCCGCGGGCGCCCGCGCCGGGCTGGCCGTCAACCCGGGCACCGCGGTAGAGCCGTACCAGGACTTGCTGTCCGAGATCGACATGCTGCTGCTGATGACGGTCGAGCCGGGCTTCGGCGGCCAGCACTTCCTGGACATCGTGCTGCCGAAACTGCGCCGGGCCCGCGCCTTGGTGGCCGAGCGCGGGGCCCAGATCTGGCTCCAGGTCGACGGCGGGGTCCACGAGCAGACCATCGAGCGCTGCGCCGAGGCGGGCGCGGACGTGTTCGTGGCCGGGCTCCGCGGTCTTCGGCTCCGACGACCCCGCCCGCGCCGTACAGGCCCTGCGGGCCCAGGCCGAGCGCGCGACCGCGCACGCCGCCTGGACCGCGCAGGTCCGCCCCGGCTGAGGTCCTTTTTCTTTATGCCGAACGGACCTGGCTGACACTGTCCGTACCCGATCCCGTGTCCCCAGCCGGAGCGGCCTGCGGCTCGGTGCGACTCACGAAGTCCTTGCTCCGGATGAGCAGCAGCGCGCACACCGCGCCGACCAGCGCGATGGCAGCGGTCACGTAGAGCAGGTCGTTCAGGCCGGCCGCGAACGCGGCCTTGATCGCCGCCGCGACCTCGCCTCGGCGAGCGGGCGGCAGGCTGGCCAGCAGCTGGCCGACCTGGCCCTGCCGGACCATGGTTACGATGCGCGGGGCCGACGACGTCACCGCCGCGGCGCTGGTCAGGTTGTGCTGCAGCGCGGAGTTGAAGATCACGCCGAGGCCGGCGATGCCCGCCGCGATGCCGACCTGGCGGAACGTCGCGTTGACGCCCGACGCCATCCCGGCCTTCTGCGGCGGGACCACCCCGATCGCGGTAGAGGCCAGCGGCGGATTGACCAGCCCGGCGCCGAGACCCGACACGATGAAACCGGGGATCAGGTCGGTCCAGCCGCTGCCCCCGGTCAGCCCGGCCATGATGATCAGGCCGACGCCGACCAGCAGCAGGCCCGGGCCGATGAGCCAGCGGGCGGGCACGCGCTCGCTGGACCGCCCGGCGATCGTCGCGGTGACGAACTGGGCGCCGCTGATGATGGCCAGCCGCAGCCCCGCGTCCTGCGCCGAGTAACCCAGAATGTCCTGCAGGTAGAGAACCAGCCAGAGCAGCACGGCGTACAGCGAGCCGTTCATCGCGAACGCGGCGATGGAGGCGCCGGCGAAGGTCGGCACGCGCAGCAGGGACAGGTCGAACATCGGATTGGCGACGCGCCGCTCGGCCACGATGAACGCGGCTAGCGCGCCGGCGCCGACCGCCAGGCACGCGATGACCCCGGTGTCCGAAAAGCTGTTCTCGCCCGCCCGGATCAGCCCGTAGACCAGGCTCACCAGGCCGGTGGTGAGCAGCACGAACCCGATCCAGTCCGGCGGCGTCGGGCGCGGTGACTTCGACTCCTGCACTCGCCAGGCCGTCAAGGCCAAGGCCAGGACGCCAATGGGCACGTTGACCAGGAAGATGCCGCGCCAGCTCCAGTTCGTGGTAATCACGCCGCCAAGCACTGGACCGAGCGCCGTGGACACGCCGGTGATCGCCCCCCACACGCCGAACGCCACACCGCGGTCCTTCCCGCGGAAGCTGTTCCCGAGCAGGGCCAGCGACGTGGCGAACATGATCGCGCCGCCGACGCCCTGGCCGCTCCGCGACAGAATCAGCATCAGCGGGTCCTGGGCCAGGCCGCACAGCAGCGACCCGAGCGTGAAGATGATCAGCCCGATGCTGAACAGCCGCTTCCGGCCGTACCGGTCAGCCAGCACGCCCGAGGTCAGCAGCAGCGAGGCCAGGGTCAGAGCGTAGGCGTCGAGGACCCACTGCACCTCGCTGAAGCTCGCGTGCAGTCCGCTCTGGATGGCCGGCTGCGCCACGATCACGATCGTGACGTCCAGCAGCAGCATGAACGTTCCCGTGCACACCGCCAGCAGGGTCCACCACTTCTTATCCATCGATTCCCTCCATCAGCAGGCACCCTTCCCGGGCGCCGTACCTTCATGCTGCGGCAGCCGACCGAAAGTAATCCACGATCAAGCCAGATAGAGCCGGATCTCGACAACGGTTACGCTGATCTTCGTGGAAGTGACGATGCTGGATGCCGTCGATCGGCAGATTATCCACATCCTGGCGATCGAGCCCCGGGCGTCCTTCCGCACCCTCGCCGAGGTGACAGGAATCTCCGACCAGACCGCCGCCCGGCGGTATCGCAGGTTGAGCGAATCAGCCGGGCTGCGCGTGCTCGGCGTGGTCGACGGATCCCAGCTGGGCTGGACCGGCTGGTTCCTCCGGCTGCAGACCACCCCGGGCAGTGCCGACTCTATCGCGGAGGCCCTGGCCCGCCGCCCGGACACCAGCTGGGTACGGCTTGCCTCCGGGGGTACCGAAATCGCGTGCACGCTCGAGGCGCGGACCGCGGAGCAACGCGACGCCCTGTTCCTGCGCGGTCTGCCCGGCAGCCGCCGCGTCGTGCAGATCTCGGCGTACTCGATCTTGCACGACTTCACCCCCGGGCCGTGGCAGGAAATCACCTGCGCCCTGTCCGCCGCCCAGCTGGATACGCTCAACGCGTCGGCCGCTCCTGGCCAGGCTGCCGGCGGGGGAGTGTTGCTTCCCGGGGACGAACCGCTGCTCGCCGAACTCGCACGCGACGGTCGGGCCAGCCATGCCGCGCTGGCCGCCGCCATCCACTGGCACGAGTCGACCGTGCGCCGCCGGATGGACGAGCTCCGCCGGGCCGGCCTGCTGTCCTTCGAGATCGACATCGACAATCGGGTCTTCGGCATGGACCTTCAGGCCATGCTCTGGCTCACGGTCGAACCGGCCCGGCTGGAAGAGACGGGACGTGCCCTGGCCGCGCATCGCGAGATCCCGTTCGCCGCCGCCACGACCGGACCGACCAACCTGATGGCCAGTGCCGTCTTCCGCGATACTCAGCATCTCTACGAATACCTCACGGGCGAGCTGGCCGGGTTGCCCGGACTGAGCTCGGTGCAGACCGCGCCGATCATCCAGACCCTCAAGCGGACCGGCTCAGTTCACTAGCCGGCCCACGAGTGCGGCGGGCCGCGCGTCGTCCGGCGGCGGACTGGACGGAGGCGGACTGGACGGGGGGCTGGAACTGTTGCCCGCGCTGATCTCCAGCACGACCGTGACCGTGATGTTGCCCGGGTTCACGGTGAGCGTGCAGGCCGCGCACGCGCCCACGCCCCTACCGCCGCCGGCCAGCGCGGCCTTGCGCAGGCCGCCCAGCAGGCTGCCGGAGCTCAGCGAGACCGTGGTGCTCTGCCCGGAGGCCAGCGTGCCTGCCGTCGGCGACACCGTGACCTGGCCGACCAGGCTCGAGGACTCGGTGATCGACCAGTTGACCGAGCCGAACGAGGCCTTCAGGGTCAGCGTGCCGCCGTTCAGGCCGAGCAGGATCGTGGTAGGCGTCACGGTCAGGATGCCCCGGCTCGGCGACGAACTGGCGGCATCAGCCGGTTCGCGCAGCAGGGAGCGGCAGTAGGTGTACAGCGGTGACGCGTACCTGTCGTAGGCCTCGGCCAACCCCTCCGGGTTGCCCGCCACGATGGCCGCGACCACCTCGCTGTCACGCATAGTGCTATGTAACACCGCAAGTGTGTCTATTAGCTACATCCGGTGCCTTCGTTCAGGGCGTCATCGCCGTGACTGCCCGGGCGCCGGAAACCCGCCCCCCCTCAGTAGCGAGTTCCCGGCAGCCGGCCAGCCCCCACTTGCTCCCCGTAGCTATGAGTCGCGCGTCACTAATCCGCCAACGTTTTTCCTGAGAAAGTTTTCGCGCGTCACTGCGACCAGCGGTCGACGTGACGGAGGAGGTCGGCCAGCCGCGGGATCACCGCGTCGGGCTCGGTGCCGGCGAACGCGGGCACGGCGGAGTTCGGCACCAGCACGCCGCGCATCCCCGCGCTCTTGGCCCCGTGCACGTCGTCGTAGGGCCGGTCGCCCACGAACACGCACTCGGCCGGATCGGTCACGCCGATGGCTCGCATCGCGGCCCGGAACGCCTCCGGATGCGGCTTGACCCACGGGATCTCGCTGCTGTAGACCGCCCCGTCGATCAGGTCGAAGAGCTCATCCCTGATGAAGATCCGCTCGTGGGCGGCGCGCGGCCACATCGTGTTGGACAGCACGCCGATCCTGATGCCGCGGCGCCGCAATTCACGCAGTAGCGGTGGCGCGTCCGGGTCGGTCAACGTGTGCGGATCCCACGCCTCGTAGTAGCTGTCCAGGAAGGCGGCCGACGCGGTGACCCCGGCCCGCGCGAAGACGGCGTCCAGGGTCGAGCTCTGCTGCCCGCTCTCGGCCAGCCGCCACAGGTCCATCTCCGCGGCCCGGGCCGCCGCGGCCGCGGCGGCCGCCTCGGCCGCCGGGTAGTGCCGCGCGCACACCGCCAGCCACAGTTCTTCCTGGTCCACCGAGTGCCACGGGGTCAACGTCCCGCCCCAGTCGAAGATGACCGCCCTGACCGCCACCCGTTGATGCTACGTCTTGCCACCGACAATCCCAGCGCCCACGCTTCGTGGGGGGTGTACGTCATTTTTGTAGGTAACCAAGATCATCTTGGGGCCGGGGCTGGTCAGGCGGTTCGTGTCTGGGTGTGCGGGGTGTTTCAGATGGCTTCCCGCTGGCTGCTGGCCTTTGCGCAGCGCAGGGCGATGATGGCGTCTGCGCCGTCGGTGGTCTAGTGCATTCCTGCTTGTCTGAGGCGCTGGCCGGCGATGCTCTTGCAGCCGGCCTCGACGACGCCGGAGCCGGTGAACAGGCCGCGGGAGCAGAACCAGCGGTAGCGCATGCGGGCCTGCGTTGTTGAGGAAAGTAGCCGAGTTCCCTTTCGGCTTCGGGGCACACGCATCGGCGGTGATCTCCGGCCACCGCGATCTACGTGACGCTGGCGTGGGCGGCGCTCGCGATGGCGCTGGCCGTGGCGGCGGCGGTGCCCCTGGCGCGGACTGTGCTGGCCGCCCGCCGGGCGCCCTGACCCCCGCCGCCGCATCGACGCGTTACCCCACGTCCCGCAGTCACCAAGATCATGTTAGTGCTGGGATCTGGCCGCTGTGAGCGGCCAGATCCCCAGCACTAACGGAAGGCAGCTAATGGACGTGGCGATGCGTGCTTGACTCCGGGCGGGGCTAGGGCGAAACCGCGGGAACTCGTTCTGCCTGGGCCCGGCGGGCGCGGGAGGACCAGGCGTGGTCGCCAAGCAGGGCCAGGGCGGCCGGGACGAGGACCCCGCGGACGACCGTCGCGTCGATGATCACCGCCGCGGCTGTGCCGACCCCGAGGATCTTGAGGTCGATCAGCGGGAGCGTGGCGAACAGCGAGAACAGCGCCACCATGATCAGCGCGGCGCTGGTCACCACCCCCGCGCTTGACGCGATGCCGCCGACGACCGCCTGCTTCGGCGACGCGCCCCGCGCCCACAGCTCGCGGACCCGGCTGAGGATGAACACGTGGTAGTCCATGCTGATCCCGAACAAGAACACGAACATCATCAGCGGCACCCAGAAGATGATCCCGCCGAACGACGTGTAGTCGAGCGGCCCCTGCAGCCGCCCGTCCTGGAAGATCAGCACAGTCAGGCCGTAGGCCGCGCCGACCGACAGCAGGTTCAGCGCGACCGACACCAGCGACACGAGGACCGACCGGAACGCCACCAGCAGCAGCACGAAAGCCAGCACCGCGACGAAGCCGAACACCAGGGGCAGGCTGGCGTCCTCCGTGTGGATGATGTCGTACACGGACGCGGTGTCGCCGGTGACCGGATAACTGGCCCCGGGAACCTTGCCGAACGTGTCCGGCAGGAGCTGGTTCCGCAGCGTCAGCAGCGCGTTGTCCGACGCGGTGTCCGCCCCGTTGCCCGCCAGCGGCACGTCGACCACGAGCGCGCGCCCGCCGCCGATGACGGTGGTGGTCACCGGATCGTGAATAGCGCCACCGCGGGCCGCATCGGCCCGCAGCGCGTCCACCGCGGCGAGCACCTTCGGCCCGGTGACGTCCGCGCCGGTCACCACGACCTGCGCGGGCGACGGGGCCTGCGGGAACGCCCGCTGGATCGCGGTCATCGTCTGGACCACGGGCGCGTCCTTCGGCGCATCCACGGCGGGCTGGCCGAGCCGCAGGCCGAGCACCGGCGCGGCGAGCGCGAGCAGCGCGACCGTGGCGACGCCACCCCAGATCACCGGCCTGGCGACCACCCGCCGGGCCAGTGCTCCCCAGAGCCGGGACGGCCGCCCGGTGGCCTGCCGCCTGCCGAGGAAGGGGATCCGCCCGGCGTCCGCTTTCGGCCCGAGCCAGGCCAGCAGCGCTGGCAGCACGGTGAGCGAGCCGATGACCGCGATGCCCACGACGGCGATCGTGCCCAGCGCGAAGCCGCTGAACGGGCCGCCGCCGACGAAGAACAGGCCGGCCATCGCGGCCATCACGGTCAGGCCGGACACCAGGATCGTGCGGCCCGACGTGCGCCCCGCGATCCGGAGCGCGTCGGGGAACGACCGGCCCCTCGCCCGCTCCTCACGCTCGCGCCGCAGGTAGAACAGCGAGTAGTCGACGCCGACCGCCATCCCGACGACCACCACGACCTCGAACGTGTTGCCGTTGATCGGCAGCCAGTGGCTGGCCGCCGTCACCACCCCGATAGCCGCGGTCAGCGCGGTGAGCGCGAGCAGCACCGGGATGCCGGCCGCGACCAGCGAGCCGAACACCGCCAGCATCAAGATCAGCGTGATCGGTATCGAGGTCACCTCGGCCTTGCTGAAGTTCAGCGAGCTGTTGATCGCCTGCAGGATGCTCGCGTCACCGGTCTCGGCGACGCGCAGCCCCGGGTGGCTCGCCTGCACTCCGGCGACCGCGTGCTGCAGGGAGGTCACCGCCTGGCCGATGTCCGAGACGTTGCCGGGGACCTGGAACGTGACCAGGGCGCTATGCCCGTCCGCCGACACTCGCGGCGGCTGAATGTGCGCCGCGTACTGCGGCATGGTGGCCAGCGCCGCGGCCACCTGGGATGCCGCCTGGCGCATGGCCGGATCGGTGGCGAAGGTGGCGCCGGGCGCCGTGGGCTGGATCAGCACGTTCTCGGTCGACGCGTTGAGCTGCGCCGGCGCGTACTGGTGCAGCACCCGCTCGGCCTGCCCGGCCTGGCCGGAGCTGTATTCCGGCAGGTTCCTGGAGCCGAGCGCCTGGCCCGCCATGAAGATGGCGGCGACGAGGAGCAGCCAGCCGAAGACGGCGGTCTTGCGGTGCGCGGCGCTCCAGCCGGCCACCCGTTCGGTCAGGTTAGGTCGCTCGCGACGCCGGCCTGGCGGCGGGTCGTGCGCTTCGTCCGGGGGCGAAATCGGCAATACTGAACTGTGCGGCTGGCGCATCGGAGTTCCTCTCTGTTGGCGCAGATGGGTGTTGACGAGAGTCGGCCGCGGCCTGGTCTCCGCCCGTGAGCTAGACCCTCACGGGCGGGGACAGTCAGGCGCGCAGGTTCGAAGACAGCGGGCCGGGACGGCCGAGCACTTCTTTCGCCTGGCGCAGCGGGTCTTCCGCCGCGCCGAGCAGCCCGCGAGCGACGGCCGCGTGGGCGCGGGCGGTCGCCACCACGACGTAATTGAAGATCAGGAACACCACTAGGAAGACGGCCGCGACCGCGAACGCCTCCGGGAGCGTGTTGACGTACAGGCCCCAGCCGCCGGGGCCGTGCGGGCCGTTCGGGTGGTAGCCGAGGTCGTAGCCGTGGTACCGCACGCCGTGGATTGTCTTCCACGGCGCCCAGTACCAGATGGGCAGCGTGATCGCGGCGAGGGACGCCCACCAGACCGCGAGCACGATGGCATCCAGCGCGAGCAGCGGGACGAACATGCCGACCAGGTAGGCGATGTCCCGCCAGGTGGCGGGGTCCCGCCACCTGGTCCGCAGCTGGGCCATGACGCCGGAGCCGACGACCTGGCGGTAACTGCCGGCGACGGGTCCGTCGACCATGGGGCGCAGCCGGGCCCGCTCGACGTCCGCGCACCACCTGATCGTCGCGCCGGCGGCGACGAGCACCGGCAGCCCGGCGAGCGTGATGCTCAGCCCCGCGCCGGCGACGGCGGTGCTCAACGCGATCGCGAACAGCGCCCAGCCCACGGCCAGGTAGCCGAGCAGGTACCAGGCGCTTCTCCACAGGCCGCGGGACAGCAGCAGCCGGATGGGGTCGCGGCGCAGGCTCAGCTTGCTCACGCTGCTCACCCCACGTCGCGCATGAGCTGCTCGACGGCGCTGACGTGCTCGGCGAGCTTCGCCATCTCGCCGCGCAGCTCGGTCATGTTAGCCACCGCCTCTTCGGCCAGCTTGCGGTAGGAAGCCAGCGCCACCGCGTCCGCGCGGTGCCGCTGCAGCCGGTAGTAGTTCCAGACGATCACCGCGACCGCCGCGCAGATCGGGACCAAGATCGCCAGCAGGACGCCGATTGCCGTGTAGCTGGTGCCGGCCGAGGCCAGCGTTGTGGTGTGTGTCATTGGTCGCTCTCCTCCATATGGAGCGCATCGTTGCCATCGTCTTCGGCCAGCGCGCGGACGACCGTCTCGGCCGTGACCCGCACCTCGAAGGGGACCAGCTCGAAGTACTTCATCGCCTTACCGTCCCCGGACAGCTCCAGCTGCCCGGTCACCAGGCCGGCTTTCTCCAGCCGGTCCAGGTGCATGTACAGCAGCGGCCTGGACATGCCCAGCCGCCGCGCCAGCCCGCTGACGTGCACCCGCCCGCCGGCGAGCTCAGCGATGATCTGCAGCCGCAGCGGGTGCGCGATCGCGGTCAGCATGGCGACAAGCTCTTCACCAGTCAGGGTTTCATCCACTCTCTATCACCTGTAAGTCAGAACTTACACGTGAAGAATCCGAGTGTCAACCGGGTAACCGAGATCATCTTGGGGCCGGGCTGGTCAGGCGGTTCGTGTCTGAGTGTGCGGGGTGTTGCAGATGGCTTCCCACTGGCTGCTGGCCTCCCGGCAGCGCAGGGCGATGATGGCGTCTGCGCCGTCGGTGGTCCAGTGCATGCCGGATTGCTTGAGGCGCTGGCCGATGACTGACTTGCAGCCGGCTTCGACGACGCCGGAGCCGGTGAACAGGCCGCACTGGCGGAACCACTTGTAGCGCATGCGGGGCGCGTTGTTCTCGAAGTAGCCGAGGGCCGTGTCCAGCTCGTCTTTCTTAACGCCCGCGAGGGGATAGACGCGGGCGGCTTCGCAGATGCCGTCGATGTCGCCGTAATCGAGATCCTCAAGTCTTGCCGCCAGCCAGTCGTCCTTGCTGTCCAGGAGCATGAACTCCAGGAGGCGGGCGAGGTCGTTCAGGTGCTCGCGGCGTGGAACAGGTCAACGATCTGGGTGGCCCCGGGGAATTTCGCGGTGGCGATGTTCCAGATCCAGGCCGCGCCGTCGCCGAGGATCGTGAGCTGGCGGAGGTAGTCCGCGCCGCGGCGGGTGCCTTCCGCCTTCACGAGGCCGCCGAACACGGCGGCGGGCTCGAAGGTGGCGATGTAGCTGGAGGATCCCCGGTCCCGGATCGGGAATCCTTCGTCATCCACCTTGGTCCTGGGTGAAGAAGACGGCGAGCTTGACCTCCCGGGTGCGGGCCCGGCCGTCCTCGCCTTTCCCTTCCCGCCCGGCGGTCTCCCGCGCGGTCATGGGCACGCCGGTGCCGTCGATGACGCCATACAGCTTGTCCGGGAGCGGGGACGGCGGCAGCGGCACCACCTTCTGGTCAGTGATGAGCGCGGCGCGGCCCCGGACGGCGGCGGCCAGCGCGGCGCCGCTGGCCTCGGCGGCTCGCTCGACGCGCTTGGCGGTCAGGCGGATCCCCGCCAGGTCCTGCAGCAGCCCGGCCGCCTTCGCGAACGGCCCGGCCGCCGCGGCCCGGTCGTTCATCGCCGTCAGCCCCGGGGACATGGACGTGCCCGCCACGCCGAGCTCGGCATCGCGCGGGGCGAAGCCGTGCCCGCAGGCCGCGCAGTGGTACCAGACGCGGGTGAGGGTGACCGGGCCGAGCACCGTGTCAATGACCTTGTCCCGGTAAGAGACGAACTCCGCGTCATGCCCCTGCCCGCACGGGACCCGCGGGCCGCGGTGCCCGGGGTCGGCGGCCAGCAGCTGTCCCAGCATGCCGCCGCCGAGCTTCAGCACCCCGGCGCGGATCACCGTCTCGGCGGCCTCCAGGCCGGCCTCGCAGCCCAGCGCCCGCGCGGCTTCCGCTGCCAGCCGCGCTATCTCGGCGGACTTTTCCGCCGCGAGCGCCGCCCGGAGCCCCCTTTTTCCCCTCCCCGCCCGGAGAGGTCCTCGTCGGCGGCGCTGCCGGGCGCGGCGGGCCGGGCCCCGCAGATCGCCTCGTTCACCTCCGTCACCTGGCCCACCAGATCCCGGAACCGCTCATACTCGGCCACCTCCCGCTCGGCCTTATCCAGCTCCGGGCCGGGCCGCAGGTGCACCGTCACCGTCTTGCCGCCCGCCCACTTCGTCAGGTTGTACTGCGGCCCGTGCCCGGCATGCCCCGCCCGCGCGCAGGCGCAATTCGGCTTGCCGCACTTGCGCCGCACCGCGTTCAAGGCCCCGCGGCGGAAATCACCGACAAGGCCGAGATCGGCATACAGCCGGGCGCGACGGGCCTCCAGCCCGGCCAGGTCAGGCTCGTCCGGCACCGGCACCTCCAATCTGAGTAAGAATCTAACTCAGACTAGAAGCACACGCAGGCACGATCAAGCACCCCTACTTTCGTGTCGCACACCCCTTCGTGGGGGTGGCTTCATGATCGTGAACAGTTTTGGGCAGTATTTGTCCCGAACTGTTCGCGATCATGGTCCGTGCTTGGAATGTCCCAATCTGAAGCCCCGGCCCGGCCTCGCCAGCCGAGCTGACCGCCAGCACCACCAAGCCTTCTTGACAAAAGAGACCTTTTAAATGGACTATAGGGCTGTGTCCGCTGGCTACGTGACGATCGGAACGCAACTGCTCAGCCGTCCGGCCATCGAGGAACCCGGCCAACCGTGGGACGAGCACGTTCCGCCGCCGGGCCGGGACGCGACGCTCCTCGCGGTCGTGCCCATCCCGGGCACCCAGACCTCGCTGGCCATCGTCGGCTACGCGATCAGCACGTCCGGCGGGCCAGAGCCGGCGCCCGCCGCGGGCCAGCCGGACCTGCTCGCGGAGCCCGCGTCCGGTCTGCTCATCGACCACGTGCAGCGCCGGGTGTGGATCGACGGCGCCGAGGTCGTGCTGACCTTCCAGGAGTTCGAGCTGCTGGCCTTCCTCAGCGCGCACCCGGCCACCGTGTTCAGCCGCGCCGACCTCGTCAAGCACGTCTGGCCGGACGGGCCGGGCCACCGGAACGTCCGGCGTGACAGCCGCACCGTCGACGTCCATGTCAGCCGGCTCCGGCGCAAGCTCGGCCCGGTGCATGGTCAGTGCCTGGTCACCGAGCACCGCGCCGGGTACCAGTTCCGGCCACTCGCCATGCCAGCGCAGCCCGCCCTGCCAGCGCAGCCCGCCCTGTGACGGAACCCACCTCCCTCGCCCGTAACCGCGGAATAACCGGTGTGGCACACTGGCTGTTAGGAACAAAGCGTGCTCCGGGGTCGGTGAAACTCCGAACCGGCGGTGACAGTCCGCGACCCGCCCGCTGCCAGCGGTCGGTTGACCCGGTGAAATTCCGGGACCGACGGTTAAAGTCCGGATGGGAGGCAGCACGCACACGGTCGGCGCAAGCCGGCCGCGCGATGCGCGTACGCATGTACCCGCGCCACCCCCGGAGCCGAAGGATACATCGGGCTTCGAGGAGGCAAGCGCGGATGTTCACGGGGATCGTAGCCGAACTCGGTGAGGTAGCCGGCATCGAGCAGCACGGCGACGCGGCACGGCTGACCATCCGAGGTTCCACCGAGGGTGTATCACCGGGTGATTCGATCGCGGTCAACGGCGTGTGCCTGACCGTCACCGGCGTTCTGGACGGAACCTTCACCGCGGATGTCATGGGGGAGACCCTGGACCGGTCCGGCCTGGGCGCGCTGAGGGCGGGAGCGCCGGTCAACCTGGAGCAATCGGTCCGCCTGTCCGACCGCCTGGGCGGGCACCTGGTGCAGGGCCACGTGGACGGCACCGGCACGATCATCTCCCGGTCACCTGCCGAGCACTGGGATCAGGTCCGGATCAGCCTTCCCGCCGGCATCTCGCGCTACGTGGTGCACAAGGGGTCGATCACGGTCGACGGGATCAGCCTCACGGTGTCCGCACTCGGGCCGCCGGGGGACGGACCGGACGGCGATACCTGGTTCGAGGTCTGCCTCATCCCCGAGACGCTCAAGCGCACGACCATGGGCGCCGGGCAGCCGGGCGAGGTCGTGAACCTCGAGGTCGACGTGATCGCGAAGTACGTGGAGCGGCTTCTGAGCGGGGAGACAAACAAGTGAACCAGGTATTCGACGGCGTCGATCGCGCGATCAAGGACATCGCGGAGGGCCGGCCGGTGGTCGTCGTGGACGATGCCGACCGGGAGAACGAGGGCGACATCATCCTCGCCGCCAGCCTGGCCACCCCCGAGCTGCTCGCCTTCATGATCCGCTACACCAGCGGCGTGATCTGCGTCCCGCTGCCCGGCGCCGAGCTCGACCGGCTGCACCTGCCGCTGATGACCTCCCAGAACACCGAGCACATGCGCACCGCCTTCACGCTCAGTGTGGACGCTCGCGAAGGCGTGAGCACGGGTATCTCGGCCGCCGACCGGGCCGCCACCATCGCCCGCCTCGTCGACTCGGCGACCACGGCGCAGGACCTGGTCCGCCCGGGACACGTGTTCCCGCTGCGCTACGCCGAGGGCGGCGTGCTGCGCAGGCCCGGACACACCGAGGCCGCGGTGGACCTGGCCCGGCTGGCCGGGCTGCCGCCGGCGGGCGTCCTCGCCGAGGTGGTGAACGACGACGGCACCATGGCCCGGCTGCCCGAGCTGCGCGAGTTCGCGACCGCGCATGACCTGGCGCTGATCTCCATCGAGCAGCTCGTCGAGCACCGCCGGCGCACCGAGCGCCAGCTCACCCGCGAGGCCCAGACCAAGCTGCCGAACGCCTTCGGCCTGTGGCAGGCCTACGGCTACCGGCACGAGATCGACGGCACCGAGTACGTGGCGCTCGTGCTCGGCGACGTCGCCGACGGCAGGAACGTGCTCACCCGGCTGCACTCCGAATGCCTGACCGGGGACGTATTCGGCTCGCTGCGCTGCGACTGCGGCGCGCAGCTCGAGGCGGCCATGGCGGCCATCGCGGCCGAAGGCCGCGGGGTCGTGCTGTACCTGCGCGGGCATGAAGGCCGCGGCGTCGGGCTGCTCAGCAAGCTGCGGGCCTACGAGCTGCAGGACGCCGGCGCGGACACGGTGGACGCCAATCTGGAGCTCGGCCTGCCCGTCGACGCCCGCGAGTACTCGGCGGGCGCGCAGATGCTGGCCGATCTGGGCGTGCGCTCGGTCCGCCTGCTCACCAACAACCCGGCTAAGGTGAGCGGCCTGACCAGCTGCGGCGTGGACGTCACCGCCCGGGTCCCCCTCACGGCGGTCGTTACCCCGTACAACCTCAGGTACCTGACCACCAAACGCGACAGGCTCGGGCACCAAATTCAAAATCTCAATGAGTCCGAACGGACCGTGGTGCTTCCCTCCGCGCAGGTTCGAGCGGAGTCCGCATGAGCGGCGTGGGCCGTCCCGGCACGGCGACGGTGGACGCCTCGGGGCTCAGCCTGGCCATCGTGGCCACCCGCTGGCACCAGGAGATCACCGACTCGCTGGTCAGCCGCGGCGTGGCGGCCGCCGTCGCCTGCGGCATCCCCGACCCGCTGGTGGTCCGAGTCCCGGGCGCGATCGAGCTGCCCGTCGTGGCCGCCGAACTGGCCTGTCACCACGACGCCGTGGCCTGCCTGGGCGCCGTCATCCGCGGCGGCACCCCGCACTTCGAGTACGTCTGCGATTCGGTGACCGCGGGCCTGACCCGCGTGGCCCTCGACGCCCGCATCCCGGTGGGCAACGGCGTGCTCACCTGTGACACAGTAGAGTCGGCTCGTGACCGATGCGGCTTGCCCGGGAGCCACGAGGACAAGGGATGGGAGGCCGTGGTCGCGGCGCTCGAGGTCGCGCTCCTGCTCCGTTCCATCCGCCGCAGTCACCAAGAGCCCCTCTCCGTGAAGATGTAAGGATCTCCATGCTGTCGCTGGTACTGCCGAAAGGCTCGCTCGAGCGCGCCACGCTCGACCTGTTCGACGCGGCCGACCTCACCGTGCGGCGGTCCTCGGACCGGGACTACCACGCGTCGATCGATGACCCGCGGATCGACAAGGTCCGGTTCCTGCGCCCCCAGGAGATCCCGTCCTACCTGGAGCGCGGGCTGTTCGACCTCGGCATCACCGGCCGCGACTGGATCACCGAGACCGAGGCCGACGTGGTGTCGCTCGGCGAGCTGCAGTACTCCAAGGCCACCTCCCAGCCGGTCCGGGTGGTGCTCGCGGTGCCGGACTCCACGTCCTGGCAGTCCGCCGCCGACCTGCCAGAAGGGGTCCGGATCTCAACCGAGTTCCCGTCCTTGACCAGGCGGTTCCTGGACGCGCGGGGGGTCAAGGCCATGGTCATCCCGTCCTACGGCGCAACCGAGGCCAAGGTGCCCGACATCGTCGACGCGATCGTGGACCTCACCGAGACCGGCTCGTCGCTGCGCAAGAACGGCCTGCGCGTCCTGGAGACGCTGCTCACCAGCTACACCGAGCTGATCGCGTCCGGCCCGGCCTTCGCGGACCCGCAGAAGCGGGCCGCCATGGAGGACATCGCCCTGCTGCTGCGGGGCGCCATCCAGGCCCGCGGCAACGTCCTGCTGAAGCTCAACGTCGCCGCCGACCGGCTCGCCGCCGTCACCGAGATGCTGCCCTCGCTGTCCTCGCCGACGATCACCACGCTGGCCCGAGGCGACATGAACGCGGTCGAGACCGTCGTCCCCAAGCGCGGCGTCAACACGCTTATCCCCGCCCTGAAGGCGGCCGGCGCGCAGGACATCCTGGAGATCCCGATCTCCAAGATCGTGGAGTAGCGGTGGCTCCGTGGCGCCGGCACACCGCCCGCGTGCTGCCCGTGGACGCCGCGGGGCGAGTACTGCTTCTGCACGGCTGGGATCCGCGCCATCCGGACCGCCCCTTCTGGTTCACCATCGGCGGCGCGGCCGAAGCGGGGGAGTCGCTGCGTGACGCGGGCGTACGCGAACTGCGCGAGGAGACCGGCATCGTCGTCGACCCGGCCTGTCTCGGCGAGCCGATCGCGCAGAATACGGTCCAGTTCTCCTGGGCCGGGTACCAGATCACCCAGGACCAGACGTTCTACGCCGTCCTCGTCGAATCCGCCGAGGTGACTCTCGACGGCATGGACTCGTGGGAGCGGGCCACCACCGATAAGTACGGCTGGCTGTCGGCCGACGATCTGGGACCCGATATGCCCCCGGCGGACCCGTCCCTGCCCGACCTGATCCGCGCCGCCGCGGTCAGCGTCCGTGACCGCCGGTCCTCGGGTTCGTGACCTGCGCCTGGTACGGGAATAGTCTCGGTGGGCCAGCAGGTTCCGTGATGAGGATCCAGGGATGGTAAGGCCGAGGTGACGCAGTGCGCGACATCCTGAACAAGGTCACCAAGTGGTGGGAGGCCGGCGAGACGTTCGGCCTGGCCACCGTGGTGAGCACGTACCGCAGCGCGCCACGTGACCCGGGCGCGGCGCTCGCGGTCTCGCCGGACGGCGAGGTCATCGGCAGCGTATCCGGCGGATGTGTGGAGGGCGCCGTCTACGAGCTGTCCGTGGACGTGTCGCAGACCGGGAGTCCGGTCCTGCAGACCTACGGCGTGAGCGACGACGACGCGTTCGCGGTCGGCCTGACCTGCGGCGGGATCCTCGATATCTTCGTCGAGCCGGTCAATCAGGCTCGTTTCCCCGAGCTGGGTGACATCGCCGCCGCGGTCGAACGCGGTGAGCCGGTCGCGGTCGCCACCGTGATCGGCGGCCCGGGCCAGGTCGGCGCGAGGCGGGTGATATGGGGCCGGCCCGCCCCAGATCAGACCAACACAGACCACCCCGCCCCACATCAGACCAGCTCAGGCCAGACCGGTCCGGACGAGTCCGACGACGGCTGGCACGCCGGCGCGTCCGGCACGCTCGGCTCGGGCGCCCGGCTGGACGCCGCCGTCGATGACGACGTCCGGGGCATGCTGGCCCAGGGGGTGACCGGGATCCGCCGCTACGGCGCACACGGCGAGCGGCGCGGCGACGAGCTGAGCGTATTCGTGAACGCATTCGCCCCGCCGCCGCGGATGCTGGTCTTCGGCGCCATCGACTTCGCGGCCGCGGTGGCGCGGGTCGGCAAATTCCTCGGCTACCACGTCACCGTGTGCGACGCCCGCCAGGTGTTCGCCACCAAGTCGCGTTTCCCCGACGCGGACGAGGTGATCGTCGAGTGGCCGCACCGCTTCCTCGCCGGGACCAGCATCGACAGCAGGACCGTCATCTGCGTGCTCACCCACGACCCGAAGTTCGACGTGCCGCTGCTCGAGGTGGCGCTCCGTACTCCGGCCGGATACATCGGGGCGATGGGCAGCCGGGCGGACCCATGATGACCGGCTCGAGCGGCTCCGCGAGGTCGGGCTGACCGAGGCCGAGCTGGCCCGGCTCCGCTCGCCCATCGGCCTCGACCTCGGGGCCAGGACACCGGAGGAGACCGCGGTCTCGATCGCCGCCGAGCTGATCCAGCTGCGCTGGGGAGGCAGCGGCCAGCCGCTGACCGCCACCGAGGGCCGCATCCACCACCAGCTCGCCGGCTGAGCCGGACCGTGGGTGGGCTTGGGGGAGAAATTCAGCCGCGCCGGCTGACCCAGACCGACAGGTGAGTGGGCTCTAGTGTCTGGTGCACCACCCCGGTCAGGTCGCCTTGTACCGAATCCAGGTCCACGGCGTCCTGCAGGCGCGCGGCGAACGCGGTCACGGCCTCGTCGGCGTCGTAGCGCGCCCGGTTGAACCGCCGGTCCACCGTGTGCTGCACCCGCCGCCGCAGCGGGTTGAACAGCGCCGCCGCGGCCAGGGTGGCGGCGGCCACCGCCACCGGTGACTTGACCGTCATCACCTGCGTGGCCAGCAGCACTAGGCCCGCGTACAGCCCGACCAGCAGCCCGGTGACGATCGCGTACGATACGGCGCGGCTGATGATCCGGTCGATGTCGTACAGGCGGTACTTCAGGATCCCCACCCCGATGCCCACCGGCAGCGCGGCCAGCCCGATCCCCAGAACCTCGCCCGCCGCACCTGTCGAGCTGATCCCGAACGATACGGCGAGCACGACCAGGGTCACCGCGCCGCCGCTGGCCAGCCACTTCAGCTGCTGGCGCTGCTCGCCCGTGGCCCGCCGCCAGCTGAGCACCTGGTGCGTCACGAACGACAGCCAGATGGCCAAGATCGCGACCACGGTCAGCACCGTCACCGCGCCGGCCAGCCCGCCGCCAGGTGACCCTCCGGTGCTGATCACGTCGCCGTAGGCGTCGAGCCTGACGTCATGGTGGGCCACGGCGGTGATCACCGGGGCGTCGATGGCCGTCGATGCCAGGGCTCCGAACAGCGCGTAGGCGACCAGTACCCATCGCCAGCGCCGCGACGCCAGCCTGCCGTCCGGGAACAGCAGGATCACCACCGGGAACAGCACCAGGGCAGGCGCCCACAGCGGCGCCAACAGCACCGCGACCGGGGCCAGCGGGAGACCGTGGTGACCAAACCGGTAGTAAAGCACGGCATAGGACCCGACGTCGCTGCTGAGCAGGAACAGCACGATGAAGCCGATCAGGATCCAGCCGATGGGATTGCGCGGCTGGCGGCGGGCCACCACCACGCCGACCCCCGCGTAGACCACGACGATGGGAATGATCGGCCCCAAGCCCAGGATCGACAGCTGGTGAACCAGCGCGCTCAGTACCAGCCCGGCGGCCAGCAGGATCAGCGCCAGCGCCCCCAGCATCGTCGCGGTCACCGGCGACGCCAGCCGGAAACGGCCGCTCTCTGCGGCCGGGCCCGGCCCGCCCGCCTGGATCGTCGTCACAGACGCCACGCTACGTCCGTACCGTTCCGAGATCGTTACCGTGGCTTACGGCCGACCTCGCCGCGCATCGACTGCGCCCGCCCGTCCGGCGCGGTACCCCGGTACGCTTAGACGCCGTGCGGACGATGGTCGCGGGGGTCTTGCTCGCCGCGGGGGAAGGGTCCAGGTTCGGCCAGCCCAAGGCGCTGGTGGAGCTGAACGGCCAGACCCTCGCGGAGCGCGGCGTCGGCCTGCTGCGGGCTGGCGGCGCCGACCCGATCCTGGTCGTCACCGGTGCCGTCCCCCTTGAGCTTGACCGAACCCTGACCGTCGACAATCCGCAGTGGCGCACCGGCATGGGCTCCTCGCTGCGTGCCGCCCTGCAAGCCCTCACCGAGGCGAGCAGCGGCACTGACATCGGCGCGGTCGTGGTGGCGCTGGCCGACCAGCCGCTGGTCGGAGCCGAGGCGGTCGCCCGCCTGATCGCCGCCTACCGCGGCGGCGCCAGCGTGGCGGTGGCCGCCTACGACGGGCAGCCGCGCAACCCGGTGCTGCTGGCCCGGGAGCACTGGCCCGAGGTGATCGCGACGGCCACCGGCGATCAGGGCGCCCGGACCTTCCTGCGTACCCGGCCCGAGCTCGTCACCCTCGTCGAATGCGGCGACACCGGCCGCCCAGACGACATCGACACGCCCGCCGACCTGGCCCGGATCACCGCCACTCCAACCGATCCCGCATGAAGCTCGGCGTCATCGCCGACGTCCACGGCAACGACGTGGCGCTGCGGGCGGTCCTCGACGACGCGGCCCGCCATCACGTGGACCGCTGGTGGGTGCTGGGCGACCTGGTCCTGTTCGGCCCCCGCCCGGCCGAGGTGCTCGACCGGCTGCGCGGGCTGCCCGGCGTCAGCGTGCTGCGCGGGAACACCGACCGTTACGTCCTGACCGGCGAGCAGCCCGCACCCCACGCCACCGTGGCCGACGCCGTCGGCCGCATCGACCTGGTGGAACGCTACGCAGCGATGGCGGCCGGCATCGGCTGGACCCGCGGCGTGCTGGACCAGGCCGGAACGCTCGACTACCTGACCACCCTGCCGACGCAGCTGCACCTGCCGTTCCCCGGCGGGATCACCGTTCTGGGCGTACACGCCTCACCCGGTGCCGACGACGGCCCTGGCATCGACCCCGGCCTGCCCGACGTGGACCTGCGCGGCCTGCTGGCCGGATGCGGTGCCGACGTGGTCGTCGGCGGCCACACCCACCACCAGACCGACCGGATGATCCCCGGCATCCGCGCCCTGAACCCCGGCAGCACCGGGATGCCCCGGCCACCCGGCCGGGCTGGCTGGCTGCTCCTTACCGGCGGCGGCCCCGGTGACCTGATCGCCGAGCAGCACCGCGTGCCCTACGACGTCGATGCCGTGGTCCGCGATCTGCGCCGCCGCCGCCATCCCAACGCCACCTTCGTCCAGACCGTCCTCACCGGCGAACGCGACTAGCAGCGGCTCCGCTAGGAGGCCTGGATGCCCCAGCTGTGCGTGACCGCCTCCCCGGGCTCCAGCACCAGCAGGTCGTCACCGGTCACGAAGGCGTTCGGCGGGCAGGTCATCGGCTCGACGGCCAGTGCCTTGCGGCGCCGGTCGGGACCCAGCGGGTCGCCGGTGAACACCTGCAGCCAGCGGTAGCCTGCCCCGGCCCACAGGCTGACCCGGGAGCCCGCGCCGGCGTCGGCGGTCAGGTGCGCCCAGGCCCGGCCGTCGCCGTCCCGGTCCAGTCCGGTCAGCCCGTGATCGAGCGGGGTGCTGCCGATCGGGCGCGGACAGCGGAAGTCATAGGGGGTGCCCTCGACCGTAACCGGCGGCCCGGACGGGATCCCGCGGTCGTCGACGGGCAGCCATGACGCCGCGGACAGGGACAACTCGCAGCCGTCGACCGAGGCGGTGCGGAGGGTCAGGTACGGGTGCGAGCCGGTGCCGTAGGGGGCCGAGCGGCTTCCGCGGTTGCGCGCGGTGATGTCGACGTGCAGTCCGCTGTCGGGGTGCAACCGGTATCCGGCCTCGATCTCCAGGCCGAACGGATACCCCTGATAGCCGTGCGGGGCACTGCGCAGCAGCACCGACCCGGCGTCGTGGCTGACCAGCGTCCACGCCGTCCAGCGGGTCAGCCCGTGGATCGCGTTGCCGCGGGCGGGCTCGGTGAGGCCCAGCTGGAACTCGGCGCCGCCGAAGGAGTACCGCCCGCCATCGATCCGGTTCGGCCAGGGAACGAGCAGCTGCCCCGCGCCGGCGGGCGGCAAAACGTCAGCGTCGGAACCAAGAATCACCGGCTCGTCGCGGAACAGCAGCTCGCGCAGCCCTGCGCCCAGCTCGGTCACCGTGGCTCGGTACGGGCCGGCCTCGATGTGGTACTGCTCCCCAGTCAGCGGAACGCTCACCCCGTAAGGATACGGATAGCAACAGCGCCGCGCGGCAGCCCGCCACCAAACCCCAGGCTAGATCGGCTCCCTGAGCCGCGGCGAGCAGCTTGGCGGCCGCGGGCTCGAGCAATTCCTGCCCCGCCATCGCGAACAGGACCGTGGACACCTCCGCGGCAGCCTGGCCGCTGGCCGCGCAATGCAGCAGCGAGGCCGCCAGCGTCGTGGTCCGCTGCGCCGCATAGCAGGTCGCCGAGGCGCTGAGCCAGTTCGCCAGCCACACCGCCCGTGTCCCGCCGGCGATCGCCCCGCCCAGCAGCCGGAGCGCGAGCAGCACGCCGCTGACCACGCTGTCGCCGCTCGGGACCAGACCCGGGCCGAGGCCGACCAGCTGCTCGACCGCCTCTACCGCGCCCGCCAGGTCGCCGCGCCCGCAGCAGGCGGCCAGCTGGACCGGCCCGTCGTGACCGGCCAGGCCCGGCGTGTACTCGGAGTCCGCGCAAAACCTCGCCAGGACGCCGCAACCATGATCGAGCCGGGCTCGCGACAGCGGCCCGAACACCGGTGAGGGGTCCCACCAGCGCATGATCCGGATATCCAGCCCGCAGGCCAGCACCCGGCCTTCGCCCGCCCAGCAGCCCGCCGACGGGCGTGTCTCCCAGGGACCGGAGACGATCGCGTTCGGCAGGCGCAGGGCGTCCGGCGCCGAGATGGCGATGACGCGCGGCTCGGCCATCAGGTCGGGGAATTCCAGGTAGATCGTGTGCGGCAAGGCAGCCAGGACCTTGCCGAGCCGACGCGGGCCGCGCAGCACGTCGCGGACGGCCAGGCTAGCCACTCCCGTGGTCACCAGCGGCGGATCCGTGTCCTCGCGGGCTGCGGAGGTGCGCCTGCCGCGGGCCCCCGTCACATCCGCCACAGTACCCGCTGCCCGCGACCACCCCCTGCCCGCGACCGCACGGGTACGTGTGCCCCGAGCCCCATCTACCGGAGCTTGTGTGCCCCCAGACGGCTGCGTCGCCCAGCCCCTGCCACAACGACGCGGTTGGCCAAACTGGCTCGCGGGCTCTGCCATACACGGCGGTTAGCGACCCGTGTGAAGCTAATAACGGTATGTCCATTAAAGACAAAGAAACCGATTTGTGATACGCAAGATGAATTAGTCAACTTAAGCTTCGGGAGGCCGACGGGGCTGCTTGGGGAGCGGGGGACCGTCAGCCCCGCCGGCTAAATAAACCCTAGCCGGACGAGATGCCGAGTTGGGTAACTTTCGCCGTCGTAAGTACTTCGAAACGTTTTCCGCTGGGGCCGGCGATGTCCCGGACGGGGCCGAGGGAGCGGATCCGTTGTGATGTCCGTTGGCCCGCGCCGACCCGCTGGGCCCGAGGCGGCCGCTGCGGATCGCCTCGGCGGCCAGCACGCCGAACAGGTAAAAGTAGGCCGCTTCCTCGTCCTCGAAGAAGTGCACCTCAAGCCGCGCGTCCTCGGTCCGGCTGAACACCTCGAAGCCGCCGTCCGCCTCGACCAGGCACATCGCGCCCGGTACCTCCTCGTCGACGGCGTACGCGGCCTGCGGGATGGCGGCCAGGGACAGCAGTTCGGCGAACACCGACTCCGGCGAGATGCGGTCCTTGCGTCCGGTGCGCCGGCCCGGTACCGGGGGCATCTCGGGTGCCGACCCTGGTTCGCGCTCGGTCCACGGATCCGACCACGGCTCGTCCTCGGTCCACGGCTCGGGCCCGGGCTCGTCCTCGGTCCACGGCTCAGGCCACGGCCCCGGCCGGGGATCGCGCCGCGGCCGCGGCCGGGAATCGGCAGCGCCCTCGGCCGCGTCTTCGACCAGGTCGCCTGTCCGGTCTCCCGATGGGGTCCGCGGTCCGGGCCAGGGCTCGGGCGACCCGTGCCAGGCCGTCATCCGGTCCGGCATCCGGGACGCGTGATCGGAGCCGCCATATCCCGCCAGCTGGCCATTTCCGGTGGGCCCGCCATTTACCGCCGCGCCGTGATATGCGTCCGGCTCGGCCCTTTCTGCTGGCCCCGGATCTCCGTTCGCCGTGGCAAATCCCGCCGGCTCGGCGTATGCGTCCGGCTCGGCGAAACCAGCCGGCTCGGCAAACCAGCCGGCTCGGCGTATTCCGCCGGCTCGGCGTATCCGGTCGGCTCGGCCTCGGGCGCCGATGGCCCGCTGACTCCGAACATGGCCGCGGTCAGCGCAAAGTCCACTCGTTCCTCGGTCAGGCCGGTGACGTCGCCGCGCGCCACTACCACCTCGAAGACCTCCCGGTCGATTTCCCAGTAGCCTAGCTGCGCGGCGCGCGCGGCGTCCCGGCCCAGGTAGGCGATGTGCAGCCGGTCGCCGAGGTCATCGAGCACCAGGCACGGCTCACCCCGGTAGTCGCCCACCGGCCGCGCCTGCCACAAGGCGTCCAGGTCGGTGACACTGACCTGCTTACGCCAATGCCCGTCCGCGGCCGCGAACCCGAGCTCCTCCGGCGGCGGGCCGGGAGAGAACAGCGTCGCCCCCCCGCCGTCCGGGCCCAGCCCCGCCTGGTACGGGACGCCGCGATACGTTGCCATCAAACGTAGTCCCATGGCTCAGGGCTCCGCCGACTGCCAGGCCACGCCGTCGTACCGGGCCAGGAGCGCGTCCCCGTCCGGACCCAGCCGGCACATGCCCGCCCCGATCGGTATCGGGATCGGCTCGAGGTAGAACTCACCCGCGCCCGGGCTCGTCGTCTGCTGATAGCCGTCGACCTCCCGGGCCAGCCAGCACAGCAGGTAAAGCTCACTCATCACCGGCGTGAACTCGGAGTCTTCCCACCCGAGGCTGAGCGCGAGGTAGGCCTCGGCCGGATTGTGGAACCGGACATCCTGGGCACGGTAGACGTAGCCGGCCAGCACCGATCGCTGCCCGTTCAGGTAGGGCCCCACCAGCCGTGGCGGGACGGCCTTCCACATCGGCGTGCCCGGAGCGATCGCGGGCACCCGTTCGGGCTGGGTCACCAAGATCCCCTCCGTTCGCGCCGAACTTCCCGCACAACTGATTGTGCCTAGTTAATGACGGCAATTAGCGGGAAAGCGCCTCATTCAGAGGATTATTACTCTGCGTAGTAGATCAATAACCACGATGCCCGCCACCAGCCACGAGACCGGGCCACGTGGCCCGTACCGTAGGGTCGGTGGCGTGTCGGGCCACCTGAATCCTGGCGGGCAGCAGTTCCGCGGCGACCGCGGCGGGGCCGATCCCCGGGT
Source organism: uncultured Actinomycetes bacterium (assembly GCA_963742795.1). Classification (GTDB taxonomy): domain Bacteria; phylum Actinomycetota; class Actinomycetes; order Streptosporangiales; family Streptosporangiaceae; genus Palsa-504. Next base: position 232,107 of record CAVUNL010000031.1, read on the forward strand.
TACCACGGCGCTCGCCGCGTACCAGGCCGGGCAGGGCAGCGAGCGGGCCGCGCTCGGTGCGCTGGCCGCCGCGCGCCTGCTCGTCCCCGTGATCGCCGAGCAGAGCCACAAAGAGCAGAGCCACAAAGAGCAGAGCCACAAAGAGCCGAGCGACAAAGAGCAGAGCCACAAAGGGCAGCGCGGCAAAGACCAGGGGGACAAAGACAGCGAGATGGTCCTGCCCACGCTCATCGGCCGGGACGGCCGGGCCGCGATACTCGCCTTCACCGGCCTGGACGCGCTGGCCCGGTGGCGCCGTGACGCTCGCCCGGTGCCGGCCGAAGCGGACCGGGTGTGGCGCGCCGCCGTCGCCGACGGCTGCGCGGTGGTCATCGACGTGGCCGGGCCGGTGCCGCTGGCCGTCGAAGGCGCCCGGCTCGCCGCCCTGGCCGCCGGGCAGCCGGTGCCGCCGCCGCACGAAGATCCCGATGTGCGCGCCGAAGTCCAGGCGGCGGTCGCCGCCGAGCCCGCCATCGCCGGGTTCAGCCTCGCGCCCGGCCACCGCGCCGCCGCGGATCTCGCGATCACGCTGCACCTGGCCCCACGCCAGGACGCTGCCCTGGGGCCGGCGGTGAACCGCGCCGCGGCCGGCATCGCTACCCGGCTCGGCGCCCGGCTGCGCCGCGGCATCGAGGTCGTCATCGCAGAGTGATCACTGCCGAGTGTCACCGCCGACCCCTTAGGATCAGGTGCATGTTTCGCTGGCTGACCGCGGGCGAATCGCACGGGCGGGCGCTCGTCGCGATCTGCGAGGGCGTACCCTCAGGGGTTGAGATAACTACTGAGGATCTCGGCACAGCTTTGGCTCGCAGGCGCGCCGGATACGGCCGCGGCGCGAGGATGAGCTTCGAGCAGGATGAGGTCGAGCTCACCGCCGGGGTCCGGCACGGCCGCACCCTCGGCGGCCCGGTCGCGATCAGGATCGCCAACACCGAATGGCCCAAGTGGGAAGCGGTCATGTCCGCCGACCCCGTGGATCCGAGCGACCTGGAAGGAATGGCGAGGAACGCGCCGCTGACCCGGCCGCGCCCCGGGCACGCCGACCTGGCCGGCATGCAGAAGTTCGGCCATACCGACGCCCGGCCCGTCTTGGAGCGGGCCAGCGCGCGGGAAACCGCCGCCCGGGTCGCCCTCGGCGAGGTGGCCCGCCGCCTGCTCAGCCAGGTGCTCGGCATCGAGATCCTCAGCCATGTGGTAGCCATCGGCACCATAAAAAGCCCGGACGACCTCATGCCAGGCCCGGAAGACCAGGCCGCCATCGACGCCGACCCGGTGCGCTGCGCCGACCACGCGACCAGCCAGGCCATGGTGGCCGAGATCGACGCGGTGAAGAAGGACGGCGACACCCTGGGCGGCGTCGTCGAGGTGCTGGCCTTCGGGCTGCCGCCGGGGCTGGGCAGCTTCACCCACTGGGACCGGCGGCTCGACGCCCGGCTGGCCGGCGCGCTGATGTCCATCCAGGCCATCAAGGGCGTCGAGGTCGGCGACGGCTTCACCACGGCGACGCGCCGGGGCTCACAAGCGCACGACGAGATCGAAGCCACAGAAAACGGCGTAGCACGGCGCACCAACCGGGCCGGCGGCATCGAGGGCGGCATGAGCACCGGCGAACCGCTCCGAGTAAGAGCCGCGATGAAACCGATCTCCACCGTGCCGCGAGCCCTGGACACCATCGACACCAGCACCGGCGAGCCAGCCAAGGCGATCAACCAGCGCAGCGACGCCACCGCGGTCCCGGCGGCCGGCGTGGTGGCCGAGGCCATGGTGGCGCTCGTGCTGGCCGAAGCCGCGATCGAGAAGTTCGGCGGCGACTCGGCCGAGGAGATGCGCCGCAACGCGGAGAGCTACCTGAAGGCCCTGGTGATCTCGTGACCGGGCCGGCCGGACCCGGACCCGGACCCGGAGCGGGGCCCGTGGCCGTGCTCATCGGCCCGCCCGGCGCGGGCAAGACCTCGGTGGGCCCCCTGCTGGCCGAACGCCTCGGCACCAGCTTCCGCGAGACCGACGCCGACATCTCCGCCGCCGCAGGCCAGCCGGTCAGCGACATCTTCATCGAGCAGGGCGAGCCAGCCTTCCGCCAGCTCGAACGCGAAGCCGCGGCCCGCGCGCTGCGCGAGCACGACGGCGTGCTCGCCCTCGGCAGCGGCGCGGTCCTCGACCCCGACATCCAGCACCGGCTCGAGGGCCTGCCCGTGATCTACCTGGCCGCCGATTTCGCCACGATCGCCCGGCGCATGGGCCTGGACCGGCCCCGCGTGGTCATCCCGGGCAACCCGCGGGGCCGGCTGCGCGCCATGCTGGAGGAGCGCCGCCCGCTCTACGAGCAACTGGCCACGGTCACGGTCGAGACCGACGACCTGGACCCCGACGAGCTCGCGGCCGAGATCAGCGCGAGGCTCAAGCAATGACCGCGACCAGGATCGACGTCCAGCCCTCGGACGGCGGGTCGCCCTACCCGGTGCTCGTCGGCGTCGGCGTCCTCGGCGAACTGCCCGGCCTGATCCCGAAGCGCGCCCAGACCGTCGTCGTCATCCACCCCGAAGGCCTGGGGGAGATCGCCCGCCCGGCCTGCGGGGCCCTCAAGGCGGCCGGGCTCACCGTCAAAACCGAGCCCGTTCCGGACGGCGAGGCCGCCAAGACCCTCAACGTTGCTGCCCGCCTATGGTCGAGTCTAGCCGACCATAGACTTACACGCTCCGACTGCATCATCGGCCTCGGCGGGGGAGCGACCACCGACCTGGCCGGGTTTGTCGCCGCCACCTGGCTGCGCGGGGTCCAGGTGGTGCTGGTCCCGACCACGCTGCTGGCCATGGCGGACGCCGCCGTGGGCGGCAAGACCGCGATCGACATCGCGGCGGGCAAGAACCTGGTCGGCGCGTTCCACTCCCCGGCCGGCGTGCTCGCCGACCTGGCCACGCTCGAGACCCTGCCCCGGGCCGACTACGTGGCCGGCCTGGCCGAGGTGATCAAGGCCGGCTTCATCGCCGATCCGGTCATCCTCGATCTGGTCCGGCAAGACCCCGGCGGCGCCACCGTGCCGCACGGCCGGCACGCCCGCGAGCTGATCGAGCGCGCCATCCGGGTCAAGGCCGGCGTGGTGTCGGCCGACCTCACCGAGCAGGGCCCGCGGGAGATCCTCAACTACGGGCACACCCTGGGCCACGCCATCGAGCGGGTGGAGGAGTACCGGTTCCGGCACGGCGACGCGGTGGCCATCGGCATGGTGTACGTCGCCGAGCTGGCCCGGCTGGCCGGGCGGCTCGACGAGCGGACCAGCAAGCTGCACCGGGAAATCCTCGCCACCGTCGGCCTCCCGACAAATTACCGGCCGGGCGCATGGCCGGACCTGCGCGAGGCCATGAGCGTGGACAAGAAGGCCCGCGGCGCACGCCTCCGGCTGGTGGTGCTCGACGGCCTGGCCCGCCCCGGCATCCTCGACCACCCGTCCGAGCAGCTCCTGTGGCAGGCCTACCAGGAGGTGTCCACGTGATCACCCAGGTACTCGTGCTCAACGGCCCGAACCTCGGCCGCCTCGGCATCCGGGAACCGGAGATCTACGGCTCGGTGTCGTTCGACGCCCTGGCCGACCTGTGCCGCTCGACCGGCCGTGACCTGGGCCTGCACGTGGACGTCCGGCAGACCGACGACGAGGCACAGATGATCAGCTGGGTGCACGAGGCCGCCGACGCCCGGATGCCGGTCGTGATCAACCCCGCCGCGTTCACGCACTACTCCTACGCGCTGCGGGACGCCCTGGCCATGCGGACCGCCCCGCTGGTCGAGGTGCACATCTCCAACCCGGCGGCGCGCGAGTCGTTCCGGCACACCTCGGTGGTGGCCGCGGTGGCGGACGGGACGGTGGCCGGGTTCGGCCTGGTCTCCTACCAGCTGGCCCTGCAGGCCATCGCCGGCCTGGTCGCCGAGCAGGCCGAGCCGTGATCGTCCTGGTCGGCTTCATGGGCGCCGGCAAGACCACCGTCGGGCACCTGCTCGCCGAGCGCCTCGGACTCCCGTTCACCGACAGCGATCTCATCATCGAGCAGCGGTCGGGGCGTTCTGTCCCGCAGATCTTCGCCGAGGACGGCGAGCCCGCCTTCCGCGCCCTGGAGCACCAGGTCATCACCGACCTGCTGGACGGTCCCGCGCTGGTCCTGGCCCTGGGCGGCGGCGCCACCGAGCACCCCGGCACCCGCGACCGGCTCGCCCGCGCCCAGGTCGTCTACCTCCAGGTCGGGTACGAGCAGGCCATGCAGCGGGTGGGCGGCGACCAGGGCCGCCCGCTGCTGGCCCGCCCCGACCTGGCCGCGACCTACCAGCGCAGGCTCCCGCACTACGCCGAGCTCGCGACCCTGACCGTCAGCACCGACGGCCGCCACCCGGAGGCTATCAGCCAGGACATCCTGACCCGCCTCACCATCGAACCCACGGTCGGCGGCCGGGCGCCGTCTCTTCCATCCCGGCCGTAACCAGTTTCATTTTCGGCCGAACGGTCCGTGGTGCGTGCCGCCGGATACCCTCCTGTCATGCGGATAGGGATCTTTCTGAACTACGCTGGCGGTTTCGCCGAGACCGTAGTGGAACTGGCCGACTACGAGCAGGCCGGGGCCGATATCGTGTTCGTGCCCGAGGCGTACAGCTTCGACGCGGTGAGCCAGCTCGGCTTCATCGCGGCCAAGACCGAGCGGATGCAGATCGCCTCGGGGATCCTCCCGCTGTATTCGCGCACGCCCGCGCTCCTCGCGATGACCGCGGCCGGGCTGGACTACGTCTCGGGCGGCCGGTTCACGCTGGGCCTGGGCGCGTCCGGCCCGCAGGTCATCGAGGGCTGGCACGGCGTCCCGTACGACGCCCCGATCGGCCGGTCCCGCGAGATCATCGAGATCTGCCGCATGGTCTGGCGCCGCGACCGGCTGGCCTACCAGGGCAAGTACTACCACCTGCCGCTGGAGGGGGGCACCGGGCTGGGCAAGCCGCTCAAGCTGATCAACCATCCCGTCCGGGAGCGCGTCCCGGTCGCCCTGGCCGCCATCGGCCCGAAGAACGTGGCCGTCGCCGCCGAGCTGGCCGAGTCCTGGATGCCGATCTTCTACCTGCCGGAGAGGGCCCGCGCGGTATGGGGCGAGGCGGTCGCCGAGGGCCGCGCCAAGCGCGACCCGGCGCTCGGCCCGCTGGACGTGATCGCGCACGCCCCGCTGGCCATCGGCGACGACGTGGACCACATAACCGGCCTGCGCGACCTCAGCCGCCCGCAGCTGGCCCTGTACATCGGCGGGATGGGCGCCAGGGGCCGCAACTTCTACAACGACCTGGCCCGCCGGTTCGGCTACGAGGCCGAGGCCAAGGCGATCCAGGACGCCTACCTGGACGGCCGCAGGGCCGAGGCCGAGGCCCTGGTGCCCGCCGAGCTGGCCGAGCAGATCTCGCTCATCGGCCCGGAAGGCTACGTGGCCGAGCGCCTGGCCGCCTTCCGCGAGTCTGGCGTGACCACTCTCAACGTCACGCCCCTGGCGGCCACCCACGAGGCCCGCGTCCGCCTCATCGAGCAGGTCCGGGCCCTCGCCGACTAAGGCTTCCGTCTGCCCCTCATCACCCGCAGGCCCGCTTCGAGTTGCGCGCGTAGAGTTCAGCACATGCCAGAGATTCACGCCGCGCGCCGGGAGCGCGCCCGGCAGCAGGTCGCCGAGCTCGGCGCCGACGCGGCCCTCATCACCGCGGGTCCGAACGTCCGCTACCTCACCGGCCTGGCCAGCTCGAACGCCGCGCTGCTGCTGCTGGCCAGCGGCCCGGCGGTGCTGGCCACCGACTCGCGGTACGCCCTGGCCGCCCAGCGCGACTGCCCCGACCTGGAGTTGGTCATCGAGCGGTTCATCGAGCCGCGGCTGGCCGCGGAGATGACCCGCCGCGCCCTGCGGACCGTGGCCTTCGAGGCGCACGAGATGTCGGTCGAGCGCCACGCCGAGCTCGCCGCCAAAGCGGACGGTGTCACCACCGTTCCGTTCGGCCGAAAAATTGAAGAGCTGAGGACGGTCAAGGATCCGTCCGAGCTCGAGCTGCTGGCCACCGCGTGCCGGATCAGCAGCCAGGCCATTGCCGACGTGTTCGCGCTGATCCGGCCCGGGCTGACCGAACGCCAGCTGGCCGCGGCGCTGGACCGGCGGATGGTCGACCTGGGCGCCGAGCGGCCCGCCTTCGACACCATCGTGGCCAGCGGGCCGAACGGCGCCATCCCGCACCACGCGCCGACCGACCGGCCGCTGCGCCGTGGCGACCTGATCACGATGGACTTCGGCGCGCTGTACGGCGGCTATCACGCGGACATGACCCGCACCGTGGCGCTCGGCGAGCCGGCCGGCTGGCAGCGGGAGATCTACGACCTGGTCGCGGCCGCGCAGCGGTCCGGGATCCAGGCCGCCCGGCCCGGCGCGGACGTGGCCGACGTGGACGCCGCGGCGCGGGACATGATCGGCGCCGCCGGGCACGGGGAGCACTTCGGCCACGGCCTCGGGCACGGCGTCGGGCTGGAAGTGCACGAGGCGCCGACGATCGGGTACGCCAGAACGGGTAAGCTTGCCGACCGGGTCCCGATCACCGTTGAGCCTGGTGTCTACCTGCCCGGCAGGGGCGGTGTCCGGATCGAGGACGTTCTCGTCGTGGGGACCGGCGGAACGGGCCTGGCCCAAATTCTCACGACGACCACGAGAGAACTTCTCGTCCTTTTACCTGGAGACCGAACGTGGCCACCACGAACGACCTGAAGAATGGCATGACCTTGAACATCGACGGCGGGCTCTGGACCGTCGTGGAGTTCCAGCACGTCAAGCCGGGCAAAGGCCCTGCCTTTGTGCGCACCAAGCTGAAGAACGTCACCTCGGGCAAGGTGATCGACCGGACGTTCAACGCCGGCGTCAAGGTCGACGTGGCTACCATAGACCGCCGCGAGATGCAGTACCTGTACCGCGAGGGCGCCGACTTCGTGTTCATGGACACGCAGGACTACGACCAGCCCCGGGTCCCCGCCTCCGTGGTCGGCGACGCCGCGAACTACCTGCTGGAGGAGCAGACCGTCACGGTCGCGTTCAACGACGGCATGCCGCTGTACGTGGACATGCCCGCGGCCGTCGAGCTGACCATCAGCCAGACCGACCCCGGCGTGCAGGGCGACCGCTCGACCGGCGGGACCAAGCCGGCCACGCTCGAGACGGGCGCCACGATCCAGGTCCCGCTGTTCATCTCCACCGGGGAGAAGATCAAGGTCGACACCAGGACCGGCCAGTACCTCGGCAGAGCTTAATGCCCCTCGCTCGCCTCCGGGCCGCTTTCGAGGCGCCTCCTTCCCTCCTCGCTCCTTCGTCGCTCGTCAGTCCAGTCGGCGCCGCGGCCCTTTGGCTCGCGAGGGGGAGCGCTAGTGCCCGCTCGTAGCAAGGCGCGCAAGCGGGCCCTGGACATCTTGTTCGAGGCCGAGCTGCGCGGCGCGCCCGTGCTTGACGTGCTCGCGGAGCGCACCGCGCTGGCCAGCCCGCCCGTCTCGGCCTACGCCGCGGAGCTGGTCCGCGGCGTGACCGAGCACGCGGCCCGGATCGACGAGCTGATCTCGGAGTACGCCGAGGGCTGGACGCTGGACCGGATGCCGGCCGTGGACCGCAACGTGCTGCGCATCGGCGTCTTCGAGCTGCTGTGGGCCCCGGACATCCCCGACGGCGTAGCCATCAGCGAGGCCGTCCTGCTGGTCCAGGACCTGTCCACCGACGCCTCGCCCGCGTTCGTCAACGGCCTCCTGGCCCGCATCGCCGAACTCAAGCCGTCGCTCCAGGTCTAGCCCCGCCCCGCAGACCCTAGGGTTGGACGAAGCGGACGCGCAGGCCGAACCGGCGCAGCACGCGGAAGAACCAGAACGCGGACAAGAAGGTGCCCGCGACCACGCCGCCGATCGTGACGGCGGTGGTGAGCAGGAGGAACACCTTGACCGGCTCCAGGACCATCGCCGCCGCCAGGCCCGCGGTGGACACCGCGAAGATCCCGGCCCACAGCCAGGTCGCCCCCTGGAAGAACCGGTGCAGTCCCTGGTGATGGGACGGGTGGCGGAGCGCCACCACCTCGGCGGCGAGCTGGGCCACCAGCGGCTTGCGGGTGGGGGCGGTCCGCGCGAACAGCACGCACAGGCCGAGGTTGGCCAGCGGGAACTGGAGCAGGAAGAACAGCATGCTGCCGGTGACGATGACCACTGCCGTCTGCAGGGTGAGTACCAGGGCCGAGATGGTCAGCAGGCCGGGGACGCTGCGGGTGATGACCTTGCGGCCCACCACGGTCAGCCAGACCACGCCGGTCGCGGCTAGCATGCCGGCGTCTCGCCCGCCGAGCTGGGCCCCGACGAAGTAGCCGACGACCGGGATGCCGAGGGATTCGGCCAGGTTCCAGCCTGCGGTCAGCATCAGCCGGCAGGGGCGAGGCAACTCGAGGTGCTCAGCCATGGCGAAGAGCATACGGTGGCCGAGTGCATGCGCGCTGGAGATGCCACGAGGTCAGGTAAAGAAGAATCTGTGAGTTCCGCACGTTATATAGACGGCGAACCGGTCACGCAGGTTCACCGACCCGGCACGGAAAGTAGTGAAAAACGGTGACACGGTAGCGTACGGTCATCGCTGCCGCTTACACGCGCGCGGTGGCCGGGCACTACATTGGACTGGAGCGAAGGAGGCTCGCGTGGCCGTGGACTTCAGGCGCGACGGCGTCCGCTCCTCGCTCGTCTGGGACGTCCTGAGCGCGGTGGTCTCCGCCCGGGCGGCGGCCACCGGCCGGTCGGCCCTGGACATCGTGGACGTGGGCGGGGGAACCGGCGGGCTGGCCGTGCCGTTCGCGGTCCTCGGGCATCACGTCACCGTCGTCGACCCGAGCCCGGACGCGCTCGCGGCGGCGCAGCGGCGCGCCGCCGAGGCGGGCGCGCGCCTGGCCTCGGTGCAGGGTGAGGCGGCCAGCCTGGACAGCCTGGTCGGCCCGGCCGACCTCGTCATCTGCCACAACGTGCTCGAGTACGTCGATGAGCCAGCCGACGCGATGAACGCGATCGCGCGCGTGCTCCAGCCGTCCGCCACGGTCAGCGTGCTCGCGTCCAACGCGGTCGCCGCGGTCCTGCACCGGGCCCTGGCCGGCCGTTTCGCCGAAGCCCGCGTGCTGTTGATTTCCGGGGGGACGACCCCCCTGGCGGACCCCCCGCGCACGGGGGGGCTCCCCGCCCCCGTTCCCCCCCGGCAGGCGGTTCACGCTGCCCGAGCTGACCGCGCTGGTGGAACAGGCCGGGCTGCGGGCGGGGGAGGCGCACGGGCTGCGGATCTTCACCGGGCTGGTGCCCGGCGCGCTGCTCGACGGCGACGCGGCCGCCACCGAGGCGCTGCGGGCGCTGGAGGAGGCCGCCGCCAGCACCCCGCCGCTGCGCGACATTGCCGCCCAGTTGCACGTGCTCGGCCACCGCTGACCGCCGTGAGCGCCCCGCAGGAGCTCGCCCCGGACGACACGGGCTGTCACATCCTGCACGTGGACATGGACGCCTTCTACGCCAGCGTCGAGATCAGGGACCAGCCCGAGCTGGCGGGCCAGCCGGTCATCGTGGGCGCGACCGGCGGGCGCGGCGTGGTGCTGTCCGCGTCGTACCCGGCTCGCGCGTTCGGGGTCCGCTCGGCCATGCCGGTCACGCGGGCCCGGCGGCTGTGCCCGCAGGCGGTGTTCGTCCCGCCCCGGCACCGGGCCTACGCCGCGACCTCCAAGGAGGTCATGGCCATCTTCGGCGCGATCACGCCCGAGGTCGAGCCGCTCGCGCTGGACGAGGCGTTTCTCGACGTCTCCGGCGCGCTGCGCCGGCTCGGCCCGCCGGCCGGGATCGCCGCCCGCATCCGCGCCCAGGTCCAGCAGCAGCAGGGCATCACCTGCTCGGTCGGGGTCGCGCCGTCCAAGTTCGTGGCCAAGATCGCCTCGGCCCGCTGCAAGCCGGACGGGCTGCTGGTGGTGCCGCACGCCGGGGTGCTCGACTTCCTCCACCCGCTGCCGGTGGCCGCGCTCTGGGGGGTCGGGGACCGGGCCGGGGAGGTGCTCGCCCGGCTGGGTCTGCGGACGGTGGGTGACATCGCGCATACCCCGCTGGACGCCCTGCAGCGCGAGCTCGGCGCCGCGCACGGCGCGCACCTGGCCGCCCTGGCCTGGGGCCGTGACGAGCGTCAGGTCACGCCGCACGCCCGGGAGAAGAGCATCGGCGCGGAGGAGACCTTTGCCGCGGACATCGGTGACCCGGACCGGATCCGCCGGGAGCTGCTGAGGCTGTCCGGCCGGACCGCACAGGGACTGCGCGCGGGGGGGTACGTGGCCCGGACGGTCTCGGTCAAGCTCCGGCTGGCCAGCTTCAAGACGATGACCCGGTCCCGCACCCTGCCGTATCCGACCGACGTGGCTCGTGAGATATACACCACAGCCTGCTCGCTGTACGAGTCCTCGGGGCTGGACCGCGGCGCCCTGCTGCGGCTGGTCGGGGTCCGGGTGTCTGGCCTGGTGCCGGCCGCGGACGCGAACGCCCAGCTGACCTTCGATGACAGGCTGGTTGGCTGGCGGGAGGCCGAGCAGGCGATGGATCAGATCGCCCGCCGGTTCGGGGCCAGCGCGGTCCGCCCGGCCGCCCTGGTGGAGGATCCGGACCTTCAGGACCGCCCTGGCCGGGAGGCTTTCTGACACGCGACCCGCTCCGCTCTTCCAAGCGGTGTGTCTTCGCTCGTATCCTGGAAAAAGAACCGGGTATGTGAGGTGAAGGTCACCGCACACGTGCCGGGCGCATGGTTTTAAATGGGAGGCGTCGTGCCGCTCTCTGAACACGAGCAGCGCCAGCTGGAGCAGATCGAGCAAGCGCTCTACAGGGAGGATCCGAAGTTCGGGCGTGTCGTGCGCTCCAGCGATCCACGCGTGCACTACAAGCGCAAGCTGGTGCAGGCGTCCGTCGGCGTCCTGGCCGGCGCCGGCGCGGTCGCGGCCGGACTGGTCACCCATCATTCGTACCTGTATGGCGTCGGCGCCGCGCTTGTGGTGCTGTCGCTGGTGTGGGCGATCGTCAGCTGGCGGCGGCACGCGGCCCGGGTCCGGCCCGCGCGGGCCAAGGTCAGCCAGCCCCAGCCGGCCGGTCCCGGCCAGTCCCGGGCGGGCTGGCGAGCCCGGCTGATGGAACGCATGGAAGAGCGGTGGCGCCGCCGTCAGGAGGGCGACCGCCGGATGTAGCGCCCGCGCGCCCGCGCCGAACGCCGAACGCCGAACGCCGAACGCCGAACGCGAAAGGATTCCCGCCCCGCCGGGTTGCTGACGTCAGCTAGTTGACTTGCGCTCGCTCCACCGGCGGGAGACCAGGGCCGCCACCCGGTCGGGGATCCGGGCCGCGCCGTCGGCCACCGCCGTCATCACCGAAACCGGGAAGATCCTGGCCCGCCAGCGGCTACTCCGCCGAACCGACGACGCGATGCCGCGCCGCGCGGTGGCGAGATCCCGCTTCAGGTTGGCCGATCCGGACGGGCGCGCCGCGTAGCTGGCGCGCTCCTCGGCGAGCGCGAGCCTGCGCACCGCCTCCCGGGACGGCTCGGGCAGCCCGGCGGTGACCCGGTCGGCCAGCGTCCGCGGCGGCTCGCTCGGCGCGTAGCCCATGCCGAGATCGTGCAGGTCGTCACGGAACTCACGCCACGCGATATGGGCCCGGTGCGCGTCAGCGTGACCCTGGGCGGGCCCGCAGCCAGCGCCATCGCCGGACCCCGACCCGGATCACGCCCGGCGCCACGAACACGAACACGCCGGCCGCGCCGAAGGCGATGCCGACCGTCGCCCAGCCGGCCCCCAGGTTCAGGCCGGAGGCATGGGCCAGCAGCCGGTACAGCGCCAGCGCGACGATCGCCGCCGCGGCTACTACCAGCTCCACGCTGGTCATGCTCACCGGACGCCGCCGCCGGGCCCCGTCGGGGACATGGGCCGACAGCACCCGGTGCGCGGGCGGGGCCACGATCGCGATGACCCCGCACGCCAGGGCGATGGCGGCGAGTATGGCCAGGAGGACCGCCGCCCACGGCGTGCCGGCGGACTTGGCCGGCAGGCCGGCTCCTCGATCCGCCCCCGGCGCCGATGATCTTGTTGGCCTGGCCCCCGGCCGTCGGCTGGACCTTGGTCGGCCCGGCGGACGATCCGATCGACCCGGGGATGTTCGGAGGCGCGCCGTTACCGGCCCCCGTCCCGCTCTGGTAGCTGCTGGCCTGCGCGGTGCCGTCACCGCCGGACGGGGTGGCCTCGAAGTTGATCCAGCCGTAGCCCGAGAAGTACACCTGGGCCCACACGTGCGCGTCGTCCGTCTTGACCACGTAGGTCTTTCCCGACCCATGGGTGCCCTCGGTAAAGCCCCCCGCCAGCCGGGCCGGAATGCCCAGCAGCCGGGTCAGGACCGTCATCGCCCACGCCGACTGGACGCAGACCCCGAGGCGCGTCTTGGCCAGGAAGTTGTACAGGGTGGCCGCGGAGTTGACCGGTGCCCCGGCGGCGCTGTAGGCGAACGCCGGACCCGAGAGCCAGGCGGCCAGCGCGTTGACCTTGCCGTACTCGGTGGTCTGGCCGGCCGTGTGCTCGTCCGCGATCTGCTTGAGCGCCCTGGCCTGGTACGACGACGGCAGCGCCAGGTCGGCTTGCATCCGCGGGGGCTTCGCGGCGGCCCTCAGATGGGCCGTGGTCGGGGCCACGTCCACGCTCGTCGCCTGGTAGCCCTGCACACTGGCCCCGTGGTACTGCGAGAACACCATGAGCTCGCTGTCGGTCAGCCAGACCCCGGGGGGCGTGGAGACCTGGACGGCCGGATAGGGCATGGCCAGGAAGGTGGGTGCCGTCCGGTTGTTCAGAGCGTCGCCTGCCACGTTGACCGCGGTCCTGACCTGGCGGTAGGCCGCCTGATCAAGCAGGCCCTGCGCGGCCGGAATCGTGCTCGCCTGCGCCTCGTCCGCCGCGTAATCCGTGTTATGCCAGCCCGAATCGGTCAGGTCGTCGTACACGTAGGTCTGGAGGTACGGAGGGTCCTTCGCCGCGGTGGTGGTGTAGGACAGCACGGTGGTCGGGTGTTTGGCCTGGAGCTCGCGCATCGTCTGCGACAGCGTGTCCGGGAGGGACAGCCCGGCGCCCGTTCCGCTGCCGCCGCGGCCGCCGATGCCCGGGCCCGAGGAGAACAGCTTGCTCGGGTGCAGGCCCGGCACGAGCAGCGGCACGCACAGCGCCAGGACGACCGACGCCAGCCCTACCCGCCGACCCGCCGCGGCGAGCGCCCGGGTGTCCGGGCCCGGCTCCTGTCCGGTGATCCGGTGCGCCGGACTCGTCTGCTCCTCAGCAGGCATCCCGGGGTACACGTCGTCGGCCCGCGCCTGCCCGCGCCCACCCGTTCCGTCGTACAGGGAACCCGATCGCCACAGCGAGACCAGCCTGCCCCACACGCGGATCCGCTCCCGGCCGTCGGCGCTCAGCATGGCCAGGTATCCCACCGTGCCCAGGCAGAAGACGACAGCGGTGCCGAGGCCCTCGTGCTGCGCGTTCATGGTGATGGGCACGGTGAACAGGACCAGCAGCGGCAGGCCGGCCAGCGCGGCGGACCGCAGCCGGACGGCGATCAGGTCGGTCAGGATGGCCGTGATGCCGATCCCGCCCGCCGCGAGCAGGAGCAGGCCGGGCAGGGCCGGCGCGGGCGCCGCGTACCGGCTGGCGTCGGTCATCCCGGTCCCCGCCAGATCCCACAGCCTGCTCAGCGAGCCCGGTGTGGGTATGACCAGCGCCCATGAATGGCGCGCCTCGAACACCAGGTTCAGGTAGAGCAGCAGCCCGGCCACGCTGATGGCCAGGCAGACCACGACGGGCAGCGTCCGCAGCCGGCTGAGCGCCCCGCTGGCCGCGACCGTGATGATCGCCCCGAGACCGACATAGAACCACTCTGAGCTGATGAACAGCGGATAGAGCACGATGGAGGAGAGCGCGCACGCGAACGCGACGGTCAGCGTCATCCTGCGGTTCGCGTTCATCACGGCTCACCCCCGAAGCCGCCGACGGGAATCGGCCGGTCAGCGGGCCGGTGCAACTGCTGCCAGGCCGCGGCCAGCGGTGTGCTGGCGGTCACGACGGCGACATGCCATCCTGCCGCGGCCAGGATCTCCGCCGTCCGCGCCGTCTCCTCCGGTACCGCGTCCGACACCCACGACCATGCGGCGACCATCAGGGCCATCGCGGGCGCGTTCCCGCGCCTGCTCGCAGCCAGCATCCTGGCGTCCTCGACGGACAGCCGGCCGAGTACCGCGATCAGCTGGCCACCCGCGTGGGTCAGCGCGGTCGCGCCTCCCGCGAGGCTGACCTCGCGGGACGGGCTGATGACAGCGAGCATGTCGAGCAGCGTGTCCTGGAACGTTCCGCGCGGGGCGATCTCGCCCGCGTCGGTGATCAGCCGGGCCCGGAAGCCCTCGCCGGTCAGGTGCGCGCCGATCGAGGCTGCCGCGCTGACCGCGAACTCGAACGTCGCCGAGGACCCGGTGCCCACGTGCGCGGCGCGCCGGGTGTCGAGGAACACCGACGCGCTGTTGCGCCACTGGTGTTCCTCCCGGCGGACCATCAGCTCGCCGTAGCGCGCCGTCGACCGCCAGTGCACCCGGCGCAGCGGGTCGCCGTTCTGGTAGACCCGCGGCGCCGCGTCGTCCTCGCCGATCGCCGATATCGTCCGCATCCCGCCGTCGCCCTCGCCGAGCCAGCTGCTCGGCGCTGCCGCCCGCGGCAGCGGGTAGATCTTCGGGGTGACCACCAGCGTGCTGGTCGTGCTGAACGACCGGCTGATCTCCACCAGCCCGAACGCGTCTGCCACCCGCACCCGCAGCGGGCCGATGGTGAACTTGCCGCGGGTGTCGGAACGGATCTGGTAGCTGAGCTCCCGGCTGCCGCCCGGCTCGATCTCGTCGAGCACGAACCGGGGCCGGCTGCCCAGCGAGTACGGCGTCACGTCCTCGGCCAGCAAGATGGCGGTGCGCAGCCGCGAGACGTTCTCCAGCCGCGCGGTGACCACGGTCGGCTGCCCGGCCGGCACCCGCGGCGGGTCGAGTCGGCGGCTGCACGACAGGCGGTACCGGGACCGCCGCGCGATCAGCGCGGACACCAGGGGCAGGATAATGAGCAGCGCGCCGACCCGGACCAGGTCCGGCTCCGGGATGGCCAGGCCGCACACCGCGGCCGCGCCGCCCGCGGCCACGAACGACCTACCCCGCGTGGTCAGCGAGCCGAATAGCGCCCGCATGGCCCTCCTTCCGCAAGGGTCAGCGCCGCGCGAGGGGCAGCTGGGCGACGATTTTCTTGACCACCTGCTCGGGCAAGTGCCGTTCCACGATGGCTTCCGCCGTGGGCAGCAGCCGGTGCGCCAGCACCGGGCCGGCCAGCGCCTGCACGTCGTCCGGGATCACGTAGTCCCGCCCGTCCAGCGCGGCCCACGCTCGGCTGGCCCGCAGCAGGTGCAGCGCGGCCCGCGGGGACGCGCCGAGCCGCAGCTCGGGCGAGGTCCTGGTCGCGTTGACCAGGCTGATGATGTAGTCCTTGACCTGATCGGACACCAGGACCTCACGCACCGCGATCACCAGCTCCTGGACGTCGCTGGCCCGCGCCACCGGCTTGAGCTGATCCAGCGGCGACCTCGAGCCGTGCGTGTTGAGCATCTCCCGCTCGGCTGCGGCCGAGGGGTAGCCCAGCGAGAGCCGGGCCGTGAACCGGTCCCGCTGCGCCTCGGGCAGCGGGTAGGTGCCCTCCATCTCCACCGGGTTCTGCGTGGCGATGACCATGAACGGCGCCTGCAGCAGATACGTCGTCCCGTCCACGGTGACCTGGCGCTCTTCCATGCACTCCAGCAGCGCCGACTGGGTCTTGGGCGAGGCCCGGTTGATCTCGTCGCCGAGCACGATGTTGGCGAACACCGGTCCCGGCTTGAACTCGAAGTCGCGCCGCTCCTGGTTGAAGGCGCTCACCCCGGTGATGTCGCTGGGCAGCAGGTCCGGCGTGAACTGGACCCGCTGGACGGTGCCGTCGATGGCCCGGGCCAGCGACTTGGCCAGCATGGTCTTGCCCACGCCCGGCACGTCCTCGATGAGCAGATGCCCCTCGGCGAGGAGCACGGCCAGGGTGAGCCGGATCGCCTCGGGCTTTCCCTCGATCACGGACTCGATCGCCCCGCCGATCCTGCGCGCGGCCGGAACTAGATCATCGATCGGGCTCCCCGTCTGCCGTCCGGTGTCTAGAACCACATGGCCTCCCTGAAGGCGCTGGCGGCCAGGCGAGCCAGCCAGGCTTGTGATCACGTAGCGCTCCCGGCCCGAGCGATTGTAACGCTACAGTACGTCTTTCTCCGGCCAACGCGCGACGTTGGCCCTGCTTCGGCGTCATTGCACGCATCACCGGACACAACGGCAGCCGGGCGGTGACCCGGGAGCGCGATCAGCTACCGCCCCCGCCAGGTCCCCCACGACGCCCCACCTCGGCTCCCCAGCGCCGGTTAACTCGCCGAACCGGTCAGCGGTTTACCTCTCCTACCAGCGGCGATTCTGGCCGTCCCGGAGATCCCTCCGCGCCGCAGGCGCCACCGCGGAGTCCCCGAAGCGCCCTGTCCCGGATTTCCCCCCACTTCGCTCCACGGACCCGTGAAGCGTTCTACCTGCCGTTTTGTAGCAGCGCAAGGCAAGATCCGCGGCTTTTCAGCGTTGACGGTGGAGGAATGTGGGGTACAGTGGAGCGCAATGGTGGAGGATGGCGCCGGGAGGTGAGGGCCAGTGTTCCTCGGCACTCACCAGCCGCGTCTGGACGAGAAAGGCCGGCTATTCCTGCCCGCCAAGTACCGGGAAGAGCTCGCTGGGGGCGTAGTGATCACCAAGGGGCAGGACCGTTGCCTGTTCGTCTGGCCGCGGGAGGAGTTCGCCCGCATCACCGAGAAGCTCCGCAACGCCCCGGTGACCGACAAGGCGTCCCGCGACTACGGTCGCGTGCTGTTCTCCGGCGCCTCCGACGAGCTTCCCGACCGGCAGGGCCGGATCACCGTCCCGGCCGCCCTGCGCGCCTACGCCGGCCTGCAGCGGGACTGCGTGGTGATCGGCGCCAACACCCGCCTCGAGATCTGGGACAGCCAGGCCTGGGAGACCTACCTGGCCACACAGGAGGACTCGTTCGCAGGAGCCTCCGAGGAGGTGTTCCCCGGAATCCTGTAGCGATCGTGGGCCGGCCTCCATCCGCCGTTCCCTGCTGGCATCACTTCCCCGGTGCCAGCCGGCAGCGTCCGCAGATGGAGGTCGGCCCGAGGGGGAAGGGGAGCGTACGACCGCCTCATGACCTGCAGATAAGGAGAGGGGGACGGATGGCAGGGTCACCGTTGACTGAGCCAGAGCACGTACCGGTGCTCGCCGAGCGGGTCACAGCCCTGCTCGCGCCTGCCCTAGACGGCCCGGGCGCGGTGCTGGTGGATGCCACGCTGGGCCGCGCCGGGCACGCCCGCGCCCTGCTCGAGGCCTGCCCCGGCCTGGTGCTGATCGGCGTCGACGCCGACCTGGCCGCGATTGAAGCCGCCCGCGAACTGCTCGCCCCCTACGCCGACCGGGTCACGCTGGTGCACGCCAGGTACGACGAGATCCCGGCCATCGTCGCCGCAGTCCCCATCTCCGGGCCCGCCAAGGGCACCCCGGTAAAAATAATGGGTCTGCTCTTCGACCTGGGCGTGTCCTCGCCGCAGCTCGACGATCCGGCCCGGGGCTTCGCGTACGCCCGGGACGCCCCGCTGGACATGCGCATGGACCTCACCAGGGACCGCACCGCGGCCGACATCGTCAACGGCTACCCGGCCGCCGAACTCGCCCGCGTGCTCCGCGACTACGGCGAGGAACGCTTCGCCCGGCGGATCGCCGACGCGGTGGTCCGCGAGCGGTCCCGCGCTCCGATCACGTCCACCCTGCGGCTGAGCGCCATCGTCAAGGACGCCATCCCCGCAGCGACCCGGCGCACCGGCGGGAACCCGGCCAAGCGCACCTTCCAGGCGCTGCGGATTGAGGTGAACGACGAGCTCGGCACGCTACGCCGGGCGCTGCCTGCCGCCCTGGACGTGCTGGCTGTGGGCGGCCGCGTGGTCGTGCTGGCCTACCACTCACTCGAGGACCGCATCGTCAAGCGCGAGCTGGTCCGGCTGTCGGCCGACCAGACGCCGCCCGGGCTGCCCGTGCCCGCCACGGCGTCAACCGCGCAGTTCCGCTTGCTGACCAGGGGCGCCGAGCGCCCGGACAGCGAAGAAGTCGCCGGTAATCCGCGCGCGGCCTCCGCCCGGCTGCGGGCCGCGGAACGGATCCGGGAAGCCGCATGACCCGAGGGGGTACTGACATGGCCACCTACACGCCTCCGCGCAGTGCTAGCCCGGGGGGACGAGCCCCCGGCCGGACCATGCCCCCGCCGGCCCGGGAGATGCCCACCAGGCGCCCCGTCCGGCCGGGCTCCAAGGATCCCGGGACCCGCCCGGTCAGCGCCCCGCGCCACACCAGGCCGCTCGCCGGCCCCGGAACCAAGCCGGCCGCCCGGCCGTCCGTCCGGCCGGCGCCCGCGGGTGGCACCGCCCGGACCCGGCCGCGCCACCCGCGGGCGCCGTTCATCCTGCTGCTCGTCGGCCTGCTCGGCGGGGCCCTGGTCTGTCTGCTGGTCATCAGCACCACGCTGGCCGAGGGGTCGTACCGGATCACCAGCCTCCAGCAGCAGAACGCCAACCTGGCCAAGCAGGAGCAACTGCTGACCCAGCAGGTCGCGCAAGCCTCCTCGCCGGCGCAGATCGCGCAGGAGGCCGAGGAGTTCGGCATGCGGCCGAACCCGGCGCTGCAGTTCATCAACCTCAAGACCGGAAAGGTCGTCAAGGGGAAGGTTTCCAAGGCTGACGCGGAGATCAACGTCCCCGGATACAACCCGTGAGCCCGAACGACCCCACCCGCCGCGGTGCTGGCCCGGGCCCGGGGGGGCGACGGCCCTCTCCCGGGGGGACCCATCCCCCCGGACCCCCCTTGGGCACCCCCCGCGCACGGGGGGGCAGTGTCCGCCCGGGGGGACGACCCGCCGGATCCCCCCGGACCCCCCCTGGCACAGACCCATCCTCCCGGACCCCCCTGGCCCGGCCGCTGCCAGGAGGACCGGGGGCGCGCGGCCCGGTCCGTTCGGCCGGAAGAATCCCGCCCCGGCCCCCGCCCCGGCCTGTCTACGTCAAGCCGCCGCGGCCCCGGCGCCTCATCCCGCGGGGGAACCCGGCCCGCAGGCTCGGCGGCACCCTGCTCGCGATCGTCTTCGTGCTGACCCTGTTCGCCGCGCGCCTGGTCCAGCTGCAGGGGCTGGAGGCCGGCCGTTACCGCGTCCTGGCCGTGAAGCAGCGGGACTGGACGATCCCGCTGCCCGCGGTGCGCGGCACGATCACCGGGGCGAACGGGGAAGTGCTGGCCATGACCGTGGCCACCTACCTGGTGTACGCCGACCCGCCGCAGATGCCCGCGGCCGATCAGGCCACGGTCGCCACCAAACTCGCCGCGTACCTCAACCTGCCGGCCGACCAGATCCTCAGCCTCATCCAGCACCCGACCTCGCGGCAGTACGTGGTGCTGGCCAAGGGCGTGTCGGCCCAGACCGGTGACGCGATCCAGGCCCTGAACCTGCCCGGCATCGCGCTGACCCCGAGCTACGCCAGGTCCTACCCGGACGGCGACACCACGGCCAACATCGTCGGCTTCACCGGCACGAACGGCGGGACCTTGACCGGCGCGGCCGGCATCGAGCAGGAGTACAACTCGCTGCTCGCCGGGCGGGCCGGCAGCGAGCAGGTCCAGATCGGCACGAACGGCCAGCAGATCCCGCTCGCGGGCAGCAGCGACCGCCAGGTCGTGAACGGCAGCGACCTGCGGCTGACCATCGTCCCGGCGCTGCAGTACGACGCCGAGCAGGCCTGCGCCGCGCAGGTGGCCAAGAGCAAGGCCAGCAACTGCACGGTGGTGATCATCCAGCCCAAGACCGGCCACGTGCTGGCCATGGCGCAGTGGCCCACCTACGACCCGTCGACCATCACCGACGTGGGCCAGGCGGCCAACATAGCGGTGCAGAACGAGTTCCAGCCGGGCTCCACGGCCAAGGTGATCACCGCCGCGGCCGCGTTCGAGCAGGGCGGCCAGACGCCGATGAGCGCCTACAAGATCCCGTACCAGATCGACGAGGGCGGCCAGCTCATCCACGACGCCGAGTGGTCGCCCGGCGAGCGGTACACCATCGCCGGCATCATCGCGCACTCCTCCAACATCGGCATCTCCCAGGTCGCCGCGCATATCACCCCGCAGGTCCAGTACGACTACCTGCATGCCTTCGGCCTCGGTCAGCCGAGCGGCCTCGGGCTGCCGGGGGAGACGGCCGGCGAACTGCCCCCGGTCTCGCGGTGGTGGCCGGACACCCGGTACACGCTGGCGTTCGGCCAGGGCGTGGCGGTGACCGCGATCCAGATGGCCGAGGTCTACGCGACGATCGCCAACGACGGCGTGCGGGTGCAGCCGACGCTGGTCGAGGGCACGACCAACTCGGCGGGCAAGTACACGCCTGCCGCGGCGTCCCCCGCCAAGCGGGTCCTCCAGGCCAAAACCGCGCAGGAGCTGCGGCAGATCCTGGAGCAGGTGCCGGGCATCGACGCCGACGGCGGCCAGCCCTGGGGCATCATCCCCGGCTACGCGATCGCGGCCAAGACCGGCACCTCACAAGAATCCAACGGAACTTGCGCCCTGTGCGTCTACGGATCGAGCTACATTGGCATGGCTCCCGGCAACGACCCGCAACTGGTCATCGCGGTGAACGTGCAGAACCCCCGCAAGGGCGGCTACTACGGCGACGTGGTGGCCGGCCCGGTGTTCTACCAGGTGATGAAGGAAGCGCTGGCCACGCTGCAGATCCCGCCGGACGGCGCTACTCCGGCCAACATCCGCTTGAACGCGCCGTGATTGGAGGTACCCTCACCCCGTGGCGATCCGACCCGCCCGACAACAGCCGAAGCCGCTGTCCGCTCTCGGGTCGCTGCTGGGTGTCCGCCTGGCGTCCATAGGAAATTCATTTTCACCGAACGACCTGGGGTGCGTCACCGGAGTCACGCTTGACTCGCGCGTGGTGGTGCCCGGCGACCTGTACGTGGCGCTGCCCGGGACCAAGGTCCACGGCGCCGCGTTCTGCGCCGACGCGGTCGCCGCGGGAGCCGTCGCGGTGCTGACCGACCCGGACGGCCGGGCCCGCGCCGCGGCCACCGGGGTACCGGTCTTCGTGCTCGCCGATCCGCGCGGCAAGCTGGGCGAGGTCTCCTGCTGGGTATACGGGAACCCGTCGAGCCGGCTGCTGCTCATCGGCGTGACCGGGACCAGCGGCAAGACCACCTCGACCTACCTGCTCGAGTCCGGCCTGCGCGCCGCCGGCCACCAGACCGGCCTGATCGGCGGGGTGGAGACCAGGATCGGCCGCGACCGCCTGCCCAGCTCGCTGACCACCCCGGAGGCGCCCGACCTGCAGGCCCTGTTCGCGGTCATGGCCGAGCGCGGGGTGACGGCCGCCGCGATGGAGGTGTCCAGCCACTCGCTGGCCCTGGGCCGGGTCGGGGGCACCAGCTTCGACGTGGCGGTGTTCACCAACCTGTCGCAGGATCACCTGGACTTCCACCCGGACCTGGAGGACTACTTCCGGGCCAAGGCGTCCCTGTTTATGCCGCCTGTGCTCGGCGTCATCAACATCGACGACAGGTACGGGCGCCGGCTCGCGTCCTCCGCGCTCGTCCCGATCACCACGTTCTCGGCGGCCGGGAGGGACGAGGCGGACTGGCGGGCGGTCGACGTCCGGTCCGGCGCCGACGGCAGCACGTTCCGGGTCATCGGCCCGGGCGGGGTCGAGGCCGACGTGTCCGTGGGGCTGGCCGGGGTGTTCAACGTGGCCAATGCGCTCGGCGCGGTGGTCGCGCTGGTCGAGTCCGGCGTCGGGCTGGAGGACGCGGTGGCCGGGATCGCGGCCTGCCCGGGCGTCCCGGGACGGCTGGAGCGGGTGCCCGCGTCGGGCCTGGACATCACCGCGTTCGTCGACTACTCGCACAAGCCGGGCGCGGTCGAGGCCGTGCTGCGCTCGCTGCGGCCGGTCACCCGGGGCAGCCTGATCATCGTGCTCGGCTGCGGCGGCGACCGGGACCGGGCCAAACGCCCGATGATGGGCGCCGCCGCCGCGTCGCTGGCCGATGTGGCCATTCTCACCAGTGACAATCCGCGATCCGAGGACCCCTTGGCCATCCTCGCGGCGATGCTGGACGGCGTGCTGAGCGTGCCGCAGGACGACCGGGCCCGGGTCATCGTCGAGCCCGACCGGGGCGCCGCGATCGCCCAGGCTGTCGGCCTGGCCACCCCCGGCGACGTGATCGTCGTCGCGGGCAAGGGCCACGAGACCGGGCAGTACGTGGCCGGCGCGGTGCTGCCCTTCGACGACCGCGCGGTCACCGCGTCGGCGCTGGAGCGGGCGGCCAAGGGCCAGCCGCCCCTGGACCCGTGGGCGGTGGACCGGTGATCCCGCTGGCCCTGGCCCAGATCGCCGAGATCACCAGCGGCCAGTTGCGCGGGGATCCGGCCGCTGTGGTGACCGGCGAGGTGGTGATCGACTCCCGGCGGGCCGGCCCCGGGGGCCTGTTCGCCGCGGTCGCCGGGGAGCGGGCCGACGGGCACGACTTCGCCTCCGCCGCCGTCGCGGCCGGCGCGGTCGCGGTCCTCGCGACCCGGCCCGTCCCGGTCCCCTCCGTGCTGGTCACTGACGTCCCGGCCGCCCTCGCCGCGCTGGCCAGGTTCGTGATCGACGCCCTGCCCGCCGTCGCGATCGCGGGCATCACCGGTTCGTCCGGCAAGACCACCACCAAGGACCTGGCCGCTCAGCTCGTCGAGCGTCTCGGCCCCACGATCGCGCCCGCCGGGTCGTTCAACAACGAGTTCGGCCATCCGCTCACCGTGCTGCGCGCGGACGCCGCGACCAGGTACCTGGTCCTTGAGCTGTCCGCGCGCGGGCCCGGCCACATCGCGTACCTGTGCCGCGTCGCGCCGCCCCGTTACGGCGTGGTACTGAACGTGGGCCACGCGCACGCCGGCGAGTTCGGCGGGCTGGACCAGGTCGCCCGGGCCAAGGGCGAGCTGGTCGAGGCGCTCCCGGCCGACGGGGCGGCCATCGTGAACGCCGACGACCCCCGCGTCCTGGCCATGGCCGCCCGCACCGCGGCCCGCGTCGTCACCTTCGGCGTCGACGACCGGACCGCCCCGATCCGGCCAGCAGAGATCCGGCCGGCCCAGATCCGGTCGGCCCAGATCCGGGCGGCCCAGATCCGGGCGGCAGAGATCCGGGCGGCCGGCGTGCGGCTGGATGACCTGGGGCGGCCGAGCTTCACCCTGCTGACACCAGAAGGCCAGGCCGGGGTCACCCTCCGGCTGCACGGTGCCCATAACGTGCCGGATGCCGTGGCCGCGGCGGCCCTCGCGCGCGAGCTCGGCCTGGGCCTGGCCGACATCGCCGACGGGCTGTGCACGGCGGTGGCACGCAGCCGGTGGCGGATGGAGGTCCGCCGCCGGCCCGATGGGGTGACGGTCATCAACGACGCGTACAACGCCAACCCCGAGTCGGTCCGCGCCGCGCTGCACGCCCTCCGCCACCTGGCCCAGGACGGCCGCGGGTTCGCGATCCTCGGCCACATGGCCGAGCTGGGCGAGGTCTCACGCGCCAGCCACGAGGACATCGGCGAGTTCGCCGCGCGGGCCGAACTGGCCGGGCTGATCGCGGTGGGCGAGGAGGCGGCGCCGATCCTGGCCGGCGCGCGTCGGGTGCGGTCCTGGACCGGCGAGGCGCTCGCCGTCCCCGACGCAACGGCCGCCCTCGACGCGCTAGCGAACCAGTTGAAGCCCGGCGACGTTGTCCTGGTGAAGGCGTCCCGCGCCGCTCACCTGGAAGGCGTGGCGGCCGAGCTACTTATTTCGCACGGGAGGGCTACCCGCCCCCCCGTTCCCCCCGGGGAGGGGGCTGCCCGGTGAGGACCGTCCTGTTGTCCGCAGCCGTCTCGTTGTTCTGCGCGCTGTTCGGCACCCCGCTGGCCATCAAGGTCTTTACCCAGCGCGGCTACGGCCAGGAGATCAGGTCGGACGGGCCGGCCGGGCACCTGTCCAAGCGCGGCACGCCGACCATGGGCGGCACGGTGATCATCACCGCGTCGCTGGCCGGCTACCTCGTCGGCCACCTGGTCACCGGCGACGCCATGTCCGCGTCCGGGCTGCTCGTGCTGTTCCTGATGACCGGGCTCGGCCTGGTCGGGTTCGCCGACGACTTCATCAAGCTCTACATGCAGCGCAGCCTGGGCCTGCGCAGCGGGGCCAAGCTGGCCGGCCAGGGCATCGTGGGCGCGATCTTCGCGGTGCTGGCGATCAGGTTCCCCGACGGATGGGATATCACCCCGGCCTCCACCCACCTGTCCTTCTACGCGGACTTCGGCCCGCCGATCGGCGTGGTGCTGTTCGTGGTCTGGGTCATCCTCATGGTGTCCGGGACCTCCAACGCCGTGAACCTCACCGACGGGCTGGACGGCCTGGCCACCGGCGCGGCCATTCTCGCGCTCGCCGCCTACATGATCATCGGCATCTGGCAGCTGCGCAACGACTGCACGGTCTACATGGCCACCGCCTGCTACCAGGTCCGCGACCCGCAGGACCTCGCCATCGTGGCTGCCACCGTGATGGGCGCCTGCATCGGCTTCCTGTGGTGGAACGCGCCGCCCGCCAAGATCTTCATGGGCGACACCGGATCGCTGGCCCTGGGCGGCGTGCTGGCCGGGCTGGCCATCACCACCCATACCGAACTGCTGCTGTTCCTGCTGGGCGGCCTGTTCGTGATCATCACGCTCTCGGTGGTGATCCAGGTGGCTCGTTCAAGCTGACCAGGACAAACGCAGGATAGGTCTCCGCATGGCGCCACTGCAGCATCACTTCGAGCTGGTCGGCTGGGCCGAGACCACCATCGTCGTCCGCTTCTGGATCATCGCCGGCATCTGCGTCGCCCTAGGCCTCGGCATCTTCTACGTCGGCTGACCCCGCCGGGTTCCCGCGCCGCGCGCACCCCCTCGCCGCCCCGTGGCACAGCACCGATGGAACATCGGTGTCGTTATGGCGACACCGATGAAACATCGCTGTCGTTGGCAGGACCTCAACGCGTGGGCAAGGTGGGGTGCGGGTTGAGTGTGGGGATGTCCGTCATCTCGACCGTGATGGCCCAGCGCTCGTGGTCGCGCCACGCTCCGTCGATGAACAGCATGTCCGGCGAATAGCCCTCCTTGCGGAAGCCCTGCCGCCGGACCAAGGCCAGCGAGGCCTGGTTGGCCGGCTGGATGTTGGCCTCCAACCGGTGCAGGCGCAACTCGCCGAACGCCAAGCGAAGCACGAGGCCCAGTCCCTCTGACATGTAGCCCCGGCCTGCAGCGCCCGCGAACGCCCCGTAGCTGAGCGTGCCAGACGTCGTTACGCGGCGGCGCTGTGCCAGGCGAACGCGCTGAGCTGGTCGTCCAGGGGCGCGTCGGTGAGTCGGTTGGCCAGCGTGGACATCGTGTAGGTGCCGATCCCGAGGACCACCTCGAGCGCCTGCTGCCGGGTGTACCCGCTGGCCAGGAAGGCAGCCAGCGCGTCGTCGCCGACGTCGCCCGCGGTATCGAGGACCCGCAGCGTGAACACCCGCATCGCGTCCAAGCGCTGATCCGCAAGCGGCGCGGCGCCCCGCAGCGCCGCGATCACGTCCGGCGAAGCGCCCAGCGCGGTCAGCCGGGCGGTGTGCATGGCCACGCAGACGTGACAGCTGTTCCTGGTCGCGATGGTCATTACCACCACCTCGCGGGCCACCGGGTCCAGCGCGCCGTTCTCGAAGATCGCGTTGAGCTTGGCGAACCCCTCGAGCAGGTGGGGTGAGGCCGCCCACCGGGCGGTGGCGGCCGGAAGGTAGCCGAGGTGATTCTGGGTCGCGACCATGAACCGTCGCGAACCAGCCGGGGCCGACTCGATGGTGTACTCGGGGAACCATGACATAACGCTCACTCCTGACGAGTAAAATGGACAACTAGATTGTCTAAAACGGTAAACAAGGTTGTCGATCGTGTCAAACGAATACGAGCCAAACGAATACGAGCCAAACGAATACGAGCCAAGCCAAGCCCGCGAGCCGGCCGGGTACGGGTTCGAGCTGCCGCTGCTGCTGTTCGGCGGGTTCCGGTCCGTCATCGACGAACTGCACGCCGAGCTGGCCCGCCGCGGGCACCCCGACCTGCGTCCCGCGCACGGCTTTGCCTTGCAGGCCATCGGACCCGGCGGGGCCACCGCCACCGAGGCCGGGCGCCGGCTGGGGATCTCCAAGCAGGCCGCGGGCAAGACGATCGACCGGCTCGAAGAGCTCGGCTACGTGCAGAGGGCCGGTGACGACCAGGACCGGCGGCGCAAGCTGGTCCGCATCACCTCGCGCGGCCTGGAGGCGCTATCGGAGTCCGCGATGATCTTCGATGACATCCGGGCCCGGTGGGCCGGCGCGCTGGGCCCGGGCCGGCTGTCCGCACTGGAAGCCGACCTGCGCACCATGGTCCCCGGCGAGACGTTCCGGCTAGACGTCCCGGGCTGGTTCGGAGCCTAGCCGCTCACGGTGACGGCGCTGGGGTGGATGACCGGCCGGTAGCCCGCCGCCAGCACGGCCACGGTGGCCCGGGGGGTGATGACGGTCACCGTGTCCTCGGCCGGAGACTGGCCAGAAGACCGGTAGCCGCCCGGCGTCCAGGCCAGCAACCCGCCGCCCCACACCAGGAACGGCGTGCCCCCGGCCGAGACCATTACCCCGTCGGGCAGCGATGACAGCCGAGCGGAATAAGACCGCCGTACCCCGGGCCGATCGAGCCGGTGCGCGTGCAGCCGGGCATCGATCTCCGCGACGCCGGGCACCCCGCCCCCGAAAGCACCAGCCCAGGCCCGCTTGAACGCCTGGTAGTCCCGGTAGCGGCACTCGCCGCACGGCCGGTGCCCGGCCGCCAGCCCGGTCGCCTCGTCGAGGAAGAACAGCTCGGTCAGCCGGCCCGGCGCCCACAGCTGCCGGCGTCGGCCCTTGAACTCCAGCACGCAGATCGCCCAGGCCTGGCCACGCGAGTAACGGACCAGCCGTCCTTCGGGATCGTGCAGCGCCCCGCGGTTCCCCCAGAACAGGCCCCGGTCGGGGACCGCGATCAGCATGCCGTCCGGGGTCACCCGGTTCTGCCGCGGCATCGTCCGACCTGCCTGTCTCAATTCGGTCAAATTGTGGTGTCTTCTCCCGGTTAACCCAAGTTACCGGTAAGTTACATCCCGTCCTGGGGATCAGTGAGCGGGAGCGTGGATTGATGGTGCGGACAAGGAAACTAGCCGGGGCGGCACTCGCCGCCGCACTGGTAGTCGGCGGGCTCACCGCAGGATCGGCGGTCGCGTCCCCCACCGGATCCACCTGCGGCGGCACCGGCTCGGCGACCCCCGTGACCGGAACGCTGAACGACGGCGCGACCTACGAGATCCAGTGCCCGCCCGGCACCTGGAACGGGACGCTGTTCCTGTACAGCCACGGCTACGTCGTTCCCGGGAGCGCCAACCCGGCCATGGACGTCGGCGACCCGGCCACCGGGCAGTGGCTGCTCAGCCACGGTTACGCCCTCGCCGGGTCGTCCTACGCCACCACCGGCTGGGCCATCCAGCAGGCGCTGCCGGACCAGGTCAACACCCTGAACGTCTTCGACCAGACCTACGGCAAGCCGCGCACCACGATCGCGTGGGGGCACTCCCTGGGCGGCATCATCACCGCCGGGCTGATCCAGGACTACCCGAACCTGTTCAACGCCGCGCTGCCTATGTGCGGCGTGCTGTCCGGCGGCGTGGCGACGTGGAACACCGCGCTCGACGCGACATTCGCGTTCCAGCAGCTGATCGACCCGAAGGTCCAGGTCGTCAACATCGGCATCACCAACGCCACGGCCAACCTGGACGAGGGCGAGACCGCGGTGGCCGCGGCGCAGGCGACTCCGCAGGGCCGGGCCCGCCTGGCCCTGGTCGCCGCGCTCGGCGACACCCCGGGCTGGTTCACCCCGCTGTCGCCCGAACCCGCGGCGACCGACTATGTCACCCAGGAGCAGAACCAGTTCATGTGGGACACCCAGGTCACCTTCCCGTTCGTCCTGGCCTTCCGCGCCGAGCTCGAGGCCCGGGCGGGAGGCAACGTGTCCTGGAACACCGGCGTGAACTACTTCACCGACCTGGCCAAGTCGGCTGACCTGCAAGAGGTGAAAGCGCTGTACAAGGCCGCCGGGCTCAGCCTGACCAAGGACCTGGTGACGCTGAACAGCGCCCCCCGGATCAGCGCGAAGCTCTCGGCCGTCGCCTACCTGGCCAAGAACATCGCCTTCAACGGCGACATCTCGATCCCCGTCCTGTCCATGCACACCACCGGAGACGGCCTGGTCGTGCCGGAGAACGAGCAGGCCTACAAGAGCGTCGTCGACCGTGACGGCAACGGAAACCTGCTGCGGCAGATCTTCGTGAACCGCGCCGGGCACTGCGCGTTCACCCCGGCCGAGACCATCACCGCGGCCCAGACGCTGCTGAACCGCCTGTCCACCGGGCACTGGAACGTCCCGAGCCCGGCCGGCCTGAACGCCGAGGCGGCGGCTCTCGGCCCCGCGTACAACGTCTTCACCGGAGCCACCAACGTCGCGCCCGCCTTCATCAGCTACACCCCGGCGCGGTACCTGCGGCCGTTCGACCTGCCCCCGGCGCTGCCGTTCTTCTAACGGCACGCTGGGAGCACGGTCCGTTCGGTAAGAAAATCTTTTATCGACCGAACGGACCGGCGTTCGTGCCCGCCGTCCTCCGTGACCGCCACGCGGCCTCGGCGGCCCCCATCGGCGTGCACGGCGGGCCCTGGAAGAACGGCCAGATCTCCTCGGCGATGCCGCGCCAGTCGGCGGTCGCGTGCAGGTCCCCGAGCAGGGCGAACAGGCCGAGGTTGATCCGCTGCAGGATCACGTAGGAGCGGGGAATCCGGGCGTACGCGGCCAGCGGGCTGCGGAAGTCGAAGAACTTCCGGGTCACCGCGGAGGCGTACTCGCCCGTCATGGTCCGCGGGCCCCGCTCCCGGACGGTGTCGTAGAACACCGCCATGTGCTCCACGACCAGCGGCGTGGACACCGGCGCGTCCGGGATCAGGAAGCCGGCCTGCACCATGGCCCGGCGGAATCCCTCGGGGTCGGAGTCCACGCACAGGTGCTTGACCATCGCGGCCAGCGGCTGCATCTCCTCGGCCGTGAACTGCTTGACCAGGCCGAAGTCGAGAAAGGTGACCCGCCCGCCGCCGTGGAACAGGTAGTTGCCGGGGTGCGGGTCGCCGTTGAAGGCGTGCGCCTCGTACAGGCTGCGGAACACGAAGCGGTAGATCGTCTCCGCGGCCAGGTCCCGTTCGGCCTGCGACCAGCCGGCTAGCTCGGCGAACCTGGCCCCGTCGGCGAGCTCGCTGGTCACCACCCGGCGGGTGGACAGCTCATCCAGGACCTGCGGGACGGCGATGGTGGGGTGGCCCTCGTAGTAGCGGGCGAACAGCTGCTGGTTGCGGGCCTCGCGGCGGTAGTCGAGTTCCTCGGTGATCCGTTCCCTCAGCTCCGCGAGCAGCGCGTCGACGTCCTGGCTCGGCGCGGTGATCTTCAGCATCCGGCGCAGCAGCGCGACGTTCCCCAGGTCGGCCGCGATGGTCTCGGCGATACCCGGGTACTGGACCTTGACCGCGACGGCGCGGCCGTCGTGGGTGATCGCCCGGTGCACCTGCCCGATCGAGGCGGCGGCGATCGGTTCGGGGTCCCAGGCGGCAAACGCCCGCTCCGGCGGCAAACCCAGCTCCTCGGTGACCACCTGCGCGGCCAGGTCGGCGCTCATCGGCGGCACGCTGTCCTGCAGCCGGCTCAGCGTCCGCCGGGCGGCCGGCGACAGGCCGTCGTCGACGTAGCTGGCCATCTGGCCCAGCTTCATCAGCACGCCCTTCATCGTGCCCAGGGTCGCGGCGACGTCCTCGGCGGTCTGCAGGGCCAGGTCGTTCCGCAACTGCTGCCGGTGCTCGCCCGCGCTGGCGAACAGCCGCGGCGCGTTGCTCGCGTACCGCGCGCCGCCCCGCGCGGCCAGCCGCAGCGCCGTCAACCCGCGCTCGACCCGCAAGCTGCCGCCCCGGCCCCGTCGCCGTCCCAGTACCGCCAGCGCCGCGATCGACGCACCGCCCGCCACGGCGATCGCGGCCAGTTTCCCGGCCCGGACCTTCAACCTCGCGCCACCCTCATCCTCAAGGCCAGCTGCTGGCGCGCCTCCAGGACGCCCGGTTCGGCCATGAACACCGCGTCGAACACGCCGAGCGTCTGGCGGATCTCGGTCCGCCGGGCGGCGTCCAGCGGCGGCGGGGCCGGGTAGCCGTACAGGTCCCGGGCCCAGCCAGGCAGCGTGGCGAGCGCCGCGTCCCGGAGGTCCTGCCAGAGCTCCGCGATCTCCTCGCCCATGCCTTCCGGATCCAGCATGTAGCCCATGGACTCCGCGGCCGCCGGAGCGCACCGCAGCTCGGGCCGCACGCCGGCCATGTACTCCTGCAGGGCGGTCACGCGGCCCGGGATCATCTCACGCGGGACCCCGAGCAGCTCGGCCGAGACGGCCATCTCGGCGAGGTAAGCGTCGGCGTCCGCGGCCGCGGGCGGCGTGCCGAACAGCCGGGCCGCTTCGAGCACGGAGTCCACCAGGGCTGCGTGCACCCACAGCAGCAGCGCGGGATCTCCGGCGGCGTAGGGACGGCCGGTCACGGTGTCCGTTCCCCGGACGTGCTCGTGGATGGCCCGGACCCGCCGGGCGGCCCGGCTCGCGCTGGCCCGGTCCCCGTAGGTGACGGTCGCGACGTAGGCCGACGTGGCGGCCAGCCTGCCGACCGGGTCGCGCCGCCAGTCGCTGTGCTGGTCGACGCCGGCCATGGCCAGCGGGTGCAGCGCCTGGATCAGCACCGACCGCAGCCCCGCGACCGGGGCGGACAGGTCGGCGGCCAGCCGCCAGGTCACGCTGGCCTGCCCGAAGAACCCGTCGTCTTCGGGCCGGTCCGGCACCCCGGACACCAGCGCGGCGGCGTACCGCTCGACCAGGCCAACCGCAGCCGCGTATGGCTCAGACGTCATCGCAGCGATCCATTGGCGGAAGCCCGCAGGCCGGCGAACAGGTCGTCCTCCGGCAGCGGCGCGCCGGTCGTGTCGCTGGCCCGGATGAAGCTCTCCCGGCCGAAGGTGGCCTCGGCGATCTCCTGCGGGAGCTTGCTGAACCACGAGTCGTTGATCTGGCTGCCGTGCGCGAACAGCGCCTCGCGCTTGAGCGCCAGCACCGCCCGGATGTCGACGGTCGTCGTGATGCGCTGCTCGGCCTCCTGGCCCCGCCGGATGAGCTCCGGATCGCGGTCCTCGAAGGTCGGGACCTCCAGGCCCTGCTCCCGCAGCGCCTCCCAGATCTTCACCCAGTCGCTGCCGCGTATGGTGCTGAGATACAGCTTGGCCGGGATGCCGGTGTCCGCGAACGCCGCCTGTGCGCTGCGGCTCGCGTGCAGATGATCGGGATGCTGGTACGGTCCCTGGTCGTCGTAGGTGATCAGCACCTGCGGCCGGTACCGCTCGATCAGCCCAGAGATCCTCGCCGCCACTTCTGCCTGCGGGATGTTCCAGAACGCGTCGGGCCGGTCCTTGTAGTCCCATTCCGGCATGCCCGAGTCGTGGTAGCCGAGCAGTTCCAGGTCCGTGACCCCGAGGATGGCGCAGGATTCGCGCAGCTCGGCTAGCCGCAGGCGGGCCACGGCCTGTTCGTCGTGCCCGTCCTGCCCCGGCTTGACGCCGCCCTGCGCGTCGCCGAATTCCCCGTTCGTGCACGTCACGACCACCGTCCGGATGCCTTGGGCGGCGTAGGTGGCCAGCACCCCGCCGGTGCTGGATGCCTCGTCGTCGGGATGGGCGTGCACCGCCATCATTGTCAGCGTTTCTGCCATGCTTCCAGCGTGCCTGACCGGCGGGCCCAGTGCCCAATCGGGGCGACTTAGCGCACGGGCAGCAGCGCGGCCGTTACGGTGAGCAAGAATGTGGTCAAGGCGCCGAAGCCGTGGACCAACGGGATGAGCGGCAGCAGCCGGACCCGGCGCCGCCGGACCGGGACCGCCTCGGCGAGCAGGCTGGCGATCATCTCGTCGGTGACGGTGAACACGTCATGATGCTCGCCCTGCGGGTCGGCGGGCCGGGCTGGGCCCCCGCGGCTCGCCAGCTCCTCGAGATCGGCGCGGCCGGCTTGCGGCTCTGGATGCACCGGATACGGCGTCCAGACCGTCACCGTGCCGATGCCCAGGCAGATGGCGGCGCAGACCAGAGTCACGCCGATCCAGGCCAGCGGGCGCCAGCCGCTGCTCAGGTAGCTGATCCAGACCGTCAACCCCACCAGTGCGGCGCTGGCGTGACCGAACACCACACCGGGCGGCACGCCGACGCCGGTCGCCCGCTGACGGCGCAAGCCGCCGCGCGCGACCCAGGTTCGCAGCATGTAGCCGCCGATTCCGGCGGTAAGCAGCCACGCGATCAAGGCGGCCAGGCCTATGCTCATGGTCACATCCGCGGGGGCGCAGGTACCCCGCAGCGTACCCGGCGGGCCCCGGTGGCGATAGACCCTAAAGCCCTACGAGCCGGTCGCCCCGGCTGCCTCGCCGAGGGCCTCCGGATGCATCCGGCGGTAATGCTTGGTCAGCACGGCGCTGGCCTGGCCGGGCTGGTAGGCCAGGGTGCGACCGCACACCTCGCAGCGCGTCAGGGGAAGCCGGGTCACCGTCACCGGGAAGCGCGAAGAATCTGCCCTGCTCATCGATTCACATGATGCCAGAAGCGCGCCCCGGTCCCCAGCGCCGGGCCGGCGTGGCACGATTTCCACTGCATCGCCCGCCGGCGAAATCCCGTGCGACACGCGCCGGATGTCCGGGTCTTGGCGCGACCCGGCGAACAGACTTGACCTATGTACCTGCAGGTGTCCGACGGAGCCGACGGACTGGCGGAGCCGGAGCTGGCCGGGCCGGACACGCCGGGCGCGCCGGGGACGGCCCGGCTCGGCGCGCGGGGCCTGGATGGCGTGTGGGGCCGGATCGGCGCCTGGCGCGCCCTGCTCGACCGGCCGCTGACGTCCTACTACCTGGTCCTCGGCATCACGATGCTGCTGCTCGGGCTGGGCCTGGTCATGGTGCTGTCCACGGCATCCGTCACCGACCTGAGCGCAGGGCTGTCGCCTTACTCCGACTTCAAGAAGCAGCTGCTCGGCGCCGCCATCGGCTTGCCGCTCATGTGGGTGGCGGCCCGGTCGAGGCCTCGGCTGTTCCGGGCCTTTGCCTATCCGCTGCTCGCGGTGGCCATCGTCGGCCTCGGCCTGACCCTGATCCACGGCGTCAGCGTCTCGCAGAACGGCGCGGCCCGGTGGATCGAGATCGGCGGCCAGCAGGTCCAGCCGTCGGAAATCGCCAAGCTGGCCCTGGTGGTGTGGGGCGCCGACCTGCTCGCGCGCAAGGACAAGCTGGGCCAGCTGGCCGACTGGCGGCACATGCTCGTCCCGCTCCTGCCGGGCACCGCCGTGCTGTGCCTGCTGGTGATGACCGGCGACGACCTGGGCACCACGTTCATCCTGCTGGTGATCTTCCTGGCGCTGCTGTGGGTCATCGGGACGCCGGGGCGGGTGTTCGCCGGCATGCTGATTCTGGCCGCCCTGGCCGTGGCGTTCATGATGGTCTCGTCGAAATACCGGATGGAACGCATCCTCGGCTTCCTCGACCCGCAGGGCGGCCCCACCGGCCCCTACATGCAGAGCATTCAGGGTAAGTACGCGCTCGGCTCGGGCGGCATCACCGGGGTCGGCCTCGGTGCCAGCGGGGAGAAGTGGGGCTGGGTGCCGGAATCCACCAGCGACTACATCTTCGCCATCCTCGGCGAGGAACTGGGGCTCATCGGCACGCTGTGCGTGACGTTCCTGTACGGCCTGCTGGCCTTCGCCGGGCTGCGGATCGCCCGCCGCGTCTCCGACCTGTTCTCCCGCCTGGCGGCCACCGGCATCACCGCGTGGATCGTGATGCAGGCCGTGGTCAACATCGGCGTGGTGATCGGCGTTCTGCCCATCACCGGCGTCCCGCTGCCGCTGGTCTCGGCCGGGCTGTCGTCACTGCTGAGCACCCTGGTCGGGCTGGGCATGCTGATGTCGTTCGCCAGGCTCGAGCCAGGTGCCAGGGAGGCTTTGGCCGCACGCGGCCCCGGCTGGCCGCTGCGCGCTCTAAGCTGGCTCGGTCTAGCAAAGCGCCGACGATAGCGCGGCAGCGGTCAGGGACGAGGCATGAGGGTATTGCTTGCCGGCGGCGGGTCCGCCGGGCACATCGAACCAGCTCTCGCGGTGGCGGACGCCCTGCGGCGGGCCGACCCGGACGTCGAAGTGACCTGCCTGGGCACCGAGCGCGGCCTGGAGACCAGGCTGATCCCGCTGCGGGGATACCCGCTCGAGCTCATCCCCGCCGTGCCGATGCCGCGGACGGTGACGCCTCACTTGCTGACGGTACCAGGCCGCCTCGCGGGCGCCATCAACGCGGCCGCAGGCGTGATGGACCGGACCCGGGCCCAGGTGCTCGTCGGCTTCGGCGGGTACGTCGCGACCCCCGCCTACCTGGCCGCCCGGCGGCGCAGGGTGCCCATCGTCGTGCACGAGGCGAACCCGCGGCCGGGCCTGGCCAACCGGCTGGGCGCCCGGTTCACCACGCACGTCTTCACCGGGCATCCCGACACCC
The DNA here is from genome assembly GCA_963742795.1 of uncultured Actinomycetes bacterium. Classification (GTDB taxonomy): domain Bacteria; phylum Actinomycetota; class Actinomycetes; order Streptosporangiales; family Streptosporangiaceae; genus Palsa-504. Next base: position 267,117 of record CAVUNL010000031.1, read on the forward strand.
AGCTCAGGAACGGGAAGTACCTCGGCATCCCGATCCGGCGCGAGATCGCCGAGCTGGACCGGCTGGCCATCGGCGACAAGGCCCGGGCCCACTTCGGGCTCCGCCCGGACATGCCCGTGCTGCTGGTCACCGGCGGGTCGCAGGGGGCGCGATCGCTGAACCAGGCGGTGTTCGGTGCGGCCGGGTGGCTCCGTGACGCCGGCGTCCAGGTGCTGCACGTCATCGGACCGCGCAACGGCGCCGACGCGCCGGTGACCGCCACCGGCGTCCCCTACGTCGCCACGCCCTACGTCGACCGGATGGATCTCGCCTACGCGGCCGCCGATTTCGCGCTGTGCCGGGCCGGAGCGATGACGTGCGCCGAGCTCACCGCGGTGGGCCTGCCGGCCGCCTACGTGCCGCTTCCCATCGGCAACGGCGAGCAGCGGCTGAACGCGGTACCGATCGTGCAGCGAGGCGGCGGCATGCTGGTCAACGACGCCGACCTGACCCCGGACTGGATCCGGGACACCTTGCTGCCCGTGCTGGTCAACATCGACCAGGTCGCGGACATGTCGGAGGCAGCCGCGTCGCTGGGCCGCGGCGACGCCGACCGCTGGCTCGCCGAGGCGATCATCGAGGTCGTGGACGGGAAGGGTCGGGGTGGGGAGCCAGATGCTCAAGAGCCTCATAACGCCCGCTGAGCCGGTGCCCGCCGTCCGCCTCGGGCGGGTGCACTTCACCGGGATCGGCGGCGCGGGCATGTCAGGCATCGCGCGGATCATGCTGGCCCGCGGGATCAGCGTGTCCGGCAGCGACGCGATGCCCTCGGCCATGCTCGACGACCTGCAGGCGCAGGGCGCCCGGGTGCACGTCGGGCACGCGGCCGCCAACCTCGGCGACCTCGGCCCGGGGGACACCCTGGTGCTGTCCAGCGCGATCCGCGCGGACAACCCGGAGCTCGCCGAGGCGACGCGGCGGGGCCTGCGGGTCATGCACCGGGCCGCGGCGCTGGCCTCGGTCATGGCCGGACGCCGGGTGATCGCGGTGGCCGGCACGCACGGGAAGACGACCACGACGTCCATGCTCACCACCGTGCTGCGTGACTGCGGCGCCGATCCCGGCTACGTCATCGGCGGCGTCCTGCTCGAAACCGGGCTCGGCGCCGAGGACGGCGCGGGGATGCACTTCGTCGCCGAGGCCGACGAGAGCGACGGATCGTTCCTCCTGCTCTCGCCCGACGTGGCCATCGTCACCAACGTGGAAGCCGACCACCTGGACAACTACGGGAGCCTGGCCGAGATCGAGGCCGCCTTCGCCACGTTCGGCAGCCACGTCAGCAGCCTGGTGCTGACCTGCGCGGACGACCCGGGCGCGGAAGCCGTCGCGGCCCGGCTGGAGCCCCAAAGCCCGCAGCGGGTCCGGCGGTACGGCGAGTCGGTCCGCGCCGACTACCGGCTCGATGATGTCAAGGCCCAGGGCCTGGCGGTGAGCTTCGCCGTCACCGCCGACCACAGCCCGTTCGGCGAGATCTTCGCGCAGATGACCGTGCACGTCCCGGGCCGCCATAACGCGCTGAACGCTACCGCCGCCTTCGCCGCGGCCGTCGAGCTCGGCTTCGCGCCGCCGCGGGTGACCGCCGCGCTCGCGCGCTACCAGGGCGCGCGGCGCCGGATGGAGCTCAAGGGCGAGGCGGACGGGGTGCGGGTCTTCGACAGCTACGCCCATCACCCGACCGAACTGGCCGCCGACCTGAACGCCGCCCGGGATATCGCCAATGACGGGCGCGTCATCGCCATCTTCCAGCCGCACCTGTACAGCCGGACGAGGATCTTCGCCGGCGAGTTCGGCGCGGCGCTGGGCCTGGCCGACCAGGCCGTCGTCCTGGACGTGTACGCCGCGCGCGAGGATCCGGAGCCCGGCGTGACCGGCAGGCTCGTCGCGGACGTGGTGCCCGGCGGGCGGGCCCTGTTCCTGCCCGACCGGACACAGGTCGCGCCGCTGATCGCGCGGATCGCCGAGCCGGGCGACGTGGTGCTGACCATGGGGGCCGGGGACGTCACCGCGCTCGGCCCGCAACTGGTCGAGGCCATCAGGAGGCGGTACGGGTGAGCGGGCCGGGCGGCTCCTACCGGGACGGCGAGCCGTTCCTGGCTGAGGCCGTCGACGGTTCTCCGATGACCACCGCGATGGCCGCACCGGACGCCGCGGTCTTTACCCGGCACCCGCAATCCCGCCGCCCGAAGTCCCGGCGTCGCAGAGCCCGGTGGGTGGCGGCCTTGCTCCTGCTGGCCGCGATGGGCGTCGCCGGCGGCGTGACCTGGGCGCTGTTCGACTTGAGCCTGTTCGCGGTCCGTTCCGTGGTCGTCACTGGCACGCGTCTGGTGCCGGAGTCCGAAGTCCTGGCCGTGGCCGGCGTCCGGCCCGGCACTCCGCTGATCCGGGTCAGCACCGCCCGGGTCGCGGGCCGGGTCCTGACCATCACGCAGGTCCAGGGCGTGGAGGTCACCAAGGTCTGGCCGGACCGGGTGGTCATCGCGGTGCGAGAGAGAACCTCGGCGCTGGCCGTGGCGCTGCCCGGCGGCGGGTTCGACCTCATCGACGCCAACGGCGTGATCGTGCAGTCGGCCGCGACCCGGCCCGCGGGCCTGCCGGTCTACACCACTACGGCGGCCGCCTCCTCGCTACGCGGCGATCCGGACGTCGCCGCGGCGGCGGCCGTGCTCGGCGGGCTGCCGGCCTCGCTGCGGTCCTCGGTGACCTCGGTGATCGTGCCCAGCCCGGATCAGGTCACGCTGAGCCTGGGCAGCGGGGTGACGGTCCTGTGGGGCGGCGCGGACGACGCCGCGGCGAAGGCGAAGGAACTCGCCATCCTCATGCAGACCCACGCGCGCTCCTACGATGTGAGCTCGCCCGCCACCGCGGTAACAAACTGAGGCGTCCCGATGACCCGCGGACCCGATAATGACCGCCAGACCTGCGACACGCTGACCAGTTCTTGCGTGGTTAGTTGACCCCGGTCCCGTCCGACCCTACTGTCCGTATCAATCGTTCGGACGGTAAAAACTTTAAATCTTAACCTGAAGGTTAACCTTATGGTGACGGACAATGCCCTGGCGGTGAATTCCGCGTCGCGCCCTGGGGCAGAGGTTTCCCGAGCCCAGGGCCATAATCGGCGGACTGCGGCGGCGCAATTGAATAGCAGCACACGCCCCCCGAGATGGCAGAGGCATGGCAAAGGTAAAACGAGCGGAAAGGTACCCTCCTCGTGGCAGCACCGCAGAACTATCTGGCGGTTATCAAGGTCGTCGGAATCGGCGGTGGCGGCGTCAACGCCGTCAATCGCATGATCGATGAGGGGCTCAGGGGCGTCGAGTTCATCGCGATCAATACGGACGCGCAGGCGCTGCTCATGAGCGACGCCGACGTCAAGCTCGACGTCGGGCGCGAGCTCACCAGAGGGCTGGGCGCCGGCGCGAACCCCGATGTTGGCGCCAAGGCCGCCGAAGATCACCGCGAGGAGATCGAGGAGGTCCTCAAGGGCGCCGACATGGTGTTCGTCACGGCCGGCGAGGGCGGCGGGACCGGCACCGGGGGAGCGCCGGTGGTCGCGAACGTGGCGCGGTCACTCGGCGCGCTCACCATCGGCGTGGTGACCAGGCCGTTCGGTTTCGAGGGCAAGCGCCGGGTGGTGCAGGCCGAGGCGGGCATCGAGAAGCTGCGCAGCGAGGTCGACACGCTGATCGTCATCCCGAACGACCGGCTCCTGTCCATCTCCGACCGGCACGTGAGCGTGCTTGACGCGTTCAAGGCCGCCGACCAGGTCCTGCTCTCCGGCGTGCAGGGGATCACCGACCTCATCACCACGCCCGGGCTGATCAACCTGGACTTCGCCGACGTAAAGTCGGTGATGTCGGGCGCGGGCTCGGCGCTGATGGGCACCGGCTCCTCGCGCGGGGACGACCGGGCCGTGGCGGCCGCCGAGATGGCCATCTCGAGTCCGCTGCTGGAGGCGAGCATCGATGGCGCCCACGGCGTGCTGCTGTCCATCCAGGGCGGTTCGGACCTCGGGCTGTTCGAGATCAACGAGGCCGCTCAGCTCGTCTCCAACTCCGCTGCGGTGGACGCGAACATCATCTTCGGCGCGGTCATCGACGACGCCCTCGGCGATGAGGTCCGGGTGACGGTCATCGCCGCCGGCCTGGACGAGAACCGCAACGGCCGGGCCGGCAACGGCGCCGAGTCCGGCGGTACCGCGTTCAGCAGCACCTCCTCGTACGGCGGCTTCGAGTTCGGCGCGGGTCCGGCCGGCTCCGCCCCGAAGCCAGGGTTGAGCAGCTCCGCCCGCCCCGGCCCCGGCCCCGCCCGCCGCCCCGCCGCCCGCCCCGGAGGCCAGCCGCTGGGCCAGCGACGAGACGCCCGGAGCGTCGGCCGACGCCGAGTTCAGGCTGGGCAGGGACAACGGCCTGCCCGCCATGGCCGTCGGCCTGCTCGGCGCGCCGGTGCCTGCGGACGCGGGCGAGCCGGAAACGACCGAGCCCCAGCCGCCCGGGGATGACGCGGTCATGTCCGAGGATGCCTCCTATTCCTCCGCGTCTTACTCCTCCATCTCCCGCCCGGCGCACGCCGAGCTGGGCAAGACCTTCGACGTCGCCAGCACCCGGCGTCGGCCCGTCGTCTTCGAGGAGGACGACGACCTGGATGTCCCCGACTTCCTCAAGTGACTGATTCTCCGCGGCGGGAAGACCTCGCCGTGCGGCTCGCCGCGGTGCGCGAACGCATCGCCGCCGCGTGCGAGGCCGCGGGCCGCAAGCCTGAGGACGTCACGCTGCTCGCGGTGACCAAGACCTTCCCCGCTTCCGACGTCCGGCTGCTGAACGGGCTCGGCGTCACCGATTTCGGCGAGAACCGTGACGCGGAAGCGGCGCCGAAGGCCGTGCAGTGCGCCGACCTCGATCTGGTCTGGCACTTCATCGGTCAGCTGCAGACCAACAAGGCCGCCAGCGTCGTGCGCTACGCCACCTTCGTGCACTCCGTCGACCGGATGCGCCTGGTCCACGCGCTGGGTGCGGGCGCCCGCCGGGCCGGGCGGGTCGTCCAGTGCCTGATCGAGGTCAGCCTGGACGGCGATCCCGCCCGCGGCGGCGCCCCGGCCGGTCTGGTTCCGGGGCTGGCCGAGGCCCTGATGGCCGAGGCGGGGCTGGTCCTGGCGGGCGTGATGGCCATCGCCCCGCTCGGCATGCCGCCCGCCGACGCCTTCGCCAGGCTGCGCGACAGCGCCGCGGCCGTGCGCGCCGTCAGGCCGGCCGCCACGGTGATCTCGGCCGGGATGAGCGGCGACCTGGAGGCGGCAATTGCGGCCGGCGCGACACACGTGAGAATCGGTACGGCGTTGCTCGGCGATCGTGGGGCTCGTGTCAGGTAATGTCCCGAGCGTGGAGCCGGAGTGGCTGGCTACGACGGGTACAGGCTGGGAGGACTGAAGGATGGCCAGTGCCATGCGCAAGATGGCGGTCTACCTCGGTCTCGTGGAGGACGATCACCGCTATCAGGACAAGTACGAGTCGTACGGAGAGTACGAGGAGTACGAGGAGTCCGGTCTGCCCGAGGCCCCTGATGAGGCCGACCCGCGGGCCAGTAAGGACGACTACGGGGGTTACCAGGTCCCCGAGTGGCGCCCCGAGCAGCCAACCGATCTCGCGCGTATTACAACACTGCATCCGCGCACCTACAATGAAGCGCGTACGATTGGTGAGCACTTCCGCGAAGGCACTCCGGTGATCATGAACCTGACCGAGATGGTCGATAGCGACGCGAAGCGTCTCGTCGACTTCGCGGCTGGCCTGATCTTCGGCCTGCGTGGAAGCATTGAACGTGTGACAAACAAGGTCTTCCTGCTGTCCCCGGTGAACGTCGAGGTGACCGCGGAGGACAAAGCTCGCATCGCAGAGCGCGGCTTCTTCAACCAGAGCTAGCCAGCAAGTGATGCTGATCAGTGACCGTGCCGGCCCGGCCGGCACCGAAGGCCAGGTGGACTCGTGCAGTACCTGAAGGAAGTCCTCTTCTACGTGCTGACGATCTACCTGGTCATCCTGATCGGCAGGATGATCTTCGGGTGGGTCCAGGTCTTCGCCCGCGACTGGCGCCCGACCGGAATCCTGCTGGTACTGGCCGAAGCGATCTTTACCGTGACAGATCCGCCACTGAAATTCCTGCGCCGCTTCATCCCGCCGCTCCGGCTCGGTATGGTGGCCATGGACCTCAGCTTCATGGTTCTGTTCATCGTGGTCTTGATCCTGCTTGAAGTGGCTGTGCCTCACCTGTGATTCGGGTACCGTCGTGAGGAACACGGTCCAAGTGCGCCGAGGAGACGAGATGCCGCTGACGCCCGCGGATGTGCGGAATAAGCAGTTCAGTACGACCAGGCTCCGGCCCGGCTACGACGAGGAAGAGGTTGACGCCTTCCTCGATGAGGTCGAGGCCGAGCTCGACCGGCTGATCCAGGAGAACGAAGAACTCCGGGCCAAGCTGGCGGAGGTGCTGCGCGGCGGCAAGTCGGCGGTTTCCGCCCTGAGCTCTCCGCTGTCTGACCCCAAGCAAGACATGATGCCTCCCGAGCCGCGCATGGAGCCCGAGCGCCGGCAGCCCGAGCCGGTCATGATGGGCGGAATGCCGCACATCGAGGACAACATGGACACGGCCGCACGCGTGCTCTCGCTGGCCCAGCAGACCGCCGACCAGGCCATCGCCGACGCCCGCCGGGAAGCCGACGAGACCCTGGGCCGCGCTCGCCGCGAGGCCGACGAGGTTCTCACCAAGGCCCGGCGCCAGGCCGAGCAGATCACCGGCGACGCGCGCGCCCGCGCCGAGAGCCTCGAGCGGGACGCGCAGGAGCGCCACCGCCAGGCCATGGGCTCGCTGGTGCAGACCCGCGAGGAGCTCGAGCGCCGGGTCGACGATCTGCGCGCGTTCGAGCGCGAGTACCGCAGCAGGCTCAAGGCGTACCTGGAAGGCCAGCTCCGCGACTTGGAGGCCGGCGTCACCGAAACCGGTGGTTTCCCCACCGTCGGCGCGGGCTCCCAGCCACCGATGCCAGCCGCGCTGAGCGCGCCGGTGGGCGGGCGTAACAGCGGTCAGGGCGCCGGCCAGTACGGCATGCCTGCTGAGGTCGTGCCCCATTCCGGTGGTTTCCGTACCGCTGAGGGAGCGCCCTCGCGCGACCGCCGGTAAGCGCTGAGGGCCTGAAGGGATCGCTGAGAGAACGCCCGTGATCCGGTTCAGCGCGTTCCTCGTTGTCGTCGCGGTCGGACTGCTGGTCGCCGGGGTCGTCACCAGCAAGCTGATGCTGGTCTACGTCGCGATCGGCGTGAGCGGCGTAGCCCTGCTGGCCTTGGCGGTTGGCGCGCTGCTCAAGCGGAACGAGTTGTTCGGCGCGTCCACGTCGGCCGAACCCCAGCTGGCTCGGCCAGAGCCAGCGGCCGTGCACGTCTCGCCCGGGCAACCCGCCCCCCAGGCTGTTCCCTGGGGGGCTGCGGTCCCCGCCGCCTCGGCCTGGCCCCCAGCCGCCGCGCAGCCCGCCCCGTCGCGCGCGGGTTACCTGCCCGCCGACCAGCCGCTGCCGCCTCAGCCCCAGCCCCAGCCCCAGCCCCAGCCCCAGCCAATGCGAGCACAGCCGCCGGCGCCCCAGCCGGTCAGGGCCCAGCCCGCCGACGTCGCGGCGACGGCCTGGGGGAGCGGCATCCCTACCCAGACCGAACGCCCGGCCGCGTTCACGCCCCGCCCTCCGGCCGGCCCGTCATCGCCCGTCCCCGGGGGCCCGGAACCCGGCCTGAGCGCGTGGGAGTGGCGCCCGGATGCTCCCGCCACCCAAGAGCTTCCTCGTATCGGCGCCGCGCCCGCGCCAGCCGCCCCGCCCGCGCCAGCCGCCCCGCCCGCGCCAGCCGAGTGGCCGGCCCCCGCCGCTGCCTTCGTGCCCAAGGTCGCTTCGCCGCCCCCCGAGGCCGTCGTCTCCGCCGGCCCCTCCTGCCGAAGACCAGCCGCAGGACAGTCCGCCCGCCGAAGAGACCCAGCAACTCCCCGTCGTCGCGAGCACCGCCACCGACACGGCCCCGGCCTCCTCAGAAGAACGCGAACCCGCAGCCGAAGCCGCCGTCACGCCGGAAACTCCCGACACACCGGAAACTCCCGACACACCGGAAACTCCCGACACACCGGAAACTCCCGACACACCGGAAGCTGCCGTCACGCCGGAGACTCCCGGCACCGTCGACCTCCAGCGCGATGTAACCGTGGTCCCCGGCGTCCCGCGGTACCACAACCCGACTTGCCTGCTGATCCGCTTCATGGGCGAGGACGATCTGGGGAAGATGACGCTGGGCGCGGCCCGGCAGACGGGCTGCACACCGTGTCGCGCGTGCCTGCCCGACCAGGGCGACGCAGATCCGGAGTTAGATCCGCCCGAGCCAGAACGTCAGGCCGAGATCGCCCTCGACGTGCTCCCGCGCCGCCTCGGCCTGCGCACCCGGGCCGGCCGCGAGCACCTCGACCGCCAGGACCTCGCGGGCGATCAGCCCCGCGTACTCGGTCAGGGCCGCGACCACATCCGGGTCTGGTGAGAACCAGCGCAGCCGGATCCGGTCGGTGACCTCCAGGCCGTCGCTCTTGCGCGCCTCCTGGATCCGCCTGATGACCTCACGGGCCAGGCCTTCCCGGCGCAGTTCAGGGCTGACCGTGATGTCGATCGCCACCGTCTCCCCGGCGTCGGTCGCCACCGCCCAGCCTTCCCTCGGCGTCTGGGTCACGACCACGTCGTCCGCGCCGACCGTCACCTGCTCATCAAGGGACTCCACCAAAAACGTCCCGCCCGCCAGCACCGCGCGCGCGACGTCGGCCGCCGGCACCGCGATGATCGCCGCCGCCACGGCCGGGGTCCGCGCCCCGAACCGGCGCCCGAGCGCCCGGAAGTTCGGTTTCACCGAGTAGTCGACCAGTTCTCCGCCCAGCACCTCAAGCTCGGAGACGTTCAGCTCCGCCGCTATCTGCGCCCGCAGTTCGCCAGGCAACTCCGAGAACCCGGCCGCCCCGATCAGCGCCCGGCGCAGCGGCTGCCGGGTCCGGACCGAAGCCCCCGAACGAGCCGAACGTCCCAGCTCCACCAGCCGCCGGGTCAGCGCCATCTGCGCGGACAGCACCGGATCGATCACCGAGGCGTCAAACGCGGGCCACGAGGCCAGGTGCACCGACTCCGGCGCGCCGGCCTGCCGCAGCACGCCCCACACATGGTCGGTCACGAAGGGCACAAAGGGCGCCATCAGCAGCGTCAGCGTGGTCACGCACTCATACAGCGTCGCGAACGCCGAAGCCCCGTCGGACGAAGACGGGCCTTCCCAGAACCGCCGCCGTGACCGGCGCACGTACCAGTTGGACAGGTCGTCGATGAAGGCCGCGAGCCGCCGTCCCGCGGCCGCCGTGTCGAACGCCTCCAGAAACCCGGTGACGTCCCGGACGACCGCGTGCAGCTCGCTCAGCACCCACCGGTCCAGCAGCGGCCGCTCAGCAACATCAGGCGCAGAAGAATCAGCCGTCCAGCCGCCCGCGTTCGCGTACAAGACCAGGAACGAGGCGGTGTTCCAGTACGTGAGCAGCACCTTGCGCACGATCTCGTTGAGCACGTCGTGCCCCACCCGCCGGTCGCTCCACGGCGACCCGGAAGCCGCGAAGAACCAGCGCAGCGCGTCCGCGCCGTGTGCCTCCATAAGCGGGATCGGCTCGAGCACGTTGCCCAGGTGCTTGCTCATCTTGCGGCCCGCCTGGTCCACCAGCAGCCCGAGGCACACCACGTTCTCGTACGCCGAACGCCCGAACACCAGCGTCCCCACCGCCATCAGCGAATAGAACCAGCCCCGGGTCTGGTCGAGCGCCTCGCAGATGAACTGGGCCGGATACGCCCCGGCGAACTCGTCGAAGTTGCGCAGCGGCGCGCCGTGCTGGGCGAACGGCATCGCGCCCGAGTCGTACCAGACGTCGATTACCTCGGGTACGCGCCGCGCGCGCTCCCCGCAGACCGGGCAGGCGAACGTGATCTCGTCCGCGAACGGCCGGTGCGGATCCAGCCCGGTCAGGTCCTTACCGGCCAGCGTGGACAGTTCGGACAGCGAGCCGACGCAGGTCACGTGCTCCTCCGGGCACACCCACAGCGGCAGCGGCGTGCCCCAGTACCGGGTCCGGGACAACGCCCAGTCCACGTTGTTGCGCAGCCATTCGCCGTACCGGCCTTCCTTGACCGTGGCCGGGTACCAGTTCGTCTGCTCGTTCTGCTCGAGCAGCTTGTCCTTGATCGCGGTGGTCCGGATGTACCACGAGGGCACCGCGTAGTACAGCAGCAGGGTGCCGCACCGCCAGCAGTGCGGGTAGCTGTGCTCGTGCCGGTGCGAAGCGAACAGCAGCCCGCGATCGGATAGGTCCTCGATCAGCCGCTGGTCGGCGTCCTTGAAGAACAGCCCGCCCACCAGCGGCAGGCCGTCCTCGAAGTGCCCGTCCGGCTTGACCGGGTTGACCACCGGCAGCCCGTGCGCCCGCGACGCCTCCATGTCGTCGGCCCCGAACGCCGGCGCGATGTGGACCAGCCCGGTGCCATCTTCGGTCGTCACGAATGACCCTGGAATCACCACATGGGCGTCAGGGATTTTTATGATGCCGAACGGAGCGTGGTACTTCGCCCCCACAATCGCTTGTCCGCTGAACCGTGCGGAAACCCGCCAGTCGTGATCCAGCACGCGGTCAGCCAGGTCCTCGGCGACCACCACCCGGTTGCGGTCCGGTGACCTGACCGCGACCACGTAGGTCGCGTCCGGGTGGACCGCCACCGCGGTGTTGGAGACCAGCGTCCACGGCGTCGTGGTCCACACCAGCAGGTCGGCGCCCTCGAGCTCGGCCGGCGCCCCGTCCGGCACCGTCACAAGCGGGAACCTGACCGTGATGGCCGGGTCAGTGACGGTCTGGTAGACGCCTTCCTGGCCCATCTCGTGGTCCGACAGCGGGGTGCCGCAGCGCGGGCAGTAGGGGCTGATCCGGAAGTCGCGGACCAGCAGCCCCTGCTCGTAGATGACTTTGAGCGACCACCAGACCGACTCGATGTAGCTCGGGTCCATGGTCCGGTAGGCGTGCTCGGTGTCGGCCCAGTAGCCCATCCGCCGCGACATCTCCAGCCACGCGCCGACGTACCGGAGCACGGACTCGCGGCAGCGCGCGTTGAACGCCTCGACCCCGTACGCCTCGATGTCCCGCTTGCCGGTCAGGCCGAGCTCTTTTTCCACCGCCACTTCGACCGGGAGCCCGTGGCAGTCCCAGCCGGCCTGGCGCGGGACGTGATAGCCCTGCATGGTCTTGAACCGCGGGAACAGGTCCTTGAAGGTCCGCGCCTCGACGTGGTGCGCGCCCGGCAGCCCGTTGGCGGTCGGCGGCCCCTCGTAGAAGATCCAGGCCGGGCCGCCTGCCGTCTGCTTCAGCGACCGCTCGAAGATCCCCGCGTCCCGCCAGCGGGTCAGTATCTTATGCTCTAGCGCGGGCAGGTCGACCTGCGCGGGAAGCGGCTCGAATCCACGCACCGGCACAGCGTAGTTCACGCACCCAACCCGGCATAACCTGGGCCCGCGCTGCGTTTGTCACGCGTAGCACCGCGAATTATTCTCCGGTGATCACCCACGAACGGGATCGCACATGTCTATTAACGCCGCCGATCTGCTGGTGCGTCCCGGTGAGGAACCCTGGACCGACACCGAGCTCAAGGAGGTCCAGGCCGAGCTCGAGTCCGAGGCGGCCAGCCTGCGCGCCGACCTGGCCAAGGCCGCGTCCGACATCGCCGAGCGCCTCACCGACTCCGTCCGCGACGCCGGCGACGACCCGGCCGACGCCGGCGCCAAGGCCTTCGAGCGCGAGCAGGAGCTCGCCCTCGCCCAGAACGCCCAGGACCTGCTCGATCAGGGCGAGCGCGCGCTGGCCCGGATCGATGCGGGAACATATGGAGTATGCGAATCCTGCGGCAAGCCGATCGGGAAGGCGCGCCTGCTCGCGTTCCCGCGGGCGACCCTGTGCGTGCAGTGCAAGCAGCGGGAGGAACACCGCTGAGCGTGCGCACGCGCCCGCGCCGGGTCGGCCTCCTGCTCGCAGTGGCCGCGTTCGTCCTCGTCGCTGACGTCATCTCCAAGTCGATCGTGGTCGCGCGCATGGCCGACCACTCGCCGATCCGCCTGCTCGGCGGCCTGCTCACCATCACGCTCACCCGTAACGGAGGTGCCGCATTCAGCATCGGCACCTCGATGACCATCGTGTTCACCGCCATCGCGGTCGGCGTGATCGTCTACATCCTGCGCACCGCGCGTAACCTGCGCAGCATCGGCTGGGCCATCACGCTGGGCCTGCTGCTCGGCGGGGCCACCGGCAACCTGCTGGACCGGATCTTCCGCGCCCCCGGCCCCTTCCAGGGCCACGTCGTCGACTGGATCGAGCTGCCGCACTGGCCGGTCTTCAACCTGGCCGACTCCTCCATCGTCTGCGCCGGCGTCCTGGTCGTCCTGCTCGCTTTGTTCGGCGTCCGCCTCGACGGCACCAGGTCCGTCCAAGAAGCTAACTCTTCCCAGCCAACTCCTCCAGCCAAACTCCTCCCAGCCAAACTCCTCCCAGCCAAACTCCTCCCAGCCAAACTCCTCCCAGCCAAACTCCTCCCAGCCAGCGAGCGCAGACCCGGCTCCCCCAACCCCCGCCCCCTCACCCCCCGACTCCCCGAATCGGGATAATCCGAAACTGGAATATCCCGATCCGCAGATTGCGGTTCCGGGCCGGGCGGATTCCGCTAATCACCCGGCGGAGGACGGCCGATGACCTCTCAGGACGCGCGTCGGCTCGATGTTCCTGAGGGCCTGGACGGAGAACGGCTCGACGCCGCGCTGGCCAGGATGTTCGGGCTGTCCCGGTCCAAGGCCGCGGAACTGATCGGCGACGGCCTGGTGCTGCTCGACGGCCTGCCCGCGGCCAAGTCGGACCGCGTGCTGGCGGGCGATCCCCTGCAGGTCACCCTTCCGTCGCCGCGCCCGGCCGAACCGCCGCGATCGGTGGAGGGCCTGGTCGTCCTCTACGAGGACGACGACATCATCGTGGTGAACAAACCGCGCGGCGTGGCCGCTCATCCGACGCCCGGATGGACCGGGCCGACCGTCATCGGCGGCCTGCTGGCCGCCGGGCACACGGTGGCGACCAGCGGCGCCGCCGAACGCCAGGGCATCGTGCACCGCCTGGACGCGAACACCACGGGCGTGATGGTCGTGGCCAAGAGCGAGCGCGCCTACAGCGCGCTGAAGCGGGCCTTCCGCGAGCGTACCGTGGACAAGCGCTATCACGCCCTCGTGCAGGGCCACCCCGACCCGCTGCGCGGCACCGTCGACGCGCCGATCGGCAGGCACCCGTCCGGCGATGGCCGGTTCGCCGTGGTCAGCGACGGACGGCCGAGCGTGACCCACTATGACACGCTGGAGGCGTTCCGCGCCGCCAGCCTGGTCTCGGTCGACCTGGAAACCGGCCGCACCCATCAGATCCGGGTGCACATGGCCGCCATCAGGCACCCGTGCGTCGGCGACCTGCTCTACGGCGCCGATCCAGTACTGGCCGCCCGGCTGGGCCTGACCCGCCAGTGGCTGCACGCGGTCAGCCTCACTTTTGCTCACCCCGCCGATGGCCGCGAGGTCTCCTTCACCAGCGCCTACCCCCCGGATCTGGCCCACGCCCTGGACGTTCTCCGCGCCGAGAGCTAACCAGGCAGAATGACAGCGTGGAGATCACTGAGCACATCGACGCGCTGCGCGACCAGGGCGACCTGCTCGCTGAGGCGGCCGAACGGGCCGGCCTGGACGCGCCCATCCCGCCATGCCCGTCCTGGCAGGTCAAAGACCTGCTGCGACACGCCGGGTACATCCACCGGTGGGCGGCCCGGCACATCACCGAATGCCCGGACACCGTGCTCGACGGTCCTTCGGAGGAGGACATCCTGCGCGGTGGCGCGGCCGACCCGGACCTGCTGGCCTGGTTCCGCGCGGGCCACGCCGCCCTGGTCGAGACGCTGAGCACGGCCGATCCTGGCCTGGTCTGCGCGACGTTCATGGACGCCCCGTCCCCGCTCGCGTTCTGGGCTCGCCGGCAGGCCCACGAGACCGCGATCCACCGCGCCGACGCGGACAGCGCGTCCGGCGTCCGCCCCGAGTACGATCCTGACTTCGCCGCCGACGGCATCGACGAACTGATCACCGGCTTTGGGCAGCGACGCAAGTACCGGCCGCCGGACGGTCCCGACGGCGGCATGCGGGTGCGGGCCACCGACACCGGCCACGCCTGGTACGTCGGCACCGAAGGCGGCCGCCTCCCGACCCGGCGCGAGCCCCCGGGGTCAGACCCGGCCGGCCCGGCGGCCTGCACGGTGGCCGGCCCGGCGTCCGGGGTGTACCTGTTCCTGTGGAACCGCAGCGACGCCGCTCAGGCGGCCGTCACGATCTCCGGAGACGCCGGCTTCCTCGAGCTATGGCAGTCAAGCGTGCGCGTCCGCTGGGGCTGACCAGAAGCGCGTCATGCGGCCCGACGCCGCCGACTATGCGTGTCGCTGGAATGTCGTACCCCAGTATTAGCATCAAATACATGTTCGATGTACTTGAGCCGGGCACAGCTCCCGGCAGCGTCTGCGACGATCCGGCCTCCCGGATACCGCTAGAGCGGTTGGAGGCGGAGATCTGCGAGCTGGCCGGGCACCTGGCGGCGGCCACGTGCCGGTTCCTGGTCCGGCTGGGGGAATTCGATGCCCGCCGGGGCTGGGCGAGCTGGGAGATGAGCAGCTGCGCGTCGTGGCTGTCGTGGAAGTGCCAGATGTCGTCCCGGACCGCGCGGGAGCAGGTCCGGGTGGCCCGGGCGCTGCGGGACCTGCCGGTGATCCGGGCGGAGTTCGGCGCGGGCCGGCTGTCGTATGCCAAGGTGCGGGCGCTGACCCGGATCGCCACCCCGGAGACCGAGGCGGGCCTGGCCGAGATCGCCGGGCCGATGACCGGCAACCAGCTGGAGCGGTTCGCCCGGGCGCACCGGCAGGTCAGTTGCGCCGATGACGCCGCCGCCCGGGTGCGACGCCGGCTGGCGTGGCGGTTTGAGGACGACGGGTCGCTGGCCGGTACGTTCCGGCTGCCGCCGCTGGCTGGCGCCGTGGTGCTGAAGGCGCTGCGCGCGGCGGCCGGGGACCTGGAGCATCCGCACGCGGCCGACTCGGAGCGTCCGCCCGACGGGCCGGACCGTGGCGGTTCCGCGGAACCGCCGACCGGGGATCAGGTTCCGGCTGGGGACCCGTCGGCGCAGGTAGCCTCCTCAAGCTTGGCCGACGCGCTGCTGGTCATGGCCGAGGCGTTCCTGGCCGAGAAGGCCGCCGCCGCCGATAACCCCGAGGCGTACCAGGTCATCGTGCACGTCGGCACCGACGCCATCGCCAGCGACAGGCCGGCCGCCGATGCCCGGGACGTTTCCAATACGCCAAGCTCCCCTCCGCGGCCGCCGGGGCACCCCGCGGACCCGGCGCGGTGTCACGTCGAGGACGGCCCGGCCATCTCCGTGACCACGGCGCAGATGATCGCCTGCTCGGCGTCGTGGAGCTGGATGCTGCACGACAGCGCCGGGAAGCTGCTGGACCTGGGCCGCCGGCGGCGGCGGCCGAACGCGACACTGCGCCGGGCGGCCCGAGAACGGGACAAGTGCCGGTGCCGGTTCCCGGGCTGTGAGTCCCGCCGGGTCGACTTGCACCACATCCAGTACTGGTCCAACGGCGGCCGCACGAAACTAGACAACTTGGTCAGTTTGTGCAAATACCACCACATGCTGGTGCACGAGCGCGGCTACCTGATCGCCGCCGCCCGCGACGGCACGTTCACGTTCTACCGCCCGGACGGCGCGGCCATCCCAGCCAGTCCGCTGCTGCCGCAGCCCGACGGGAGGATCGGGGACTGCCACGACGCTGATATCACCCCGGAGACGATCATCCCGCCCTGGTACGGTGAGCGCCTGGACCTGGATTACGCCATCCACGTTTGCTTCGCCAACGCGCGCACCGAGCAGGAACGGCGGACCCATCCTCAAGACGGTGAGCCCAGAGCCACGGACCAGGTCACGGTCTACGAGCCCGAAGACTGGGACAACCGGATCCGCCGGTACTACGACGAGCACCCCAGCGGCTTGTACCGTGTCATCCAGCCCATCTCTGGCTGAGAGTGGATACACGAGAGCTTGAAATGGACATCCTGGTCGAACCGGACCCGGCCGGCGCGGCAACCCGGCGGCACCGGCGGTGCTCCGCTAGGGTGGTCAGCACCGGGTTGAGGACACGCGTCGCCCCCTTCCGGGGAGCGGCGATGCGCAGCGTGCCCTGAGGAGGCGGTTCGTCATGGCGGGATCTGGTGAGCCGTTCGCCCACCTGCACGTGCACACCGAGTACTCCATGCTGGACGGTGCCGCCCGGCTGAAGGACCTGATGGCGGAGGTCAAGAACCAGGGCATGACGCACGTGGCGATGACCGACCACGGCAACGTCTTCGCGGCCGCCGAGTTCCACCGGCAGGCCAAGGACGCGGGTATCACCCCGGTGATCGGGATCGAGGCGTACATCGCGCCCGAGTCGCGGGCCAACACGAATCGCGTCCTGTGGGGCCAGCCGTACCAGAAGAAGGACGACGTCTCCGCGTCGGGGGCCTACCTGCACAAGACCATCTGGGCCAGGGACAACGCGGGCCTGCACAACCTGTTCCGGCTGTCCTCCCGGTCCTTCGCCGAGGGCTGGCTGGTCAAGTGGGCCCGGATGGACAAGGAACTCGTCGCCGAGCACAGCCAGGGGTTGATGGCCTCGACCGGCTGCCCGTCCGGGGAGCTGCAGACCCGGCTCAGGCTCGGCCAGGAAGACGAGGCCCTCAAGGCCGCGGCCGAGTGGCAGGACATCTTCGGCAAGGAGAACTACTTCCTTGAGCTCATGGACCACGGCCTGGAGATCGAGCGGCGGGTCCGCGACGGCCTGATCGAGATCGGCCGCAAGCTCGGCATCCCGCCGGTCGTCACCAACGACTCGCACTACACCCGCGAGCAGGACGCCCAGGCCCAGGACATGCTCCTGTGCATCCAGACCGGAAAGACCCTGGCCGAGACCGACCGGTTCCGGTTCGACGGCACCGGCTACTTCATCAAGCCCGCCGCCGGTATGTACCGCCTGGACTCCAGTGACCTGTGGCAAGAGGGCTGCCGGAACAGCCAGCTCCTCATCGCCGACCGCGTCGACACCACCGGTATGTTCGAGTTCCGCAACCTGATGCCCCGGTTCCCGATCCCGGATGGCTTCGAGTCCGAGGACGAGTTGTTCCGCGCCGAGGTGTGGAAGGGCATGGACCGCCGCTACCCCGGCGGCTACGACGAGCAAAGAAAGCAGCAAGCCGAGTACGAGATCCAGATCATCTGCCAGATGGGGTTTCCCGCCTACTTCCTCGTGGTGGCGGACTTCATCATGTGGGCGAAGAACAACGGCATCGCGGTCGGCCCGGGCCGCGGTTCCGCGGCCGGCTCGATCGTCGCCTTCGCCATGGGCATCACCGACCTCGACCCGCTGGTTCACGGCCTGATCTTCGAGCGCTTCCTCAACCCCGAACGCATCTCCATGCCCGACATCGACATCGACTTCGACGAGCGCGGGCGCGCCGACGTGATCAGGTATGTGACCCAGAAATGGGGTTCGGACCGGGTCGCGCAGATCATCACCTACGGCACGATCAAGGGCAAGGCCGCGATCAAGGACTCCGCCCGGGTGCTCGGCCATCCGTACGCGCTGGGGGACCGCATCACCAAGGCGTTCCCGCCGGCCGTGATGGGCAAGGACATCCCGCTGTCGGCCATTTTCGACACCGACCACCCCCGGCATAAGGAAACCGGCGAGCTCCGCTCGCTGTACGAGAACGAGGCCGAGGTCAAGCAGGTCATCGACACCGCGCGGGGGATCGAGGGGCTGATCCGCCAGCCAGGCGTGCACGCCGCCGGGGTGATCATGTCCGCCGAGCCGCTCACCGACCACATCCCGGTCTGGACCCGGCATACCGACGGCGCGATCATCACCCAGTTCGACTATCCGACCTGTGAAGACCTCGGGCTGCTGAAGATGGACTTCCTCGGCCTGCGCAACTTGACGATCATGGCCGACGCGGTGGCCTCGATCGAGAAGAACCGGGGCATCTCGATCGATCTGCTGGGCTTGCCCTTGGATGACAAGCCCAGCTACGAACTGCTGGCCCGCGGCGACACGCTCGGCGTGTTCCAGCTGGACGGCGGGCCGATGCGGGCCCTGCTCCGGTTGATGAAGGCGGACAACTTCGAGGACATCTCCGCCGTCATCGCCCTGTACCGCCCCGGCCCGATGGGCGTGAACTCACACACCAACTACGCGCTGCGCAAGACCGGCCACCAGGAGATCGTCCCCATCCACCCCGAGCTCGAGGAACCGCTCCGGGACGTGCTCGAGCCGACCTACGGCCTGATCGTCTACCAGGAGCAGGTGCAGAAGGCGGCCCAGATCCTGGCCGGCTACACCCTCGGCCAGGCCGACCTGCTCCGCCGCGCCATGGGCAAGAAGAAGAAGGAGATCCTGGACAAGGAGTTCGTGCCGTTCCAGCAGGGATGCCGGGAACGGGGCTACTCCGACAAGGCCATCCATGCCGTCTGGGACGTCTTGGTCCCGTTCGCCGGGTACGCGTTCAACAAGGCGCACACCGCCGCCTACGGCCTGATCGCGTACTGGACCGCGTACCTGAAGGCCAACTATCCGGCCGAGTACATGGCCGCGCTGCTCACCTCGGTGGCCGACGACAAGGATAAGTCGGCGCTGTACCTGAGCGAGTGCCGCCGGATGGGCATCAAGGTGCTGCCGCCGGACGTCAACGAATCGGTAGCCACGTTCGCGGCGGTCGGCACCGACATCAGGTTCGGCCTGGCCGCGATCCGCAACGTGGGTACCAACGTGGTGGACGCGATCATCGCGGCACGCAAGTCGAAGGGCCAGTTCAGCGGCTTCACCGATTTCCTACGCAAGGTCCCGCTGGTGGTGTGCAACAAGCGGGTGATCGAGTCGCTGATCAAGGCGGGCGCGTTCGATTCGTTCCGGGACGCGCGCAAGGGCCTGGTACTTGTGCACGAGCAGGCCGTCGACGCCGTCATCGACATCAAGCGCAACGAGGCGATCGGGCAGGATTCGCTGTTCGGCGGCGACGCCGAGGCTGAGGCCGTGTTCGACGTGCCGGTCCCGGCGGGGGAGTGGGACAAGTCCACCCTGCTGAACTTCGAGCGAGAGATGCTCGGGCTGTACGTCTCGGACCACCCCTTGTTCGGCATCGAGCACATCATCGCCAGAGAGAGCGACTGCTCACTGGCCGACCTGACCTCCGACGACGCCGAACGCCCCCGGTCCACAGACCGGTCGGACGCGCAGATCGTCAAGGTCGGCGGCATCTTGTCCGGGGTTCAGCGCAAGGTGACCAAGCAGGGCAACCAGTGGGCCGCCGCCACCCTGGAGGACCTGGCCGGGGCCATCGAGGTGCTGTTCTTCCCGCAGACCTACCAGCTATACGCCACCTCGATCGCCGAGGACTCCGTGGTGATGGTGAAGGGCAAGGTTGACCGCCGGGATGACGTGCCCAAGCTGATCGCCATGGACCTGACCATCCCCGACCTGTCGGTCGATGAGTCAGGCCCTTTCGTCGTGTCGATGCCAGTCGCCAAGTGCGTGCCGCCGGTGGTGGAGCGGCTCCGGGAGGTCCTGCGCACCCACCCGGGGCCGACCGAGGTGCACCTGAAGCTGCGCAGCCACGAACGGACCACGGTGGTCCGGCTTGACGACAAGCTGCGCGTAGCGGCCTCGCCCGCCCTGATCGGCGACCTCAAGCAGCTACTCGGCCCGGCCTGCGTCGGCTAGTACTGCGTCGGCTAGTACTGCGTCGGCTAGTACCGTGTCGGCTAACCGGCCTTGGGGCCGGTGAGCTGATCGAGGAACGTGCGGTACATCAGCAGCGTCTCGCGCAGCGACTCGGTGTCGGTGCTCTTGCCCTCGCTCCACCGATCCCGCAGGGTGCGCTGGCGTTCGGTGATAGCCCGCTGCCGTTCGGCGATGGCGGCCTCGAGCTTGGCCGTGACCTGCGCGATGACGTCGGCCGCCTCGGTCACCGAGCCCTGCGGGTCGTCGACGAACCGGAACTGGACCTGCTGCCATTGGGCCTTGAACTCCGCCGCGTCGGGCAGCAGGCTCCCATAGGTCAGGTCGCTGAAGTCACCGAGCCCGCGGTCGGATTCGCCCGGCCGCAAGCCCTCCTGCGCCGGAGCACCGGCGTGCTTCCCGGCCGCGCCAGGCTCCGCGATCCCGGCCGCGCCAGGCTCCGCGATCCCGGCCGCGCCAGGCTCCGCGCCAGCATCGGCGGCGCGAGCATCGGCCGTGCCAGCATCGGCGGCGCCGGCCGCAGCCATGTCGGTCCCGGGGCGCGCGGCAGTGCCGTAGAGGTCCGGCTGGGTCATCGTGGGGTCCTGCCCGTCCGGGCGGGTCGGCAAGTTTCCGGCGCCGGCGCCGGCGTCCGCGGCAGGCACGCTCTCCGCAGATGCCGACGCGGACGCCTCACTGCGGTCGCCCGCGGCCTCGTCCCAGTAGTCATGGCCCTCGTCGTCGGGGCTCCGCACGGCCCCGACTTCCTCGGGCTGAGCCGCATCCTGGTCGGCCTCCTGCGGGTCCGCGCCGCCGCGGACCGCCTCCGGGGTATCCGGGCTGGTCGTCCCGGCGGCCTGGTTCCCGCCCGGCCAGGTCCCGTTGGGGTCGGGGGACTGCGGGTCGGCTGGATCGTCTCCCTGCACGGCAGGCATCGCCGGATCCGTCCGGTCTCCGCGCAGGGCCGAAGCCACCTTCTGGAAATGCGTCATCGGCGTGGTGGGCGGCGTTACGTTGGCCTCGTCGTCCGGGACGACCTCGCCGCGGACGACATAGCCGCTGCCTGGCGGTCGGCTGTCCGGGTCCTGCGTCATGGGGTTCCCTTCCTGCGGGTGCTAACGCGGCGTGTCCGCTGTCTTCGGGGGCACGATCGCTATTTTCCGCGTACGCCCGTCGGTCTGCGCAGCGGGCTGGCCCGTCGCGGCGGCGGGACGCTGGACCGCTCCCTGACTGGCCGGAACGCCGACCAGATCCTGGAACAGGGCGCGGTAGCGGATCATCGCGGTCCGTAGTTCCTCGGTACTGGCCGACTCGGTCCGGATGTCCTGCGCCTGCCGGTAACCGTCCAGCGGACGCGCGTGGTACACCGACAGCGCCTCCACGCTGGCGTCCTTGTTGTCGGCTGGATAGCTGCGGTCGCGCATGACGTCCCAGATCAGGGTGTCCGCGGCGGCTACCGCCGCGGCCGGAGCGTCCACGAACTGCTTCTGGACGGTGGTCCACTCGCCGGTGTAGCGGGCTTGCTGTTCGGCCGACAGCGGGTGGATGCCGAGCGCGTCCACCCGGTGCTGCCGGGCGGTGAGTTCGGCGGCGGCCTTCCGGGAGCCGAGCTCCTTGGCCAGCCGGTCGTATTCGGGTCCGAACTGGCGCCGCATCCGCATCTGCCGCAGCAGCGCGGGGCCCAGCACGACGATGGCCGCCACGACGATGACGGCGATGATGATGCCTACGATTGCTCCGGTCGACATTGTTACCTCCATGAGGTGTCGCAACCGTAGATTCGACTCCCCCGGCTGGGCCGGGCTAAACGAGACTACAGTCCAGGACCTCTCCGGTCACCAGCGGCGCGTCAGCACCCTGGAAGCCGATCACCTCCGTCGCGCCGGAAGCGCGTGCCATCCAGTCGGCGCCTGCCAGGTAGCATCGTCCGGGAGCGATCTGGGCGATGAGGGAGGTCTCACGAAGGGGCGACTGGCGGCTTTCCTCACAGCTCTGGCGGGCAGCGCGGTACTCGGCATCGTGGCCGGGCTCATCTGGGCTGCGGTCGCGCCACGCCCGCTCCTGCAGGAGATTGCCCACGGCGAGGCCGAGTTGGTGAACGCGGAAACCACCGCGTTCATCGTGGCCGACGCGTGGTTCGCCCTGATCGCCGCGGTCGGCGGTCTGATCACCGGTATCCTCGGCTACCGGCTCCTGGTCCGCCGGGCCGGCGCGGCGGCCACCATTGGCCTGGTCCTCGGCGCGGTCGGCGCCGCGCTGCTCGCGCTGTGGGTCGGCGACAACATCGGGCTCGGAACCTACAACCACTTGCTCGCGACCAGCCCGACCGACGCCCTGTTCCACGCCTCGCTCGCGCTGGGCGCCAAGAGCACGCTCGCGTTGTGGCCGCTGTGCACCTCGGGCGTCATCCTGCTGGCCGAGACGGGCGCCCGCCGTTCCGCCCAGGCGGCGACCAGGGGCCGCCACCGGCAGCAGGAAGAACCCGGCGCGTCCGGCATGTGGACTCCCGAACCGCCAGGTGGGCACTCTCCGTAGACTAGGCGGGTGATTTCCCGTATCGACCTGCGCGGGCGCGAACCGGGCCAGCTCAGCCGGGCCGCCCTGGCCGCCGTCCTGCCCCGGGCCGCCACCGACGTCGAGGCCGCCGCAATCCTGATCCGCCCCGTCTGCGACGACGTCCGGCGCCGCGGCGCGCAGGCCGTCCGCGAGTACACCGCCCGCTTCGACCACGTAGACCTAGAAACCACCCTGGTCCCGCAAACAGCGCTCGACAAGGCGCTCGCCGCCCTGGATCCCGCGGTAAAGCAAGCCCTCACCGAAGCGGCCCGCCGCACGAGAGCGGTGCACCAAGCGCAGCTTCCGGCCGAGAACGCGACCCAGGTCACGGACGGCCTCACCGTCACCGGCCGTTTCGTCCCCGTCCACAGGGCCGGGGTGTACGTGCCGGGCGGGCTGGTCGCCTACCCCTCGTCGGTGGTGATGAACATCGTCCCGGCCCAGGTCGCCGGCGTCGGCGCGATCGCCGTTGCGTCGCCGCCGCAGGCTGGCCACGGCGGCCTGCCGCACCCGTCCGTGCTCGCCGCCTGCGCGCTGCTCGGCATCCGGGAGGTACACGCCGTGGGCGGCGCCCAGGCCCTGGCCATGTTCGCCTACGGCACGGACGACTGCGCTCCCGTGGACGTGATCACCGGTCCCGGCAACGTCTACGTCGCGGCGGCCAAGCGGGTCCTGCGCGGCGTGGTCGGCACCGACGGCGAGAACGGCCCCACCGAGGTGGCCATCATCGCCGACGACACCGCGGACCCCGCCTTCGTCGCCGCCGACCTGGTCGCCCAGGCCGAGCACGACGAGCTGGCCGCCTGCCTGCTGATCACGACCGATGACCGCCTGGCCGCAAACGTCGAGCAAGAGCTCGCCCGCCAGGTCCTGGCCACCCGCCACCAGACGCGGGTCGCCACGGCGCTCAAAAACCAGTCCGCCACCGTGCTCGTCGACGACCTCGACGCGGCCCTGGCCGTGAGCGACGCGTGGGCGCCCGAGCACCTGGAGATCCAGGCCCGGGACCCGGCCAAGCTGGCCGCGCGGGTGGTCAACGCCGGCGCGGTCTTCGCCGGCCCGTACGCCCCGGTCTCCCTCGGGGACTACCTGGCCGGCTCGAACCACGTGCTCCCGACCGGCGGCACTGCGCGGCATACGAGCGGCTTGTCCGTCTGGCCGTTCGGCCGGCTGGTCAACGTCGTCGAATGCGACGAAACCGCGCTGGCCGCCGCCGCGCCGCTGATCGACGCCCTCGGCGGTGCCGAGGATCTGGCCGCGCACGTCGAGGCCGTCCGCACGCGCATACCACGGGAAGGCGGATCCCAAGCATGACGGTGTCACCACTGCCCGTTCGGGATGACCTGAAAGACCTGCATCCGTACGGCGCGCCGCAGATCGACGTGCCGGTCCGGCTGAACACCAACGAGAACCCCTACCCGCCCAGCCCCCCGCTGCAGCGGGCCATCGCCGACGCGGCGGCCCGGGCCGCGGTGACCCTGAACCGCTACCCGGACCGGGACGCCGTCGAGCTGCGCCAGGACCTGGCCGACTACCTCGGGCACGGGCTGACCGCCCGCCATGTGTGGGCCGCCAACGGGTCGAACGAGGTCATCCAGCAGCTGCTGCAGGCCTTCGGCGGGCCCGGGCGGCGGGCGCTGGGTTTCGAGCCCGGCTACTCCTTGCATCCCCTGATCGCCCGGGTGACGTGTACCGGCTGGATCGAAGCGGACCGCGACGAGGATTTCAGCCTGGATCCGGAGCAGGCGACCCGCGCGATCAAGGACAACGTGCCGGACCTGGTCTTCCTGACCTCACCGAACAACCCGACCGGCACCGCCGCCCCGATTGAGGTCATCGAGGCGATCTGCGCCGCGGCGCCAGGGCTGGTCGTGATCGACGAGGCCTACGCGGAGTTTGCCCGCGAGGGTACGCCCAGCGCGCTGACCCTGCTGCCGCGCTACCCGGCACTCGTGGTCACCCGCACCATGTCCAAGGCGTTCGCTATGGCCGGCGCGCGGGTCGGGTACCTGGCCGCCGCGCCCGAGGCGGTCGAGAAGCTGTTGCTGGTCCGGCTGCCCTATCACCTGTCCGCCGTGACCCAGGCGGTGGCCAGGGCCGCACTCGCGCTGGCCGCCGAGCCGCTGGCCACCGTAACGACTATTCGGGCCGAACGGGACGGCCTGGTCCGCTGGCTGCGAGCGCGCGGGCTGCGGGTGGCGGACTCGGACGCGAACTTCGTGCTGTTCGGCACGTTCGAGCAGCGCCGGGACATCTGGCAGGGGCTCGTGGACCGCGGCGTCCTGGTCCGCGAGGTCGGCCCGCCGCGCTGGCTGCGGGTCACGGTCGGCACGCCCGAGGAGATGGCGGCGTTCCGCGCCGCCCTAGGAGAGATACTGAGCGAGGTGCTGCACTCATGAACCGGACGGCGCGGATGGAGCGGGCCACCGGGGAGACGCAGATCCTGGTCGAGCTCGACCTGGACGGCATCGGGGTGACCGAGGTCGGCACCGGGGTCCCGTTTTTCGACCACATGCTCGCCCAGCTGGGTAAGCACGGCGGCCTGGACCTGACCGTGCGGGCCAAGGGCGACACCGAGATCGACGCCCACCACACCGTGGAGGACACCTCCATCACCCTCGGCCAGGCGCTCAAGGAGGCGCTGGGCGACAAGCGGGGGATCTCCGGTTCGGCGACGCGCTGGTGCCGCTGGACGAGACGCTGGTGCAGGCCGCGGTGGACCTGTCCGGGCGGCCCTACGTGGTGCACCACGAGCCGGCCGAGATGGCCCCGCTGATCGGCAGCTACGACACCACGCTGACCCGGCACATCTTCGAGTCGCTGGCCTTCTCCGCCGGGATCTGCCTGCACGTCCGGGTCATCGAGGGCCGCAACCCGCACCACATCGTGGAGGCCCAGTTCAAGGCGGTGGCGCGGGCGCTGCGCGCCGCGGCGGCGCCCGACCCGCGGGCCGGCGGAATCCCCAGTACTAAGGGCGTCCTGTGATGGCCCCCAGGGTGGTGGTGCTCGACTACGGGTCGGGGAACCTGCGCTCGGCGCAGCGCGCGCTCGAACGGGTCGGCGCACACGTCGAGGTGACCGCGGACGCCGACGCCGCCCTGGACTGCGACGGGCTGGCCGTCCCCGGCGTGGGCGCGTTCGCGGCCTGCATGGCCGGGCTGCGGGCGGTCGGCGGCGACAAGCTGATCGCTCAGCGGCTGGAGCGAAACCGCCCGGTGCTCGGCATCTGCGTGGGCATGCAGGTGCTGTTCGGCGCCGGGGTCGAGCATGAGACCTGGACTGAAGGCTGCGGGGCCTGGCCGGGCACGGTGGAACGGCTGGACGCCGGCGTGCTGCCGCACATGGGCTGGAACACCGTGACGGCGCCGCCCGGGCTCGGTCCTGTTCGCCGGGATCTCGCCCGGGACCCGGTTCTACTTCGTGCACTCCTACGCGCTGCGGCAGGCCGGCGCGGGCGAACTCGCCGCGGCGGGCGCCCGCATCTCCTGGACCGAACATGGCGAGCGGTTCGCGGCCGCCGTCGAGCACGGGGTGCTGTCCGCGACCCAGTTCCACCCGGAGAAGTCCGGCGACGCCGGGGCCACGCTGCTGTCGAACTGGCTGGGGACCTTGTGACCGGGCTCACCTTGCTGCCCGCCGTCGACGTCACCGACGGGCACGCGGTCCAGCTTGTCCAGGGCGTGGCCGGCAGCGGCGGCCAGTACGGCGACCCGATGGAGGCCGCGCTGGCCTGGCAGCGGGCCGGCGCCTCGTGGATCCACCTGGTGGACCTGGACGCCGCGTTCGGGCGCGGCTCGAATGCGGACCTGCTGGCTGACGTGGTGCGCAAGGTCGACGTGCAGGTGGAGATGTCCGGCGGCATCAGGGACGACGACTCGCTGGCCCGCGCGCTCGGCACCGGCTGCGCCCGGGTCAACATCGGCACCGCGGCGCTGGAGAACCCGGACTGGGTGCGCTCGGTCATCGCCCGGCACGGCGACCGGGTCGCGGTCGGGCTGGACGTCCGGGGCACCCGGCTGGCCGCCCGCGGCTGGACCGCCGAGGGCGGCGACCTGTACGAGACGCTGGACCGGCTCAACGCCGAGGGCTGTGCCCGGTACGTCGTCACCGACGTGCTCAAGGACGGCACGCTGCGCGGACCCAACCTGGACCTGCTCCGGAACGTCTGCGCCCGAACCACCGCGCCCGTGGTAGCCAGCGGGGGAGTGTCCAGCCTGCCCGACCTGCGCGCCATCGCCTCGCTCGTTCCGCTGGGCGTGGAGGGCGCCATCGTCGGAACCGCCCTCTACGAAGGTGCGTTCACCCTGACCGAAGCCCTGGCCGAGGTCGAGGGACTATGACCGTTGCGGTGCGGGTCATCCCCTGCCTGGACGTCGACGAGGGCCGGGTGGTCAAGGGCGTCAAGTTCACCGGACTGCGTGATGTCGCGGACCCCGTGGAGCTGGCGGCCTTCTACGACGCCGAGGGTGCCGACGAGCTGACCTTCCTCGACATCACCGCGTCCAGCAGCGGCCGGGACACCATGTACGACGTGGTCCGGCGGACCGCCGAGCAGGTGTTCATCCCGCTCACCGTCGGCGGCGGCGTGCGCAGCGCGGCGGACGTGGACCGGCTGCTGCGCGCCGGGGCCGACAAGGTCTCGCTCAACACCGCCGCGGTGGCCCGCCCGGAGTTGCTCTCCGAGGCGGCCCAGCGGTTCGGGTCGCAGTGCGTCGTGCTGTCCGTGGACGCCCGCCGCGCGCCCGGGCCGCCCAGCGGCTTCGAGGTGACCACCCACGGCGGGCGGGCGGGTACCGGGATCGACGCGGTGGAGTGGTCCCAGCGGGCCGTTCAGCTCGGCGCGGGTGAGATCCTGCTGAACTCGATGGACGCGGACGGCACTACCATCGGCTTCGACCTGGAGCTGATCCGGGCCGTCCGCGCCGCGGTCACCGTCCCGGTGATCGCCAGCGGCGGCGCGGGCACGCTGGCGCACTTCGCGCCCGCGGTGGACGCGGGAGCGGACGCGGTCCTGGCGGCCAGCGTGTTCCACTTCGGCACGCTGCGCATCGGCCAGGTCAAGAACGCGCTGCGCGGCGCCGGCCACCCCGTCCGGTTACGGAAGGTTAGAGGCCGTTCGGGAACGTGATGTGCTGCGGCTCGATGAGCGGCGTGCCGACCTGCAGCTGGATCTGGGCGTGAGCGTTCAGCGGGATGTCGCGCGGATTGCCCTGATAGACCTGCCCGTTTTCCTGGTCGCCGCCGTGGCCGTGCCGGCCAGCGGGGCGGCCGACGGTATCGGCACGCCCTCCGGGCCAGCCGCACCCGGGGCAGGTGCGGGCTGGAGGTTCCCCAGCGTGCTCAGCGCGGCCAGCGGCAGCCCGTTCCCCGAACTCCCGCCGGTGACGGCGAGCGTGATGCCGACCGCCGCGGCGATCACCACCACGGCCGCCCCCGCCGCGGCCAGCCACGGCGGCGCCGGCGGCGTCGCGCCTCCTCGGCCCTGATCCGCGCGATCCGCTCCTGGGCGCGCTCCCGGCCGCTCTTGCTCATCGGGCAGGCCCTCATGACCGGTCCCGCTGGCGCCGGAAGCATCGGGCACCAGGTCACTGCTGGTCGCCATGGCTGCCCCCACGATCCCGGCGTTGTTGAGCAGGGCCGCGGGCACGATGCGGGCGCGGATGCCGGTCAGCCGCGGCACCCACTTCTCGGACTGCCTGCTGATCCCGCCGCCCACGATGATGAGGTCGGGCGACAACAGCGCCTCGATGTGCTGCAGGTACTCATCGACATGTTCGGCCCACTTGCTCCAGCTCAGGTCGTGCAGATTCTTGGCGCGCTCGGAGGCGCGGTCCTCCGCGTCCCGGCCGCGGATCTCGATGTGCCCGAACTCGGTGTTCGGCACCAGGATGCCCTTGACGAACAGCGCGCTGCCGATCCCGGTGCCGAAGGTCACCATCAGCACGGTGCCCTGCTCATCCACCCCCGCCCCGAACGTCATCTCGGCCACCCCGGCCGCGTCGACGTCGTTCAGCATTCGGACCGGGTTGCCGGTGGCCTTGGCGAACAGCGCGGCGGCGTCCAGCCCGATCCAGGCCGGGTCCATGTTGGCGGCGGTCCTGGTCACGCCGTCGATCACCACGCCGGGGAAGGTGATGCCCACCGGGCCAGACCAGTTGAACGCGGTGGTGAGTTGCTTCACCACATCCGCGACCGGATCGGGCAGTGCCGGGCGCGGCGTGTCGATCTTCTGCCGGTCGGCCAGGAGCTTGCCGGTGGTCACGTCGACCGGGGCGGCCTTGATGCCGGTACCGCCGATGTCGATGCCGAGTGCGTGCATGGCCCCAGAGTAGTGGTCCTAGCGTATTCGCGTCCCTCTGTGCACGCGCCCGGTCAGGTAATATCTTGAGTGAGAGCTGGTCTCGGGGGGCTTGTCGAGAGAGGATGCGCGGATGAGCTGGTTCAAGATCGCAGCCATCGCAGGCGGCATCATTATTGCGTTCCTGATCGTCGGCTCGGTGGTCCACTTCATCCTGGCCGCCGTGACGACCATCGTGATCGCCGCGCTGGTGGTCGGCGGGATCGCCGTCGCGATCAAGATGGCGCGTTCCGGCAGGCAGGTTTCACGCAAGCGCGAAGAGCGCGAGGTCCGTGATCACGACTCCCGCAAGCCCCTGCCGCGCGCCGACGTCGAGCCGTACTCGACCTCGGTCCCCACCCCGACCCAGCAGCCGCGCCGCGCCGCGCCGAATCCGGCTGACATCGATGACGAGCTCGCCCGACTCAAGCGCGAGATGGGCAACTAGCGCCAGTTCGTCCCGGTGAGCTTGCTCACCGCCACGTCGGTTCCGTCGAACCGGACCCGGGCGGCGCCACTGCGTCCCGACACCCACATGGTGAGCTCGGCGGGGCTGCCGATCACGGTCACCGCCGGGGTCGCGTTCTTGACCGTGATCCGCCACCGCTGGCCGTCGGCTTCCCGGTCGTCGCGGGCTAGCTCCACGCCGACCGGGGCCCGGCGGAGCATCAACCGCGCCAGTCGCAGCCGCTGCCACAGCAACGCGGACTCCCCGCTGCTGAGCTCTCGCGGCTCCCAGTCTGGCGCCGCGCGGCGGATGTCCTCGTGATGCACGAAGTACTCGACGGCGTTGACGTGCTCGTCCATGCCCGGCAGGGCCATGAACGACATCCGGGGCGGCCCGGATCTGATCGTCCGCACCAGGTCGGGGAACGACGTCCGCCGCTTGATCCGGGTCTGCACCCGCTCGGTGTACCCGGCCAGCGGCCCGCCCAGGACGCCGGCCGCCGCGTCAGGCCGGTGCTCGCGGAGCACCAGGTGGGCGGCCAGGTCGCCGGTGGTCCAGCCCGCGCACAGGGTCGGTGCGTCCGGTCCGGTCTTGTCGAGCAGCGCGCACAGGGCTAGGCGCTCGTCTCGCGAGTAGCTCACCTGCTGATCGTAGGCGGCATTGCTACCCTGACGGGAGACACAGAAACGAGGGAGCGATGCTCGACCCTGCCATCGCCGCGCGGCTGAAGCGGGACCCGGCCGGCCTGATCGCGGCGATCGCCCAGCAGTACGACACGGGCGAGGTGCTGATGCTGGGCTGGATGGACGACGAGGCGCTGCACCGCACCCTGACCACCGGCCGGTGCACGTACTGGTCGCGCAGCCGGCAGGAGTACTGGGTCAAGGGCGACACGTCCGGGCACCAGCAGTGGGTCAAGTCGGTCGCCCTGGACTGCGACGGCGACGCCCTCCTGGTCAAGGTCGACCAGATCGGCGCGGCCTGCCACACCGGCGACCGGACCTGCTTCGACGCCGACGTGCT
Organism: uncultured Actinomycetes bacterium; assembly: GCA_963742795.1. Lineage (GTDB taxonomy): Bacteria > Actinomycetota > Actinomycetes > Streptosporangiales > Streptosporangiaceae > Palsa-504. The sequence goes on from CAVUNL010000031.1 coordinate 297,468, forward strand.
GCTCAAGGACCAGTAACCGCCGATGCGCAGGCAATTCGGTCTGGTACTGCTGCTCGGCGCGGCCGGCGCCGCGCTGGTCGTGTTCGCCGTCCGGCAGACCTGGGCGCAGGCCGTCTTCACCCCGCCGCGCCCGCTGCCCGCGCAGGAGATTTCCGTCACCGGGCAGCAGCTCGTCCCGCTGGCCAGCGCGCTCGCCCTGGCCGCGCTGGCCTGCCTGGCCGCCGTGATCGCCACCCGATCGGCGGCCCGGCGCGTGGCCGGGGCCCTGCTCGCGGCCCTGGGCGCGGGCGCCGCGGCGGCCGCCGGGGCCGGGGTACGGGCCTCGAGCGTGCTCGCCACGGCTCAGGCCGACGCCGCGGACGGCGCGCTTGGCGGGTCGACCACCACCGGCGGCCCGTCCCCGGGCGGCGCGTCGCACGCCATCGTCATCGCGGGCTCCCCTGGACAGGCCCTCATGACGGGCGCGCCCTGGCACGCGGCCGCGATCGTCGGCGCCGTCGCGATCGTCCTCGCGGGCCTGGCCACCGCGTGGCGCGGCCCCCGCTGGCCCGTCATGTCGGCCCGGTTTGACCGTCCTGGTCAGCCCCGGCGGCCGCGCGCCGCGGACAGCGCGACCATGTGGGAGTCGCTGAGCCGCGACCTGGACCCGACGGTCGACAAAGCGGTGGAAGACCAGGTCGGTGGCGGGCCACCCGCCTGAACGCGAGCCGGTCTCGGTCCTGCTGGCCGAGCACGAGCCCGAGGTGGCCGAGATGTCGGCCCGCTACCTGCGCCAGGACGGGCTCCGGGTCCGGCTGGTCACCAGCCCCGAGCCGACGCTGGCCGAGCTGACCGGCGGACCGGATGCCGCGGCCATAATCGATCTCACCATGCCCGGCCTGGACCCCCGGCGCATCCGCCGGGCCCTGCGCACGCCGGTCATCTTCCTGGTCGCCGACGCCAGGGCCCCCCGCCCCCGCGGCCTGGCCGTGCGCGGCGACGCGGCCGGTGCCCGGCGCTGGCTGGTCCGCCCGTTCAGCCCCCGCCAGCTCGTCGCCCTAGTCCGCGACGTCCTGGCCGACGCCGGCGAGCCCCACCGCCCCGCACCGCGTCCTTTTCCCGGGGGGACCCATCCCCACGGACCCCACTTGGAACCCCACCTGACCGCCACCGAGGCCGCGGTGCTCGCCGCGCTGGCGGATAACGCCGGCCGCGTCCTGTCCCGGCGCCAGCTGCTCGCCGCCGCCGGCCGCGACTCCGCAGGCGACCGGGCCGCCGACGTCTACGTCGCCCAGCTCCGCGCCAAGCTCGGCCCCGCCGCTCCCATCCGCACCGTCCGCGGCGCCGGCTACGCCCTGGATCCCTAACGCCGGTCAGGGCTGGCCGGGCCCAATCCAGGGGGGCAGTCACCACGGCACCGGGGCAGCCGGGCTACGATCAGTGGCGCAACAGTACCGATGTGAGGGGACGAGCGAACCGGGTGAGCGTGCTCGACGAGATCCTAGACGGCGTGCGTGCCGATCTCGCCGACCGGCAGCGGCACGTCGCGTTGGACCATCTCAAGGAGATGGCGCGGCGCGCGCCGTCACCGCGGGACGCGATGGCCGCGCTCAAGGCCGAGGGCGTCAGCGTCATCGCCGAGGTGAAGCGGGCCAGCCCGTCTCGCGGGCAGATGGCCGACATCGCCGACCCGGCCGCGCTGGCCTCCGATTACGAAGCCGGCGGCGCGAAGGTGATCAGCGTGCTGACCGAGCCGCGACGGTTCGGCGGCTCGCTGGAGGACCTGAGCGCGGTCCGCCGGGCGGTGCAGGTGCCGTTGCTGCGCAAGGACTTCGTGGTCAGCTCCTACCAGCTGTGGGAGGCCCGCGCCCACGGCGCGGACCTGGTCCTGCTGATCGTCGCGGCGCTCGAGCAGAGCGCGCTGGTCTCGCTGGTCGAGCGGGCCATCTCGATCGGCCTGCTGCCGCTGGTCGAGGTGCACGCCGAGCCCGAGCTCGACCGGGCCCTGGACGCCGGCGCGACGGTCATCGGCGTCAACGCCCGGAACCTGGCCACGCTCAAGGTGGACCGGGGGATCTTCGGCCGGATGGCGGGTCGGATCCCCGAAGGGGTCGTCAAGGTCGCCGAGTCCGGCGTCCGCGGGCCGCGTGACCTGCTGGCCTACGCCGCGTCCGGCGCGGATGCGGTGCTGGTGGGCGAGAGCCTGGTCACCGAGAAGGACCCGCGCAGCGCCGTCGCCGACCTGGTCACCGCGGGCTCGCACCCCGCGCTGCGCGGAGAGCGCGGATGATCGGGACGCACCCGGCGGAACCGGAAATCGGCCCGGTTCCCGACGCTTCCGGGCACTTCTCCGTGGCTGGCATCGCGTACGGGGGCCGGTTCGCTCCCGAAGCGCTGACCGCCGCCCTGGACGAACTCGCCGTGGCCTACCAGCAGGCCCGCAGCGACCCGGCGTTCACCGCCGAGCTTGACGGCCTGCTCAAGGGCTACGCCGGCCGGCCCACGCTGCTCACCCGGGCCAAGCGGTTCGGCCAGCAGGCCGGCGGCGCGACCGTGCTGCTCAAGCGCGAGGATCTCACCCACACCGGGTCGCACAAGATCAACAACGTGCTCGGGCAGGTACTGCTGGCCCAGCGGATGGGCAAGACGCGGGTCATCGCCGAGACCGGCGCCGGCCAGCACGGCGTGGCCACCGCCACCGCGGCCGCCCTGCTCGACCTGGACTGCGTGGTCTACATGGGCGAGGAGGACACCCACCGCCAGGCCCTGAACGTGTCCCGGATGCGCATGCTCGGCGCCGAGGTGATCCCGGTCACGACCGGCACCCGCACGCTCAAGGACGCCATGAACGAGGCCTTCCGGGACTGGGTGGCCACCGTCGGGCGCACGCACTACTGCATCGGCTCGGTGGGCGGTCCGCACCCGTTCCCGATGATGGTCAGGGACTTCCAGCGGATCATCGGCGTGGAGGCCAGGGAGCAGGTGCTGCGGCAGGAAGGTCGGCTGCCGGACGCGGTGGTCGCCTGCGTCGGCGGCGGCTCCAACGCCATCGGCATCTTCCACGCGTTCGTCCCCGACCAGAGCGTCCGGCTGATCGGCTGCGAGGCCGGCGGCGACGGCCTGGACACCGGCCGGCACGCCGCCACCTTGACCGGCGGCTCCCCGGGCGTCCTGCACGGCATGCGGACCTTCGTGCTGCAAGACGACGAAGGCCAGACCCGCGGCACCCACTCCATCTCGGCCGGCCTGGATTACCCGGGCGTCGGCCCCGAGCACGTCTGGCTGATGGAAACCGGCCGGGCCAGTTACCGCGCGGTGACCGACGCGCAGGCCATGAACGCCTTCTCCGTCCTATGCCGCACCGAGGGCATCATCCCGGCCATCGAGTCCGCCCACGCGCTGGCCGGCGCCCTGGAGGTCGGCCGCGAACTCGGCCCGGACGGCCTCATCCTGGTCAACCTGTCCGGCCGCGGCGACAAGGACGTGGACACCGCGTCGAAGTGGTTCGGCGTATGACCTCGGTCGCCGTCACGTTCGGCAAGGCGAACGCGGACCGCCGCGCCGCCTTGGTCGGCTACCTGCCCGCCGGGTTCCCCACCGTGGACGGCGCCATCGAGGCGGCCCGGGCCATGGCCGCGGCCGGCGCCGACGTGATCGAGATCGGCCTGCCCTACTCCGACCCGTTGATCGACGGCCCGGTGATCGCCGAGGCCGTGCACCGTGCGCTGACCGGGGGCACCAAGGTCGCCGACGTGCTGCGCACCGTCGAGGCGGTGGCCGCGGCGGGCGTCCCGGTCCTGGTCATGACCTACTGGAACCCGGTCGACCGGTACGGCGTGCGCGCGTTCGCCCGCGACCTGGCCCAGGCGGGCGGCTCGGGGCTGATCACCCCCGACCTGTCGCCCGAGGAGGCCGGCCCGTGGCTGGAGGCCTCGGACGAGTTCGGCCTGGACCGGGTGTTCCTGGCCGCGCCGAGCTCCACCGACCAGCGGATCGCCACCATCACCGCCGCCTGCCGCGGCTTCGTCTACGCCGCGTCGCTGATGGGCATCACCGGCACCCGGGACGCGGTCAGCGGTCACGCGGAGGGCCTGGTCCAGCGGATCCGCCCGCACACCGACCTGCCGGTGGCCGTCGGCCTCGGCGTCAGCAACGGCGCCCAGGCCGCGCAGGTCGCCGCGTTCGCGGACGGCGTGATCGTGGGCTCCGCCTTCGTCCGCCGCCTCCTCGACGCCGCGGACGCCCCGGACGCCGCCGCCGGAACCGACAATGCCGGAGCCGACGCCGGAGCCGACGCCGGAGCCGACGCCGTCGCCGCGCTCGCCGCCGAACTGTCCGCCGCCCTCCGCCACCCGGCTCACTCATAGCGCATCCTCAGCTGTCCCTCAGAAGCATGGAGTAATGTCGTGAGGGTGGCGCTCGCGTCCATCCCGAGCTCAAGCCCCGCCGCCTGGCGCCTCGGGCCGCTGTCGGTTCGCGCCTACGCGCTGTGCGTCGCCGTCGGGATCCTGGTGGCCGTCGTGGTGGCCAGCCGCCGGTACCGGCGCAGTGGCGGCGGCCGCGGGGTCATCCTGGACGTGGCCGCCTGGGCCGTACCGTTCGCCCTGATCGGCGCCGCCCTGCACGCCCTGCTCATCGCCACCCGGCACGATTTCACCCGTGAGTACGGCGTGTGGCACGCGGTCACGGCCGGGGTGGCGGCCATCGGCGTCCCCGGCGCGGTAACCCTCGGCGCCGCCGGGGCCTGGATCGCCTGCCGCCGTTCTAGCCTGCAGCTGGGTCCGGTCGCGGCCGCGGCCGCGCCCGCGCTGATGTTCGGCCTGGCCGTCGGCGGCCTGGGCAACTGGTGGGCCCAGCAGTTCTACGGCCCGCCCTCGACCTGGTGGTGGGCGGTCCCGATCTCGCCCACGCACCGGGCGCCCGGGTACGAGAACTACGCCACCTTCCAGCCCGCCTTCTTGTACCAGTCGCTGTGGGATGTCGCGGTCGGCCTGGGCGTGATCTGGGCCGCCCGCCGGTTCACGCTATCGGGTACGCGCACGTTCCTGCTGTGCGCCGCCTGCTACGCGGTGGGCAGCTTCTGGGTCGAGTCGGTACGCATCGGCCCGCTGCCGCAGGTACTGGGCATGCGTTACGGCGCGCTCGGTGACGTGACGGTCTTCGTGCTGGCCGTGGCTGGTCTATACCTGACCCGGCCGAAACCCATCCCACCAGCGCGTACGTTCGTCAAGACAGGACCTAATGCTCTGGTGGACGATTCTTCCGGTGATGTAATGTCTATGTAACAGGGCCAGTGTCGTCCCGGCGCAGGGGTGTGGCGTATCGAGACGACGGGAGCGCGCATGGCGGCAGCTGGCCTTTACGACCCCAGTTTCGAGCATGACGCGTGCGGCGTCGGCTTCGTCGCGGACCTGTCAGGACGCGGCGGGCACGACGTGGTGGCCCGGGCCCTGCGGGTGCTGTGCCATCTGGAACACCGGGGCGCGGAGGGTGGCGACCCCGGCACCGGGGACGGGGCCGGGATTCTTACCCAGGTACCGGACGATTTCTTCCGCGCCGTATGTGGTTTCGCTCTGCCTGGACCGGGCTCCTATGCGGTCGGCCTGGCCTTTTTTTCTGCCGAACGGACCGTGGTATCCGCCACCATCGAACGGCTCGCCGCGGCCGAGGGCCTGACCGTGCTGGGCTGGCGTGAGGTCCCTTACGACGTCGACGCCTGCGGGGCCGGCGCGCAGGCCGTGCTGCCCGAGCTGGTCCAGCTGTTCGTCGCGGGCGCGAGCGGCGAGTCCGGCCTGGAGCTTGAGCGGATGGCGTTCTGCCTGCGCAAGCGGGCCGAACACGAGGGCGGGGTGTACTTCGCCAGCCTGTCCGCCCGGACCATTGTGTACAAGGGCATGCTGTCCGCGGTGCAGCTCGAGCCGTTCTTCCCCGACCTGTCCGATCCGCGGTACGGCTCGGCGCTGGCCCTGGTGCACTCCCGGTTCTCCACCAACACGTTCCCCTCCTGGCCGCTGGCCCACCCGTACCGGTACGTGGCGCACAACGGCGAGATCAACACGATCCGGGGCAACCGCAACTGGATGCGGGCCCGGGAGGCGATGCTGGCTACCGACCTGATTCCCGCTTCCAGGGACGGGGGCAAAGGTATAGAGCGTCTTTTCCCGATCCTGGACGCGGACGGCAGCGACTCGGGCAGCTTCGACGAGTGCCTGGAACTGCTGCACATGGGCGGGCGCTCGCTCCCGCACGCGGTGCTCATGATGATCCCCGAGCCGTGGGAGAACCACGAGGAGATGACGCCCGAGCGCCGCGCCTTCTATCAGTTCCACGCCGCGCTCATGGAACCGTGGGACGGCCCGGCGCTGATCGCGTTCACCGACGGCTCGGTCATCGGCGCGGTGCTGGACCGCAACGGCCTGCGTCCCGGCCGGTACTGGGTGACCAGCGACGGCCTGGTCGTGCTGGCCAGCGAGGTCGGCGTGCTCGACATCGACCCGGCCACCGTGATCAGGAAGGGCCGGCTCCAGCCCGGCCGGATCTTCCTGGCCGACACCGCCACCGGCCGCATCGTGGAGGACGAGGAGGTCAAGGCGGCCCTGGCCGCCGAACACCCCTACGAAGCCTGGCTGCACGCCGGCCTGGTCCACCTGGACGACCTCCCGGACCGCGCCCTCCCTGCCCCCGTCCCCGCCCAACGAGATGAAACCGGGGTTTCACTACGCCCTAGCGAAGTGAAACCCGGGTTTCACTCCGCTGCGGAATCCCTCGTCACGTTGCAGCGGATGCACGGGTACACGGATGAGGAACTGCGGGTCATCCTGACCCCGATGGCGCGGGCCGGGTCGGAGCCGATCGGGTCGATGGGGACGGACACGCCGCTGGCCGTGCTGTCCGACAAGCCGCGGCTGATCTTCGACTACTTCACCCAGCTGTTCGCCCAGGTGACCAACCCGCCGCTGGACGCGATCCGGGAGGAGCTCGTCACCTCGCTCGGCACCGTCACCGGCCCGGAGCAGAACCTGCTGGAACCGATCCCTGCCTCCTGCCGCCAGATCGTGCTGCCGTTCCCGGTGATCAACGACAACGACCTGGCCAAGATCGTGCACATCAACGACGAGGGCAACCTGCCCGGGCTGGCCTCGCACGTGGTCGACGGGCGCTACGAGCCGCGCGGTGGCGGCGACGGCCTGCGGGCCCGGCTGGCCGAGATCTGCGCCGAGGTCTCCGCCGCCATCGAAGACGGCGCCCGGCTGATCATCCTGTCTGACCGGATGACCCCTCCCGGCCCCGGCAGCGTGCCGATCCCGTCACTGCTGCTGACCGGGGCGGTGCACCATCACCTGATCAAGCAGAAGTCGCGGACCCGGGCCGGGCTGGTCGTCGAGGCCGGGGACGTCCGCGAATGCCACCACGTGGCGCTGCTCATCGGGTTCGGCGCCGCGGCGGTCAACCCCTACCTGGCCATCGAATCGGTCAGGGACCTGGTCCGGCGCGGTTGGCTGGCGGGCGACCCGAAGATTACGGAGAAGAAGGCCGAGGCCAACCTGCTCAAGGCCCTGGGCAAGGGCCTGCTGAAGATCATGTCCAAGATGGGGGTGTCGACCGTCGCCTCCTACACCGGCGCGCAGATCTTCGAGGCTATCGGCCTGGGCCCGGAGGTAATCGAGACCTGCTTCGCCGGCACCACCTCGCGGCTGTCCGGCGTGGATTTCACCGCCCTGGCCGCGGAGATCGAGCAGCGGACCGGCGTGGCCCTAGCCGATCCGGCCGGGATGCAGCACCGGCGGCTGGCCACCGGCGGGGAGTACCAGTGGCGGCGCGACGGCGAGCCGCACCTGTTCAACCCCGAGACCGTGTTCAAGCTGCAGCACGCCACCCGCAGTCGACGGTACGAGATCTTCAAGGAGTACACCTCGCTCGTCGACGACCAGTCGCGGCGGCTGATGACGCTGCGCGGCCTGCTCCGGATCCGCGGAGTAGATGCCGAGACCGGAGCACCACGGCCCGTTCCGCTAAATGAGGTGGAACCGGCGGCCAGCATCGTACGGAGGTTCGCCACCGGGGCCATGTCCTACGGCTCGATCTCAGCCGAGGCGCACCAGACGCTGGCCATCGCCATGAACCGGCTGGGCGCCCGGTCGAACACCGGCGAGGGCGGCGAAGACCCGGACCGGTTCACCCCCGAAAGCAACGGTGACCTGCGGCGGTCCGCGGTCAAGCAAGTCGCCAGCGGGCGGTTCGGCGTGACCAGCGAGTACCTGGTCAACGCGGACGACCTGCAGATCAAGATGGCGCAGGGGGCCAAGCCGGGGGAGGGCGGCCAGCTGCCCGGCAACAAGGTGTACCCGTGGATCGCCAAGACCCGGTACTCCACGCCCGGGGTGGGGCTGATCTCGCCGCCGCCGCACCACGACATCTACTCCATCGAGGACCTGGCCCAGCTGATCCACGACCTGAAGAACGCCAACCCGGCGGCCCGGGTGCACGTCAAGCTCGTGTCCGAGGTCGGGGTGGGCACGGTCGCCGCCGGGGTGTCCAAGGCGCACGCCGACGTGGTGCTGATCAGCGGGCACGACGGCGGGACCGGCGCGGCCCCGCTGACCTCGCTCAAGCACGCGGGCGCGCCGTGGGAGCTGGGGCTGGCCGAGACCCAGCAGACGCTGCTGCGCAACAAGCTGCGGGACCGGATCGTGGTGCAGGCCGACGGCCAGCTGAAGACCGGCCGGGACGTGATCATCGCCGCGCTGCTCGGGGCGGAGGAGTTCGGCTTCGCCAGCGCGCCGCTGGTGGTCTCCGGATGCATCATGATGCGGGTCTGCCACCTGGATACCTGCCCGGTCGGCGTGGCCACCCAGAACCCCGAGCTGCGGGCCAGGTTCAGCGGCAAGCCGGAGTTCGTGGTGAACTTCTTCGAGTTCATCGCCGAGGAGGTCCGGGAGTACCTGGCCCAGCTCGGCTTCCGGTCGCTGGAGGAGATCGTCGGCCGGGTCGAGCTGCTCGACGCGGCGCTCGCGGTGGAGCATTGGAAGGCCTCCGGGCTCGACCTGTCGCCGGTGCTCTACGCTCCGTCGCTTGCTGACGGTGCCGCGACGCGCTGTGTCACCACCCAGGACCACGGGCTGGACAAAGCCCTGGATCACACGCTCATCCAGCTCGCTGAGGGGGCACTCGAGGAGGGCCGGCCGGTCCGGCTCGAGCTGCCCATCCGGAACGTGAACCGGACCGTGGGCACCATGCTCGGCTACGAGGTGACCCGGCGCTGGGGTGGCGAGGGCCTGCCCGACAACACGATCGACATCTCCTTCGAGGGGTCGGCCGGCCAGTCGTTCGGGGCGTTCCTGCCGCGCGGTATCACGCTGCGGCTGGCCGGCGACGCGAACGACTACCTGGGCAAGGGCCTGTCCGGCGGGCGGCTGGTCGTGCGCCCGCCCGCCGCCGTCCCCTTCGCGGCCGAGGAGCAGGTCATCGCGGGCAACGTGATCGGCTACGGCGCCACCGGCGGCGAGATCTTCCTGCGCGGCGTGGTCGGCGAGCGGTTCTGCGTCCGCAACTCGGGTGCGCTGGCGGTCGCCGAAGGCACCGGCGATCACGGCTGTGAGTACATGACCGGCGGCCGGGTGGTGATCCTCGGCTCGGTCGGGCGGAACTTCGCGGCCGGCATGTCCGGCGGCATCGCCTACCTGCTCGACTGCCCGGTGCACCGGGTGAACATGGAGATGGTCGACCTGGACCCGCTGGACGAGGGCGATATCAGGTTCCTGCGCGACGTGGTGGAACGCCATCACGCAGAAACGGGCTCCGCGGTCGCGGCGCGGCTGCTGGCCGACTGGGATCCCGGCCGGTTCACCAAGGTCATGCCGAAGGACTACAAGCGGGTGCTGTCCGCCGCGTCGCAGGCCGAGCGCGAGGGCCGTGACGTCAACGAGGCCGTCATGGCGGCAGCTCATGGCTGATCCGAAGGGCTTCATGACTACGCCCCGCGAGACTCCCGCCCGTCGTCCCGTCGACCTGCGGCTGCTCGACTGGCACGAGGTCTACGAGCCGTTCCCGCCCGGCCGGCTGGAGCGGCAGGCGGGCCGGTGCATGGACTGCGGCATCCCGTTCTGCCACAACGGGTGCCCGTTGGGCAACCTGATCCCGGAGTGGAACGACCTGGTCTGGCGGCACGACTGGCGGGAGGCCGCCGACCGCCTGCACGCCACCAACAACTTCCCCGAGTTCACCGGGCGGCTTTGCCCAGCGCCGTGCGAAGCCGCCTGTGTGCTGGGGATCAACGCTGATCCCGTCACGATCAAGCAGGTCGAGGTCGAGATCATCGACCGGGCCTTCGCGTCCGGCTGGGTGGTGCCCCGGCGTCCGGCGGTCCGGTCCGGCCGTTCGGTGGCGGTGATCGGCTCGGGCCCGGCCGGGCTCGCGGCGGCCCAGCAGCTGACCCGGGCCGGTCACGCGGTCACCGTGTTCGAACGCGACGACGCGCCAGGAGGCCTGCTGCGCTACGGCATTCCCGAGTTCAAGCTGGAGAAGCGGCACCTGGATCGGCGGCTGGACCAGATGCGGGCCGAGGGCACCGAATTCCGCTGCGGCGTCGAGGCCGGGACCGGCGTTTCCGCGGAAACGCTGCGCGCCTCCTATGACGCCATCGTGCTGGCCGGCGGGGCCCGGGTGCCGCGTGACCTGCCGCTGCCCGGCCGGTCGTTGGCCGGCATCTACCAGGCCATGGACTACCTGCCGCTGGCCAATCGCGCGGTCGCCGCCGGCTCCGCCGTGCCAGCCATCACAGCCTGCGGCCGGCACGTGGTCATCATCGGCGGCGGCGACACCGGCGCGGACTGCCTGGGCACCGCGCACCGGCAGGGCGCGGCGTCGGTTACCCAGCTCGAGATCCTGCCCCGTCCGCCCGCGACCCGGCCCGGCCATCAGCCCTGGCCGACCTATCCCCTTATCTACCGGGTCTCCAGCGCGCACGAGGAAGGCGGGGAGCGCGCGTACGCGGTCTCCACGCTGGAGTTCCTCGGCGATGAGCAGGGACGGGTCCGGGCGCTGCGACTGGCCGACGCGGACGGGTTCGACCCGGTGCCCGGCACCGAGCGGGAGCTGCCCGCTGACCTGGTCCTGCTGGCCATGGGCTTCACCGGAGCCGAACGGCCGGGGCTGCTCACCGAGCTGGGCGTGGACTTCGACGCCCGGGGCAATGTCGGCCGCGACGCCCAGTACGCGACCTCGGTGCCCGGCGTGTTCGCGGCCGGCGACATGGGCCGCGGCCAGTCCCTGATCGTCTGGGCCATCGCCGAGGGCCGCAGTGCCGCCGCTGCCGTCGACCGCTACCTGGCCGGTACCGCTCAGCTGCCCGCGCCGATTCCGCCTACGGCCCGTCCGCTTACCTGATTTCCCCGGTGAAATGACCGCCGACGCATAGTCTGTGGGGGATAAATGGCCTGATACGTCGGTAGGGCGGGGAACGGAACGGCACATGGCGGTATGTCCAAACGGTCACGATTCGGTGACAGGTGAGTTCTGTGATGCCTGCGGAACGCAAATCGCCTCGAATCCGATCCGGGTGGTCGGCAGGCACCACGCCGGCGGACCGCGCCCGGCTGGCAGTCCGGATGATAGGTGCCCGTGGTGCGGGAACCCCAGCTCCAGCCAGTTCTGTGAACGGTGCGGCTTCCGGGTCCGCCGTCCGTTCGCCCCCCTGACCGGGCCTTCGCCCGCGGCCGGATCGCGACCCGCGGCCCAGCCCTCGCTGGCGCCCGCGCCCTCGCTGGAGCGGGAGCCAGCGCCGGAGCCCGAGCCCGCCCCGGCCACCGCTTCCAAGCCACCCGAGTCACTGTTCCCGCCTCTGCCGCGGCCCGGGTCCTGGGGAACGGCCGTCGCCGAGCCGGCGTCCTCGCCCGCGCATCCCGCGGACCTGCCACCCGGGCCGGAGCCCCCGACCGAACCGCAGCGGCCCTCATTCCTGGACTGGTTCCAATCGCCGGAGCCGCCCGCCGCACCGGAGCCGCCCGCCGCGATACAGTCACTCGCCGCACCAGAGCTGCCCGCCGCACCAGAGCTGCCCGCCGCACCAGAGCTGCCCGCCGCACCAGAGGCGCCCGCACCACACGACTGGCTGCGATCGCCAGAGCCGTCTGCGCTGCTCCAGCCGCCCGCCTCACTCGATTGGCTGAGCTCGCCGGGATCCCCCGCCCCGCCGGGATCCCCTGCCCCGCCGGACTCGCCCGCACCCGCGGACGCAGCCGCACCGCAGGAACTGCTCGTGCCGCCCGAGCAGTCCGCTCCTCCGGAGCCACCCGCTGCCGATGAACCCGATCAGACGGCTGACTCGTATTCCTGGTCCGCGTATGCGGCCTCCCCGGCGCTGCCGGCCCCTGCCCCGCCCCGGCCGGCCGCTTCGCTACCCGGCCCGACCGCGGACGCGGCGTCGTCGGCCCCGCCGACCGCTCCCATGCCGAAGTTCACCCCAACCACCTGGTCGGTGGTGGTCACGTCGGACCGGCTGTATTTCGACCGCATGGAGCTCAAGAGGGGTCTCACCGGCCCGGCCGTGACGTTCCCGGCATTCAGCACCGAACGGCAATTCCAGCTCAGCGGCAAGCAGATGCGGATCGGACGGCGCAGCGCGGTCCGGGGGGTGGAACCGGAGATAGACCTGTCCGGGCCGCCCGTGGACCCCGGGATCAGCCGCCTGCACCTGCTGCTGATCTCCGCCCCGGACGGCTCGTGGGCCGTCCTCGACCCGGGCTCGGCCAATGGCACGCTGCTCAACGGCCGCGAGATTGCACCCGGAGACATGATTCCGCTGCGCGACGGCGACCGGATCAACCTGGGAGCCTGGACCGCGATCACCTTGCGCCGCGAGTAAGATCGCCGTGCGATGAACCGCAACCTGCCTGCTTGCGTTCACCCAAAGTAGTCCTGATTTGCAGGCAAAATAGAGAACGTCATGGTGCGTCGGTTCCGATGACGGGAGCATGCGTGGCGGGTCGGCGATGAGCACCACCGTTACCGGTAGCCCGCCGCGGGGGCAGCCGGGGGGGCGCACAGCATCGCACCGGCGCGGCTCGGGGCCCCAGGCCGCGCCGCAGGCGCGAGGCCGGTTCAGGCTCCCGCGGGCCTCGACCACGCCAGGCAAGCTCTGGCTCGTCCGGGCCGGCCTGGTCATCGTGTGCCTGGCCTGGGGCGCGCTGGCCGCGCTGATGGTCATCCAGCACGCGTCGGCGGCGCACGACGTGGCCGTCACCGACGAGACCCTCAGCCTGGACGCCCAGCAGATCTACCAGTCACTGGCCGACGCCGACGTCACCGTCTCCACCGCCTACCTGTACGGCCGGACCGGCCCGTACGCGGACCGGGTGCGCTACCAGCACGACATCGCGCTCGCCGCCGCTGACCTGAAGGTCGCCACCGCCGCGAGCGGCAACTCCGGCGCCGGGGCCAGCCTGAGCACGTTGTCCGCCGCCCTGCCGGTCTACACCGGCTACGTCGAGGACGGCCAGATCTACAATTCGCTGGGCTACCCAGCGGGAGGCTCGTTCATCCAGGTGGCGTCCGAGGAGATGCACGTCACCATGCTGCCCGCCGCCCGCAGCGTGTACGCGCAGGAGAACGCCCAGCTCATGAGGGCCAGTGCGCAGGCCACCGGGCTACCGCTGGCGATCGTCACCCTGGTGGCTGGCCTGGTCGTCTTGGTCCTGCTGTTCCGGACCCAGCGCTGGCTGTCGCGGCGCACCCACCGGACGGTCAACGTCGGCCTGGGTCTCGCGTCGGTGGCTACGGTCGCGGCGCTCATCTGGCTGGTCGTCGCCCTGGCCGGGGGTCGCTCCGATCTGCTGCAGGCCACGACACACGGCTCCGGGCCGGCCCAGACGCTGGCCCAGGCCGATATCACCGCTCTGCAGGCTCGCGGCGACCAGACCCTCAACCTGATCTCGCGTACCGGCGACGCTAACTTCCAGCAGGACTTCCACGCCGCGCAGACCCAGCTGAGCTCGGAGCTGAGCACCGCCAGCGCGCAGAGCGCGGCCGACGGCGCAGGACAGATCGCGGCCGCCGGGCACACCGCGACCGCCTGGTTCGCGGTCAACCAGCGCGCTCAGCAACTGGACGCGGCGGCCGACTACGGCGCCGAGACCCAGCTGGAGATCGGGTCCGGGCCCGGCACGGCGGGCACGCTGTTCAGCCAGCTCGAGTCGGACATGGAGGCCGCGATCAACGCCGACCAGGCCGTCTTCGCCTCGAACGCGGCGGCGGGCTCGGACGCGTTCGACGGCCTGGAGGTCGGCATCATCGTGCTCGCCGTGATCATGGCGGCCGGCTGCGGGTGGGGACTGACCCGGCGCCTGGCGGAGTACCGATGACCATCCCGGTGCTGACCAAGGAGCGGGCGCCGGCCGTCGTCCAGGCGGCGGTCGCTGAACGCGATGCCATCCAGGCCAATCTGCTCGAGCTGGACGGCAGCTTCGGCAAGCGGCTGCTGGAGGGGGCCACGCTCAGCGGAGAGACCAAGCGACGCTGGGAAGCCACCGCGGCCAGCCTGGCCACCCTGTGGGAGATCTACTCGGCCTACTCGGCCGTGGTCGAACGGGCCGCTGATACGGTCAACGGGCACCTCGGACCGCGGGAGCTGACCACGATCACCAACCTGCTCACCGGGCCGTCCGTCCAGCTGGCCGCCGGGCCCGCGCCGCTAGCCGGCCGGGACCTGGCCGACTCCGGCCGCGAGAACCTGACCGTGGTCGCGGCGGTGACGCGGATGCGGCGGGCCTTCGGCCCGATCACCGAGGTGGTCTCAGCCACCGAGCAGGTGGTCAACGAGATGACGGGCAAGCTCGACGGCCTCGCCGCCGAGCTGAACCGGGTGACGCCGCTGGCTGCCTCGCTCGCCGACGAGGCCCTGACCGGGAACCTGGCCGCGGCCGAGAGCAAGCTGTCCCGGCTGCGCGCCACGCTGAGCTCCGATCCCCTCTCGCTGTGGCAGGGCGGCCCGGATCCGATGGCCAGGGCCGTCGACACGTCGGGCGCGGACCGCCTGCGGGAGCGGGTCACGGCCGCAGTGACCCGCGTGGACGAGCTGGTCCGGCTGCGGGACGACGCGCGGCAGCGCATCACCGAGGTGACGACGGCCGCCGCCGCGGCACGCGCCGCCTACGAGGACGCCGTCGCGGCCTGGCAGCGGGCCGCGGCCAAGATCTCCGCCGAGGCGCTGCCCGCGCAGCCGCCCGGGCTGGCCGACCTGACCATCCGGCTGGCCGACCTCGACACCCTGCTGGCCGCCGGGCGCTGGCCCCGGCTCGCCTCCGAACTGGACGAGATCGAACGGGAGCTCGCCACCGTCACGGGGAATTTCCGTGCCACCGAACGAACCGTGGTGGACGCCCTGAGCCGCCGTGACGAGCTGCGCGGGATGCTCGGCGCCTACCAGGCCAAAGCAGCCCGCCTGGGGGCTGCGGAAGACCCCGGCCTGACCGAACGCTACAACTTCGCCCGCGGGCTGCTGTGGACCGCGCCCTGCGACCTTGCCGCCGCCGCGGACGCGGTGACCGGCTACCAGCAGGCCGTCCTGGCGCTAGGAGGATAGCCGCGATGACCACGGCCATGGTCCGGTGCACGCAGCCCGGCTGCGACGGGATGATCGAGGACGGCTACTGCAACACCTGCGGGCTGGCCGCCCCCGCCGCATCCTCGGGCCCTTCCGGTCCCTCAGGTCCTTCCGGCTCGACCGGCTCAAGGTCGGCCAGCGCGGCCACGTCCGGGAGCTCGTCAGGGTCTTCGGGCGGGTCCGGGAGCACACGCTCCCGGGCCCGGGGCCGCGGCAGCAGCCGGTCGGCTAGGGGCCGACTCGGCGCGGGCCTGGTCGACATCCCGCCGGTCCCGTACCGGGATCCGGCCAGCGCCGTGCTCGCCGACCCGCAGGTGCCGGAGGCCAAGCGCTACTGCAGCAGCTGCGATCAGCCCGTCGGCCGGGGGCGGGACGGGCGTCCCGGCCTGGCCGAAGGATTCTGCCGGAATTGCGGCACCCAGTTCTCGTTCAGCCCCAAGCTGGAGCCGGGGGAATCGGTCGTCGGCCAGTACGAGGTGCTCGGCTGCCTTGCCCATGGCGGCCTCGGCTGGATCTACCTGGCCAAGGACCACAACGTCAGCGACCGGTGGGTGGTGCTAAAGGGCCTGCTGAACACCGGCGACGCCGACGCCATGGCGGCCGCCGTCGCCGAGCGGCAGTTCCTGGCCGAGGTCGAGCACCCCAATATCGTCCGGATCTACAACTTCGTCCAGCACGCGGACCGGCGCACCGGGGAGATGGCCGGCTACATCGTGATGGAGTATGTGGGCGGCAAGTCGCTCAAGCAGATCCTGGTCGACGCGCGCCAGGCGGGAGGCTCGGTGCCGGTGTCCCATGCCCTGGCCTACGCCATCGAGGTCCTGCCCGCCCTCGGCTACCTGCACGACCGCGGGATGGTGTACTGCGACTTCAAGCCGGACAACGTCATCCAGACCGAAGAGCAGCTCAAGCTCATCGACATGGGCGGCGTCCGCCGGATCGACAGCGACGAGGCGATCTACGGGACAGTCGGCTACCAGGCTCCGGAGATCGAGGCCGACGGCCCGTCACCCAGTTCCGACCTGTACACGGTGGGCCGGGCGCTGGCCGTGCTGACCTTCGAGTTCCGCGGCTTCCAGGGCACGCACAAGAACAGCCTGCCCGACGGGGTACCGGTGCTCAGCGAGCAGGAATCGTTCTCCCGGCTGCTGCGGCGCGCCACCCACCGCGATCCCGACCGCCGGTTCGGCTCGGCGGGAGAGATGGCCGAACAGCTCACCGGCGTGCTCCGCGAGGTGCTCGCGGTCGCCGATGGCGTGCCGCGGCCCGCCTTCTCCAACCTGTTCAGCCCCGAGGTCCAGGCCATCGGCACTGACCTAGTCCGGGGCGACGACCCCACTAGTCTCCGCCAGGGGGGCTCCACCCCCCCGGACCCCCCTGGCGGCCTCCCCGATCACCGGGGGGCGGCTGGCCCCCCCGGGCCTGGCGCCACCACGATGGCGGCCCCCCCGGCGGCAGAGGTCGTCGCCGGGCTGCCGCTGCCGCAGGTCGACCGGTCCGACCCTGCGGCCGGCTACCTGGCCACGTTCGCCGGGCTCAACCCGGCCCAGCGGATCGTGGCGCTCACCCTGGCCGTCGAGGGTGACTCGACCATCCCGCGCGAGGTCACCGAGTCGGCAGAGACCCGCCTGGCGCTGGCCCGGGCCAGGATCGACGCTGGCGACTACGACGCCGCGGCCGTCGTGCTGGCCGACCTGGCCGCCGACGATCCGTCCGATTGGCGGGTCGCCTGGTACAACGGGCTGCGTGACCTGGCGGCCAAGGGCCCCGGCGGCGCGCAGATCGCCCAGGGCGCCTTCAGCGCCGTGTTCGACGAACTGCCGGGCGAGCTCGCGCCCAAGCTCGCGCTGGCCTTCGCCGCCGAAGCCGCGGGCGACCTGACCACGGCCGGGCGCTACTTCCGCCTCGTCTGGACCGTGGACCGGTCCTATATCAGCGCCGCGTTCGGGATGGCCAGGACGTGCCTGGCCGCGGGCGACCGGCCCGGCGCGATCGCGGCGCTCGCGGCGGTGCCCCCCGCGTCCAGCCACTACGCGGCGGCGCAGATCGCCGCGGTACGGATCCTGGTCTCCGGCGATCACCAGGCCGGAGTGACCGGAGACGAGCTGCGGCAGGCCGGCGGTCAGCTAGGCCGGCTGGCCGTGGACGACGTGCGCCGGCAGCAGCTCACCGTGGAGATCCTCCGGGCCGCGCTCGACTGGTGCACATCCGGCCAGCCAGCGGGCGGGGATCCCATCCTCGGCTGCGAGCCGAACGCGCGCGCCGTGCGCTTCGGGCTGGAACGGAGCTACCGGGCGCTGGCCCGGCTGACGCCGGACGCGGCCCGCCGGGTCGAGCTCGTCGACCTGGCCAACGCGATCCGCCCCAGGACCCTCACGTGACCGGCGATCCTGGCGCCGTCGCCGTCCCGCAGGCGCCCGAAGCCATCTGCCCGTTGTGCGGCGCGCCGGTCGGCGCGGCGGATAGCTTCTGCGAGTCGTGCGGGACCGAGCTGGCCCCGCCCATGGTGAGCGCCGCGCCGCCCGGGTACGAGGCGGAGTGCCCGGTGTGCTCGGTGGACCCGGAGGCCCCGCTCGGCGCGATCACGGCCGAGGGCTACTGCGAGACGTGCGGCCGCAAGGTGCCGTCCGGCCGCGACCATTCCGAGCTCGACCTGGCCCTGCTGGCCGGGGTGACCGACCGCGGCCTGCGGCATGCCCGCAACGAGGACGCGATGGCCCTGGCCACAGCCGACGTCCCCGGCGGCCCGGTGGCGATCGCCGTCGTCTGCGACGGGGTGTCCACTTCCCCGCGGTCGGACGACGCTTCGCTGGCCGCCGCGCAGACTTCGGTCCGGGTGCTGCTCACCTCGGCGCGGCGCGGCGATGACCCGGCCGAGGCCTCGCTGGCCGCGGTGTACTCGGCTCACCGCGCCCTGACCAGGATGAGCTCGCCGGGGGAGGCGCCGTCGGCGACCTACATATCGGCGGTCATCGGCGGCGACGCGGTCACCGTGTGCTGGCTCGGGGACAGCCGCGCCTACTGGCTCAGCACGGGCACGGACACGGTGCGCCTGAGCACCGATGACTCACTGGCCGAGGAACTGGTCGCCCGGGGCACGATGGACGAGGCGCATGCCCTGGCCTCCCCGCAGGCGCACGTGATCACCCGCTGGCTCGGCGCTGACCTGGCCGAGCCCGAGCCACACGTCGTCCGGTTCGAACCACCCGGACCCGGTGTCGTGCTGGTGTGCTCGGACGGGCTATGGAACTACCGGCCCGAAGCAGCGGCCCTGGCCGAGCTCGCGCTCCCGGCCGCGCTCACCGACCCGCTCGGCGCCGCGGCCGAACTGGTGAAGTTCGCGATCGACGCCGGGGGGATGGACAACATCACCGCGGTGCTGGTTCCCTTCCCGCTGGCCCCGTTCCCGGAGGAATCGCCGCACCCGAAAACCGTTCCCGTCCGGCGAGTACCGACGTTCTAACCGAGGGGAGACTCCGTATGCCCGAGTCCGGGTTCACCATCGACGTCGACCAGAACCAGTACCTGCCCGAGGGCGGGCGTGAGGCCAGCGCTATCGTCACCGTCGCGTCGGCCGCCGACGCCGCCGGACTCGCCGGTCCCGGCCCGGCCGGCCCCTCACTGGCTGACGGAGCGTCGGCCGGTGAGGGGCCCGACGGCAGCGCGGAGATCATCATCATCGACTGCTCGGGGTCGATGGAGTACCCGCATAGCAAGATCGCCGAGGCGCGCGCGGCCACCGCTGCCGCGGTCGACGTAGTCAGGGACGGCGTCCTGTTCTCGGTCATCGCCGGCACCAACCTGGCCTGGCCCGTGTTCCCCGCCGACGGCACCATGGCCCGGGCCGACGCCTCCTCCCGGGCGGCGGCCAAACAAGCGGTGACGGGCTTGCGGGCCAGCGGCGGCACGGCTATCGGCCAGTGGCTGGAACTGGCCCGGCAGACGTTCGGGCGGTGTCCGGCCAAGCTCCGGCACGCCATCTTGCTCACCGACGGCAAGAACCAGCACGAGACCCCCGAGCAGCTCGCCGCGGCCATCCGCGAGTGCGAGGGCGTCTTCAGCTGCGACTGCCGCGGCGTCGGCACCGACTGGGAGGTCAAGGAGCTGCGCACGATCTCGACCGCGCTGCTCGGCAGCGTGGACATCGTGCCCGACCCGTCCGGGCTGGCGGCCGACTTCGCGGCCATGATGCAGATCGCGATGGGCAAGCAGGTCGCCGACGTGGCGCTGCGGGTCTGGACCCCGCAGCACGCCACGGTCAAGTTCGTCAAGCAGGTGGCCCCGACGGTCGACGACCTGACCGGCAGGCGGTCGCCGTCCGGGCCGCAGGCCGGCGACTACCCGACCGGGGCCTGGGGGCCGGGGGAGAGCCGCGACTACCACGTCGGTGTCGAGGTCACCCCGGCCGGCGTCGGGCAGGAGATGCTCGCGGCCCGGGTGAGCCTGGTGGCCCTGTCGCCGTCCGGCGCCGACGTGCTCGGCCAGGGCCTGGTCCGGGCCATCTGGACCGACGACGAGGCCCTGTCCACCAAGATCAACCCGCGGGTCGCGCACTACACCGGCCAGGCCGAACTCGCCGCCGCCATCCAGGACGGGCTGGAGGCCCGCAAGCAAGGCGACGAGGAAACCGCGACGGCCAAGCTCGGCCGGGCCGTGGCGCTGGCCCACCAGTCGGGCAACGAGGACACGGCCAAGCTGCTGGCCAAGGTGGTCGACGTCGTCGACGTGGAGACCGGGACGGTCCGGCTGCGCAAGCAGGTCGAGGACGCCGACGAGATGGCTCTCGATACCCGGTCGACCAAGACGGTCCGGGCGAGGAAATAGCCTCACGCGGGGGGAGCAGGGTATCCAGGAGGCACCGATGGCGATCTGTCCCAACGGACATGACTCGGCGAGCGACGACTTCTGCGACGTATGCGGCATGCGCATCGGCGGAAGTCCCAGCCCCGGGAGCGCCGGAAGTACCGGCGGCACCGGGAGCATGCGCAGCGGCGGTTACGGCCCCGCGGGTAGCAGCCCTTCCGGGCGCCACGCCTCCGGCCCGTCGCCCGCGCCGGGTATGCCCGGCGCCGGACCCGGCGCCGCCGGCCCCGGCGAGCTGTGCCCGAGATGCGGCACGCTGAGGGTCGGCCAGTTCTGCGAGGCGTGCGGCTACAAGTTCGGCGCTGGACAGCCTCCCTGGGCTCCTGCCCCACCCGCGCCACCGCCATCCGGTCTCGCGTCTGGGTCCCAGCCGCTGGCCACGCCGTGGCCGCCGCCCTCGGCTCCGCCGCCCCCAACCCAGCCCCCGCCCTGGCCCCCGGCTCCCCCCGGGCCTCCGGGTGCCTCCGGGCCTCCGGGACCGTCAGGATCGTCCGGACCTTCGGCGGCGGCCGCCCCGTCGGTTCCGTCCGCCCCGCCGGTTCCGTCCGCCCCGCCGGTTCCGTCCGCCCCGCCGGTCCGTCCGCCCTCGGTCCCGCCGCCCCGCCGGTCTCGCCCACGCGCCCGGTGGCGTCCTCGTACGTACCGGTCACCTGGACCGCCGTGGTGTCCGCCGACCGCGCCTACCACGAGAGCGTCCAGGCCGCGAGCGGCCCCGACGCGGCCTCGGTGCCGTTCCCCGGTTATTACGCCGAACGGCGGTTCCGGCTCAGCGGCGGGCAGATGCGGATCGGGCGGCGCAGCGTGTCCCGCGGCATCGATCCGGAGATCGACCTCACCGGCCCGCCCGCCGACCCGGGCATCAGCCGGCTGCACGCCGTGCTGATCGCCGTGCCCGACGGCAGCTGGGCGGTGCTGGATCCCGGCTCGGCCAACGGCACGCTCGTCAACGGGACCGAGATCCCGACCGGCGTTCAGGTGCCGCTGCGGGACGGGGACCGCATCAACCTGGGCGGCTGGACGGCGATCACGGTACATCGCAGCTAGTTAGCACGGCCGTGATCCCTGACCAGAGGGATCCGAGGCACTAACGTATGCGGCATGATCAACGTGCCGCCCACGCCCGACCACGCCGAGGTTGACCTGGGCACCGCCGCCGGAGTTACCGATCGGGGTCTGCGGCATCAGCGCAACGAGGACGCGATGGCCCTGGAGTCGGAGCAGACGCCCGACGGCCTCGTGGTGGTGGCCGTGGTCTGCGACGGCGTGTCGTCCTCACCCCGGCCCGACGAGGCGTCGCGCGCGGCCGCTCAGGCCGCCCTGCCGGTACTGCTCGAGGCCGTCCAGAGCGGCGGGGACCTGGCCGAGGCGTCCCGGGGCGCGGTCGTGGCCGGCCGTCAGTCGGTGGCCGGACTCGGCGAGCCAGAGGGCGAAAGGTCGGCGACCACATTCCTGTCCGTGGTGGCGGCCCGCGGCGACGTGACCGTGTGCTGGCTGGGCGACAGCCGGGCCTACTGGCTGGCCCCCACCGAGTCCGAGTCGGTCCAGCTCACCCGCGATGACTCGGTGGCCGGGGGCATGGTCGAGGCCGGCCTGGCCAGCGAGGAAACCGCCATGGCCCTGCCCCACGCACACGTGCTGACCCGCTGGCTCGGCGGGGAAGCGGCCGACCTGAACGGTGACCCGGCGCGCGCCCCGCACGTGGAGCAGTACGCTCCGCCCGGCGCCGGGGTCGTGCTCGTGTGCTCCGACGGCCTGTGGAACTACCTGCCCGAGGCGGCCGACCTAGCCCGGCTCGCGCTGCCCCGCGCCCTGACCGACCCGCTCGGCGCCGCCAACGACATGGTGCGGTTCGCGGTCGAGGCCGGCGGCGCCGACAACATCACCGCGGTCCTGATCCCGTACCCCGCTCCTGAATCAGCCTGACCCTCAGTACTTGGGCCCCACAAACTCATCCAGCCGCGCCACCGCCTCCCGCCGAGCCACAGATATCGCGTTCCGCCGCGAGAACCGCCACGCCACCCCCAGCCGATCCAGCGTCTCCCCGCACAACCGCAAAATGTCCGCGGACTCATTGCCAAAAAGATAACGCGGGTATTCATACCAACGATCTCCATCGCTCAGCCTTCGGCGAACCCGGTTGACGCCGCGCCACCCGTCGGAATGGAACAGCCCTCTGGCGAATTCGCCTGGGTATTCTTGCACGATGGCCGATTGCCATGATTCCAGCTCGATCTTCCGAGTGTGCTTCCGCCCGGGCCCGTGCTGCGGGAACAGGCACGGCCAGTGCTTGGACGTGCTCTTGACCATGGTGCATCCTTGGTAGTGGACACAGAAGACACTTGATGTGGGCATGACGTCAGACATCGCTCGCCGACAAGCCGCCAGGAGCCCCGGCCAGTCGTCGCAGCAAGCGATCCATAGCGCGAACACATCTCTTCGCCCGCGCGTGATGGAGCCATCTCCGAGGTATAGCCCCAGGAGATAGGCGTACGCTTGCTCGTCCATCGATCTGGCGTGGCAGCGGGGACACTGCCTTCTGCGTTCGGCGCCTGGGCCGTGTGCGGAACGGCGGCGGCCGCAGCGCCAGTGCCGGATCGCGGCAATGGACACGCCGCAGATATTGGCGTTCTCTTGGTCGAGAATGCCAAGACTTGATAGGTGAAGAGCCATGTCAACTGTGGCCTGTTGGTACATGACCAAATT
Organism: uncultured Actinomycetes bacterium; assembly: GCA_963742795.1. Classification (GTDB taxonomy): domain Bacteria; phylum Actinomycetota; class Actinomycetes; order Streptosporangiales; family Streptosporangiaceae; genus Palsa-504. The sequence continues at coordinate 320,611 of CAVUNL010000031.1, forward strand.
ATCATTCATACCACTGACATTTAGGCGGAATGCCATAGCGGCCGCTGGAGGCCAGGAGAAATCGGGCAGGTCTAGAGTGCCGGGAGCGGGATTCGAACCCGCACGCCCTTCCGAGCAGACGCTTTTGAGACGTCCATGTCTGCCGTTCCATCATCCCGGCACAATTTGCAACATTACATCGAACAGGTTAACTCGACCCTGCCGCAGACCAGGGCGAGATCAATCTACCTGATCACGGTACTCTCGTGGGGTGAGTCAGAACCTACTGCGTGTCGTGATCGCCGAGGACGAAGCCCTGATCCGTCTTGACCTCAAGGAGATGCTTGAGGAAGAGGGTTACTCGGTCGTGGCCGAGGTCGGCGACGGGGAGTCCGCCGTCGAGCGGGTGATCGCGCTGCACCCGGATCTGGCCATCCTGGACGTCAAGATGCCGATCCTGGACGGCATCTCCGCCGCCGAGCGGATCGCCGCGGATCGGCTCGCGCCGGTCGTCATCCTCACCGCCTTCTCCCAGCGCGAGCTCGTGGAACGAGCCCGCGACGCCGGCGCGATGGCCTACCTGGTCAAGCCGTTCACCAAGGCCGACCTGGTGCCCGCGGTCGAGATGGCGGTCAGCCGGTTCACCGAGATCCGCGCGCTCGACCTGGAGATCGACACGCTGCGCGAGCGGCTGGAGGTCCGCAAGCTGCTCGACCGGGCCAAGGGCCTGCTCCAGTCGGAGCACGGGCTCAGCGAACCCGAGGCGTTCCGCTGGATCCAGAAGACGTCCATGGACCGCCGGCTGACGATGCGCAAGGTCGCCGAGGCCGTCATCGAGGGCAGCATGCAGGTCCCCGCCGAGCCAGCCGACTCCTGAAACGGCGCAAAAAGGCGCAGCCAAAAACGGCGCAAAACGGCGCAAAAAGGAGCCCGGGGGGCCGTTGGTGCCGTGCCTGCCTTCCCCGGCTGACACGTTCTCTACTTGGACCCCCGGGCCCGCCGTCACCACGTTAGCGACCGGCCACCGCACGTGCAAAAGGGAGTCGGCCCCGCCGGAAACCCGTGATTACCGCCGGTCACTTACCGTCTATCCAGCTCGCCCGCGCCGTTCAGGTCGGGGCCCTGCGCCTGGTCCCTGATCAGGCAGGTCAGCCGGGACGTGCACACGCGGTGGCCGCCCGCATCCGTGATCACGATGTCATAGGTGGCCAGCGTCCGGCCCCCGTGCGCGAGGGTGGCCACCGCCGTGACCTCGCCGTCGCGGACGCCCCGGTGGTGCGTCGCGCTGATCTCGATGCCGACCACCATCCGGCCCGGCGCCCGCGTGCAGGAATGCGCCGAGCGATCCGATGGTCTCCGCGAGCACGCAGGACGCGCCGCCGTGCAGCAGGCCGTGCGGCTGGGTGTTGCCCTCGACCGGCATGGTGGCCACGACCCGCGACGCCGACGCGGACACGATCGTGATGCCCATCCGGCCCGCGAGCGTGCCCTCGGCCACCGTTACCGCCATGATCTTGTCCAGCGTCTCCTGGTCCATCCCTTCCCAGCCCAACTTTCGCTCTCCCGGTCCCACGTAACAGGTTCCCATGCCAGCGCCCTCTGCGCCCTGCTGGTCCGACGCGGCGCCAGATATCCACATAATTCACCGGATTATTTTGTGCCTTGGAGGGTGACTTTATCCGTGTTAACGCTCACAATCGGGTTTGGAACCTGTTTACGAAGGGAGCGTATTATGCGCGAGATCGGAAGACAGAGACGTCTCCGCCGGCTGATCACTATGGGCCTGGCCGCCATGGTCGCGTTGGGCGTTGGCGGAGCCTTGACAGCCACCCAGGCTCGGGCGGCAAGCACCAGGCCAGCCGCACCCGGCCTCAGCATCAGCAAGCAGTTCTTCGGCTTCGCGTTCGATAAGTACGCCGGCCATAACCTGCCCGTATTCCGGTGGACACTCCGCAACAACAGGGGCATGAAGGTCCAGATCATCACCTACGGCGCGATCGTCCAGGACATCTGGGCGCCGGGCAGGAACGGGGTCCCGGCCGACGTGGTGCTGGGCTTCAAGACCCTGGCTGACTACGTGCAGTTCGACAGCCCACCGGTGGCGCCGACTACCGGCGTGTACTTCGGCGAGACCGTCGGCCGGTACGCCAACCGGATCGCCAACGGCAAGTTCACCCTGAACCAGCCCGGAGTCGGGCCGGTCACGTACACCGTCCCCGTCAACAACGGGCCGAACGCCCTGCACGGCGGGATCGTCGGCTTCGGCAACCACGTCTGGGCCAGCCAGCCGGTCTTCGGTTTCGGCTCCGTGGGCGTGCGGCTCACCCTGATCAGCCCGAACGGCGACGAGGGCTACCCTGCCGGGTCCCCGGGCTGCCCGAGCGGGTGCACCGGCTACCCGGCCACCATCAGGGTCGTGGTGACCTACACGCTGAACAACGCCAACCAGCTCGCCATCCACTACACGACCACTAACCTGTCCACGAACCTCAACACGGTCCTTAACCTGACCAACCACAGCTACTTCAACCTGGCCGGCGAGAGCTCGTTCCCCGGCTCGGCTTACGGCCAGATCATCACGATCAACGCCAACAAGTACACGCCAACCAACACCACCTCGATCCCGCTCGGCTACCTGGCGTCGGTGTTCGGCACGCCGATGAACTTCACTACCCCGTTCGCGATGGGCGCCCGGATCCAGGACGTCAGCGCCAACTTCAACTCGCCCGGGTTCAACCAGCTGCTGGAAGCCCAGGGTTATGACCACAACTGGGTGCTGAACCCCGGCCACTTCGGCCCGCTCGGGCTCAACCTGGCGGCAACCGCCTTCGACCCGGGCAGCGGCCGTCTGCTGAGGGTCTGGACCGACCAGCCCGGCGTCCAGTTCTACACGAGCAACTTCCTGACCGGGACGCTCGTGGGCATCAGCGGCCATGCTTACCGGCAGGGTGCCGCATACACGTTCGAGACCCAGCACTTCCCGAACTCCCCGAACCAGCCGAACTTCCCGTCGACCGAGCTGAAGGCGGGCCAGACCCAGAACACCACGACCATCTTCGCCTTCGCGTCGTAATCCACCCGGGGAACCAATCCCCCCGGCCCCCGCAAGGGAGATCCACGGTCCCCGTCCGCCACTCGCGGCACGCAGGTGGCGGACGGGGCCACCACCGCCCGTTCGGCCAATAGGATCGAATGCGTGGCGACGCAAGCACCAGACTCCGCAGCTCACGACCGGTTGCTCCTGCTCGACGGCCATTCGCTCGCTTACCGGGCGTTCTTCGCGCTGCCGATCGAGAACTTCTCCACCACCACCGGGCAGCCCACCAACGCGGTGTACGGGTTCACCGCCATGCTCATCAACGTGCTCCGCGACGAGAAACCGACCCACGTCGCGGTGGCCTTCGACCGCGGCGAGCCGACGTTCCGGCACGAGCAGTGGGTCGAGTACAAGGCCAACCGGCGTGAAACCCCGGAGGACTTCCGCAGCCAGCTCAGCCTGATCTTCGAGGTGCTCGACGCGCTGGGCATCCGCCGGCTGTCCGCGCCCGGCTACGAAGCCGATGACCTGATCGCCACCCTGGCCACGCAGGCCGCGGCCGAGAACATGGACGTGCTCATCGTCACCGGCGACCGCGACGTCCTCCAGCTGGTGAGCGACCGGGTGACGGCGCTGATGACCCGCCGCGGGATCACCGAGATGACCCGCTTCACCCCGGAGACGGTGCAGGAGAAGTACGGGCTCTCCCCGGCTCAGTATCCCGACTTCGCCGCCGTCCGCGGCGATCCGAGCGACAACCTGCCCGGCATCCCGGGCGTGGGGGAGAAGACCGCGACCAAGTGGATCGCGGAGTTCGGCTCGCTGGCCAACCTGGTCGACCGGGTGGACGAGGTCAAGGGCAAGGCCGGCGACGCGCTGCGCGAGCACCTGGCCAACGTGCTGCGCAACCGCCAGCTCACCTCGCTGGTCACCGACCTGCCCGCCGAGACGGTCGGGGCCGTGCCCGGCGACCTGCTGCCGGTGGCCTGGGACCGGGAGACGATCCACCAGCTCTTCGACACCCTGCAGTTCCGCGTGCTGCGCGACCGGCTGTACCAGACGCTGCCGCACGGCCTGATCAGCACCGTCGGTGCCGCGGATCAGGCCGCTTTCCCCGATCGGCCGGGAAAACCCGCTCTCGAGGTGATGGCCGACCTGCTCGGACCCGATCAGGTCGCGGCCTGGCTGGCCTCTCATTCTTCGGCCGAACGGTCCGGCCTGGCCGTGGCCGGCACCTGGGGACGCGGCACGGGGCAGTTGACCGCCGTGGCCATCGCGGCCCCGGATGGTCACGGCGCTCACATCGACCCCACGGCGCTCACGCAGGACGACGACCGGGCCCTGGCCGCCTGGCTGGCCGACCCGGCGCATCCCAAGGTCCTGCACGACGCCAAGGGCCCCATGCACGCCTTCGCCGCCCACGGCTTCACCCTGGCGGGCCTGGAGTCCGACACCGCGCTGGCCGCCTACCTGGCGCTGCCGGGCCAGCGCACCTTCGACCTGGCCGACCTGACGCTGCGCTACACGGGCCAGGAGCTCCGTGAGGAGCCCGCGGACGGCCAGCTCACCCTGGACGGGTCGGTCGAGCGCGATGCCGCTGCCGGGCTCGTGCTGCGCGCCCAGGCCACGCTGCAGCTCGCCGCGGCGCTCGACGCCGACCTGGACCGCCGCGAGGCCGGCGTGCTGCTGCGCGAGCTGGAACTGCCGCTGGTCTCGGTGCTGGCCGAGATGGAGCGCACCGGGATCGCCGCCGACCTCGATCACTTCGCGGCCATGTCCGCCACGCTGCACGGCGAGGTGAAGGCGGCCGAGCAGGCCGCGTTCGCGGTGGTCGGGCACGAGTTCAACCTCGGCTCGCCCAAGCAGCTGCAGGAAATCCTGTTCAACGAGCTCGGGCTGCCCAAGACCAAGCGGATCAAGACCGGATACACCACCGACTCCGAGGCGCTGACCAGCCTGCTCGCGCAGACCGGCCATCCGCTGCTCGAGCATCTGCTACGGCACCGCGACGTGTCCAAGCTGATGACGATCGTGGACTCGCTGATCCCGATGCCCGGCGAGGACGGCCGGATCCACACCACCTTCAACCAGACCATCGCCGCGACGGGGCGTCTTTCATCCACCGACCCGAACCTGCAGAACATCCCGATCCGCAGCGAGCTCGGCCGGCAGATCCGGAAGGGCTTCATCGTCGGCGCGGGCTACGAGTGCCTGCTGACCGCGGACTACAGCCAGATCGAGCTCCGCATCATGGCCCACCTGTCCGGCGACGAGGCGCTGATCGCGGCGTTCGAGTCCGGGCACGACTTCCACGCCGCCACCGCCTCCCGGGTGTTCGGACTGCCGCCCGAGGAGGTCGGGCCCGAGCTGCGGGCCAAGATCAAGGCGATGAACTACGGCCTGGCCTACGGCCTGTCCGCCTTCGGGCTCTCCAACCAGCTGCGCATTACCCCGGACGAGGCCCGCGGGCTGATGGATGAGTACTTCAAGGAGTTCGGCGGCGTGCGGGACTACCTGCACGAGGTGGTCTCCCGGGCCCGGATGGACGGCTACACCGCGACCATGATGGGCCGGCGCCGTTATCTGCCCGACCTGACCTCGGACAACCGGCAGCGGCGGGAGATGGCCGAACGGATGGCGCTGAACGCGCCCATCCAGGGTTCGGCCGCCGACGTGATCAAGGTGGCCATGCTGGCCGTGGACAGCTCGCTGACCGGCGCGGGGCTGCGCTCCCGGATGCTGCTCCAGGTCCACGACGAGCTGCTCATCGAGGTGGCGCCCGGCGAGTACGACCAGGCCCACGACCTGGTCTGCGCCGCCATGGCGGGCGCCGCCGCGCTGCGCGTCCCGCTCGACGTCTCGGTCGGGACCGGCCGAACCTGGGACGAAGCGGCCCACTGAGCCTTACTGAGACCCTATTGTCACCGGTCGCAATTGACCCATCGACCCAGCTCTCATATCCTGAACGCTGCGCCGTGTCCTCGTGCGTTCCGTCGTGGTCGCGTGACATCTCGTCATGTGACCGGGCTGGCGGCCGCCGGGCGTGCCGTGGTCGGCCCGTGCCGGTTCCGGTAGGTCCTGCGAATTCTGGTCATTCTGGGGTGCACGGTTTAGCGGCGTGTCCAAAACTTCCCCTGTCCGCATCCGGAGCCAACCCACACATGACGAGCAGCACGCAAGCCAACTCGACCCCCAAGGTGGCGGTCAACGACATCGGGTCCGAGGAGGCATTCCTCGCCGCGATCGACGAAACCATCAAGTATTTCAACGACGGTGACATCGTCGAAGGAACAGTCGTAAAGGTCGACCGAGACGAGGTATTGCTCGATATCGGCTACAAGACAGAAGGCGTGATTCCCTCCCGCGAACTGTCGATCAAGCACGATGTCGACCCGCACGACGTAGTCAAGACCGGCGAGCACATCGAGGCCCTCGTCCTCCAGAAGGAGGACAAGGAGGGCCGCCTGATCCTGTCCAAGAAGCGGGCCCAGTACGAGCGGGCCTGGGGCACGATCGAAAAGATCAAGGATGAGGACGGCGTGGTCACCGGCACGGTGATCGAGGTCGTCAAGGGCGGCCTGATCCTGGACATCGGGCTGCGCGGCTTCCTGCCCGCCTCCCTGGTGGAGATGCGCCGTGTCCGCGACCTGCAGCCGTACGTCGGCCGCGAGATCGAGGCCAAGATCATCGAGCTGGACAAGAACCGCAACAACGTGGTGCTGTCCCGCCGGGCGTGGCTGGAGCAGACCCAGTCCGAGGTCCGCCACACCTTCCTCAACACCTTGTCCAAGGGCCAGATCCGCAAGGGCGTGGTCTCCTCGATCGTCAACTTCGGCGCGTTCGTCGACCTCGGCGGCGTGGACGGCCTGGTGCACGTGTCCGAGCTGTCCTGGAAGCACATCGACCACCCGGGTGAGGTTGTCGAGGTGGGCCAGGAGGTCACCGTCGAGGTGCTCGACGTGGACATGGACCGGGAGCGGGTCTCGCTCTCGCTCAAGTCCACTCAGGAAGACCCGTGGCAGCAGTTCGCCCGTACCCACCAGATCGGCCAGGTCGTGCCGGGCCGGGTGACCAAGCTGGTGCCGTTCGGCGCGTTCGTCCGCGTCGAGGAGGGCATCGAGGGCCTGGTCCACATCTCCGAGCTCGCCGACCGGCACGTGGAGATTCCCGAGCAAGTCGTGCAGGTGGGCGACGAGATCTTCGTCAAGATCATCGACATCGACCTGGACCGGCGCCGGATCAGCCTGTCGCTCAAGCAGGCCAACGAGGGCACCGTCGGCGAGACCGTCGGCGACGACTTCGACCCGACCCTGTACGGCATGCCGGCGTCCTACGACGAGCAGGGCAACTACGAGTACCCCGAAGGCTTCGACCCGGAGACGGGCGAATGGCTGCCGGGCTACGAGAAGCAGCGCGAGGAGTGGGAGCACCAGTACGCCGAGGCCCGGGCCCGGTTCGAGGCGCACCGGCGGCAGGTGGAGGAATCCCGCAAGGCCGACGAGGAGGAAGCGGCCACCCTGTCCGACGAGTCCGACGAGGACGGCGCGGCGCCTTCAGCCGCCAACGGCGGGCCCGCTGCCCCGCGCGCCGGCCGCGGTCCCCGCTCAGGCGGCACCCGGCAGGGTGCGGGCACGCCGGGCGCGGTCACGTCCAGCTCGTCCCCGGGCGTCGCGGCGACCGGCACCCTGGCCTCGGACGAGGCCCTGGCCGCCCTCCGCGAGAAGCTCTCCGGCGGCCAGTCCTGACCCAGCACGACAAAACGGCACCCACCCCGGTGGGTGCCGTTTTTGCTTACTGAACAACCCGACCTGGTGCTGGCCACGTACAGCGGCGTCACGTGCGGCGGCCTCAGCTCGGCCCGCGGTGAGCTCTAGCCGCGGCTCCCCTACGCTGGTGCCGTGACGGGACAGCGGAGCCGGGTGCTGCGAGCCGGACTGACCGGCGGCATCGGGTCCGGTAAGAGCGAGGTGTCCCGGCGGCTGGCCGCCCACGGGGCCGTGATCATCGACGCAGACGTCGCCGCCCGGGCCGTGGTCGCGCCCGGCACGCCGGGACTGGCGCGGGTTGCCGAGGCCTTCGGCGCCGGCCTGCTCGGCCCGGACGGCGCCCTGGACCGGGAGCGGCTCGGCGCGATCGTGTTCGCTGACCCCGCCTCGCGCTCGACCCTGAACGCCATCGTCCACCCCCTGGTCGGACAGTGGATGCGAGTCGCCGACCAGGCCGCCGTGGATACCGCCGACGGCGACCTGATCATCGTGCACGACGTGCCGCTGCTGGCCGAGAACCGCCGGGCCGCTAACTTCGACCTGGTCATTGTCGTCGACGTCCCCCCTGAGCTCCAGCTCGAGCGGCTGGTCACCCAGCGCGGCGTGACCCCCGATCAGGCGCGGGCCCGGATGGCCGCCCAGGCCAGTCGTGAACAGCGCCTCGCCGTGGCCGACCTGGTGATCGACAACTCCGGCTCGCTGGCGGACCTGGACCGCCGCGTCGCCGAGGTCTGGGCCGACCTCCAGCTCCGGGTCGCCGTCCCGTAACCGGGGTCGCCTCGCCGCGTCCCGCCGCCGGCGCGCTCTGATACCGTATCGGTTCCCGATAGATCGGTAACCGATATAGAATAGACCCGTGCCCAGTCGAAGAACTGCCAGCGAACCGGAACCGGCGCTAACCGGGTCCGGGCGGTACGCCCGCGCGGCCACGCTCATCCTGGCCAGCCTGGCCGACGGCGTCAAGCATGGCTACGCCCTGACCAAGGACATCGAGTCCTTCTCCGGCGCGCGGCTACCCCCCGGCACGCTGTACGAGGCACTTGCCCGCCTCCAGGCGCAGGGCCTGATCGAGCCGGTCGAGAGTCACGACCGGCGCCGTCCCTACCGGCTCACGGCCGTGGGAGCGCAGATGCTGCGGGCTCACCTCGACGCCCAGCGCCAGGTCGCCGACGTGGGACTGCGCCGCCTGGACAGCAGCTGGGGGATCGCGTGAGGCCGCCAGAAGCACAAGCAGCGGCGCGGCACGCTTTCCGGCTGCTGCGCTGGTACCCGAAGGCGTGGCGGTCGCGCTATGGCGAGGAGTTCGTGGAGCTGCTGATCGCGGATTTCGCCGAACGACCGCGATCGCGCGCCCGCACCGCGGATGTGGTGCGGGGCGGGATCGTGGCCCGGCTCGCGGCGGTCGGGCTCTGCGGATTCACGCTCAAGGCTTCCGCCCAGGTGCCCGCCAGCCTGACCGCCCTCGGCTGTTGCGCGGCGATCTTCCTGAGCTTCGGCGCAGCCTTGTGGTCACAGCTCACCATCGGCTGGCAGTGGTCCGCGCCGGATAGCGCGGCCACCACCGCGGCCATGGTGGTGATGTCAGTGGCCATGCTGGCCTTCGGTGTCCTGGCCCTGGCCGCCGCGGCGCCTGTCCTGTGGAGCGCCGGTTCGCGCATCGCGTGCGGCAGGCGTCATAGCCTGCTCGGTCCGACGGCGCTGGTCGTGGGCTGCGCGGTGATCATGTTCGTCGGCGGCAGGCATTTCGGGAACGGCTGGCCGGGCACCGGGGGCCACCCGTGGGCGCGGCAGGGTCTGGTGCCCGGCGGGGTGGCGGCCTTCGCCTGGGCGTCGACGCTGTCCGTGTCCTCCTACTGGGCCCATCCCGGCGAACTGGCCGGCTTTCCCGCCGCCGAGCTCGCCTGGATGGCGCTGAGCCCGCTGGCCATGGCCGGACTGGCGGGCGGGTCGGCCGCGCTGACTCGCCGGACTGAGCTATCGGCGCGCGTCCTGGCGTTCGAGGCCCGGCTTGGCGCCGCGGCGTGCGCCGTCATGGCGGTCTTCCTCGGCGGGTGCGGCACCTGGATCATCGACGGAGAGCCGGGACCGGGCAATCTGTTCCGCCCCGGGGTGATTGACGCGGCCGGGGCGGTCGTGATGACGATCGCGTTCGTGGCGGCGCGGCAGGCCGCCCGGACCGCCCGGCTGGGGACGGTCCGGGCGCGATGACCCCCGTCGGGGCCGGGGACGACCAGGCATGACCGCCAGGCGCGAAGGCCCCGGGCGAGGCGGGTCCAGCTGGACCCGGCGCCGGGTACTAACGCTGGCGCTGGCTCCCGCGGCGGCCCTGGCGGCTGTGGGGGCCACCGGCCTCGAGCTGATCTCCCACGGCATCCTGCCCGGTAAGGCAGTGCTCGACACGCTGGACGGGGCGTGCTCGGTGCCGAGCCCGGCGCTCATGTTCGCGCCGCCCGGGCCCTCGTCCTCGGGCACGTTCTACTCGGCGGCCCGGCGCCGGACGGTCGGCTACACGATCGCCTATCCGCCCCGGCACCGCGCGGGGGACGAGCTGCCGCTGATCGTCATGCTCCACGGCTACGGCGGTAACCACGGCGACGCCCTGGTCGGCATGTCCCCCGCGCAGGCCGTGGCGCTCCAGGTGGACGGCAGGCCGATCGCTCCGATGGCGATGGTCACCGTGGACGGCGGCGACGGGTACTGGAACCCGCATCCGGGCGACGACCCGATGGCGATGGTGATCGGTGAGCTGATCCCGCGCTGCCGGCGCCTCGGCCTGGGACGCCCGCCCCGGCGGATCGCGATGATGGGCATCTCGATGGGCGGCTACGGCGCCCTGCTGCTCGCCGAGAAGTATCCGCACCTCATCGCCGCGGCGGCCGCGATCAGCCCGGCCATCTGGACCAGCTACGCCCAGGCGCAATCCGCTAACCCTGGCGCGTACGCTTCGGCGGCCGCCTTCGCGGCCAACGACGCGGTCACGCACGCCCCGGCGCTGGCTCGCGTCCCGGTCCGGGTCGCGACCGGCTATGACGACCCGTTCTATCCGGGCGTGCAGGCGCTTACCCGAGCTCTCCCACCCGGAGCCGTGGTGGAGCTGGCCAAGGGCTGCCACACCGGCGCGTTCTTCGCCGAGCAGCAACCGCCGTCGCTGGCCTTCCTCGCCCGCCATCTGGCGAGCTTAACCGCGCGGTTCATCATGGCCCACGTTTAACCTGACCGGTGCTCCGGGTCCGGCCGCGCGGGCGTGCAAGCCGGTCACGGTCGGCCGGCTCGTTCCGAACCCCGTCACCGCGAACAGCGACCATTCGTCGGACGGCCCGTTCAGCGCGTGGCTGCCCCGTTCGGCGAACATGATGCCTGATCCGGTTACCAGATCCTTGACCGTCCGCGAGACCAGGATCTCCGCGGGCCGCGCGAGCGCCGCGACCCGGTCGGTGATCTGCACCGAAGCACCGGCGATGTCCTCGCCGACCAGGTCCACCTCGCCGGTATGGATCCCGGCCCGGATCTGGATCCCCGCCGCGGCCGCTCCCTCGCGGACCGCGGCCGCGCACCGGATCGCCTGCCCGGGCGCGTCGAAGGTGGCCAGGATGCCGTCCGCCGCAGTCCTGATCAGCCGCCCCCGGTGCCCCCGGACCAGCCCGCCCACCTGGCCATCGTCGACCACGTCCGCCCGCTTGGTCCGCAGGATCGTCGCCAGCACGCGATCGGGGTCGCCAGGCTGCGCCGTGGCGGCCAGGAAGCCGGCGATCTCGGCGCACAGCGTATCGTTGTCTCCGCTCGCGGCGAAGCGCAGCGAGTGATCACCCGCCTGCTCGAGATAGCGGGCGCCGGCGATGTGGGCCGCCAGGTAACGGCCGTGACAGGGCGGCGTGATGCGGTCGGACAGCCGCTGGATGACCAGCGTCGGCACGTGGACAGCGGGCAGCACCGTACGGATGTCGATGTCATGGATCATCCGGATCATCCGCAGGAACCCGCTGGGGCTGATCGCCATCCGCTCGAACCGGCCGAACCGCTGCCGAGCGGCCGCCGAGTCCGCCCGGCTCTGCAGGTACCACTCGATGCTCGCGCCTTGTCCCCAGCGATGCGCGGCGATCTCCTGCAGCCCGTCGTACATCTCCTGCGCGCCCTGCCCGCACGGGTACCCGGGGGCCGGGAACCAGCGGGCCGACGCCGATCCGAGGATCAGCGCAGTGACGCGTCCCGGGTAGGTGGCCGCGAACAGGATGCTCATCGGCGCGCCCTCCGAGTAGCCGAACAGCACCGCCTGGCAGGAGCCGGCCGCCCGCATCACCGCGCGGACGTCCTCCATCCGCTCCTCGAGCGACATGTCGCTCGGGGCAGGATCAGACAGCCCGGTGTCACGCTTGTCGAACAGGATCAGCCGGCCCAGGCGGGACAGCCGGCGGAAGAAGCCGGACGTCTCCTCGTCTTCCCAGAGCAGCTCGAGGTGGCTCATCAGGCCGGGTACGAAGATGATGTCCCGTTCACCCTCGCCGAGCACCTGGTAGGCGATGTGGATGCCGTCCGCCGTCGGGGCGTACCGGGTCTGCGGGACCGCATCGGGACCACCGCCCTCCTGATGCGCGGCTGGGCCGTCCAGCGCGGGATCCTGGCGCAGGATGCGCGCGTGCAGTGCGCGTAGCCCCGGGCCGGGCTCGATCCCGGCGCGGTAAGTCAACGGTAAGCCTGCCGTAGGCCGCCCGGAACCCGTACCGGTCACGATGCAGAGGCGGACCGAGCCTGCCCGGCCGCGACGGGAGGAGACGCCATGTCCGGTACGCCACCGGTCGTGATCATCGGAGCCGGGGTGGGCGGGCTGACGCTGGCCCTGCTGCTGCGCCAGCGCGGCATCGCCGCCGAGGTCCTGGAGCAGTCCACCGAGCTGCGGGAGGTCGGCGCGGCTGTCTCCCTGGCCGCCAACGCGACCCGCGTGCTGGCGCACCTGGGCCTGGGTGAGCCCCTGGCCCAGGTGTCGACCGAGCCCACCGCGCTCATCCACCGCGACGGCCGCGACGGTCACCGGATCGCGGTCACGCCTGGCCCGCAGTGGTACCGGGACACGTTCGGCGCGCCGTTCCATGCCCTGCACCGGGCGGCCCTGCAGCGGGTCCTCGCCGACGCGTTCGGGCCCGACCACCTGCACCTGGACTGCCGCGTCGAATCCCTGGAGGAACGCGGTCAGGGGATGCGGGTGCGCTGCTCGTCGGGCGTCGCCTTCAAGGCCGGCCTGGTGGTGGGCGCAGACGGCGTGCACTCGCTGGTCCGGCACTGGGTGACCGGCGGGGACGAGCCGGTCTACTCGGGCACGTCCGGGTTCCGCGGCCTGGTCCCGGTCGACCTGCTGCCCCGGCTGCCCGATCCCGGCGCCCTGCAATTCTGGATCGGGCCCGGCGCGCACCTGCTGCACTACCCAATCGACGGCGGCCGCCTGATCAACTTCTTGGCCGTGATCGACACGCCACGGCACTGGACGGCACCGGCCTGGATGGAGGCCGCCCAAGACGGCGCGCACCTCGAGGCGTTCGCTGGCTGGCACCCGGCGGTCACCGAGATGCTCAGCGCCGTGCCGCAGTCGCCGCGCTGGGGCCTGTTCGCCCGGCGGCCGCTGGCTCGCTGGAGCCGTGGCCCGGCCGTGCTACTGGGCGATGCCGCCCACGCCATGCTCCCGCACCACGGCCAGGGCGCGAACCAGACGATCGAGGACGCGGCCGTCCTGGCCGCCGAACTGAACGGCGCCGACGACATCCCGGCCGCGCTTTACCGCTACGCCGGCCGGCGCAGGCCCGGACGCGAAAGGTCCAGCTCATGTCGTGGGCCGCGTCGGCCGCGCTGCATCTGCCCGACGGCGCGGCCGCCCAGCGCCGCGACGCCTACCTCGCCCGCGTCCCGCAGCACATAGCCTGGATCCACAGCCACGACGCGCTCGCTCCCGCCCTCGCGCGCTGCTAGAACCGGGCCGCCGAGCACACGCGGAATGTCAGACCCCCCGCCTAGAGTTGTGTTCTTGGAGGTGGGTTGTGCGTCCGGTTACCGATTTGAAGCGTAGCGTCGCGCCGATCGAGGTCGTGACCGACATGGTTCCGGCGGGCGATCAGCCGCAGGCGATCTCCGAGATCACTCGGCGCGTCCAGGCGGGCGACGCCGACACCGTGCTGCTCGGCGCGACCGGGACCGGCAAGACCGCCTCGGTGGCCTGGATCGCGGAGCAGGTGCAGCGGCCGGTACTGGTCATGCTGCCGAATAAGACGCTCGCCGCTCAGTTCGCCAACGAGTTGCGCGAGATGCTGCCCAACAACGCGGTCGAATACTTCGTCTCCTACTACGACTATTACCAGCCCGAGGCGTACGTCCCGCAGACCGACACCTACATCGAGAAGGACTCCTCGATCAACTCCGAGGTCGAGCGGCTCCGGCACTCGGCTACCAACTCGCTGCTGACCCGGCGCGACACCGTCGTCGTGGCCTCGGTGTCGTGCATCTACGGCCTGGGCACGCCGCAGGAGTACGTGGACCGGATGCTTACGCTCAAGCTCGGCGACACCATCGACCGGGACATGCTGCTGCGCAAGCTGGTCGGCATGCAGTACGCACGGAACGATCTGGCCTTCACCCGCGGCACCTTCCGGGTCCGCGGGGACACCATCGAGATCATCCCGATGTATGAGGAGCTCGCCGTCCGGATCGAGATGTTCGGCGACGAGATCGAGCGCCTCATGACGCTGCACCCGCTCACCGGCGAGGTGATCAGCGAGGACACCGAACTGTACATCTTCCCGGCCTCGCACTACGTGGCCGGGCCGGAGCGCATGGAACGCGCCATCAACGGCATCGAGGCTGAGCTCGCGGAGCGGCTCGCTGAGCTCGAACGGCAGGGCAAGCTGCTCGAGGCGCAGCGGCTGCGCATGCGCACCACCTACGACATCGAGATGATGCGCCAGGTCGGCAGCTGCGCCGGCATCGAGAACTACTCGCGGCACATCGACGGCCGCGAGGTGGGCAGCCCGCCGAACACCCTGCTCGACTACTTCCCGGAGGACTTCCTCCTGGTCATCGACGAGTCGCACGTGACCGTCCCGCAGATCGGCGCGATGTACGAGGGTGACGTGTCGCGCAAGCGGGTCCTGGTCGAGCACGGCTTCCGGCTGCCCAGCGCGATCGACAACCGCCCGCTGACCTGGGATGAGTTCCTTGACCGGATCGGGCAGACCATCTACCTGTCGGCCACCCCCGGGCCGTACGAGCTGCAGCGCGTCGGCGGCGACGTGGTCGAGCAGGTGATCCGGCCGACGGGCCTGATCGACCCCGAGGTGGTCATCAAGCCGACCAAGGGCCAGATCGATGATCTGCTGCACGAGATCAGGCAGCGGGCCGAGCGGGACGAGCGGGTGCTGGTCACCACGCTCACCAAGCGAATGGCCGAGGACTTGACCGACTACCTGCTGGAGAACGGAGTCCGGGCCCGGTACCTGCATAGCGAGGTGGACACGCTGCGCCGGATCGAGCTGCTGCGCGAGCTGCGGATCGGCGAGTACGACGTGCTGGTCGGCATCAACCTGCTCCGCGAGGGCCTGGACCTGCCCGAGGTCTCGCTGGTCGCGATCCTGGACGCGGACAAGGAAGGCTTCCTTCGCTCCGGTACAAGCTTGATCCAGACCATCGGCCGCGCCGCGCGGAACGTTTCCGGCCAGGTCCACATGTACGCCGACACCGTGACCCCGTCGATGCAGCGGGCCATCGAGGAGACCAACCGGCGGCGGGAGAAGCAGGTCGCCTACAACGAGGCGCACGGGATCAACCCGCAGCCGCTGCGCAAGCGGATCGCGGACATCCTGGACCAGATCGTCCGCGAGGACGCCGACACCGAGCAGCTGATCGGCGGCGGAGGCCGGCAGCAGTCGCGCGGCAAGGCGCCGGTCCCGGGCCTGTCGAGCCGGGCCCGCGCCGCGGTCCAGGCCGCCTCGCACGCCGAGGCCGGCGCGCCGAGCAGCGCCGCCCGTGGCGAGCTCGTCGGGCTGATCAGCGAGCTCACCGAGCAGATGCACACGGCCGCTGCCGAGCTGCACTTTGAGGTCGCGGCCCGCATCCGTGATGAGATCCGCGACCTCAAGCACGAACTGCGCGGCATGCACGCCGCCGGCGTCTAACCCGCAGCGCCAACTTCATGATCGCGAAGAGTTTAATACTGCAGGGAGTAGCGGACCCTTCGCGATCATGGGAATCGCGACGGCTGCGAGAGGCAGGAACGGATGCCCTGGGTGATCCGGGACGTGGTCGACGACATCAACAAAGCCGTCGCTAAGCGATGGCGTCACCTCGACCAGCTGCTGCCCGAGCCCAGCGACCTGCCCGAAGGCTGCATGGCGCCGCTGCTGGCCCTTGGGGACAACAGCCGCCCGTCCGGGCTGGGCGTCTGCCGCCACCAGCACGTGGCCGCCGACACGCTGGCCCAGACCTGGGGCACCGCGACCAAGTTCGTGCTGAGCATGCGGCTGCGCGGCCCGGACATCCAGGCCGCGGCCGACGACCTGCTGACCCAGTGGCGCGATCACCTCAGCGCGCAGCCGGAGGCCAAGGCAGACGACACCGCCGCCATCGTCAGCTGGCCGGCCCGCGACGTCACCGGGGTGCCGGCCCTGCTCCGGCACGGCCTGCAGCCCCTGACCGTCATCGCAGTCCGTCCCGCCGGCCGCCCAAGCCCCGCCGGCCGTCCCGCCGGCCGCCCGAGCCCCACGGACCGCCCGAGCCCCCCGAGCCCCACGAGCGCGCAGCCCGGCCTGGTCATCCGCCCGGCCGGCCCCGATGACCTGGACGCAGTGGCCGAACTCGAGCTAGGCGTGGTCCGGTACGACGCAAACTTCGGCGGGTCGATCCCGCGCCCGGCCACCGAGGCGCTGGTCCGGGCCGAGACGCAGGCGGCCCTGGCCAAACGGCCCGGCTGGACCTGGCTGGCCGAGCAGGACGGCCAGCCCGTGGCGTTGACCGTCGTCGAGCCGCCCGCCGCCGCCACGTGGATCGCGGGCATGACCCGAACCGGCGCCACGGCCTACCTGCAGACCATGTTCGTGCGCCCGGACGAGCGCAGCGGCGGGATCGGCACGGCCCTCGTCCGGCACGTGCACGGCGAGCTCGACGCCCGCGGTATCGACCTCACCCTGCTGCACTACTCCCAGGTGAACCCGCTCTCGGCGCCGTTCTGGCACCGGATGGGATACCGGCCGCTGTGGTCCACCTGGGAGGCGCGCCCGGCGGCCACCCTGCGCTGACGACCGGGACCGCAGGGCCACCATCAACCTCAGAGCCAGCAAATGCCCCACAAATACCCACCGGCGGAGGCCGATCGCGCTCGGCCGCCGCGGGCAGGGCATGATAGTGCACGGGTCCGCCGGAATGCTGAGCGCCACCTTACTGTTGCCTCAGAGGAGTAATCCGGCGGTGTTACGGGTGGCCCCGGATCGGGAACGTGATATGTGAGCGGGCATGGCGCGAAAGCAGCCGACTAGCGGAAATGCCGGGGGAGGTGTGGAGTGCTAGTCAGCCTGATCGCGGCGATCGTCGCGGCGATCTTCTACGGCGTTGCTTCGGTGATGCAGGCGATTGCCGTACGCTCGGCCAGCCATCGAGGGCTGGAGGACGTCGCGGCCGGCGGCGTCGATCCTGGTCTCGTGGTGCGCATGCTGCACCAGTGGCGGTTCGTGGTCAGCATCGGCCTTGACGCGCTCGGCTTCGTGGCCCAGCTGGTGGCCCTGCAGCGGCTTCCCCTGTTCGTCGTGCAGGCCTTCGTCGCGTCGAACCTCGCGGTGACGGCGGTGGTCGCGTCGCGCGTGATCGGCATGACCCTGTCTTGGCGGGAGTGGGCGGCGGTCATCGGCGTGGTGTTCGGCGTGGGCCTGCTCGGCTCCACGGCCGGCGCCCAGGGCGCCGCCCACGTGGGAGCGGTGTTCAAGCTCGCCCTGATCGTGGCGGTGGCCGGCCTGGCCGTGGTGGGCATGGCCGCGGCCAAGCTCAACGACCCGTACCGCACCACCGCGCTCGGCCTCACGGCCGGTTTCGGCTTCGGGGTGCTCAGCATCGCCGCCCGCGTGCTGGATGGCTTCGCGCCGCTCCAGCTCGCCCGCGACCCGGCCACCTACGCGATCGCCGCGGCCGGCATCATCTCCTTCATGTTCTATGCCACCGCCCTGGAGGGCGGCAGCGTGACGGTCGCCACGGCCGCCGTGGTGCTGAGCGAGACGATTCCGCCCGCCGTCATCGGGGTTGTTTTCCTCGGCGACCAGACCCGGCCGGGATTGGCCGCCGTCGCCTGGGTAGGGTTCTTCATCGCCGTCGCTTCGGCCGTCATGCTGGCCAGATTCGGCGAGGCGCACCACAGCGAAGATGTCGCGCTAGCCGACGCGGTGGCACGTCGGCAAGCAAATGCCGGGCCGGCCGCCGCTGAACTGTTATCCTGGTGGCCCGTGGACCTGCAGCTTTTCCCTGCCCCCAAAAGCACTGCCCTGCCGGACACTGCCATACCGGAAACCACGGGAGTCTCATAGTGGCCGCATCATCACTTCATCCACGGCCTGTCCAAACCCGGCACCTCTTCGTCACCGGAGGAGTCGCTTCCAGCCTCGGCAAGGGGCTGACCGCCTCCAGCCTGGGCCGCTTGCTCAAGCTCAGAGGCCTGCGGGTCACCATGCAGAAGCTCGACCCGTACCTGAACGTCGACCCGGGCACGATGAACCCGTTCCAGCACGGCGAGGTGTTCGTCACCGACGACGGAACAGAAACCGACCTTGACGTCGGTCATTACGAGCGGTTTCTCGACACCAACCTGCAGGGCGAGGCCAACGTCACCACCGGCCAGATCTACTCGACGGTCATCGCGAACGAGCGGCGCGGCGCGTACCTCGGCGACACCGTGCAGGTGATCCCGCACATCACCAACGAGATCAAGTCCCGCATCCTGCAGATGGGCGGGGACGACGTCGACGTGGTGATCACCGAGGTCGGCGGGACCGTCGGTGACATCGAGTCACTGCCGTTCCTGGAGGCGATCCGCCAGATCAGGCACGAGATCGGCCGGGACCGCTGCTTCTTCCTGCACGTGAGCCTGCTGCCCTACATCGGCCCGTCCGGTGAGCTCAAGACCAAGCCCACCCAGCACAGCGTGGCGGCGCTAAGAAGCATCGGCATCCAGCCCGACGCGATCGTGGCCCGCTCAGACCGCCCGATCAACGCGAACCTGAAACGCAAGATCAGCCTGATGTGCGACGTGGACGAGGAAGCGGTGGTCTCCGCGCCCGACGCGCCGTCCATCTACGACATCCCGAAGGTGCTGCACGCCGAGGGGCTGGACGCCTACGTGGTGCGCCGGCTCGGCCTGCCGTTCCGCGACGTGGACTGGAACGAGTGGGATGACCTGCTACGCCGGGTGCACCGCCCGGCCCACAGCATCACGATCGCGCTGGTCGGCAAGTACGTCGACCTGCCCGACGCGTATCTGTCCCCGGCCGAGGCGCTCAAGGCCGGCGGTTTCGCCAACGACGCCCAGGTCAACATCCGCTGGGTGATCAGCGACGCCTGCGAGGACCCCGAAGGCGCTGCCGCCGAACTCGACGGGGTGGACGGCGTGCTGATCCCGGGCGGTTTCGGCGTGCGCGGCATCGAGGGGAAGATCGGCGCGATCCGGTACGCGCGCGAGCACGGCATCCCCATCCTAGGCCTGTGCCTGGGCCTGCAGTGCATGGTCATCGAGGTGGCCCGTGACCTGGCCGGGCTGGCCGACGCGGACAGCGCCGAGTTCAACCCGCACACGCCGTACCCGGTGATCGCCACCATGGCCGACCAGGAAGACGTGGTGGCGGGGGAGCGGGACATGGGTGGCACCATGCGCCTGGGCCTGTACCCGGCCGTTCTGCAGCCCGGCACGCAGGTCGCGGAGTTGTACGACAGCACCCTGGTGCAGGAGCGGCACCGGCACCGGTACGAGGTCAACAACTCCTACCGCGAGGCGCTCGAGCAGGCCGGGCTGGTCTTCTCCGGTCTGTCGCCGGACGGCCACCTGGTGGAGTTCGCCGAGCTGCCCAGCCATCCGTTCTTCGTGGGCACCCAGGCGCATCCCGAATTCCTGTCCCGCCCGACCCGGCCCCACCCGCTGTTCGATGGCCTGATCGCCGCCGCGCTCGCGCGGTCCAAGGCCCTCACGTCCGCGAGCAACCTAGCCAGCGCCCGCGCCGCGGCCACCGCGTGAGCGAGCGGGAGACACCGCATGAGCAACATCGCCGACGTCGAGGAGCGCTGGCCGGTCGTCTCCTCGGCGGAGCTGCTCCGTGCCCGGCTGGTCACCGTACGCAGCGATAAGGTCCGTACCCCTGACCATCACTTGGCCGAACGGGACGTGGTGCTTCATCCGGGCGCCGTGGCCGTGCTCGCCCTGGATGACGCGGACCGGATCTTGATGATCAGGCAGTACCGGCATCCGGTGGGGCGCCTGCTGTGGGAGATCCCGGCGGGCCTGCGCGACGTCGCCGGGGAGGACCCGTGGGTCACCGCGCAGCGCGAGCTGGCGGAGGAAGCGAGCTACCGGGCCCGCGACTGGCGGGTGCTGGCCGACTACTACTCCTCGCCCGGCTACAGCACGGAACGCCTGCGCGTCTTCCTGGCCCGCGACCTGGAACCCGTGCCCCCGGCCGAACGCCATTTCGTTCCCCGGGACGAGGAGGCCTACCTGCTGGTCGACTGGCTTCCGCTGGACGAGGCGGTGCGCAAGGTATTCGCCGGGGAGCTCCACAACGGGCCCGCCGCCCTGGGGATCATGGCGGGGTATGCTGCCAGGTCAGAGGGGTATGACCGGCTTCGTCCGGCCAATGCCCCCGAAGAGCAATGACGCTCCGCTGTCTGGAAGGACCACCATGAAGGTTGGAATTCCCCGGGAAATCAAGAACCACGAGTACCGGGTGGCGATCACGCCCGCCGGCGTGCACGAACTGGCCCGTGGCGGCCATCAGGTGGTCATCCAGGCCGGGGCCGGGGAGGGCTCGTCGATCCCCGACGAGGAATTCACCACCGCCGGCGCGAAGATCCTGCCCACCGCGGACGACGTGTGGGGCGAGGGGGACCTGATCCTCAAGGTCAAGGAGCCGATCGAGGAGGAGTACCACCGGATGCGCTCGGGTCAGGTGCTGTTCACCTACCTGCACCTGGCCGCCTCCAAGGCCTGCACCGACGCGCTGCTCGGCGCGGGCGTTACCTCTATCGCGTACGAGACGGTCCAGCTGCCCGACCGGACGCTGCCGCTGCTCGCCCCGATGTCCGAGGTTGCCGGGCGGATGGCGCCGCAGGTGGGAGCGCACCACCTGCAGCGCGACGGCGGTGGCCGCGGCGTGCTGATGGGCGGGGTATCCGGCGTGTACGCGGCCAAGGTGGTCGTGCTCGGCGCGGGCGTGTCCGGCATGAACGCCGCCGCGATCGCCCTCGGCATGCAGGCCGAGGTCCTGCTGGTGGACAAGAACATCGCCCGGCTCCGCCAGGCGGACGCCATATACCAGGGGCACTGCCAGACCGTCGCCTCCAACGCCTACGAGATCGAGCGCGCCGTGATCGACGCCGACCTGGTCATCGGCGCCGTCCTCGTGCCCGGCGCCAAGGCCCCCAAGCTGATCAGCAACGAGCTCGTCTCCCGGATGAAGTCCGGAGCGGTGCTGGTCGACATAGCGATCGACCAGGGCGGCTGCTTCGAGGACTCCCGGCCCACCACGCACGCCAACCCGACCTACCCGGTGCACGACACGCTGTTCTACTGCGTGGCGAACATGCCGGGCGCCGTCCCGCACACGTCCACCTACGCGCTGACCAACGTCACGCTGCCCTACACCGTCGAGATCGCCAACCTGGGGTGGCGGGACGCGCTGCGCGCCGACCCCGCCCTCGCCCTGGGCCTGAACACCTTCGGCGGCGAGGTGACCTGCGAACCCGTCGCCGAAGCGCACGGCCTCGTGTACACCCCCCTGGCCGAGGTCCTCAACTAGCCCGCAACTGAGGTCTGCCACTACCCCGCAGGCCGCTCTTCCCTTTGGCTTACCGGCACGATGGAACATTGAGCCGGTTATAACCGGCCCGATGGGACATCGTGCCGGTTGGACCCGGCCGCTGGAGGTGGACCTGTGGCGGCGTCGAGTGTGACGTCTGGGCAGACGGTGGGCGGGGCCGTGCGAGTGTACCTGGAGTACCTGGCTGTGGAGCGAGGGCTGGCCGGGAACACGGTCGAGTCGTACCGGCGGGATCTGCGCCGGTACGAGTCCTCGCTGGCCGAGCGGGGCAAGGCTCAGCTCGGTGACGTGACGCCGACCGACGTGGCCGAGTTCCTGGCCGCACTGCGGGAAGGGGATGCCGAGCACGAGGCGCTGGCGGTCAGTTCGGCGGCCCGGGCGGTCATCGCGGTCCGCGGCCTGCATGCGTTCGCGGCCGCCCAGGGCATCGCCGAGACGAATCCGGCGCGTGACGTGCCGCCCCCGACACCGCCCAGGCGCCTGCCGAAGGCGATCACCGTGACCATGGTGGAACAGCTGCTGGATGCGTCCGGTCCGGGCCCCGATGACCTGTCCGCGGACCCTCGGCTGCTGCGGGACCGGGCCCTGCTGGAGTTCCTGTACGGGACCGGGGCCAGGATCTCCGAGGCGACCGGGCTCGACGTGGACGAGCTCCGCTTGGACGAGGACCCGGTGGTGCGGCTGGCCGGGAAGGGCGGCAAGCAGCGGGTGGTTCCGGTCGGCAGCTACGCGGTCCGGGCCCTTCAGGCCTACCTGGTCCGGGCCCGGCCCGCCCTCGCCGCCGCGTCCCGCCGGGTCTCGGTGAGCCCGGCGGTATTCCTGAACGCGCGAGGCGGGCGCCTGACCCGGCAGGGCGCCTGGGGCGTGCTGCACGCCGCCGCCGGGCGCGCCGGGCTCGCCGACGTGTCGCCGCACACGCTCCGGCACTCGTTCGCCACCCACATGCTGGACGGCGGGGCCGACATCCGCGTGGTCCAGGAACTCCTGGGTCACGCGTCGGTCGCGACCACCCAGATCTACACCCTGATCACCGTGGACCGCCTCCGCGAGGTCTACGCGACTTCCCACCCCCGCGCCCTCGGCTGAGGAGACCCCAGTTCATGCCTCACCCGTCCCACTCGCCTCCTCCGCCCGTCGCGCCGCATTGGGCGGAGCACGCCTAACATCATGAATGCGGCACCCTGATGGGCCTTCCCACTACGGTGCAGCATTCATGATGTGGCCGGATGCGTCGCCAGCGCGACACCCGAACCGCTGTGATGCCGACAAGACTCCTACTTGATCGGCGCTTCAGCGGAAGTGACGGGTCAGCTCGTTGGCGTAGGTGCGGCCCAGGGTGCCCTTGTGGTCGGTGATCCACTGGGTCAGCGAGGTCTCGCCGGTCGCCGGGCCCTCGGTGTCGGCCAGGCCGTCGGCCATCGCCTCGAACTCTTCGGCGGTCAGCAGCGTGTCGCGCAGCGCCAGGCCGAGCAGGCGCGCGGTCGGCGGGATCAGCGATCCGGGTACGCGGACCACCTGGCTGTGGCTGCCCACCGCGTCCCTGATGAAGCGGACCAGATCGATAAAAGCGGGGCGCTCCGGCCCGACCGCGTCGATGATCTCGGTCCCGGTGGCGTCCGCGGCCTGGACGCACAGCCGGGCCAGGTCGTTCACGTGGATCGGGCGGATGCGGTAGTCGCCGGTGCCGCCCACGGCGAAGACCGGCAGGTGCCGCAGCAGCCACGCGATGTTGTTGATGAGGACTCCGTTGCCGCCGAACAGGATGGCCGGCCGAAGCACGGTGTGGGGCAGCCCGAGATCGGCGAGGGCCTGCTCGACCGCCGCCTTGCCGCGGAAGTACGGGTACGGCGAGTCGGCGTCGGGATGGGTGATCGACACGTGCACCACCCGGCGTACGCCGGCCTCGGCGGCCGCCTGGAACAGCACCCGCGACCGGGCCACGGCGCTCTCGTGGCTGACCTGCCCGTGCGCGAAGCGCACCCAGTAGGTGTTGACCAGCACCCGGGCGCCGCGTAGCGACTCGGCGAGCCCGGCCGGATCGGCGAAATCCAGCGGCCTGACCTCGATGGCGGTGCCCGCGGGCGCACGCCCGGGGTGGCCGGTGAGGGTCCGCACCCGGCGCCCCGCCGCCTGCAGTTCGCTCGCGATGACCGCTCCGGAGTAGCTGAACGCCCCGGTCACCACGTCGAAATCGGTCATGGCAGCGCGGCCACCAGCGCCGTGAGCACCTGGCCCAGGGGAGCATCCAGCGTCGCGGCCGCGTACGCGTCGCCCCGGGTAGGGCCCTGGTTGACGATCACTACCGGCACCGGAACCTTCGCCGCGTGCCGCACGTACCGAAAGCCCGACATCACGGTCAGCGAGGACCCCAGGACCACCAGCGAACTGGCCTGCTCGACCATGGCGTAGCAGGCCTGCACCCGCGGCCGGGGCACATTCTCGCCGAAGAACACCACGTCCGGCTTGAGCGCTCCGTAACACAAAGCGCAGTCGACGACCCGGAAGGAGTCGGTCGCGTCATCGGCGAGCACCGCGTCCCCGTCCGGATTGATCAACGCCGTCGACCCCGCGTCCCAGCCGGGATTGGCCGCCGCGAGTCGGCGGTGCAGGTCCGTGCGGGCCGTTCGCTGCCCGCACGACAAGCAGACCACCCGGTGCAGGCTGCCGTGCAGTTCGGTCACCTCGGCAGCGCCCGCCGCCTGGTGCAGCCCGTCCACGTTCTGGGTGATGATCCCGGCCAGCAGCCCGCGGCGGCCGAGCTCGGCCACTGCGTGGTGGCCGAGGTTCGGGACCGCTTGGCCGATGTGCCGCCAGCCCAGGTGGCTGCGAGCCCAGTACCTGCGCCGAGCCTCCGCACTGGCGGTGAAGGTCTGGTAGGTCATCGGCGTCGCCCGCCGGGCCAGGCCGGTCGGTCCGCGGTAATCGGGGATGCCGGACTCGGTCGACAGCCCGGCTCCGCTCAGGACCAGCACGTTCCCGGCGGCGACAACGTTCAGGAGCATGCCGAACGACCCTGTCGTCCTCGCCTCCGCCAACTGAGTCACGCATCCATGGTGCCTCATCCGGCGGAGCAGCCGGTGCGGTGCTCCGCGGCCGGCTAGGCCGCGGTGGTGGTGATGGCCCGGGCCACCGCGGCGGCGCCCTGCCGGTCGAACAGGATCGTGTAGTGGTTCACGTCCGGCACAAGCTGCGGACGCAGCTGGGGGATCCGTTCGGTCCACGTCGCGACCAGTTCGGGCGGCAGCAGGCCCGGCGGTTCGCCGAGGAACCCGGCCGGCGCGGTCAGCAGCGGCGTCGGCTGCGTCAGCCGGCCGAGCGCGTCCGCGAACGGCTTATCCGCCAGCACGTCGCGACTGTCGGGCCTGACCGCGACTTCGGCCACCCTTGACCGCATGCTGCCCGCCTCGCCCGTCAGGTCGTAGCGGGCATACGCCTCGACGTCCGCGGTCCAGTGCTCGGCCAGCGCCGGATGCGCGCGCCAGAAGTCCAGGTAGGCCTCGGTGCTGGGAAAAGTCTGCCGCAGCCGGGCGATCGCCGGGCCGATGGCGGCTTCGAGGGCCACTTCCGGGTCGAGGCCATCCGGCACCGGGAGCGGCAGGCCGCCGTCCACCAGGACCAGGCGCCGCGACAGGTCCGGGTGCTCGTCGCGGGTCAGCAGCGCGACGTATGCACCCATCGAATGCCCGGCCAGGACGGGCCGGCCGCCGAAATGCCGCAGGACCGCGGTCACGTCGGCGGCGTGCCGTTCCAGGCCGTAAGGGCTGGGCAAGTGGGCGCTGAAACCGCGCCCGCGCAGGTCAGGCGCGGCCAGTGTCCAGCCAGGCGGCATCTGGCGGGCCACCGCCTGCCACGACATGGCCGACGCCGTGATTCCGTGCACGGCGACCGCCACCCGCCTGCCGGTGCCCCACTGGAGCACCCGCAGTTCCCCTCCGTCCACAGGGACGTCAAGCAGCCGTAGTTGCATATTTTTACCCTCCCCGGTCTCGGCACTTATGGCCGGGACCGCCCATATCTACCACTCATTATCCGCTCTGAAGATGACGGCAGTATGTCAACTCGACCACAAAGCTGACCGGCAAACCATGCCATGCTGGACTGTGACTGGAATGCCAGGTAAAACCAGGCTTGGAGGTAAGCGGCCATGTCTGCAGCACTGAGTTACTCGTCGGGAGAATCAGCAACGCCGCTGCTGGGCGACACGATCGGGGGCAACTTCGACGCTACGGTCGGCGTCTTCGGCGACCGTGAGGCGCTCGTCGACCGGCCCTCCGGGCGGCGGTGGACCTATGGGGAACTGGCCGCCGAGGTCGATGCTCTGGCGCTCGGGCTGCTGGAAATGGGGATCGAGAAGGGCGACCGGGTCGGTATCTGGGCGCCGAACTGCGCGGAATGGACCCTGACCCAGTACGCGACGGCGAAGATCGGCGCGATCCTGGTCAACATCAAC
Source organism: uncultured Actinomycetes bacterium (assembly GCA_963742795.1). Taxonomy (GTDB): domain Bacteria; phylum Actinomycetota; class Actinomycetes; order Streptosporangiales; family Streptosporangiaceae; genus Palsa-504. Next base: position 346,879 of record CAVUNL010000031.1, read on the forward strand.
CCGGCCTACCGCACCAGCGAGCTCGAGTTCGTGCTCAATCAGTCGGGCGCCATGTTGCTCATCTCGGCCGAGCGGCTGAAGACCTCGGACTACGTGGGCATGATCACCGAGGTACGGCCGCGCTGCCCCGGCCTGGCCCATGTGGTGGTGATCGGCCATCAGGAATGGCAGTCGCTGCTCGATAGCGGGCGGCGGCTGGACCGCGCGGTCCTTAACCGCATTCAGCTCGACACCGATGACCCCATCAACATCCAGTACACCTCAGGTACCACTGGTTTCCCGAAGGGCGCGACGCTTTCGCACCACAACATTCTCAACAACGGCTTCTTCGTCGGCGAGCTGTGCAACTACACCGAGGCCGACCGGATCTGCATTCCGGTGCCCTTCTACCATTGCTTCGGCATGGTCATGGGCAATCTCGCGGCGACCAGTCACGGCGCGTGCATGGTCATACCCGCGCAAAGCTTCGATCCGGTCGCCACCCTGGAAGCCGTGCAGGCCGAACGCTGCACCTCGCTGTACGGGGTCCCGACCATGTTCATCGCCGAGTTGTCCGCGCCCGGCTTCGCCGACTACGACCTGTCCAGCCTGCGCACCGGCATCATGGCGGGCTCCCCGTGTCCGGTCGAGGTGATGAAGCAGGTCATCTCGCGGATGTCGATGCGCGAGGTCTCCATCTGCTACGGCATGACGGAGACCTCGCCGGTGTCGACCCAGACCCGCGCCGACGACTCGCTGGACCGCCGCACCTCGACGGTGGGCCGCGTCGGGCCGCACCTGGAGGTGAAGGTCATCGACCCGGAGACCGGCGTGACGGTGCCCCGGGGTACGCCTGGCGAACTGTGCACCCGCGGCTATTCGGTGATGCTGGGCTACTGGGCGCAGCCGGACATGACCGCCGAAGCGGTCGACGCCGCGCACTGGATGCATACCGGCGACCTGGCCGTCATGGACTCCGACGGTTATCTGGCCATCACCGGGCGGATCAAGGACATGGTGATCCGCGGCGGCGAGAACATCTACCCGCGGGAGATCGAGGAATTTCTCTACACCCATCCTGACATCCTGGACGCTCAGGTAATCGGCATCCCGGATACCGTTTACGGCGAGGAACTGATGGCCTGGGTCCGCCTGCGGCCCGGCGCTTCCGCACTGACCGCGGAGGATGTGCGGTCATTCTGTTCCGGGCAGCTCGCGCACTACAAGATCCCCCGGTACATACATGTCGTCGATGAGTTCCCGATGACGGTGACCGGCAAGGTCCGGAAGGTGGAGATGCGGGAGCGGTCGGTGGAAATCCTCGGCCTCGATAGCGGCGAACCGCCTGCCACGTAAAAGCCTAGATCGAGGGCCGTCCGTTGGTAGGCTCCCTCCGTCACGATCATGATCGGAGGATGGGAACGGTGAAGGTCCTGATCGCGGGGGGTGCCGGCTACGTCGGCAGCACGATCGCCTCGGCCTGCCTGGACGCGGGGATCGGTGTGGTGATTGTGGACAGCCTGGTGACCGGTCGCCGTGAGTTCGTGACGGACCGGGAATTTTACGAAGGCGATATCGCGGACGGTCCGCTGGTCGATCGCATCTTTGCCGAACATCCGGACATCTATGCCGTTATCCACTGCGCCGCCTTGATTGTCGTGTCCGACTCGGTGGCCGATCCGGTGGGCTATTACCGGGCGAATGTCGTCAAGAGCCTCGATTTCGTCACGCACCTGTTGCGCAACGGCTGCGAGCGGCTGATTTTCAGTTCGACGGCCGCCATCTACCGCGCCAGCGAAGACCTGACCGTCGACGAAGACTCACCCATAGCGCCCAGCAGTCCGTACGGGCACAGCAAGGCCATATGCGAGGCGATCTTCGCCGACATCGCCTCGGTCCGCCCCCTTCACGTGCTGTCCCTGCGGTACTTCAATCCCATCGGGGCGGACCCCAAGATGCGGACCGGCCTGCAGTTGCGCCGGCCGACCCACGCTCTCGGGACGATGATCCGGGCCCATGACGAGGGCGCCCGGTTCCTGATTACCGGCACGGACTACCCGACCCGGGATGGGTCAGGCATCAGGGATTACATCCATATCTGGGACCTGGCCGCGGCCCACCTGGCCGCCTTGGGCCGCTTCGACGCCCTGCCCGGGCCAGCGCTCGCGATCAACCTGGGAATCGGCCAGGGCACCACGGTGCGGGAGCTCCTCGATGCGTTCAACCGTGCGGTCGAGCACCCCGTCAGGGCTCGTGAGGCGGCCCGCCGGCCCGGTGACGTGGCCGGCGCCTACACCCGTGTCGGCCGGGCCCAGCGGCTGCTCGGCTGGGTGCCGCAGTACGACCTTCACGATGGGATCCGTCACTCGCTGCAGTGGGCCGCGATCCGTGACGAGATCCTGCCCGGAGCCGTCAGCGAATCCTGCTAACCGTACGCAGTGCCCTTACGCAGCGTCATAGTGCGCCGCCTCGCGGTCATAATCGAGCATGTTCGTGTGATCTGCCTTATCGGGCGAAAAGCGCACCGTGGCCATGCATGACAAGATTGCGAACTTCGCGACGTAGCGGTCAATAAATGGTTGTATTGGATGAAATCTCCAGGACGCGTACGATTGGACAGCTTAGGTTAGCCAGCTCTGCGAGCCAGCGGAGTTGTGGGGGTGCGGAGATGGGCGAGCAGCAGCGCAGCCTTGCGCCGGGTACGAGCAGGGACCCATCCTGGGCGACCGTCGCGGTTACCACGTGGCGCCTGTGGCGGCAAAGACACACCCATCGCGGTCGCCGGCCAGCCTCCCGGCGCCAGCGCGGCGTCCTGGTGCTGAGCGCGGCTGTCGCCATGGCCATCGGGGCGCTGGTCACGCTGGCCTTCACCCATCAGGGGGAACAAGCACAGAAGGCATCGTCGGCGCGGTCGGCCGATCCTGCCCCGAGCACGCCCAGCGCGCTGCAGACCGCGGCGGCGAACCGCAGCCAGGCGGCAGACTGGATCGCGCAGCAGATTCTCCCGAGCGTGCTGATCGGCTGTGACCCGCTGATGTGCCAGGCCCTGGAGGCGGCCAACGTCTCGGCGAGCAGGCTCTCGGTGGTGCAGCCGTCCGCCCCCGACCCGCTGGGCGTCGAGGTGATCGTCGCGACCCCGGCGCTGCGGAGCCAGTTCGGCCCGCGCCTGGCCACGGTGTACGCGCCGCTGGTCCTGGCCAGCTTCGGCTCTGGCGCCCAGCGGATCGACATCCGCTATCTCGCGCCCGGCGGGACCGCCGCGTTCGAGGCCTCGCTCGCCTCGGCTCGCAGCGCCCGCATCGAAGCGGGTCAGCAGCTACTGCGCAATAAGAACATGCAGGCCTCCGCGCAGGCCCGCGGCGCCCTCCTGGCTGGAAACGTCGATCCCCGCCTGCTTATAACGCTTGGGCTACTTGCCGACGAAATGCACGTGCAACTGGTAATTTTTGATGACCCGTCGCCGGGTGTGAGTTCTGCGGTTCCGCTACGCGGCGCCGAGATCGGGGCCTCAGGCTCCGCTGGGCTGTCGGCGATGCTGGCGTTCCTGACTCAGCAAACCACATACCAACCCTTGCACTTCAGCCAGATCAGGGTCGCTAGCGGTCAGGTGGTCACCATGCAATACGGCGCCCCAGGTCCGCTGGGGATGAACGGCCCCTAGCCTGTCACCGGCTGGGGTAAGGGAGGGGTCTAATGATTTTTCGGAAGAGAGTAATTAGAAATCTGCTCATGTTGCTGGCCGCGTCGGCCCTGCTGCTGGGCATTCCCGCCGCCGCGACTGCGTTTGCGTCCTCTGCTACCACGGGTACGGGCTGGATCAGGCTGGCCCACCTATCCCCGAACACGCCTGCGGTCGACGTGTACCTGTACTCGTTCGACAACTCCAACGCGATGATCGTGCTCCACCACGTCGCTTACGGAACCGTCTCGCCGTACGAGTCGGTACAGGCCGGAGACTACAGCGTGGCCATGCGCGCCGCGGGCGCGTCCGCCACGAGCCAGCCCGTCCTGTCCACCAGCGTGACGATCGCCGCCGGTCACGCCTACACGGTGGCGGGCATGGGACCCGAATCGGGCCTGCGGCTCCAGGTCCTCGACGACAAGCTGACCACGGCGCCAGGACAATCCGAGGTGCGCGTGATCCAGGCTTCGCTGAAACAGCAGGTGGTCGACGTGAGCCTCGGCTCCACGACGCTCGCGAGCGGCCTGAAGTTCGGGACCGTGAGCGACTACCAGCCCGTCTCCCCGGGCACGCATACCGTGACCGTGAGCGCGGGTGGCACGGATGCGAACTCCAGCGTCACGCTCCCCGCCGGCACCGTCCACACGCTGGTGGTACTCGACGGCGCCAGCGGCTTGGAGGTCGTCAACCTGGAGGACGCGTCAGGTAGCGGCAAGCCGCCGCTGGGCGGTGTTTCGACGGGCTTCGGCGGCACCGCGCCGCACGGACCGGGTTCGCCCGTGCCGTGGCTGGTGGCCATCGGAGCCGGTTCGCTGCTCGCCCTCACCGGCGGCCTGAGGCTGCGTCGTAGCCGTCAGCTGACCGCCCGGATCTAACGATGCCGACCCGTCGGCCGGCCGCGGCGCTCGCGCTCGCGGCCGGCCTCGTCGTGATTGCCGGCGGGGTGGCTGGGCTGCTGCTGACGCGGCACTCGACCCCGGCCATGCGCCCGGTCGCGGCCGGGGTGGCCGCGCTGCCCGCGCCGACCGGCCCGATCGTGGCGCCGCCGCAGTCGGCAGCACCCAAGTCCGTCGCCGCTCCGGTCTCGCTGACCATCCCGCTGATCGGCGTCCAGACCAACCTGATCACCCTGGGCCTGGCCTCGGACGGCGCGCTGCAGGTGCCGTCCTCGACCTCGGTTGCGGGCTGGTACACCGGAAGCCCCCGGCCGGGTGCCGTCGGATCGGCCATCATCGTGGGGCACATCGACTCCGGCAACACCGCCGGGGTGTTCTTCCGGCTCGACACGCTGGCCCGCGGGGACAAGGTCTACGTCAAGCGGGCGGACGGGACCCTGGTCGAGTTCCGCGTGACCTCGGTCCAGAGCTACCCGAAGGACGACTTCCCGACCCAGGAGGTCTACGGCCCGGTGCCCGACGCGGAACTCCGCCTCATCACCTGCGGCGGGGCCTTCGACGCCGCCACCCGCCACTACCTGAGCAACATCGTCGTCTACGCCACCGAGGTGAGCTGACGCGCCATCCTGGAAGGATGACACCGGAGCAGCGCTACGAAGATCTGGTCGATGAGTTCCTCGGCGAGGACGGCGTGCTGCCCCCGTCGGGCGGCAGCGGATTCGGCCGCGGCGCGCTCCGCTACCGGAGGAAGATCTTCGCGATGTTCGTCCGCGGCCAGCTCGTGGTCAAGCTGCCCCGCCAGCGGGTCGATGAGCTGGTGGCCGAGGGCCACGGCGAGCGGTTTGACGCCAACAAGGGCACCCCGATGAAGGAATGGTTCAGCCTGGACCCGGAGTCCCAGCTACCATGGCCGCCGCTGGCCCGCGAAGCCCTGGGTTTCGCGCGCTCAATATCCTGACGAGGCCGCACCTCACCGCGGCGCCGATGAGTTTTGCCGCCGCGTGCCGTTTCACGGGTGAGCATCGGCGACCGGCCGGTGCGGTACCTGGGAGAGAAGCGACATGGACTACAAGCTGGAACTGGTTCTCATCCCCGTCTCGGACGTGGATCGCGCGAAGAAGTTCTACCTCGAGCAGGCGGGCTTCGTGCTCATCGTCGATACCGCGATCGGCGGGGACATGCGGGTGGTCCAGGCCGTGCCGCCCGGCTCGGAATGCGCGATCGGGTTCGGGACCGGGCTCACCTCAGCCGCGCCGGGCGCGGCACAGGGCCTGCACCTGGTGGTGTCCGACATCCTCGCCGCGCGCGCCGAGCTGACCGAGCGCGGCGTATCCGTCAGCGAGGTACGCCACCTCGAGAACGGAACATGGGTCGATGGGCCCCACCCAGAACGCGCGAACTACGAGTCGTTTGCCGACTTCACTGACCCGGACGGCAACATCTGGATCCTGCAGGAAGTCGACCGGAGCAAAGGCCAGGCATGAGCCGGACTGACCAGACCGTAGGCGCCGACGAGACCGTGGCGGCTGCGATCGCGGGTGACGAGCCCGCATTCGCCACGCTGGCCGAACGCCACCGGCGTGAGCTCCACGTGCACTGCTACCGGATGCTCGCCTCGTTCGACGAGGCCGAGGACGCCGTGCAGGAGACGTTCCTGAACGCCTGGCGCGGGCGGTCGGGATTCGAGGGCGGCTCGCAGTTCCGGGCCTGGCTGTACCGCATCGCGACGAACGTCTGCCTCGACATGCTCCGCCGTAACTCGCGGCGCGCCACCGGGATGCGCTCGTTCGCCGAGGTGCCGTGGATCCAGCCGTACCCGGACCTGCTCCTCGACCAGGCCGCGCCGGTCGATGAGCAGCCCGAGGCGGTCGCCATCGCGCGGGAGACGATCTCGCTGGCCTTCCTGGCCGCGCTGCAGATCCTGCCGCCCAGGCAGCGCGCCGCGCTGATCGCCCGCGACGTGCTGGGCTGCGCCGGCCAGCGAGACCGCCGCGGCGCTGGGCACGAGCATCGCCGCGGCCAACAGCGCCCTGCAGCGCGCCCGGGCGACTATGCAGTCGCACCTGCCGCCGCGGCGCGCCGAATGGTCGGCTCACGAGCCGAGCGCGCAGGAGCGCGCGCTGCTCGAGCAGTTCATCGCCGCGCACGAGCGTCTCGACGCCGAGGCGGCCATCGCGCTCGCCGCCCAGGACCTCAGGATCACTATGCCGCCCAACCCCTGGATCTTCGACGGGCGAGAGGAGATCGGGCCGCTCATGGAAAACGCGGCCGCGATGGGCGACTGGCGCCTGTTCCCGGTGGCGGCCAACCGGATGCCCGGCCGCCGCGAGTTACCTGCGCAGGCCGGGTGACAGCCAGTTCCGTGCGTTCAAGCTCGATGTCATGCGTGTCGAGGAGGGCCTGATCGCCGAGGTCACGACGTTCGGCGCCGAGCTCTTCCCGGCCTTCGGGCTGGCGCCCACGCTGTGAGCCCAGCGTTGTGAGCCCAGCCGCGAGCGATACCCTGGCCGGCGTGCACCTCGGGCCGCGGTACGCAAGCTCAGAACATCGCCGCGACGTCCGATAGCGAGCGGACCACCGTGGTGCCCGGTGTCGGCATCTTGCCGTCCAGCTCGCCCCGCACGATCTGCACCGCGGTGATGCCCAGGCCCGCCGCTCCCGCGCAGAACACCGGCTGATCGTCCACGAACACGGCGTGCCGCGCGGGGACGCCAAGCTGATCCAGCGCGTGAGTGAAGATCTCCGACGCGGGCTTTTCGGCGCCGACCTCACACGACAGAACCATCGTGTCGGCCAGCTCCGCCACGCCGTTGCTCTCCAGGAGGTCCCGCGTGTGCTCCGAGCAGTTGCTGACGATCGCGATCTTGATTCCGCGGGCCCTGACGTCCCGCAGGAAGGGGAGAGCGTCGTTGTACAGCCGCGCGGACCGCAGGAGCAGCTCGCGGTCCCGGTCCACCAGCGCCCCCACCAGATCCGGCCGGGGTTCGACGCCGCCGTCCCGCAAGATCCGCTCGAACCCTTCGGCCTTGGTCAGCTGGCCGATCCCGAGCGCCGCCCCGACCTGGCTGTATCCCTGACCCCAGGCCTGCATCGAAAGCCCGGCCAGGAACGGCAGCTCGGCGCTGTGGGCCACGAAATCACAGCTCAGAAGGGTGTCATAGACGTCAACGAGGCATGCTTCCCGCTCGGCCACACCATGAGCGTAGTCGGGCGGGCGAGACACCCAGCATGCGGCCATCCGGCCGGTCAGCCGAGCACGCCCCTGATCAGGTCCGCCAGCCCCGGAGGCACGATCGCCTCGGCAGTGGTATCCAGCTCGGCCAGCGCCCACCACCGCCACGCGGCGATCCCGTCCGAGGCGTGCATGGCTGCCACCTCGACGAGCGGGCGGCGCGCGGTATCGACCCGGGCCATGAAGAACTGCTCGTGCTGCTGGAAAATGCCGTTCCGGTATCCCATCGTCCGCGTCCACTCGTAGACCTTGGTGCTCAGCGGCACGTCGGTCCAGCCGGTTTCCTCGGTCAGTTCCCGTCGTGCCGCCGCCGTGTAGGTCTCCCCGTCGTCCAGCCCGCCGCCGGGCGTGCCCCAGTGCCGCCCGTTGGGCGGCGGGTCATCGTACCGGAACAGCAGGACGCGATCGTCCGGGTCGAGCACGATCACCCGCCCCGCCAGTCGCACCCTGAGCCCTCCTGCGTCGGCCATTACTCTCCGTTGAATTCCGCGACGGCCGCCTCGTACCGGTCCAGAGCCCGCTCGACCGGACCGCGCGGCGCCGAGGGCAGCCAGTGCACCGCCCGCTCGAAGCCCGCGGCCGCGTACCTCTCCAGCACCTTGGCCTCCGCCGGAACCCCCATGACCATCAGCCCCACCGGCCGGCTGGCGCGTGCGCGCAGTTCCGCGGCCCGGTCCAGGACGTCCCCGCTATCATGGTTGGGGAACCACGCGTCGCCGAACGCCAGCACCCGGTCCAGTACGCCCGGCCCGTTCCCGCCCACCAGCACCGGGGGATGGGGCCGCTGGGCCTGCTTCGGCCAAGACCAGATCCGGTCGAACGTGACGCGCGGTTACCGCCACGAACAGGTCGAAGGTATGGGCGTACCTGTGCGGCAGCTCGCTGCCACCTGGCCAGGGCGACTCCCGGCTGGCCGGGATGTGCGTGTGCTCGGGAAAGAACAGCGACTCGTGCCCGCGCTCCTCGGCCAGACGCGCCATGTCGGCGGGCGCGATGGCGGTATGGGTCGGGAAGATCGCTACGCCGGTGTCCATGCGCCCAGCCTAGGCCGAAGCCACCGTCCCAGCTTCCACCGCCGGCCTGAGCGACTACGCTCACCCTCGTGAAGCCGAACAGCCAGCGGAGCCTGGAATCCCGGGTGGTGACGGCCGCGGAGGAGGCGCTGTCCAAGCAAGGATTCGTCACGCCCGTCGACGTGTGCCTGGGCCTCGGCTGGCTTCAGGACTGCAACGTCGATGACTGGCGGCGCGGCCGCGCTGACGATCTGGAAGACTTCCTGCCGGTCCACGACAACAGGCTCATCGACATCCACGTGCATCTGCACAACTGGGCCACCGAGCACGGCCTGCGGCGGACCGAAGCCGAGTACATCTCAGCCACCAGGTCTCGCCGTCAGCTTCGCTTTCTTCGTGACGGCCACCCGCTGGAGGAAGCCGCCTGGCGGATGCGCTGGATCTCGCCCGACCTGGAGGACGGGAAACGGGAACGCATCACGAAGGCCCAGGACGCGCCCCCGGATCTGCTGGTCATCCAGCCCATTAAGGACTGGTTCTGCGCGGAGTGCCGGGCCACCGGGGATCTGCTGATCATGGACGAGCCGGGCCCGCTGTGCCTGGGCTGCGCTGACCTGGATCACCTGGTGTTCCTCCCGGCCGGGGACGCGGCGCTGACCCGCCGGGCGAAGAAGGCCAGCCGCCTGTCGGCCGTGGTCGTCCGGTGGAGCCGGACGCGCAAGCGGTACGAGCGGCAGGGCCTGCTGGTGGAGGAGCCGGCCTTGGAGCAGGCGGAGCAGCAGTGCCTCGCTGACGAAGAGGCCAGGATGCGCCGCCGGGATCGGGACCGGGAACGCCGGGCCGCCGGGGACGTCGAACTCGCGGCCAGCATGGCCAACGAGATCGGGCGGCTGTTCCCGCGCTGCCCGGCCGGACGCGCGGAGGCCATCGCCCGGCACACGAGCCTGCGGGGCAGCGGCCGGGTGGGCCGTTCCGCAGCCGGGCGGTCGCTGGACGAGGAGGCCATCACGCTGGCTGTGGTGGCGTCGGTGCGCCACGAGGACACTGAGTACGACTCCCTGCTGATGTCCGGCGTCAGCCGCGAGGACGCACGCGATCGGATCCGCCTGGCCGTCGACCGCATCCTCACCGCCTGGGCCCAGCCGGCCTAGTAATCATCACTGGTCAAGCTGATCGCATCACAGGTCCGCCAGGGCTCGGGCCGGATCAGCCTCCGGGGTGCCACTAGGCTCCCAGCCGCCGTCCGACCGCGCATACGGATACCAGCGTAGGTCCCGGCCGAGGCGAAGCTGTAGGCGGCCTGCGGTGATCCGGTTGCGCTGAATGTCGGCCTGCGCCGCACCGGTCTTGGCCCGCAGCGCGAACCGCGCCGCGGTCAGCAGCCGGGTGGCCTCCGGGTCATCCGCGACCGGGTCCCACTCGGCGTGCAGTGAGTCCAGCCCGGTCAGGCCGCCCTGCCGCCAGGCCAGCGCTTGACGGGCGAGGTCACGTTCGCCGACCCCGGAGCGCTCCGCGATCGCGCCGAATGCAGGCGTGCCCAGGGCCCGGGCCGCCCTACGGGCCAGATCGGCGTCCGCGTCGAGGCTCAGCCCGGCGTCGGCCGACAGGCCCACCGCCATCTCCCAGGCCCGGCTGGCCGCATCCGAGGCCAGTTCCACCAGGTCCTCGCGCAGGCCAGAGCGCCACGGCGGTGGATCCACGGGAAGCGCGGCAGGCGGCCCGGGCCGACGGGGCGGTAGCGGCACGGAGGGGATCGGCACCGCGGATTCCGGTGCGCCGAACGCCGCCCTCGCGTCCACGCCCTCGTCCGCCCCCGAGTCGGCGTGATCACTCGCCCCGGTCCCCGGCCCGGCCGCCCGAGCGGGTACGGTGCCCCGCCGACGGGCCCGGATGCCCGGCCAGCACCTGATCCCGAGTCCGGCCGCGCAGCAGGAACAGGGCGAAGGGGTCGGTATCCAGCGCGTCGGTGATCAGGTAGCACGCTGCCGCCGAGTGCTTGCACGGGTCGGCGTCGTCCGGGCAGCTGCAGCGCGGCCCGAGCTCGCCGCCGCCGGGAAGCAGATCGAGACCGGCGGCGGTCGCATCGCGGGCGATCTCCGGCGGCAACTCACCGTCCAGCAGCGCGGCCGCGTGACCAAGCCGGGCCGAGATGGCGGCCAGCACTCTGTCCCACTCGTCGTCGGTGAACCGCCGCACCCGGATCCTGACCTCGTACGGCTCGGTCTTGCGGCCTTGGACCCGGGCCCGGGCCTCGCCCGGCGCCAGGATGAGCTCTCCCACGGCGCCGGAACGCGCGTAGTCCCGGCCACGAGGCAGCCGGTCGGGGTCCAGCCGCGCTCGCTGCTCCAGCGCCTCCAGCCAGGCCCGACCCCACCACGTGCGGCCGAACTCCGGTTCCCCGGGCGGGGTCTCGCCCATGCCGCCGCTCCCGTCGTTCATGGTGCGGCCCGCAGGCTGACCAGCTCCGCGAGGTCCGCGTCGGACAGGTCGGCGATCCAGCCCTCGCCCGAGCCGATCACGGCATCGGCCAGCTCGCGTTTGGTCTCCAGCAGGGTGGCGATCCGGTCCTCGAGCGTCCCCTCGGCGATGAGCCGGTGCACCTGGACGGGCCGGTCCTGGCCGATCCGGTAGGCCCGGTCGGTCGCTTGATCCTCCACCGCCGGGTTCCACCACCGGTCGTAGTGCAGCACGTGGGTGGCACGGGTCAGCGTCAGTCCGGTACCGCCCGCCTTGAGAGACAGCAGGAATACCGGCGCGTCACCTGCTTGGAACCGGGTCACCATCTCCTCCCGCCGCGGTACCGGAACCCCCCCGTGCAAGAACAGCGAGCCGATCCCGCGGGCGTCCAGATGCTGCTGCAGCAGCGCGCCCATCTGCGTGTATTGGGTGAAGACGAGCATCGACTCGCCACCGGCCAGGATGATGTCGGTCAGCTCGTCGAACGCGGCCAGCTTTCCTGACCGGCCCTCCAGCCGACCGGGTTGCTTGAGGTACTGAGCCGGGTGATTGCAGATCTGCTTCAGCGCGGTCAGCAGCTTGAATACCAGGCCGGCCCGCTCGATACCCTCGGATCTCTCGATCGCTTCCATCGTCTCACGAACCATGGCTTCGTACAGCGTGACCTGTTCGGCGGTCAGCGGCACGAACACGTCCGACTCGGTCTTGCGCGGGAGCTCCGGCGCGATACCCGGGTCGGTCTTCCGCCGTCGTAGCAGGAACGGCCGGATCAGGGCGACGAGCCTGCTGGTCGCCTCGGCGTCGCGGTACCGCTCGACCGGGACGGCGACCCGGCGGGTGAACGTCTCCAGGTGGCCGAGCAGCCCCGGCGTCGTCCAGTCCAGGATCGCCCATAGTTCTGACAGCCGGTTCTCCACCGGCGTCCCAGTCAGCGCGATCCGGGCGGGCGCGGGCACCGCCCGTAGCTCGCGGGCAGTCCGCGACAGCGGGTTCTTCGCGTGCTGCGCCTCGTCGGCCACCACCAGTCCCCAGCCGACCTCGGCCAGCCGGGCGGAGTCCCGCAGGACCACGCCGTAGGTGACCAGAACGATCTCGTCGGCGGCCAGGTCCTCCAGGTGCCGCCCGCCCCCGTGGTAGCGGCGGATCGGGACGTCGGGCGAGAACCTGCGCACCTCGCGTTCCCAAGTACCTAGCAGCGATGCCGGGCAGACCACGAGCGTCGGTCCCGCCTTGGTCTCCCGCCGGTGCAGGTGCAGCGCGATGACCTGGATCGTCTTACCTAGCCCCATGTCGTCGGCCAGGCAGCCGCCGATCCCGGCCTCGCACATCCCGGCCAGCCAGGCCAGGCCGCGCCGCTGATAGGGCCGCAGCGTGGCCATCAGCCCGGACGGAGGCTCAACCTGGACCGGGGCGGACGCGAGGTTGGCGACCTTGGCGGCCAGGTCGGCGAGCGGGCCTTCCGCGACGATCGTCACCGTCTCGCCGTCGATCTCCGCCGAGCCCGCAAGAACGGCACCGAGCGCCTCGGATACCCGCATCCGCGTCCGCGGCGGCCGGCGTAGCCGGTCGAGCAGGACCGGGTCGAGCATCACCCACCGACCCCGCAGCCTGATCAGCGGCCGTTTCGCCTCGGCCAGCGCGGCGATCTCGTCGGCGTCAAGTAGCGCCCCGTCGAGCGTGAGCTGCCACCGGAAATCCAGCAGCGCCGCCAGCCCGAACCCGGCCTCCGTCACCTGGCCCGGCGCCGGGGTGGGCATGGCTCTCAGCTTGAGACCGCCGTCCACCAGGCTGGCCGGCCACAGTACCTCGATGCCGGCGCCCGCCAGTTCCTCCGCCGCCGGGCCGATCAGGCTGGTCAGCGCGTCGTCATCCAGGCCGATCACCGACGGGCTCGCCTGCTCCAGCGCCTCGGCCAGCGGCGGCCAGATCGGCGCGCCGCGGCGCAGCGCCAGCAGCAGGTCCGTCTCCGCCTGCGGGCCGAACCTGGACAGTACCGTCTCGGGCTGGTTCCACAGCGCGTCGGCGTCGACGATCAGACTCGGATCAGCATTGCTCCGCAGCTGCAGGACCAGCCGGAATGCCGGCGTCGGCTCGTCGGCGTCTTCAGGTCCTTGTTCCTTGTATTCCTCTACCGCGCCTGGGAAGTACTCCTCATCGTCGGCGAGCTCTTCCTCATCGCCGACGACCAGCGGTGCCGGGACGGCCTCGATCCGCAGACCAAGACGGGCCCCGGCCGCCAGGCCGTCGGTAGTGTCCGCGAGCCATTCCGCCAGATCTCCGGCCGGGGTGGGCTCGGCCGCGGCGAACGCGGCCGAGGCGGTGGTCCGCGGCGCGGCGGGCGAGCGCGCGACCATGTCGGCGATCGCGTCCCACAGCTCGCGGATCAGCGCCTCGGGAGAGCGGAGCCGCATCGGGCGCGAGCCCGGGATGGCCAGGGCATGCGCGGCGGGCGGGAAGACGGCGGCCAGCTCGCGCAGCCAGCTGAGGTCGGACGGATCGAGCGGGCCCGCCCGCCAGACGTCCGTGTCGTCGGCTCCGACGGTCGGCAGCAGCCTGCCCCGCGCCACCAGGCCCACGCCCGCGGCCGCGGCCGCGGCCCACACCCGGGCGCTGCGCCGCATCGGGCGCCCGGCGCGCTCGCCGGGCTCGATGGTGAGCAGAACGGGGAGCGCCTCGGCGAGCGGGATGAGATCCGCCGACACCAGGCGCTTGCGGATGCCGTACCTGCCGCCGGGGAACACCAGCTCAAGCTTCGCCGATCCCGAGCCCTTGCCCCAGTGCGCGAACACCCCCCGCCGCGGGATCCCGCTTGGCACGAAGACCAATTCGCCGTCCAGCACGGAACCGTACGATATCGGCTCTCCGGCCGCCGGGCACCCGCCTCAGCAAACTTGCCGTCCGCACCTCTGTGTGCTGCCGTGCGTTATCCACAGATCTGCGGTCCGCTTGTGGTCCGGCGAATTCGCGCGTTCCATCCTGCTGTCATCCATTTCGACAGGGGAAGGCAAACGATGAGCGCAACGTGGGCGGTGCCACCCGGAATGTCGGCACCACCTGGCATGGTGGCCATCATGGCAGGAGGAGGGCACTATGGATGTCATGACCGCTCCGGGTTTCTGGTCCGGCCAGGACCGGATGCTCACCGTCGAGGACATGGAGAATACGCCCGACGACGAGTTCCGCTACGAGCTGGATGACGGGGTGCTGATCGTGTCCCCGGCTCCGTCCACGCTGCACCAATTGGCGGTCACCCGCCTGGCCGTCATCCTGAGTACTGCATGTCCCGCGGATCTTGTCGTGCTGGCCGGGGTCGGCGTCAACATCAGCCACTTCCAGCACCGGGTACCAGACGTCGCCGTGGTGCGCGCCAGCTCCCTTGAGACCGTCTTTCAGGAGACCCCGCCGGCCCTTGTGGTCGAGGTCGCCTCACCCAGAACCCGGCTCTATGACCGGAACAGGAAGAAGGACGTCTACCAGGGCTTCGGCATCTCCGCGTACTGGATCGTCGAGCCGGACCGGGACCGTCCCGAACTGACCGTCTTCGAGCTGCGTTCGGGCGCATACGAACAGACCGCCCACATCACCGGCGACGAGGAATACCGTGCGGCGATCCCGTTCCCGGTGACCATCGTCCCGTCCAAGCTCGTCACGCTCGGCTGATCTTCTCTCCGGCGCCCGGATACACCGCAGCCGAATGAAGGGCGAAATGGCTCGCCGGTAAACACGACGTTCCCGGCTGGCCTGAGCCCGCGCTGTGCCCCGGGGCGGCGCTGCAGACCGTGGCCGGCCTGGTCAGCGGCCCGCGCGCCGGCCCCTAGGCGCTGAAATCCGCACCGGCATCCGTGATTTCCCCGATGCCCGGCCGGGTAGGGCCGTCATTGTCGGTACCAGGCTTGCGCCGGGCGTTCCTGACCGTGGGCGGGGAACCTGTGGCTGAACGGGGAGAATCGATGAGCAGGCTAAGAAAGATCGCAGAGATTCCGGCCGGAAGCTGGACCAAGTGGCTAGTCGTGGGTGTCTGGCTGGTCGTGATCGTGCTCGCTTTCCCGCTGTCATCAAAGCTCACCGGCGCGGAGAAGAACGACGCCAGTGCCTGGCTGCCCGGCAGCGCGGAGTCGACCAAGGTCCTGGACGTGCAGGCGCACTTCCAGTCGCCCAACGTCTACCCCGGCGTCGTCATTTACCTGCGCCCCTCGGGCCTGACCGCCACGGACCGGGCCAAGGCGGCCGCCGACGCCCGGATGTTCGCCGGGGTGCATAACGTCGTGCCTGGCTCGGTGATAGGCCCGATCCCGTCGGCGGACGGCAAGGCCCTCGAGACCATCCTCAAGGTCGACCTGGGCACGCAGGGCTGGGCCGGCGCGTCCAAGGCCGTCGATGCCATTCGCGCGATCACCAATTCGAACGCGAACGGCCTGGTCTCTCACATCACCGGCCCCCTCGGGAACGCGGCCGACAACAACAACGTGTTCAAGGGCATCGACGGCACGCTGCTGTATACCGCCCTGGCGGTCGTCATCGTGATCTTGCTGATCACCTACCGAAGCCCGGTGCTGTGGCTGCTGCCGGTGATCTCGTCCGGGGTAGCGCTGATCACCGCCGAAGCGGTGATCTACCTTCTCGCCGTCCACGCCGGCCTCGTGGTCAACGCGCAGAGCGCCGGCATCTTGCAGGTGCTGGTCTTCGGCGCGAGCACGGACTACGCGCTGCTGATCGTCGCGCGGTACCGGGAGGAACTGCGCCGCCACGACCGCCGTCACGAGGCGATGGCCGAGGCGCTGCGGCGCGCGGGCCCGGCCATCATCGCCAGCGGTTCCGCCGTCATCGTGGCGCTGCTGACGCTGTTCGCCGCGGAACTGAACTCGACGAAGAGCCTGGGGCCGGTGCTGGCCATCGGCGTTGCCGTCGGCATGCTCGCCATGCTCACCCTGCTGCCGGCCCTGCTGGTGATCTTCCCCCGGGGTGTCTTCTGGCCGTACCGGCCTAGCTATGGCTCGGCCGAGCCGACGGCCCGGGGGATATGGGCGCACGTCGGCTGGAGCATCGCTCCCCGGCCGCGGCTGGTATGGATCACCACCGCCGTGGTCCTGGGCATCATGGCGCTCGGCCTGACCGGCCTGAAGGCCCACGGCCTGACCGCCGCGCAAGGCTTCCGCGGACACCCAGATTCGGTCATCGGCGAGACCGTGCTCGCCCAGCACTTCCCCGCGGGCGCGGGCGAGCCCGTCATCGTAATCGGCAACCCGAGCGCGGCGGCCCCGCTGCGGTCCGCCTTCGCCGCCACCCCGGGGATCGCCAGCGTGACGCCGCCGGCGGTCCTTGCGGGCCATGCCTACCTCGAGGGCACGCTGACCGCGCCGCCCGACAGCCAGGCCGCGTACGACACCATCGACCGGGTGCGCGCCGCGGTGCACGCGGTTCCTGGCGCCGACGCCCTAGTCGGCGGCACCACCGCGATCAACCTGGACGTGGAGCGGGCGTCCGCGCACGACCGTAACCTGATCATTCCGCTCATCCTCGTCGTGGTGCTGATCATCCTGGGGCTGTTGTTGCGGGCGCTGGTAGCGCCGTTGATCCTGACCGCCACGGTGGTGCTCTCATTCGCCGCCGCCCTCGGCGTCAGCGCCTTCTTCTTCAACCACGTGTTCGGGTTCGGCGGCGCGGACACCGCGTTCCCCCTGTTCGTGTTCGTGTTCCTCGTCGCCCTGGGCATCGACTACAACATCTTCCTGATGACCCGGGTACGAGAGGAGGCAATCAGGCGCGACGCCCGACGCGGCGCACTCGCCGGGCTCGCCGCCACCGGCGGGGTGATCACATCGGCCGGCTTCGTGCTGGCCGGCACGTTCGCCGCCCTGGCCACGATCCCGGCCACGTTCCTGACCGAACTGGGTTTCGCGGTCGCGTTCGGCATCCTGCTCGACACGATCATCGTCCGGTCCGTGCTCGTTACGGCGCTGAACCTGGACATCGGCCGGTGGATGTGGTGGCCAAGCAAGCTGGCGCAAAAACCCGATCCGCCCGCCAGCGAACTGACCCAGGAGCGCGCCGCCGCCGCAGTAGGAGGCTGATCCGGCGGCCGTAACAGCCGCTCGTCCGTCCGGGGACCGTCATCCGGGACGGACGAGCGGCCCGCCGCGGAATCCGTACCGGCATCCGTGATTCCCCCGATACCCAGCCGGCTGGGCGAGGCTGTCCGCCAGGAGAACCGGCGAGGACGCCGGATCCGCGGCCGGCCGGATTGCAGGCCTGGTTGAACCGTGGTACAACCACCGGAATGATCACTGTCCCGGGTCCTGCGCAGCCCGCCGCTGCAGGTGATCAGGCTGCCGCGGCACCAGCGGTCCGTGTCGAAGGACTCCGGAAGCGGTACGGCGACGTGACCGCGCTGGCCGGCGTCGACCTCGCCGTGCGGGCGGGCGAGTTCTTCACGCTGCTGGGCCCTTCCGGATCGGGGAAGACGACCCTGCTGCGGCTGATCGCGGGGTTCGAGCGCCCGGACGGCGGCCGGATCGAGCTCGGCGGCCGCGACGTCACCCGGGTCCCGCCGTATGCCCGGGACGTCAACACGGTGTTCCAGGACTACGCGCTGTTCCCGCACATGACGGTCGCCCAGAACATCGAGTACGGCCTGAGGGTCCGGCACGTGCCCAAGGCGCAGCGGCGCGAACGGGTGAGCAGGGCGCTGGACATGGTCCGTCTGCCCGGGCTCGGGTCACGCAAGCCGGCGCAGCTCTCCGGCGGCCAGCGCCAGCGCGTGGCGCTCGCCCGGGCCATCGTCAACGAGCCTCAGGTGCTGCTGCTCGACGAGCCGCTCGGCGCACTCGACCTCAAGCTCCGCCAGGAGATGCAGCTCGAGCTGCTCCGGGTTCAGCATGAGGTCGGCATCACCTTCGTCTATGTCACTCACGACCAGGAAGAGGCGCTGACGATGAGCGACCGCATCGCAGTGCTGAACCACGGGACCATCGAGCAGATCGGCGTCCCGGTCGAGGTCTACGAGCAGCCGGGGACGGCCTTCGTAGCGGGGTTCATCGGCGTCTCTAACCTGATCGAGCGAGAGGGCCACCAGATCACCGTCCGGCCCGAGAAGATCACCCTGCTCGGGGACGGCGAACCGGACCCGCCCGGCACGCACGTAGAGTCCGGCCGGGTCCAGGATGTCATCTACGCGGGCGTTCTCACCCGCTATGTCGTCGACCTGGATGGAGGCGGTGAGCTGGTGGTCAGCCGCCAGAACACGGAGGCTCCGGTGCTCAGGCACGACGCCCGCCAAGGCGGTGCGCCCACCGCCCGCGAGGGCGGTACGCCCGTCGGCCGGGGCGATCGAGTCCGCATCGCCTGGCGGACCGAGCAGGCATTCATGATTCCGAACGAACCCAGTTAGGGCCCGAACTCCGGGGAGGGATATCCATGATGACAACCAGGGCGCGGATCTCGCCACGTGCCATGAAGATCACACTCGGACTTGCTGTCACATCTCTAGTCGCGGCCGGCTGCGGGAGCAGCGGCAGCAGTAGCAGCAGCGGCAGCACCAATAGCTCGCAGGGCACAGGCACCGGCACGGCCGGGCTGACGGTGCCCACGGCGAATCTTCCGGTCCTGCAGAAGGTCGGGCCGGGCGAAGGCCAGCTCAACCTCATCGCCTGGGAAGGCTACCTGCAGCCTCAGTGGGTGAAACCGTTCGAGCAGCAGACCGGATGCCAGGTGAACGCGAAGTACGCGGGCAGCTCGGATGAGATGGTCGCGCTGATGAAGAACGGCGGCGGCGGCCAGTACGACATGGTGTCCTCGTCAGGCGACGCCGACCTGCGCATCCTGTACGCGGGAGACGCGCACCCGGTGAACATCAACCTGATCCCGAGCTGGAAGGATTTCTTCCCCGTCTTCAAGTCCCCGCCCTTCAACACCATCAACGGGGTGCACTACGGAGTTTCCCTGCAGTGGGGCCCGAACGTGCTCATGTACAGCACGAAGGACTTCCCGACCGCCCCGCCGTCCTGGGACGTCATCTACAACTCGAAGTACAAGGGGCAGGTGACCGTACCCGACAACCCGATCCAGATCGCCGACGCGGCTCTCTACCTCAAGACCCACCAGCCGTCGCTGGGCATCACCGACCCGTACGAGCTGACCCAGCCTCAGCTCCAGGCGGCGGTGAGCCTGCTGGCCGGGCAGCGTCCCCTGATCGAGAAGTACTGGGACCTCGCCTCACAGGAGATCTTCGACTTCAAGAACGGCAACGCGATCGTCGGCGCGGGGTGGCCCTATCAGGTCAGCACCCTCAAGGCTGATCACTTCCCGATCGGCAGCGAGATCCCGAGCGAGGGCGCGACCGGCTGGGCAGACACCTGGATGCTCGCGGCCAAGGCGCCCCACCCCAACTGCGCCTACATGTGGATGCAGTACATCAGCACCCCGAAGGTCCAGGCCGAGCAGGCCATCAACTACGGCGAGACGCCGGACAACAGCCTCGCCTGCGGGTATATGGACCAGATGCAGCCGGGGTCGTGCGCGGAATACCACGCCAACGCACCCGCCAGCTACCTGGCCTCGGTCGCGCTGTGGAAGACGCCGATCGCGACCTGCGACAACGGCAAGCCGGACTGCGAGCCCTACAGCGCATGGGTGTCCGCGTGGAACACGCAGGTCAAGTAAGGGCACCGGCCCAGAACCAGGCCGGACGCGGATGACAGCCACCGCGGCTCCGGCCCCGGAGAAACAGGCCAAACAGAACACGACGTGGTCCCGCGTCTCGGCCGCGCTATGGCGTCGGCCGTGGGCGAGGGCCACCATCCTGCTCACCCCGCCGCTTGCCTGGTTCGTCCTGATCTACCTGGCCTCGCTCGTGGTGCTCCTGATCACGGCCTTCTGGCAGATCAACCCGTTCACGACCAACATCGAGCGGGTCTGGAGCCTGGACAACTTCACGACGATCTTCACCAGCCCGGCCTACCGGACCATCATCCTGCGGACCGTGGGAATCGCGGCGGCGGTCACCGTAGTCGACGCCGCCGTCGCCTTCCCTTTCGCCTACTTCATGGCCCGGATCGCCTCGCCCCGGACGAGGACCGCCCTGTTCGTGGCGATCCTGCTACCGCTCTGGGCGAGTTACCTCGCGAAGGTGTACTCCTGGCTGGTGATCTTCACCCACGACGGGATCCTGGACTGGACCTTGGGCAAGATCGGCCTCAGTCAGGTCCACCTGATCTATACGAACTGGGCCGTGTTCACCGTGTTCTGCTACCTCTGGCTGCCGTTCATGATCATCCCGGTGTACGCGGCGCTAGAGCGCATCCCGGCGTCACAGATCGAGGCGTCGCAGGACCTGGGCGGACGGACGTGGCGGACGACGCGGCTGGTGTTGCTTCCGCTCGCCCTGCCCGGGATCGTGGCCGGGTCGATCTTCACGTTCTCGCTGACCCTCGGGGACTACATCACGCCGCTGCTGGTCGGCGGGACGAGTGCGGACTTCATCGGCAACATCATCTACTCGAACATCGGGATCGCGAACAACGTGCCCTTCGCCGCCGCCATGGCTTGCATCCCCATTGCCATTATGGCCGTCTACCTGCTCGGCGCCAGGGCCCTCGGCGCGTTCGAGGCGATCTGACCCATGGAACCGAAGGCCCTGCGCGTCGCGCTCCGGATCTGGGTCGTGCTGGTGCTGGCATTTCTGTTCGTCCCGATCGTGCTCATCGTGCTGTACTCGTTCAACCGCTCGAACATCGAGAGCTGGCCCATTGCGGGCTTCTCGCTGCACTGGTACTCCGTAGCGTTCCACGACCCCCAGGTGCGCAGCGCGTTCCTCCTGTCGGTCCGGGTCGGGCTGTTCGCGACCGCGCTGGCCCTGCTGCTCGGCTCCGCCGTCGCGTACGCGCTGCACCAGTTCAGGTTCTTCGGCCGCGAGGCCATCTCGCTCCTGCTCGTGCTGCCGCTCGCCCTGCCCGGAATCATCACCGGGATCGCGCTGAACTCCTTCTTCTCATTCACCGGGATCCAGCTCGGCACCTTGACCATCATCATCGGGCACACCACGTTCTGCATCGTGGTGGTGTTCAACAACCTGATCGCCAGGCTCCGCCGGATGTCGGGATCGCTGGCCGAAGCGTCCATGGATCTCGGCGCACGCGGCTGGCAGACGCTGCGCTTCGTCATGCTCCCGCTGACCGCGACCGCGCTGGTCTCCGGCGCGCTGCTCGCCTTTGGCCTGTCGTTCGATGAGGTCATCGTCACGGTGTTCACCGCGGGCGCGCAGAACACCCTGCCGCTGTGGATCTTCGGCGCCATCCGCCTCGGGCAGCAACTCCCCGAGGTCAACGCCGTGGTATCCATCGTCATCCTGCTGACCATCGTTCCCGTGGTCCTCGCCGCGCGGCTCGCGGGCGCCGGCGCGGTCACCAGGTCGGCCCGCGCTGTCCCGGTCGGCGAGTAAGGATAGCGGGCCGTCGGGCGCCCGAGCGCCTCTCCCTGGCCGTCCGCCCCGCGCCGGGTGGTCACCCGATCACGGCCGGGTGGCCAGCTTGGAGAATCCCCGTCGTTCACGGCGGGGAAGTCGTCAGATGTCGTAACCGCCTGGTAGCAATGAAGCGTGACCGACACAGACCGACCGGTACCGGAGCGGAACGACCAAGGGCTGCGCGACGAGGCCGAACGGCACTTGCGTGCGCTGGCCGGCGACCACGCACGGCTGCGCGACGACCAGTGGACGGCGATCAGCGCCCTGGTCGCCGCCCGGCGCCGGGCGCTGGTGGTGCAGCGCACCGGGTGGGGGAAGTCGGCGGTGTACTTCGTCGCGACGGCGCTGCTGCGGGCGCGCGGTGCCGGGCCGACGGTGATCGTGTCGCCGCTGCTCGCGCTCATGCGCAACCAGGTCGAGGCGGCGGGCCGGGCCGGGATCCACGCACGCACGATCAACTCCTCCAACACGCAGGAGTGGGACGAGGTCTACGCGGAGGTCGCGGACGGCCAGGCCGACGTGCTGCTGGTCAGCCCCGAACGCCTGAACAACCCTGGCTTCCGCGACCAGGTGCTGCCGAAGCTCACCGCCGCGGCGGGCCTGATCGTGATCGATGAGGCACACTGCATCTCCGACTGGGGCCACGACTTCCGCCCCGACTACCGGCGGATCCGGACGCTGCTGCAAGCTCTTCCACCGGGAATCCCGGTGCTGGCGACCACCGCGACCGCGAACGCCCGGGTCACCCGTGACGTCGCCGAGCAACTCGGCGCGGGCCAAGACCCAGACGACGTCCTCGTGCTGCGTGGCCCGCTGGACCGGGAGTCGCTGCACCTCGCGGTGGTGAGCCTGCCGACCGCCCACCAGCGGCTCGCCTGGCTGGCGGCCCGGCTCGCCGACGGCGGCTTGCCGGGATCCGGGATCATCTACACGCTGACGGTCGCCGCGGCGCACGAGACGGCGGCGTTCCTCCGCGACCAGGGAATCGACGTCGTCGCGTACAGCGGCCGCGACGACCAGGCGCAGCGCCTCCAGGCCGAAGACGACCTGCTGGCCAACCGGGTCAAGGCGCTGGTGGCGACCAGCGCACTGGGCATGGGTTTCGACAAGCCCGACCTGGGGTTCGTGGTCCACCTCGGTGCCCCGCAGTCCCCGGTCGCTTACTACCAGCAGATCGGCCGGGCCGGGCGGGCCGTGGCCAATGCGGAGGTGATCCTGCTCCCCGGTCGCGAGGACCGTGACATCTGGGCGTACTTCGCCTCGCTCGCGTTCCCGCCCGAGTACCAGGTCCGGGCGACACTCGCCGCACTCGCCGACGCTGGCCGGCCGCTGTCCGTCACCGCGCTGGAGACCCGGATCGACCTGTCCCGGGGCCGGCTGGAGTCCATGCTCAAGGTGCTCGACGTCGACGGCGCGGTGCGCCGCACCGGCGGCGGCTGGGACGCCACCGGTCGGGCGTGGACCTACGACCAAGAGCGGTATCAGCGGGTTGGTCAGGAGCGGATCCGCGAACAGCAGTCCATGCTGGCCTACCAGGCGACCGATGCCTGCCGGATGGAGTACCTGCGCCGCGAGCTCGACGACCCGGAGGCGGCCCGCTGCGGCCGCTGCGACAACTGCACTGGCCGGGAGCCGGACCAGCAAGTCCCGCAGGTCGGCGCGGACGCGGCCCGGCAGCGGCTGCTCCGCCCCGGCGTCGGGGTCGAGCCGCGGCGGATGTGGCCGCCAGGGCTGAAGGACCTGGGGATCTCCGGCGCTTCCGGCAAGATCCCCGCGGACTGTACGGCCGAGCCGGGCCGCGCGCTCGGCCGCCTCACCGACATCGGCTGGGGAACCACCCTGCGGGCGCTGTTCGCCGACGAGGCTCCCGACGGGCCGGTCACGGACCAGCTCACCGACGCGGTGGTCAAAGTCCTTGCCGCCTGGGACTGGAGCCAGCGCCCGGCGGGCATTGTCACCGTGCCGTCGCGCACCAGGCCCGTCCTGATCACGAGCCTCGGCCAGCGGATTGCGCAGGTCGGCAGGCTGCCCTACCTCGGCTCGCTCGGCTACGCCAGCCCCGACGGCCCCGGGCCGCGCCGGCACAATAGCGCCCAGCGGCTGCGCTCGCTGTGGCACGCGTTCACCGTCCCGGACGACCTTCGCGAGGCACTCAGCCGGCCCGCCGGTCCGCTCCTACTCATCGACGACCGCATCGAGACCGGCTGGACCATGACCATCGCGGCCAAGCAGCTCCGGGAGGCCAGGCGCCCCCGCGGTCCTCCCGCTAGCCTTCGCCGTCACCACCGGCTGAGGCCACATTTCGGCTTCCGGGTCAGCGGTAACACTCCTGAAACACGCAGACCAGATAATGAACTCGGCGAAACAGGGAGGCAAGGTATGGACTGGCTGATAGCGGGCGTGTTGCTGGTGCTCATCGTGACGACGCTGGTCAGGCTCAAGAAGGCCGAACGCCGGCCGTAACCGGGCCTAGAGACGAGGCTAGTCATTCGGTTGTGTGCCGTGATGAAGTGGAACCAGTTCTCACGGAAGGCGCCGGGCCATGACAATTGCCGGGATCGATCTGTCGGCCACCGAGTTCTGGGGTCTGCCGCTTCCCGACCGGGCCGCGGCTTTCGCCCTGCTCCGAGCCCAGCAGCAGCCGCCGTTCTTCGCCGAACCCGAGACCCCCTTCGCCGAGCCGGGTCCGGGTTACTACGCCCTGGTCAGGTACGCCGACGTGGTGGAGGCGAGCAAGCACCCGGAGGTGTTCTCCTCGGCGCAGGGCGCCACCAGCATCCCCGACCTGCCGGTGGAGTTCAACGAGTACTTCGGCTCGATGATCAACATGGACAACCCCCGGCACACCAGGCTGCGCCGGATCGTCTCCCGGGCGTTCAGCCCGCGGCTGATCGCGAAGTTCCAGGACGACGTGCAGCGCGCCGCTGCCGAGATGGTCGACGACCTGCTGGCCACCGGTCCGTGCGATTTCGTCGCGAACATCGCGGCGAAGCTGCCGCTGAAGATCATCTGCGACATGATGGGCGTCCCGGATGATCAGGTCCAGATGGTCCTGGCCAACACCAACATCATCTTGTCCGGAGCCGATCCCGAGTTCCTCAGCGAGGATCTCGATCAGGCGGTGCTCCAGGTCCTCGGCGCCGGGCAGGCCCTCGCCGACCTGCTCACCGGCCTGGCCGCCGTCCGCGCCGAGGCGCCCGCCGAGGACCTGGTCTCCGCCCTGGTGACCGCGAACATCGACGGGGAGCAGCTCACCACCGCCGAACTCGCCTCCTTCTTCATCCTCCTGGTGGTGGCGGGCAACGAGACCACCCGCAACGCGCTCTCGCACGGGCTGATGCTGTTCACCCAGTACCCGGAGCAACGGGCCCTGCTCCTCGCCGACCTGGAAGGCCGGCTCGAAGCCGCGGTCGAGGAAATCGTCCGTTACTCCTCGCCCGTCCTGTTCATGCGGCGGACCCTGACCCGGGACTACACAATGAACGGGCAGGACTACCGCGAGGGCGACAAGACGGTGCTGTTCTACTACTCGGCCAACCGCGACGAGGCTGTGTTCAGCGATCCCGACCGCTTCGATATCACCCGCTCGCCGAACCCGCACGTCGGCTTCGGCGCACCCGGACCGCACTACTGCCTGGGCGCCCACCTGGCCCGCCGGGAGCTCACCGTCATGCTGCGCGAACTGATGACCCGCGTCCCCGACATCACCGCCGGCGAGCCCGACCGCCTCCTGTCCAGTTTCATCAACGGCATCAAGCGCCTGCCCTGCCAGTTCACCCCCTGACCGCCCGCGCCGGATCTCGCCCGCGGAAGGCCGCCGGGGCGACACGAGGGCGAACCCGTCCAGAACCACCAGAATGTCGGTCCCCGCCAATACGATGATCCACCGTGGCGGAAACGAGCGTCGTGCGTTTCGACGAGGTGGCCTGGCTGCGCGACAACAGCCCCGCGTGGCGGCTGCTGCGCGCCGACCACGCCCCGCTGATCCTCAGCTTCCTGCACCTCGTGTTCGTCGCCGAGAACGTCCGGTCGATCCCCGCCGCCGACCTGGCCAGCCGCCTGGACGACGAGCTGTACGCGCTCAACGAGCGCGACGGGCAAACCGAGCCGAAGCGATTCCCCAGGTCGGCCAAGGCGTACCTGGACGACTGGGCCGCGCCAAGGCCGGCTGGCTCCGCAAGTACTACCCCGAGGGCGCCGACGAGCCCCACGTCGACGCCACGCCTGCCGTGGAGAAGGCACTGCAATGGGTGGCCAGCCTGAAAGAACGCGAGTTCGTCGGCACCGAGTCGCGGCTCAACACGATCATCGACCTGCTGCGCCAGATCGTTTTCGGCACTGAGACCGACCCGGAGCAGCGGATCGCCGAGCTTCGCCGGCAGCGCCAGGAGATAGACGACCGGATCACCCGGCTCCAGGACGGTGAGCTCGAGCTGCTCGACGCCAGCGCGGTCCGCGACCGCTACCAGCAGTTCTCCGTGACCGCACGGGAGCTGCTCGCTGACTTCCGCCAGGTCGAGGAGAACTTCAGGAAACTCGACCGGCAGCTCCGCGAGAAGATTACCGGCTGGCGTGGCGGCAAGGGGGAACTGCTCGATGACGTGCTCGGCAGCCGGGAGACGATCGCCGGCTCGGACCAGGGCAAGTCCTTCCAGGCGTTCTACGACTTCCTGCTCTCCCAGGCGCGGCAGCATGAGCTGAGCGTCCTGCTGGACAGCGTGCATCAGCTCACGGAGATCACGGGGAGCGATCCGCGGCTGCGGCACGTTCACTACGACTGGCTCGACGCGGCCGAGCGGACGCAGGCGACGGTCCGCCAGCTGTCCGAACAGCTCCGGCGGTTCCTCGACGACCAGGTGTGGTTCGAGAACCGCCGGGTTATCGACATCCTGCGCGGCATCGAGTCGAGCGCACTGCAACTCCGCGACATAAAGGACGTCCCGGTGTCGATGGACATCGATGCCGCCGCGCCGGCCATCGGGCTGCCCATGGAGCGCCCGCTATACGCTCCGGTGCGGAAGGTGCGGATTGACAGCGAGAACGTGCGCCCCGCCGACGAGGAAACCGACCCGGCCGCGCTGTTCGAGCAGGTCTACGTGGATCCGGAGCCGCTGCGTGGCTGTGTCAGGCAGGCGCTGCGCCGCGCCGCGCAGGTCAGCCTGGCCCAGCTCGTCTCCGACCACCCCATCCGGCAGGGTGTGGCGGAGCTCGTCACGTACCTGTCGCTGAAGGACGGCACGTTCGGGCTTGTCTTCGACGAACGCCAGCACGAGCAGGTGACCTGGCGCGAGCCGGACGGCCGGGAACGGAAGGTGACCATGCCGCGCGTCACGTTTGTCAGGAGCTCCCAGTGACCGATCCCGACCTGCCGCTGGCGGTCACCCAGCTCATGAAAGGCGTCGTGTACCGCGACACGCACGAGCGCGCCTGGCGGCACCTGCTCCAGCTTCAGCCACAGGTACGGGACTACGTCGCCGTGCTCGGCCTGCAGGTTGTCGTCGACGAGGCCGAAGGCTACGCGTTCTGCCGTCAGCGCCCGCCCGACACCGAACGCGATGACAACGGCGAACCGCTGCCCCGGCTCATTCCGCGCCGCCCGCTGTCCTTCCACGTGAGCCTGCTGCTCGCGCTGCTCCGCAAGAAGCTCGCCGAATTCGACGCACAAGGCGGCGATACCAGGCTGATGCTGACCCGGGACCAGATCGCCGAGATGACGCGGGTATTCCTGCCGGTCACCAGCAACGAGGTGCGCCTGGCCGACAAGATCGACGCGTACCTCAGCAAGGCCGTCGACCTGGGCTTCCTCCGCCCGGTCAAGAACGCCGAGCCGGTCTACGAGGTCCGCCGGATTCTCAAGGCCTTCGTCGACGGCCAGTGGCTCGCCGACTTCGACACCAAGCTCGCCGAATACGCCGAACTCGCTCGCCAAACCGAGGACGCCGAATGACCGAGACCCTCAGCGGCTTCCGGCTGACCCGCCTGGAACTGTACAACTGGGGCACATTCGACCAGCGCGTCTGGTCGCTGGACGCGAACGCGCGGAACACGCTGCTGACCGGCGACATCGGGTCCGGAAAGTCCACCATCGTCGATGCGGTCACCACGCTGCTGCTGCCTGCCAACCGGATTTCCTACAACAAGGCCGCCGGCGCGGATACCAGGGAGCGGTCGCTGCGCTCGTACGTGCTCGGCTACTACAAGTCCGAGCGCAACGAGGTCACCGGCACCACCAAGCCGGTTGCGCTGCGCGACGGAACGAAGTACAGCGTGATCCTTGGGGTGTTCGCCAACGAGGGGTACGACGCGACCGTCACCATCGCCCAGGTCTTCTGGCTGCGTGGCGCCGGCGCCGCAGGACAGCCCGACCGGTTCTACGTGACCGCGGACAAAACGCTGTCGGTGGCGGGTGACTTCGCCGACTTCGGCTCCGACATGACCGCGCTGCGCAGGCGGCTGCGGGCGGCAGGCGCTCAGGTCTACGACAGCTTCCCGGACTACGGCAAGGATTTCCGGCGCCGTCTCGGCATCGAGTCCGAGCAGGCGATGGAACTGTTCCATCAGACGGTGTCCATGAAATCGGTCGGTAACCTCACCGATTTCGTCCGCGATCACATGCTCGAGCCCTTCGACGCCGCGAAATGGACCGCGAATATCGTGGCGCACTTCGAGGATCTCACCAAGGCCCACGAGGCGGTCCAGCGGGCCCGGGCCCAGCTGGCCGCGCTTGGCCCGTTGCTGGCCGAATGCGAGGCCCACGACCAGGTCGCCGCCGAGATAGCCGCACTGACCGACCAGCGAACTGCGCTGACGTACTACTTCGCCGACCTCAAGGCCGGCCACCTGGACCGGTTGCTCTGCGATCTTTCTGCCGAACGGACCAGCCTGCGTGCCCAGCTAACCGACCTCGCCACCCGGCTGAAGGACTTGCGCTCGCGTGAACGCTCGCTCGATATCGACCTCGCCGGGCACGGCGGGAACCGCCTGGCCGAGATCGACCGCCTGATCAAAGACGGCGAGGCGACGTGCCGTGACCGGATGGACCGGGCCGAGCGGTTCGCGAAGCTGCTCGCCGAGGCCGGCCTGGATCCGGTCGAGACCGCGGACCACTTCGCGGCCCGCCGCCTCCAGATCGCCGCCGCCCGCGACCGGGCCAAGCAGGACCTCGCCGATGCGCAGAACCGGCTCAACGACGCCGTATACGCGGCCAGGGGACTCCAGGACAAGGCGGCCGGGGTCAACGCCGAGCTGGTCAGCCTGCGCGAGCACCCGAACAACATTCCCAAGCAGCAGCTGGACCTGCGGGCGTGGATGTGCCGGGAACTGCGGCTCGACCCGGGGGTACTGCCGTTCGCCGGGGAGCTGATCGCGGTGCGCCCGGGGGAGGCGGACTGGGAGGGCGCGGCCGAACGGCTGCTGCACGGCTTCGCGCTGTCCGCGCTCGTCCCCGATCAGCACTACGCCGCGGTCTCCGACTGGATCGACACCCGCCACCTGAAGGCGCGGGTGGTGTACTACCGGGTTCCCGACCCGGCCCGCGAAGGGCGGATTCCGCAAGCCACCTGGTCGCCCGGCGCGCTGGCCGCGAAGCTGGAGATCAGGGACCACCCGTTCGCCCCCTGGCTGGAGCGCGAGCTGGCCAGGCGGGCCGACTTCGAGTGCGTCGAGACCATGGCCGAGTTCCGGCGCACGGCCAGGGGAGTCACCAAGGCCGGGCAGTCCAAGGGGGACCGTGGCCGGCACGAGAAGGACGACCGGCACCGTATTGATGACCGCAGCCACTACGTCCTGGGCTGGTCCAACGAGCGGAAGCTCGAGGCCCTGATCTGGCAGGCCACGTCACTGGCGGCTCAGCTCTCGGCGGTCGCCGAAGAGCAGGCAGGTTATGAACGGGCGCGGGACGCCGCGATCGACCGCGGTCAGGTGCTGGCCGGCCTGGACCAGACCCGCGAGTTCGCCGACCTCAACTGGCAGTCCGTGGTCAACCGGACCGAGGAGCTCAAGGCGGAAAGGCGCGAGCTCGAGGCGGCGTCGGCCGAGCTGGCCCGGCTAAACCGCGAGCTGGAAACGGTACGGGAGCGGATCGGTGCCGCCGAGGCCGCACACGGCGGGGTGCAGCAGCGGCTCGGCAGTATCGACAATGAGATCGCCAGGGCCGGGCGGAGCCGCGACGAGGTGACCGCGACGCTGCGCGAGCCGGGCTGCGAGCCGGCGCGTGCCCGCTTCGCCGCGATCGCCGGCCTGCTCGATCGGTTCCGGCACGCGGCACCAGCCGATGCCGAGGGCTGCGGCAAAGCGGAGATGGCCGCGAACACGGAGGTCAGCGCGGTCATCGACCGCCGCACCGTGCGACGCACGACCCTCGGAAACAAGATCGTCTCCCTGATGGGGGAATTCCGGAGCCAGTACCCGGTGGAAACCGCGGAGCTGGACGCGGCGGTGGAAGCCGCGGACGGGTACCGTGAGCTGCACCAGCGGCTGACCGGAGACGACCTGCCGCGGTTCCAGCAGCTGTTCAAGACGTACCTGAACCAGAACACGATCCGCGACATCGCCGGCTTCCAATCCCAGCTGAACAAGCAGGAGCAGGTGATCAGGGGCCGGATAGCCACCATCAACGCCTCGCTGGTCGACGTGGACTACAACCCCGGCCGGTACATCAAGCTCGAGGCGCAGGCGACTCCGCACGTCGACATCCGCGACTTCCGCGCCGATCTGCTCGCTTGCACCGAGGGCGCGGTCTCGGCGGAAACCTCCGACCAGTACTCCGAGCAGAAGTTCTTGCAGGTCAGCAGGATCATCGAGAGGTTCAGGGGCCGGGAGGGCCAGACTGAGGCCGACCGGAAGTGGACGCGGTTGGTTACCGACGTGCGGAACTGGTTCATCTTCAGCGCGTCCGAGCGCTACCGCGAAGACGACACCGAATACGAGCACTACGCCGACTCGGCGGGCAAGTCCGGCGGGCAGAAGGAGAAGCTGGCTTACACGATCCTCGCCGCGTCGCTGGCGTACCAGTTCAAGCTGGAGTGGGGCGCGGTCAAGTCCAGGACGTTCCGCTTCACGGTCATCGACGAGGCGTTCGGCCGGGGCTCGGACGAGTCGACCAGGTTCGCGCTCGAGCTGTTCGGCCGACTCGGCCTGCAGCTGCTGATCGTCACCCCGCTGCAGAAAATCCACGTCATCGAGCCGCACGTGTCCGCGGTCGGCTTCGTCGATAACCCGACCAGCTGCTATTCGCGGCTGCAGACGCTGACCATCGAGGAGTACCACGCCCGCCGGATCGCGCACATCGATCGGCCAGCAGGAGGCTGCCTGACATGATGAGCGAGCCGGAGGGGCGCGGCGCCGTCTGGACCGAGGAGGGAGGGACGAGCGACGAGGGAAGTCGGGGCCTGGAGGCGCCCGGAAGGCGAGCGGGAAACACAGCTCGTGCCTGGACCCGTCCGGCGGAGGTACGCGCGTGGCTCGACAAAAAATGGCAGTCCGGGGCGCTGCTCTCCGCGTTCGCCGAGGGCGTGCCGTGGCAGCCGCTGAGCATCCCGCTGCGCGGCCCCGCCGCCGGGCAGATCGCCGAGCGGCTCGCGGAGACCCAGCAGTGGGCGGCAGAGTGGGCCCGCGCCGGGCGCGGCCCGCTGCGCGTCGAGTACAAGAAGGTCGGCGGCCGCGAGGTTGGCGCCAACCTGATTCCCTGCCGGGCCTGGATCGACGACTACGAGCGCGCGTGGGAGTTGCTCGGCGTCGGCGCCCAGGTGCGCAGGTTCAGTTCCCTGGTCACCGCCACAGCCGAGCGCTGCCCCCGGCTTGTCCCGTGGATGACCCGCCGCCCGGTGCAGACGCTCCGGTTGGCGGATGGGTGGGACGAGCTGCTGGCCACCGTCGGGTGGATCGACGAGCGGCAGTCACCCGGGATGTACCTGCGGCAGGTCGACGTCCCAGGCGTGGACACCAAGTTCATCGAGCGCCACCGGGGCGTGCTCGCCGAGCTGCTTGACCTGCAGCTTGACTGTGAACGGATCGACGTGGACGCTACCGATTTCGCCGCGCGGTACCGTTTTCGCGGCAAGCCGGGCTACGTGCGCTTCCGCTCGCCGGGTTTCGGCCGTTTCAGCGAGCTGACCGTCCGCGCGGACGAATTCGCCGCTCCGCCGCCCGGTGCCAGGCGGGCCTACGTGGTCGAGAACGAGATCACCTACCTGGCCTTCCCGCTGCCCGGCGCAGCCGTCGTCATCTTCGGCGGGGGATATGCGGTGGACGTCCTCGAGCCACTCGGCTGGCTGACGAACCTGGACCTGGTCTACTGGGGCGACATCGACACCCACGGTTTCGCGATCTTGAACCGGCTGCGGCACCGGTTCGGGAACGCGCGGTCTATGCTGATGGATCGCGCCACCCTGCTCGGCCACCGCGGCCAGTGGGTGACGGAGCCGCGGCCGACGGCCGCCGTGCTGGACCTCCTGGATACCGAGGAGGCAGAGTTCTACCGCGATCTGGTCGAAGGAGCGTTCGGCCCGTCGGTGAGGCTGGAGCAGGAGCGCATCCGCTTCGCCGCCATCGAGCGAGCCCTAGGCGGCGCTGACCGCGGCCGGTAGAGTGTGGCGGCGAACGTCGTCCGCCAGACGCCGCTCGTGATGCCGACCGATCGACGGTAGCGGGAGTCAACCACGCCATGCGGCTGACGGCACGGGTCGTCGCGGTGACCGCGGCTGCCGTCGTCATCGGTGGTGGCATTACCGCGTGGGTGGTCACGGACACCGGATCGGGTACCCGGTCGGCGGGCGGGTCCACCGCGGCGCTCGCGCACGGGTCGCCAGCGCCCACGGTCCGGCCCCGACCCAGCAACTCGCCGGCTGGCCCGCTGATCGAGGTGACCGGCACGCCGCAGGGCGTGAAGGCCAAGGGAACGATTCTGGCCGACGCGGCCACCGGCCAGGTGCTGTGGGGTCGCGGCCTGAACATCGAGCGACCCATGGCCAGTGTCACGAAGGTGATGACCGCCCTGGTGGTCCTCGAAAGCGGCAACCTGGACCGGGAGATCCGGGTGCCGAAGGCGGCGTTCACCTACGTCTGGAAGTACGGCGGGGAGAGCGCGGCGCTGCGTCCGGGCGACGAGCTGACCACGCAGGAGCTGCTCGAGGCCCTATTGCTCCCTTCGGGCGCTGACGCGGCGTACACGCTCGCTAATGCCTACGGCCCGGGCCTGACTGCCTTCATCGCGCGCCTGAACGCGACCGCCGCGCGGATGGGCCTGACGCATACTCACTTCACTTCGCCCGATGGGCTGCCGTATCCGACCGAGACCTCGACCTACTCCACACCCTCGGATCTGCTCACCCTCGGATTGGCCGCCATGCGGTTCCCGGCCTTCCGGTCGATTGTGGACCAGCGGTTCTACCACCTGCCGAAGGGGAAAGGACACCATCAGTACTGGTGGGACAACACCAACGAGCTGATCGGCTATTACCCGGGCGCCATCGGGATCAAGACCGGGTACACCGACGACGCCGGGCACTGCTTGCTCTTCGAGGCGGTCAGGAACGGCCGGACCCTGATCGGAGTCGTGCTGGACAGCCCCGCGACCGGCGCGGCCGCCGGCGCTCAGGACGCTGCGCGCATGCTGAACTGGGGCTTCAGCCTCAAGCAGGCCGAGCGCAAACCCTAGCCGCTCACGACCTGCGGGTCCTGGACCTGCCGGTCTTGGCGGCAGGCGGATCGACCAGCTTGACCGTGATGTCGGGACCGGAGGTCTCGACGACCTGGACCCGCTTGGGCAGCAGGGCCAGGAAGGCGCGGAAGCTCCGGGCGCCGTAGTTGTGCTCGTCGAAGGCCGGGTCCAAGGCCAGCATCTTGCTCTTCAGCCCGCCGGCCGTCATCGTCTCCGAGCTGGACTCCTCGAACGCCCGGACCAGCACCTGTTCGGCCTCGCTGATGTCGAACGCCGCGGCCGGCCGCGCGTCGGGCTCGACCTCGGCGACCAGCGTGCCCCAGTACTTGTACTCCGAGCACACCGAGACCAGCTTGCGGCTGGCGTTGGCCTCGGTGCCGACTCCCACCACCCACTTGCCGAACTCCCGCAGCCGCTGCACCAGCGGCGAGTAATCGCCATCCCCGCTGACCAGGACGAACACGCTCACCTCGGGGTGGACGATCAGCGTTTCCATGGCGTCCACCGCCATCCTGATGTCGGCGGCGTTCTTGTTCTGGATGCCGACCCGCGCGACCTGGATGAGGTCCACGCCGTTCATCGCCAGGTCTTCCTGATGGCCGCCGAAGCGCGGATTGGCCCAGTCCGCGTACGCGCGGCGTACCGAGGCGTTGCCGTAACCGCGGCAGAGCCGCGTGATCGCCTCGTACGGCGCCGGGTTCGCCTGGTCGGGCAACTCCTTGACCGCGCCGAGCACGAGGTTCTCGAAATCCACGAACACGGCGACCTGAGCTGTCCCGTCGGGTTCCATGGCGCCTAATGTACGTGGAACCGCCAGTCACGCGGCACGCGCGCCTTCGGCCCCGGCACGCCCTGGTCGAGCGGATGATGCTCCGGCGGAGCGAGCTCCGGACCTGCGAAGGAATCCTCGGTCTCGTAATTCCAGAACCAGTCCTCGCCGGGCTCGAAGCTGCGGATGATCGGATGCCCCGCGATCTTCGCGTGCGCGGACGCGTGCTGCGAAGGAGAGCTGTCGCAGCACCCGATGTGGCCGCACTGGGTGCACCGGCGCAGGTGGAGCCACCAGCCGGCGCTCGCGTTGCACTCGACGCAGCCCGTCCCGCTCGGTGGCACCGCAGGGTCGATGCCCGGAATCTCGCTCATTCAGCTCTCCTCTTGCGGGGTGACCGGAAGTCGCACCCGGAACCGGGTGTCGCCGGGGACCGACTCTACTGTGATGTCGCCGTGGTGCTTATTGACCACGATCCGCCAGCTGATGTCGAGCCCGAGCCCGGTCCCCTCGCCCACGGGTTTGGTGGTGAAGAACGGCTCGAAGATCCGGTCCCGGATCTCCGGCGATATCCCCGGCCCGGTATCGCCGAACTCCACGAACACGAACTCCCGGTCCAGCCCCGTGCGGACGGTCAGGGTCCCCGTCTCCCCCATGGCCGACACCGCGTTGTCGATCAGGTTCGTCCATACCTGGTTCAGCTCGCCGGCGAAGGCCGGGATCTGCGGCAGGCCCCGGTCGAAGTCCTTGACCACGGCGATCCCCGGCGGGATCTTCCCGGACAGCATCAGCATCGTGCTGTCCAGCAGTTCATGCACGTCGACGACCTGGTACGGGGCCCGGTCCAGCTGGGAGTACTGCTTGGCCGCGCCCACCAGCGTCGAGACCCGGGTGGTCGAGTCCTCGATCTCGTTCATCAGCAGCTCGGTGTCGACGGTGTAGTTCAGCCACCGCAGCGCGCTCTCCAGCGTCTCCGGATCCACCGCCGCCTCTACGTGATCGAGCCAGTCGATATCCAGGCCGGCCGCGACGAACGTCGGCGCCAGCTGCCAGCCGTCACGGCAGCCGCGTTCTTCCAGCCAGTCGGTGATGGCATCCTCCCGGTCGGAGGCCTCCAGCGGAGAGAGAACCGCGGCCTTCGGCACCCGGTCCGCCGCCTCTTCCTGGAGCCGGATCAGCGTGACCAGCGTGGTCCGGTCCCACTTCCCGCCCGCGATCATGCCGAGCTTGTGCCGCATCCCGGCCACCCGCTCGCGCAGCGACGCCGTGGCCCGGACCGCGGCGGCGGCCGGGTTGTTCAGCTCGTGGGTCAGGCCGGCCGACAGTGAGCCGAGGGCCAGGAGCCGCTCCCGCTGCCCGATCGCCTGCGCCCAGTTCTTGTTGCCGAAGAACGCCCCCTCGAGCAGGTGCACCGCCATCGGGAACCACTCGTTCATCAGCGCGGCGAACGTGCTGGCCGACAGGACGAAGAACCGTGACGGCTCCGCGGTCCGCATCGAGCCGTTGTAGACCTGGGGCACGCGGTCGCCCATGTAGGCCAGCCACGCGCCCGAGTAGGCCCCGCGCTGAGAGGTCCGGCCGGTCTCGACGTCGTCCGGCCCTACCCGGCGCGACATGACCACGGTGCCCTCGAGCAGCACGTAAAAGCACTCGGCGGGAGCGCCCTCGGCGAAGACGGGCCCGGTCGGCAGCACCTCCACGTGCCCGCGCTCGCACAGCCACCGCAGCTGGTCGTCGGTCAGCTTCTCGAACAGGAACAGGGTGCGCAGCTCGTCGATCCCGCATTCCAGCGCACCAGCCTCAGCAGCCTCGCTCATCTTTTCTCCAAGTAACGGTGCACGAGCATGACCGCCAGTGCGCCTTCCCCGACGGCCGAAGCGACGCGCTTGGCCGACTCCGAACGTGCGTCCCCGGCGACGAACACCCCAGGCACGCTGGTCTCCAGGTGATACGGCATCCGGTCCAGTTCCCAGCCGCGCGGCCGTTCC
The DNA here is from genome assembly GCA_963742795.1 of uncultured Actinomycetes bacterium. Classification (GTDB taxonomy): domain Bacteria; phylum Actinomycetota; class Actinomycetes; order Streptosporangiales; family Streptosporangiaceae; genus Palsa-504. Next base: position 383,013 of record CAVUNL010000031.1, read on the forward strand.
CCGCTGACTGACAGGTCCGGGCCCGCCACCACGAACCCGCGCCCATCGCGGACCACGGTGTCATCCAGCCAGTCGGTGAGCGGTGCCGCCCCGATGAACAGGAACAGCAACTGCGCGTCCACTATTTCGGCGGTGCCGGTCGCGGTGCTCCGCAGCGTCAGGCGTTCCAGGTGGTCCTCGCCGGAAGCCCCGATCACCTCGGTGCAGGTCCGCACCGCGATGTTCGGGATGTCCGCGATCTGCCTGATCAGGTAGTAAGACATCGACTTCTCCAGCGACGACCCGCGGACCAGCAGCGTCACCGACTCGGCGTGCCGGGACAGGTAGACCGCGGCCTGCCCGGCCGAGTTCGCGCCGCCGACGACGTAGACGTCCTGCCCCAGGCAGGCGCTGGCCTCGGTGAGCGCGGATCCGTAGTAGACCCCGCGCCCGGTCAGGTCGTCCAGCCCCGGCGCACCCAGCCGCCGGTAGGACACGCCGGTAGCCAGGATGACGGTGTGCGCGTCGATGGAGGCGCCGTCCGCGAACGTCACCCGCCGCGCCGATCCGCAGACCTCCAGGCCGACCACGTCGCGGGTGGTCAGGACCTCCGCGCCGAACTTGGTGGCCTGCCGCCGCGCCCGGTCGGTCAGCTGCGCTCCGGACACCCCGTCCGGGAAGCCCAGGTAGTTCTCGATCCGCGAGCTCTGCCCCGCCTGCCCGCCGGTCGCCAGCCGCTCCACCAGCACCGTCCGCAGCCCCTCGGACGCGCCGTACACCGCGGCGCCCAGCCCGGCCGGGCCGCCGCCGATCACGATCAGGTCGTAGAAATCCTTCGACGGCGTGGTGGCCAGCCCCACCCGCGCGGCCAGCTCGGCGTCAGACGGCTCCACCAGCGGATCCCCGTCCGGGGTGATCACCACCGGCAGCGCCAGCCCGTCCGTGCCGGCGGCGGCCAGCAGCCGCTGGCCTTCCGGCTCATCGGACTGATACCACCGGTACGGCACCTGGTTGCGGGCCAGGAACTCCCGGACCTCCGAGGACCGCGCCGACCACCGGTGCCCCACCACCTTGGTCTCCGGCACCGGCCGGTGGTCGGACTCCAGCCACGCGTCCAGCAGCGCGTCGACCACCGGGTACAGCTTCTCCTCCGGCGGGTCCCACGGCTTGAGCAGGTAGTGGTCCAGGTCGACCACGTTGATCGCGTCGATCGCGGCCCCGGTATCGGCGTAGGCGGTCAGCAGCACCCGCCGCGCGCCGGGGTAGATGTCCATGGCCTGCTCGAGGAACTCGATCCCGTTGAGCTCCGGCATCCGGTAGTCGGCCAGGATCACCGCTACCACGTCCCCCCGCAGCTTCATCTGCCGCAGCGCGTCCAGCGCGTCCGACGCGGACTCGGCCCGCACGATCCGGTACCGAGACCCGTACTGTCGCCGCAGGTCACGGGCGACCGCACGGGAAACGCCCGGGTCGTCGTCAACGGTGAGGATGGCGGCGCGGCTCGTCTCGTCCTGGGCGGTCATACCGCCCATAGTAGGTCGGCCCCGTCGCGGTGCCGAGGAAGGTGCCCGGTGACCGTCTCGGACCGCGAGTATTTGTGCCGAACGGAGCGTGGTGCTTGCCCCCGCCAACCGCTAGCGGCGCCGCCGCGGATGGGAAAGACTTAAGACCTAGCAAGGCCAGACTGGGTAGGGCCGAAGGAGATCACGATGGCATCTGATTCCTCCGCCACGAGTGAGCCCGAGTTTGTGAGCTCCGATGTGCTCGGGGCCGAACAGGGCGGCACCGATGAGCTGGGCCCCGAGGAGGGCGGCACCGATGTGCTCGGGGCCGAACAGGGCGGCACCGATGAGCTAGGCTCCGAGGCCGGCGGCACCGATGAGCTGGGCCCCGAGGCCGGCGGCACCGACGTGCTGGGTCACGGGCCGAGCTGAGCTCAGCGCAGGCTCAGCAGCTGGCGGTAGAACCGCCGTCCGGGGTCCGGCCTTCGCTCACTAGGCATCCTGCTCCAGGACCGCCTTCAGGGAGGCCATGGCGCGCGCGGTGTGACTCTTCACCGCGCCGCGGCTGATCCGCATCGCGGCGGCGATCTCCGCCTCGGACAGGTCCGCGTAGTAACGCAGGACAATGGCCTCGCGCTGTCGCTCGGGCAGGCCGCGGAGCGCGGCGATGACCGCCCTCCGCTCGAGCAGGGCCATGGCTCCGTGTTCGGCGCTCGGCATGTCCGGTGCCGGCTTCGGCGCGTTCTTCTCGACCACCATCCGGTGCCGCAGGACCGAACGGGATCGGTTCACCACGGCTTGCCGTAGGTAGGCGAGCGCCTTCTCAGCGTCCTTCAGGCGGTGCCATCCGTCGTGCATCGCGATGAACGCCTCCTGTACCACTTCCTCGGCGGTCGACGTGTCCCGGACCAGCATGGCGGCCAGCCGGACCAGCGCCTTGTACTGCACGGAGTACAGCTCGGTGACCGCGAGGTCCGCGCTCCACACTCCGGGTTCCGTGCCGACAGCGCGCAGCGGCATGGTGACGTCAGCCGTGTTGGTCTGGCCGCCTTCGGCGGCGGGCGTCCCGCTGGTTGCGACCACGGCGTGCTCGCCCAGCCAGGCCCGGTACCGGTCCAAGCCCGCCTCGAGGTCATACCGGGCGGCGAACTGCGGCTCCCGGACCTCGGCGATTTGCTGATACATGCTGGACAGCAACGCGTCCTCATGCCCGCTGGCGTCACCGCCCCTCATGACGATCCTCCTTCCGGGTCGTCACGGGCGAATGGGTGGTCAGGCCCCAACTGTTCGATCAGCTTACGTCGCGCCCGGTACACTCGCGCGCTCACCGTCGACTCGGCAATTCCGAGGACCGTGGCTATCTCGGCTTCCTTCATGCCTAGTTGCCAGCGGAGGACGGCCACCACGTGCTGGCCCTTCGGCATCTCCCGGATGATCCGCCAGCAGCGGTCCAGCGCGATCGCGGACAGTGCCTGCTCCGAAGGGGCTTGCTCCGAAGGGTCGGCCTGGGTACCGCGATAGCCTGCCTCGATCTGCGGCAGCCGGTCGAGGAACGCGGCCTCGCGGCGGAAGCCGCTGGCCGCGATGTTGGCCAGCGTGCTCCGCAGCCAACCCCGGAGCTGCTCTTCGGCCAGACCCCGCAGGGTCTGCCAGACCCGGGCCGCGGCCTCGAAGGTGGCTTGCACCAGGTCGTCGGCCAGCGCCCGGTCCCCGCGGGCCAGCACGCAGGCGTGGCCGAACAACCGACTCGCGTGAGCCCTGAAGCAGGCGGCCAGCTCGGCGGCGTCGTGTGGCGTGATCCTGTGATCATTACCCACCACCCACCTCCGCGCCCATGACCACCAGTATCGTCGCCGTGCCAGCTAGACTCCCGCACTGGTCACGGGCGCAAAGGTAGTCGAAGGTGGTCGGCATCGCCGCGGGACAGCGAAGAATCACGCTGCTTAGTCGCACGGCGGCACCAAAACCTTTACCCGGACGGCTCGGCGATCTTCAAGGTGTCCAGGATTCGCACCACGTTCGCGGCCAGGTCGCCGGCCGCGGCCTGGTTCCCGGCCAGCTGATGCAGCAGCGCCTGCTGGAACAGGCCGTCGAGCATCGCGTAGGCCACGCCGGGGGAGACGGCCACGGTGATCCCGGCGAACTCGGCGTAGCGGCTGATCACCCGCCAGATCATCTCCTCGCGGCGCTGGTCGATCTCCAGCACGTCGGCCCGGAAGGACTCCTCGAACAGGCTCTGGTTGCGCAGGTCGTACCAGAGCCGGTGCATTGGCGCGTCGGTGCGCAGGGTCTGCGCCATCGCCGCGCTGAACTCGCGCTTGAGCTCCTCGGCCGAGCTGGCCGTGGCCACGATCTCGTCGTAGCGGGTGACGCAGGCGGCCTCGTACTGGCGCACGCAGTGGGTGAGCAGGTCCTGCTTGTCGCTGAAGTAGTAGTGCAGCACGCCGTGGGAGAACTGGGAGTTCTGCGCGATCTCCCGCAGGCTGGTCCGGGCGTAGCCGAGCTCGGCCAGCGTCTGCAGCGCGGCGTCGGCCAGCTGCGCCCGCCGCTCGGCGAACTTGTCGACCTGCCGCCGTGAGATCCGCTCCCGGTTCGTCTCAACCCCGCGGACCTCATCGGGCAGGCGGACTTCGCCATCTACGCGGGTCTGATCGGCCAGGTGGGCCACGTCCGTCACGGCGTTTCCTGTCGGCTCTGCGCGGCTCGCACCGTGCGAGTCTCAACCCACTGTATCTCGGCGTCCCATGCCGGCCCAGAACGAACTTGACAAGTGTCCAAGAAAGTCTTGACGACTGTCCAGATTTCGTTACGCTGTGACCTACGTCGCACGGCCTGGCCAGCGTCAGCGGCCACCCGCCGTCTCGAGGAGGAGATGCAGCATGAGCGTGTATGACCTGACCGGACGCAAGGCCCTGGTCACCGGCGGGGCGCGCGGGCTCGGCGCCGGGATGGCCGAAGCGCTGGCCCGGGCCGGAGCGGCTGTCGTCATCGGCGACATCCGCGAAGACCTCGGCCAGGCGACCGCCGACGAGCTCAAGAAGTCTGGCGCCACCGCCGCCTTCCTCCCCCTCGACGTGACCAACGACGCGAGCTGGGAGCTGGTCATCGCCGACACCATCAGCGAACTCGGCGGTCTGGACATCCTGGTCAACAACGCCGGTGTCGAGATCTCTAGCCTGGTCATCGACCTGGACCCGGACGACATCCGCAAGATGCTCGAGGTCAACATCCTCGGTACCTCGCTCGGCCTCAAGCATGCCTTCCGCGCCATGCGCCCGGGCGGCCCGGCCGGCCGTGGCGGCGCCGTGGTCAACATCGCCTCGGTCGCCGCCACGATCGCCTTCCCCGGCATCGCCGGCTACTCCGCGACCAAATCCGCGGTCGACCGGCTGACCCGGGTGGCCGCCATGGAATCCGGCAAGCTCGGTTACGGAGTCCGGGTTAACTGCGTTTACCCGGGCCTGGTCCCGACCGAGATGGGCAACCAGCTCGCCCAGGACATGGTGACACTCGGGCTGTTCCCGAGCGTGGAAGAGTGCGTCGGCGCCGTGGTCGGCCTCACCCCGCACGGCCGCCTCGGCGAGGTCGCGGACATGGCCGACGCGGTGGTGTTCCTGGCCTCCGACGCGGCCCGCTTCATTACCGGCGCCGGCCTACCCGTCGACGGCGGCATGGGCATGTGAGCGGAGGGAACTGAGCCATGATTACCGACAAGCCCGTCATCGTCTACGGCGCCTCCGGCTACACCGGCCGCCTCATCTGCGAGTACCTGCGCGAGTACAACGTCCCGTTCGTGGCCGCGGGCCGGGACAAGGCCCGGATCCAAGAAGCCCTGGACAAGGTCCCTGGCATCGGCACCGTCGAGCACGAGATCGTCGAGGTCGCCCACGATGTCGGGCCGCTGACCGAGCTGTTCGCCGGCGCGCAGGTCGTCTGCAACACCGTCGGCCCGTTCGCCCAGTACGGCCGCGAGGTCGTCGAGGCCTGCCTGGCCGCCGGCTGTCACTACCTGGACACCACCGGCGAGCAGGACTGGCTGATTACCTGCGACGACGAGTACGGCCAGCGGATGGCGGCGCAGGGCCTGCTGCTCGCGCCGGGCATCGCCCAGATGTACACCACCGGCGAGATCGCCGCCCAGCTCTGCCTGGAGAAGCCGGGCGTCGATACCCTCGATATCCTGGTCTTCTGGAAGGGCATGCCGACCATCGCCTCGACCCGCACCATCCTGGTCAACGCCGCCCTGTCCAAGGCGTACTACCTGGAGCAGAACCAGTACGCGGAGTGGCCCGCCGACGCCGGCCTGTACGACGTGGTGGTCCCGGGCCAGCACGAGACCGGCCTGGCGCTGCCCTGGGGCGGCACGTCGCACCCGGTGTGGTTCAAGCGGGACCCGCGGGTGGCCAACGTCAAGGTGCTCGGCGGGGTGTTCAACCGCGCGCTCATGCTGGGCGTCCCGCAGATCGTGGCGGCGGTCCTGCAGCAGATCGAGGGCCTGCCGGACAACGAGAAGCTCCGGGTCCTGACCGAGCAGGCGGCCGGCGTCATGAACCAGATGCCGCCGCGCGAGGCCACCAGGATCAATACGTCCCTGGACTCGGTGCACGCCTCTGGGCCGCTGGGCCGCGCGCACTGTGTGATCCACGGCAACTCCAACTACAAGCAGACCGGCCTGATGCAGGCTTATGGGGCGTACTCGCTGCTCCAGCAGCCGCCCAGGCGGGTCGGGTTCGCGTCCGGCTGCCAGGCCTTCGGCCACCATGAGCTACTCGGCGTGCTGCGCAGCTTCGGCCTGGTCATGGAGCCGAACCTCACCGTCCACCACTAAAGGCCGGGAAAGGATAGAGCCAGCGTGCGCCTGACCGACTACCTCGACAAGGGCGCCTCCCTCGGACCGGAGGCCCCGTGCCTGACCACCGGCGGGCACACGCTGACCTACTTTGACGTCCAGCGGCTGTCCTGGCGGGTCGCCCGCGCGCTGGACCGGTCCGGGGTCGGACCCGGCGACAAGGTCGCCATCGTGTCCGCCAACGACCCGGTCGCATTTGCCTGCGTGTTCGGCATCTCCCGGGCGGGCGCGGTCTGGTGCCCGGTCAACCCGCGCAACGAGGCGCCAGAAAACCGTGACCTGCTGGACTTCTTCGACTGCACGTGCCTGATCTTCCAGGCCGCGTTCGCGGAACTGGTCGCGAAGATCCGGCCCGACCTGCCCAGACTCACCACCCTGGTATGCCTCGATGGCGATCCGGGCTTCGCCACGCCCTTCGACCTGTGGATCGGCTCCGAGCCCGCCGAACCCTGCCAGGCCGAGCCGGCCGATGACGTCATCATGCTGGTCGGCACCGGAGGCACTACCGGCCGCCCCAAGGGCGTCATCCTCACCGGCCGCAACATCGAGACGATGTCCGCCCTGACCCTGATGAGTTATCCGTTCCGCCCGCGCCCGCGCTACCTGGCCCTCGCGCCGCTCACCCATGCGGCCGGGGTGCTCTGCTTCCCGGTCATGACCCTGGGCGGCGAGATCGTCATCATGCCCAAGCCGGACCTCACCGAGTTCCTGGCCCTGATCGAGCGGCACCGTGTCACCCACACGTTCCTGCCGCCGACCCTGATCTACCTGCTCCTCGACCACCCCGGCCTGGCCGGGACCGACCTGACCAGCTTGCAGTGCCTGTGGTACGGCGCGGCCCCGATGTCGGCGGCCCGCCTGGAGGAGGCCCTGACCAGGATCGGCCCGGTGCTCGGCCAGCTGTTCGGCCAGTCCGAGGCGCCGATGATGATCTCCACCCTGGCCCCGGCCGAACACTTCCGCGACGACGGCTCGCTGGCTACCGAGCGTCTGTCCTCGGCCGGGCGGCCCACCCCGCTCACCACGGTCGCGATCATGGACGAGGAGGGCCGCCTGCTCGGCCGGGGCGAGCGCGGCGAGATCGTGGTCCGCGGCTCGCTGGTCATGGCCGGCTACTACAAGAACCCGCGGGCCTCGGCGGAAGCCTCCCGGAACGGCTGGCATCACACCGGGGACATCGGCTACCTCGACGACGACAACTACCTGTTCATCGTCGACCGCGCCAAGGACATGATCATCACCGGCGGTTTCAACGTCTACTCGGCCGAGGTCGAGCAGGTCCTGCTCTCCCATCCCGCCGTCCAGGACTGCGCCGTCATCGGCCTGCCCGACGACAAGTGGGGCGAGCGTGTCACCGCGGTCCTCCAGCTGCGCCCCGGCCAAGCCGTGACCGGCGACGACGTGCGCGCCTTCGTCAAGGAACGCCTCGGCAGCGTGAAGGCCCCCAAGCAGGTCGAGATCTGGCCCGACCTGCCCCGCTCCAAGGTCGGCAAGGTGCTGAAGCCCGAGATCAAGTCGCAGCTGCGATCCGCCGGAACTCCTTAGCGGCCCGACCTCCCACCCGTCGGAACTCCTTAGCGCAGCTAAGAGTATATACTTGCTATCAGGCAAGTAAATCCGACGATCGGGAGCCCGTGCACCTCACCTCTCCGGCGGGCCGCGTGCGGTTTCAGCCCCGGCAGATGGTCTCGTCGCTCCGGCAGCGCAACTACCGGCTGTTCTTCTTCGGGCAGCTCGTCTCCGTGGCCGGCACCTGGATGCAGACCGTGGCCCAGTCGTTTGTCGTGCTGGACCTCACCCACAGCGGTACCCAGCTCGGCCTGACCACCGCGGTCAGGTTCCTGCCGATGTTCCTGTTCGGCCCGTTGGGCGGCGTGTTCGCGGACCGGATGGACAAGCGGCGGGTGCTCTACCTGACCCAGACGCTGGCCGGGCTGCTCGCGGCGGCCTTTGCCGTCCTGGTCGGCACCGGCTCCATCCGGTTGTGGGTCGTCTACCTGCTGGCCCTCGCGCTCGGCTTCGTCAACGTGTTTGACAACCCGGCGCGGCAGGCCTTCATCTCCGAGATGGTGACGGCGGAGGATCTCCCGAACGCCGTGATCCTCAACTCCGTTGCGATGAACATGGCCCGCGTCTTCGGCGCCGCGCTGGGCGGGGTGATCGCCGCGGCCCTCGGCGTGGCCCTGTGTTTCGGGATCAACGCGCTGTCGTTCGGCGCCGTGCTGATCTCGCTCGCGGCGATGCGCGGGCCCGAGCTGTTCCCCGCCACCCGGGTTCCGCGGCGCAAACGGCAGGTCCGGGCGGGCCTGCGCTACGTGCGCTCCACCCCGGAACTGCTCATTCCGCTGGTCATGATCGCCGTCATCGGCACCCTGGCCTGGGAGTTCCAGGTCTCCCTGCCGCTCATGGCGAACAAGGTCTTCGGCGGCGGGGCCGCCGCCTACGGCGTGATGGCCTCGGTCATGGGCGTCGGCGCGGTCGTCGGCGGGCTGATCTCCGCCGCCCGCCCGTGCCCCCGCGGGCGTGCCATGTGCCTGGCCGCCATCGGCTGGGGCATCGCCATCCTGGCCGCGGCGGCCGCGCCGACCCTGCCGCTCGAGCTGGCCGCGCTGGTCTTCGTCGGCTACGGGAGCATCACGTTCAACTCCCTGGCCAAGACCACCCTGCACCTCGCGGCCGAGCCGACCATGCGCGGCCGGGTCATGGCCCTGTGGGCCCTGGCCTGGCTGGGGTCGACGCCCATCGGCGGTCCCATCGTGGGTTGGGTCGGCCAGGACGTCGGAGCCCGGTGGTCCCTGGTCATCGGCGGCCTGCCCACCGTGCTGTGCGGGATCCTGGCCCTGCCCGCCCTGGCCCGCATCGACCGGCGCGGCCCCCGCGACGAGCCGCGGGCGGCAGACGCAGACACCGGCGCAGAGGCCGGTACCGTGCTGTCCGCCTCCGGTTAGCCGCCGCGCTCTGTTAGCCGCCGCGCTGGGCGATCGCGTCCCCGAGCTGGACCGCGATCGTGCCCCAGCCGCGCCGGTGGGCGTCCAGCTCCTCGGGCGGGAGCTGCGCGTGCTCGATGGTCATCATCGTCTCGCCCGCGCCGTGATCCTCCAGCGTGACCGTGACCAGGCTCTGCACCGACGGATCGGCCCAGGCCGAGCAGCTCCAGGTGAACCGCAGCCGGCGCGGCCGGTCTAGCTCGACGAATGTCCCGGTCACGCACAGCGAGAACCCGCTGTCCTCGATATCGATGCGCAGTACTCCGCCGACCGAGGGCTCCAGCAAGATCTTCACCGCCCGGGCCGGGCGCGGGCACATCCACTCGAGCATCCCCACCGGATCCAGCCACTCGTCGTACACGATGTCCGGGGGAGCGGGCAGCACCCGCTGGACCGTGGCCGTCCGGTCCGCGCTCACGGCTGACGCTTCCGGCGCTCGAGCCGCGCCGCCAAAGCGTCCGCTCGCCGCGACCAGAACGACGTCTGGTCCGCGATCCAGTGCTCGGCCGGGCGCAGCCCGGACGAGCGCACGCTCAGCCAGTGCTCGCGTCCGCGCACCTCGCGATCGATCAGGCCCGCCGACTCGAGCACGCCCACGTGCCGGGCGACCGCCGCGAACGAAATCGGCAGCGGCGCCGCCAGGTCGGTGATCCGCGCCGGGCCACCCCGCAACGCGACCAGGAGGCCGCGGCGGGTGGCGTCGGCCAGCGCCGCGTAGGTCCGGTCCAGCGACTGATCCTCAATCATGATGATGACCATGCCCGGCATCGTGATGGGATATATTCAACGAAGCCAGCTCATCGTCTACCACTTCATGTTCCCGCCCGAGTGGGACGCGGGGTGCCCGCACTGCTCGTTCTGGGCGGACAGCTTCAACCGCTCGCCCGTTCACCTCCGGGCTCGCGACGCGTCCTTCGCGGCGGTTTCCCGGGCGCCGTTGGCCAAGCTTTCGGCCTACAAACAGCGGATGGGCTGGTCCTTCCCCTGGTATTCAGCGGGCGAGACGGACTTCAACTACGACTTCGGCGCCTCGTTCCCGGCGGACGCGGTAGCAAACGGGACCGCGGTCTACAACTACGTTTCCACGCCCGGGCTGGAGGACCGCGAAGGGATCAGCACCTTCGTCCAGGACGGACAGGGCCAGGTGTTCCACACGTACTCGACGTACGCTCGCGGCATCGACCCGGTCAACAGCACCTACCAGCTTCTCGACCTCACGGCCAAAGGCCGCGACGAGCCGTCCGAGGGCAATCCTCAGTTCTGGGTCCGCCGTCACGACGAGTACGCCACCTGACCCGGACAGTCCTGACCAGAACGCCCTAATAGGCGTCACTACTGGCGAACCCCTCATGCCCGGCCGCCCGTGATCGTAGGCTCGGAGCATCATGACCGTAACCGCCGGTGACCTTGACGCTGCGATGGCGTGCGTCATGAGCGGCCTGCTGCCGCTGACCGACCGGGACTGGTCGGTGCGGGCGGGCAGCCTGGAGTGGAATTGCTGGCATACCGCCGAGCACATCGGTGACTGCCTGCTCTCCTACGCCTGGCAGCTCGCCGTCCAGCCCACCGCCCGGTACGTGCGGGCCGTCGCCAGCGCCGAGAAGGACGCCTCCCCGGCCGAGGTGCTGGAGTTCGCCGTCACCGGCGGCCGGGTTCTGGCCTCGATGGTGCGCACCTCACCCGCACACGTCCGGGCCTTTCATCCGGCCGGCGCCACCGACCCCGAAGGCTTCGCCGCGCTGGGCTGCAACGAGGCCCTCCTGCACGGCAACGACATCGCCCAGGGCTTCGGCCTCAGCCTCGACCCGCCACGCGACGTATGCCGTCGCGTCCTGGCCCGGCTGTACCCGCAGGCTCCGACCGAGTTCGCCGATACCGACCCGTGGACGTCGCTGCTCTGGACCGGCGGTCGCACCGAGCTCCCCGGCCACCCGCCGTCGGCCTGGCGCCCCCACCCCGCCCCCCTCACCAGCTAGCCCGCCCTGCCCCCGTTAGGGCTGGTACGAGCCGGGCGTCCAGGCCCGGGTGCTGACCCCGATCGCGTTCCACGCGTTGATCGTGACGATGAGGCTGACCAGGGCGGCGACCTCCTGCGGACTGAACTCCGCGGCCACGGCGTGGAAGGCCTCGTCGGGCACGTGCGTGTCCGCCAGCAGCGTCACCGCCTCGGTGAACGCCAGCGCGGCACGCTCGCGAGGGGTGAAGTACGGCGTTTCGGCCCAGGCGGCCAGCCCGTAGATGCGCTGCTCGGTCTCGCCGATCGCGCGCGCGTCCTTGGTGTGCATGTCGATGCAGTAGGCGCAGCCGTTGAGCTGCGAGGCGCGGATCCGGATCAGCTCGCGCAGCTTGGGATCGATCTGTGCCCGGTCGAGTTCCTTTGTCGCGGCCTGGTCCAGGTGCGCCATCGCGCGGGCGAAGCCCGCCGCGAAGCTGTCGAAGTCCAGCCGGACCGGTACCTGCGTGGTGTCGCTTGTCATCGTCATGACACCGACTCTATGGCGGTAAGCGGCCCAAGATAAGGTCCATTTCTATGTCAGAAACATGGGCCAAAGATGACGACGTTGCCCGCCATGGCGGCGTCGACCTGCACCTGGACCTGCCCGGACCCAAGAGCCCGAAGGGCATCCGCCTCGGCCTGGAGACGGCGCTCCGCGACGCCGTCCGGACCGGGCGCCTCAGTCCCGGCACCCGGCTGCCGTCCTCGCGGGCCCTGGCCGCAGATCTTGGCCTGGCCCGCAACACGGTGGCCGAGGTGTACAGCCAGCTAGTTGCGGAGGGCTGGCTTACCGCCCGGACCGGTTCGGGAACCTCGGTCGCCGAACGTCCCGCCGCCCAGCCCGGCCCCGGCCTGCTGGCCCGCCCCGAGGCCAGCGCGCCCCGCTACGACCTGCGCCCGGGCGTCCCCGACCTGTCCGCCTTCCCGGGCGGCGCGTGGCTGGCGACCGCCCGCAAGGTGCTGGCGACCACGCCTCGCTCGTTGCTGGACTACCCGGATCGGCGCGGGCTCCCGCAGCTGAGGACGGTGCTGGCCGGATACCTGGCCCGGGCCCGGGGCGTTGCCGCCGATCCCGGCCACATCGTTATCTGCGCGGGCTTCGCGCACGGCCTGGCGGTCGCCTGCGCCGCGTTGCGCTCGGTCGGCGCGGCCACGCTCGCTGTGGAAGCCTACGGCCATCGGGCCCACCGCGAGCTCGCGCAGGCCCAGGGCCTGCGCCTGCGGCCGCTGCCGGTCGACGGCCGCGGCGCCCTGATCGGCGCGGCCGACGGAGCCGATGCCGCGCTGCTGACCCCGGCACACCAGTTCCCGCTGGGCGTGACCCTGCATCCGCAGCGCCGCCGGGACGCAGCGCGCTGGGGCGGGGTGGTGATCGAGGACGACTATGACGGGGAGTTCCGGTACGACCGGCAGCCGGTGGGCGCGCTGCAGGCGCTCGCACCCGATCACGTCATCTACGCCGGCACGGCGAGCAAGAGCCTGATCCCGGCCCTGCGGCTCGGCTGGCTGGTCGTCCCGCCGCGGCTGCTTGACGCGGTGACCGCGCAGCTCACCGCGGGTCCGTCGGGCCTGGACCAGCTCATCTTGGCCGAGTTCATCACCTCCGGCGGCTACGACCGGCAGATCCGCCGCACCCGCCTCGCCTACCGCCGCCGCCGCGACCGCCTGGCGGCCGCCCTGCGCCGTCAGGAGCGGCACGTCACCGGGATCGCGGCCGGCCTGCACGCGGTTCTCGACCTGCCCGGCGCCGAGGCCGAGCGGCAGCTCATCACCCGGGGCGCCCGGCACGGCCTGGCCCTGCAGGGCCTGGACAGCTTCCGGGCCCCCCGCGTCAGCGCCGATCGGGCGGGCCTGGTCATCGGCTACGCCCGCCCGCCCGACCACGCCTACACCACGGCCCTGGCCCGGCTCTGCGCGGTGCTGGACCCGGAAGCGGCGGGGCTTGCCGCTGCAGCCGGCCGGTCTGGCCGCCCGGCGGGGCTGGTCTGGCCGCCTGCGGCGGCGGGGCTGGTCTGGCCGCCTGCGGCGGCGGGGCTGGTCTGGCCGCCTGCGGCGGCGGGGCTGGTCTGGCCGCCTGCGGCGGCGGGGCTGGTCTGGCCGCCTGCGGCGGCGGGCGTCTCGGCCAGCGTGTGGATGATGTCGTGCCGGTCGGCGCCGGAGGCGAACAGGCGCCGGGCCGCCTGGAAGGTCTCCTGCGGATCGTCGTCCCACAGTTCGGCGATGACGCGGTGCACCGCGGCCAGGAACTCCTCCTGGGTCAGGCCGGCGTGCGGGGCGCACCCGCCGAACTCGGCCTCGGCCAGCGCGCGGCGGACCGCCGGATCGCTGACGTCCACCGGGACGTCCACCGTAGTGCCGTCCGCGGCCGGGCCAGGCAGGGGCACCGCGAACATGCGGCGTGCCACGTGGGTGGCCAGCCCCGACACGTCGGCGTCGCTGACCGCCAGGTCGGCCAGGTAGCTGCGAGCGGTCGCCGCCTCCGGGTCGTCGTACGCCGCACCGAACCGGCCGAACACCTCAGGCAGGCTTTCCGCCAGCCGGGCGGTCGCGGCCTCGTCCAGGCCGCGGTGCTCGGCCGACCAGCGGGCCCACGCGGTCACCACGGGCTCCAGGTGCTGGCGCTGCGCGGGGGAGAGGGTGAAGGTGTTCGGCACGTGGCCGAGCAGCAGGTGCGCGATCTTGCGCGGGCCGATCTGGTCGGGCGCCTCGCCGGGCACGCGGCTGCTGTAGCCCATCAGCACCTCGGCCCAGAACCGCGTGGCGTCCTCGTCGGCCGCTACCACGTCGGCGGCCAGCGGGCTCTTCAGGAAATCGTCCACCGCCGCCGCGCGATCGGCGGCGGTGAAGACGAGCAGCGCCGGGGCGCCCTCGGCTGGCAGCCGCCGCACCCGGGACCGCACCACCGGCAGGTACGCGACGGTGTCCACCGGCGCGGCCTGGCCAGCTTCCTCGTCGCCGCGGGCCAGCGGCGCCTCCAGGCGGCGCCGCGCCTCGGCCAGGCTGATCTCCTCGGTGCGATCGAACGGATCGTCCTCGCGGTGCACAGCCTCGATCAGGCTGGCCGCGTCGGCGGCCACGCCGACTCCGATCGCGACCGGAATGCCGGTCAGGTCGATCTGCCCCACGATGCCGTGCTCCGCCTCGCCGTAGCGGAACGTCACCGCGATCGCCTCGTCGTCGCCGAACACGTCGTACCGCCGCCAGGCCCGGTCCGGAACGGCCTTCCCGACCCCGGTCACCCAGTCCGGCGGGTAGGTGCCGGCCTCGGTCAGCCGGGCCAGCCCTCGGCTGGCCGACCGCCTGGTGGCGGGCGAGCCCAGCGACATCAGCAGCCGGAGCACCGCGGCCCCGTCCGCCGAGGGCTGGCGGACCGCCTCTTCGACCAGCACCTTGTCGATAAAGGCCTGCGCGTCGTCGGGAGCCAGCCGCCCCACCCGCGGCAGCGCCATGCACGTCGCCGCTTCGAGTTCGGCGCGCAGCGGGTCGCCCGCGGCGACCGCCCGCCAGAGGCTCCCCATCATCCGCTCGACGAGCGTGCCGGGATCCTCACGCCCCGGGGCGCTCGCGGGTGCGGTCCGACGGGGTGGCCTGGTCTTCTTGTTCACCCGCGCCATCCTACGGTGCGGCTACGACAGTCCGACCGCGCGAACCTCCCCGACCACGGCGTCGCCGCCGGTGACCGGGACGGTGGCCAGGTCGTCCGGCACCACGGCGCCCAGCAGGCGCAACGCCGCCACCGTGACCGGGGTCCGGGGCCGCTGCGCCCCGTCGTCGATCTTGACCGCTCCGGCCCGGCCGTCACCGAACGCGAACGCGTCCACGCCCTCGGCACCGCTCTTGAGCAGCAGGCCCGGCACCGCGTTCATCAGCCGGCGCTCGTCCCGGTTCGTGCCGCTGGTCCATTCCGGATACGCGCGCATGGCGTCGGCCACCCGGCGTTCGGGCGTGCCGGGCCGGGCCAGCACCAGCGCCCGGAACGCCCGGACCAGCCCCTCCAGCGTCAGCGCGAACAGCGGCGCTCCGCAGCCGTCGACCCCGGTGGCGGTCGACCGCTGCCCGGCCAGGTCCTCGATCGCATCCCGGATCGCCTGCTGCAGCGGATGGCCGGGATCGGTGTAACTGGCCGTCGGCCAGCCGTTCGCAGCGCAGGTGGCCAGCATCGCGGCGTGCTTGCCCGAGCAGTTCATCCGGATCCGGGACATGGGTTCGCCGCGCGCGATCATCCGGTGCGCGGTCTGCGTCTCCAGCGCCCAGGAGGCCGGGCAGCGCAGGTCGTCCTCGGTCAGGCCGGCCCCGGACAAGATCTTCCGCACCCCGTCGACGTGGAAGTCCTCACCGGAATGACTCGCCGCGGCCAGCGCGAGCAGTTCGGCGTCCAGGTTCAGGCCGCAGCGGAGCATCGCCGTCGCCTGCAGTGGCTTGTTCGCCGACCGCGGCAGGAACGGGAGATCGGTCCGGCCGAGGCTGATGACCGGCCGCCCGTCGGCGGCCACCGCCGCTACCGCGCCGCGGTGCCGCGACTCGGCGAAACCGGACCGCACCACCTCGGCGACGACTGGGTTCACGTCATTGTGTTCCGGAATGATCGTCACGCTCGTAGTCTGCCCTGTTCCGGCGACCAAATGGCGCCCCGATACCCTGCCGTCTTATGCGAGCGGTGGTGCAGCGGGTCAGCCGGGCCAGCGTGGCCGTGGACGGGAACGTGGTCGGGGAGATCGACGAGCCCGGCCTGCTCGTCCTGGTCGGCGCCACCCACGACGACACCCCCGAACTGGCCGCGAAGCTGGCCGCCAAGCTGTGGGGGATGCGGATTCTGAACGGCGAGAAGTCCTGCTCCGACGTCGGCGCGCCGCTGCTGGTTATCAGCCAGTTCACCCTCTACGCCGACCTGGCCAAGGGCCGCCGCCCGTCCTGGTCGGCTGCCGCGCCCGGTCCGGTGGCCGAGCCCCTGGTCAGCGCTGTAATCCAGGCTTTGCGTGATGGTGGGGCCCGCGTGCAGACCGGCGTCTTCGGTGCCGACATGAAGGTGTCGCTGGTCAACGACGGCCCCGTCACCATCATCGTCGACCTGTGACGGCCTATCCCGTCGCCGAAGCGCTGGCCGACGGGGCTAGCCCGGCCAGCACGCACTGCGGCCGGGCCTCCAGCGAGATCTTATCTTGCGAGCGGAACGAGGTCTGGCAGAACGACCGGGCCGCCGCGCCGCAGTAGTGCAGGGTCGTCCCGCCGGTGGAGCTCGCCACGGTGACGTTCACGCAGCCGTGGCCGGAGCTGGAGTAGCTGTCCGAGGCCAGCGCCGCCCAGGTGCCCAGCCCGGCGAGCAAGGCGACGATCAGTACTCCGACGACCGCGAATACGCGCTTCTGCCGGGACGACAGGCGGCCCGTGCCGGGGTTCGTCTTGGCGTACATGAACGCCAAGTGTAGGAGGCCGGAATGTCGGTGCCCTGTGTTAGCGTCGCCCGAAACGGGATCAACATGGGGAGGTAAACACAGTGGTAACACGCGATACGCGATGGCCTGCCGGTACGCCCTGCTGGGTGGATGTCAGCGTGGACGACGTACCGAAGGCGATCGCGTTCTATAAGGCCCTGTTCGGCTGGGACATCGAGCTCGGCGCTCCCGAGGTCGGCGGCTATTCGATCGCCCACCAGGACGGCCATATCGTCGCGGCGATCAGCCCCAAGATGGCCGGACCCGACGCCCCGACCGTCTGGACCACGTTCCTGGCCAGCGACGACGTCGACGCGACCGCGGACAAGATCAAGGGCGCGGGCGGCCAGGTGCTCGCCGGACCGATGGATGTCATGGAAGAGGGCCGGATGGCGGTGGGCATGGACCCGGCCGGTGCCGCCTTCGCGCTTTGGCAGGGCGGGAAAACCAGCGGGCTCCAGGTGGCCAACGAGCCGGGCTCGCTGGTCTGGAGCGAGCACATGAGCCGGGACTTCGACGGCAGCAAGGCCTTCTACCAGGCCGTGTTCGGCTACGGCTACCAGGACATGAGCGCCGACGGCTTCAAGTACGCGATGCTCATGGTCGGCGATCACGAGGTCGGCGGCATCGGCGAGTACCCGGAAGGCACCCCCGCGCAGCTGCCCGCCGCCTGGGCCACGTACTTCGCCGTGACCGACACCGACGCCACGGCGGCCAAGGTCACCGAGCTCGGCGGCCGTGTCGTCCAGCCCGCCAACGACACCCCGTACGGCCGGATCGCCGTGGTTGCCGACGACCAGGGCGCGGTCTTCTCAGTGATCACCCCGCCAGCCAGCTAGGGCCTTTAAGAGCCTTTTCAGCCGAACGGACCGTGGTAACCGCGGTCCGTTCGGCTGATTGCCGCGGGTCCGGCTAGCGGACCGGCGGGGTCCCGTGGGTGTGGAAGGACTCGATGGTCTTCAGGCCCCAGGCCTGGCCCTTGGCCCGCTCGGCCTCGGTCCAGGTGATGGTGCGCCAGTCCGGTGCGAGTACCAGCCGGGCGACCGGGTTGGCCAGCTCGATCCGGTTGCCGCCGGGCTCGTAGACGTACAGGAAGAACGTCTGCTGGATCGCGTGCTTGTGCGGCCCGGTCTCGATGAACACGCCGCGGTCCAGGCAGATGTCCGCGGCGCGCAGGATGTCCTCCCGGGTGTCGGGCGCGAACGCCACGTGGTGCAGCCGCCCGGTGCTGCCCGTCCAGTCCCGCGTGTACACCAGGTCGTAACCCTTGTTGGTGAAGTGCAGCCACTGCGCGGAGATCGTCCCGTCGTCCAGCATGATCTGCTCGGTGACCCGCCCGCCGAGCACGTCGCGGACGAAATCCCCGCTGGGCGGCACCTCCCGGGCCAGGTAGTTCACGTGGTCCAGCCGCCGGACGCAGACGCCGCGCCCCGGGTAGGCCTGGGCCTGGTTCTTCAGCGACGGCTTGAGCTCATCAGGCGGGGTGTACCACTCGCTCTCCCAGTACAGCTCCAGCTCGTGCCCGTCCGGGTCGCGGAACAGGTAGGTGGGCCCGATGCCCGGGTCGCCGTCCTTCCAGCCGACGCCGAGCCCGGCCGCCTCGATCGCCGTCACCCGGGCTTCGAGCGCGGCCTGGCTCGAGGCCCGCAACCCGACCCGCCGGATGCCCGAGGTCTCGTGCGCGGTGAGCTTGACCGTGTGGTGCTCGTAGTCGTCCCAGGTACGCAGGTAGATCGAGTTGCCCTCGCGGCAGGTCTCGGTCAGGCCGAGCACCTCCACGAAGAACCACAGGCTCTCGCAGAGCTTGGGCGTCAGCAGCTCGATATGCCCGAGATGCGCGATGTCGTGCAGCGGCGGCCGGGTCGCCGCCGGATGCTGTGCCGCCGGGTGCTGGGGGCTGGTCACCGGGACCTCCGGGGGAAGACGGTGCCGTCGAAGAGCTTGCGCGCGGTGCGCACCACTCCCGACCGGATCACCGTGGGCGGCTGGCTCGTCGTGTCGACCTCGGCCTCGACCTCGAGATGACCAGTCGGGTGCTCGATATCGAACCGCGTCTGCCCCGGCTTGACCGCGGCCAGGTCAGCGCCGGCCGCCCCGTCCAGCAGCAGCGCGGTGGCCACGCTGATCCCGCCGAGTACCCCGATCGAATCGTGCACCCGGACCGGGATGAAGGTCCTGGTGCAGACCGTGCCGCCGTCGGCCGGCGGCGCGATCAGGGAGATCTTCGGCACCGAGGTCGCGGACACGTTGCCTAGGCCCATCAGCGGCCCGGCCGCCAGCCGCAGCGCCTGCACCCGGCGGCCCAGCTCGGAATCCGCCTCGAGCTCGGCCACGGTCTCGTACCCGGTCCGGCCGAGCGCGGCGGCGGCCACGACCACCACCGGCATCCCGTTGTCGATGCAGGTGACGGTGATCTCGTCGACGACGTCGGTGACGTGCCCGGTCGGCAGCAGCGCGCCGGTGGCCGAGCCCTCGGTTCCGGCGAAGTCCAGGATCACGGGCGCGGCCGTGCCCGGTACCCCCGCGATCGCGACGTCGCCGTCGTAGTCCACCACGCCGTCCGCCCCGGGGAACCTCGCCGTGGCCACGCTGCCCGAGTTGACCATGTGGATCCGGACTGGCGCCGCGCTGACCAGGCCCCGCTCGACCGCGAACGGCCCCACGCCGGCCAGCAGGTTGCCGCAGTTCTGCCGGTCCGACACCATCGCCGTCTCGACGCCGACCTGGAGGAACAGGTAGTCGACGTCGGCGTCGGCGCGGGCCGAGGGGGCGATCACGGCCACCTTGGAGGTCAGCGGATGAGCCCCGCCAATCCCGTCGATTTGCCTGGCGTCCGGGCTGCCCATGATCCGCAGCAGCAGGTCGTCGCGTTCGGCCCGGTCGGGCGGCAGATCCTCGGCCAGGAAGTAGGCGCCCTTCGACGTGCCGCCCCGCATGAGCATGCACCGCACCCCGTCACCGGACCCCATTTAGCTCACCCTCACCATTAGCCACACCGGCACCAGCGTCCAACTGCGTGAATGCGGCACCCTAACGGAAAGATCCATCAGGGTGTCACATCCATGTCGTTCGAGCGGAGCGCATCCTCGGCGCTGACCCATTCCACGCCGAGGGCGGCGAGCTTGGCCCGCAGGCCGTACAGGTCCAGGCCGAGTTGGCCGTCGGCCAGCTCCCGGCGTGTCTGTGCTTCTTTGGCCACTCTGGCCTGCGCGGCGGCGAGCGCCTGGCTCACCTCGCCCCGCGGCACGCACACCACGCCGTCGTCGTCGGCGATGATCGCGTCGCCAGGCCGGATGATCTGGCCGCCTACCGACACCGGCACGTTGACCGCGCCGGGGATTTCCTTGACCGTGCCCTGCGCGCTGATCGCGGCCGACCAGGCCGCGAAGCCCATGGCCCGCAGCTCGGCCACGTCCCGCAGCCCCGCCTCGATCACGATGCCGCGCACGCCACGAGCGGCCAGCGAGGTCGCCAGCAGCTCGCCGAACATCCCGTCGGTGCACGGCGAGGTGGTGGTCACCACCAGCAGGTCCCCGGCCCGGCATTGCTCGGCCGCGGCGTGGATCATCAGGTTGTCACCGGGCCAGCACAACGCGGTCACCGCCGTCCCGCCGGCCCGCGTCCCGTCCTGGATCGGGCGCAGGCCCGGCCCCAGGTACCCGGCCCGGCCGATCGCCTCGTGCACGGTGGCTACGCCCAGGGCGGTGAGCTGGTCGACCACAGCCAGGTCGGCCCGCGGCACGCCGGTGACGATCACGTTGCGCATCAGCCGAGCCTATCCGTGACCTGCGGGAACACCCGCATGTAGGCCTCGGCCAGGGTGGACTGCGGCAGACCGAGGTTCGGCCCGGCGTTGCGGCGCAGCTGCGTGCCGCGCCGCTTGGCCAGGTCCGTGTAGTACTCCCACAGGTGCCGCTGGGCCGCCATGGCCTCCATCGCCTTGCGCTTGGCCTCGAACACCGGCGTGATATCCAGCAGCACCTCGGGCTTGAACCCGCACATCTCGCTCTGGTGCGGCTCGAACAGGAACACCGGCGGCGCGCCGATCGGCTCGCCCGGAGCCGGGTACCCGATCGCCTGGGCCAGCACCCGGGCCCGTAGCGCCATCTGCGCCGCGGCCGGATGATCCTGGTTGTACGGGTCGGCCAGCGGGTGGGTGAGCACCACCGACGGGTTGACCCGGCGGTACACCCCGACGATGCGGTCCACCAGCTCGTCGGTCTCGCGCAGCGGGTAGTCCCCGGCGTCGAGGAACTCGATCTCGGCGTCGAGCGCCGCCGCGGCGTTCTCGGCCTCGGCCCGGCGCAGCGCCTTGATCTCCTCCAGGGGATGGCCCGCCCGCCAGGCGCTCGCCGATTCGCCGCGCTCCCCGTAGGTCAGGCACAGCACCGTGACCCGGTCGCCCCGCGCCGCGGCCAGCGCGATCGCGCCGCCCGCCCGCCAGACGAAGTCGGCAGCGTGCGCGCTCACCACGAGCGTGGATTCACCGGTACCCACGAGGCTTCCTCCGTTTCCCGCAGGATGGCCTGCCGCAGCCGCTCAGCCGCGACCGGCGTCCCGGCTCGCCCCGGCGCCACGCCCGCCTGCGCTCGCACCGCGATCCTAGAAAATGCCCACAATATTGTCAACAATTGATCGCCCACGCCGCCGTATCGCTGTCCAGGCTCGTCACGGTGTGCTTCAGGGCTACCCAGGCATGCTCGGCGTCCGCGGTGCGGCCGTGAGCGGACCGGAGCTGGTACACGAAGGCCGAGATGTCATCCAGCGCCCAGCGCAGCCGGTACCACTCCAGCAGGCCGGGGTCGACGGCCCGGCCGCTCAGGTCGGCGTAGCGTCGCGCCTCCTCGCCGCTCCCGCCGGCCACCATCCACAGGTCGCGCTCCGGCGGGCCCAGCCCGACCGTGTCCCAGTCGATCAGCATCCGCCGGGTACCGACCCGCATCACGTTGCCGGGATGAGGCTCGCCGTGAGTAATCACGAAGTCATCCGCCCGTATCGCGCCGGCTCGCCGGTCGAAGACCTCCAGCAGCCCGCGGATCCGGTCGCCGGCTCCGGCCAGCAGCGTACGCGCGGGCTCGCCGAACGGCCCCGCCCGCCAGGGCTGTCCCAGGTCCAGCAGTGCCGCGTCCAGGTCCCCGCGCCGAGCCAGGCCGATCGCGGCCACCGGCGCCCCGGCCAGCGCCGACCGATCCAGCGCCGACCCGTGCAGCGCGGCCAGCATGTCGGTCAGCGCGGCCCGCTCGGCGGCGGGCAGCGCCTGGCCGAACCGCCCCGGGGTCCCGCTGAGGAACGGGAAGACCGCTACCGCGTGCGCAGGTCCCGCCGGCCTTACCGCCGCGCCGTCGACGCCCGGGACCGGCGCCACCACGAAGTCCAGGCCGGCGTCGCGGCGCAGCGCCAGCGCCAGCTGCATCGCCGACCGCAGGCCCGCCATGACCGCGGGCCTGGTGTGCCCGAGCCAGGCCTTGTCGTCCAGGTCGTCGGCGGTCACGAACCAGCGTCGCCCCGCGCCGTCCCGCGGCACCCAGTGGTAGCTGCCGCCGCCCACCGGGGCGTACCGCAAGGCCGCGACGTCGATCCGCCAGCCCTCGGCCAGCGCCAGCCGCAGCTCATGCTCCTGCAGCCCCGCCGGCCTGTCCCTCACGGGTGGCTGACCTGGCCCAGGAACAGCGGCAGGCCAGCCGGGGCGTACCAGATCGCGAACAGGAACGGCCGGTCCACGGTCATCGTGACCGGCTGCGGAGCCCGGAACGCCGCCGTCGGCCGGAAGGTGACCGCGGTGGCCGCGGCCGCCTCGGTGCCCTGCTCGTCGACGTCGATGTACGCCTTGTGCGCGATCGCGTTGATCAGCAGCCGGGTGGCCTCGGTGATGCCGCTGAAGTCGGCGTGGTCGGTGAAGGCCTGCCGCACGCCGAGCCGGGTCAGGACCGGGATGAGGTCGAACCCGGTCTCCAGCCGGAACCTCGGCAGGGCCAGCGTGACCTCGAACCTGGCCGTCCCGCTCAGCAGGCCGCGCATCCCGCCCGCCGCGATGGCCGGGGTCAGCGCCGCCAGCGGGCCGTCGGGCAGGACCACGGCCATGGCCAGGTTCCCGCCGCGGTAGGGCAGCAGGACCGCCTGGTACCCGTCGCCCCGCACGTACATCAGGGGTGCCGTGCTGTGCATCATGCGCACGGTCCGGCTCGGTCGGTCCGGGCCGTCCGGGTGGAACGGCGCCTCCGCGGTCGCGCTCTCCGGGAAGGTCTGGGCCCAGCCCGCCTTGAGGTAGATGGCGCTGGTGAGCACCAACCGAGTCCGGTCGTCGATCGCGCGGGCGGCCAGCAGCCCGGTGATCTTCTGGTCGGTCTGCTCGGCGACCACCCCGTTGATCTGCGCCCGGGCCTGCTGCGGCGCGCCCGCGAAGTCGGTCTCGGCCACGGCCTCCCCGAGCTGGGCGGTGAAGTCGGGCTGCAGCGGCAGCCCGGCTTGGACCCAGACCGCGGCGGGCGCCCGGAACGTGACCGTCCCGTCCGCCGTCACGGTGGCGACCAGCGCCGACAGGCTGCGCAGGGCCGTGGCCGCGGCGTCCGGCGACCCGTCCAGGTGCAAGGCGTCGGCCAGTTCCGCCGCCGTCTGGCCGCGAGCTCCGCACAAGGCCATCTGCAGCACGCTGGCCACGCTCACCGGGGAGAACACCGTATCGGGGGCCTGCTCGGACAGCAGCCGGTACAGGTCCGCGCCGAACGCGTCATCGGCCGCCATCGCCGCCGGGGGTGATTGGTCAGGCATCGTCGCTTCGCACCTCCGCGCACCATCCGATCACACCGCCGCGGCGCCGGGTCCAGCGGGAAGAGTTAGGCTGGCGCGGTGAGCGGACTTGAGGACTTCGCCCGGCTGGTCGACGGCGATCACGGCCTGGTCGTGGTCTCGACGCTGCGGGCTGACGGGACGATCCAGTCGTCGGTGGTGAACGCGGGCGTGCTGCCCCATCCGGTCACCGGAGCCCAGGTGGTCGGCCTGGTCAGCCGGGGCGACGCGCACCGGCTGACCAATCTGCGGGCCCGGCCGCGGGCTACGGTCGTGATCCGGGCCGGGTGGCAGTGGGCGTCGGCCGAAGGCCCGGTCGAACTCGCCGGGCCCGACGACCCGCTGCCCGGGGTGGACGCCGAGCGGCTGCGGCTGCTGCTGCGGGAGATCTTCACCGCGGCGGGCGGGATGCACGACGACTGGCCCACCTACGACCGGGTCATGGCCGAGGAGCGCCGGACCGCGGTGCTGGTCACGCCCGAGCGGACCCGACCCGGCTGATGGACACCGAACGCCGCCTCGTCACCCTGTCCGACGGGCGCGACATCGACCTGCTGCTGGCCGGCCCGGTCCATGGCCTGCCTAGCTGCCCGGTGCGGCTGGCGCGACCGCGCGTTTCCCGTACCGGATCTTGAACAGGCCGTAAGCGACCGGCCCGGCGAGCAACGGCACCCAGTACGAGGCGATCCGGTAGGTGAACGTGGCCAGCACGGCTTGACTGGAGTTCACTTCAGCCAGCACCAGGAGCCCGGTCAGGCTCGCCTCCACCAGCCCGAGACCGCCGGGGGTGGCCGGGATCATCCCGACGATGCCGGCCACGGCGTAGGCCACGATGATCAGCGAGGGGCGGGGGTGGCTCCCGGTGGCCCGCAGCGCGAACAGCAGGCACAGGTAGTCGAACGCCAGCCGGCCGGCGGAGAGCAGCAGCGCCTGCCACCACTGCTTGCCGAGTACCGCCCGGATCTCGTCGCGCTGGGCGAGCAGGGTCTCGTCCAGCCCTTCCAGCGGGGGGCGTTTCCGCAAGACCCAGTTCCTGAGCCGTTGCGCCGTCCGGCCGGCCCAGCGCAGCGGCGCGTCGTAGGCCAGCACCACCGCGCCGAAGGCGGCGAAGGCCACGAATCCCGCCACGCCGAGGAACGCCGCGTTCTCAAGCCCGCGGTTGACCGGTGCGCCGATCAAGATCACGGGAAGCGCGAAGAGCGGGAGGGCGAGCAGGCCGCCGACGCCGAGCAGGGAGAACGCCGCTAGCCCGCCCACCGTCGAGCTGGTGTCCATGCCGCTGGCCGCCAGCATCCGGAACTGCGTCGCGGCGCCGACCGCCGCACCTCCCGGCATGATGAGGCTGATCGCGTTGCCGGCCAGCGTGGACGTGATCACCGGGAACCACGGCTTGGTCCGCAACGCCAGGCGCTGCAGCGCGAACGTGCAGGTGAAGTGCGCGATCTCGGCGGCGATCGCCGCGGTGAGCCACCATGGGTTCAGGGTGGACAGACGCGGCCAGGACGCGAACACCTCGGTGATCGCCGGGAATACGAGGTAGATGGCGAGGCCGGCGACGGCGACTACCGCGGCGCGCTTGGCCACCGTTTTCCAGGCCAGCGGCTGCGACTTCTCCTGATCGATCCTGGCGGCCAGATCTGGCTTGCCCGGCGCCGCCGGCTTGTCGTTGATGGTCACGAACGAGGCCTCCGCTTAGGGAAAGCGCCTACACCCCGGTCTGGGCGGTCAGCCGCCCCGAGTCGACGGCCGCGGCGAACGCGGCGTAGTCCATCTCGTTCTGGTCCGCGTAGGCCGCGGAGAAGTCCGCGATGGCGCGGTCGAATGCGTCCCCGTTGCCCAGGTAGGAGGCGATGGCGATCCGGTCCCCCCACCGGGCGTGCGCCCGGGCCAGGGTCGCCGCGCAGATACGCGCGTACAGCGTGGCTCCCGGTACCAGGAGCGTGTCCACATCCGCGCTGCCCTTCCAGTCCTGGAACTGGCGCACGTAGTAATCGCGGGTTACGCCGTCCATGCCCCTGATGCGCTGCCAGCCCAGGAAGATGTCCGTCGCCGCCTGCATCAGCCGCTGCCCCGCGACCACGCGCTCGCCGTGGTGCCGATAGGTGCTCGCCGGGAGGAAACGCTCGAGCACCGACGGCTGCGCCTCCTTGACCTGGAGGAACAGCGGGTCGTTATTGTCGCGGCCGAGCATCAGCATGATGTAGCAGCGGGTCCCGACGCTGCCCACGCCGACCATCTTGTACGCCGCGTGGACGTAGCGGTACTCCTCCAGGGGGTGATGCTGACGCCCGAGCGTGCGCCGGTACGAGCTGAGCAGCTTCTTGATGAGCGGGACCGGGTTCTCCCATTCAGTACCCGGCTGGATCAGGTCCTCGATCGGTATGATGACCGGCGGGTCGGCGACGATGCGCAACTCGCCCTCGACCTCGTCTGCTCGCCTGGCGAACACCCGGGTGCTGTCGCGGGTCCTCGCCTTGGCTACCATCTTCTCGATCTCCTCGGCCTCCGTCCTGCCGACCCGCCTGACCTGGACCTCCTTGCGAACCATCTTGAGCAGCATCCCGGCCTCGAAATGCTCGTACCACACGTCCAGGCCCTTCATCCCGGCGGCCCGGCGCATCCGGCTCCGGTATTCCTGGACCCCGGCCATGACCACGGCGCGGCGGTCGTCCGGGGAGAAGCCGCGGTCACGTCCCATGATCTCAAAGCTCGCCGCCAGCCGCTTCACGTCCCACTCCCACGGTCCCGGGAGGGTCTCGTCGAAGTCGTTGATGTCGAACAGCATCCGCCGCTCGGGCGAGCCGAACAGGCCGAAATTCGACAGGTGGGCGTCACCGCACAACTGTACGGTGATCCCGGTCACCGGGGTGGCTGCCAGGTCGGCCGCCATGATCAGCGCCCCACCCCGGTAGAACGTGAACGGCGAGGCTAGCATCCGTCCGTAGCGGATCGGGACCAGTTCGGGTACCCGGGTCGCCGCCTGCTCTTCCAGCAGCGAGATCGGATCGGGGCGATCGGGGGCAGGCTGCCACCGTCCGTGACTCGACCGCGGCGCCTCCCGGCGCGCGGCCCGGCCCCGGGCGACTCGCTCGTCCACGGACAGGTGCTGGCGCCGCCACGAGGACGCGAACGGCCCTGTGGTTTCGATCGGCACGCCACCGCCCGGGACCGAGTCCATGGCACCTCCCGCTTTCACAGGTACTCTCTTTTTCGCATCCAGACGAGGGTGACCCAGCCCCAGATGGGCGGCAGGTACGACGTGAACAGGCGCTGGATGAAGACCGCGGCGGTCGCGTCGGCCTCCGAGACCCCGGCCGCGGTGAGGCCGAGGATCATGCCCGCTTCCACCACCCCCAGGCCGCCGGGTGACGGCGAGATGCCCCCGATGATCCCGGCCAGGAAGATGACCACGTACAAGGTGGGCAGATTGACATGGTCGCCGAACGCCCGCAGCGACACCGACAGGGCCATGACCACCAGCAGTTCCTGGGCGAATGAGCCGCCCACCAGTAGCGCCAGCTTGTGCGGAGAGCTGGCGACCTGCTTGAGGTTGCCCCAGATGTCGCGCGCCTTGGGGCGCAGCTTGTCGGCGGCCAGCCTGCGCAGCCGGGGCACGGCCAGGAGCAGACCGACCGCCACGGCGACCAGCACCACCACGGCCAGGATGATCCAGACCAGCTTCGAATCCCCGCCGGACTCGGGGGTGACCTCGAAGTGGATGTTCCCCCAGGCGAACGGCAGTGAGACCAGGAACAACACGGCGATGGCGATCCAGCTGGACGTGGCCATGATGGCCCCCGAACTAAGCGCCACCGTGGAGTCGTAGCCCTGCCGCTGGAAGAAGCGCACCCGGGTTGCGAACACGGCCGCCGTGCCGCCGGCCAGGGCGCTGAACGCGTTGGCGAACTCGACGGCCACCGCCCGGCCGAACGGGAGCGGCCCGGCCACGCTGCCGACGCCTTCGACGCCGCTGGCCACGTACGCCAGCTGGGCCAGGACCAGCGCCATGATGACCCACAGCCACTCGGCCCCGATCACGGTGTCGAAGGACTTGGAGACGTCGATGAGCACGCCGATCAGGGCCCAGCCGCCGATCAGCGTGCCGATGATCATGATCAGCGTCGGCCAGCTCACCCGGCGGGGCTCCACCAGCTTCGGCAGCTCGATCGAGCCGGCCTGGGCGGCGCGCTGACGAACCTCCTCGAGCAGCCCGCGCCTGCCCCGCAGGCTCCGGCCGACCAGCGGGTCGAGCGCTGGCTTTTGCAGGTGCCGCAGCGTCCCTTCCAGCAGGTCGGGCTCCAGGCACCGGGCCGCGGCATCGGCCGCTCGTTCGGCGTCGACCGCCACCGCCGTGACCGCCAGGGCCCCAGCCAGGTCGCGGTCGAGCTGATCGGGCGAAGCGCCCGCCGCGGCGTTGCGGAAGTCCGCCAGTGCCACCGTCTGGGCGGCCGGGTTCACCAGCAGCGCGTCCCCGCTGATCGCGCCGTGCGCGATGCGGGCCCGCCGCAGAATCAGCAGCTGCCGGTAGAGGTCATCCAGCGCGGCGTCGCTGATCTCGGCGGCATCCGCGTCGGCCAGCGCCACCCCCGGTGGCAGCCGGCAGACGAGCAGCGCGTCCTTGGACGGCCCGGCCGTCCCGGCCTCGGCGACCTCCGGCACGGCGACGCCGGCCTGGCCGGCCCGCAGGGTGAGGTAGGCCTCGTGCTCGACCTGCTGCAGCCGGGTGAGCATCAGGCTCGGACCCGAGTCACGGTAGAGCACGAACCGGCCCGCCTTGGTGAGCAGCTGGGCGTCGGCCGCATCCCGGCCGTAGACCAAGACGGCCAGGCGATCAGCCCGGCCCGTTCGGCATATCTCGGTGGCCTCGAACTTGGCCACCCCCCAGACCTGCCGGGCCGCCGGGTGCACGTTGCGTGAGCGGATGCCGAGTTCCTCCAGCAGTAGCCGCACGTCCTCCGCGGACGGCAGGCCGAGCGGGGAGCCGAAGACCAGCCGGACTATCGCGGTAGCGCCCCAGCCGATGGCCAGGCTCCCCGCGACGTTCAGCGGCAGCCCGTGCCCGCCCACGGCGCAGGCCAAGGCGACCAGGGCGATGAAGATCTCGATCAGGCGCTGCACGCCGCGCGCCAGGTACGGCAGCGCCGCCGTGGCCACCGCGGCGAACACGGCGACCTGCAATACCGGGAAGCGTAGGACGTAGTCGTCGATCATGATCCCGGCCGGCCTGCCGCCGCGGCTGCCGAGAATCACGATCAAGATCCCGCACGCCGCCGCCGCGACGGCCGCGCTCAGCGCGAGGTCGCGGGCGACCTCCCAGCGGCGCGCGAGCAGGGCCAGGGCCACCAGGACGATCACGACGCCGAACGACCCGGCCTGGTACACCACCGTCACCAGCCAGGTGATGCTCCACGGCGGCGGGTGGATCACCTGGGTGATGGCCCGGTCGACCCGGGAGTCAAACCGGATGACCAGCAGGCAGCACGCTAGTGCGAGGACGGCAGCGGCCAGCCGCACGCCGTCGCTTCCGCGCCGGCGTCGCTGGCCACTGCCGACCGGGGCAAATATGACCGAGCGCCAGTCACGCAGGAGGTTCTGCTTCGCAGTGGAGCTCTCCGTCGCGGCAAGATTCTCGGTCATACCTGCCCCGCCACTTAGGAGGCGAGGACCTTGGCCTTCTCGCGCTCGAACTCGTCGGCCGTGATAACGCCACGGTCGCGCAGGTCGGCCAGCTTGGCCAGCTGGTCGGCCGAGTTCCCCTCATTCGCGGCCTGCTGGATGTAACGGCGGGCCTCCTGGTCCTGCTGCTGTGCCTGCTGCACGGCGCGTTGTTGCATCTCGCCGCCCCGGGCGATTAGGTAGACCAGGACGCCGATCAGAGGGATGAACAGCACGAACAAGAACCACAGCGCCTTCGCCCAGCCCGACAGATCGTGGCTGCGGAAGATGTCGATGAAGACGTAAATCAGGATCCAGATCCAGATAATCCACAAGAAGATCTCGAGGACCGTCCAGAATGCTCCGAGCAGCGGGTAGGAGTACGAACTGGCGAGGGGCACGGCGCCTCCAGGTGTAGGAACGGCGCTTGACGGGCGCCGCGGGCGTGATGTTAGAAGGACTGGCCGCCGGGCCGACCGCCACGGCCGGCCTGGGACGACAGTCTGTCCATGCCGAGATCGTCTCACAGGAGGCACCCGGCGCCTCGCCCGTTGCGGGTGATTAGCGAGCCTGAAGCTCGCGGCCTAGTCCGAGACCGTGACGCTCGCCCCCGCCTCCCGGCCCGCTGGCACAATTGCTCTGGTGAATGCGAATCAGACCCGGTCGGTAGATCAGCGGATCGCCGACGAGCTCGGCGTGGCCGTCCGGCAGGTTAGCGCTGCGGTGGAACTGCTCGACGGCGGCGCGACCGTGCCGTTCATCGCCAGGTACCGCAAGGAAGCTACCGGCACGCTCGACGACGCCCAGCTGCGCACGCTCGATGAGCGGCTGCGTTACCTGCGCGAGCTCGACGAGCGCCGGGATGCGATCCTCAAGGAGGTCACCGCCCAGGGCAAGCTGACCGGCGAGGTCGAAGCCCAGATCCGGGCCGCGGACTCCAAGGCCCGCCTCGAGGACCTGTACCTGCCGTACAAGCCCAAACGGCGGACCAAGGCCCAGATCGCCCGCGAGGCGGGCCTGGAGCCGCTGGCCGACCTGCTGCTCGCGGACCCCACGCGTGACCCGCAGCGCGCTGCAGAGAGCTTCCTCAACGAGAACGTCCCGGACGTCAGCGCGGCCCTGGAAGGCGCCCGCGCCATCTTGGTCGAGCGGTTCGCCGAGGACGCCGACCTGATCGGGCAGCTGCGCGAGGCGATGGCCGCCCGCGGCACGCTGATCTCCAGGGTGCGCGCGGGTGCCGGCGACACAGCAAAGGGCGCGAAGTTCGCCGACTACTTCGAGTTCAGCGAGCCCTTCGCCCGGTTGCCCGCGCACCGCATCCTGGCCCTGTTCCGCGGCGAGAAGGAGGAGGTCCTCGACCTCACCCTCGACCCGGGGGCCGACGACGCGGCCGTCGAGGCCACCATCGCGGAGCGCTTCGGCCTGCGCGACGAAGGCCGCCCCGCCGACCCGTGGCTGGGCGCCACCGTGCACTGGGCCTGGCGCACCAGAATCCTGACCCACCTGAGCGTCGACGTCCGGGTCCGGCTGTGGCAGCTGGCCGAGGACGAGGCGGTCCGGGTGTTCGCGGCCAACGTGCGCGACCTGCTGCTGGCCGCCCCGGCGGGCGCGCGGACCACGATCGGCCTGGATCCGGGCTTCCGGACCGGGGTCAAGGTCGCCGTCACCGACAGGACCGGCAAGGTGACCGCGACCGCGACCATCTACCCGCACGAGCCGCAGCGGCGCTGGGACGAGGCCCTCGACACCCTCGCGAGACTGGCCAAGGCAAACCACGCTGAGCTCATCGCGATCGGCAACGGCACCGCCTCGCGGGAGACCGACCGGCTGGCCGCCGACCTGATCAGGCGGCACCCGGAGCTCAAGCTGACCAAGGTCGTGGTGTCCGAGGCGGGCGCGTCGGTCTACTCTGCCTCCGCCTACGCATCGTCCGAACTCCCGGCGCTTGATGTCTCGCTGCGCGGTGCCGTATCCATCGCCCGCCGACTCCAGGACCCTCTGGCCGAGCTGGTCAAGATCGACCCGAAGTCCATCGGTGTCGGCCAGTACCAGCACGACGTCACCGAGGGCAAGCTGTCGCACTCGCTGGACGCCGTGGTCGAGGACTGCGTCAACGCGGTCGGCGTCGACCTGAACACCGCCTCCCAGCCGCTGCTGGCCCGGGTCTCCGGCATCACGCCCGGCCTGGCCACCGCGATCGTGACCCGCCGGGACGCCGAGGGACCGTTCCGGACCCGCCAGCAGCTGATGCAGGTGCCCCGGCTCGGCCCGAAGGCCTTCGAGCAGTGCGCCGGGTTCCTGCGCATCCGCGGCGGCGACGACCCGCTCGACGCGTCCGGGGTGCACCCCGAGGCCTACCCGGTGGTCCGCCGCATCCTGGCCGTCACCGGCTCGACCGCGGGCCAGCTGATCGGCAGCACCGCCACGCTGCGCACGCTGAAGCCCGGGCAGTTCACCGACGAGCGGTTCGGCGTGCCGACCGTGACCGACATCCTGCGCGAGCTGGAAAAGCCCGGCCGCGACCCGCGGCCCGCGTTCACCACGGCCACGTTCGCCGAGGGCGTCGAGACCCTCGGGGACCTGCGGCCCGGCATGATCTTGGAAGGCGTGGTGACCAACGTCGCCGCGTTCGGCGCGTTCGTCGACGTCGGCGTCCACCAGGACGGCCTGGTGCACGTGTCCGCCATGTCGAAGAACTTCGTCTCCGACCCGCACTCGGTGGTCAAGTCCGGCGACGTGGTGCGGGTCAAGGTGCTGTCCGTGGACGTGCCCCGGCACCGGATCTCGCTCACGCTGCGACTGGACGACGAAGGCCCGCCGCCGCAGGCGGCCAGGCAAGCGCAGACTCCGGCGGGCGGCCGTGACCGGGCGCAGGACCGCTCTTCAGGTAATTTTGGCCGAACGGAGCGTGGTGCCCGCCCCCGCCCCCGCCCCAGCAATCCCGAGGGTGCGCTAGCCGACGCCCTGCGCCAGGCTGGCCTCGCACCGAAGCACCCGGACACCGGTAGCATCGGGTAACCAGCCCGTCCGAACACCAAGGAGTCCGCCGTGTCCAGCCAGCAGCTTCGCATCACCCTCGCCGGAAGCGAGCACGTGGTGCAGGCGGGTACGACGGCAGGCGCGGCCCTGGCCCGCGCCCCCCACAGAGCGGCGCAGCCGCCAAAGTACAGAGCGGCGCAGCCGCCAAAGTACAGAGCGGCGCAGCCGCCAAAGTACAGAGCGGCGCAGCCGCCAAAGTACAGAGCGGCGCAGCCGCCAAAGTACACGGCGGCCCGGACATCATCGCCGCGCGAGTCAACGGCGAGCTGCGCGACCTGGCCTGCCCGCTCGCCGACGGGGACGTCGTGGAGCCGGTGGACACGGCCAGCGACGACGGGCACTACATCGTGCGGCACTCCGCCGCGCACGTCATGGCCCAGGCCGTGCAGGAGCTGTTCCCGCAGGCCAAGCTCGGCATCGGGCCGCCCGTAGAAAACGGCTTCTACTACGACTTCGACGTGCCCGAGCCGTTCACTCCCGAGAACCTCAAGGCCATCGAGGGCCGGATGCGCCAGATCGTCAAGCAGGGCCAGCGGTTCTCCCGGCGGGTCGTGACCGACGAGCAGGCTCGGGCCGAGCTCGCCGCCGAGCCCTACAAGCTGGAGCTGATCGGGCTGAAGGGGCACGGGTCCGGCTCGCTGGACTTCGAGCTGAGCGAGGGCGTCGAGGTCGGCGGGGACGTGCTGAGCATCTACGACAACCTGGACGCGGGCACCGGCGAGCTGCGCTGGAAGGACCTGTGCCGCGGCCCGCACGTGCCCACCACCAGGCAGATCCCGGCGTTCAAGCTGATGCGCAGCGGCGGCGCCTACTGGCGGGGCAGCGAAAAGAACCCGCAGCTGCAGCGGATCTACGGCACCGCCTGGGAGTCCCGCGAGCGCCAGGACGAGTACCTGGAGTTCCTGGTCGAAGCCGAGAAGCGTGACCACCGCAAGCTCGGCGCCGAGCTGGACCTGTTCTCCTTCCCGCCCGAGATCGGCAGCGGCCTGCCCGTCTTCCACCCCAAGGGCGGCCTGGTCCGCAAGATCCTGGAGGACTACTCGCGGCGCCGGCACGAGGAAGCCGGCTACGAGTTCGTGAACACCCCGCACATCACCAAGTCGGAGCTGTTCGAGATCTCCGGGCACCTGAGCTGGTTCGGGGAGAACATCTTCCCGCCCATGGAGGTCGAGGGCGCCAAGTACTACCTCAAGCCCATGAACTGCCCGATGCACATCCTGATCTACCGCTCGCGCGGCCGGTCCTACCGGGACCTGCCGCTGCCGCTGTTCGAGTTCGGCACCGTCTACCGGTACGAGAAGTCCGGGGTGGTGCACGGCCTGACCCGGGTCCGCGGCCTGACCATGGACGACGCGCACATCTTCTGTACTCCGGAGCAGGCCGGCGCCGAGTTGCGGCGGCTGCTGGCCTTCGTGCTTGACCTGCTGCGCGACTACGGCCTGAACGACTTCTACCTGGAGCTGTCCACCCGGGACGACGAGAAGGAGAAGTGGGTCGGCAGCCGGGAGGACTGGGCGCAGGCCACCTGGGAGCTGCAGGCGGCGGCCGAGGAGTCCGGCCTGGAGCTGGTGGCCGACCCGGGCGGCGCGGCGTTCTACGGGCCGAAGATCTCGGTACAGGCCCGGGACGCGATCGGCCGGACCTGGCAGCTGTCCACCATCCAGGTCGACTACAACCTGCCCAAGCGGTTCGGCCTGGAATACCAGGCCGCCGACGGCACCCGGCAGCAACCCATCATGATCCACCGGGCGCTGTTCGGGTCGATCGAGCGGTTCTTCGGCATCCTGGTCGAGCACTACGCGGGCGCGTTCCCGCCCTGGCTGGCCCCGGTCCAGGTGGTCGGCATCCCGATCGCCGACGCGCACGTGCCGTACCTGTCGCAGGTCGCGGACCAGCTGCGCCAGCACGGCATCCGGATCGAGGTCGACGCCAGCGATGACCGGATGCAGAAGAAGATCAGG
Source organism: uncultured Actinomycetes bacterium (assembly GCA_963742795.1). Taxonomy (GTDB): domain Bacteria; phylum Actinomycetota; class Actinomycetes; order Streptosporangiales; family Streptosporangiaceae; genus Palsa-504. The sequence continues at coordinate 417,199 of CAVUNL010000031.1, forward strand.
ACCGCGCAGCGGCAGAAGGTCCCGTACATGCTGATCGCGGGCGACGACGACGTGGCCAAGGGGGCGGTGTCGTTCCGCTACCGCGACGGGTCGCAGAAGAACGGCGTCCCGGTCGCCGAGGCGATCGCGGAGATCATCGGCGCCGTGGCCAACCGCGTCCAGGTGTAGCCCGGTGTCGGCCGAACCGCCCGGCGACGAGGTCTTCGCCGGCGTCCCCGACTCGTTCGGGCGGCTGTGGACGCCGCACCGGATGGCCTACATCAAGGGGGCGGCCAAGCCGTCGGGCCCCGGTGAGGACGAGGGCTGCCCGTTTGACCGCGCGCCCACGCTGAGCGACGAGGACGGCCTGATCGTCGCGCGCGGTTCGCTGGTCTACGTGGTCCTCAACCTGTACCCCTACAACGCCGGGCACCTGCTCGTCGTCCCGTACCGGCACGTGGCCGACTACACCGACCTGACCCCGGCGGAGACCGCGGAGTTCGCCGAGTACACCCAGCACGCCATCCGCGCCCTGCGCCAGGCCTCGGGGCCGCACGGCTTCAACATCGGGATCAACCTCGGCTCGGTGGCCGGCGCCGGGATCGCCGCGCACCTGCACCAGCACGTGGTGCCCCGGTGGGGCGGCGACACCAACTTCATGCCCGTGATCGGCCGCACCCGCGTGCTGCCCCAGCTCCTGGCCGACACCCGCAAGCTCCTAGCCGACGCCTGGCAGAGTTAGCCCGGGGGACGACCCCCCGGAACCCCCCGCTGCGCTTCGCGCCCCACTGCGGCCCTCGCCGTACCATCACGCGGCCGGAGGGGCCGGAGGCCCCTCGCGGACCGCGCGATCTCGGAGCTTCCGCTCCTCGCTACCCGCCGTACCCCTTACTTGTCCTTGGCGTCCGCGGCGACCTTGGCTGCCAGGTGGGCGGGCAGCGGCTCGTGCCTGGCGTACTGCCGGGTGAACGAGCCCGTGCCGTGCGACATCGACCGCAGGTCGATGGAGTACCTGATGATCTCGAGTTCCGGGATCTCCGCGTTGACCAGGGTCCGGCCCACGCCGACCGGCTCGGTGCCGAGCACCCGGCCGCGCCGCGAGGACAGGTCGGACATCACGGCCCCGACGTAGTCGTCGGGCACCAGCACGTGTACCTCGTCGACCGGCTCGAGCAGCAGCGGCTGGGCCTTGTCCACCGCGTCCTTCAGGGCCAGCCGCCCGGCCTTCTGGAACGCCATGTCCGAGGAGTCCACCGAGTGCGCCTTGCCGTCGTACAGGGTGACCCGGACGCCGGTCATCGGGTAGCCGGCCGTCACGCCCTGCTCCATCTGCCAGCGGACGCCCTTCTCCACCGAGGGGATGAACTGGCGCGGGACCACGCCGCCGACGATCTTGTCCACGAACTCGAAGCCGGCCGAGTCCTCCAGCGGCTCCACCTCGATGTGGCAGATGCCGTACTCGCCGTGACCGCCGCTCTGCTTCACGTTGCGGCCCAGGCCCTGGCCCTTGCCCCCGATGGTCTCGCGCAGCGGGACGCGCAGGTCGGTGGTCTCTACCGCGACGCCTTGCCGGTGCGTGAGCCGGTCGAGCAGCAGGTCGGTGTGGGCCTCGCCCATGCACCACAGCACCAGCTGGTGGGTCTCCGGGTTGTTCTCCAGGCGCAGCGTCGGGTCCTCGGCCACCAGCCGGGCCAGGCCCTGGGACAACTTGTCCTCGTCCGCCTTGGACTTGGCCACGATCGCCACCGGCAGCAGCGGCTCCGGTATCGACCACGACTCCATCAGCAGCGGGTGTTCCTTGTCCGACAGCGTGTCGCCGGTCTCGGCTGTGCTGAGCTTGGCCACGGCGCAGATGTCGCCGGCCGCGCACTGGGTGACGGCCCGCTGCTGCTTGCCCAGCGGCGAGGTCAGCGCGCCGATCCGCTCGTCGTTGTCGTGGTCGTCGTGGCCGCGGGCCGACCGCCCGTGGCCGGACACGTGCACGGAGGCATCGGGGCGCAGCGTGCCGGAGAACACCCGGACCAGGCTGATCCGGCCCACGTAGGGGTCGGAGGTGGTCTTGATCACCTCGGCCAGCAGCGGGCCCTTGGGGTCGGAGGTCAGGCCACCGACGGGCTTGCCGTCCGGCGTAGTGACCGCGGGCAGCGGGTGCTCGGCGGGCGAGGGGAAGGCCTCGGTCATGATTTCGAGCAGTTCGAGCATGCCGATCCGCTGCGGCGCGGACACCACGAGCACCGGGTAGAAGCTGCCGCGCGCGACGGCCTTCTCCAGGTCCTCGATGAGCACCTTGGGGTCGATATCTTCCCCGGACAGGTACCTGTCCATCAGGCTCTCGTCTTCGCTCTCGGTGATGATGCCCTCGATCAGCTCACCGCGCAGCTCTTCCATCCGGTCCTGGTCCGCGGCCGACGCCGCGTCCTCGGTCCGGGTCCCGCCCGAGTAGCGGTACAGCTTCTGCGACAGCAGGCCGATCAGCCCGTCCACCGGATCCCCGACCGGCAGGTACAGGGGCGCGACCGCGTCGCCGAAGGCCTCACGGCAGGCGTTCAGGCAGGCGTCGAAGTCGGCGCGCTGGTGATCGATCTTGGTGATGACTACCGCGCGCGGCATGCCCACCGCGGCGCACTCCTCCCACAGCATCCGGGTCAGGCCGTCGATCCCCTCGGCGGCGGAGACGGCGAACAGCGCCGAGTCCGCGGCCCGGAGCCCGGCCCGAAGGTCCCCCGTGAAGTCGGCGTAGCCGGGCGTGTCGAGCAGATTGACCTTGATGCCGTCGTGCACGAGGGGCGCGAGGGTCAGGTTGACCGACCGCTGCTGCCTGATCTCGACCTCGTCGAAGTCACTGACCGTGGTGCCCTCTTCGATGCTGCCCTGCCGCTGGATGGTCCCCGTCGCGGCGAGCAGCGCCTCGACCAGGCTGGTCTTCCCGGACCCGGAATGGCCGACCAGGACCACGTTCCGTACCTGGTCGGCCGCCGGTGCCCTGCCAGCGGCCCCTCCCGCCCCACTGCCTGTTGTTGCCAATTGCCTTCGCCTCCTTGCGATTAGCTTTCCCCCACGGAGCGGAGCTCCGTATCGGGGGGTTCCGGGGGGTCGTCCCCCCGGAAGTGACGCTGCGCACGACCAGCCTTAACCCGCGAGTACCGTGACCACAACCCCCACGTTAAGAATCTTCCCGGTGACCGGCAGGTGAAGCCGACGTCCCACCAGGCCCAGCGCAAAACCTCCCGGGCCGACACCGTATTATCGGACGGCCATGCTGAACCCGCTACGGCCCGTCATGACGCGCGTTTTCACTCCGGTCGGCGCGGTCCTGGCGCGTACTCCCGTGACGGCGAACGCGATCACGATCGTCGGCACGGTGGGCGTGGCGGGCGGGGCGCTCGGCCTGTTCCCGATCGGCGAGCTGTTCCCTGGCGCCTTGACCTGTACGATCTTCGTGCTCCTGGACATGCTGGACGGCGTGCTGGCCCGGATCAAGGGGACCAGCGGGACCTGGGGAGCGTTCCTCGACTCGACCATGGACCGGATCGCCGACGCCGGCATCTTCAGCGGCCTGGTGATCTGGTTCTTCCGCGGCGGTCACGATCCGCTGCTCGGCGGAGTGTCGCTGTTCTGCCTGGTTGCGGGCATATTGGTGTCCTATACCAAGGCCCGGGCCGAGGGCCTCGGGCTGCGCTGCGACGTGGGCCTGATCGAACGGCCCGAGCGCATGCTCATCTCGCTGATCGCGGTCGGCGTTTCCGGCCTCGGCGTGCCGTACATTCTCAACGTGGGGCTCTGGGCGCTCGCGGCGGGAAGCGCCTTTACGTTCGGGCAGCGGGTACACGCGGTGTACCGGGCCGCCCGGACTCCGGTGGCCCCCGGCGAACGGGAGGAAAAGGCGGGTGAGTGACGGGAGGGAAGGGCGGGTAGGAAAAAAGGTGGCCGTGGCCGGTTCAGCGGGGCTCAGCGAGCGGCTGACCGGGTTCGCGTACCGGCTGGGCTGGAAGCTCATCTGCCGGATTCCGGAGTCGTGGGCCAAATGGGCCTTCACCGTGGTGGCCGACATCGCCTGGCGACGGCAGGGCCCGAAGGTCCAGGTGCTGGAGGGCAACCTGCGCCGCGTGCTCGCCTTTTCCGGCGGTAGCCCGGACGTGGACGGCAAGGAACTGCGGATCCTGTCCCGCGCCGCGCTGCGCTCCTACGCGCGGTACTGGCTCGAGGTGTTCCGGCTGCCGGCCATCCCGGTCGAGCGGATCGTGTCCGGGATGCACATCGACCCCGCGGGGGAGCAGGCCATGTTCGCCAACCTGAAGGCCGGCCGCGGCGTGGTCATCGCGCTGCCGCACATGGGCAACTTCGAGCAGGCCGGCGCCTGGGTCGTGGCTCGCGGGGCAGGCTCGTTCACCACCGTCGCCGAGCGGCTGCGGCCGGAATCGGTGTACGAGGCGTTCGTCCGGTTCCGCGAGAGCCTGGGGATGGAGGTCCTGCCGCTGACCGGCGGCCGCAGCCCGTTCGGGATCCTGGCCCAGCGGCTGCGCGTCGGCGGCCTGGTCTGCCTGGTCAGCGACCGTGACCTGAAGGACACCGGCATCGAGGTCGAGATGTTCGGGGAGAAGGCGCGGATCGCCTCGACCGCCGCCCTGGCCGTGCACACCGGCGCCGCGCTGATGCCGGTCGCGACCTGGTTCGAGGGCGAGGACTGGGGCGCGCACATTTACGAGGAGATCCCGGTGCCCGAGTCGGGCACCCGGGCGGAGAAGATCGCGGCCATGAGCCAGGACCTGGCCAGGGTCTTCGAGGCCGGCATCGCCGAACACCCGGCGGACTGGCACATGCTGCAGCGCGTCTTCACCGCCGACCTTTCTCCCAGAGGCGATCCATGAAGATCGGCATGGTCTGCCCGTACTCCTGGGACGTGCCCGGCGGCGTCCAGCAGCACATCAGGGACCTGGCGGAGGCCTTGATTGAAGGAGGCCATGACGTATCTGTCATCTCCCCGGCCGACGACGACACCCCGCTGCCGCCGTACGTGGTGGGGGCCGGCCGTGCGGTGCCCGTGCCCTATAACGGGTCGGTGGCCCGGCTGTCGTTCGGCTTCCTGTCGGTGAGCCGGGTCCGGCGCTGGCTGCACCAGGGCGGGTTCGACGTGCTGCACGTCCACGAACCCGGCATCCCCAGCCTGTCCCTGCTGGCCTGCTGGGTGGCCTCGGGTCCGATCGTGGCCACCGTGCACACCGCGATCCCGCGCTCGCGGGTGCTCGTGGTGACCTATCCGGTGCTGCGCACCGCGCTGGAGAAGATCAACGGCCGGATCGCGGTCTCCGAGGCGGCCCGCACCACGCTGGTCGAGCACATCGGCGGCGACGCGGTCGTCATCCCCAACGGCGTGGCCACCCGCCGTTACCGCAAGGCCGAGCCGCTGCCCGGTTGGCCCGGCCCGGGCGGCGCCATCGGCTTCCTGGGCCGGCTGGACGAGCCGCGCAAGGGCCTGGCCGTCCTGCTCAAGGCGTTCGAGATCCTCGGCCCGGAACGACCCGGGCTGCGCCTCCTGGTCGCCGGCCCGGCCGGGGACGCCGAGGAGGTGCGGTACCGGGTGCCCGCCGACCTGCGGGACCGGGTCGTGCTGCTCGGGCAGGTCAGCGAGGACGACAAGATCCGCGTGCTGCACTCGGTCGACGTGTTCTGCTCGCCGAATACCGGCGGTGAGTCGTTCGGCATCGTCACCGCCGAGGCGATGGCGGCCGGGCTGCCCGTCGTGGCGAGCGACATCGACGCGTTCCGCCAGTTGCTGGACGGCGGCGCGGCGGGGGAGCTGTTCACCGTCGGCGACGCCGCCGACCTGGCCCGCGCGGCCGGGCACCTGCTGGACGACCCGGCGCGCCGCGCCGAGCTGTCGGCCGCCGCGCTGGCCGCGGTCGCCCAGTACGACTGGTCGGTGGTGGCCCGCGACGTGATCCGCGTCTACGAGATGGTCATGCTCGGCCGGACCCGCGTGGCCGTGGCCCAGGATGCGGGAGACTTCCCGTGATCGCCGACATCGTCCTGGTGATCGCGGGCGCGCTGTTCGTCGGGGTGTACGTGTCCTGGCGTGCCGGGCGGATCGACCGGCTGCAGGCGCGGGTGGACATGGCGCGCATCGCGCTGGACGTGACCCTGCTGCGGCGTAGCTCGGTGGCCCAGGAACTGGCCACCTCCGGGCTGCTCGACCCGGCCACCAGCCTGCTGCTGGCCGGTGCCGTGCACGGCACTCGCCAAGGGGGGTCCGGGGGGATGGGTCCCCCCGGGCAAGAAGACGGGGACAGGCCACGCGACCTGGCCGAGAGCGACCTGACCCGGGCCCTGCAGGCGGCGTTCAGCCAGCCGGGCTTCCGGGCCTCGCTGAGCGGCAAGGAGGGCGCCGACGAGCTGCTGGCCGAGGTCGAGGAGGCCGCGTACCAGGTATTCGTGGCCCACAAGTTCTACAACGACCTGGCCGCGGTGACCCGGGACGCCCGGAACCGGCCGCTGGCCCGTGTGCTGCACCTGTCCGGCCACGCGGAAGCCCCGGTGTTCTTCGAGATGGACGACTCCCTCATCGCGGACAAGCCCGGCGCCCCCCTGGGCCCGGCCCCCCTGGGCCCGGCTGGCCATACGATGGTGTGAAGCAGTCCTGATTGATCAAGCGAGGTTCGAGTGTCCACTGTCAACGCTGAGCGCCCGGTTGGCCCGGGGGGACGGCTCTCTTCCTCCCCGGGGGAAACCCTCCCCCCGGACCCCCCTGGCAGAGCCCCCCGCAGGCCACCGAGTCGGCCACCGGGACCACACGGGTGAAGCGCGGCATGGCGGAGATGCTCAAGGGCGGCGTGATCATGGACGTGGTCACGCCCGACCAGGCCAAGATCGCCGAGGATGCCGGCGCGGTCGCGGTGATGGCGCTTGAGCGCGTGCCCGCTGACATCCGCGCCCAGGGCGGCGTGGCCCGGATGAGTGACCCCGACATGATCGACGGCATCATCGCCGCGGTGTCCATCCCGGTCATGGCCAAGTGCCGGATCGGGCACTTCGCCGAGGCGCAGGTCCTGCAGGCCATCGGGGTCGACTACATCGACGAGTCCGAGGTCCTCACCCCGGCCGACGAGGCCCATCACGTCGACAAGTGGAAGTTCACCGTGCCGTTCGTGTGCGGCGCCACCAACCTGGGCGAGGCGCTGCGGCGGCTCGCCGAGGGCGCGGCCATGATCCGCTCCAAGGGCGAGGCCGGAACGGGAAACGTGGTCGAGGCGACCCGCCACATGCGCTCCATCCGGTCCGAGATCGCGCGGCTGACCGGCTTGCCAGGCGAGGAGCTGTTCACCGCCGCCAAGGAGCTCGGCGCGCCGTACGAGCTGGTGGCCGAGGTGGCCCGGGCGGGGCGGCTGCCGGTCGTGCTGTTCACCGCGGGCGGCATCGCGACCCCGGCGGACGCAGCGTTGATGATGCAGCTCGGCGCGGAGGGCGTGTTCGTGGGCTCGGGCATCTTCAAGTCCGGCGACCCGGCCAAGCGCGCCGCCGCGATCGTGAAGGCCACCACGTTCCACGACGACCCGGACGTGATAGCCAAGGTCTCCCGCGGCCTGGGCGAGGCCATGGTCGGCATCAACCTGGAGACCCTCCCCCCCGACCAGCACTACGCCGGCCGCGGCTGGTAACCCCGCGCCGCGCATCCCGCACCTCACCCGCCCCATCACCACCCGCCAAAGCGAATGAAACCGGGGTTCCACTTCGCTCTAGCGCAGTGAAACCCGGGTTTCACTTCAACCAGGGAGCCTGGCCCGGGCCGCCGGAACCGGGAAGAAGAGCAGCGGTTTCGGTGTTTTAACGGGGTTACGTCTGGAGGGGTGATGACGGCACGGGTTATCGGAGTGCTCGCCTTGCAGGGTGATGTGCCCGAGCACCTGCGCGCGCTCGAGGACGTCGGCGCCCGGGCGGTACCGGTGCGCCGGCCCGAGGAGCTCCATCAGCTCGATGGCCTGGTGATCCCGGGCGGCGAGTCGACCACGCTGTGGCGGCTGTCCGTCGCGTTCGACATGCTCGAGCCGCTACGCAAGCTGATCGCGTCCGGCCTACCCGCGTTCGGGTCCTGCGCCGGGATGATCATGCTGGCCGACCGGCTCGCCGACGGCGTGGCCGGGCAGCTGACCTACGGCGGGATCGACATGAGCGTGCGCCGGAACGCGTTCGGCCGTCAGGCCGACTCGTTCGAGAGCGACATCACGCTGTCCGGCCTGGACGGAAGCGACGCCATGCCGCTTCGGGCGGTCTTTATCCGGGCCCCTTGGGTGGAGCAGAATGGCGAGAACGTCACCGTCCTGGGCGCCGAGCAGCGCACCGGTAGGATCGTCGCGGTGCGGCAGGGCCAACTGCTGGCCACGGCCTTCCATCCCGAGCTGACCCCGGACCGGCGTATCCATGAGCTATTCGTAGACATTGTGAAGGACAACACATGAGCGGCCACTCCAAGTGGGCCACCACCAAGCACAAGAAGGCGGTGGTCGACGCCAAGCGCGGCAAGCTGTTCGCCAAGCTGATCAAGAACGTTGAGGTCGCCGCGCGCACCGGCGGCGGAGATCCGGCGGGAAACCCGACGCTGTACGACGCCATCCAGAAGGCGAAGAGGAGCTCGGTCCCGAACGACAACATCGACCGCGCCCTGCGCCGGGGCAGCGGCGCCAAGGCCGGCGGTGCGCAGTACGAGAACATCACCTACGAGGGCTACGCCCCTGGTGGCGTCGCGGTGCTGGTGGAGTGCCTGACCGACAACCGGAACCGGGCCGCCTCGGACGTGCGCACCGCGTTCAGTCGCAACGGCGGCTCGATGGCCGACCCCGGGTCGGTGTCTTACCTGTTCCATCGCAAGGGGGTCGTCGTCGTCGAGAAGAAGGGCGTGACCGAGGACGACGTGCTCACGGCCGTGCTCGACGCGGGCGCCGAGGAGGTCAACGACCTCGGCGAGTCGTTCGAGGTCGTGTCCGAGCCGGCCGACCTGGTGGCGACCCGCACGGCGCTGCAGGACGCTGGGATCGACTACGACTCAGCGGACGTGGCCTTCCTGCCCAGCGTCGAGATCGACCTGGACGAGGAGCACGCCAAGCGGGTGTTCCGGCTGATCGAGGCGCTCGAGGACTCCGACGACGTGCAGGACGTGTACGCCAACTACTCGGTCTCCGACGAGATCATGGAGAAGCTCGACTGACGACCCGGCGCTGATCACCGTGTCCGGCTCCTGCCGTACGGTGGGTGGTCGTGACCGACCATCCGGATGCGACACCCATCCTGATTCGTGCCGTCCGTCCCGACGACGACCTGGACGCGCAATTCGACCTGGCCGAACAGTCCTTCGGGCCAGGCAGCCGGGCCGGGCGGGACCAGCGGCGGCGGGCGGTCGCGGACCCGATTGCCGCCGGCCGAACCCTCGGCGCCTTCCACGGCGACCGTCCGGTCGGCGCGGCCAGCTTCCATGACATGCGGCAGTGGTGGTGCGGCCGGGCGGTGCCGATGGCCGGCGTCGCCAGCGTCAAGGTGGCGCCCGAGGACCGGGGCCGGGGCGTCGCCCGGCGGCTGATGACCGCCCTGCTTGACGAGGTGGCGGCGCGCGGTCATCCGTTGTCAGCGCTGTACCCGGCGACGATGCCGCTGTACCGGTCACTGGGCTGGGAACTGGCCGGCGTGCGCGACACCGCCGTGATTCCGACGCGGTCCCTGCGCGACCTGATGCCGCCCGATCCTATGGTCCTGACCGCGGGCTCGGACGTGGCGGCCGGATCCGCCCGCCTGCGCAGGGCCGCACCCGCGGACGCCGAGGCGGCGGTCTCGGTCATTGGCCGGGTGCACCAGGCGGCCCGCGGCTGCGGCCCGATCACCTGGGACGTTGCGTCGGTGGCCGGCCGGCTGGCCGACCCGGACCTGTACGCCTACCTGTGCGACGACGGCTTCCTCATCTACCGGTGGCACCACGGGAACGACGCGCTGTTCGTCGAGGGCGCCGAGGCGATCTCCGCCCCGGCCCAGCGCGCGCTCTGGGCCCATGTCGGCTCGCACGCCTCGATCGCGGACCAGGTATTCGCGCGGGTCGGCCCGGCCGACGTGTTCTGGTGGCTGACCCGCGAGCGCGACGGCGACGTGCACCACCGTTCGATGTGGATGCTCCGGGTGGTCGACGCCCCGGCCGCCATCGCCGCGCGCGGCTTCCCCGCTGCCGTATCCCTCGCCGTGCCGCTGGCCATCCACGACGACGCCCGGCCAGCCAACTCCGGGCGCTGGGCGCTCACCGTCACCAACGGCCGCGGCGCGCTGGACCTGCTAACCCCGTCGGGCGCCCGGGCGGACCCGCCGCTCACCCTGGGGGCGCGCGGCCTCGCCGCCCTCTACGCCGGAACCCCGGTCAGCACGCTGCGCCAGGCGGGCCTGGCCGCCGGCGGCTCGCCCGCGGACGACGCCGCCCTGGACACAGCGTTCGCCGGAACCGCCTACATGCTCGACGCCTTCTGAAAGGCAATTCACGCAACACGCCGCCCCGGTGCGCGACCGGGCCGATGCGGGCCGGTAGGTTCGTGACGAACAGATGTTCGCGGACCTCGCGCGCCGAACGGAGCACCTCGTGGGCCTGAGCTATGCGCGGCACCCGGTCCGGGTGCTCGGTGTCGACCCCGGGCTGACCAGGTGCGGCGTCGGCGTGGTGGACGGGGCGCCGGGCCGGGCGCTGAGCCTAGTCCGGGTCGGGGTGATCAAGACCTCGGCCGCCGACGACATCGCGGCGCGGCTGCTGGCCATCGAGACAGAGCTCGAGCAGTGGCTGGAAGCATGCCAGCCCGACGCGGTGGCCGTCGAGCGGGTGTTCAGCCAGCAGAACGTGCGGACGGTGATGGGCACGGCTCAGGCTGGCGCGGTCGCGATCGTCTGCGCCGCCCGGCGCGGGCTGCCGGTCGCCACCCACACCCCCAGCGAGGTCAAGGCCGCCGTGACCGGAAACGGGCGGGCCGACAAGGACCAGGTGACGACTATGGTGACCAAGCTGCTGCGGATCTCGGACCCGCCCCGTCCCCCGGACGCGGCCGACGCGCTGGCGCTGGCCATCTGTCACATCTGGCGCGGCGGGTCCCCGATGAGCACCGGGGTGCCGCTCGCGGCCAGCAGAATGAAGGGGGTTGGGGAGGTGGGTGGGGCGTGATCGCTCATCTGCACGGCACGGTCGCCGCGGTGGCGCCCGACGGCGCCGTCATCCAGGTCGGGGGCGTCGGGATGCGAGTCCAGTGCACGCCGGGCACCCTGGCCACGCTCATGCCGGGCGAGCCGGCCCAGGTCGCCACCTCCCTGGTGGTCAGGGAGGACTCGCTGACCCTGTACGGCTTCGGCTCCGACGACGAGCGGAACGTCTTCGAGCTGCTGCAGACCGCCAGCGGCGTCGGTCCCCGCCTGGCGCTGGCCATGCTGGCCGTGCACACGCCCGACGCGCTGCGCCGGGCCGTCGCGACCGAGGATCTCGGCGCGCTGACCATGGTCCCGGGCATCGGCAAGAAGGGGGCGGAGCGGATCGTGCTCGAGTTGCGGGACCGGCTCGGCCCGCCCGGCGAAAGCGGCGTGGCAGGCGGCCTGCCCGGCGCCCGCCCGCAGCGAGCCGCCCAGTGGCGGGACCAGGTGCAGTCCGGCCTGGTCAACCTGGGCTGGGCCGCCCGTGATGCCGACCAGGCGATCGCGGCCCTGGAGGAGGACGGCACGATCGCCGCCGCCAACGGCGCGGACCCGCAGACCGTGGACGTCGCCGCGGTCCTGCGGGCCGCGCTGCGCAGGCTCAGCAAGCAATGACCATGAACGGGGATGGGGAGAGGGGCGGGGACTCCCTGGCTAGGGCCGAGGACGCCGAGCTAGCCGCCCGCCGCGGGCGGATGGACCGCGAAACCGACGCGATGGTGTCCGCGCTCGCGGACGCGGACGAGCGAGTCATCGAGAGCGCGCTGCGGCCCAAGCGGCTCACCGAGTTCACCGGCCAGGCCCGGGTGCGCGAGCAGCTGTCGCTGATCTTGCAGAGCGCGCTGCGCCGGGGTCGGCCGCCGGACCACGTGCTGCTGGCCGGCCCGCCCGGCCTGGGCAAGACCACGATCGCGATGATCGTGGCCGCCGAGCTCGGCGCGCCGATGCGCATCACCAGCGGACCGGCGATCGAGCGGTCCGGTGACCTGGCCGCGATCTTGTCCACCCTCAGCGAGGGCGAGGTCATCTTCATCGACGAGATCCACCGCCTGGCCCGGCCCGCCGAGGAAATGCTCTACCTGGCCATGGAGGACTTCCGGGTCGACGTGGTGATCGGGAAGGGACCCGGCGCGACCGCGATCCCGCTGGAGATCTCGCCGTTCACGCTGGTCGGGGCGACCACCCGGGCCGGGTTGCTGCCCGCGCCGCTGCGGGACAGGTTCGGGTTCACCGCACACCTGGACTTCTACGCTCCCGACGAGCTCGAGCACATTATCCGCAGGTCCGCCGGGCTGCTCGGGGTGACGCTTACCGACGAGGGCGCGACCGAGCTCTCCACCCGGTCGCGCGGCACGCCGCGGATCGCGAACCGGCTGCTGCGGCGGGTGCGGGACTACGCCGAGGTCCGGGCCGACGGGGTGGTAACCCGGGACATCGCCCGTACCGCGCTCGAGCTCTACGAAGTGGACTCCCACGGCCTGGACCGGCTCGACCGGGGCGTGCTGGAGGCGCTGGTCCGGCGGTTCGGCGGCGGGCCGGTCGGCCTGTCCACGCTCGCCGTGGCGCTGGGCGAGGAGGCGGAGACGGTAGAGGTAGTGGCGGAGCCGTTCCTGGTCCGGTGCGGGCTGCTGGCGCGGACCCCGCGGGGACGGGTGGCCACCGCGGCCGGCTGGGCCCATCTAGGCCTGACACCCCCGCCGTCGCTGGCCGAATTGCCCACGCTGTTTGATTAGTCCTGGCCGGCAAGATCGCGCCGAGGTCACGATAACCCGTAAAACCTCGTAGCCTGTTGGTGCGCGGTCAAAGCGCGGCTAAACTTCGGCAGTTGGTCGTTGGCCTTCGCCGCGACCATGCATGCAGAATCAACTGGAAGGATGCCCCGGTCATGGGGACTATCTCAGCGGTCGTCGCGGCGACCTCGACCAAGTCAGGCAGCAGCTCCTATACGTTCCTGCTCTTGATCGTGCTGGTCTTTATCGGTTTTTACTTCCTGATGATCCGGCCGCAGCGCCGCCGCCAGCAGCAGGCCCAGCAGCAGCAGCGTACCCTCAACCCGGGTGCCCGGGTCCGGACCACGGCCGGGATGTACGCCACCGTCTCCGCGGTGGACGGTGACGACGTCATTCTCGAGGTCGCGCCCGGCGTGGACGTCCGGTACATGCGGCGCTCCGTCATGGAGGTCATCTCTCCCGGGGAGGACGAGGAGACCGAGACGGTCGAGGACGATCAGCACGAAGACGCCGACGGCTACGTCGACGACGACGTGCACGAGGACGTCGAGGACCACGACCACGCCGACGTCCACGACAGCGCCGGGTCCGCGGAGGCAGGCCTCGCCGATTCGCACGGCAAGCCGGCCAAGTCCGACAAGGACAACGTGTTCTGACCCGGCCGCTGGCACCAGGGTCTAACGAGGAACGACCGATCGAGGGACAGGCGGAGAAGTGGCAGCCCCTACCAAGACCGTCCCGCATCCGGGACGGGCGCTTGCGGCGCTCATCGCGCTTATCGTGATCATGCTTCTGGCTCTCCTCGGCACGAACCTGTTCAGCCCGTCCCAGTGGCATAACGATTTCCGGGTCGGCCTCGGGCTCGACCTGTCCAGCGGCACGGTGCTGAGCATGAAGGCGACCACGCTGAGCGGGGGCACCCCGTCAGCCTCCGACCTGAACGAGGCCAAGTCGATCATCTTGTCCCGGGTGAACGCCTCGGGTAACACCGGCGCTGAGGTCCAGACCGAGGGCAACGACGTCCTCAACGTGTCGGTCCCGGGCAAGACCAGCGAGCAGACCGAGCAGCTGGTCAGCGAGACCGCCGTGCTCAACTTCCGGCAGACGCTGCTCTACCAGCCCTACAGCGCCACTGGCAACAACACGCCGGCGACCTCCGCCTCACCGAGCGCGTCGGCCAGCGCGAGTCCCTCGGCCAGCGCGAGCTCCACCGCGAAGGCGACACCGTCCCCCTCGGCCAGCGCCACCAGCACGGCCAGCACCTCGGCCAAGATCGTCCCGGCCGCGAGCTCTAGCGCCAGCCCCACGGCCTCCGCTTCGCCCTCGGCGTCCGCGTCGGCCAGCCCGAGCGCGACCTCGACCGCGACCGCTCCCACGTATTTCGGCGACCCGAGCCTGGTCAACAAGGAGACGCTCGCCTTGTTCAACAAGGTGAACTGCAAGCCGAATGACACTACGCAGTGGAAGAAAGAGGCGGGGTACACCAACCCGCAGGCCTACGACGACCCGAACGCGCAGATCGTCTCGTGTGACTCGAGCGGCGGCAAGTACGCCCTGGACGTGGCCAAGGTACCGGGCACGCAGATCGCCACCGCCGCCGCTGAGCTGTCCACCACCAGCAACCAGTGGGAAGTCCTGGTGACGCTCAAGAGCGCGGGCGCCACCGCCTTCGCCAACCTGACCGCGGAGCAGGCCACCAAGTACTATCCCAGCGCCTCGACCAACGAGGATGACTTCTGGCTGGACACCATCGCGGTCGTCCTGGACGGGAACGTCACCACCGCGCCGGAGACCAACGGCGCCATCCCCGGCGGCACCTTCCAGGTCACCGGTAACTTCACCCAGGCGCAGGCCACGCAGCTGGCGAACGTGCTGACGTACGGGGCGCTGCCGCTGAACTTCACCATCCTGACCGCCAACACGGTATCGGCCTCGCTTGGCCGGGCCCAGCTGGAGGGCGGCCTGATCGCGGCTGCGATCGGCCTGGGCCTGGTCGTGATCTACTCCTTCCTGTACTACCGAGGCCTGGGCCTAGTCTCGGTCTTCAGCCTGGTCATCGCCGGCACGATAGCGCTGCTGGCGGTCATGCTGCTCACCAAGTACCAGAACTTCGCCCTCGAGCTGGCCGGGATCGCGGGCCTGATCGTGGCCATCGGCATTACCGCCGACTCGTTCGTCGTGTTCTTCGAGCGATTGCGGGACGAAGTCCGAGAAGGCAAGGCGCTGCGCCCAGCGGTGGAGGCGGGCTGGAAACGGGCCCGGCGCACGATCTTGGTGTCGGACACCGTGTCGTTCATCGCCGCGGTGCTGCTGTACTACTTCTCCATCGGAGAGGTCAAGGGCTTCGCGTACACCCTCGGCCTGACCACCATCATCGATGTCGTGGTCGTGTTCCTGTTCACCAAGCCGATGGTTACCCTGCTGGCCCGGACCAAGTTCTACGGCAACGGCCACCCGATGTCCGGGCTCGACCCGGCCCGGCTGGGTGCCCGTTCTAATTGGCGATCCTCGGTCCGGCGCACCCAGGTCAAGCGCAGCCCCGGTGCCGCGCCCCGCAGCACGGTGTCCCGCAACTCCGGGGAGGCGTGATGTCGCGGCTTGGGTCGATCGGCGGCAGGCTCTACCGGGGCGAGGTCTCCTACGACTTTGTCGGCCACAAGCGCCGGTGGTACGCGATCTCCGGGGCGATCCTGCTCATCAGCATCGTGGCCCTGTTCACCCGGGGCCTGGACTTCAGCGTGGACTTCAAGGGCGGCGCGGTGTTCCAGTTCAGCGCTCCCTCGGCCTCGCAGTCCCAGGTCGAGGCCACGGTCAGCCACGAGGGCGTCAACGGCGCGGTGGTGCAGCAGCTCACCGGCAAGCTGGGCAACAAGTCCTGGCAGGTGCAGACCGACACGCTGACCAGCCAGCAGACCTTCACGGTCGAGAACGCGCTGATCAACCAGCTGGGTGCCAAGGACATGAGCACCAGCTTCGTGGGAGCGAGCTGGGGTGGTCAGATCACCACCAAGGCGATCCAGGCGCTCATCGCTTTCCTGGTCGTGATCGTGCTGTACCTGTCGATCGCCTTCGAGTGGAAGATGGCGGTGGCCGCCTTCGTGGCGCTCATCCATGACCTGGTCATCGCCACCGGCGTGTACGCGCTGACCGGACTCCAGGTCAGCCCGGCGACCGTCATCGGGCTGCTGACCATCCTCGGCTATTCCCTGTACGACACCGTGGTCGTCTTCGACAAGGTCCGGGAGAATACCGCCGGCCTGCTCGGCGGGGCCAGGAGCACCTACAGCGAGGCCGCGAACCTGGCCCTGAACCAGACTCTGGTCAGGTCGATCAATACCTCCATAATCGCGCTGCTACCGGTGGCCGCGATCTTGTTCGTGGGCGGCGGCCTGCTCGGTGCCGGCGAGCTGAAGGACCTATCGCTGGTGCTGCTCGTGGGCATGCTGTCCGGTACCTACTCCTCGATCTTCATCGCCACCCCGGTGCTGGCCGACCTGAAGGAGCGGGAGCCGCAGTACAAGGCGCTGGCCAAGCGGGTCAGCGTGCGCGCGGCCGGCGGCCGGGCGGCCAAACGTACCGGAGCCAAGGCAGGCAGCCGCTCCGGGACCGCGGCCGCGCAGGCGCCGCTGCCGGACGAGGACGCGGATGACGTCGAGGTCGACGCGGACTACGACGACGCCGCGCCGCCCGCGGACGCGCTGACCACCACCGCGTCGCGGGTCCCGGCCGCCCGGGGCACGCCGGGCACGGCCCGCCCCGGGCCCCGGCAACAGCCGCGCCGGACCGGCGGCTCGGCCCGGCATCGCCCCGCGGGCAAGAAGAAGCGGCGCTGAGCATGGCCGATCAGGCGGAGGCCCCCGCCGGGGAACGCGAGCTGACCCGCCTTATCGCGGCCCGGATACGTGACGTACCGGACTACCCGCAGCCCGGCGTGGTGTTCAAGGACATCACCCCCCTGCTGGCCGACGGCGAGGCGTTCCGCGCGGTGATCGGCGTCCTAGCCGAGACCTACGGCCCCGTCGACAAGGTGGCGGGCATCGAGGCGCGCGGCTTCATCCTCGCCGCTCCGGTGGCGGCCCGGCTCGGCGCGGGATTCGTCCCGATCAGGAAGAAGGGCAAGCTGCCCGGGGCCACCTTTGCGGAGGATTACCAGCTCGAGTACGGCACCGCCACGATCGAGGTGCTGACCGATGCCTTTGACCCCGGCGATCGCGTCCTGGTCATCGACGACGTCCTGGCCACCGGCGGCACCGCCCGCGCCACGGCCAACCTGGTGCAGCGCGCGGGGGCCACGGTAGCGGGCATCGCCGTGCTGCTGGAACTGTCCTTCCTGCACGGCCGGGCCAAGCTCGCCGACCTCCCGGTCACCGCGCTGATCACCGTCTAGGGGTGCGCGTCGATGTCACGCCCGGGGCATGCCTACAGCGATCCGGTCGCGCAGCCAGCCGCGCCGGTCCCCGCGGCTGCTGACCAGGGCGGCATCAGTCCGCGATTCCCGCTGGCCCTGGCCGGAGTCGCGATCTTCGCGAGCGTCCGGCTCCTGGCCCTGGGCGTCTCGGCGTTCCTGCTGCCGCGCGGGAAGTTCCACACCCTGCACTATTCGCTGTGGCACCTGATCGCGTCCTGGGACAGCGGCCGGTACCTGCACATCGCGGCCCACGGCTACTCCTACGTGCCGGGCAACCTGCGCCTGGACGTCATCTTCGCCTGGTTCCCCGGGTACCCGGCCGCCATCGACACGCTGTCCTGGATACCCGGAGTCGGCGCCGACGGCGCTGCGCTCACCGTCACGATCGCCGCCGGGCTGGCGGCGGCGTGGGGACTGACCCGGCTGGGTCTGGCTCTTACCGGTGACCAGCGGGTCAGCCTGCTCATGGTGGCGCTGTGGGCGGTCGCGCCCGGCTCGCTCGTGTGGACCATGCTCTACTCCGAGGCCCTGTTCTGCGCCCTGGCCGTCTGGTCCCTGGTGGCCCTGGTAGAGCGGCGCTGGCTGACCGCCGCCGGCCTGACCATCCTGGCCGGGACGGTCCGCAGCACGGCCATAGCCTTGATCGTGGCGGTCGCGGTCGCCGCGCTGCCCCCGGTGATCCGGGCCGTGCGAGCGCGCGAGCCCATCGGCGCGTGGTGGCGCCCCGCGGCCGCCATGGTGACCGCCCCGCTCGGCCTGGTCGGCTACTGGGCCTACTCGGCCTGGGCCACGCACCATGTGGCCGGGTTTGCCTGGGTCGAGGAAAACGCGCACAACAGCTTCGACTGGGGCAAGGGCATCATCCTGGCCGCCAAGCAAGCGATCATCTACGGGCCGAACGCCTCGGTCGCGCTGACCCTGCTGGTGATCGCGGCGGCCGTTATCCTCACCGCCTGGAGCCTGGCCGAGCGCATCCCCGTCTACCTGCACGCCTACACGCTGGTGGTCGTCGTGCTGGCCCTGGCCCCGGGGCCGTACTACCTGGGCTCCAAACCCCGCTTCCTGCTGCCCGCCATGCTGCTCGGCCTGCCGCTGGCCCGTCTGCTGGCCCGGGCCCGGATCTGGGTCCTGATTCCGCTCATCGCCGTCCTGGCCGCCGCGTCCACCTGGTTCGGCATCTACCTCATGACCACCGGCTGGGCCCCGTAACGACCGGGAATCTCACGCATGTGATCAGGTGTTTAACCCAACTAAGTAGAATGATGGCTTGGCAGATGTGAGGAGCACTGTGGCCGGTGATGTCATCACGACCGGCACGAGGGCTGCCGATCCTGCCCGGGTGGACGCGCCGCGGGGT
The DNA here is from genome assembly GCA_963742795.1 of uncultured Actinomycetes bacterium. Taxonomy (GTDB): domain Bacteria; phylum Actinomycetota; class Actinomycetes; order Streptosporangiales; family Streptosporangiaceae; genus Palsa-504. The sequence continues at coordinate 435,863 of CAVUNL010000031.1, forward strand.
ACCGATCCCGTAACCGATGCGGAACAGGCCGAGGCAGAGGCAACCGACGTGCCCCGTGACCGCACGGCCGACGACGCCACTCTGGCACCCGCGCGCCCCGAGACCCCGGAAAGCCCCGATACCCCGGAAAGCCCCGAGACCCCGGAAAGCCCCAGGGCCTCCGAGGACCCGGCCGACGATACCGCCCCGCCCCGCGAGCTCCAGGCGACAAGCACCGCAAGCACCGCAAGCACCCAGGCCCGGACGAGCCGGACCCGGGCCGCGGTCGCGGCGGTACAGGGCCAGGCGGCCGACGTCGCCGCGTCCGGGGTCGGAGTCCGGCGGCGGCTGGCCCGGCTGGGCGCCCAGCGTGGCAGCACGCTCAACCCGGTGCTCGACCCGCTGATCAAGACCGTGCGCGCCACGCACCCCAAGGCCGACGTGCGGCTGATCGAGCGCGCCTACGACCAGGCCGCCTACTGGCACCGGGAGCAGAAGCGGCTGAGCGGCGACCCGTACATCACCCATCCGCTGGCCGTAGCGACCATCCTGGCCGAGCTCGGCATGAACACCGACACCATCTGTGCCGCGCTGCTGCACGACACGGTGGAAGACACCCCGTATACGCTGACCGAACTGCGCGGCGAGTTCGGCGAGGACATCGCCGCGCTGGTGGACGGCGTCACCAAGCTGGACAAGGTCAAGTACGGCGAGTCGGCCGAGGCGGAGACCGTCCGCAAGATGGTGGTCGCGATGTCCCGCGACATCCGTGTGCTGGTCATCAAGCTCGCGGACCGGCTGCACAACATGCGGACGCTGCGCTGGCTGAAGCCGGAGAAACAGGAGCGCAAAGCCCGGGAGGTCCTGGAGATCTACGCCCCGCTCGCCCACCGGCTCGGCATGAACACGCTTAAGTGGGAGCTGGAGGATCTGGCCTTCCAGACGCTCTACTCGAAGCGGTTTGACGAGATCGCGCGCCTGGTGTCCAGCCGGGCGCCGCGCCGCGAGGCCTTCCTGCAGGAAGTGATCCAGGACGTCCGTGACGACCTGCACGAGGCCAAGATCAAGAACACGGTGACCGGCCGGCCGAAGCACTACTACTCGATCTACCAGAAGATGATCGCCAGGAACGTCGGCTTCGACGACATCTACGACCTGGTTGGCATCCGCGTCCTGGTCGATACCGTCCGCGACTGCTACGCGGCCCTCGGCACCATCCACGCGCGGTGGAACCCCGTCCCCGGACGGTTCAAGGACTACATCGCGATGCCGAAGTTCAACATGTACCAGTCGCTGCACACCACGGTCATCGGGCCTGGCGGCAAGCCGGTGGAACTTCAGATCCGGACCTGGCGCATGCACCAGCGGTCGGAGTACGGGGTCGCCGCGCACTGGAAGTACAAGGAAGAGGCGGTCTTCAGCGGCCGGTCCTCCGGCGCCAAGGACGACATGCAGGAGATGGCCTGGCTCCGCCAGCTGGTTGACTGGCAGCGGGAGACCGAGGACCCGGCCGAGTTCCTCGAGTCGCTCCGCTTCGACCTGGCCACCGCCGAGGTCTACGTGTTTACGCCCCGCGGCGACGTGATCCCGTTGCCGCAGGGCTCCACCCCGGTGGACTTCGCCTACGCCATCCACACCGAGGTCGGGCACCGGACCATCGGCGCGCGGGTCAACGGCCGGCTGGTGGCGCTGGAGTCCGCCCTCGACAACGGCGACACGGTGGAGATCTTCACCGCCAAGACGGCCGAAGCGGGGCCGAGCCGGGACTGGCTCAAGTTCGTGCAGAGCCCCCGGGCGCGGAACAAGATCCGGCAGTGGTTCTCCAAGGAGCGCCGGGAAGCCGCGGTGGAGTCCGGCAAGGACCAGATCGCCCGGGCCATGCGCAAGCAGGGGCTGCCGCTGCAACGGCTGGCCGCCGCCGACACGCTGATCACCTTGGCCCGTGACCTGCGCTACCCCGATGTGTCCGGGTTGTACGCGGCGGTCGGTGAGGGCCGGGTCAGCGCCCAGTCGGTGGTCGAGAAGCTGGTCAGGTCGGTCGGCGGGCTGGCTGGCGCGCAGGAGGACCTGGCCGAGACCACGCTGCCGACCAAGGCGCCCAAGCCCCGGGCCCCGACCGACTCCGGCGTCGAGGTCACCGGCGCGCCAGACGTCTGGGTCCGGCTGTCCCGGTGCTGCACCCCGGTGCCCGGCGACCAGATCAGCGGCTTCGTCACCCACGGCCACGGCGTGTCCGTGCACCGGACGGACTGCGTCAACCTGGGCCACCTGAGCGGCACCCAGCGGGACCGGATGGTCGAGGTCCACTGGGCCCCGACCGAAGGCTCGGTGTTCCTGGTCGCCATCCAGGTGGAGGCGCTCGACCGGACCAGACTGCTCTCCGACGTGACCCGGGTGCTGTCCGACCAGCACGTCAACATCCTGTCCGCCACGGTCACGACCAGCCGAGACCGGGTGGCGGTCAGCCGCTTCACGTTCGAGATGGGCGATCCCAAGCACCTAGGCCACGTGCTGCGCGCCGTCCGCGCCATCGACGGCGTATACGACGTCGCTCGTATAACGAGCTAACTAACCCGCATGGCTGCGGGGGCCGACGGCCCCCCAGCCATGTGGTACTACGGCGAGCACCCCAGCGGGCAATCGGGGGGTTCCAGGGGGGTCGTCCCCCCTGGGCCAACACAGCTAGCTGGAAAATTCTGCCAGCGTGTGCTCGGCTTCTTCCAGCCAGGCGCGGCGGGCGGTGAGGGCTTCCTCGGCGTTGCTCGCGGCCCGGGCGTCGCCCCGGTCGTGCGCCTTGGCCAGCTGATCCTCCAGCTGGGCGATGGTCGAGCGCAGCTGTGCGACCGTGCCCTCGGCCCGGGCCAGGGCCTCGGGGTTGGAGCGGCGCCACTGGGTCTCCTCGGCTTTGCGTACCGCCTCCTCGACCCGGCGCAAGCCGGACTCCAGGTGCTCACGTGAATCCCGCGGCACGGCACCGATCTGCTCCCAGCGCTCCTGGATGCCGCGCAGCGCGGCCCGGGCGGCGCGCATGTCGGTCACCGGCAGCAGCGCCTGAGCCTGGTCCAGCAGCTGCTGCTTAGCCTCGGCGTGCTCGCGCAGCGCGGCGTCCTTGGCCGAGAACACCTCGGACCGCGCGGTGAAGAACTTGTCCTGGGCGGCCCGGAAGCGCTTCCACAGCTCGGTCTCGGCCTCCCGGTCGGCCCGCCCGGCGTCCTTCCACCTGCGCATCAGCTCACGGAACGCGCTGGTAGTCGGGCCCCAGTCGGTCGATCCGGACAGGGCTTCGGCTTCGACGCACAGCTGCTCCTTGCGGGCCTTGACGTCCTCCCGCTCGGCTTCCAGGGTGGCGAAGAACGCCTTGCGCCGCTTGGTGAACGCGTTGCGGGCCGCGGACAGCCGCTTCCACAGCACCGCCTCGGCGGCCCGGTCGGCGTGCGGGGCCGCCTTCCACTCCTCGAGCAGCTCGCGCATCCGCTCGCCGCTGCTCTTCCAGTGGGTAGCCTCGGCGGCGATCTGCTCGGCCTCGGCGACGATCCGCTCCTTGATCTGCTTGGCCTGCACCCGCGCCTGCTCGCGGGCGGCCTTGGCCTCTTCGCGGCGGTGGCCGACATCCTCGGTTAGCCGCTCCAGGCGGGCCCGCAGCCCGTCCAGGTCGCCGAGCGCGTTGGCGTCGCTGATGGTAGTGATCAGGCGCTGGACGGTCGCCGCGGCCTGGGCCGGGGCCATGTCAGTGGAGCTGATCCGCTGTTCGAGCAGAACCACCTCGGTCTCCAGCGCTTCGTACTTACGCTGGTAGAAGGCCACGGCCTCCTCCGGGCTGCCCGCCTGCCAGGATCCGATCACCCGCTCGCCATCGGCGGTACGGACATAGACCGTCCCGTCGGCGTCTACCCTGCCCCACGGATGGTCGGCGGTGCTCACGGCGAACCTCCTGCGTGTCTTCCTCGTCAGGTTTTTTTGATCGTCACGCTGTCAATGATGACCTTCTTCTTCGGAACGCCGCCGCCGGCCTGGGGATATGTACATGAGTATCCATCCTTCGCCACATTCTGGACGATATCCAGTCCGGATGAAACCGTGGCGAAGGGTGTATAGGAGGTTCCCAGCACGGAACTGCTGTCCTTGTACACGATGAAGAACTGGCTGCCGTTGCTGGTCGCCGTGCCTCCATTCGCCATCGCGACCGTTCCCGCCGGATATTTGGCGTTGGTGAGGTTCTCGCTGGCGTATTCGTAGCCCGGCGTCCCGGTGCCAACGTTGCTGGTGCTACTGCAGTCAAGCTTGGCGGTGGACGTAGCGTAAGCGTCGCCGCACTGCAGCACGTAAATGCCACTGGTCAGCAGCCGGTGGCACTGAGTGTTGTTGAAGAAGCCCGCCTGCGCGAGGTGGACGAAGGAGTTGACCGTGCAGGTCGCCTTGTCGTTGAGCAGGTTGACCGTGATCGGGCCTAGGTTGGTGTTGATCGTCGCCTGGTAGCCGGCGCTGTAGTCCGGCGTGGTCGGCGGGAGGCTCACCTTCTTTGCCACCGGGGAGGCCGTGGTGTAGGTGCAGTGATGCGCGGGCTCGGCCACGGTGGCGGCCGACGTCGTCGCCGATGCGGAGGCGGAGGCGGAAGCCGAAGCGGACGGCGACTTGCTGGCCGAGGCGGACGGCTTCTTGGCGCCGCCGCCCGGGAGGAATACCACCAGCAGCGCGGCGATCAGTCCCGCCGCCACCACCGCGCTGAAGCCGGTGAGCCAGCGTTTGCGGACCTGGCGCTGTCTGGCGGTCCGCAGCTCCTGCTGACGGCGGTACTTTTCCCTGGCTTGCCTGCGCTGGCGTTCGTTCTTACCCGCCACCGGTCGTATCCTCCTTGGCCTGTTGCGTTATCTGACTACCGCTGGTATTCACGGGAGGCAGGCCAACGAACCCGTATACCGCTGATCCCGGAACATGGCTGACAAGGTTCGGGGGACGACCCCCCGAACCCCCGCATAATTCGCGATCGCTCGCGAATCGTACCTTCCAGATGCCGGGACCGGTACCCTTCGTTATCGGTTCGCCGCCATGCGGGTCACCTCGGTAGCCTGAGACACCGTACCGTGAGAAAGGACGGTTGTGCTCGTCGCAGGGTTCCCAGCAGGGGCGTTCGCCGCGAACTGTTATATCGTCGCGACCGGTCCCGGCGAGCAGTGCGTGATCATCGACCCGGGCCAGGACGCCGAGCGCGGGATCGAGGAGATCCTCGCCGAGCACCGGCTCAGCCCGGCCGCGGTCCTGCTCACGCACGGTCATATCGACCACGTGTGGTCGGTCGCGCCGGTATGCGGCGCTCGGGGCATCCCCGCCTATATCCATCCCGCCGACCGCGCATTGCTCAGTGATCCGGGCCGCGGTTTCCCGCTCGGGATAGGACAGGAACTGTTCGGCGGGCTGGAATTCACCGAGCCGGATGACGTGAAAGAACTCGCCGACGGGATGACAGTGAGCCTCGTGGGACTCGAGATCGTCGTCAATCACGCTCCAGGTCATACCGAAGGCTCGGTGACATTCCGGTTGCCACTCGACGCCGCGCCCGAAGAACCGATTACGGGAGGCGGCAAAAGCAAAATAGAGCGTCCCGGGGACGTCTTGTTTTCCGGGGACCTGTTGTTCGCCGGGTCGATCGGCCGGACCGATCTGCCCGGCGGGAACTATCCGACGATCCTGCGCAGCCTGGCCCGGGTCTGCCTTACCTTGCCGGATGAGACCCTGGTCCTGTCTGGTCACGGGCCGCGGACCACCATCGGCGCCGAGCGCCGCACCAATCCGTTCCTGGCCGGGCTCGCGCCCGCGTCGGGCCCGGCGCACGGCATATGACCGGCCGGGGCAGCACGCAGTCTGGTTCGTTCGGATAAAAGATCATGAGCAGAGGGGAAGTGCGCGATGATCCGCACCCATGAGGCGGGGACGCTGCGGGCGTCGCACGCGGGAGAGCAGGTGGTGCTGGCCGGCTGGGTAGCCCGGCGCCGCGACCACGGCGGCGTGGTGTTCATCGACCTGCGGGACGCGAGCGGCCTAGTCCAGGTCGTGTGGCGCGGCGAAGAAGCCGTCCGGCACGAGCTGCGGGCCGAGTTCTGCGTGCTGGTGACCGGGACGGTGCGGCAGCGGCCGGCCGGGAACGAGAACCCCGACCTGCCCACCGGGCAGATAGAGGTGGTCGCGGACGAGGTGGAGGTGCTCAGCAAGGCCGATCCGCTGCCGTTTCCCGTTGAGGATTCCGCCGAGGTCAGCGAGGACCTCCGGCTCAAGTACCGGTACCTGGACATCAGGCGGTCCGAGACCGCGCAGGCGCTGCGGGTCCGGTCGCAGGCCGCCTACCTGCTGTCCGACGTGATGCGCGAGCACCGGTTCGTGAACGTCGAGACCCCGTACCTGACCCGGTCGACGCCGGAAGGCGCGCGCGACTTCCTGGTCCCGGTCCGGCTGCGCCCGGGCAACTGGTACGCGCTGCCGCAGTCGCCCCAGCTGTTCAAGCAGCTGCTCATGGTCGGCGGGCTGGAGCGCTACTACCAGCTGGCCCGGTGCTTCCGGGACGAGGACTTCCGCAAGGACCGGCAGCCCGAGTTCACCCAGATCGACATCGAGATGTCGTTCGTCACCCGGCAGGACGTCATCGAGATCGCCGAGGACATCGTCGCGCTGCTGTGGTCCGAGCTGGCCGGTTACCAGGTGCCCCGGCCGCTGCCCCGGATGACCTACGCGGACGCGATGGCGCGGTACGGCTCGGACAAGCCCGACCTGCGCTTCGGCTGCGAGCTCACCGACCTGACCGAGTACTTTGCCGACACGCCGTTCCGGGTCTTCCAGGCCGCGTACGTCGGGGCCGTGGTCATGCCCGGCGGCGCGTCGCAGTCCCGGCGCGAGCTGGACCAGTGGCAGGAGTGGGCCCGATCCCGGGGCGCCCGTGGCCTGGCCTACGCCCTGATCAGCCCGGACGGCGAGATCACCGGCCCGGTGGCCAAGAACCTGTCCGAGGCCGAACGGTCCGGGCTGTCCGATGCCGCCGGCGCCGGACCGGGTGACTGCGTGTTCTTCGCGGCGGGCCCGGCCTCGACCGCCCGGGAACTGCTCGGCGCGGCGCGGCTGGAGATCGGGCGCACCTGCGGCCTGATCGACGAGTCGGCGTGGTCGTTCCTGTGGGTGGTGGACGCGCCGATGTTCGAGGAGGACGGCGACGGCGGCTGGACCTCGGTGCACCACCCGTTCACGGCGCCGCTACCCGAATGGGCGGACAAGTTCGTCGCCGAGCCCGGCGACGCGCTGGCCGACGCCTACGACATCGTGTGCAACGGGTACGAGATCGGCGGCGGGTCCATCCGGATCTTCCAGTCCGCGATGCAGCAGGCCGTGTTCGACGTGATCGGCCTCTCGCCCGCCGAGGCGCGCTCCCAGTTCGGGTTCCTGCTCGACGCGTTCAAGTACGGGCCCCCGCCGCACGGCGGCATCGCGTTCGGCTGGGACCGGGTGTGCATGCTGCTGGCGGGCGCCCCCACCATCCGGGACGTGATCGCGTTCCCCAAGGCCGCCTCCGGACTGGACCCCCTGACCGGCGCCCCCACCCCCATCACCCCCGCCCAGCGCCGCGAAGCCGGCATCGACGCCCAACCCACCCCGCCCCCCGCCCCCCCCGCCCCCTAGCCAAATGGTGTTGCCTTGGCCCCCGAGCAGCTCCCGGGACCCTGCAGGCGGTTCGGCTGACATGGAGCCCATGCTGCCGACGCCAGCGGGCCCAGGAGCCAGGAGAACGTAGCCTGTGGATAACCCAGGCATGCGACCCGCCGCCTGTGGATAACCACGTCCCATTGTCGCTGGCGTGGTATAACAGCGAGCCAAGATAAGGTCTGAAGATGGCCGGATCAGACACGGGCCAGTCCGAGAGCCTGTTCGACGAGGCGGAAGAGACGGCGGCCCAAGCAGCCGCACCGCTCGCCGTCCGGATGCGTCCGCGCACCCTGGACGAGGTGATCGGGCAACGCCACCTGACCGGCGCCGGTACGCCGTTCCGCAAGCTGATCGACAACGACGCGCCCATGTCCCTGCTGTTGTGGGGCCCGCCCGGGACCGGCAAGACCACCCTGGCCTACGTCGTCAGCCAGGTGACCAAGCGCCGCTTTGTCGAACTCTCGGCGGTCAGCGCCGGGGTTAAGGACGTGCGCGCGGCGGTTGACGCGGCGCGCCGCACCCTGGGCATGAGCGGCACGCAGACCGTGCTGTTCATCGACGAGGTACACCGGTTCTCCAAGACCCAGCAGGACGCGCTGCTCCCGGCGGTGGAGAACCGCTGGGTCTCGTTCATAGGCGCCACCACCGAGAACCCGTTCTTCTCGGTGGTCTCACCCCTGCTGTCCCGGTCGCTGCTGCTCACCCTGCAGCCGCTGTCCGACGACGACATCCGCGAGGTCATCGACCGCGCGCTCGCAGAAGCAACGCCGCGCGGCCTCGGCGGTACGGTCACGCTCGACGAAGATGCCGCCGAGCACCTCGTACGGCTGGCGGGCGGCGACGCCCGGCGCGCGCTCACCTACCTCGAGGCGGCCGCCCTGGGCCTGCCGAGAGGCGGACGCATCACGACCGAAACGCTGGAACGCGCGGTGGACCGGGCCGCAGTCCGCTACGACCGCGACGGCGATCAGCACTACGACGTGATCAGCGCGTTCATCAAGTCCATGCGGGGCAGCGACGTCGACGCGGCGCTGCACTACCTGGCCCGGATGATCGAGGCGGGGGAGGACCCGCGGTTCATCGCCCGGCGGCTCATTGTGCACGCCAGCGAGGACGTGGGCATGGCCGACCCGACCGCGCTGCTGACCGCGGTCGCCGCCGCGCAGGCGGTCGAGTTCGTCGGGCTGCCCGAGGCCCGGATCAACCTGGCCCAGGCGGTCATCCACATCTCGCTCGCGCCCAAGTCCAACGCAGTGATCAAGGCGATCAGCGCGGCCGGCGCCGACGTCAGAAACGGGCTCATAGGCGCGGTGCCGACGCACCTGCGTGACACCCACTATCCTGGGGCGGGCAAGGTCGGCCATGGTGGGGGCTACCTCTACCCGCACGACTTCGACGACGGCATCGTCGCGCAGCGCTACGCTCCCGATCCGGTGGCGGACCGCATCTACTACGAGCCGTCGGGACATGGCCAGGAGGCCCGCGTCGCCGAGCGCGCGGGGCGGATCCGGGCCATCCTCCGCAAACCAGACCACAACGACAAGCCAAACCACAACGACAAGCCACACCCCAGCGACAAATCTCACCCCAGCGACAAATCTCACCCCAGCGACAAACCACACCCGAGCGACAAGCCACACGACAAGGAGCAGCCATGACGCGGACGGGATTGTCGTGAACGCGGCTCAAGCGGCCGCGCTGATCGCCGCCGTCTTCTGGGCGCTGCTGGTCATCGTAGGCGTCTTCGTCCTGTTCCGGCTGGGCCGGCTGCTGTCCGAGTCGAGCCGGCTGGTCGCCGAGTTGCGCGAGCGCAGTGACACGCTGCTGCAACGGGCGCAGGTAGCCGTGGACGGGGCTCAGGCCGCCGTGGACCGGGCGGGCCGGCAGCTGGACCGCACCGAGTCCGTCGCCGCCAGCATGGACGAGCTCGACACCGGGATGGCCGAGCTTGCCGGGCAGGTGACCGCGCTGGCGGGCCTGGGTCGCACCATCGCCAGCGGTCCGGTGGGCCGCGTAGGCGCCCTGGCCTACGGGGTACGCCACGCCGTCAGCCTGCGTCGCGGCGGGCCTAAGAACCCGCTGCCCGGGCGCGTCGTGGAACGCGGCGAGCTCACGCACAGCAGGGCCGCCAAGTGATCCGCCGCGGCTTCTGGCTGGCTGCCGGCGCGGTGACCGGCATCTACGGCTACCGGCGTGTCTCCGCGGCCGGACGCCGCCTGTCTGCCAGCCTTAACCCCGCAGAATGCGCTGCCGCGCTGCCCAAAGGCGCCCAGGGCGCCAGGAGCGCCGGGAGCGCCCGGAGCACCCGGAGCACCCAGAGCGCACGGCTGGCTCGCCGCGGGCGCCGCGGCGCCATCGGCCTGGCCCGGGAGACGTACCGGTTCACCCGCGACATGCGAGAAGGCATGGACCTGTATATGGCTCGGCATTCGGCGCCCGCAGGCTCTACCCTCGGAGCACGAGACGCCCTGGAAACGACAAACGCGAGACCCCGGAGCCTCCCCGGTAGCGCCACGACCAACCACGACCCTCGACCCAAGGATGGCCACTGATGGAGTCGGCAGAGATTGCCCGCCGCTTCCTTGCCTATTTCAAGCAGCAGGGGCACACCATCGTGCCCTCGGCCTCCCTGGTCGCCGAAGATCCCACGGTGCTGTTCGTCATCGCGGGCATGCAGCCGTTCAAGCCGTACCTGCTCGGCCAGCAGACGCCGCCGCACCGGCGGGTGGCCGACGTGCAGAAGTGCGTGCGCACGCTGGACATCGAGGAGGTCGGCAAGACCACCCGGCACGCCACGTTCTTCCAGATGCTCGGCAACTGGTCGTTCGGCGATTACTTCAAGGAAGGCGCGATCCGGTACGCCTGGGAACTGCTGACCAAGTCCGAGGCCGACGGCGGCTTCGGGTTCCCGGAGAGCAAGCTGTGGGCCACGGTCCTGCACGGCGACAACGAGGCGTTCGCGATCTGGCGGGACCAGATCGGCCTGCCCGAAGACCGGATCCAGGCCCGCGGACTGGCCGACAACTACTGGCACATGGGCGTGCCCGGCCCGGGCGGCCCGTGCTCGGAGATCTACTACGACCGCGGGCCCGATTACGGTCGCGACGGCGGCCCGGAGGCCGACGAGGACCGCTTCCTGGAGGTCTGGAACCTGGTCTTCATGCAGGACCAGCTGAGCAAGGTCCGGGCCAAGGACGACTTCGACATCGAAGGCCCGCTGCCGTCCAGGAACGTCGACACCGGGATGGGCCTGGAACGGATGGCGTCCATCCTGCAGGGTGTGGACAACCTGTACGAGATCGACACCACGTGGAAGATCCTCGACCGGGCCGCGGAACTCACCGAGCAGAGCTACGGCCGGGACCACAAGGCCGATGTGGCCCTGCGCGTGATCGCCGACCACGTGCGCAGCGCGGTGATGCTGATCGAGGACGGCGTGCTGCCCGGCAACGAGGGCCGCGGCTACGTACTGCGGCGCATCATGCGGCGCAGCATCAGGAACCTCCGACTGCTGGCCGGAGCCCAGCGCGGCGGTGGCGGACACCAAGAGCACTTCATCCACGACCTCACCTCGGTCGCGATCGAGGCCATGGCGCCGCTGTACCCCGAGCTGCGACGGGACGCGGCGAACATCCACACGGTCATGGACGCCGAGGAAGCGGCCTTCGGCACCACGCTGCGCACCGGTACCGCGATCTTCGAGGCCGCGGTCGAGGAAAACCGGCGCAAGAGCCTGGACAGCATCTCCGGCCCTCAGGCTTTCCAGCTGCACGACACCTACGGCTTCCCGATCGACCTGACCCTGGAGATGGCCTCCGAGCAGGGCCTGTCCGTCGACGAGGACGGGTTCCGGCGGTTGATGGCCGAACAGAAGGACCGCGCCCGGCGCGACGCGGCGGAGAAGAAGACCGGCAACGTGGACATCTCGGTGTTCGCGGACCTGCTCGAGCGATCCGGCTCGGTCGCCTTCACCGGTTACGACCAGATCTCGGGCGAGGCCACCGTCCTCGGCCTGCTGGTCGACGGCGTACCCGTCAACGCAGCGGGCGCGGGCACCGAACTGGACGTGGTCCTGGACCGCACCCCGTTCTATGCCGAGGGCGGCGGTCAGCTCGCCGACGCCGGCGTCATCGCGGTGGACGGCGGCGTGGTCGACGTGTCCGACGTGCAGACCCCGCTGGCCGGGCTCGTCGTGCACCGCGGCAAGGTCCGCTCCGGCGAGATCGTCACCGGCGCGCCCGCGCACGCGGAGATCGACATCGAGCGGCGCCGGGCCCTGTCCCGGTCGCACACCGCGACCCACCTCGTGCACCGCGCGCTGCGCAACGCGCTGGGGGAGTCGGCAGCGCAGGCGGGCTCGGAGAACTCGCCCGGCCGGCTCCGGTTCGACTTCACCGCCTCCGGGGCGGTCCCGCTGAGCGTCCTGCGGGACAGCGAGGACGAGGTCAACGCGGTCCTGGTCAACGACCTGGATGTGCACGCCTACTACACCACCCAGGAGGAAGCCCGCGAGATGGGCGCGCTGGCCCTGTTCGGGGAGAAGTATGGCGACCGGGTCCGGGTGGTCGAGGTCGGCGACTACTCCCGGGAGCTGTGCGGCGGCACGCACGTGGTCCGCTCCGGCCAGCTCGGCCTGGTCAAGGTACTCGGCGAGGCGTCGATAGGGTCAGGAGTAAGAAGGATCGAGGCCCTCGTGGGCCTGGACGCGTTCCGTTTCCTGGCCCGGGAGAGCGTGCTGGTCAACCAGCTCAGCGAGCAGCTCAAGGCGCCCCGCGAGCAGCTTCCCGAGCGTATCTCCGGCGTGCTGACCCGGCTCCGGGACGCCGAGCGTGAGCTCCAGCGGCTGCGGGCCGCCCGGCTGCTCGAGTCGGCCGAGCAGATCGCGGCCACCGCGGAGCACATCAGCGGCATGGCCCTGGTCGCGCACCGCGTGCCCGACGGGACCGAGGCGGACGACATCCGCAAGCTCGCCCTGGACGTACGCGGCCGGATGCCGCGCAGCCAGCCCGCGGTGGTTATGATCGTCGGCTTGCCCGCGGACCGGCCGGTAGTGGTCATCGCGGTTAACGAGGCGGGCCGCGGCTTCGGGCTGTCGGCCGGTACCCTGGTCGGGGTCGCCGCCAGGGCGCTGGGCGGCGGAGGCGGCGGGCGGCCCGACGTGGCCCAGGGCGGCGGCGCTCCGCTGGCGCCGGAGTCGAGTGTGGTCGATGAGGCATTTGATGCTGTTCGTGCTGCTTTGCGGGACATACACGGGTCCGCTAGGTAACGTATTGCCATGCTGCTGCGCCCCAGCGGGGCCTCGCCACGCCCTGCCCGGGCGCCCCACCCTGCGACTAGGCCTCCCGTCCCGGAGACAGCGCCGGTGAGGGAGGGCGTGCGCTTGGCCGTGGACGTGGGCTCGGTCCGGGTAGGGGTCGCCCGCAGCGATCCGGGTGGCATCCTGGCCAGCCCGCTGACCGTGGTCCGCTCCGGCCCCGGTGAGCTGGACGAGCTGGCCACCCTGGTGGCCGGCGCCGACGCGATCGAGGTCATCGTGGGCCTGCCCACCTCGCTGTCCGGCCGGGAAGGCATCGCCGCGGCCGGCGCGCGGAGCTTCGCCGCGGAGCTGGCCGACCGGCTCGCCCCCATCCCGGTGCGGCTGGTCGATGAGCGCTTCACCACCACCCAGGCGCACGACGCGCTGCGCCGCGGCGGCCAGGACTCCCGCGCCCGCCGCGGCACGGTGGACGCCGCGGCCGCCGCCGTGCTCCTGCAAGCGGCCCTGGACACCGAACGCGCCACCGGGAACCCCCCGGGCCAGCTGGTCACGCTTGCCGGGGGAGCCGACGCGTGAGCGAGAACGCAAACACCTGGCCGCCGAATCAGGACCCCCGGCTGTTCCAGCCGCCCCAGGGACTCCGACCGCCACCCGGGATGCAGCCGCCACCCGGGATGCAGCCGCCACCCGGGATGCAGTCGCCACCCGGCGTGCAGCCGCTGCCCGGGATGCAGCCGCCGCCGTTGCACCACGACCCCCGCGACCGTGATCCGAGGCTGGCCGATCCGCGCCGCGCCGCGGACTCGCCGTGGCGCCGGATCCAGCGGCACTCGCGCCCCGAGGCCACCGGGTGGCACCCCGAGCCCGCCAGCCATGACGCAGGCCCGGGCCATGAGGAGTTCTACTCGCCTGACGACCAGTACGGCGACCAGGAGCCCCACCGCACAGACGGCGGCGAAGACGACGACGACCGCTACGACACCGGGCACCGGTTCGTCCCCGGGTTCGGCGACTACGGCGACGAGGACGACGAATCCGATCCCCCCGCCCGTGGCCGGTCCGCCCGCCGCGAGCGCGAGCGCTCCCGGGGCCCGAACGGACCCAGACCGCCACGCCGCCGCCGGCTGCGCTGGATCGCCCCGCTGGCAGCACTGCTGGTCATCTTGATCCCGCTCGGCGTCGGCGGCTCGTACGTCTACAGCCTGTACCAGAACAAGTACCACCCGGCCGATTACTCGGGCGCGGGCACCGGCCACATCGTCGTCCAGGTCACCTCAGGCGAGACGCCGACCGGCCTCGGCCCGCAGCTGGCCAAGCTCGGCGTGGTGGCTAGCTCCCGCGCCTTCGTGCTGGCCGCCGAGCACAGCCCGAACCCGAACGGCCTGCTGCCCGGCTTTTACGGCATGCACCTGCACATGAAGGCATCGCTGGCCTACACGCTGCTGCTCAACCCGAAGAACCTGGTGCAGGTCACGGTCACGATCCCGGAGGGCTGGCGGCTCAGCCAGATCGTGGCCTACCTGGGGGCCAAGTCCGGCATCCCGGCCAGCGCGTACCAGGCGATCCTGAAGAACCCGGCCCAGCTCCACCTGCCCGCCTACGCGAACGGGAAGCCGGAGGGCTACCTGTTCCCCGCGACCTACGAGGTGGTGCCGCACGAGAGCGCGCTGGGCGTCCTGTCCGGCATGGTTCAGCGGTTCAATCAGGAGGCGGCGCAGCTCAACCTGCCCACCGCGGCCAAGCAGGCACACCTGACCGAAAGCCAGGTCATCACCATGGCCAGCCTGGTGGAGGCCGAGGGGGGCCGGACCTCGGACTACCCGAAGATCGCGCGGGTGATCTACAACCGGCTCGCGCAGAAGATCCCGCTGGAGCTGGACAGCACCGTGCTCTACGGGCTCAACGCGTACGGCATCATCGCGAGCGACCAGCAGCTCAACAGCTCCTCGCCGTACAACACCTACCAGCACACGGGCCTCACGCCCGGCCCCATCGACAGCCCCGGCGCCGCCGCGATCCAGGCCGTGCTGAACCCGGCCGCCGGGAACTGGATCTACTTCGTGACCGTGAACCCGAAGACCGGCGAGACCCTGTTCACCGCGAGCCAGACCCAGTTCGAGCAGTACCGGGCCGAACTCGAGCACAACCTCGCCCAGGGTAAGGGCTGAGCAGTGCCCGCCCCGTGCCGGGCCGCGGTCCTCGGCTCGCCGATCGCGCACTCCCTGTCGCCGGTGCTGCACCGGGCCGCGTACGCCGCGCTCGGCCTGGACGACTGGACCTATACCGCGATCGAGTGCGACGAGGCCGGGCTACCCGCCCTGCTCGCCTCGCGCGACCGCCAGTGGGCGGGCCTGTCCCTGACCATGCCGCTCAAGCGCGCGGTGCTGCCGCTGCTGGACCGCACCGAGCCGCTCGCCGTCGAGATCGGCGGGGCCAACACGGTCGTGTTCGCCGACGGGCGGCGGCACGGCTACAACACCGACGTCCCCGGCATGGTGGCGGCCCTGGCCGAGGCCGGCGTGACCGCTCCGTCCGGCGCCACCATCCTCGGCGCGGGCGCGACCGCCTGCGCCGCGCTCGCCGCCCTGCGCGCGGCCGGCCTGGCCGCCGCGGTGGTCCAGGTCCGCGACCCGGCTCGGGCCGGTGACCTGCTGGCTGCCGCGCGCCGCCTGGGCCTGGCGGTCGAACTGCGCCCGTTCGGCTCCCAGGTCCGCGACGGCGACCTGCTGATCTCCACCGTCCCGGCCGGTGCCGCCGATTTTTATGCCGAACGGGCCATTGATCCTCGCGCCCGTCCCAGCGCCGTGCTCGACGTGGTGTACGACCCGTGGCCCACCCCGCTGGCCAGCGCCGCCGCCCAGTCCGGCATCGTCGTGGTCAGCGGCTTCGACCTGCTCCTGCACCAAGCCGCCCGCCAAGTCGAGCTGATGACCGGCCGCGAGCCCGCCCCCCTGGAACCCATGCGCGCCGCCGGCCACTCCGAACTAGCCCGCCGCGCCGCCCTCCCCGCCCCCTAACCCCGCCCCACGCCACTCCCGCCCCACGCCACGCTGGCGCACGGAGTGAAAGCCACGCTGCCACATAAACACGACCGACAAGAAAAATTTTCTTGACAAGAAAAGTTGTCGGATGCCAGACTGAGTCCATGATCGACGTGGCAGTGATCGATAACGCGGCGGCGGCGGAAGCCGCGCTGGAACCAGCGCGAGCGCGGCTGCTGGCCCAGCTGACCGAGCCGCGGTCGGCGGCCATGCTGGCCGCCGATGGTCGGCCTTCCCCGGCAGAAGGTCAACTATCACCTGCGCACGCTGGAGCAGCACGGGCTGGTGGAACTGGTCGAGGAGCGGCGCAAGGGCAACGTGACCGAGCGGCTGCTGCAGGCGGCCGCGGCCTCCTACGTGATCTCGCCGTCCGCGCTGGCGGCCGTCGCGCCCGACCCGGCCCGCGCGCCGGACCGCCTGTCCGCCCGCTGGCTGCTCGCGCTGGCCGCGCAGCTCGTCCGCGACGTCGGTGACCTGATCACCGGTGCGACCCGGGCGCAGCGCAAGCTCGCGACGTTCGCCATGGACGGCACGGTGCGATTCGCTTCCGCCGCCGACCGGGCCGCCTTCACCGCCGAGCTGATGCAGGCGGTGACCTCGCTGGTAGCGAAGTACCACGACGAGCAGGCCGACGGGGGACGCGAGCACCATCTCGTCGTCGCCGTCCATCCCAGCGTCACGGCCGGGCCGGACGCGAGCGCCACGGCCGGGCCCGACGCCGAAGCGCCGGAGCGAGCGGAGATCCTGATGGGTCACCAGTTCGCGCAGCACCACGAGGCCGAGGTCCCGGCCAGCCCGGACGAGGTCTGGGCCGCGATCGCGACCGGGCCGGGGATCGACTCCTGGTTCATGGGCCGCAACGAGGTGACGGCAGGCGCCGTCCGCACCGTGTTCGGCGAGTACGCGCCGGAGCTGGAGATCACCGAGTGGGACCCGGCGCACCGGTTCGCCTACCGCAGCGGCCAGGCCCCGGACGGCCGGTTCATCGCCTATGAGTTCCTGATCGAGGGTCGTGCCGGCGGCAGCACCGTGCTGCGCACCGTCACCAGCGGGTTCCTGCCCGGCGAGGACTGGGCCGACGAATTCGAGGCGATGACCCTGGGCGGCGAGCTCTACTTCCGCACCCTGGTCGAATACCTCACCTACTTCGCCGGCCGGTTCGCCGCGCCGGTCACCGCGTTCGGCCCGCCCGGCCCGAGCTGGACCCGGGACCGGTCGCTGCTGTGCCGCGAGCTCGGCCTGGCCGAGGCGCCCCAGCCCGGCGACCCGGTGCGGTTCACCGGTGAGATCGGGCCCGGCGGACGGCGTGGTCTACTTCGCCAACGCGCATGCGATCGGCGTGCGCACCCCGGATGCGCTGTACCGGTTCATGCGCGGCTTCGGCAAGCCGGTGATCGCGGCCCACCACCTGTTCGCGGCCGACGCCGAACCCGACCAAGCTCGCCAGGCCTGGGAAGCCTGGCTCAGCCGGACGCTCGCCTGACCGTCCGAGCACTTACCACCAACGGGAGGACCCAGAATGAATACCGTCCGCTCCGCCGACGGCACGACCATCGCGTACACCCGAGCCGGGCAGGGTCCGCCGCTGATCCTGGTCGACGGCGCCCTGTGCAGCCGGTCGTTCGGGCCGATGCCCAAGCTCGCCGAGCAGCTGGCCCCGCACTTCACCGTGTACACCTACGACCGCCGTGGCCGCGGCGAGAGCGGCGACACCAAGCCCTACTCGCCGGACCGCGAGGTCGAGGACCTCGAGGCGCTGGTCGCCCTGGCCGGCGACACCGTGTACCTGCACGGCACGTCCTCCGGCGCCGCCCTGGTCCTGGAGGCGGCCAAGCACATCCGCTCGGTCGCGAAACTGGCCGTCTACGAGCCGCCGTTCATCGTCGACGACACCCGGACGCCGATGCCCGATGACTGGCTGCCCCGGCTCAACGCCCTGGTGGCGGCCGAGCGAAACGGCGACGCGGTCAAGATGTTCATGCGGTTCGTGGGCACCCCGGCCATCTTCACCGCGATCATGCCGCTCACGCCCGGTCTGGGGCAAGCTCAAGGCGGTGGCGCCCACCCTCCCGTACGACATCACGATCATGCACGAGCACCAGCAGGGGAGACCGCTCACCACGGCGGAGTGGGCCGCGATCAAGGTCCCGGCGCTGGTCGCGGCGGGTGGCAAGAGCCCAGCCTGGATGACCAACGGCACCCGCGCGCTCGCCGGCGCCCTGCCGGACGCGACGTACCGAACGCTCCCCGGCCAGAACCACATGGTCAAGGCCCAGGCCATCGCCCCCGTGCTGACCGAGTTCTTCACCACCCGCGACTAGGAAGGAAAACACCGATGCGACAGATAGCCGCCGGCCTGTTCATCTCGCTCGATGGCGTGGTGGAGGCACCGGAAAACTGGACCGGACCGTACTTCAACGACCAGGTGGGGCAGGCCGTCGGAGCCCTGATGGCGACCAACGACGCCATGCTGCTCGGCCGGGTCACCTACCAGGGCTTCGCCGCGGCCTTCGGCGGCCAGTCCGGCGGGATGGCCGACCAGATGAACAACACGCCGAAGTACGTGGTGTCCAGCACGCTGGCCTCGGCGGACTGGCAGAACTCGACGTTGATCAACGGTGACATCGCCGCCCAGATCAGCGCGCTCAAGCAGCAGCCGGGCCAGAACATCGGGATGAGCGGCAGCTCCGCCCTGGTCGGCTGGCTGCTGCGGCACGGCCTGCTCGACCGGCTGGACCTGCTGGTCTTCCCGGTCGTGCTGGGCGGCGGCAAGCGCCTGTTCAGCGAGCCCGACGGGCAGGTGCCGCTCACGCTGACCAACTCAGAGGCGTTCAGCACCGGCGTGGTGCACCTGACCTACGAGCCAGCCCGCTGACCGGCGAGGCAGTGCCGTGGCGGGTCTACCGCGACCCGGGCGGGCACCCGTTCTGCCTGGTGGTCCGCTAGCGCGTGTCCCTAGCTGGCCGCGTCCCGACCCCGGGGACCGGGCGGCCGTCCTCCAGGTAGACCAGCCTGTTGCGGCCCGATCCGGTGGCGGCGCGGACCCGCCGCCGGATCGGGCCGCGGAGCAGGCCCAGGGCGTCGGGCAGGGCCGCGAGCCGGTACTCGGAGACCTCCTCGGGCTGCACCACGATCCCGGCCATCACCTGGTCGTCGACCCGGCCGCAGTCGAACAGGAACCGGATGCCGCCCGCCCGGCCGGGTTTCGGGCGGCGGAAGTCCATGCAGGCCAGCCGGGCTCGGCGTACCTCGAGGCCGCATTCCTCGCGCACCTCGCGCCGGCACGCCTCCCAGGGCGTCTCGCCGTCCGCCTCCATGACGCCACCGGGGATCGTCCAGCCGCTCTTGTAGGTCGGCTTGAGGATCAGCAGCCGGTCGGCCCGGTCGAAGATCAGCGCCCCGGCCGAGGCCGGGATGGCCGGGAGATACTCACCTGTCACGGTAACCATTATAAAAAGGCCGCCTAATTCACACGAGTAAACCGCAATGGCTTAGCCCGGGCGGTCTTTCTTGGGCAGCTTGCTGACGATAGCCGCGTACGAGGCGTCGATGGCCTCGGTGAGCTCGTCCTCCGGTATGGCGCCGGCGATCCGCAGCGTGTTCCATCCGGAGCGGCCGATGTAGGCCATGACCGAAGCGTCGTCCGGGTACCTCAGCAGCCATTCATCGGCCGCCTCCCGGGACGCGCCGCACTTGAGGCCCACCGACGTCCCGGAGCCGAGGAACGCGAAGATCTTGGCCCCCACCTTGACCACGACGTCGTCCTCCCAGGGCTCGTCCTGCCAGGCGCCCGGCTTGGCCAGGCAGTACGCGAGCAACTCTTCCCATGTCATGGCGGGTCCTCCAGACGGTCGCGAGCCTCGGGAAGCCACAGTCACGCGTCGGACGTGACGGTGAGCCCGGCGACGGCTCCGTCGCGCCAGGTCACCTGCAGCGTGCCGCCCCCGCCGGCTTCCCGGCCTCGTTGAACAACCGGAAGTGCTCTTCGACGCGATCGGTCACGTCCGCCATCCTAAGCACGAGCCGCGGCTCGGCCGACAGGCCACGGCCCGTTCGGCCGATCATCTCTTACCGGCGCACCGAGGCGCGCTGGCGCACGCGGCGGGACCGGCCGAGAGCCGACCATTAATTAATAAATATCCCAGCGCCAAATGCGCGAAATAACCATGATTAAACAGATAGGGTAAAGTACCGGGAATGGCGCCGCTGACAATCCAGCGCTACGTTCAGGTCGTCCGGCGGCCGGCATTCCGCCGGTTCTGGCTCGGCATGATGATCTCCCGGGCCGGCGACGCGTTCACCACCGTGGCGCTGGCCTGGGTCGTCCTGGATATCGCCGGCCCGCTCCAGCTGGGCGTGGTTCTCATGTGCTTCGGCCTGCCGCGAGTGGTGAGTGGCCCCATCGCCGGGCGCGTGCTGGACCGGCCCGACCCGCGGCTGCTGCTGGCCGCCGACAACGCGGCCCGCGGGCTGCTCATCTCCGTCGTCCCGGTCCTGCTATGGCTGCATCACCTGGTCGTGGCCGACCTGTACGGAATCGCGGTCGCCAGCGCGCTGTGCTCCGCGGTGACCGAGGTCGCCGAGGCGGGCCTGGTGCCGCGGATGGTGGACGACGAACACCTGGAGGGCGCGAACTCCATGCTGGCGGCCAACTGGGAACTGGCCGCCATCGCCGGGCCCGTGGTATCCGGGGTGATCGTCGCCACTATCGGCGCGGGGCTCGCGCTGCTCCTGGACGCGGTCAGCTTCGCGGTCATGTCCGCGCTCTGCCTCACGCTGCCCCCATTCCGCGCCGCGAGGACGGTGAACCCAGCGCGTCCCGGCCCCCGCGCCGCGGACCGCAACTGGCTGGGCCTGGGCATCCTGCTCAGGTTTCCCGCCGTCCTGGTGCTGACCGCGTGCAGCGTGGGGATGCTCTGCCTCGACGGCATCGCCACGGTGCTATACCCGGTGTACTGCCGGACCTTCCTGCACGTCACCGCGGCCGGTTACGGCGTCCTGGTCGCGGCGGCGGGCGGCGGCGCTCTGCTCGGCGTGGTCGCGGGGCCCGTGCTGTTCGGCCGCCTGCCGCCGCGGTGGCGGATCAGCGGCGCGATCGCCGCCGGCGCCCCGCTGTTCGCGCTGCTCCGGTGGGCGCCGGACCTGCCCGTCGCGGCCATCCTGCTCGGCCTGGCCTCCTTCGGCTGGGGGCCGTACTTCGCCTTCGACCGCACCATGATGCAGCGGCTCGTGCCCGATGACGTGCGGAGCAGGCTGGCGGGCGCGCGCATGACCATCTCCTCGCTCGGCTTCCCGCTAGGCAGCGCGATCGGCGGCGCGCTGATCGGCGCGGTCGGCGTCCCGGTCTTGATCCTCGCGGTCGCCGGAGCCTACCTCGCCCTGGCAACCCTGCCCCTGCTCGCCCATCCCGGTGCCCGGGCCGGGCAGAATGCTGAATGATCCCAGACGGGGAGAGCACAGGACGGGGACGAGATGGGTCCGGTCGGCTTTGACCTGGACATGACGCTGATCGACTCACGGCCGGCCATCCTGGCCTCCTTCGCAGCGCTGGCCCGGGACACCGCCACCGTGATCGACCCGGCCGCGGTGGACCGCCGGCTCGGGATCAAGCTGGAAGACGAGCTGGTGTTCTGGTACCCGCCGGAGCAGCGGGCCGCGGCGGCGCAGACCTACCGGCGGCATTACGTGCGCCTCGCCGAACAGATGACGACCGCGCTGCCCGGCGCGCACGAGGCGCTGGCGGCGGTCCGGGCCGCGGGGGAGCGCGTGGTCATCATCACCGCCAAGCACCCGATCTCGGTGGCGCCGAGCCTGCGGGCCGTCGGGCTGGACGCCGACCAGGTGTTCACCTTCGTGCACGGACCGGAGAAGGCGGCGGTCCTGAGCCGGATCCACGCGGCCGTCTACGTCGGCGACAGCCCGCCCGACATGGCCGCCGCGGCGCAGGCCGGCGTGCGGGCGGTCGGCGTCGCGACCGGCTCGTTCTCCGGCGAGGACCTGGCCCGCGCGGGCGCCGAGGTGGTCCTGGACTCACTGGAGGGCTTCCCCGCCTGGTACCGGTCCGCGCGCTAGGGCCCGTCGGCGACCGCCGCCACCACCGGGTACGGCAGGTACCGCGGATACACCAGCAGCGCCCGGGCCACCCGGCGGATCCGCAGCCGCAGCGGGATCAGCGTCTGCTCGCAGTACCGCCAGGCCGCGACCTCGTCACCGCCGAAGCGCGCCCGCATCTCCTGCCGGAACCGCCGGGCGTCACCGCCGTCGTCGCGCCAGGTCGGCAGCCAGTCGCGCAGCTGGTCGTCACCGGCCAGCATGGACCAGTCCCGCAGCCGCTCGGCCATCTGGCCCGCCGCGTCGATGACGAACGCCTCCTGGCCCCCGCCGGCCACACCGTGCACGCGGCCCTGGCTGGTCCCGCCGTGCCGGATGCTGGCCGAGCTGAACCGCGCCCCGACGTGCAACGCGGCGACGACGTGCCCGGCTTCGTGCCAGGCCGTCCGCACCGCGGCCGTCCGCGCGGGCGCGTAGCTCGCCGCGGCGCCGAGGTCGTAGCGCTGCCTGATCCAGTGCTCGTGCACGATCGACTCGTCGTCGTAGCGGACGAGCCGGTCCAGGTCGGCCCGCACCGTGGCCAGGGTGCGGGCGGAAGCAGGCGTCATAGCGGTAACAGCAGGCAGAACTCGCTGCACGAGACGGGTGGGCACCCCGACAGCCTAACGGCCGAGCGCCGCCCGGACCGCCGCCACCGCCGCGGCGCCCGCGCCCGGCCGCCCGGTGTCCACCTCGATCAGCGGGCCGCCCAGCCGTAGCGGGGTCACGCTGGCCGCCAGCGACGCGAGGTAGGCCGCGGACCCGACCCCGGCCGGGTTGATCATGTCGCGGTGAATCCGGTGCCGTCCGGTCTCGTGCCGGGCCAGTGGCTTCCCGGTGCCGGGGGCGCCCGAGACTACGACGAGGCTCAAGCCTCAGCGCGCCGCGATCTCGTACGGCCGCGGCTGCCGGGTCAGCCACTGCCAGAACGTCCGGTACTTCGGGCGCGCGATGAACTGGCCGCTGCCGACCTTGCCCGAGACCTCGATCCGCAGCACCTCGGGCACGGCGTCACCCCACGGAGCACGGACCTGCACGTGGCCGCTGCGGACCACCACGTCATCGGTGTCCACCACGATGCCGGGCTTGGTGATGAGGATGACGTGACCGCTTCGTACGTCCGCGTCGATCTGCAGCGACGGCTGGGTGATGACCGCCTGGGTGAAGTCCAGCTTCAGGTGGCCGCTGCGGACCCGCGCCTCGATCCGCTGCGGCACGATCCACCGGCCGTTCTTGACCGTGTGCCCGCTGCCGGTGTCCAGTCGCACGACGTCCTTGACCCGCGGGGTCGGCGCGCTGGCCACCGACCCGTCGGCGGGCAGGTCGGCGACCAGCTTGGCCAGCTCGCCGTAGGTCCGCGCCGTCATGGCCCGCTCCAGGCGCTCGTCGAGTTCGTCCGCGGTCAGCCGCCCGTCTCCCGCGGACACCCGCAGCAGCTCGACCACCCGGTCCCGGTCCTCGTGCGACGCACGCAGCTCACTGCGGGCCACCTCGCGGCCCGGTTCGGAATCCGCCATGGCAAAACCTTAAACCCGGCGCCGGTCCGCACCGAGCCGCGCTGACCCGCCGCACGCTTTCTTTATCGGCCGAACGGATCGTGGTGCCTGCCCCTTGACCGTGACCCGCCTGCCGCGGTGGGCTCGGAGAGTGGATTTCCCCGGCCCGCCCGCTTCGCAGCGCGCGACGGTGGCCCGGCTCCCGCTCGGCCCGGGGGTGTACCGGTTCCGCGACGCGGCCGGACGCGTCCTGTACGTCGGCCGGGCGGTCTGCCTGCGCCGCCGGGTGCTGTCCTACTGGGGCGACCTCGGCGACCGCGGCCACCTGGCGCCGATGGTGGCCCGGATCGCCCGGGTCGAGGCGGTGATCTGCGACTCCGCCCACGAGGCCGCGTGGCTGGAGCGGAACCTGCTCCAGCGCCGCCTGCCGCCGTGGAACCGCTGCGTGGGCGGCCAGGAGGCCGAGGTCTGGATCAGGCTCAGCGCGCAGCCGCGTTATCCCGGCCTGACTGTGGTGCGCCGGCCGGCGCCCGGTGACTTCGGCCCGTACCTGGGCGGGCAGAAGGCGCGGGACGCGGTGTCCGGTCTCGGCCGGGTGCTTCCGCTGGCCCACGCGGCCGACGGGCAGGCCGGGGCCGAACGCGACCTGTCCCGGCTGCGCGGCGCCGCGCCCGGCGCGCGGGCCGAACTGGCCCGGGGCATCGCCGCGGTGCTCGCCCGGGACCGGGACGCGGTGGCCGCGCTCCGCTCGGAGCTGACCGCCCGCCGCGCCGCCGCCGCGGCCGCGCTCGCCTTCGAGTTCGCCGGGAAACTGCAGGCCGAGCTCGAGGCCCTGGACTGGATCACCGGGGAGCAGAAGGTCACCCGGGCTCCTTGGGGCCAGGACGACGACGACGTGTACGGCTGGGCGGACGGCGTGCTGGTCTGCTTCGAGATCCGCGGCGGCCGCATGTCCGGCTGGCGTCAGCGCCCCTGCGCGGCCGCCGCCGCCCGCCGTTACCTGGACCAGTCGCCGCCCGGATGGACCCCCTTCGCCAGCCGCAATGCTGAACTGGCGGCCCGGCTCACCTGTCTCGGGGGATGGTGCATCGCTGCTCAATCCATATAATCCCGGTGATGACTGACACGCGCGTCATAGATGAGCGAACCGCGCCAGCGACCGTTGGCCTCGCGGTCCAGGTTCGCGGCCTGCGGATGAGTTATGGCTCGACCGAGGTGCTGCGGGGCGTGGACTTCGACGTTCGCTACGGCGAGGTGTTCTGCTTGCTCGGCCCGAACGGCGCGGGCAAGACCACCACGCTGGAGATCCTGGAGGGCTTCCGGTCGCCGACCGGCGGCACGGTCCGCGTCCTCGGCCTCAATCCGGCGGCCCAGGCGGCCCGGCTCCGCGAGCGGGTCGGCATGGTCCTGCAGGAGTGCGGCTTCCCCCGGCAGGCCCGGGTGGCCGAGCTGATCGACATCTGGCGCAGCTACTACCCGAACCCGCGCCCGCTCTGCGACCTGCTCGACGTCGTCGAACTCGCCCAGGTGCGGAACACCCAGGTCCGCAAGCTATCGGGCGGCCAGCGGCGCCGCCTGGACTTCGCCCTGGCCCTGGCGGGCGACCCCGACCTGGTCTTCCTCGACGAGCCGACCACCGGCTTCGACCCCGAGGCGCGCCGGCGGTGCTGGGCGGCGATTGAGAACCTGCGCCGGCTGGGCGCCACGATCATGCTCACCACTCACTACCTGGACGAGGCGGAACGGCTGGCCGACCGGATCGCCATCTTGCGGGCGGGCCGGATCGAGCTGGCCGGGACCACGCACGAGGTCGCCGCCCGGGCGGGCCTGGCCACCCGGATCTCCTTCACCACGCCCTTGGCGCTGCGCGGGGGCCAGGTCGCCCTGCCCGACGGGGTCGGCCTGGCCGTCCGCGGCCCGGTGTCGGTCTGCCACACCGACAACGCCGCGGTGACGCTGCGGCGGCTGCTCGACTGGGCGCTGGAGAACCGCCTCGGCGACCTGGACGGCCTGGCCGTCGCCGCCCCCAGCCTCGAAGACACCTACCTGGAGCTCACCGGCCCGGATCCGGAGATCACGTGACGAGATCGGTTCGCCTCGCCGCGCGCCAGGCACTGCTCGACCAGCGCAGCTTCTGGCGTAGCGTGGAGTACGCACTGTTCACCTTCGCTTTCCCGCTGATGATCCTGCTGCTCGTCGGGGCGGCCAACGTCGGCTCCTACCTGCCCGGCACGCACGTCAAGAACACCACGGTGTTCGTGCCCGGCATCCTGGCCTTCGGGGTGATCGTGGCCGCCTACGTCAACCTCGGCTCCAAGGTCGCGGTACTGCGCCACGACGGCGTGCTCAAGCGGATCAAGACCACCCCGCTGCCGTCCGCCGCCTACTTCGGCGGGCTGGTGGCCAGCACCGTGGCGACCGTCATCCTCATCACCGCGTGCACGGGCCTGGTCGGCTGGCTGGCCTTCGGCGCCGACCCGCGCCGCGGCGGCCTGCTAACGCTGAGCGTTGGGCTGACCCTGGGCATCGTGTGCTTCGCCACCCTGGGCCTGGCCATCAGCTCGGTCATCACCAGCGCCGAGTCGGCCGGGCCGATCGCTTACGCCAGCTTCCTGCCCATCGCGATCATCTCCGGCGTCTTCGACCCCACGTTCAGCGGCCTGCCGCAGTGGCTCTCCCGCCTGGTGGCCGCCTTCCCGGTCAAAGCCCTGGCCCAGGTCATGCAGGGCGCCTACACGGTGCGCCCGTTCCCGGCCTGGGACCTGGCCAACCTCGCCCTGTGGACCGCCCTCGGCGCCGGCTTCGTCGCCTGGCGCTTCCGCTGGCACACGTAACGGCTCAGGCCGCCCGCCGGCTCAGCCCGCCCGCCGGGTTCAGCCGCGCCACTGCCAGCAGTCGGCCGCCTGGCCCGTGGGCCGGCCCTTGGTCGCGATTCCCTTCAGCAAGGTGACCACCAGGACCAGGATGCCGAGCAGGAACGCCACGGAGGCGGCAGGCAGCTCGAAACCGATCACGGTGAGCGTAGCCCCGGCGACCAGGGACACAGGCTCCCAGCGGGTCCGGGCAGCCCGGGCCAGGCGCATGAGCCCGATGAGCGCCAGCAGCGTGCCGGTCCGCAGCAGCCACCGGATCCGCCGCGGGCGGGCGGGACGCCAGGCCCAGGATCCGCTGTCCGGGACGCCGGACGAGCTCCAGATGACGAGGTTCTCGCGGCGCGGCCGCAGTCTCATGGCAACTTCCTATGATCCAGACAGCGCCGCCCGATTCGTTCGGGCGCGTCTTTCCACGATAAACGCTCACCCGGTGACGTCAATGGCGGGTGTCACTCGATCCGCATCGCGATGGGCGTGCCGAGTTCTACCGCCCGGCTCACCGTGCACAGCCGGTCGTGGGACTTGCGCACCGCGTCCGGCAGCCGTTCGCGCGCCTTATCGCCCTGCTCGCCGTCGGGGAACGTGATGCGGAACGTCACCTGCAGGTCGGTGAGGTGATTGCCGTCCGTGTCGCTGACCTTCTTCGCCTCCACGGCGATCTCGAACGAATCCGGCTCGGCCCGCCGCGAGGTGAGCAGGTCCACGTCGACCGCCGTGCAGCCGCCGATCGAGACCAGTAGCAGCTCGACCGGGGTGAAGTCGGTCCCGTCCCCGGTCCCGATGCTGATCTCCCCGCCGCGCTCGTTGATCGCGGTGTACCTGCTGTTCTCGATGCGTTCCAGCCGCACGCTGCGATGTGTGGGATCTGTTGTCATGCACCCAAACTGCCACACACCGCGGCGTGGGCCGCGGTCGCATGTCGGGGCGCGTGCCAGAATGGCCCGGTGACGCAGGGACCGGACCTGGCTAGCGGCGGCCCGTCGATCACCGCCCGGCGCGTGGCCGCGTACCGCCTCGGATTCACCAGGGTCCCGGCCTCGTACGGCGATGCCGCCGCCGACGAGAGGCTGGCCGCGGACGTGGCGGCTGGCCAGGAGCCCGCCGCGGGCCGGATGCGCGACTACCTCGAGGCCCGCACCAGGTTTTTCGACCGGGTGGTGGTCGGAGCCATCGGCCGGGGCATCCGCCAGATCGTAATCGGCGCGGCCGGCTGACGACGGGCGGGCCCTCCGGTACGCCAGTCCCGGCGTCCGCTGGTTCGAGGTGGACCATCCCGCGACCCAGCGCGACAAGCGAGACCGGCTGGCGCGGCTCGGCCTCGACACCGGGCAGGTGCAGCTCGTCGAGGCCGACTTCACCCGCGACCCGATCGCGGACCGGCTGACCGCCGCCGGGCTGAACCCGGGCCAGCTCAGCCTCTTTCTGCTCGAAGGGGTCGCGGTCTACCTGGAGCCAGCGGTCCTGGAGCGGGTCCTCACCGAGTTCCGCCAGGTCGCGCGCGCCGGCAGTCGCCTGGCGATCAGCGTCTCGGTATCCGGCACCCGCAGCGAGGCCAGATCCCGCTTCCAGGCCTCGGTCGCCGCCCTGGGCGAGCCTGCCCGGTCCAGCCTGGAAGCCGGCCAGGCGACCGAGATGCTCGCCCGTACCGGCTGGCAGGTCATCGTCGGCGACGCTGGCGGTCCCGAGGCGGAAATCGAGCGGGCCGCCCGGCGTGAACGGCTCATCTCGGCCGGCCTGCTCACCGCCACCGCCGCCCCCATACTGTCCAAAAGAAGAAAACCCCACAAGTCCCAGCAGGCCGAACAACCCCAGGGACTCCTGTCCCTGTCCGCCCTCCTGTCCCAGACGCTCGTCGCGTTCACCATCGAGCTCGACAATGAGGCCGAACACCGCCTCCCGCACCGCACGACCAACCATGCCAGCGCCGGCCTGGCCGACGGGACCTGGCTGACGTCGGTGGCCATGTTCGAGAACTGCCTGCGGTTCGTCACCGACCAGCCCATCACGGTCGGCGAGCTCCAGACCCTGGCCCGCACCGGGACCAACCTTGACGGCATGCGCCGCTGGGGCTACATCACCATCGACGGCACCGCCAAGAAGATCCACCACGGACGTCCCGGCCCCGGCGCCGTCCTGCGCGCTACCGCCCGCGGCCGGCAGGCCCGGCAGATCTGGCTGCCGCTGCCCGCCGTCATCGAGCAGCGCTGGACCGAGCGCTTCGGCGCCGGCCCGATCGGCGAGCTACGCCAGGCCCTGCTGGCGGTCGCCGGGCAGCTCGACCCCGGCCTGCCCGACACCCTCCCGATCCTGGGCCAGGTCCTGTTCAGCCGGGGACCGGACCCCGCCCTGCCGCCCCGGCCCGAACCACTCGACGTCGCCACGCTGCCGCTCTCGGCGCTGCTCTCCCGTGTCCTGCTGGCTTTCGCCCTGGACTACGAGGCCTCCTCCGAGGTATCCCTCGCGGTGGGCGCCAACCTGCTCCGCGTCCTCGGCGAGGACGGTACGCGGCTCCGCGACCTCCCCGTCATGACCGGCATCTCCAAGGAAGCCGTGGCCTGGGCCATGGGCGTCCTGATCCGCGCCCGCCTGGCCGTCGAGGAGCCGGACCCGGCCGCGAGCCGCGGCAAGGTGGCCCGCCTCACCCCCCGGGGCGCGCTCGCGCGGCGCGTCCACCTCGAGTTCCTGGGTGCCGTCGAGGACCGCTGGCGGGACCGGTTCGGCCGCGACACGATCGGCGCCCTGCGCCGGCCCCTGGAGGCGCTGGCCGTCGGAGCCGACGGCCAGCCGGCGTCCCTGTTCCAGGGCCTGGAACCGTACCCGGACAACTGGCGGGCCTCGGTCCGCCCGCCCCGCACGCTCCCGTACTACCCGATGGTCCTGCACCGTGGCGGCTACCCCGACGGCAGCTGACGGTCAGTCGCCCCGTCCGCCAGGACCTCCAGGATCTGCTGCCCGTACCGGGCCAGCTTGGTCTCGCCGACGCCGTTGACCAGGGCCAGCCCAGCCAGCGTGGTCGGTGGCGCGGCCGCGATCTGCCGCAGCGTCGCGTCGTGGAAGATCACGTACGGCGGCATGCCCAGCTCCTTCGCGACCCCGGTCCGCCAGGCGCGGAGCCGCTCGAACACCTGCTCCGCCTCCGGCCCCAGCTCGCCCGCGGCAGGTCCCGCGGCAGGTCCCGCGGCCGCCCGCCGGGCCCGCCCCGAAGACGGCGAACCCGACCGGGTCGATGGCAGCGCGGGCCGCGGTGCATCCCGCCGGAACGTGACCTGCCGCTCCCCGCGCAGCACCTGGCCCGAGGCCTCGGTCAGCGCCAGCGTCCCGTGGTCGCCCTGGACCGCGAGCAGCCCGGAGGCCAGCAGCTGCCGCACCACGCCCCGCCATTCCGTCTCCCGCAGCTCGCCCCCGATCCCGAACACCGACAGCCGGTCGTGCCCGTACGACGCCACTCGCTCCGTCTTCTTGCCGAGCAGGATGTCGATCGGCTGCCCGGCGCCGAACGATGGGCCCCCGAGCCGCTGAAGTCGCACGATGGTCGAGAGCAGCTTCTGCGCCGCCACCGTCCCATCCCACACCTCCGGCGGCGACAGGCACGTGTCGCAGTTGCCGCACGGCCCGGTATCGGTCTCACCGAAGTAGGCCAGCAGCTGCGCCCGCCGGCACCCGGCCGTCTCGCACAGCGCGAGCATCGCGTCCAGGTGCGCCACCAGACGCCGCCGGTGCGCGAAATCGCCCTCGGAATCGTCGATGAGACGCCGCTGCTGCACCACGTCGGCCAGCCCGTAGGCCAGCCACGCCGTGGCCGGCGCGCCGTCGCGCCCGGCGCGCCCGGTTTCCTGGTAGTAGCCCTCGACCGACCGGGGCAGGTCCAGGTGCGCCACGAACCGGACGTCTGGTTTGTCGATGCCCATGCCGAACGCGATCGTGGCCACCATGATCAGCCCGTCCTCGCGCAGGAACCGCGACTGGTTCACGGCCCGGGTCCGCGCGTCGAGCCCGGCGTGGTACGGCAGCGCCGTGAGCCCTTCGGCGCACAGGAAGTCCGCCGTCTTCTCCACCGAAGCCCGGGACAGGCAGTAGATGATGCCCGCGTGTCCGGGGTGCTCGGCGCGCAGCAACCGCAGCAGCTGACGGCGCGGCTCGTTCTTCGGCTCGATCCGGTACCGGATGTTCGGCCGGTCGAAGCTGGCCACGAAGTGCCGGGCCTCGCCGAGCCCGAGCCGCGTGACGATCTCGCCCAGCGTCTGCCGGGTCGCGGTGGCCGTCACCGCGATCCGCGGCACCGAAGGCCACCGCTCGTGCAGCACGGACAGCCCCAGGTAGTCGGGCCGGAAGTCGTGCCCCCACTGGGCCACGCAGTGCGCCTCGTCGATCGCGAACAGCGCCACCGTGCCCCGGTCGAGCAGCCGCAGTGCCGGGTCGGTCCGCAGCCGCTCCGGGGCCAGGTAGAGCAGGTCGAGCTTGCCGTCCAGGAACGCGTACTCGACCCCGCGCCGCTCGTCCGGATCCTGGGTCGAGTTCAGGAACCCGGCCCGCACGCCCAGCACGGTCAGCGCGTCGACCTGGTCCTGCATGAGCGCGATCAGCGGCGAGATGACCACCCCGGTGCCGTCCCGGACCAGCGCGGGGATCTGGTAGCACAGCGACTTGCCGCTTCCGGTCGGCATCAGCGCGACCGCGTCCCCGCCGCCGCACAGGTGCTCGATGATCTCCTGCTGCTGTCCGCGGAACGAGCTGTAGCCGAACACGCGGTGCAGCACCTCGGTGATTCCAGCATCGGGCACGCCCACGCGGGCGATTCTACGGCCCGCCACCGTCAGTTCAGTCGGCGAACAGGTGCCGGAAATACGACTGCGGGTCGCGCATGAAGTGCCGCCACGCGACGACCAGGCCCAGGTCCTCCCAGGCCGTGGGGCGCATCCCCCACGGCCCCAGCTCGAGCAGGTGCGCCCCGGGGACCGCCGCGATGACGGGGGAGTGGGTGGCCACCACCACCTGGGATCCGGCGGCGGCCAGGTCGTGCAGCAGCGCGGCCAGCCCGAGCGACGCGACGAAGGACAGCGGCGCGTCGGGCTCATCCATCAGGTAGAAGCCTTCCTGGTTCACCCGGGTGCGCAGGATCTCCAGGAACCCCTCCCCGTGACTCAGCTCGTGCAGTCGCTCGGTCCGCCGGCCCGGGTTCTGCTCCAGGTAGGTATACAGCTGGCTCATCGTGTCGGCCCGCAGGAAATACGACCAAGGCGCCCGCAGGCCTCGCACCACGGTCAGCTCACGTCCAATGCCCGGCTCGCTGTCCCTGACCTGGAAAAGCCGGCCCTGGACCGAGCCGCCCTGCGGGTTCAGCCCGTACGCCTCGGCCAGGCTCTCCATCACCGTCGACTTCCCCGACCCGTTCTCGCCCACCAGCACCGTCAGCCCCGGAGGCAGCTCTAGCCCTTCCCGAAGCAGCTGTGCCATGGCCGGCACGCTCGCGGGCCACACCGCCTCATCGACCTGCACGCCCGGACCGGGCCGGAAGGCCCGCACCGGGCGGACGTCGAACTCCTCGCTGCCGGCCATGCCCCCATCAAAACATTTTCGGCCGAACGGACCGTGGTGCGCCGCGCCCGGCATGCACTACCGTGCCCAGAATGGATGCCGCGCTTGCCGACCGCCTGGCCATCAGGGATGTCGTCGAGACCTGGGCGAACGCCAGGGACTCCCGGGACTGGGAGGCGTTCCGGGCCTGCTGGCACGAGGACGGCTACATGATGGCGACCTGGTTCCAGGGCCCGAAGGAAGACTTCATCCGGGTCAGCCAGGAGGGCGCGGCCCGCGGCGTCAACATCCTGCACTTCACCGGTGGCGTCCGGATCACCCTGGCCGGAACGCGCGCCATCGCCCAGACCCGGATGACGATCATGCAGCGCGGCCCGGTGGACGGTGTGCTCTGCGACGTGGCCTGCACCGGCCGGTTCTACGACTTCTTCGAAAAGCGGGGGGTTGGGGGGATCGTCCCCCCCGAGCCAGCAGAGCGAGACGGCCGCTGGGCGATCGTGCTGCGCCAGCCGATCTACGAGAAGGACCGCCTGGACCCGGTCGACCCGGCCGCGTCGCTCACCCTGGATCCCGACGTGCTGGCCCGCTTCCCCGAGGGCTACCGGTACCTGGCTTACCTGCAGTCCCAGGCCGGGTACCCGGTCAAGCCCGACATGCCGGGGCTGACCGGGCCCGGGGTCGAGCGGCTGCACGAGCGCGGCGCCGCCTGGCTGGCCGGCCAGCCGGTCGCTCCCTAGCCTGCGGCCTAGTCCGCGACGATCACGATGTCGAGCGTCCGCGGGCCGTGTACGCCCTCGACCCGGCTGAGCTCGATGTCGCTGGTCGCGCTGGGCCCGCTGATCCAGGTCAGCGGTCGCGCCGGGTCCAGCGCCGCGACCGCGTCGGGCACGGCGGCGACGATCTGCCCGGTGCGCACCACCGCCAGGTGGTAGTCCGGCACCAGGGTGAACGCCCGGCTGCCCTGCCCGGGCCCGGTGTCCAGCACGATCGTCCCTGTCTCGGCGATCGCGACCGCGCACGTGGTCACGACCCCGTCCAGGGCGTCGAGCGCGGCGACATCCAGCGGCGGATCGTCCGCGACCGGCTCGGGAAGCAACGCCGACCACGTCGCCGGGAACCCGCCGGGCACGCCGATCCGCTTCGCCCCCCGCGCCGCGACCGCGTCGGCGATAACCCGGGCCAGCTCGTCGGCCGTGCTGCGGCGCACCGTGGCCCGGTAGTCGCTGGCCCGCTCCTCGAACCGGCTGACCAGGGCCTCGTCGGCCGATCCCGGGCCCCGGCCGGCCGGGGTGTACCGCCGCGGCACCTCCGGCAGCCCGCTGATGTCCGCCGTGGCCGCCCGGATCCGGGCCAGCATCTCCTCCCGGCTGCTCATGCTCTATTTTCCCCCTCGCCTCCGGCGCCTCTTGACGCGTCGCCTTCCCTCGTCGCTCCTCCGTCGCTCCTCAGTCCAGGCGACGCCGGCGCCTTTGGCTCGCGGGTGGGCCGCTCCGCCCACCAGTCGCGGAATGTCTGGCGGGGCGGCCGCGGCAGGTCGCGGGAGGACGTCCAGGCGGCCAGCGGGCCGGGCAGGTGCCGGATCCGATCGTAGCGCCGCCCGAGCAGCCGCCCGGCGTGGCCGGCGCGCAGTGCCCAGGCCCAGCGGCGCGAGTCGCTCATCGTCCAGGCCAGCGTGCGCATCGCCGCGGCTTCTGGCGTCGGGCCGTGATGGTGGGCGAGCTTGTCGTCGACCACCCGGGAGCGCAGGTGTACCAGCATGGCGGGGATGTCGATCGCGACCGGGCACACGTCGTAGCACGCGCCGCACAGGGTAGACGCGAACGGCAGGTCCGGGTTGTCGGCGACCCCGGTGAGCTGGGGCGACAGCACGGCCCCGATCGGCCCGGGGTAAACCGAGCCGTAGGCGTGCCCGCCGGTGCGCTCGTAGACCGGGCACACGTTCAGGCAGGCCGAGCACCTGATGCAGCGCAGCGCGGCCCGGCCGCGCGGGTCGGCCAGGGTCGCGGTCCGGCCGTTGTCCAGCAGGACCAGGTGGAACTCCTGGCCCTCGACCGCTCCGGCCCACATCGAGGTGTACGGGTTCATCCGTTCCGCGGTGGACGATCGCGGCAGTAGCTGGAGGAATACCTCCAGGTCGCGCCAGGCCGGGAGGATCTTCTCGATGCCCATCACGGTGATCAGGGTCCGCGGCAGGGTCAGGCACATCCGGCCGTTGCCCTCGGATTCGACCACGGCCAGCGTGCCGGTCTCCGCGATCGCGAAGTTCGCGCCCGAGATGGCGACCTGCGCGGCCAGGAACTTGCGGCGCAGGTGGGCGCGGGCCGCCGCGGTCAGCTCGGTCGGCTCGTCGGACAGCTGGGCCGGCGCGTCCGGCATCTCGCGCAGGAAGATGTCGCGGATCTGGTTGCGGTTGCGGTGGATGGCGGGGACCAGGATGTGGCTGGGCCGGTCGTGGCCGAGCTGGACGATCAGCTCGGCCAGGTCGGTCTCGGTCGCCTCGATGCCCGCGGCGGCCAGCGCCTCGTTCAGCCCGATCTCCTGGGTGGCCATCGACTTGACCTTCACCACGCTGGTCGATCCGGTCGCGCGGATCAGGCCGGTGACGATCCGGTTCGCCTCGTTGGCGTCGCCCGCCCAGTGCACCGTGCCGCCGCGCGCGGTGACCTGCTCTTCCAGCTGGAGGAGGTAGCGGTCCAGGTGTGCCAGGACGTCGTCCTTGATGGCCGCGCCGGCCGCCCGCAGTTCCTGCCAGTCCGGCACCTCGGCCACCGCGGCCGCGCGCTTGGCCCGGATCGTCGAGGTGGCGTGACCGAGGTTGCGCCGCAGCTGGCTGTCCTCCAGCGCGCGGGCCGCCGCGACCGGGAACGGGGCCTCCTGGCGGAGCTGTCCCACCCCTCGCGGGGCGGTCGGCATGCCGAGGAACGTCATGGCAGTGTTTTATTCGAAAGTTCGCGTTATGCAAAGACCCGCGGTGGTCGCTGGCCGCTCACCTGCACCGATCGTTCGCGCAGGCCCCAAAGGGCCTGCACTCGCGAGTCGGTTTTGCATAACGCTCACTGGCTCCTGGTCGTGGCGAGGATCTCGGCCAGGTGCCGGGTGCCGATGCCGGTGCTCAGCCGGGCCAGGCCGCCGCCGATGTGCAGCAGGCAGGACGCGTCGCCGGCGGCGGTGTACTCCGCGCCGGTGCGCCGTACCGCCGCGATCTTGTCGGCCAGCATGGCCGAGGAGACCGCCGGGTTCTTCAGCGCGAACGTGCCGCCGAACCCGCAGCACTGCTCGGCGTCCGGCAGCTCGACCAGGTCGATGCCCTCGACCGCGCGCAGGAGCTGCAGCGGCCGCTGGCCCACCCGCAGCAGCCGCAGCGAATGGCAGGTCGGGTGGTAGGTCACCCGGTGCGGGAAGTAGGCCCCGACGTCGGTCACGCCGAGCACGTCGACCAGGAACTCCGATAGCTCCCAGGTCCGGGCTGCGATCGCCTCGGCCGCCGCGGCCAGCGCGCCGTCCCCGGCCAGCCGCGCCACGTCGGCGTGCTGGTGCCGGATCGCGGCCGTGCACGACCCGCTCGGCACCACGATCGCGTCATACCCCTCGAACGCCGCGACGTGGTTGCGGACCAGCGGGATGGCCTCCCGCGGGTAGCCGGTGTTGACGTGCATCTGCCCGCAGCAGGTCTGCGCCCAGGGCATCTCCACGGTCACGCCGACCCGCTCCAGCACCGCCACCGTGGCCTTCGCGACCTGGGGCACGACGCCGTCCATGAGGCAGGTGACGAACAGCGCGGCCCTCACGTTGGTCAATGATGCTGCCTCGGCCGGGCCGGCCACAAGCTGGCCTCAGCCGAACCGCACAGCCAGGCGGCGGAACAGGGACGGCGCAGCTACCCGCACTACAGCCGGCAGCCGCAGCCAGCTGGGTATGTAGACGTCGTCGCGGCCGCGCTGCACAGCGTCGCAGATAAGGCTGGCCACTCGGGTCGGCGGCATCGGCCGTGGCCTGGACCGGTCGTACGGCAGGCCGCGCCGGGTGAAGAACGGAGTGTCGGCCACGCCGATGACCACGTGGGTGATGCGCACGCCGGTCCCGCACAGCTCGTAGCGGAGCGCCTCGGCGAACGTGCTCAGCCCGGCCTTCGCGGCGGAGTACACTGCCTCGCCGCCGACCCCCACGCTGCCGGCGATGGACCCGACCAGCACGATCTGGCCCTGGCGGCGGGCCAGCATCTGTGGCAGCAGCAGCCTGACGAGGTGGATGGCGGACACCAGGTCGACCATGAGGATCTCCTCCACCCGGCCCGGCGGCATCGAGGTGAAGGACCCGGCCCAGCCGACACCCGCGCCGGCCACCAGCAGGTCAACCTGCCCGGTAAGGTCAAGTGCGCTGCTGGCCAGTCCTTCAGCGCCGGCCGGCGTGGCCAGGTCCGCGGGCAGCGCCACCGATGACGTGCAGGCCGCGACGTACCCCAGACGCCTCTCGTCGCGCCCCGACAACAGCAGCCGCCAGCCGTCCGCGGCGAGACATTTCGCGACGGCCGCCCCGATCCCGGAGGATGCGCCGGTGACCAGCGCTACGCCGCCGGGCGAGGCGGGCCGGCCCGCTGGGGCCCGCGTGGCCGGGGAGCGGGTCCTGGCGCCTTCGGTAATGATGCCCATGAGAGGCGTTTCGCGCTGGTGCCCATTGTGCTACGTCCAGCTTCTCTTCGACTCCGGCGGCTTGAACATCAGCGACCGTATAGCCGAGCCAAAGACGTTCGCGTCCCCTAGATTGGTAGGCTGCTCGCGCGGCGCTCAGGTACGGGCCTCGAGGACGCGCGCCAGCGCTGCCCGGTGGGTGACGCCGAGTTTGCGGAACACCTTCCTGAGGTGATAGGCGACGGTGTTCGTGCTGATGAACAGCTGGCTGGCTATCTCCAGGTTGGAGGCACCCCCACTGGCCAGGCCGGCGATCTGCAGCTCTTGCGGCGTGAGCTCGTCGCATGTGCCGACGCTCCGTTTGCGAGCGTGCTCGCCGGTGGCGAGCAGCTCCATCCGCGCCCGCTCGGCGAACGCCTCGGCGCCGATGCTGTCCAGGATCTCGTAGGCGCTGTACAGCGCGACGCGGGCATCACGCCGGCGATGCTGGCGGCGCAGCCACTCGCCGTAGAGCAGGTGGGCGCGCCCGAGCTGCGGTACGATCCGGCTGCACCCGAGGTGCTCGATGGCGCCGCGGTACAGCTCCTCGGCGTCGTCGTCCTCCGCAATCAGGGCCCGCGACCGTAGCAGCATGCCCAGTGCCCAGTCGGTCTCCGCCGCCTGTGCGCGGACGGCGAACTTGTCCAGCGCGGAGGCCGCATCCGCGGCCGCACCACACCTGGCTGCCGCCTCGATCAACTCGGGCAGCAATTCGATTTCCGCCGGCATGCCCTCGCCGGATGCGTTGAGGGCATGGCGGAACGCGGCTTGATAGTCGCCCACGCCGAGCTCGAGCACGGTCAGCGCGATCGCGGTAAAGCCGATCACGAACCCGTATCCTGTCTGGGTAGCCTCGCGCAGGCGAGCGGGGGCGAGCGAACGGACTGCTGCTTCCCGTCCGCGCCAGGCGAGCACGGCCAGCTCGCTGACCCCGGCTCTGAGATCGGCAGCAACCCCTGTCGCCGCGGCCAGCTCTCGCGCTTCGGCGTTTGCGGCTTCAGCAGCGGCAAAGCGGCCGGCGAGCGCCTCAGAGTAGCTCAGCAGCCCCAGGGTCAATGCCACCGCGGCCGGGGAGCCGTGGCTGCGCGCCTGCGCCAGGGCCCGGGCGCAGCTCACGTGCAGAGCCGCGTCGTCTAGCAACTCATAGGCCGCCATGGGAGCAATGAACGCGAAGCGCAGATGCTCGCTGTCGAGGACCTGCTGTGCCGCTGCGAGCGCGATCGCCTGACGAAGCCAGGCGATGCCCGCCTTGTCTTCGTGGCTATCCAGGGCGGCGAAGCCATCGAGAGCGAGGCCCGCGGCGCTTGGGTTCTCGTCCTGCGGGCGCGGCGCCGTGCGGACGGCCTGCAGGACCTCGGCGGTGCCTGCGCCCCTCGCGAACCTGCCGGCGGCCAAGGCCGCCTCAAACGCCTCGAGCAGCGCATCCCACGCGAGCCGGGGGTTGAGCGACTGCAGCGCCTGGGCCGCGTCGAGCAGGAATGGGCAAGCCTCGGCTGGCTTCCCCAGCACGTACCGCACGGTTCCCTGCAGTCGTTTCGCCCGCGCCTGGGCCAACGGGTCGTCGGCGAATGGTCCCGCCTGCTCCACCAGCGCTGCCGCGGCGCCAGGATCGCCGGCGTTGAGCTTGGCCTCGGCGGTGGCGAGCGTTCGCTCGGCGTGCCCCGCCCGGTCGGGCGTCAGCCTCGCCGCCCGCTCGAGGAACGCCGCGCAGCTGGCCCAGTCGCCCCGGCTGCGCGCCCGGTCGGCCGACCGGGCGAGCTTGTCGGCGATCTCCTCATCGGCACCGCTCGCCGCCGCGGCGAGGTGCCACGCCCGGCGGTCGGGGTCAAGCCCGCGACCGCTGGCGGCCGCGAGCATCTCGTGCGCACGCCTGCGCTCGCTCGCCGCCGCGCCGTAATAGACGGCCGAGCGCAGCAGCGGATGGACGAACGATATCTGGGGTGCGAACCGGAGGATCCGCTCAATCCCCGGGGCGTCTCCGGCGTCGGCTTCGACCCCCAGCAGCCCGGCCGCTCTCCACAGCAGCTCGGGCTCGCCCGACGGCTCGGCCGCGGCCAGCAGCAGCAAGGTCTGCGCGGCTGGCGGAAGCACTCGAACGCGGCGAAGGAACATCAGCTCGAGCCGATCGCCGAGCCGAAGCGGTTCAGGCAAGGGCAGCGCGCCTGCGAGTTCGGCCGCTGACAGCTCACGGCCCAGCTCGATCAGCGCCAGCGGGTGACCGGCGGTCGCGGCCAGGATCCGCCGCGCGACGCTTTGGTCCAGCTGTCGCCCCGCGGCGCTGGCCAGCAACTCCTGCGCCGCCTCGTCCGGCAGGCCGGCCAGCCTCAATTCGGCAAGCCCCTCGAGCGGTACCGCCCGCTGCTCTCCTTCCCGAACCGCGAACAGCATCGCCACCGGATCGGCAGATAGCCTGCGCGCGACAAACCCGAGCGCATCGACCGATTCCTGGTCAAGCCACTGCGCATCATCGATCAGGCACAGCACCGGCTGTTCAAGGGCCGCCTCGGTGATCATCGTCAACGCGGCGATCCCGACCAGAAACCGGTCGGGGGGCGGCCCCGAGGCCAGCCCGAACGCCGAAGCCAACGCCTGCCGCTGGGGTTCAGGCAGCCGCTCCAGCGACCCCAGGAACGGGACCAGCAGCTGATGCAGGGCGGCGAAGCTGAGCTCCATCTCCGACTGGACCGCGGTCACCCACACGATCCGCACGTCCCCCGCGGCCCGCGTCGCCTGCCGCAAGAGCGCTGTCTTGCCGACTCCCGCCTCGCCACGCAGCACCAGCACGCCGCTCCACCCGTCACGCAGAGCGGCAAGCAAGCGCTCAAGCGTCTCAGACTCCTCGTTCCGCCCCATCAAGGTACGAAACGCCGGATCTGCTCGCATATCACTACCGTAATTCCTGGCCTCGGCGGTGGTCACAGGGGGAGTCCCCAGCGGGACTACCAGTTCTGAGGATGCGAGCCGGCCACGGGCCAGTGAAGCTGAACGTTGTGTTGCCGGTGGCGGGTTCGGCTCGGCGGCCTGTCACGTCACGGTGCCAGCGAAAGGAGACGTCATGGGACGAGAAGCACGGATAGGGCTGCTGCTTGGTGCTACCGCCTGCCTACTAGCGGTCATGGTCGACTGGGTCGTGGAGGAACTGGTCTTCTCCGAGCACGAAAATCCCAGTTCCCAGCGCAGGAGTTAGCGCACCGCGAGCCGGCCGCCGGGTGTGCCGTCCGCAAACGACTCTGCGGCCGGAGCTCGGCGCTGGAGGTGACGTGACGAACGACGCGGTCCTGCTGACCGGGCCGCTGGGACTCGGCCACGAAATGATGGCCCGCAGTTGCGCCGAGGTGCTGGAGCGATCGGGGTGGCGCACTCGCCGCCTCGATAGCATGTCCCTGCTCGGGCCATGGAGCGGCGGCGTTGGCGCACGGCTGTTCAACCGCCTGATTACCATCCCCGGCCTGTACGACGGGCTGCACTTCGCCCACCTGCGGACCGGAAGCCGGCTGGCTGATCTCATGGACCGGGCGGCCAGCGCCAGGCTGGTGCCCGCCCTGCGCGCCGATTTGGAACGGCAGCCGGCCGACCTTGTGCTCAGCGTGTTCGCTACCGGTGCTTCGGCGGCGGCCAAGCTCAAGGCCGAGGTGCCGGGCCTGCGCACCGTGGTCCTGTGCACCGACGTGGCGGTGCACAGGATGTGGGTCGCAGAGGGAACCGACATGTTCCTGGTGACCTCGGCAGCCGCAGCGGCATCGGTCCGGCGCTACCTTCCCCGGGCGCCCGTGGCGATCGTGCCGCCACCGGTGCGGTCCGCTTTCTACGCCGCCCCGCCGCAGGAGCAGGCCAGGGCGGCGCTCGGAGTCCCGGCGGAGGACTTCTGCGTGCTGATCATCGACAGCGGCTGGGGCTTCGGTCCGCTGGTGGAGAGCGTGTCCGCGCTGGCCAGCGCCGGCGTACACGTGCTGGCGGTGGCGGGTCGGGAACGAAGGATCGAGCGGCGGCTCCGGGAGCTGGCTGCCCAGACGCCTCGGATCACGCCGTTCGGTTTCACCGACCGGGTCCCCGAGCTGATGGCCGCCGCTGACGTGGTCGTGGCGCTGCCCGGAGCCAACACGTGCGCCGAGGCCCGGGTCGTCGGGCGCCACCTTCTTCTTCTCGACGTCATGCCAGGTCACGGCCGGGATAACCTGCTGCACGAACTGGAGCTGGGCCGGGCCCACGCGTGCGTACTGACTCCCCGCGGGGTTACCGCCAGCGTACTGGCCCTACGCGACGAAGCGATCTGCCGGGTTCCGGCTGGCCCGGCGCCACGCTGGGAACCCGCCTTCGTAGCCGCGCTGCGGCGGATCGGCCTGGACCTGCAGCCCCCCACCCTCGATGGGCGCGCGGACTTCGGCGATCCGGCCAGGGATATCCCCCGATTGCCGCTGAAGATGCCGTGAGAGGAGCCGGATCCACATGCTGCGCACGCTCTTCCTCAATCCTCCTTCCTATGCGGGTTTCGACGGGGGGGCCGGGGCCAGGTACCAGGCCACGCGGGAGATCCGCTCGTACTGGTACCCGACCTGGCTAGCCCAGCCTGCCGCTATCGTGCCCGGCAGTAAGCTCGTCGATGCCCCGCCGGCTGGCCTCACCCTCGACGACGTCACTCCCATGGCTCGCCGCCACGACCTGGTGGTCGTGCACACGAGCTCGCCCACCTTCGCGGGCGATGTCAAGGTGGCCGAGGCGCTCAAGGCGGAGAACCCGTCCCTGCTCGTCGGCTTCGTCGGGCCGAAGGTGGCTGTGCAGCCCGAACGCTCACTGCTAGCCTCGGCGGCCATCGACTTCGTGGCCAGGGAGGAGTTTGACTTCACCGTCGCCGAGGTGGCCGAAGGGCGTCCCTTCGCCTCAGTCGACGGCATCAGCTACCGGGACGCCAGCGGCCAGGTGGTGCACAACGCTGACCGGGAGATCCTGGAGGACATGGACCGGCTCCCGTTCGTGACGCCGGTCTACAAGCGGGACCTGCGGGCCGAGGACTACTACATCGGGTATCTGCTGCACCCCTACCTTTCGCTGTATACCGGGCGGGGATGCCGGTCGCGGTGCACGTTCTGCCTGTGGCCGCAGACGGTCGGCGGCCACCGGTACCGGACCCGCAGCGTGGCCAGCGTACTGGCTGAGGCTGAGCTGGTCAGGGAGCTGTTCCCGCAGGTGAAGGAGCTGTTCTTCGACGACGATACGTTCACCGACGACCGGGCCCGGGCCGAGGCGGTCGCCCGCGGGCTGGGCAAGCTCGGGATCACCTGGTCGTGCAACGCCAAGGCCAACGTGCCGCGGGAGACGCTACAGGTGCTGCGGGATAACGGGCTGCGGCTGCTGCTGGTCGGGTATGAGTCCGGGAACCAGCAGATCCTGATCAACATCAAGAAGGGGCTGCGGGTGGACCGGGCCCGGCGGTTCGCCGCCGACTGCCGGGACCTGGGCATCACCGTGCACGGCACCTTCATCCTGGGCCTGCCCGGGGAGACCAAGGAGACCATCGAGGAGACGATCCGGTTCGCCCGCGAGGTCAACCCGCACACCCTGCAGGTCTCGGTCGCGGCGCCGTACCCGGGGACCGAGCTGCACCGGCAGGCGGTGGAGAACGGATGGCTTCCCGACCACGGCGACGGCGCCGCGTTGGTCAGCGAACGGGGCACCCAGCTGGCGGCGCTGTCCTACCCCCACCTCGGGCATACCGAGATCCTGGAGTCGGTGGACGTCTTCTACAAGCGGTTCTACTTCCGCGCCGGAAAGCTGGCCGAGATGTCGGCCGAGTTGCTGCGGCGGCCCAGCATGACCACCCGGCGGCTGCGCGAGGGCGGCGAGTTCGTGCGATTCTTGAACCGGCGCGCCCGCACACCCGCGGAGAAGTGACCTGCGCCGGAGTCGGCGTCCTAGGACGGGAGGCTCGCCTCATGCGTGTTCTGCTGGTACATCCCAGTGCGCTGATGTACTCGGAGATCTTCCTGCGGCTGGAGCCGCTCGGCCTGGAACGCGTCGCGTCGGCGCTGCTGGCCGACGGCCATGACGTCCGGCTGACCGACCTGCAGGTCTACCGCAGGTCCGAGCTCGAACGCCAGGTGGCCGACTTCCGGCCGGAGGCCGTCGGGTTCAGCCTGAACTACCTGGCCAACGTGCCCGAAGTGGTGGACCTGGCCAAGTGGCTCAAGACCGTGCTCCCGGGCTGCCTGGTCTTCGCCGGCGGGCACAGCGTCTCCTTCGTCGCCGAGCAGGTCCTCGCGCACGCCGAAGGGGCGATCGACGTGGTGCTCAAGGGCGAGGGCGAGACCGGGGCCCCGGCGTTGCTCGCGGCGGCGCCGGACCGGGCCCTGGCGGAGGTGCCGGGAGCGGTCACCGTTGAGGGAGCTGGCCGTCCCCCGAAGATGATGCACAGCCTGGATGATCATCTTCCGGCCCGGCAGCTGGGGGGGCGGCGGCGGAGGTACTTCATCGGGGTGATGGACCCGGCCGCGTCGGTGGAGTTCACCCGGGGGTGCCCGTGGGACTGCTCGTTCTGCTCGGCGTGGACGTTCTACGGCCGCTCCTACCGGCGGCTGTCGCCGGAGGCGGCGGCCGAGGACATGGCCCGGATCGCCGAGCCGGGGGTGTTCATCGTCGATGACGTGGCGTTCATCAAGGCCGAGGAGGGCGATGAGATCGCCCGGCTGCTGGAGCGGCGCGGCATCCGCAAGCAGTACTACCTGGAGACCCGCTGCGACGTGCTGCTCCGCAACACCGAGGTGTTCCGCCGGTGGCGGCGGCTGGGGCTGAACTACATGTTCCTGGGCCTGGAGGCCCTCGATGAGGAGGGCCTGAAGGCGTTCCGGAAGCGGACCACGCCGCAGGTGAACAACCAGGCCCTGCAGGTGGCCCGGTCGCTGGGGCTGTCCGTGGCGATCAACATCATCGCCGACCCGGACTGGGACGAGGCCCGGTTCGCGTTCGTCCGGGAGTGGGCGATGAGCGTCCCGGAGATCGTCAACATCACCGTCCAGACCCCCTACCCCGGGACCGAGACCTGGATCACCGAATCCCGCCGGCTGACCACGCTGGAC
The DNA here is from genome assembly GCA_963742795.1 of uncultured Actinomycetes bacterium. GTDB lineage: Bacteria > Actinomycetota > Actinomycetes > Streptosporangiales > Streptosporangiaceae > Palsa-504. Next base: position 479,554 of record CAVUNL010000031.1, read on the forward strand.
TACCGGCTGTTCGACGTCCAGCACGCGGTGCTGCCGACCCGGCTGCCGCTGCACCAGTTCTACACCGAGCTGGTCCGCACCCAGGCGGTCCTGGCCCGCAAGCACCTCGGGGTCGCGGCGCTGGCCAAGACCAGCGGGATCGTCGCCCGGCAGCTGCTCCGCGGCCAGACCAACTTCGCCCGGATGATCTGGAAGTTCAATAACGTTTATAACGCCGACCGGCAGTATTCTGAGCACCTGAGCGAAGCCCGGTACCTGCTGCCGCCACAGGCCGAACGGCGAGCGGCGCCGCCGGACCGGAAGGAGCTGTACGTCCATGTCCCGACGCGCCGAAGAGCCGAACCCTGACGGATGCGTAACCATCAAGACGGGAAAGCACTCCAGCTAAGTGGCAGCCATGCCCGAGTGCCTGGAGCTGCCGCGGCCGGTGCACCTGATGCGCACCACCGGCTGGAACCTGGCCGAGTCCTTCGGGCTCCCCCTCGGGGCCTACGCCATCGCCGCCTGGCTCTGGGGACGCGATGTCGGCGTGCTGGCCATGCTCGCGGCTATCTGGGTCACGGCCGGCGTCCGCAAGCTTGTGACCGGGTCCGTTCCCAGCCTGCTCACGATCTCAATAGTCGTGCTCACCGTGCAGGCCGTGGTCGCGGTGGCCACCGGGAACCTGTGGATCTTCCTGGTCCACTTCCCGCTCGCCAATCTCGGTCTGTGCATCGTGTTCGCGCGCACGGCGCGCGGGCACAGCCCGCTGGCCTCCCGGCTGGCCGCCGAGGTGATCGGGCTGCGCTGCCCGGCCATCTACACGCTGCGTCTGCGCCCCTTTTTCCAGCGCGTAACGGTGCTATGGGCCGGCATTTTCCTGCTGCTGGCCGTCAGCCTGGGGGCGTTGCTGGCGACCGTTCCGATCAAGACATACGTGCTGGTCTGGGCCGTCACCACGATCGCGCTCATCGCTGTCGGAGTGGGTGTCTCGGTTCTCTGGCTCCGGTCCGTACTGCGCAGGCTCGGCATAGGGTTCCGCTTCGCGGAAGCCACCGCGGTGTAGTGCTCTTCGGCGCCACCGGGTGCAAATCTGTCACCGGATCCGGCCGGCGGTAAGGCGGATAGACATTGTCCCCGGTGATCGCCGTATGGACGGCCCTCGCGGCCGCGCTGTTTCTCGGCATATCGGCAGTCGCGGACCAGCGCAGCACGAAGCGGGTCAAGGACGAAAAAGCCCTGTCGCCCAGGATCCTGCTCGACCTCGTACACCAGCCGTTGTGGGTGGCCGCCGTCGGCGCCAACATCGTGGGATTCGCGTTGCAGGTGGTGGCGCTCAGTTTCGGGAGCCTGGCGGTGGTGCAGCCGCTGCTGGTCTGCGACCTGATTTTCGCCGTCCTGATCAGCCGGTATCTGCTTAGGCGGTCGAACACCCCGCGCCCGGGCGGCAGTCGCGGGGATCTAGCCGTGTTCACCGGAGTCGGTGCCACCGCGCTCGGAGTGGCCGGATTCCTCGCCATCGGACATCCGTCGGGCGGCAGCACGCACGCCAGCTTCAGCATCTTGGCCCCGCTGGTGATCGTGATCGTCGTGCTGGTGGGAGGCTGCCTGGCCGTGGCAGCACGGTACGACAACGTGCGGCCGCTCGCGCTGGCACTGGGCTGCGGCGTCTGCTACGGAGTCGCTGCCTTCGCCGTCAAGCTCGTCACGTCAGATTTCGACCACGGCCTTGGCGGGCTGTTCAGCAACTGGCCGATCTACATTCTTCTCGTGGTCGGCCCGGTCGGCTACCTGCTCAACCAGAATGCCTTCCAGCAGGGCACGTTCCTGGCCCCGGTCCAGGCGATCATCACCGCAGCCGACCCGGTCCTGTCTGTCGCCCTCGGAATCGTGTGGCTGGACGTGCGAGTGCGCAACAGCCCCGCGGCGATCGCGGGCGAGGTCGCGTCGCTCGTGCTGATGGTCATAGGGATAGTCATCACTTCCCAGCATTCTCCCCAGGCCACAGGACCCGCCGAGGCAACGCCGACCGCCCCGCAACCGGCCCCCAGTAAACCCTTACGGCAGCCGACCTGCACGCGGGCGACATTGAATACCTGCCGTTCGGCGACGCCACGTTCGACGCGGTGACCGGGATCAACGCGTTCCAGTTCGCCGGGGATCCGCAAAAAGCGCTGCGCGAGGCGGCACGCGTGACCCGTCCCGGCGGGCGCGTGGTCCGCGACGGGACTGCCGCCGTTCATCTAACGCTCCCCACCCCGCAGGTGCTCCTCCGGTCCGTTCCGCCACTATTTTCTCCGCGTACCCGGACCGCTGATACGCCGCCACCGGATCCGGCTCCAGCCCTGCTTCCTGGCGCAGTTCGGCCAGTAGCGGGCGCACGTCGGTGTTGTACGCGTCCATCAGGGCGGCGTTCGCGCCCAGCACGTCGCCGTCCTGCTGGGCCCCGGCGAGCGCCGCCGCGTCGACCAGCAGGGCCTTGGCGGTCGCCTCCTGGACGTTCATCACCGAGCGGATCTGGGCCGGGATCTTCGGCTCGATGTTGTGGCACTGGTCCAGCATGAACGCCACCCCGGCGGCCGGGGCCAGCGCACCGGCCTTGACCACCTCGTGCATGATGCGGAACAGCTGGAACGGGTCGGCCGCCCCGACCATCAGGTCGTCGTCGGCGTAGAACCGGCTGTTGAAGTCGAATCCGCCCAGCCGTCCGGCCCGCAGCAGCAGGGCCACGATGAACTCGATGTTCGTACCCGGCGCGTGGTGCCCGGTGTCGACCACGACCTGAGCCTTGGGGCCCAGGGTCACGCAATGCAGCAGCGAGGTGCCCCAGTCGGGCACGTCGGTGGTGTAGAACGACGGCTCGAACAGCTTGTACTCAAGCAGCATCCGCTGGTCCGGACCCAGCCGTTCGTACACGGCCCGGAGTGCATCGGCCAGCCGGTCCTGGCGGGCCGCGATGTCGTCCTGGCCGGGGTAGTTGGTGCCGTCGGCGAACCACAGCTTGAGGTCCCGTGACCCGGTGACAGCCATGATGTCGGCGCACTCGAGCAGGTGGGCCAGGGCCTTTTCGCGGATCCGCGGGTCCGGGTTGCAGACGCTGCCCAGCTTGTAGTCGTCGTCCTGGAACAGGTTGGCGTTGACCGTGCCGATCCGGATCCCGCGTTCGGCCGCGTACCGGGCCAGCGCCGTGTAGTCGTCGACCCTGTCCCAGGGGATGTGCACCGCCATGCTGGGGGCCACACCGGTGAAGCGGTGGACCTGGGCCGCGTCGTCGGCCTTCTCCCACGGCGTGCGGGGCACCCCGGGCTGGCCGAATACCTTGAACCGCGTCCCGGTATTCCCGAACGCCCAGGAGGGCAGCTCAATCTCGTGCTGTCGCAGGGCTGCCTTGACGGCGGCCAGGTCACGCATTCCGTTCATCTCCAGTTCCAGATCAGTCCGTCTTCGCCTTCGTCCGGGGCCTGGTCCTCCTCAAGCCGCTCCGCCCTCATCCGCCCTCATGATCGTGGACCGAAAAGGTTGCCATGACGGACGTCAATTCCGCGTGGTCCGCAGCACGGCCGTTACCATCGGGAAGACGAACTCGCCCGCGCCGGTCTCGGGACGGGCGAGCAGGAAGTCGCGCACCTCGCCCAGCAGCCGGGCACGTTCGGGCTCCTCCATGACCAGGAGATTCGAGTGTGTTGCGATGGAGGCCAGCAGGGAGTCCGCGGTCCGCCGCTGCCCGTTCTCGAACTCTGCAAGGTCGGCAGGCTCGAAGCGACCAGACCCCGCCGCGGCCAAGCGCTCCTGGCGGGCCCGCTTTGCCCTGTCCCGCCACCGCAGCAGCGTGACGTTCGATTGGCCCTTGCTGATCTGGGCCAGCGTCGCGACCCAGCCCACCCGGTCGTCATCGACATTCCACAGCGCGGCGAGCACGCCACCCGGAGTGAGCACCCGGGCGATCTCGGGGATGGCCCGGTCCAGGTCGAACCAGTGCATGGCCTGCCCGACCAGGACCGCGTCGACGCTTGTGTCGGGGAGCGGGATGTCCTCCGCGCGGCCGGGTAGCGATCGCACCGATCCAAGCTCGCGCCGAAGCTCGGCGAGCATGGCCGGATCGGGCTCCACGGCGGTGACCTCGGTGCCGAGGCGGACCAGGGTCGCGGTCAGCTTGCCGGTCCCCGCCGCGAGGTCGAGTACCCGGAGCGGTTCGCTGCCGTGAACCGGCTCGAGGGCCCAGCGAACGGCGGCCTCGGCATACCCGGGACGGTGCTCCGCGTAGGCAGCCGCGGCCGCGCCGAAGGACGAGCCGTGAAGCGCCCGGTACTCCCGTTCGGCCTGGTTCTCTTCCCCGGTCAGCCCCACTCCGCCCAGCCTATTCGGCCGGGTGCTTGGCGTCGTAGGCGGCCTGAGCGGCGCTGATCTCGGGCAGGTGACTCTCGGCCCAGCTCACCAGCTGGCCGATGGTGTCGAGCAGGGTCAGGCCCATAGGGGTCAGGTCGTACTCGACCCGGGGCGGGATGACGGGATGGATGGTGCGGGTCACGATGCCGTCCCGCTCCAGCCCGCGCAGCGTGACGGTCAGCATCCTGGCCGTGATGCCGTCGACCGAGCGGTGCAGTTCGCTGAACCGCTGGGTGCCGTGGCCGAGCAGGTCGATCACGAATATCGACCACTTGTCGCCGACCCGCTGCAGGACCTCGCGGGCGCGGCAAGCCGACGGCTCGCCCCCAGCCGCGGCAGCCGGGCAAACCGGGTCGACGTGCCCGGATTCCACGAAAATCCCTCCTCCGTATCCCACCAGGGTACTTCGCGCGGCCCGGCCGGCGAAGAACTTGACGCTTCAACACAAAGTGCTTGACGCTTCAAGTATAGCGGGTTACTATAAGGAAGCAAGGCACGCAAGCGAACTTGCACACAAGAGAGTACTAGTAGGAGGATCAATGACTACCGCTGCCCTGCAGATTCCCGACTACGTCACCGGGACCTGGGCCATCGATTCCGTGCACTCCGAGGTGTCCTTCGTCGTCCGGCACATGATGGTGAGCAAGGTCCGCGGTCGCTTCGACGCGTTCGACGGCACCATCGCGACCGCCTCGGACCCGCTGAAGTCGACCGTCACCGCGACCGTCGACCTCAGCTCGGTGAACACCGGGAACGAGACCAGGGACAACCACATCCGCAGTGCGGACTTCTTCGACGTCGAGAAGCACCCCACGATGACCTTCCGTTCCACCGGCGTGCGCGCCGAAGGCGAGAACTTCCTGCTCGACGGCGATCTGACGCTCCACGGCGTGACCAAGCCGGTGACGTTCTTCCTGGAGCTGAACGGCTTCGGCCCCGACCCGTACGGCGGCACCCGCTCCGGTTTCTCGGCCACCACCGAGATCAACCGCAACGACTGGGAAGTCAGCTTCAACGGCGCGATCCCCGGCACCAACAACGCCATGGTCCTCAGCGACAAGGTCACGATCAACCTGGAGATCGAGGCCGTCCTCAGCCAGGGCGAGTAAGCCAGCATCTTCCGCTACATCGCGCGGAGCCGAGGGAACCGTCAGCACGGACCCCTCGGCTCCGCGCGTTTTATTTTCGGCCGAACGGATCGTGGTGCCTGCTCAGCTGCCTACGCCGTGCTTCTCCAGGTAGTCCAGGTAGAGCGGGCGCAGCGCCTCGGCCACTTCACCCTTCCCCGAATCGATCGCGTCGGCAAGCAGGGCGGTCACCTTCGTGATGTCCCGGCCGGCCTCGATGTCGTGTCCCTCAGAGGCCTCGGCCGCCGGGATGGCCCGTAGCAGCTCCCAGAGGAACTCCACGTCGACGTGATGCAAGGCCCGCCGCACGGCCATGTCGTGCAGCTCGCGGGAGGGTAGCGCTTCCAGTTCATCGCGGGTCACGCGTGGACTCTATCTCCTCGGCGCCCCCGCCCAGCCGCCGGACACAGCCTCGGCGACGGCCCGGACGCCCTCGTGCGCGGGCAGGTCGTCGAGCAGGACCGGCGTTCCCTCGCCGTCGGCGAGCGGGATCCGCCAGTTCGGGTACTCGTTCACCGTCCCCGGCAGGTTCTGCGGCCGGCGTTCGCCCACCGCCTCGGCCAGCGACACGCCGATCAGCATGGCCGGCGTCCGCGCCAGGAAGCCGTACAGGGCGACCGTGAACTCCTCCGGCCTCACCTCGGCGCCGCCCGCAGGCATGCCGAGCAGGCCTTCGCGGGCCAGCATCGCGAGCCACCTGTCCATCTCGGCCCGGGCGGCGGCCCGCTCGTCGGCCTCCGGCTCGGTGAGCAGCCCGAGCTCGGCCCTGATGGTGACCTGGTCCCCGGTGAGAAACATGGCGGCCGGCGGCATGTCATGCGTGCCGACCATGGCCAGGCAGCCCCGGCGCCACTCGTCCGGCCGGCGCGGCGTGCCGTCCTGACGGCGTTCAAACCAGAGCATGGACGTGCCGAGCACCCGGCGGTGAGCCAGGAAGTCGCGCAGCCACGGCTCGACCGTGCCGAGATCCTCCCCGATGGCCAGCGCCCGCGCGCGAGCCGCCTCGCCGCACAGCACGTCCCCGATCAGCTCGTGATCATAGCGCACGTAGGTGCCCTGGCCGGGGGCCATCCCGGCGGGTATCCACCACAGCCGGGCCAGCCCCATGACGTGGTCGATGCGCACGCCCCCGGCGTTCCGCGTGGTGGCCGCGATGAGCTCGGCCAGCGGCCGGCCGGCTTGCGCGGCCAGCCAGCCGGGGTGCCACGGGGGCAGAGTCCAGTCCTGGCCGCGCTGGTTGAACTCGTCCGGCGGCGCGCCGACGCTCATGCCGGCGACGATCACGTCCTGCCCGGCCCAGGCGTCGGCGCCGCCCGGATGCGCGCCGACAGCCAGGTCGGCGATCACGCCGATGCTCATGCCAGCCTGCCGGGCCGCGCGCTGCGCGGCCGCGGCCTGCTCTGCGGTCAGCCACTGCAGCCAGGCGTGGAACTCCACCCGGTCGGCCCGCGCCTGGCGCAGCGCCGCCACCTCCGCCGAGTGCGGGTCGGCGAGCGCGGCTGGCCAGGTCCGCCAGTCCGGGCCGTTCACCTCGGCGATCGCGCACCAGGTCGCCCAGTCCTGCACCGCGTCGGCGTCGCGGGCCAGGAACGCGTCGAGTTCCGCCTGGCGTTCGCGGCTGAGCCCCGCCGCGCGGATGATCTCCAGCGCCGCGCGTTTCGCCGCCCAGACCGCGTCCCGGTCGATCAGGGCCGTCGTCCGGCCGGCCGCGCGCAGCGGCGCGCCGAGCGCGTCGACCCGGGCCCGGTCACCCGCGCCGAGCCTGGCGTACTCGGGAACGTCCTCGATGCGCAGGTAGAGCGGGGACAGGTGGCGCCTGGTCATGGCCAGGTACGGGGACGGGCTGATCGGAGCGGTCGGCTCCGCCGCGTGCAGCGGGTTGACCAGCACGAAGTCCGCGCCCAGCGCGGTGCCGCTCCACGCCGCGAGGTCGGCCAGGTCGCGCAGGTCGCCATGCCCCCAGGAGCCGCGGGAGCACACCGAGTACAGCTGCACGGCAAACCCCCACGACCGCCGCCGAGGAGACGGTGCCACCGCGCCGGCGGTCGGCGCCTTGGCCGCCGCCGGGCATCGCTCGTCGTCCAGCGCCTCGAGGACGGCGGCCAGCGTCTCGTCGGTGACCTCCACCACCCGGCCCCGCCAGTTCTGGTACGAGACCGCCACGCCATGAGCCTGAGCCCGGCGGATGAGTTCTGCCCGTCCTGTCACCGCACCAGTCTGCCCCCAACCGAAAGCCATGCATCTCAGTCTTAATACGCAGAAGGATCCCGCACACCACGGATCCGTTGCCCTGAAGGACTGATTGACATGAAGCTTGTCCCCACCGCCGCCCGCCTTGTTCCCACCACCCTGCGCATCACCGGCCGCCGCGTCGTCGCGATCGCCGCCGCGGCCGTCGCCGGCCTGGCCATCTCCACCGCCGCGTACGCGGCCACCTCATCCGGCACCTCGTCTGCCACTGCGTCCACGGCGGCAGCCTCTATCCCCAGGTGTACCGCCAGTGACCTCGGCGTCTGGCTCGCGGTCGGCCAGGGCAACGGCGCGGCCGGCACGATCTACTACCCGCTTGAGTTCACCAACCTGAGCCATCACACGTGTTACCTGTACGGCTACCCGGGCGTCTCCGCACTGGGCCGCAACGGGAACCAGCTGGGCAGCCCGGCGGGCTGGGGCAGCCTGCGCGGCGCGCGCATCGTGAACCTCGCGCCCGGCGCGACCGCGCATACGCTGCTGGCCTACCACGACGCGGTGGTGACCACCGAGCCCGGATGCGACCCGGTTAACTCGGCGGCGAACCTCCGCATCTACCCGCCCGGCCAGCGCAGCTCCACGTTCGCGGCCTTCTCCTTCGAGGCCTGCTCGCACGCCGGGCCGATCTGGATGAACATCATCGAGCCGATCATGCCCGGCGTGGGCACGATCTACGGCTGAGTCGTTACGCCCCTCCTGACGCCGCCTCGCCGGGCCTCGGCGGGGCGGCGTCAGCTTTCGCCGACCGGCTCCAGGACGAACACCGGGATCTGCCGCGTGGTCTTCCGCTGGTACTCCGCGTACGGCGGGTACGCGGCGACCGCCCGATCCCACCACGCGGCACGCTCCTCGCCGCTGACCTCGCGAGCCACCATGTCCTGCTTGTGCGGCCCGTCCTGAACCTCGACCAGGGGATGGGCGCGCACGTTGTAGTACCACACCGGATGCTTCGGGGCACCCCCCTTGGACGCCACCATGGCGTACCGGCCATCGTGCTCGACCCGCATGACCGGCGTCTTGCGCACCTTGCCGCTGCTGGCCCCGAGATTGGTCACGATCACCACCGGCAGCCCGGTCTCGCGCAGCGTCGTGCCCTGCATCCCGCCGGAGCCCTCGTACAGCTCGACCTGATCGCGCACCCAGGCCTGGGTGCTCGGCTCGTATTCTCCTTCAACAGGCATGCCGCTATTCAATACCAGACGCCGCGCAACCCCGCCGCCCCGGGACACGTCTCACCAGTATGACTGCCCCAGGACGGCGGACGGTTCCCCGGCTTCCGCCTGACCAATCCAAACGCCACCGCCGCCGCCTGCCCGGCCCTCGAGACCAAGACCAGCGGCGGCTGGTGCGCGTCCCTGGGCGGCACCGAGACCATCACGGTCACGATCCCCCGCGACATACCTGACAACTTGTACGAGATGGAGGCCTGCCTGAGCGCCCCCAACCTCCCCCAGCAAGAAGCCCAGATCTCCGCCATGCTCGACACCGTCCAGATCGCTGGAGGCGCTTTTTAGTTGGCAGGCATGGACCCAGACCGTCATGTGGCATTTGCTCGCGGAGTCATAAACCCGGCGGCGCTGCCCACGATGTACTCGGTGTAGGTATGTAGCAGAATGCCAACCCGTCCTGCGATAACCCGGCTCGGTATCAGGTAAATCGTCAGATCGCCGTCCATGATGAAGAACCAGTCGATCAGTTCTGGGTCATAGGGAATCCGCCGCTCGCGGTTGCCAACCGAATAGGGCCTTCGGCCAACCACTACCGTCCAGCCGTCCTTGCTGAAGCACGTCGTCGTCTTGACCTGGACTCGCTTGATTCCCTCCGGCGTCGATACCAGCAGGTCATATAGCGCAGGCTCCAGAGGCAACGCCACGTTGAACCCGCACAGCGAGAACCAGGACGCGGCAATGGACGGGGCCGCATCACGCAGATACCGAAGGTCCGGCTTTACGTCAGCAGGTCCAGGAGAGTTTACGATGGGGTTCTCCAGGTGCGCGATGTCGAGTCCCAGGCGCAGTGCATGGGCTTTAACCCGTATCCGTCCGTCCCCGCTGTGAAGCCCGAGGCCGAGCGTCGCCAGCAGTTCGTCCCAGGACTGCGCATGGATGACCGCGTGCCGCAGTTGAGCGTCGGACCAGCTCCGCTTTCGCCGGAAATGGGACGTATCCAATCCAAGGTGGGAAACGTGTCGCTTCACGATCCGGATCGTCCCCGCGGAGTTGGCGTGCAGTCCCAGCGCGCGCATCACATCACGCCAGTTCGTGGCCGTCGCGACGGCATCTTTCAGCTGGGCATCAGACCATCTGCGTTCCGATTTGGAAAGTTGATCCATACCAGAACGCTAACCGGTAGCACTGACATTTCTGTCACTAAATTCGAACTGCAAATTGTCGGGACGAGGAGATTTGAACTCCTGCTCTCCTGACCCCCAGTCAGGCGCCTTAACCAAGCTGGGCCACGTCCCGTTGCGCTACGGCGTGGTGTCCGCGGGCGCATACCCGCCGCACCGGGCGGGCTTGGCCAGCTTAGCGCAACCGCGCGCCTCCCGGAAACGAAGCCGGCACCCGCCGCGCCCGGCCGCGAGGTGTACGTGCTCGCAGCCGGGTAGAAGTTACGATGTGCCGGGCATGGCGAGAGCGGCCCGCTCGTTGAAGCCAGAGGGATCGGCGGGCGGACGGACGGAGGGACTGGGCAGTTGAGGGAACTTGGCGCTCGTCGCTCGACCTCCGCCGAAGGCGGCGAAGACGTCGATTACGAGCCAACGCGCCCGCTCCCCAGGCGGAACAGGCAGAACAAGCAGAACAGGCGCAGCTGGCAGTTCCGGCTGGCCCTCGGGGTCGTCAAGGTTGCGGCCGTCGTGATCGCGGTGTTCCTGGCTTGCGTCGTCCTGCTGTACGCGTTCACTCCCTCGGCCGGCCAGGCCACCTCCCTGGCCGCGGGCCAGGCGGCCGAGCACCACATCGCCTACCCCGGGCCGCCGGTGCCGCAGTATTTCGCGGAGGCCCTGGTCGCGACCGAAGACCACCGGTTCTACGCCGACCCGGGCGTGGACCCGCTCGCGCTGTTCCGGGTGGCGGCCTCCTGGATGACCGGGCACACCGACGGAGGCGGCAGCACCCTGGACCAGCAGCTCGCCAAGAACCTGTACACCTCGGGCCACAGCAGCTTCCCCCAGATCGTCGAGCAGGTCGTCCTGGCGGTGAAGCTCAACCGGGCCTACAGCCGGGCCGAGATCCTGCGCCTGTACGCGGAGATCGCGTACTACGGCCACGGCTACTACGGCCTGCAGGCGGCCAGCTGCGGATACTTCGGACACCCTCCGGACCGACTGTCCGTCGTGCAGGCCGCCATGCTGGCCGGCGCGGTGAACGCGCCGACCTACGACGACCCGCTGGTCTACCCGGCCCAGGCCCGGGCCCGCTTGGTGCACGTCATCGACCGGATGGCCGCCGTCGGGTACCTGACCAAGGCGCAGCAGGACGCCGCGCTCAAGGCACCCCTGGGCCTGTCCGCCGTCCGCGGCTGCCAGTAGGCCGCTCACCTCACGCTCTGGGTCAGCGAAGGCCGGTAACCGCGTAACGTCAGGTGCCCCCGAGGTCTCCGGCTCCAGCTGCTCCGCGGCGGGCGCCTCTCCCTCGGCGTAGAGGAAGACCCAGCGGCGGTAGCAGTACAGCCGGAACAGCGTGGCCAGGCCGATGCCGATGATGTTGGCCACGTTGTAGGAGAAGTTGTCGGTGAGCCCCAGCCCGTAGTGCACCAGCGCGACGACGCCGTCGGTGATGAGGATCCCGATGCCGTTGAAGAAGAAGAAGAGCAGGGTCTCGCGGCCCCAGTGGCTGCCCTTGCGGTGCCGGAACGCCCAGAACTTGTTGCCCACGAAGGCGAATATCGTGGCCAGGATGTTGGCCAGCGTCGCCGCCCAAATCGGGCCCAGGCCGACGCCGGAGTGGAAGACGTTGACCAGGACAAGGGTGAGCACGAACGCGAGGCTGCCGACGATGCCGAACTTGGCGACCTCGTGGATCAGTACCTGGAAGCGCGCGTAGAGGTCACGAATGAGAGTCACCGTGGCGTCGTCCCTCTGCTTGTGTCCATCCCGTATAGACCCGACACTATCGTGTCCCCTGGTGTGGTACCGGACCGGCGGCAAAACCGTTCGAGGAATGTCATAACCCCCGGCTAGCCTGGATCAGGTGCTGGAACGCTCCGAAACCGAGGTGCTCGTCCGGGCCCGCGGCCTGACCAAGAGGTTCGGCAGTTTCACCGCGGTCGACGGGATCGACTTCGACCTGTACCGCGGCGAGGCCTTCGGGTTCCTGGGGCCGAACGGCGCGGGCAAGTCCTCCACGATGCGGATGATCGGCTGCGTGTCGCCGCCGACCAGCGGGGAACTGAGCATCCTCGGCCGCGATCCGGTCCGGGACGGCTCGGCGATCCGGGCCCGCCTCGGCGTGGTGCCGCAGGAGGACACCCTCGACATGGAGCTGACCGTCCGAGAGAACCTGCTCGTCTACGGCCGGTACTTCGGACTGCCCCGGCGCGTCATCCGGGAGCGGACCGCCGCCCTGCTGGATTTCGTCCAGCTCGCGGACCGCGCCAAGAGCAAGGTCGACCCGCTGTCCGGCGGCCTGAAGCGCCGCCTGACCATCGCTCGCTCGCTCATCAACGAGCCGGAGATCTTGATCCTCGACGAGCCCACCACCGGGCTGGACCCGCAGGCCCGGCACGTGGTGTGGGACCGGCTGTTCCGGCTCAAGCAGCGTGGCGTCACGCTGATCTTGACCACGCACTACATGGACGAGGCCGAGCAGCTGTGCGACCGGCTGGTGGTGATGGACCACGGCCGGTTCGCCGCGGCGGGGTCGCCCCGGGACCTGATCGCCCGCTACTGCTCGCCGGAGGTCCTCGAGGTGCGCTTCGACCCCGAGGTGCACGACGTGGCCGCCGACAAACTTAGAGACTTTTCTGCCGAACGGACCGAGGTGCTTGCCGACCGGATCCTGTTCTACGTCGCCGATGGCGACGCGGCCCTGGCCGCGGTGCGCGCCAGCGGCCTGGAGCCGCTCACCTCGCTGGTCCGCCGCGGCACGCTCGAGGACGTGTTCCTGCGGCTGACCGGGCGGAGGCTGGAGGATTAGTGGCGCCCGCCAGCCTTGCCCTTCCGCCCAACGCGCGGTCCTGGTCGCTTTCGTTCCGCGCGTTCCAGTGCTGGCTGACCGTGTACCGGCGGATCTGGCGCTCCAGCATCTGGTCCAGCGTGCTCGGCCCTATCTGCTACATCGGCGCGCTGGGCTTCGGGCTCGGCACGCTGGTCGATAAGCACGGCACGGCCAGCCTGGGCGGGGTCAGCTACCTGGCCTTCGTGGCGCCGGCCATCCTGGCCTCGGGCGCGATGAATACCGCGATGGGCGAGGCGAGCTTCCCGGTGTTCGGGTCCCTGAAGTGGAACCGGATCTACATCGGCGCGCAAGCCTCCCCGCTGCGGCCCGCCGACATCTTCCGCGGCCACCTGATGTTCATGGCCATGCGGATCGCGATGAATTGCGCCGTCGTCATGCTGGTCATGTGGGCGTTCGGCGCGATCAGGTCCGCCTGGGTCGTGCTGGCCTACCCGGCCGCGGTGCTCACCGGGCTGGCCTTCGCCACCCCCATCGCAGCCTGGGCGGTCACGGTGAAGATCGAGAGCTCCTTCACCTACATCTTCAGGTTCGTCATGATGCCGCTGATGCTGTTCTCCGGCACGTTCTTCCCGATCTCCCAGCTGCCCGCCGGGCTGCGCGCGCTGGCCTACGTCACGCCGCTGTGGCAAGGCGTGGCGCTGTGCCGGGCGTTCAGCCTCGGCACCGCGGCCAGCGACCCGGTCGAGATGCTCGGCCACGTCGCCTACCTGGCCGTACTGGCCGCCGTGGGGATCTGGGCGGGCTCCCGTACCTATCGCAGGCGCCTGTATGTCTAGCTCCACCGTCGCGTTGCGGATGCTCCCGCCGGCCGGGCCGCTCGCCCGGCTCAAGCGGGCGGGCACCGACACCGGCAGCCTGCGGCTGATCGAGCGGCACGCCCGGGCCTACCGGCGCGCCTGGCTGATCTTCATCTCCGGGATCTTCGAGCCGCTGTTTTACCTGCTGTCCGTGGGCCTGGGGCTGGGCGTGCTGGTCGGGAAGGTGCCCGGTCCCGGCGGCCAGCCCATCCCGTACCGGGAGTTCGTCGCGCCCGGCCTGCTCGCGGTGTCCTCGATGAACGGGGCGATGTACGACTCGACGTTCAACGTCTTCTTCCGGCTCAAGTACGCCAAGCTGTACGACGCCGTGCTGGCCACCCCGATGCGGCCGGCCCAGGTCGCGCTGGGCGAGATCGGCTGGGCCCTGATCCGCGCCACGATCTACGCGGTCGCGTTCATGCTGGTCATGCTGGCGCTGGGCCTGGTGCACTCACCGTGGGCGGTACTGGATGTTCCGGTGGCGGTGCTGATCGGCTTCGCCTTCGCCGCCATCGGCATGACCGGGACCACCTACATGAAGAGCTGGCAGGACTTCGACTACGTGATCCTGATCAGCATGCCGCTGTTCCTGTTCTCCGCCACGTTCTACCCGCTCAGCGTCTATCCGCGGGCGGTCCAGGTGGTGATCGAGTGCACGCCTCTGTACCAGGGGGTCGTGCTGCTGCGCGATCTCACCGTCGGCGTGGTCGGCCCCGGCCTGCTGTGGCGGGCCGCGTACCTGGCCGTGCTGGGCGTCGCGGGCCTTTACGCCTCCGGCCGCCGGATCGGGAAACTCCTGCTCGTCTGACCTATTTCCGGCGTCCGCCGGAACAGGTATCCTGCCCGCGATGGGGGAGAAGCAACCAGCCCGATCCGGTGCCGAATCGGCCCTGCCGAAGGCCGAGGCGGCACTGCCGGCCGTGGTGCCGCAGCGGGCTGTCCCGCGGCCCTTCGCCATGCGGCCCTTCGCCATGCGGCCCTTCGCGCTGCGGCCCCTGATCCTGCGGCCCTCCGTCCCCCGGCCAGCGGCGCCGCCGGACGAGCGGGCCCGAGGCAAGCTAACGCTGTCCGGTGCCTACACCGATCCGGTCACCTGGGCGACCGCGGTCGCCGCGTTCGGCGCGTATGCCGCTATCTCGCTGTTCCGGCTGATGCAGCTCAACCCGTCCTCCTGGGACCTGAGCATCTACACCGAGTACGTCAAGCAGTACGCGGATCTCAGCGCGCCGATCGTGGACATCAGGTCCCCCGGCTTCAACCTGCTCGGGGATCACTTCCAGCCGATCGTCGCGGTCCTGGCGCCGTTCTTCCGGGTCTTCCCCTCTTCGGCGACGCTGGTCGTCGGGCAGGCGCTGCTGGCCGCGGTGTCCATCTTCCCGGTCAGCCAGCTGGCCCGCGAGAAGCTGGGCGTCGGCCCGGGCCGGGCGATCGCGGTCGCGTACGGGTTCTCCTGGGGCTTGCAGCAGCTGGCCCAGTTCGACTTCCACGAGATCGCGTTCGCCGTACCGCTGCTCGCCTTCTCGCTGTCCGCGCTGGCCCGCGGGCACACCAAGGCCGCCGTGGGCTGGGCGCTGCCCCTGGTCTTCGTCAAGGAGGACCAGGGCTTCACCGTGGCCGCCATCGGGATCTACCTGATCGTGGCCGGCCTGCGCGCGCAGATCCCCGACCCCCGGAACCCGGCGGACCCGGACGGCCGTGGCCGGATGAAGGCCGGGCAGTTCCTGCTGACCTGGGGTTTCGCCTGGTCGTTCGTGGCCATCGGCGTGATCATCCCGCACTTCAACCCGGTTCACCTGTACCAGTACTGGAGCGACGGCGGCGTCCTGGCCCCCGGCGGGCATCCGTCGGTCTTCGGGGTGATCCGCCAGCTCCTGCACGCCTGGCCCGACAAGCTGCAGACCCTGGTCATGCTCCTGCTGCCGACCGCGTTCATCGCGCTGCGCTCGCCGCTGGTGCTGATCGCCGCCCCGAGCCTGCTGCTCCGCTTCATCGCCACCGACAGCAGCTTCTGGGGGACGTACTGGCACTACAGCGCCACCGTGATGCCGATCGTCTTCGTCGCCGCCGTCGACGCGCTGGCCCGGATCGACGCCGCGATGGACGCCGACGGCGCCGCCAGGCCGGGGCCGGGTGCCTGGGCCAGCGGGCGGCGCGGGCCATGGCGGGCGGCGCTGGCCGGAGCTCGCCGCTACGGCGCGGCCATGATGGTCGCGATCGCGATCCCGCTGGCCTTCCAGTTCCCGCTCAACCAGCTGTGGAACGCCCAGACCTACCGGATCAGCCCGCACGTAGCGGCGGCCGACGCGGCCATGGCCCAGGTGCCCGACGGCGCCAGCGTCCTGACCACGCT
Source organism: uncultured Actinomycetes bacterium (assembly GCA_963742795.1). GTDB lineage: Bacteria > Actinomycetota > Actinomycetes > Streptosporangiales > Streptosporangiaceae > Palsa-504. The sequence goes on from CAVUNL010000031.1 coordinate 495,623, forward strand.
GGACCTGCTGGCCCCGCTCGCCGCCCGGACCGATACCTACTGGATCGGCAACAGCGGCAATCCGCGGACCCAGTACATCGTCTTCGACGGCCTCGACAGCGACTACAGCCCCGCGATCAAGAACGTCCCCGCCTTCATCGCGGGCCTGTACCCGCCCGGCACCTATACCGAGATCTACTCCTCCGGCGACGTCTACGTCTTCCGCCATGTCGGATGAACTAGCCCGTGGCTCACCGGCTCCGGCTTGTGGCGGGCCACCGCGGCCAGCGCGGATCTCCTGCGGCGCGTCTATTGCAGCACGACTGTGAACGAATAGACGGCTTCGTCCGCGGTCCGCTCGGTGTCGAAGAAATAGGTCGGCCCGTGAGAGGCCAGCTTCTGGACATAAGCAAGCCGGAACGTCGCCGAATGGACCGACTGGTCCGGCGGCGTCCAGTTCAGCATGACTTCTCCCGTATTAAGATCCACGTGCGCCTCGAGGGGGAAGTTGACATGGTTTCCACCAGCAAAGTCCAGGTGATAGGCGACACCTCCCTGGCTGTGGAGTGAACCCCGAGCACCGGTCGGCGTGAACTGGCTGATGTCCGCCCCGCCAAAGAGCGAGCCTTCGCTGATCGGACCGGTAAGCCGCGTGACAAGGAAGTTTGCTCCCTCGCCTGCGCCGGACCCGGTCCAGTCGCTGATGGCTTGCAGCGCATGTTCCAGATTGACGTGTTCCTTCCTGAGATGAACATGCGCCAATACCTCTATGTCTTCGCCACGTTCCGCAGGTTCCATGTTGCCTTCTTTCTTTTCCGTACGCCGACCCGGATCAGCCGCTGTCGGCTAAGACGGCTGGGTCGATGCAGACCGGTATGCGCTTGTTTGCCCCGACACAACTCGTCGGATCCACCATGCTGAACCAGCCGTGCGTCGGCGTGTAGCGGCAAAGGTCCCGAATCGGCCCTGCCGAAAGTCGCTGCCGCGTGCAGGCCGCGCCGCGGCCACGGTTGCAGTGGTAGCTGTACTAGTCAGTAGATAGGCTGGTGGACGACCCTCGGGAGGGTGTGCTCCATGGACTTCGCATATGACGACAGGACGCAGGACCTCCGCAAGCGCGTGCTTGCGTTCATGGAGGAGCAGGTCTACCCGGCCGAGGCAACGTTCGCGGAACAGGCGCAGGCCGCCGCGGCGGCGGGTCACCGCTGGGAGCGGCTCCCCGTCACCGCGGAACTCAAGGCTGAGGCGCGGAGCCGCGGGCTGTGGAACCTGTTCCTGACCGGCAAGTCGGCCGCAGCGGTCCGCAAGTGGGAAGCCGCTACCGGAACGACGGAATCCCACCTGCCCGACCCGCCTCTGACGAACCTGCAGTACGCGCCGCTGGCCGAGATCACCGGCTGGAGTCCCGCGCTCGCGCCGGAGGCACTGAACTGCGCCGCGCCGGACACCGGCAACATGGAAGTGCTCGCCGAGTTCGGCTCGCCGGAACAGCAGGAACGCTGGCTCCGCCCGCTGCTCGACGGGGCGATCAGGTCGGCGTTCTGCATGACCGAGCCCGCCGTCGCCTCCAGCGACGCGTCGAACATCGCCACCACGATCAGCAAGACCAGCGACGGCTACGTGATCAACGGCCGCAAATGGTGGTCTTCCGGCGCGCTCAGCTCGGACTGCAAGATCCTCATCGTGATGGGGGTAACCGGTTTTGGGGACGAGGGCGCCGATGGCCATGCCAGGCACTCCATGATCCTCGTGCCCCGCGATACGCCCGGGGTCGAGATCCAGCGCGGGCTGAGCGTCTATGGCTACGCCGACGGCCCGCACGGCGGCCATGCGGAGGTCGTGTTCGACCAGGTCAAAGTGCCCAGGGAAAACCTGATCGCGGGCGAGGGCGAGGGATTCGCGATCGCGCAGGCCCGGCTCGGCCCCGGGCGCATCCACCACTGCATGCGACAGATCGGCGCCGCGGAGCGCGCCCTCAGCCTGATGTGCTCCAGAGCGGCCAGCCGCACCGCGTTCGGCAAGACCCTGGCCGAGCAGGGCGTCGTCCAGGACTGGATCGCCGAATCCAGGGTCAGGATCGAGCAGGCCAGGCTGCTCGTGCTCAAGACGGCATGGCTGATGGACACCGTGGGCAACAAGGACGCGCGCACCGAGATCCAGGCCATCAAGATCGTGACCCCGGCCATGGCCGAGTGGGTAATCGACAAGGCGATCCAGGCGCACGGCGGAGGCGGGGTCAGCCAGGTGTTCCCGCTCGCCCAGCTGTGGGCGAACGCCCGCTCGCTCAGGTTCGCCGACGGTCCGGACGAGGTGCACAAGAGATCACTCGCCCGCCGCGAGCTGAGGAAGGCCACGAGCTGAGGTGAACGGGGGACTTTGAGCTTTGGTAGCCGGGGACTAAAGGCACTTGCCCAGCGAAAACCGCGAGCGTAGGAAACGAGTGGTAAACGAAAAGTCGGCTGGGGAAGGCTTACCCTGCCGAGCGCCACGGCAGTCCAGAAAAAGGAGAGGGCTCAGTGACAGAGAGAATCGCGATCGTGACCGGCTCAGCGCGGGGCATTGGGGCTGCGACGGCCCGCAGGCTGGCCGTGGACGGGATGGCCGTGGCGGTCCTCGACCTGGACGAGGTGGCCTGCGCGGGGACCGTGAAGGAGATAGAGGACGCTGGCGGGCGCGCGCTGGCGGTAGCCGCCGACGTCAGCAAGACCGATCAGGTCGAGGCCGCGGTCGAGCGCGTGGCCAGCGAACTCGGCGAGCCCACCGTGTTGGTGAACAACGCGGGCGTGATCCGCGACAACCTGCTGTTCAAGATGACCGACGACGACTGGGACACGGTGCTCGGGGTGCACCTGCGCGGGGCGTTCCTGATGAGCCGCGCGGTGCAGAAGTACATGGTTGAGCAGCGGTATGGGCGGATCGTCAACCTGTCGTCGTCGTCCGCGCTCGGCAACCGCGGGCAGGTCAACTACTCCGCCGCCAAGGCCGGCATGCAGGGTTTCACCAAGACGCTCGCGATGGAGCTCGGGCCGTTCGGGGTCACCGCGAACGCGGTCGCGCCGGGCTTCATCGTCACCGACATGACCGCGGCCACGGCGGCCCGGATCGGCATGCCCTTCGAGGACTTCCAGAAGGCCGCCGCCTCGCAGATACCGGTGCGCCGCGCCGGGCAGCCGATCGACGTGGCGAACACCATTTCGTTCCTGGTCAGCGAGGGTGCGGGCTTCGTCTCCGGCCAGGTCATCTACGTGGCGGGCGGGCCTCTGTGCTAATAGTCAGGAGATTGTGCTAAAGAAGACATTGTGCTGACACCCGAAGATCTCCGCGAGCGGGCCCGCGCGTTCCTGGCGGAGCATGACCCGCACGAGATGCCCAGGCAGGACTTCCTGAACGCACGGTTCGACGCGGGCCTGGCCTGGGTGCACTACCCGGAAGGGCTGGGCGGGCTCGGCCTGTCGCGCTCGCTGCAGCAGATCGTGGACGCCGAGTTCGCCGCGGCCGGTTCCCCGGGCAACGATGCGGAACACAACGCCATCGGCCTGGGCATGGCCGCGCCCACCATCCTGGCCTACGGCACCGACGAGCAGCAGAAGCGCTGGCTGCGCGAGCTCTGGACGGGCCGCGAGATCTGGTGCCAGCTGTTCAGCGAGCCGGGCGCGGGCAGCGACCTAGCCGCGCTGGCTACCCGGGCTGTCCGCGACGGTGATGTGTGGGTGGTCTCCGGGCAGAAGGTGTGGACCTCGCTGGCACAGCTGGCCAAGCGCGCGCTGCTGCTCGCGCGCTCCGATCCCGATGTGCCCAAGCACCAAGGTCTCACCTACTTCTCGTTGGACATGACCACCCCCGGCGTGGAGGTCCGCCCGCTGCGGCAGATCACCGGCGAGGCCGAGTTCAACGAGGTGTTCCTGACCGACGTCCGGATCCCGGACCAGGACCGGATCGGCCCGGTCGGCGAGGGCTGGAAGGTAGCCAACGCCACGCTGATGAGCGAGCGGGTCAATATTGGCGCCTCGCGCGCCGGGCCCCGCGAATCCGGCATGATCGGCCCGGTCGCCGCCACCTGGCGGAACCGCGCCGAGCTGCGCACCCCCGGCCTGCACGACCGGCTGCTCCGGCTCTGGACCGAGGCCGAGGTGGCCCGGCTGGCGGGGGAGCGGATGCGCCAGCAGCTGGCCGCGGGCAAGCCCGGGCCTGAGGGTTCGGCCGCCAAGCTGGTCTTCGCCCGGCTGAATCAGGAGATTTCCGGCTTCGACGTTGAGCTGTCCGCGGGTGACGGCCTGCGCTACGACGACTGGACCATGCGCCGGCCCGAACACTCCAACTTCTACGGCCGCGGTCCCGGCTACCGGTACCTGCGCGCTCGCGGCAACTCCATCGAGGGCGGCACCTCGGAGATCCTGCGCAACATCATCGCGGAGCGGGTGCTGGGCCTGCCGCCCGAGCCCCGCGCCGACAAGGACATCCCATGGAAGGACCTGCCGCGGTGAGCGAGCCGGAGGGGCGCGGCGCCGCCTGGACTGAGGAGCGAAGCGACGAGGGAAGGCGGCGCCTTAAGGCGCCCCGGAGGCGAGCGGAGGACAAACAGTGACCGACCGGGCGGACCTCCCCGACCTCCTGTACTCCGATACCGAACGGGCCCTGGCGGACAGCCTCGGCGCCCTGCTCGCCGACCGGGGCAGCCTGGACAAGGTCCTGGCCCGCACCGAGTCCACCGAGACCTACGACGACGGACTGTGGCAGGCCGTCGCCGGCGACCTGGGGTGTGCCGGGCTGCTCATCCCGGAGCGTGACGGCGGCGCCGGCGCCTCGTACCGCGAGGTGTGCTCGGCCGCCGAGGCGCTGGGCAGCGCGGTCGCTCCGGTTCCGTTTCTCGGCAGCGCCGTCGTCGCCACTACCGCCCTGCTGAGCGTGGCGTCGGGTGTCCCGGTCGACGCGGCCACGGGTGTTCCGCGCAGTACCGCCGCCGTCTCTTCCGGCACGCCCTTCACCCCGGCGCGGGCCGCGTCCGACCTGTTGCACCGGATGGCGGACGGCAGCGTGACCGTGACCCTGGCCGTACCCTTCGCCAGCGCGCCGGGTAGCCCGTTCCCGGTCTCGGTCCGGGTGGCCGGGCTCAAGCCCGGCGACGCCCAGACCGGGGTCGCGCGGCTGCGCGGGACGGTCAGCGGAGTCGCCGACGCCCTGCCCGCCACCGTGCTGCTGGTCCCGGCCGACGGCGTGCCGCACGCCCTGTACATGGTCGACATGTCGGACCCGGGCGTGGCCAAGGCGCCGGTCGTGTCGCTGGACATGACCAGGCAGCTATGCGACCTGTCCTTCGACGACGCCCCCGGGCGGCTGATCGCGTCCGGCGCGGCGGCCTCGGAGGCGCTCGACGCAGCTCTGACCGCGGGCGCGGCCGTGCTGGCCGCTGAGCAGGTCGGGCTGGCCCAGCGCTGCCTGGACATGACGCTGGCCTATGTGAAGGAACGCCGTCAGTTCGGCCGGCCGGTCGGGTCGTTCCAGGCGCTCAAGCACCGGCTGGCCGACGTCTGGGTCGCGGTCAGCCAGGCTCGCGCGGCGTCCCGGTACGCCGCGGCCTGCCTGGCCTCCGGCGACCCCGACGCCAAGGTCGCGGTGGCGATCGCCAAGGCGTACTGCTCGGAGGCCGCCGTGCACGCCGCGCAGGAGTGCGTGCAGTTGCACGGTGGCATCGGCTTCACCTGGGAGCATCCAGCGCACCTGTACCTCAAGCGGGCCAAGGCGGACTCCGTCGCCTTCGGCACCCCCGACGCGCACCGCGCCGCGCTCGGTCCCCTGGTCAACCTCCCCGCGCCCTGAACCCATGGAACCCGTGGACGCCGTGACCGGGGTCATCCCCGATGAGGCCGGACTGCGCCGCCGGGTCGGTCGGCTGTCGCTGGAACAGAAGATCCGCCTGCTGACCGGTGAGGACTTCTGGGCGCTGAACTCCGAGCCGGAGGCGGGGCTGCGTCGGCTCGTGCTGTCCGACGGGCCGGCCGGGGTCCGCGGCGAGTCATGGGACGAGCGGGATAGCTCCGCGAACGTGCCGTCGGCGACGGCGCTGGCCGCCACGTGGGACACCGGACGGGTCGAGGCGATCAGCATCCTGCTCGCCCGCGAGGCGCGGCGCAAGGGCGTCGACGTGCTGCTCGCCCCGACCGTGAACCTGCACCGGACCCCGTACGCGGGCCGGTGTTTCGAGTGCTTCTCCGAGGATCCGCTGCTGACCGCGCGGATCGGCGCCTCCTACGTGCGCGGGCTGCAGCGCTCTGGCGTGGGTGCGACGGTCAAGCACTTCGTCGGCAACGACTCCGAGACGCAGCGGATGACCGTCGACGTCCGCATCGACGACCGGACCCTGCGGGAGCTGTACCTGGCGCCGTTCGAGGCTATCGTCCGGGACGCGGGCGCCTGGGCGGTGATGGCCGCCTACAACGGGATCAACGGGTCGCCGATGACGCAGAGCCCGATGCTGCGCGACATCCTGCACGGCGAGTGGGGCTACGACGGACTGGTCATGTCCGACTGGACCGCCGCCCACGATACCGAGGCCACCGCTGAGGCCGCCCTCGACCTGGCCATGCCCGGGCCGGCTAGCGTGTACGGCCCCTGGGGCGAGGCCTTGCTCGAGGCGGTCGGGAAGGGCGCGGTGGATGAGGCGCTCATCGACGACAAGGTGGTCCGCATCCTCCGCCTGGCGGCGCGGGTCGGCGCGCTGGCTCCGACTCTTCCCCCGCCCGGGCTGCCTCCGGCAGCCCCCCCCACCCCCACCCCCACCCCCACCCCCGCCGCGCCTGAGCTGGCCGTCGAGGCCGCGGATTCGGTGGCGGTCGCGCAGGAACTGCGGGCCGCCGCGGCGGCCGGCTTCGTGCTGGCCCGCAACGACAACCTCCTGCCGCTGCCGCGATACGGGCCCGCGGACCGGCCGGGGCTCGGCCGGCGGCTGCACCTGGCCGTCATCGGTCCGAACGCCGAGGTCGCACGGACCATGGGCGGCGGCAGCGCCACCGTGTTCCCGCCCTACACGATCTCGCCGCTTGAGGGCCTGCGTAACGCCGGGCTGCACGTGACGTACGCGCCGGGCGTGACCTCGCACCTGCGCGGCGGGGCGGCCCGCGCGCCCTGGCTGCTGCGGCCGGACCGGGTCGCCGACGCCGGGACCGGCGCGGAGATCCGGTTCCTGTCGCAGACCGGCGAGCTAGCCGGTTCGGAACTGCGCGACGGGGCCACGTTCATGTGGCTCAGCGGCTTCGCGACCTCGGGGGTCACCGGCCCGGTGGCCCGGCTGGAGGTCCGCTGCGTGATCCGGGCTACCGCCGGCGGCGAATACCAGCTGGGCGTCTCCGGTCTCGGCCGTTACCGCCTGCTGGTCGACGGCGCGGAGGCCTTCGATGCCACCTTGACGCTGCCCGAAGACTCCGACATCTCCGAGGCCCTGATGCGCCCGCCGCAGCAGCTGACCCCGGTCCAGCTGGCTGCGGGCCAGTCGATCGACGTGGTGGTCGAGCACGACGTGGACTCCTCGCCGTTCGTCAGGTTCGGCACGCTCGTGCAGCTCAACCTGGTGCCGCCGCACGGCACCGACGAGGAAGAGATCGCGGCGGCCGCCGCCCTGGCCGCCACCAGCGACGCGGCGGTGGTCGTGGTCGGTACCACCGCCGACGTGGAGAGCGAGGGCTTCGACCGCACCACGCTGGCGCTGCCGGGCCGTCAGGACGAACTGGTCCGCCAGGTCCTGGCGGCCAACCCGCGGACCGTGGTGGTGGTGAACTCGGGCGCCCCGGTCCTGCTGCCCTGGGCGCAGGACGCGGCGGCGGTGCTGCTGTCCTGGTTCGGCGGCCAGGAATACGGCGACGCGCTGGCCGACGTGCTCCTCGGCGACGTCGAGCCGGGCGGGCGGCTGCCCATGACGTGGCCCGCCTCGGAGGAGGGTCTGCCGTCCACCCAGCCGGTCGACGGCGTGCTGACCTATGACGAGGGCCTGTTCATCGGCTACCGCGCTTACGACCGCGACGGCCGGGAGCCGCTGTTCCCGTTCGGGCACGGCATCGGCTACACCACCTGGGCCCATGAGTCGGTCACGCTGGACCAGCCCCCGGCGGGCGCTTCGGGCATCGCGGTCTGCGTCCAGCTGCGGAACGCCGGCTCGCGCCGCGGCCGCGAAGTCGTCCAGGTCTACGCCTCCCGGCCGGACTCGGCGGTCGAGCGCCCGGCCAAGTGGCTGGCCGGCTTCGCCACCGTGGACGCGGACCCCGGCGAATCGGTCACGGTCGGAATCCTCATCCCCGAGCGCGCCTTCCAGCACTGGACCGGCGACGGCTGGTCCACCGAACCAGGCACGTTCGTCCTGGCCGCTGGCCCCTCCTCGGCCTGCCTCCCGCTCACCACCACGATCGAGCTTGGCTGAGGGATCTCAACTCCCGCCGCTGGGCCGCCGACTTCATGCAAGTCTCATGAACAGCTGGTAACCTGAGCTTATGAGCGCCGAGATCATCCAGGTTCGAGACGTTCCCTCGGAAGAGGTCGATGCCCTGCGGTCCAGGGCGGCTGCCCGGGGCATGTCGCTGTCGGCCTACCTGCGCGAGCTGATCCACGACGACGTGTCACGGCCCACGATGACAGAAATCGTCGCGCGGATCGCCACCCGGGACAGCATCGAAGCTGACCGCGACGACATCCGGTCCTTCATCGACGACGGCCGCCGCTGACGCCGGAAATGAGCATGGTGGTCGACGCCTCAATTGTCGTCCGCCTGCTGCAGAACCGGGCGGGCGACGAACTTCTCCGCGAGCGGTTCGGCCAGCAACGGTACGTACACGCGCCGCAGCTCATCGATGCCCAGGTCGCGTCGGCGATTCGCGGGCTGCTGCTCACATACAAGGCCGAGATCAGGATCAGCCCCGCCCGCGCGGGGGAGATGCTGCACGATTTCGCCGACCTGTCCGTCATGCGCCATCCGATGCTTCCTTACCAGCGTCGGGTCCTGGCGTTGCGCGACAACTTCACCGCATATGACGCGTTCTATGTGGCGCTGGCCGAGTCGCTCCGCCTGCCTCTGCTCACTGACGACAGGAAGTACGACCGGGCCGCGGGTCACACCGCGATCATCGAGACCTATCCATAGTCACGGGATGGCAGGGGGCACAAGGCCACCGCTGCGTGCGCGCATGCCCGAATGCTACGCCCGCTGGTCCGTTCGGAAGAATAAAGACTTGACCCGGATGGACAGGCGCAGGTCCGCGGACGAGCGGCCGACGCGGACGGCGAACTCGCCAGGCGGCCAGACCCAGGCGCCGGCCACCTCGTCGTAGCGGGCGAAGGCCCGGGCCGGCACGGTCAGCCTGACCTCAGCGGCCTCGCCGGGCCCCGCGGTCGCGGCGGCGAACGCGGCCAGGGTGCGTACCGGCCGGCCCGCCTCGGCGGTGACGGGCTCCACGTAGGCCTGGACGACCTCCCGGCCCGGCCGGCTTCCGGCGTTGCGGATCACGACGGTCAGCTCCAGATCACCGGCGGGGCCGACCGCCACCGATTCAGCGTCGGCCGACTGGTACTCCCAGGTGGTGTAGCCCAGCCCGTGGCCGAAGGCAAAGAGCGGCGCTGTCCCGGCCTGGTCGTAGCCCCGGTAGCCGATCAGCAGCCCTTCGGTGTAGGCGAGCCGGCCCTGGTCGGGCACCGAGTGCAGGACCGGGCAGTCGGCCTCGGCGACCGGGATCGTGACCGGCAGGCGGCCGCCCGGTTCGGCGTGCCCGAGCAGCACGTCGGCCAGGGCGTCGCCCATGGCCTGCCCGGGCAGCCAGCAGCATCCGATCGCCGCCACCCGATCCGCCCACGGCATGAGCACCGGCATGCCGGCGTTCACCACCACGATGGTCCGGTCGTTCACCGCCGCGACCCGCCGGACCAGCTCGTCCTGATCGCCGGGCAGGGCGAGCCCGGGCCGGTCGAAGCCCTCGCTCTCCGTAGCCGGCCCGGAGCCCACCACGACGACGGCCGCGTCGGCGGTCCGCGCCGCCTCCACGGCCTCGCGGAGCAGCGTGTCACCGTCCGGCGCGGGCACCAGGCCGAGCCGGATGGCCACCGGGCCCTGCGGCCAGTCCTCGGGGCGCAGCGAGATCCGGACCTCGGCTTCCTGGCCTTCGGACAGGTCGACGGTGGCCCTGATCTCGCCGGGCCGGACCATGACCTCAACCGGGTCGGCGGGCACGCCGGAGTGACCGGCCGCGACCTGCGTTCCGTCGACCTCGAGCGTGAGCCAGCCGACCCCGCCCGCGCCGACGACGTGCGGGCCGGACTGGCGAGCCCGGTAGCGGGCGCGGAGCACGATCGTGCCGCGGCCGCCCCAGCCGATGCCCTCTGGCAGCCCGTCCCACCAGGTGAACATCGTCGCGGTGCGGCGTTCCGTGCCCGCCAGCTTGCCGTCTTCGGCACGAAATTCCAGCCGGATGCCCGGCTCGCCGGTGTCCGGGTCGTGCAGCGCCGCGGGTTCGGGCTCGGGCACGCTGCTCCACGTCACGCAGCCGGGCCGCACGATCACCTGGGCCTGGCCGGCCAGGGCCTGCGTCAGCGCGCCGGCCGGGGTCGACATGGCGACCGGGGGCACGGTGGCGCTGCCGCCGCCCTGGGTGATCGGGCTGACCGCGTTGGGCCCGATCAACGCGACGCTGCGGAGCGCGCCGGCATCCAGCGGCAGCACGCTCGCCTTGTTAAGCAGCAGCGTGAACGCCGCCGCGGCGCAGCGGCGCAGCAGCGACGGGTCGGCCAGCAACGGACCCCCGTTGGCAGCGGCGCCGTTGTGGCCGACGGCCCCCACCCGGCGAGCCAGCCGCAGGATGCGCAGGACCTTGGCGTCCACCTCATCCTCGCTGACCTGGCCGTCCCGGACCGCCGCGGTGAGCTGGCTCCCCCACGGCCCAGAAGGCCCGGGCATGGCCAGGTCGAGCCCGGCGATCGCGGTCGCCACCGTGCTGCGCGCGGCGTGCCAGTCGGACAGGGCCACCCCCTGGAACCCCCATTCGTCCTTGAGGATGGCCGACAGCAGCCAGGCGTGCTCGGTCATGGTGACGCCGTTGACCATGTTGTAGCCGGTCATCACCAGGTCCAGGTCGGCCTCGCGCACGCACGCCTCGAACGGGACCAGGTACAGCTCGCGCAGCACGTGCTCGGCGATCCGCGCGTCGTACGTCCAGCGCTGCGTCTCGGAGTCGTTACCCACATAGTGCTTGGCCGCGGCGGCTACCCCGGCCCGGCGCAGCCCGCCCACGTAGGCCACGGCCATCCGGGCGATGAGCACCGGGTCTTCGCCGAACGACTCGAAGCCGCGCCCGCCGAGCGGCGTGCGCATGACGTTGATGGTCGGAGCAAGAAGCACATCTACGCCCTTACTCCTGGCCTCCGTGCCGAGCGCGAAGGCGAGCTCGGCGACCAGGCCGGGATCCCAGGTGGCGCCGAGAGCCGACGGGCAGGGCAGGCTCGCCGACGGGTGGCGCTCGTCCATGGTCTGGCCGCGGACCCCGGCCGGGCCGTCGGACATCACCATCGGGCGGAGCCCGATGGTGGGCAGCGGGCAGGTGCTCCAGTTGTCCACGCCGGTCAGCAGCCGCACCTTATCCTCAAGGTCCAGCGCGGCTAGTAGTTCGTGGTTAGGGGCGCCGTGGTCAAGGGCTCCGTGGTTATGGGCAGGGCGGGGCTGCGCCCGGCCGCTGGTGCGGCCGGGCGCCCCGTGGGCGTTGTTCATACGGTGTCGTACAGCTCAGGACGCCGGGGTGAGGTGCAGGAGCGTGTACTCCATGTAGGGGGCGTTCGGAACTGGGTCGATGTACTCGTTGCTCGCGGTCGGCCAGCCGGTGTAGTCCTTGGTGGAGTACTCGTACCAGGCCGCTCCGTACAGCAGCGGGATCACCGGTGCCTGCGTGGAGACGATGGTTTCCAGGGTGTTCAGCGCCTGCTGCTGCGTCGCGGCGTCGTTGGTGCCGGCGTACTGGGCCAGGGCCGCCTGGGCCTGCGGGTTGTTGTACCGGCCGTAGTCACTGCCGGCCGGCTTGCCGATCGGCGCGGACAGGTTGTTGTCCATCCAGTAGTCGAAGTAGTCGTACGGGGTGGGCCCCTGGTTACTCCAGTGGATGATCGCGTCGAAGTTCCCGACCGGGTAGTCGTTGTACCACTGGGTGGCCTGGACTCCGTCGAAGGAAACCTCGAAGCCCTCGGCGTTGAGCTGGTTGGCGATCAGCTGCGCGTCGGTAGCGTAGTCGGTGTACGACGACGGGTCCTCGATGGAGAACTTGATCGGCTGCCCGTTCTTCATCCACTTGCCGCCGGTCTTGGTGTAGCCGGCGCTGGTCAGCAGCTGGCTCATCTTGGAGTTGTCGCTGGTGGGGGAGATGTCGTTGTTGTAGGACGGGTTGAGCAAGGCGCTCTGAGTCGGTAGCAGCAGCCCGCTCGACGACGTGGCCGGCGGCTCGTAGTTGGTCTCGCCCTGGGCCGAGAGCTGCTGCCGGTTGATCCCGGCGCTGATCGCCAACCGCACCTTCGGGTCGTTCAGCGGCGCCTTGGTGGTGTTCAGCCACAGCGTCACCACGTTGTTGTCGGCGAACCACGGCTGGTTGGACGTCCAGGTGTGGTTGTCCGGGTTCGCGGACAGGTAATCGGACTGGACGTTGGTCACGTCGTTGCCGGCGTAGCCGATCTGCCCGCTGTCCAGGGCCGGGTTGGCCGTGGTGTTGCTCACGTAGCTCGGGAAGATCACCTCGGGCACGGTGACCTTGGACTTCTGCCAGTAGTACGGGTTCTGCTTGAACGTGACCTTCTGCGAGGAGAACGAGCCGAGCTCGTACGGGCCCGTGCCTACCGGGTTGGCGTCCGCGTAGGTAGCCGGGTTCGACACGCTCTGCCAGATGTGCGCAGGCAGGATGTACGTCGACCCGATCAGGAACAGGTTGGCGTATTCGGCCTGGCTGAACGTGAGCACCGCGGTGGTGGCGTTCGGTGCCGTGGCGCTGACCGGCAGTGGCGTCGGCGCGGGCGCCTGCGAGGCCAGGGTCGTGTTCTTCATCAGCAGGTTGAAGGTGAACGCCACGTCACTGGCGGTCAACGGGGTGCCGTCGCTGAACTTCACGCCCTGCCGGATGGTGAAGGTCACCGTCTTGCCGCCGTTGGACCAGGCGTAACTGCTGGCCAGCCAGGGGATCGGTGCCTGGGTCGGGTGCATGATGTTGAACTCGAGCAGCGGCTCGTAGGTCATCGACTGCATGTTGTCCTCGACACCCAGCGAGGTCGACACGTAGGGGTTGAACGTCTGGGCGAACACCTGGCCGGTGTTGTCCACGATGACCAGGGGGGCACCCTGCTTGGAGGTGGATGTCGAGCTGCTGCCGGAAGATGAGGTCGAGCTGCTGCAGGCCGCCGCGCCCATCGCCAGGATGATCGCCGCAGCCAGGGCTTTTACAGTCCTGTGTTTCATTGTCTAAACTCCCATTGCCCGGCCGGCTGTCGCCGGCCTGTCATGGTGACCGTGTCGGGGTCCGTCATAACGTGGTGCGTGCGAGACCGGCCGGGCGCTCGCCCTCCGGTCTGCCGCTTTTGCGGCCTGGCCCCCAGGGGGCCCTTCAACAACCCTGTGCGCTAGGTGACGTGCCGGTTCATCGCTTCTCCTCTCCAGGCCCTTGAGGTCTTTGGGCTTCGGCGACCGGTTGGGTGAGCGGTCGGGTTTCGGTACCCCGTTCCCTGAGCGGCCGGGACTGGGCCGCGGTCAGGCCCTTGGCGTGCAGCCAGCACGCGCTGGACTGTCCCGGGGCGACCTCGATGGCCGCGGGCCGTTCGTCGGCGCAGACCGTCATCGCGAACGGGCAGCGCGGGTGGAACCGGCAGCCGCTCGGCGGCCGGATCAGGTTGGGCGGGGTTCCGCGGCCTCGCAGCGACGGCGGCTCCGCCCGGTCCGGGTCGGGCGCGGCGCTGAGCAGGAGCTGCGTGTAGGGATGGGCCGGGGCGTCGGTGACCTGCGCCGCGGGCCCGGACTCGATGATCTGCCCGGCGTACATGACCGCGATCACGTCAGCCAGGTAGCGGGCGGACGCGATGTCGTGCGTCACGTAGAGGATGGCCAGCCCCTCACGCTCACGCAGGCCCGCCAGCAAGTTGAGCACGCCGAGCCGGATCGAGACATCGAGCATCGAGACGGGCTCGTCGGCCAGCAGCACCCTCGGCCGCACGGCCAGCGCCCGGGCGATCGCTACCCGCTGCCGCTGGCCCCCGGATAGCTCATGCGGGTACTTGGCCGCGAACGAGGGACTCAGCGCCACCCGCTCCAGCAGCTCGGCGATCTGCGTATCCAGGTTCGCTCCGCTGGCCAGCCCGTGCAGCCGCAACGGCCGGGCCAGATGGTACCGGGTGTTGTGCACCGGGTTGAGCGAGGAAAACGGGTCCTGCAGCACCAGCTGCACCTGCCGGGCGTAGCGCTGCCGGCTCGAGGCCGGCGCGCCGTCGAGCAGCACCGCCCCAGCGGTCGGCTTGATCAGCTGGGCCAGCAGCCGGGCCAGCGTCGACTTGCCCGAGCCGCTCTCGCCGACCACCGCGGTGATGCCGGCCTGCGGCAGCGCGAGCGTTACGTCCTCTACCGCATGCACCACGGCCCGGCGCGCGCCGCCGTGCACCGGGAAGTGCTTGGTCAGGCCGCGGGCCTCCAACACCGGCGTTCCGCCGCTGGCCCCGTTGGCGGTTCGGGTCCGATTCATGGGAATGATGGTCACGCCCGGCCTCCCGAGTCGGCGGACACAGCGTCGACGGCGGTGCGCGCCAACTCCGCGGGCACGGCCTCGCGGCCGTCCTGCAGCCAGCACGCGGCCGCCCGGGTGCCCGCTTCCAGGTCCAGCAGCGGTGGCGTCGGATCGCTGCGGCACCGGTCGAACGCGTACCCGCAGCGCGGGTGGAACGGGCACCCCGACGGCATGTTGCGCAGGTCAGGGGGCGACCCCGGGATGCCCTCCATGGCCACGCGCGGCCCGTGCAGGGCGGGGAACGAGCTCAGCAGGCCGAGGGAGTACGGGTGCCGTGGCGCGCGGAACACCGCGCTGGCGCCGGCCCGTTCCACCAGCCGGCCCGCGTACATGACCGCGATCGAATCGGCGATCTCGACCAGCAGCGACAGGTCGTGCGAGATAAACAGCACGGCGAAACCCAGCCGGTCGCGCAGCGTCATGAGCTCCTCGAGGATCTCGCGCTGGGTCACCACGTCGAGCGCGGTGGTCGGCTCGTCCATGATCACCACCGACGGGTCGAGCGCGAGCGCGGTGGCGATCATCACCCGCTGCCGCATGCCGCCGGACAGCTCGTGCGGGTAGCTGCTCAGCCGGTCGGCGGGGATGCCCACCATCTCGAGCAGCTGACCCGACCGGGCCTGCCGGTCGGCCCGGCTCATGTCCGGCCGGTGCGCGCGCAGCACGTCGGCGAACTGGGTGCCGATGGACAGCACCGGGTTGAGCGCGTTCATCGAGCTCTGCAGCACCACCGCGATCTCGTTCCAGCGCAGGCCGCGGAGCTCGCGCTGCCCCGCGGTAAGCAGGTTCACGGATGAGCCGAACCGCGCCGAGCCCGCGGTGATGACCCCCGGCGGGCGCAGCAGCCTGGTGATCGCGTAGGCCAGGGTGGACTTGCCGCTGCCGCTCTCCCCGGCCAGGCCCAGCGTCTCGCCGCGTCGCAACTCCAGGTCGGCGTCCACCACGGCGTGCACCGCCTCGTCGCCCAGCCCGTAGTCCACGCACAGGCCGCGCACCGAGATCAGGATGTCCGACGAGTTCATGATGCCCTCCGAGCCGAACGCAGCACCGGAGTCAGGCCCAGCTGAGGCCGCCGCGGCAGCCCGGCCCGCCGGGCCGCACGGCCGGCGAGCCCGGCGCCGCGCAGCCGCGGGTTGACGAACTCGTCGATCCCGAAGTTGAGCAGCGCGAGCCCGGTCCCGAACAACCCGACCGCCAGCCCCGGCGGCACGAACCACCACCACTCCAGGTGCACCTGCTGGGCCGCCTGCGCGCTCTGCGCCCAGTAGAGCATCGTCCCCCAGCTCCAGTGGCTGGTGTTGATGACGCCCAGGAACGACAGTGCGGTGAAGGTCCCGACCCCGTAGATGACGGTGAACAGGAACGAGGTGGCCACCACCGGGATCAGGTTGGGCAGGATCTCGAACGTCATGATCCGCCAGCTCTTCTCGCCGATGATCCGGGCCGAGTCGACGAAGTCCCGGTTGCGCATGGACAGGGTCTGGACGCGTAGCTGCCGGGCGCCGAACGCCCAGCCGGTTATGGCGATGATGACCCCGATCACCACGTCGTTCGGGTTCGCGCCCTTGCCCAGGAACCCGAAGATGACGATCAGCAGCGGCAGCGCCGGCAGCACCAGGAAGATGTTGGCCAGCATCGACAGCAGGTCGTCGGACCAGCGGCCGAAGTAGCCCGCGGTCACGCCGAACAGCACGGCCAGCACGGTGGCGACCAGGCCGGCCACCAAGGAAACCAGGATCGTCGACCGCCCGCCGACCAGCAGCTGGGACAGCACGTCCTGCTGGACCTGGGTCGTGCCGAGCAGGTGCGCCGCCGAGGGCGGCTGCGGGGTACTCAAAGTAGTCGAGGCGCTGGCGTTCGGGTTGTACGGGGCGATCAGCGGGCCGATGATGGCCACGATCCCGAACGCCACGGACAGGCACAGCCCGATCAGGATCTTCGGGGACCGGAGCAACCGGGTCATGTCAGGCCTCCTGCCTGGTCCGCGGGTCGAGGAACGCGTAGACGAAGTCGGCGGCCAGATTGGCCAGCAGCACCGCCAGCGTGATGATCAGGAAGATCCCCTGCAGCAGCGGGTAGTCGTCGCTGCCGATCGCGGTGAACAGCAGGTACCCCACGCCCGGATAGGAGAAGACGATCTCGGTGAGCAGCGCGCCCGAGACGATGAACCCGATGGCCAGGGAGAAGCCGGCCACGCTGGGCAGCAGCGCGTTCCGGGCCGCGTAGCCGACCACCCGCCGCGACGGCAGGCCCTTGGCCTGCGCGAGCAGCACGTAGTCCTCATCCATCGTGGTGATCATCATGTTGCGCATCCCGATGATCCAGCCGGCGATGGAGGCCAGCACGATGGTCAGCGCGGGCAGCGCCGCGTGGTCGAGCACATTGGACACGAACGGCCAGTCCAGCCCCGGGTTCAAGGTGGTGGTGTCGTAGCCGGAGTTCGGCGGGAACCAGCCCAGCTTGGTCGCGAACAGCGCCACGGCCAGGATCGCGACGAAGAAGTACGGCGCGGCCTGGAAGAACGTCATGGCCGGCAGCAGCCCGTCCAGCCAGCTGCCGCGCCGCCAGGCGGCGAGCACGCCGAGCAGCGTGCCGAGCACGAAGCTGATCACCGTGGCGATGCCGACCAGGGCGACCGTCCACGGCAGCGCAGCCCGGATCAGGCCGCCGACCGAGGCCGGGTAGAAGTTCAGCGAGGTACCCAGGTTCCCGTGCAGCAGGTGGCTCCAGTACTGCACGTACTGGCCCCACAGGCCGGTCTTGGTCGCGATGCCGTACTGCACCTCCAGCGCGGCGATGGCCTGCTTGGACTCCTGGGCCTGGACCCGGCCCAGCACGGCGAGCACCGGGTTGCCCGGCATCAGCCGCGGGATGAAGAAGTTCACGGTGATCGCGACCACCGCGGTGACGATGTAGAACGCGATCCTGCGGGTGATCATCCGCATAACTCATACCTCCCGGTACCAGCCGATGTCGGCCCGGTCGGCCGGCGCCGGGCAGCCGCAGCTCTCCCGGCGGATCAGCTCGGTGGGCAGCACGATGTCGCGGGCGGGCAGGTGCTCGCGGTTGAGCATCGAATACAGCACGTCGAACGCGGTCGTCCCCATCTGCTTGATCGGCTGGCGGACGGTGGTGAGGCTGGTGCGCAGGTGGCGGGCCAGCGGGATGTCGTCGAAGCCGGTCACCGCCACCTGCCCGGGAACGCTGAGGCCGTGCTTGCGCAGCGCGGACATGACACCGAAGGCGGTCTGGTCGTTCGCGCACACGATCGCGCGCGGCAGTCGGCGCCCCGCGGAAAGCAGCTGGTTGATGACCTGGGCGCCGCCCGAGGCGAAGTAGTAGCCCTGCCATTCCGGCCCGTACTCCAGCGCCGCCCCGGCCGCGGCGGCCTCGGCCTCGAGGACCTCCCGCCGCTCGATGCTGTCCGGGCTGTCGGCGTAGCCGCCCAGGTAGCCCAGGGAGCGGTAGCCGTGGTCGCGCAGCAAGTGCCGGGCCAGCGCGCGCATGCCCGCCCTGTTGTCACCGTGCACGTTCGCCGTGGTCGGGGTCATGTACCCGGCCAGCGTGACGATCGGCAGTTGCCGGGACAGCCGGTCCATCTGGTCCGGGTCGAGCACCCGGTCATGCAGGATCAGCCCGTCGCTCTTGCGGGCCAGCGCCAGCGTCCGGCCGCCCGGGTCGTGCTCGGTGATGCCGACCGACCGGATCAGCAGGTCGAACCCGCGGCGCTGGGCCGCCGTCTCGATACCGCGGTTGATCAGGTCCGGGTACTGCAGGCTCTCGGCCTCGTCCGCGAACAGGTCCTCGTCCATATCCGCGGCCGGCGATGGCCGGCGCACGATCACGCCCACGACCTCCTTGAGCCGCGCGCTCAGCGCCCGCGCCGCCCCGTCCGGCGCGAAGCCGAGCTCGGCCACCGCTGCCAGCACCCGCTCCCGCGTTTCCTGGCGCGGGTTGCGCTGCCCGTTGAGCACCCGGGACACCGAGGCGATGGACACCCCTGCCGCCCGGGCCACGTCGTAGATCGTCGGCGCCGCGGTCGGGTCCGCGGCCAGGCCGCCCAGCTCGGGGCCCGCGGCCAGGCCATCGGCGGCTAGGTCCTGCCTGCCGTCCACCGCATCCTGGTCAGCCGACACCTTGTGCTCCTCAATCCTTGCGGTAAGCGCTTTCCGCAACCGCCCGAAGAAAGGTGCCGCCAGGGACGGCACCGGATCCAATCGTTGCGGTAAGCGCTTACCGGACTCGTATGGCAGCAGAGTACGGCTATCGGGTGACTCATTTCAAGAGCAATCGCCCCCACTGTTACGGGAACGTGACACGACGGGAAGCCCGAGCCCCGCCTGGCCAGACCGGCGCCGCACCGGCATGCCGCCGCTGACCAGGTGATCGGCTACGACACATCGAGGAAACCTCGGCCGCACTCGTTACCGCCCGCGTAACAACCGAGTAATACCACCGAAACTCGCGCATGGGACACATGCCTTGCAGATATACGGAGCGGCCGGGGTAGCGCCAGCATCACGTTGGCCCCCAGAAGGCCCGATAGCCCCTGGAGGCGTAGTGATTCCCTACCCTAGCTGGCTGAACGCCGGTGATAACTCCTGGCAGATGACAGCAGCCACGTTCGTCGGGCTGATGTCCATCCCGGCCCTGGCCGTGCTGTACGGCGGCCTCGTCCAGAAGAAGTGGGCGATGAACACCGTGATGATGGTGTTCACCACCTTCTGCCTGGTCTTGATCACCTGGGTGCTCTGGGCGTTCAAGCTGGGCTTCGGCACGCCGTTGATCCACACCTTCATCGGTGATCCGAGGACGATCCTCGGGCACGCGGCCGAGCAAGGACAGGCCAGCATTCCGCTGGTGAACCCGGCCGTACCAAGCTGGCATCTCCCCGGGGCCTCGGTGGAGTACTTCCAGTTCGTGTTCGCGGCGATCACCCCGATCTTGTTCATCGGCAGCGTGCTCGGCCGGATCAGCTTCAAGGTGTGGATGATCTTCGTACCGCTGTGGATCACCTTCGCCTACGCGGTCAACGCGTTCCTGCTGTGGGGCGGCGGCTACTGGGCCGGCAAGGGCGCCCTGGACTTCTCCGGTGGCTACGTCATCCACCTGGCCGCCGGCGTGTCCGGGTTCGTCGCCGCCGCCGTGATCGGGCCCAGGCTCAAGCGCGACCGCGAGCGGGCCATCCCGAACAACCTCATGTTCGTCGCCGTCGGTGCCGGCATCTTGTGGCTCGGCTGGAATGGCTTCAACGGCGGCGACCCGTACTTCGCCGGCGCGGACGCGGCCGCGGCGGTGCTCAACACCAACCTGGCCACGGCGGTGGCGATGCTGACCTGGATCATCATGGACATGGCGTTCAGCAGCGAGAAGAAGCCCACCTTCCTCGGCGGCCTGAACGGCATGATCTGCGGCCTGGTCGGCATCACCCCGGCGGCCGGGTACGTGAACGGCTTCGGCGCCATCGTGATCGGCCTGGTCTGCTCCTCGGTCGTGTGGGTGGCCTGGTACTACCTGCCGAAGTACGTCTGGCCGTTCAACAAGGTCGACGACGCGCTCGGCGTGGTCTACACCCACGGCATCGCCGGGCTGTTCGGCGGCCTGCTGGTCGGCCTGCTTGCCGACCCGAACATGATCGTGTACCTCGGACTCGGCAAGAATCCCAACATCAGCTCCGCGGGCCTGTTCTACGGGCACCCGAAGCAACTGGCCATTCAGGCCGGTGCCGCGCTCACCATCATCATCTGGGACGCGGCGGTCACGTTCGTCATCCTGATGGTCATCAAGCACGTGTTCAGGATGAACCTGCGGCTGCCCGACGCGGTCCTGGAGATCGGCGACGTGGCGGTCCACGGCGAGGAGGTGTACCCGTCTGACGAGCTGATCAGCGTGGGCGCCAGCTCGCGGGCTGACGAGATGTCCGCACTGGACGGGAAGGTTCCCGAGAGGGCGGCCACCGCCCAGAAGGACGATTCATAGCGTGCGCTACGTGCGGCCGTAGCGTAACCAGGGACGCACCCCGGGCACCGATCTGACGCGGTGCCCGGGTGCGTCCTGGTCTTAGTGCCCCCGGAACGCCTCCTCCAGCCACCAGGACCCGCGGGAGGAGGTGACCTTGGCGTCGATGAGCAGCGGGCGCTCCCGCGGGCCCGCCAGCCAGTCGCGGACCGGGCCGAGATCGCCGGCCGACCGCACGGTGACGCCCTCGAAGCCGAAGCCCCGGCCGATCGCGGCGATGTCGGCCGGCGGGAACCGGACCGTATCCAGCGGGTCGCCGTCCGGCCCGAAGTGATGCACCTCCGCGCCGTACGCCTCGTCGTCGTAGACCACGACCACCATCGGGATCCCCAGCCGGACCACGGTCTCCAGCTCGCTGACGCCCATCAGCGCGCCTCCGTCGCCGAGCGCGGCGACCGTCAGCCGGTCCGGCCGCGCGACCGCGGCCCCGATGGCCGAGGCCAGGCCGAGCCCGATCGACTGGAACGCCTGGGTGAAGCAGAACCCCGCCTCGTCCGGGACCGACAGGTACATGCTCGGGTAGCCCATGAAGTTCCCGGAGTCGACCGCCACGGTCCGCTCCGCGGGCAGCAGGTCATCGAGCGCGATCGACAGCGTGCGCGGGTCGATCCGCTGCCCGTCGCTGTCGTCGGTGAACGGCACGTCCCGCCACCGCACCTCCCGCGCGATCCGCTCGCGCAGGGCAGGTGACCGGTACCCCGCCGTACCACCTGACTCGCCGTCGTCCTCATTTTTTGGCCGAACGGAGCGTGGTTCACCCGCCTGGTCTGGAAGGAGCGCGTCGGCCACGGCGCGCGCGGTCTCGGCCACGTCCCCGACCACCCCCAGGTGGACCGGCCGGTACGCACCGAGGGCGGTGGCGTCGTCGTCGACCTGGATCAGCGTGGCGCCCGTGCCGATCAGCTTGCCGTGCCGCGTCGTCCACATGTTGAGCGAGCAGCCCCAGCCGATGATCAGGTCCGCTCCGGTGATCAGCTCGGCCGCGAGCGGCGAGGCGAACCCGCCGCTCACGTCCAGATTCCAGGGGTTACCCCGGAACAGCCCCTTGGCCACCGCCGAGGTGGCCAGCAGCGCGCCGC
Organism: uncultured Actinomycetes bacterium; assembly: GCA_963742795.1. Lineage (GTDB taxonomy): Bacteria > Actinomycetota > Actinomycetes > Streptosporangiales > Streptosporangiaceae > Palsa-504. The sequence continues at coordinate 517,467 of CAVUNL010000031.1, forward strand.
ACGCGTCGGCGAGCCGCTCGAGGTCCGCGCGCGCCGAAGCCCGGCCGGCCCGCGCCCGGGCGCCTCGGCCCGCGATGAACACCGGCTGGTCCGAGCCGCGCAGGACGGCCGCGATCGCGGTCACCGCGTCCGCGGCCGGCCCGGCCGGATAAGTGCGCGGGGCGGCCTGGATGGTGGCCGCCTCGAACGCTGCGGCCTGGACGTTCAGCGGCAGGGCGAGGATCACCGTCCGGCGGCCGAGCGCCGTGGTGTAGGCGCGCTGTACGTCGCCCAGCGCCGAGGCGGGGGAGTAGATCCGCTCGCCGACCGCGCCCACCGCGGCGGCCAGCCCGGCCACGTCCACGTGGAAGTTGGACCTGATCTCCGGGGCCTCCGCGGCGAGCACCAGCAGCGGGGTGCGGCTCTTGGCCGCCTCGGCGATGCCGGTCATGGCGTTGGTCAGGCCCGGCCCCTGGTGCACGGACACCACGCCCGGCCGGCCGGTCGTCCTGGCCCAGGCGTCGGCCATGACCGTGGCGCCGCCCTCGTGCCGGGCCGCCACGAACCGGGCCCCGCCGGCGATCAGCGCGTTCGTGACGTGGAAGTTTCCGCTCCCGACCACGCCGAACACCGTGTCGGCGCCGAGCTTGGCCAGCCCCTGCCCGACCGCCTCCGCGACTCGCATGCTCAGCTGTGGTCCACCAGCGCCAGCGCGCGGCACGGGGAGCCAGAGCCGCCGATGATGGGCAGCGGGCCGGTGATCACAACCGCGCCGGTGACGGGCACCCGGGCCAGGTTCTGCAGCTGGGTCAGGCCGTATTTGCCCGCTCCGAGCAGGAAGGAATGGCACGGGAACGGCGGGTCGAAGGAGTGCGCGGCGCCGGCATCCGTGCCGACCGTCTCGGTCCCCAGCCCGATGATCGGCGCCTCCTCGGCCAGCCAGGTCGCGCACGAGATGCTGATCCCGGGGGTGTGCGGGCCGGTTTCGTTCGCGTTGAGGAACGCGGCCTGGTCGCTCGAGCGCGCGTCCCAGCCTGTGCGGTACAGCATCCAGCCGTCCACGGGCAGCGGCCCGTTGGCCGCCTCCCACGCCTTGACGTGGTCGATCTCGAGCAGGAAGTCCGGGTCGGCGGCCGCCTCGGCGCTGAAGTCGAGCACCACCGCCGGAGCGATCATCTGCCGCACCGGGACCTGGGCCACGTCCTTGCCGTCCTTGCCCGTGACCCAGTGCACCGGGGCGTCGAAGTGGGTGCCGCTGTGCTCGCCGGTCGTGATGTCGTTCCAGTACCACGCGGGTCCGCGCTCGTCGTAGTGGCTGATCTCGGTCAGCCCGAACCGGGCCGTGTTACCGAACGGCGGCGGCAGCTGGATGATCGGCGTGCTCGCGGACAGCGGCGCGGTGAGGTCGATCACCTCCACGGAGCCATCACGGATCGCGTCGGTCAGGGCGTTCAGCACGGACATGATGCTCCTTCGTTCACATGGCTACCGGTAGCTTTCCCCATCGGCGCCCTCGTCCGCTAGTCCTGTACCCTGGCTATCAGGGTGAACATGACCAAGCCGGTGATCACGGCAACGACCCTGGTCACGGAGGACGGCGTCCCGATCGACGCCGTCCACCTGCCCGGACCGAAGGACCTCGCGATCATCGTCGCGCACGGCTTCACGCTGTCCTGGCAGAGCCCGCGCGTCTGGCGGATCGCCAACCGGTTCAACCTGGCGGCCGGCGTCATCACCTTCGACCTGCGCGGCCACGGCCGCTCCGGCGGGCTGTCCACGCTCGGTGACCTCGAGATCAACGACCTGGACGTGGTCGTCGCCTACGCGCGTGAGCTCGGCTACCAGCGGATCGCCGCGGTCGGCTTCTCGATGGGCGCGTCGGTGGTGGTCCGGCACGCCGGCCTGATCGGCGGGGTCGACGCGGTGGTCTCGATCAGCGGCCCCGGCCGCTGGTATTACCGGGGCACCGAACGGATGCGGCGCGTGCACTACGCCGTCGAGCACCGGCTCGGCCGGTTCGTCACCCGGCATTGGCTGAAGACCCGGATCAGCCCGGAGGGCTGGAAGCTGGTCCCGGTCCCGCCGGCCGAAGCGGCCGCGAAGATCGCCCCCGTACCGTTGCTGATCGTGCACGGCGACCAGGATCCCTACTTCCCGCCCGAGCACGCCCGCCAGGTCTACCTGGCCGCCCGCGAGCCCAAAGAACTGTGGCTAATACCCGGGATGGGCCACGCCGAGGTCGCCTGCGGCAACGACCTCGTCGACCGCATCGCCCGCTGGCTCGACCACGCCGTCCGCGACCCCGCTGCCCTAGACGGCGCCGCCCCGCCCGCCGCTGCCCTAAACGACGCCGCCCCGCCCGCCGCTGCCCTACGGCGCCGCCCCGCCCGCCGCTGCCCTAGACGGCGCTGCCCCGCCCGCCGCTGCCCTAGACGGCGCTGCCCTGCCCGCCGCCCGCGCCGCCGATCCGGCCGGCAACGGCCCGGCCGCCACCGGCCACCCCGAACCGCGTCCCGGTACCTCCGAGCGCGTCCCCACCTGACCGCGACTCCGGGTTTCATTAGCTCGCCCGGACGCGCCGCCGCGTGGCAAGTGTGGCGCGTGTGCCGCGAGCGTCGCCGCGTCTTATCGCCGACGCCCTCGCGTCGGCGGAATGTAAACCATGAACGATTGTCGACATGCCTTGTTAACGGATTTTTGACGACACAGCAATGATATTTACGGCGCGTTAACAGCCGCAGCGCTAGGTTAAGCCCCGTGCCATTAACGGTAATCCAGCGCAAAGTGATCATGAACGGGCGGCCCTATTGCCGCACGGTCCTGAGCTGCACAGATGTGTCCTCTTCAAGGACCCGCAACGGTCATCAAGGTCGGCTTTCCAGCCCGCCAATGCGCTCGGGAATGGTATCGGACGAAGAACTGGGGGGAGTCGGAAAGGAAGGAAACTGTCATGCGCGAAACCAGCCAGCTTCTCTCTCATGCAGGGGCGGTGTCATGAACAAGATCATCAGCGGTCTGACCGCCCGCTGGCTGTCCCGGCGGGCCCTCGCCGCGGCGGCGGCAATCCTCATCGGCGCTTGGTTCGCTGCTGGGCCGGTGGTTCCCGCCGCAGTCGCCGCGCCGGTGGCGTCGGCCGCAGGTGCCGTGACGCCGTCGACCACCGGCGGCCCGTTCGGGCCGAACGTCTACGTCTTCACCCCGAGCATGTCGCAGGCTTCGATCCAGAGCACGCTCGACTCGATCGCGAGCCAGCAGGTGCCCAACCAGTTCGGCGCCCAGCGCTACGCCATCTTCTTCGAGCCTGGCACCTATGGATCGACCGCGGACCCGCTCATCTTCCAGGTCGGTTATTACACCACCGTCGCAGGCCTAGGCCTCAGTCCCGGCGGTGTCGTCATTAACGGCTCGATCAACGTCTACAACCAGTGCTTCGCCAGCAACAACTGCATCGCGCTGGACAACTTCTGGCGCTCGCTGTCGAACCTCACGATCAACGTGGCCGGCGGCAGCGGCTGCCAGGCGGCGACAGACTTCTGGGCGGTCTCGCAGGCCGCACCGTTCCGGCGCGTCCAGGTCAACGGCAAGCTGTCCCTGATGGATTACTGCAACGGCTCTCCGGACTACGCCAGCGGCGGGTTCATCGCCGACTCGGCGTTCACCGGCTCGACTGTCGTAAACGGCTCCCAGCAGCAGTGGGTAACCAGGAACAGCAACCTGGACGGCTGGAGCAACGGAGTGTGGAACCAGGTCTTCTGCGGGGATAACGGCGCTCCCGCGACAAGTTTTGGCCAGCCGAAACAAAACCCGTACACCACGCTCGCCACCTGCCCGGTGACCGAGGAGGAGCCGTTCCTCTACACCGACTCGAAGGGCAACTACAACGTCTTCGTCCCGGCCGTCCAGCACAATTCCTCTGGGCCGGCCTGGACCAGCGGCAGCGAAGCTGGCACCACCATCCCGCTGTCGAAGTTCTTCGTGGCCAGCCCGGGTACGTCGGGCGCGGCCATGACCGCCGCGATGGCCCGAGGCCTGAACCTCATCCTGACCCCGGGCGTCTATAACCTGAACCAGCCCATCGTGGTCCCGCATCCCGACACCGTGGTGCTGGGGCTGGGTATGGCGACCCTGGTCCCGCAGCACGGCAACGCGGCCATGATCGTCGTCTCGAACAGCGGGGTGAAGCTGTCCGGTCTGATCATCGACGCCGGCCCGGTCAACTCACCCGTCCTGCTCTCGGTCGGGACCCCCGGACCGGGCAACGCCAGCGACCCGGACCTGATCCAGGACGTCTTCTTCCGCATCGGCGGCGCCGAGACCACGCCGGTGAGCGCCACGGTGAGCCTGCTGGACAACGCCAGCAACTCGATCATCGACAACCTATGGGCTTGGCGCGCTGACCATGGCAACGCGGTGGGCTGGACGGTCAACAAGGCCGACACCGGCGTCGCCGTAACCGGTGACAACGTGACCGCCTACGGCCTGGCCGTGGAGCACTACCAGAAGAACGAGGTGATCTGGAGCGGCCAGGGCGGCACGGACATCTTCTTCCAGAACGAGATGCCCTACGACCCGCCCAGCCAGTCCGCCTGGATGGCCAGCCCGACTCAGGACGGTTATCCCGCCTTCCTGGTCACCGGCAACGTCAAGAGCTTCCAGGGCTACGGGATGGGCAGCTACATCGTGTTCATCCAGACCACGGCGACGCTGTTCGCCGACGCGGCCTTCCAGGCCCCCAAGACGTCAGGTGTGCAGTTCCACAGCCTCCTGGTTGTCTACCTCGGCGGGAACGGCGGTGACAAATCGATCATCAACGGCGTCGGCGGACCGGTGACCTCGACCAGTAACCCCGGAATCGGAACGCCCGTCAACCTCGTCAGCTACCCGTAACCAAACACCGTGGGCCGTTACTGGTGCTATAACGCATAACGCCAGTAACGGCCCACGATCATGAAAGCCCTTACGCGCGGCCGGGCTCGGAGTGCACCACGACCCAGATGGCGTGCACCGGCTCGCCGGTCTTGTTCAGGTATTCGTGCGGCGTGGAGGAGTCGAACGCGATCGAGTCGCCCGGCCCGAGTTCGTAGCTCTCGAAGCCCACGTTAGCCTGCAGCGTGCCGCTGATGACCAGGCCGTACTCGTGCCCGTCGTGCCGCAGCGGACGGCGCTCGTCGGTCGAGTGGCCGCCGGGGGAGTAGATCACCTCGAGGAAGTCGGTCATGGCATCCGCGCCGGGGGTGAGTCGCTCCCAGCGCACCCCGCTGGCCAGGTCGATGATGTTCCGGCCGGCCGCCCGCTGCACAATGTCTGCCGCGGCAAGGCCGGACGCGGCAAGGCCGGACGCGGCAAGGCCGGGCGCGTCTGGGCCCGGCGCCTGACCGGCCGGCCGCCGCGGCTCGGCGCCGAACAGCAGGTGGTCCAGCGACGTGTCCAGCTCGGTAGCCAGCGAGTACAGGACGCCCACCGACGGCACCGAGATCCCCCGCTCGATCTGCGAGATCAGGCTGGCCGAACACCCGATCCGGCGCGCCATCTCCCGTACGGACAACTCCCGTAGCTCGCGGGCCACGCGCAGCCGCGGGCCCAGCCCGGTGCCCGGATCGAAGCCAGCCGACATGATGTAAACGTACACTGCACGCTGCTCGCCGCAAGCCTTGACAGTCTCACTGCACACGGCATTGGATGGTTGGTGCGACGAGCAGCAGACGAGCGAGGAGCTTCCATGGCCGTACCTGCACTTCCCGTGGCCCCCGCGCCCGGCCGGATGTACGTCGACTTCGAGGAGAGGCTCGACTTCGGTCGGCTACGCCAGTACCGCCTCGACCGCGCCAAAGCCGCTATGGAAAATGCCGGGCTGGGCGCGCTGCTGGTCTTCGACAACAACAACATCAGGTACCTGACCGGCGTCGCCATCGGCGAGTGGACCCGCGACAAGCTGTGCCGTTACGCGCTTTACACCCGCACCGGCGAGCTGGTCCTGTGGGACTTCGGCTCGGCCGCGGTGCACCACCGGATGTACTGCCCGTGGCTGAAGCCGGAGAACTGCATCGCCTCCTACACCACCATGCGCGGCGCCGCCCCTCCCGGCTCCGGGCTCACGCAGAAGCAGGTCGCGGAGATCAAGGATCGCCTCAGCGCAGCCGGAGTAAAAGACGAGCCCATCGGCGTCGACTGGGCCGAAGTCCCCACCTTCTTCGAGCTGCAAAAACAAGGCCTGCAAATAAGGGACGGCCAGCAGGTCATGCTGGACGCCCGGGAGCTCAAGTCCCGGGACGAGATCACCCTGCTGTCCACCGCCGCCGCCCTGGTCGACGGCACCTACCAGGACATCGCCGCCGCGCTCAAGCCCGGCGTACGGGAAAACGAGATCGTCGCCCTGGCCAACAAGCGGCTGTACGAGATGGGTTCCGACGACGTGGAAAGCATCAACGCGGTGTCCGGCGAGCGGTGCAATCCGCACCCGCACAACTTCTCCGACCGAATGATCAGGCCCGGCGAGCAGGCCTTCTTCGACATCATGCACTCCTACAACGGTTACCGGACGTGCTACTACCGTTGCTTCGCGGTCGGCTGGGCCACCGAGCCGCAGAAGGACGCGTACAAACGCGCCCGCGAGTGGATCGACGTGGCCATCGACATGATCAAGCCCGGCGTGTCCACCGACCAGGTGGCCCGGCTCTGGCCGACCGCCGAGGAGATCGGGCTGGCCGACGAGAAGACCGCCTTCGGCCTGGAGTTCGGGCACGGGCTCGGGCTGGCCCTGCACGAACGCCCCATCATCTCCCGGCTCACCTCGCTCGATGCGCCGCTGGAGATCAAGGAAGGCATGGTGTTCGCGCTGGAGACCTACTGCCCGGCGACCGACGGGCGGTCGGCGGCCCGGATCGAGGAAGAGGTGGTGGTGGGCCCGAACGGGGTCGACATCTTGACCAAGTTCCCGGCCCAGGACCTCTACGTCACCAACCCCTACTGACAAAGCCGAAAGCGATCACGTGCCAGAAATAGACACAGCCATAGACACAGACACCGCGCTCGAGATGTACCGGAAGATGACCGAACTCCGGCAGTTCGAGAAGCGCGCGCACGACCTGTTCCTGCAGAACCTGGTCAAGGGGACGACGCACCTGGGCACCGGCCAGGAGGCGGTCGCGGCCGGCGTGTCGCAGGCGATGAACGCCGACGACTACACGTTCACCACCTACCGCGGCCACAACCACGTGCTGGCCCGCGGCACCCCGATGACCCCGGTGATGGCCGAACTGCTCGGCCGCGAGAACGGACTCATGCACGGCAAGGGCGGCTCGATGCACCTGCTGGACGTCTCCCACGGCATCCTGGGCGCCTACGCGATCATCGGCGCCCAGCTCGTCATCGCCAACGGCTCGGCCTGGTCGGCCCAGTACCGGGGAACTAAGCAGGTCACGGTGTGCTTCCTGGGTGACGGTGCCACCAACATCGGCGCCTTCCACGAGGCACTGAACCTGGCCGCGGTCTGGAAGCTGCCGGTCATCTTCATCTGCGAGAACAACCAGTACATGGAGTACACGGCGATCGGGACGGTGACGGCCGTGCCCCGGCCCGCCGCCGACCGCGCCGCCTCCTACGGGCTGGAGCCGGTCGTGATCGACGGAAACGACGTGGAGGCGGTCTACCACACCGCGCAGGCCGCGATCGGTCGCGCGCGCGACGGCGGCGGTCCCTCGCTGATCGAGGCCCTCACCTACCGGCACGGCGGTCACTCCCGCGCCGATCCCGGCAAGTACCGGCCCGCCGAAGAGGTCAAGGAGTGGCTGGCCCGCGACCCGCTGCCCGCTTACCGTCAGGTCCTCATCGGCCGCGGCGTGGACGAGGCGACCCTGGACGCGATCGACAAGCGCGCGCGAGACGCGGTGGACCGCGCCACCGAGGAGGCCAAGGCCGGCGCCGAGCCCGGCCTCGAACTGGCCGAGACCAACGTGTGGGCCGACGGCGGCCACTCCTGGAGGAACTGATGGCTGACTCTTCTTCCGGGGGAAGACCCCCCGGACCCCTCTTTGTTGTCATGCCCCGGATGGGCGAGACCGTCGACGAGGGCACCGTCAACGAGTGGTTCAAGCAGGTCGGCGACGCGGTTGCCGAAGGCGAGCCGCTGCTCGAGATCGGCACCGACAAGGTGGACACGGAGATACCCGCGCCCGCCACCGGCGTCCTCTCCGAGATCCGTGTTCAGCAGGGCGAGACCGTACCCGTAGCCACCGTCATCGCCGTCATCACCTGAAAATGCATTTTTACCGAACGGAGCATCGTGGCAGTTATCACGTACCGCGAGGCAGTGGCCCGGGGTATCGCACAGGAGATGCGGCGCGACCCCAACGTCGTATTCCTCGGCGAGGACGTGGCGGCGGCCGGCGGGGTGTTCAAGACGACGGTCGGCCTGCTCGAGGAGTTCGGCCCGGACCGGGTCCGTGACACCCCGATCAGCGAGCAGGCCATCCTCGGGGCCACGATCGGCGCCGCGATGACCGGCCTGCGGCCGATCGCCGAGATCATGTTCAGCGATTTCTTCGCCGTCTGCTGGGACCTGATCGCCAACGAGATGGCCAAGATCAGGTACATGTCCGACGGCCAACTGGCGCTCCCGCTGGTCGTCCGCTGCGCCAACGGGGCCGGAGTGCGGTTCGGGGCCCAGCACTCGCAGTCGGTGGAGAACTGGGCCATGGCCGTGCCGGGCCTGAAGGTCGTGGCTCCGTCGAGCCCGCGCGACGTCGTCGGGCTGCTCGCGGCGGCCATCCGGGATCCCGATCCGGTCGTGTTCTTCGAGCACAAGGGCCTGATGGCCAGCAAGGGCGAGGTGCCGGACGGCGAGGTGGTCGACCAGCTCGGCCGGGCCAAGGTGCTGCGCCAGGGCGGGGACGCCACGATCCTGGCCCTGGCCGCCATGGTGCCACGGGCTATGCGGGCCGCCGAGCAACTGTCCGGGCATGGCATCGAGGTCACCGTGGTGGACGTGCGGTCGCTGGTCCCGCTGGACACGCGGACGATCCTGGCCGAGGTGGCCAGCACGGGCCGGCTGTTCACGGTCGAGGAGAACCCCCGGCTGTGCGGCTGGGGCGCGGAGATCGTCTCGATCGTGGCCGAGGAGGCGTACGGCGCGCTCACCGGCCCGCCCGTACGCATCACTACCCCTCATATCCCGCTACCTGCCGCAGATAGGCTCGAAGACTACGTACTGCCCTCGGCGGACAAGATCACCGAGACCGTACGCAAGTCTCTGTCGGCTCCGGGGGGGACGACCCCCCCAACCCCCCCCGGACCCACGTGGTAGGAGGAATGGTGAGCAACCGGGCCCAACTGGTCGGTATCGAAGTACCCACGGACCTGCTGATCGGCGGGGAGTGGACCGGCGGGCGAGGCGGCGGCACGCTGCCGGTGATCGACCCGGCTACCGAGGACGCGGTCGCCGAGGTGGCCGACGGGACCGTGGAGGACGCTCTCGACGCGGTCACGGCGGCCCAGGACGCGCTGGCCGGCTGGGCGGCGACGCCGCCGCGGCAGCGCGCGGAATGCCTGCGCCGGACCTTCGAGCTGATGACCAAGAACGCGGACGCACTGGCCAGGCTGATGGTCACCGAGAACGGCAAGGCCCTGCGCGACGCCAAGGCCGAGGCGGCCTACGCCGCCGAATTCTTCCGCTGGTACGCCGAAGAGGCGGTCCGGATGGAGGGCGTGCTGATGCAGGCGCCGTCCGGGGCCAACAAGATCCTGGTCATGCGCCAGCCGGTCGGCGTCTCGGTGCTCGTCACGCCGTGGAACTTCCCCGCCGCCATGGCCACCCGCAAGATCGGCCCGGCGCTGGCCGCGGGCTGCACGATCGTGCTCAAGCCGGCCTCGGAGACGCCGCTGACCGCCTTGTACATCGCTCAGCTGCTGGCCGAGGCGGGCGTGCCCGACGGGGTAGTCAACGTGCTGACCTCGCGGAAGTCCGGCGCGCTGGTGTCGGCGATGCTGAACGACCCGCGGGTCCGCAAGCTGTCCTTCACCGGGTCGACCGAGGTGGGCCGGATCCTGCTGCGGGAGGCCGCCGACACCGTGGTGAACTGCTCGATGGAACTCGGCGGCAACGCGCCCTTCATCATCTTCGAGGACGCGGACATCGACGCTGCCGTCGAGGGGGCGCTGATCGCCAAGATGCGCAACGGCGGCGAGGCCTGCACCGCGGCCAACCGCTTCTACGTGCACGAGGCGGTCGCCGATGAGTTCAGCCGGGCGTTCGCAGCCCGCCTGGACCGCATGATCGTCGGGCCGGGCCTGGACGAGGCCACCGACGTGGGCCCGCTGGTCAACGAGCCGACCCGGTCGAAGGTGGCTGAGCTCGTCGAGTCTGCCACCGCGGACGGCGGCAAGGTGGTCACCGGCGGCCGGGCGCCGGACCGGCGCGGCTACTTCTACCAGCCGACCGTGATCGACCAGCTCCCGGCGGACGCGGGCATCCTCGGCACCGAGATCTTCGGCCCGGTGGCGCCTGTGGTCAGGTTCACCGCCGAAGCAGACGCCGTCAACTGGGCCAACGACACCGAGTTCGGTCTCGTCTCCTACGTCTACACCCGGGACCTGAGCCGTGGCCTGCGGGTGTCGGAGGCGCTCGAGGCCGGCATGGTCGGGCTCAACCGAGGCCTGGTGTCGGACCCGGCGGCCCCGTTCGGCGGCGTGAAGCAGTCCGGCATCGGGCGCGAGGGCGCGCACGAGGGGCTCCTGGAGTTCACCGAGACCAAGTACATCGCCACCAACTGGTGACGCCCGTGCGGGCCGGTCGTCATGATCCGACCAGCCTGCGCTGCGTGACCACGATCAGAGCCGGGATCAGGAGTACCTCGAGCGCGGGAAGCGGCCACGCTCGGAGGCGATGCCCGGGCGTGCCCAGCAGGATGATCGCGGCCAGCAGGTACACCTCGATGAAGGACCGCAGGTCCGCGTCGAGGCTGTACCAGGTACTCGGCGAGACGACGCAGATCTCGATCATGTAGAGGACCAACGCCAGCCGCTCATGTACGGGCGCGTTCGTGGAGCGCAGGGAGAGCAGTGCGGCGACCGCGAGCAGGATGAGGATGGCAAGTTCGGTGAACCACAGGTCGTACTGTTCGAAGTGGTGCAGGTTGATATGCGTGAGATTGTGCTCTACCGCTTTGAGCGGGGTAATGAACGGTGATCCGGTGTTCCCGTCAGCGTCGACCAGCAGCGGGAAACGGCCGACGGCCACCTTCACCACGACCTGCCAGGCCACGAAGGCTGCGGTCGGAAGGGCCCAGGCCAGGTCGTCGCGCCCGGGCCGCACGGAGCGTCGGCGGCGGAGGACGCCGATGAGATCGACGATGGCCACGGCGGCCACCGCGACCATGACCGATTCCCTGGTCAGCGCGCCGTAGGCCAGCAGCAGGCCAGCGAGCACTGGTCGGCGCGCCCGGATGGCCAGCAGCCCGCCGAGCAGGCAGGCGGCGGCAAGGGGCTCGGCCGTGTCCCTGGACAGGCTGGTGAGCAGGCCGAAGTAGGCCGGCAGGACCAGCCCGGCCAGCGCGTGCCGGCCACCCTGCCGGGCGAACAGCCCGCCGAGATAGCCGATGGCCCCGATCGCGACGATGTTGATCACGACGAGCATGACGGGCACTAGGACGTGCTGCCCGAAGGAGACCAGCCAGGTCAGCCAGGGATAGCCGATCCGCATGTACCGATAGGGCTGGTCGACCCTGATGCCGTACGCGATGTGGCTGAAGTTGACGGGGTTGAGCGCCAGCCGGTAGAAGAACTGGCCGTCGTACCCGTAGGTCGGCGCCACGGCTACGCCCGGCGGCAACTGGGACGGAGTCGCGAAATGCCGCCCGACCAGGATGAACCTGGTGATGTCGCCCTCGGCCCACGTCTGCCAGCGAGCCAGGACGAAGGCCAGGGCGGTGAACAAGGCGATCGAGCCGGGCACAATGGGCCGGTCTGATCGGGTCACGAGCCACCAGAAGCGCCGCGGGTCGCCTTCCCCGGGCTCGTCCTGAGCGCGGGGAACCACGATCTCCTGACCAGGCATCGTCCATTCCCTCTGGAAGGGCGGGCCAGGCCGATCACACCGCCGCGCAGTAATTGACGTGCAGCCTAACGGGTGGGAAGTCGCTGTACCTGTGAGAGCGATGAGCAGAAGATCGGATGTCCCCGTGAAAGCGCTGGTACCACGCTGAACGGCCGGACGCGCGGGCCGGTCCGGTTCCGGGCGGTTAGGCTACACTCCCGTTTCCATGGGCGTGCTGCGCACTGGAACCGAGACGGGACCCCCGTCGGACGAGGCGGTGGGCCCGGGCAGCGCGCGATCGCCGTGGCCGGCGAGCCGCCGCCGCTGGATCGAGGTGGCCGCGTTCGTGCTCGCCACGGCGGCCTTGTTCGCCGTGTACCTCAGGCTGTCGCGGACCGTCCCGGAGAACTCGGACGAGGCCAACGTCCTGCTCGTGGCGTCGGACATGCTGCACGGCAACCTGCTGCTGCACGGCTGGTACCTGACCGATGTGTCGTTTTACACCACCGAGGTGCCGCAGTACGCCCTGCTGGAGATCTTCTTCGGCCTGCACCCGGACACCGCCCACATCGCGGCGGCGATGACCTACACGCTGGTGGTCGTGCTGGCCGTGCTGCTGGCCCGGGGCGGGTTTACCAGCCGGGCGGCGGTGATCAGACTGCTGATCGCGGCCGGGATCATCCTGGCGCCGCAGCTCGGCCCGGGCGTGACCGCCCTGATCCTGACCATCGGCCACATCGGCACCGCGGTCCCGGTCCTGCTCATCTTTCTCCTGCTGGATCGCGCCCCGCAGCGCTGGTGGGTGCCGGTGCTCACCGCGCTGGGCCTGGCCTGGGTGCTCGTCGCCGACCAGCTCGTCCTCATCGTCGCCATCGTGCCGCTGGCCGTCGTCTGCGCCCTGCGGGTTCTCGAGGCCGCAGTCCGCGAGCGCAGCCTGTCCCGCGCCTTCGCCACGCGACGGTACGACCTGTCCCTGATCGTGGCGGCGGCCGCGGCCGTCGGACTCGCCTGGGTGGCCGAGCGGGTGTTCAGGGCCCTGGGCGGCTACGTCGTGGCGCCGGTGCCGTTCAGGTTCACACTGCACGACTTCCCGGCCAACCTGCACTCCCTGTGGGCCGTGCCGCAGATCTTCGGAGCCGACTACCGCGGGCTGGCCGGGGGCCCTTATTACACCGCGCTGCTCCATACGATCAGCCTGCTCCTGATCGGGCTGGCCCTGCTCCTTCTAGCCCGGCGGTTCTTCTCCGGCGCCGCCCTGGTGGATCAGGTCCTGGGCGTGGCCATCGTGCTCAATCTGGCGTTGTTCGTGCTGACCAGTGCGGGCTCCGAGGGCCCGCACGAGATCGCCGTGGTCGCGCCGTTCGGGGCGGCGCTGGCCGCGCGGATGCTGGCCGGGCCGCGGGCCGCGGGCGCGCGGGCCGCCAGGCCGCTAGCCCGCCGGGCGCGCGCCGTCGCGTACGGGGCGGGGCTAGTGGTCCTGGCCGGCTACCTGGGCGGTCTCGCGCACGACGTGGCCCAGCCCGCCTCGCCTCCGGCCTTTGCGCGGGTTGCGTCCTGGCTGCAGGCCCATCACCTGCGATACGGCCTGGGCGGCTACTGGGAGAGCGGCATCGTCACGGTCCAGGCCGACGGGCAGGTCAAGGTTAGCGCGCTGCTGAAAGCCACGCTGCGGCCGGACCTGTGGCTGGCCAAGCCCGCGTGGTACGACGCGACGACCCAGCAGGCCAACTTCGTCGTCCTGTCCAGCACTCCGGGCTTCGAGAACAACTGGGAGCCGCGCGCCCTGGTCAGCAAGTACTTCGGCCTGCCGGCCCGCGTGTACAACTTCGGTCCCTACACGGTCATGGTCTGGGACAAGAACATCCTGTCTGACGTCCCGCGCTGAGCGAGCTCAGCCCCGATCGGTCAACACTGGATCGGCCCGTGCATCGCCGACGTGCTGAGGTGGCTCAGCAGGTTCTTGTGCCAGACGAGGACGATGAAGCCGTCCACGCGGTAGATGCCGGACGGCGGGCCGAATGTGGCCGTTGCGGCGGCCTGCCATCCGGCCGGGGTGCCGGGCGAGCACACGCTGGCTGGCCCGGGGGTCACCAGGAAGGTGGCGTCGTGCTGCGTCCGGTTGTACCAGGAGTTCTTTGTCTCCCAGGGCCGGACCATGAGCGTGTCGCCGACCCGGCTGACGTACCTGACCTGGACCTGGTTACCGCTGTCCAGCGTGATGGCGTTGGCGTTCCAGTAGTCGCCCAGCCCGTAGGTGAGGTGATGGGCCTGCAGCCAGGCCGCGACCTGCGTGTTGGGGTCGGCCGGACGCTGCTGGACGGCGTTATGCACCTCTATCCCGGCGTAGCAACCCAGGACCAGCGCCAGCGCCGGGATGAGCAGCCGGCCGCGGGCCAGCGTCCCGGCCAGCAGCCGGCCCGCCAGCACCGCTCCGATCGGCAGCACTCCGGCGATCTCGTGCGCGCTGCCGACCACGTTCGGGTTCCCCCGCAGTACGTATGCCACCAGCAGCAGGATCAGCGTCACGGTCAGCACCTGCACGACCAGGTCCTGCGTACCGAACCGGCGCAGGGCCCGTCCGGCAGCCCAGGCCGCCAGCGCGACCCCGGCCAGGTGCACCACCGCGATGCCGATGCGCGCGCCGTTCAGCTCGCCAGAGAAATCCGCGCCGAACAGCACCAGCACGCTCTGCGCCGCGACCCACACGTTGGAGGGCAGGTGGGCGACGTGCGCGAACGCCGTGCTCGGCGGTCGGACCACGAACCCGCCGAGCTGGTGGATCAGCTTGAGTGCCAGCCACGCGACGCCGGCCGAGACGATCGCGCCGGCCGCGAGGGACAGCTCATACCAGTTCTCCTGCAGCGAGCCGCGCCGCCGGTACATCCGGATCGCGCACACCAGCACCAGCGGCACGACTCCCTCGTACAGGGCCAACGGATCGCCGACCTGCACCCAGGCCAGCAGCACTGCCACCAGTACCGGTGTCCACCAGCGCGCCCGGGCACGATCCAGGATCAGCCAGATCACCAGCATCGGGACCTGGGTGCCGGTGTGGTCGGCGCTTGACAGCAGCGTGTGGCTTCCCGTCCCGAGCGACGGCGCGAGCATGATCCCGCCGGCGATCAGCATCCGGACCGCGCCCTCGCGCCCTGTGGCCCGTCCCCTCGCCAGCAGCGCAGCGCCGAGCACCAGCAGCGTGTAGCTCATCGCCCCGGCAATGTGTATGACATCGGCGTCCAGCCCGTGGGCCAGCTCCACCAGCGCGTACTGCGGCAGCTCGGTGGTGTAGAACGTCAGGTCCGCGGTCGTCCAGCCCCGCAGCAGCACGTTGCCGTGCAGCATGTCCCAGGCCTGCAGCGCGAACGACCCTCCGTCCGAATTAACCGGCACGGCCTGTGCCTGCCGCAGGTAGGCGGCGAACAGGGCCACGCCCGCCGCGACGAACAGGACCGGCCCGGCCAGGCGGCGAGCCCAGGGCGGGGTGCGCCGCGGGTGCGAGGGGGGCTGGGTCTCGGCTTCGGCGGCGGCCGCTTCCACCTCGGACCCACCCATCGTGTACTCCTCCTCTACGCGACGGACGTCATTACTGTTGACCGAGGGTAGCAGCGGGTCGGTTCCGGCTACGCTTGTACAGCTCAATGGCTTGCTCGCCGCCCCGGGCGAACGTCGGTAACGAAACTCTGGCGTCACGAGGTAGCGGTAAGGTTGGGCGTCGAGCGGGTGCCAGGGCCACCCGGCAGGGCCTGAATCAGCAAATCGGAAGGCATGCGATGACGGGTACGTCCGAATCCGGTCAGTTTGACCGCCAGGTCGTCGTGATCGGCGGCTGTGGCCACGTCGGCCTGCCGCTGGCCATCGCCTTCGCGGACCGCGGCGCGCGGGTAGCCATCTACGACGTCAGCGAGTCCGCCGTGCAGACGGTGAACGCGGGCCGGATGCCGTTTGCGGAGCCGGGCGCGCAGGAGGTCCTGCAGCGGGTGCGGGCGGACGGCCGGCTGGAGGCCTCGACGGATCCCGCCATCGTGGGCACGGCCGAGCACGTGCTCGTGGTGATCGGCACGCCCGTGGACGAGCACCTGAATCCGGACCAGGCGGCGATCCCGAACGCGCTCGGCGGCTGCACCCAGTACCTGCGGGACGGGCAGCTGCTGATCCTGCGCAGCACCGTCTACCCCGGCGTGACCGCCCTGGTGGAGAAGATGGTGGCCGGGTTCGGCGTGCAGATTGAGGTCGCGTTCTGCCCTGAGCGGATCGCCGAGGGCAAGGCCATGACCGAGCTGTTCGAGCTGCCGCAGATCGTCTCCGCGCGCTCGCCGGTCGCGCTGGAGCGTGCCTCCAAGCTGTTCGGGATGCTGACCAGTACGCTGGTGCCGATGTCGCCCGAAGAGGCTGAGCTGGCCAAGCTGTTCACCAACGTGTGGCGGTACATCAAGTTCGCCACCGCCAACCAGCTCTACATGATGGCGAACGACCAGGGCCTGGACTTCGAGCGGATCCGCCAGGGCCTCGCGACGGACTACCCGCGCGCGGCGGACATGCCGGCGGCCGGTTTCGCGGCCGGCCCCTGCCTGTTCAAGGACACCATGCAGCTCGCGGCGTTCAACCACAACAACTTCGCGCTCGGGCACACCGCGATGGCGATCAACGAGGGCCTGCCGCTGTACGTGGTGCACCGCCTCGAGCAGCAGTATGACCTGGCCTCGATGACGGTGGGCATCTTGGGCATGGCGTTCAAGGGCGGCTCGGACGACATCAGGTCGAGCCTGTCCTACAAGCTCAAGCGGATCCTGGCCTTCAAGGCCGGCGCGGTGCTGTGCGCCGACCCGTACGTGACCGTCGACCCCGGGCTGCACCCGCAGGACGAGGTCATCTCCCGCTCGGACCTGCTGGTGATCGGGGCGCCGCACCCCGAGTACCGCACGCTGGCCACGGACAAGCCGATCGCCGATATCTGGAACGTGCTCGGGCACGGTGTGCGCGTATGACCGGTGAGATGCCCCGGGTCTCGGTCGTGGTGCCCGCGTACAACGAGGGCGACCAGATCCTGCCGGTGCTCGACCGGCTGTTCGAGTCGGTCCATCTCCAGTGCGAGGTGCTCGTTGTCGTCGACGACCAGGCCGACACCACGGTCCCGGTGGTGACCGAGTATGCGCTGAAGGAGCCCCGCATCCGGTGCCTGGTGAACACCTACGGGCCCGGGCCGGCGAACGCGATCAGGTTCGGCATCGACGTCGCCGCCGCGCCGGTCACGGTGGTGACGATGGCCGATGGCTGTGACGACCCGCGGCAGATCGACGACCTGGCCCGGCTGGTCGACCGCGGGGTGGCGGTCGCGGCCGCGTCCCGCTACATGCCAGGCGGTCAGCAGGTCGGCGGCCCGGTGATGAAGGGCTTCTTGTCGAAGTCGGCGGGTCGGTCGCTGCGGCTGCTGGCGCACACCGGCACGCGGGACGCGACCAACTCGTTCAAGGCCTATTCCACGAGCTTCGTGCGGCAGGTCGGCATCGACTCGCGGCACGGATTCGAGATCGGCATCGAGCTGACCGCCAAGGCCAAGCGGATGGGCCTGCCGGTCGCCGAGATCCCCACCATCTGGCTGGACAGGCAAGCCGGGATGTCCAGCTTCAAGGTAGCTAGCTGGATTCCGAGGTACCTGCGCTGGTACCGGTTCGCGTTCGGGCCGAAGCTGACCGCCGAGCAGATCCGGTCCCGGGGCGAGACGACCAGGAAGAAACCGTAAAGCGCCGAACTCTGGAAGGGACAGTGATGCAGAAGGTTCTGGTCAGCGGCTCCGCGGGATTCATCGGCGGGTACGTCGTTGAGGATTTGCTCCGACGCGGGTACGCGGTCGTCGGGCTGGACAACTTCTCCAAGTACGGGAAGGTGCGCAAGTCCTACGACAGCCACCCGGACTACCAGCTCGTCGAGGGCGACGCGCAGGACGTGGCGCTGATGACGCGGCTGCTAGCCGACTGTGATCACTTCATCGCCGGCGCGGCGATGATCGGGGGTATCTCCTACTTCCACACCTACGCGTATGACCTGCTCGCCACGAACGAGCGGATCATCGCGGCGTCCTGCGACGCCGCGATCGCCGCCCGGCGGGATGGCCATCTGCGCAAGGTCACCTACCTGTCCTCGTCGATGGTGTTCGAGAGCGCTGACGAGTGGCCCTCGTACGAGGGGCAGCAGCGGCAGATTCCGCCGCCGCTGTCGTCCTACGGGTTCCAGAAGCTGGCCGTGGAATACTTCGCCCGCGCCGCATGGGATCAGTACGGCCTCCCGTACACCCTGGTGCGACCGTTCAACTGCGTGGGCATCGGCGAGAGCCGGGCCCTGGGCGACGAGGAGATCCTGTCCGGCAACGTCCGCCTGGCCATGAGCCACGTGGTTCCCGACCTGGTGCAGAAGGTGCTCAAGGGCCAGGACCCGCTGCACATCCTGGGCTCGGGTGACCAGGTGCGGCACTACACCTACGGTGGTGACCTGGCCGCCGGCGTGGTGACCGCGATGGAGCACGAAGACGCTCTCAACGAGGACTTCAACCTGTCCACCTCGGAGGGCACCACGGTCAGGCAGCTGGCCGAGGCCATCTGGCGCAAGGTCAAGGGGGAAGGGGTCCCGCTGCGGCTCGTCCACGACGACCCGTTCGAATACGACGTCCAGCGCCGCGTCCCCGACACCGAGAAGGCCAAGAAGATGCTCGGTTTCGAGGCGCCCACGACGCTCGACGCGATGCTCGACGAGGTCATCCCCTGGATCGACGAGGCCATCAAAAACGGCACCATCTGAACGCTGGCGGCGGGTGAGCGCATGAGCGGGCAGGAGACGACGACTGCTGAGTCGGCGGCGGCCGGCCCGGCCGGCGGCCTGCTACCGGCTCGCGCTTGCCCGGCTCGTCGCCACGCCAGACCGCGGCCCGTCGGCCCTGGTGGATCTGGGTCGCGCCGTTCGCGCTCGTGCTGGCGGTGCTCGTCGTCCGCAGCCGGTTTCTGTTGACCGCGAGCTTCTACGAGCAGGGTGACGCCGGGGCGAACTCGATCCTGATCCAGCAGGCGATGCACGGCACGCTGCTCATCGGGAACTACTCCCGGGAGGGCTTCCACCATCCCGGGCCCGCCTATATGTACGTGCAGGCGGCCGGGCAGTGGCTGTTCCTATATTTCCTGCACGTGGTGCCGACCGCGTGGAACGCGCACGTGCTCGCGGTGTTCGTGCTGAACAGCGCGTTCGTGGCGATGGTCACCGGCGTGGTCTACGGCTGGACGCGATCGCTGCGCGGCGCCGCCGTCGCCCTCGCCGTGCTCCTCGGCTTCGTCGCGACGCAGCCGTGGATTCTCAGCCTCGACTGGATGCCCTGGATGTACGTCGCGGCGTACATTGCCTTCCTGGTCGCGGCCGCGTCGGTCGCTGCCGGCGCGGCGCGCGACCTGTGGATCTTGACCCTGACCGGCTGGTTCCTGATCCACGGGCACGCCTGCTTCCTGTTCTTCGTGCCGGTGATCCTCGCCGCCGCGGCGGCCGCGGTGATCTGGCAGCACGGTCCGCGCGCCAGCCTGCGGGTCTTCCTCCGCCCGGGGACCTGGATTCCGGTGGCGGCCATCAGCGCGGTCTTCGCGCTGCCGATCGTGGTCAACCTGGCCCTGCACTGGCCGGGCAGCTTCGGCAAGTACTTCTCGTACAGTTCGTCCTCGCAGGCCGGCGGGCACGGGCTCACGCAGGTGGTGCGGTACGCGCTGTGGTTCTGGTGGCATGGTGGCCACTCGTGGGTGGCGGCGCTGGTGCCGGTGGCGTCGTACGCGGTCGCGATCGCCGCGGTGTGGTGGCTGACGCGCGGTGCGATGCGCCGGTTCCTAGCCGCCCTGCTCGCCGTCAACGTGGTCTCCACGCTGGCCTTCGCCTGCTACGCCGCCCTGGGGATCGACACCCTGTCGCACTACTACATCGGCTACTTCTACTTCTCCGCGCCGATCCTCACGCTGCTGGTCATCGCGGTGGCCGTGGTGCACGCCCCGCCCGTCCCCCTGGGTGCCGTGCTCGCCGCCGGCGCGGCCGTTCTCGGCGTCGCGGCGTTCGCGGCGGCGCCCGGCACGGCGGTGAGCACCCAGGACACCGACGCGGCCCTGCCGCGCGCCGTCCAGGCGGTCGCGGCCCAGGCGGGCGGCCGGACCATCGTGATCCGCTTCAACCACAACGCCTGGATCGACGTCACCGGCTTCCTGGTCCAGGCCGAGCGGACCGGGGTCCGGGCCTGCGCGGCGGAGCCGACTTGGACCTTCATGATGACCACGCAGTTCATCTGCACGCCCGGGCAGATCGCCGGCGGCGCGCCGTTCTGGTTCGACGCGCCGGTCGCGCCGCACGGCACGACGGTCCTCGCCACCCTCAAGAACTCCCAGATCATCGTGGGCTCGGGGCCGTAAGCGCGAGAGGGACAAGGCGGGTCCTTCGCCGCACCCGGTCGCTCCCGGTCCGGGCGGCCCGTAGTCTTGGCCCTTGTGACCACCCACGCCGCGGTGCGCACGCCGGGGACCGTGCGCGTGCGGGCGCGCGCCGTCTGGCGGCCCGCCGTGGTCGTGCTGGTGGCCGTCGGCCTGTTCTTCCTGTACTTGCGCCAGTCCGGGTCGGTGGGGGTGTCCTCCGACGGGGCGAGCATCGTGCTGCAGGCGCGGGCCGTGCTGCACGGGAACCTGCTGCTGCACAACTGGCGGGTGGCGGACGTGTCGTTCTACACGACCGAGCTCCCGCAGTACGCGCTCATCGAGTCGGTGCTGGGACTGGGCGCCTGGGTGGTCCACGTCGGCGCGGCCATGACCTACACGCTCCTCGTCCTGCTGGCCGCATGTCTAGCCAAGGGTCGGACCCAAGGCCGGGCGGGCCTGGCCAGGGCCCTGCTGGCCGCGGGCATCATGGTGGCGCCCCAGCTCAGTGCCACCCAGATCGTGCTCCTGTCGCCGGACCACACCGGAACCGCGGTGCCGGTTCTGGTGACCTGGCTGGTCATCGACCGCGTTACGCCCGACCGCTGGAAGGCCGCCCGGTGGGTCGTGCCGCTGGTGGTCTTCGTCCTGCTGACCTGGACCATGATCGCCGACTCGATCGTGCTGATTACCTGCATCGCGCCGCTGGTCCTGGTGGTCCTCATACGTTCCTGCCCGGGGCTGATCAGGCG
The DNA here is from genome assembly GCA_963742795.1 of uncultured Actinomycetes bacterium. Lineage (GTDB taxonomy): Bacteria > Actinomycetota > Actinomycetes > Streptosporangiales > Streptosporangiaceae > Palsa-504. The sequence goes on from CAVUNL010000031.1 coordinate 538,646, forward strand.
CGGGCAGCGGCCGGCGTCGCGCTGGTACGAGCTGTCCCTAGCCGGGGCGGCCGCCGTGGCCGGCGGCCTAGGCTCTGCCGCGCCCCGGATCATCTCCGCCCTGGGCGGATACCGGCAGGCGCCGGTCGAGTCGGACACGACCGTCGCCGCGCTGCAGCATCAGTCCTGGGTAACGCTGCAGGCCGTGCTCGAGCTCTTCGGAGCCAACGTGTACAACGCCCGGCCCGCGATCGAAGTCGTCTTCGTCTGGCTGCACCTGGTCGGCGCGATCCTGGTCATCTGTGCCCTGGGTCTCGCCCTGGGCCGGCTCTACCGCTTCCAGGACCTGGTGGTATCGGTGTTCGCGATCGCCATCGTGTTCAACCTGGGTGCCTACATGTTCAGCGCGCATGCGCTGGACATCCTGGGCGCACGCGAGATCGCCGCCGTGCTCCCGCTCGGGGCGGTGCTGGCCAGGCTGCTGGCTGAGCCGCTGCTGGCGGCGGCCCAGCCAGCCAGGAGGGCGAAGCGATGGCTCTGGCCCGCGCTCGGGGTGATCGCCGCGGGTTACCTGGGCACGCTCGCCTACGGCGCGGCGCAGCCGCCCGTACCGCCCGCCAACCAGCCGCTGGCCAGCTGGCTGGTCGCGCACGGGCTCACCGACGGGCTGGCCGGCTACTGGCAGGCCAACAGCACCACGCTGGCCAGCGGCGGCCGCGTCCAGGTCAGCGGGGTGACGGTGGCTCCCGACGGCGAGCTGGTGCCGTACGAGTGGGAGGCCGACGACGTGAATTACAACCCGTCGCTGCGCGACGCCACCTTCATGGTGACCAACGGCCCCGCCCAGCTGCCCTGGGCGCAGTCCGCGGCGGTGCGAACCTTCGGCCCTCCGCAGCGTACCTACAGCTACGACGGCTACACCATCATGGTCTGGGACACCAACCTGCTCAGCCGCCTCGGCCACCCGGGGCTGATCTGACCGATCATCACATATACAGGATGCGTCGCCGGGCCACGATGGCCAGGGCCGGTGCCGCGCAGGCCACGATCAGGCCCAGGTAGCGCCAGGAAAGGTAGTGCCGGGGCGTGGCGAGCAGCAGGATCAGCGCCATCAGGTAGGGCTCGATGAGCGAGCGTCCCTCCCCGAACGTGCTGGTCCAGATCTGGCTGGACAGCAGGCCGAGCTGGAGCACGAAGAACACGAAGGCCACCCGCTCGTGTGCCGGCGCGGTGGTGACCAGCAGCACGGCCAGGCCGGCCAGGACGAAGACGCCCAGCGTGGCGTATTCGAGCAGGGCGATGTCGATCGGGCTCAGGTGCGCGGTGTCGATGTGCCTGATGTCGAACTTGAGCGCGTCGATCATCGCCGTGAACGGCACGGTGAGGTTGCGGCTGCTGTTCGCGAGCAGCGGGAACTTTCCCTTGACCACGAAATGCACCGCGAGTTCCACGATGCCGTAGGCGGCGGCGGGCACGACCCAGGTCAGGTCGGGCAGGCCGGGCCGGGCGCGACGGCGGGCCATCTCCACCAGCCGGGTCACGGCGATCGCGGCCGGGGCAAGCAGGATGGTTTCCCTGGTGATCGCGCCGAAGGCGAACAGGCACGCAGCCAGGATTGGCCTGCTCCGGCGGTAGGCGAGCAGGCCGCCCAGCATGCACGCCTCGGCGACCGGCTCGGCGGTATCCCGGCCCACGCTGATGACCAATCCGAAGTAGGCCGCGAAGGCCAGCCCCCACAGGGCGTGACGGCCAGAATCGCGGGCGAATACGGCGCCCAGGTAGGCCATGGCGGCCACGCCGAGCAGGTTGATCACCACCAGCGCGACCGGCACGAGCTGATGCTGACCGAGCGAGACCAGCCAGGCCAGGATCGGGTAACCGATCCGGGTGTACCGGTAGGACTGGTCCATCGTGATGCCGAACGCGGTCCTGTTCCAGTTGAACGGGTCCAGTGCCAGCCGGTAGTAGAACTGCCCGTCGTAGCCCGCCGCATTCGGGTCGCCGATCATCACGCCCGGCGGCAGCTGCTTCACGTGCGTGAATCCGGTACGCCCCGAGCCCAGCAGCATGAACAGGCTGAGATGCCCCTTGGCCCAGATCTGCCAGCGCGCCAGGACGAAGCCGAGCCAGCCGACGAACGCGATCACGGCCGGCACGACGGGCCGGTTCAGCCCCCGCCACGGTGACGGCGTGCGGTGCCGGAGAGAACTGTCCTCTTCCGACGTCGAAGTAAGCTGCAACCGCGGGCCTCCACCATAGCTGTCGTGGCGGGAAGGGCGAAAATCTGGCCAGGCCGCGCAGCCTACCAGAGCGATGCCACACTACCCTGTGGGAATCATCCTCCAAGCGGCGATCGAATAGGACGTGATGGCTGCCGTGCCGAGAAGCGGAACGCCGGAGAAATCCGCCGCGCCTTCCCGCCCGGTCCGTGAGCGGCCACCGGCGGCCCCGGCTGTCACGCGCCGCCGCCTGCTGGCCGCGGTGGCGGCTGCTGCCGGAGTGGTGCTGCTGTTCGTCGCCTACGTGCAGCTGTCCCGCACCTACGCGGTGAACTCCGACTCGGCGAACATCATGCTGATGTCGTGGGACATGCTGCACGGCAACGTGCTGCTGCACGGCTGGTACCTGTCCGACGTCTCGTTCTACCCGACCGAGCTGCCGCAGTACGCGATGCTCGAGGGCCTCCTCGGCCTGCACGCCGACACCGCGCACATCGCGGCGGCGATGACCTACACGCTGGCCGTGCTCTTCGCCGTCCTGCTGGCCCGCGGGCCCCGAGACCGCGACCCGGGCCGCGCCGCGTGGTCGCGGATGGCCCTGACCGGGGGCCTCATGATCGCGCCGCAGCTCGGGGTGGGAGCCTTCGTCGTGCTGCTGTCCGTCGGCCACATCGGCACCGCCGTCCCGCTCATGCTGACCTGGCTGGTCATCGACTGGGCCGCGACGCCGCGTTGGTTCATTCCGGTCGTGGTCGGGCTACTGCTGACCTGGGTCCTGGTCGCCGATCCGCTCGTGCTCGTGGTGGGGATCGTCCCCCTCGTCGCGGTCTGCGGCATGCGCGTCCTGCGCGCCGTCTTGTCCGCGCGCCCGCCGGATCGCGGCGCGGCCCTGCAGGCCAGCTGGTACGAGGTGTCCCTGGCCGCCGCGGCGATCCTGGCCTATGGCCTGGCCGACCTGGTGAACCGGCTGCTGTCGGCCAGCGGCGGGTTCATCTTGCACCCGCTGGGCTACCAGCTGGCCCCGGTTCACACCTGGCCGAAGCACGCGTGGGTGACCGGGGAGGGCCTGCTCGCGCTGTTCGGCGCCAAGCCGCAGGGGCCCGCGGTCGAGCTGGCCTTCGCGCTGCTGCACCTGGCCGGCGTGGCCCTGGTCGCCTGGGCCATCTGCCGGGTGGTGCGGCGGTTCGTCAGCTGGCCCGACCTGGTCAGTCAGGTCCTGCTCCTCGCCATCGTCCTCAACGTGCTGGTCTACATACCGAGCACGCTGGCTGACGCGACCGACCTGAACGCACGGGAGTTCGCGGTGGTGTTGCCGTTCGGTGCGGTGCTGGCCGGCCGGACGCTGGTCACCGGCCTGCGCGACGGCGAACCCGGGATTGCCGGCTGGCTTCGCGGCCGCCGGTGGCGCGCCGGGCTGGCGTCCGCGCTGGCGGTCGGCTACCTGGCCAGCCTCGGGTACGCCGCCGCCCAGCCGTCGGTGCCGCCGGCCAACGCCGAGCTGGCCACGTTCCTGGCCGAGCACCACCTGACCAACGGCATCTCCGGATACTGGCAGTCGAGCATCGTCACCGTCGGCAGCGACGGGGCCGTCGCGGTACGGGCCGTGCAGCCCTCGCTGCGGCCTTACCTATGGGAAGCCAAGGGCTCCTGGTACGGTCAGCGCGCGACCTTCCTGGTCACCGAGAACCAGGCCGGCTACTTCAACCACTTCCAGCCCAGCGCCTCGGCCCTGGCGGCCCTAGGCCCGCCCGCCCGCACTTACCATGTCGGGCCGTATACCGTGCTGATCTGGAACAAGAACCTACTCAGTTCTCCCGCCCCTTGACCCCGAGCACCAGGAACTGCTTACCGAGCACTCGCCACAGCGCGGGAACTCGAAGGTAGATCCGCGCTAGCGCGGGAGAAGCGGGAATGCGGCTGCGGAAGGAATAGGGCAGGAACCGCGGGATGACGGTAGTGACCTCGAAACCGGCCGCGTACAGATGCTCGACCACCGCCACGTGCGTCAGCGCCAGCGTGTGGTCGGCGCAATCGAAGTACTCGTTTGCGCAGTACCTGAAGTTCGGCCCGAGGACGGCCAGCGTGCCACCGGGTTCCATCGATTCGCGGAGCTTGGCGAGCACCGTGCCGACCACGTCCTGGCTGGGTAGGTGCTCGAGGAAGTTGGAGACGAAGACACCGTCGAAGTAGTCCGCAGGAAGATCGGCGTCCAGGATGTCGGCAATTATTACTTTAATGTCGGGATGACGGAATTTGTTGTGATCGACGGTGTCTACCGCCCACCGCTCCGCTGCGGGGACCGCGTTGATGAACTCGCAGCGGCCCGCGGCCGGGTCGAGCACCTTCTCCGGCGCGCCCATGCGGCGGTATATATCAGCGGCGATTTCACGCCAGACCGCCTGACGGCTCACCTGGTCGACGTCGCGGAAGCGATACTCGTACAGGCGCTGGTAGTCGATTCCCATTGTCATCGTCACTTTCCTATTGCCGACCCAGAAGCGGCCCGTACGGCCCGACCAGGAACTTAAGGGTTGGCTCACGACCCGGGCTTCCGCCGGGCCGCCCGGGTGCCGGTTTTGTTGCGGTCTGACCGCCAAGGGGTCTCCGGCTGGGATTTGGGAATCGAATCCGGCCCGTCCGGGAGACCCTTGCGTCTCGTGTCTTCATATCTGCCCGCAGCCGATCCTACAAGCCGGATGCCGTCGGGCGGGACACCTCCGGGATTGGCGACAAGGACGCTGGCCGGCGCGGGCGAGGACCGTGGCGGGCCGTGCCGTGCCAGCGGGCAACACGCCGGGATGCTGTTGTCAGGGGACAACCGGACGTAGCCTTGGCGTGTGGATCGGCGAATCTTCGGGGTTGAGAACGAGTACGGCGTCACGTGTACCTTTCGCGGGCAGCGGCGGCTGTCGCCCGATGAGGTGGCGCGATACCTGTTCCGGCGCGTGGTGTCCTGGGGCCGCAGCAGCAACGTCTTCCTCAGGAACGGCGCCCGGCTCTATCTCGACGTAGGCAGTCACCCCGAGTACGCCACCCCCGAGTGCGACAACGTCCTGGACCTTGTCGCGCACGACAAGGCGGGCGAGCGGATCCTGGAGGGCCTGCTGGTCGACGCCGACCGGCGGCTGCGCGAAGAGGGCATCGCCGGGGACATCTACCTGTTCAAGAACAACACGGACTCGGCCGGGAACTCCTACGGCTGCCACGAGAACTACCTGGTCGGCAGGCATGGCGAGTTCGGCAGGCTGGCCGACATCCTCATCCCGTTCCTGGTCACCCGGCAGGTGATCTGCGGTGCGGGCAAGGTGCTGCAGACGCCGCGGGGTGCGGTGTACTGCGTCAGCCAGCGGGCGGAGCACATCTGGGAGAGCGTGTCGTCGGCTACTACCCGGTCGCGGCCGATCATCAACACCCGGGATGAGCCGCACGCGGACGCCGAGCGGTTCCGCCGCCTGCACGTGATCGTCGGCGACTCCAACATGAGCGAGACCACCACCTTGCTCAAGGTGGGCGCCACCGACCTGGTGCTGCGGATGATCGAAGCCGGGGCGATCATGCGGGACTTGACCCTGGACAATGCCATCCGGGCCATCCGCGAGGTCAGCCACGACATGACCGGCCGCAGCCGGGTCCGGCTGGCCAACGGGCGTGAGCTCGGCGCGCTCGACATCCAGTACGAGTACCTGAACCGGGCCAAGGACTTCACCGACAAGAACGGCGCCGACCCGGTGAGCAAGCGGGTGCTGGACATGTGGGAGCGGGCGCTGGGGGCGATCGAGACCGGCAACCTGGACCTGATCGCCCGGGAGATCGACTGGGTGACCAAGTACCAGCTGATCGAGCGGTACCGGGCCCGGCATGACCTGCCGCTGTCCTCGCCCCGGGTCGCCCAGCTGGACCTGGCCTACCACGACGTGCACCGCGGCCGCGGCCTGTACTACCTGCTGCAGCGGGCCGGCGCGGTGGAGCGGGCCACGCGTGACATCGACATTTTCGAGGCCAAGTCGGTTCCCCCGCAGACCACCCGGGCCAAGCTGCGCGGTGAGTTCATCCGCCGGGCGCAGGAGAAGCGGCGTGACTTCACCGTCGACTGGGTGCACCTGAAGCTGAACGACCAGGCGCAGCGCACCGTCCTGTGCAAGGACCCGTTCCGGTCAGTGGACGAACGGGTCGAGAAGCTCATAGCCGGTATGTGACCCGCGCGGCCGCGGGGCCCGACGGGCCCCCGACCGCGTGGTACTACGGTGAGTAACCGCAGCGGGCATGCGGGGGGTTCCAGGGGGGTCGTCCCCCCTGGGCCAGTACCGTCCCCCCTGGGTCAACACAGCCAGTAGGCTGACTGCGCCTGACGCCCACCCACTATTAAGGTTCTTCATGCGACGTGTTCTTGCCATTACCGTTATTCCCCTGCTGGCCTGCCTGGTCATCGCCGGCTGCGGCTCGTCGAAGCCAAGCGCCAGCTCGAGTTCGAGTGCCGCCGCCAACAACGCGAACGCGTCCGTGACGGTGGCTGGGGCGTTCGGCGCGACGCCCGTGGTCAAGATCCCCAAGCTCGACGCGAACAACAAGCTCACGGTCAAGACGGTGATCCCGGGCACCGGCGCCACGGTGACCAAGGCGGACGCCATGGCCGCGAACTTCGTCCTGTACTTCTGGAGCGGGAACAGCAACACCCTGAAGGCGAACACCTTCACCCAGAACCCGACGGTGATCGGCGGCACGATGCTGCCCGGCCTGGAGACCGCGCTGATCGGCCAGAAGGTCGGCAGCCGGGTCCTGGCCGTGATCCCGCCCGCGGACGGTTACGGGACCTCGGGGAACTCCCAGCTCGGCATCACCGGGAGCACCACGCTGGTGTTCGTCATCGACGTGATCAAGTCCTACGCCGACACGGCGTCCGCGGCCGGCTCCCAGGAGTCGACCGGCGGTGGCAGCCTGCCGACGGTCACGGCTCACGCCGGCAGCGCGCCGACGATCACGATCCCGGCGAACAATCCGCCGTCCGGTCTGGTGACCAAGACGCTGATCAAGGGCAGCGGTCCGAAGGTGGTCAAGGGCCAGTACGTCATCGCCCAGTACACCGGTTACATCTGGCGGACCAAGAAGGTCTTCGACTCCTCTTGGACGTCCGGTTCCCCGTTCGGCTTCGTCATCGGCGCGTCGCCGGAGCAGGTGATCCCCGGGTGGGACGCCGGCCTGGTGGGCCAGACCGTGGGCAGCCGGGTCATGCTCGTCATCCCGCCGAAGGACGCCTACGGGAGCGCCGGTCAGTCCCAGGCTGGCATCACCGGCAAGGACACGCTCGTCTTCGTGGTTGACATTATCGACGCGTTCAAGCCAGCCGCTTAGCTGGCCGCCGCGTCCCCGCGCAGCAGGCGGCTGGCGTGACGGCCAGCCGCCGCTGCCGCGAGGAAATACGCCAGGTCATCCGCTAGCCCCCGGCCCATCGTGGACAGCCGGGCCGGGCTGGCCCGCAGCGCCGTCTCGAGACCGTCGACGGGCACGGTGACGATCGAGTGCCGGGTGCCCAGCCCGGCCGCCTGCGCCGCGACCCGGGCGCCGAACGGGCCGGGCAAGCCAGGGACCACCACGTCCGCCCGGGCCAGTGCCACCCGGCCGTACGCCGTCAGGCTGTGATGCGAGATGCCCCGGTGGCGCTCGCGCGGATCGGCCTCACTCACCCGCAGGCAGGCCACCGGACGTCCGCCCAGCGCCGCGACGGCGTTGACCGCCTCGCCGGCCGCCACCCCGGAAAAACCCCAGCGGGTCCCGGTCCCCAGGTTGCCCGGGCCCTGCGCGAGGACCGCGATATCGGCCTGGAGCACATGCCGGGCGGCGAGCAATCCGGTATGCACGGTTACCGTCTCCAGGTCCCCGCCGAACGCCTGCCCGGTGGTCACGGTGGCGGCGAGCCAGCCCGCGTCCTTGAGCGCCGCGCAGGTCAGGGAGAACCAGGCCGGCAGGGCACCGCCGTCCTGCATGACGTAGGCCACCCGGGGCGGATGCCGGATAGAAGAACTGTCATCACCGGTCCGTTCGGCCTCATCAAAGACGCCGGCCAGCACGGCCGGGAGCGCCGAGTGCAGGTCGGCCACCACCACCGGCATCCCGGCGATGTCGTCCGCGTCGCGGAGCACGTCGTGGTACGCCGACCCCTGCTCGTCGGCGCCGGCCACGGTCGTCTGCAGGGGCGTGTAGCGGGCCTTGACCAGGTGGCCGCCGGGCCCGGGGTCGGGCGGCAGGCGGTCGGGGATCGCGACCACCAGGGCGTAGCCGCCGGTGCCGAGCCCGAGATCGAGCGCCGTGGTGTTCAGCAGGACCCGGTCGCCGGGCCGGGGGAGCCCGGTCAGGGCGGGGTAGGCCAGCGCCCGTACGAGCGTCCCGTTCACCGACACGTCAAGCTCGACCGCGCCCGGCCACTCCCGCCGCGTCCCGCTGACCGTGCCGTTCCGCCATGTGATCACGCCGGGAGCCTATAAGCCGGCAGCGCAGCACTGCCTGGGAGACAATAGCCTGGAGCCACCCGCAGGGGTTTGGAGGGCCCATGTCGAAGCGCAAGACCGAGCGGCTGCTCGGCCTTGTCGTGTGCCTCCTGTCTACCAGTCGTTACCTGACCGCGGACCAGATCCGCCAGGCCGTACCCGGGTATCCGGAGCAGGACGAGCTGTTCAAGCGGATGTTCGAGCGGGACAAGGAGGACCTCCGCGACCTCGGTGTGCCGCTGGAGACCGGCCTCAACCACCCGTTCGACGACGATCCCGGCTACCGGATCCGGCAGCAGGCCTACGAGCTGCCCGAACTGCGGCTCGAGGCGGACGAGGCGGCGGTGCTCGGCCTGGCCGCCCGGGTCTGGCAGCGGGCCGAGCTGGCCGGCGCGGCCGCGGGGGCGCTGCTGAAGCTGCGAGCGGCCGGCATGGATGCCGCCGACGAGGAGCCCGCCCCGCAGGTCATCGAGCCGCGGGTCGGCACGCCCGAGCCGGCCTTCGGTCCGCTCTGGGAAGCGGTCAGGGACCGCCGGCCGGTGACGTTCAGTTACCGCGCGGCGGGCCGGAGCGAGCCGCAGCGGCGTGAACTCGAGCCGTGGGGCGTGGTGAACCGGCATGGCCGCTGGTACGTGGCGGGCTGGGATCGCGGCCGCGATGACACCCGGGTGTTCCGGCTCGGCCGGATCGCCGGGGCGGTGAAGTTCTGCGGGCCGCCGGGCAGCGTGACCGTACCGGACGGCGCCGACGTGCGCGAGCTGGTCCGGGACTGGGATTCGGCGCCCGCCCGCGAGCACACCGCGGTCCTGCGGGTCCGGTCCGGTACCGGCGTCGGCCTGCGCCAGCACGCCGTCTCGGTGCGCGCCGACGAGACCGGCCCCGCGGGCTGGGACCTGGTCACGACCCGCTTCGCCGACGTGGGCTCCTTCGCCGACTACGCCGCCTCCTTCGGCCCCGACGCGGTGATCCTCGACCCGCCCGACCTGCGCGAAGCCGTCATCGCCCGCCTCAAAGGAGCCCTAGCGTGAGCGAGCCGAAGGGGCGCGGTGTCGCCTGGACTGAGGAGCGAGGAACGAGCGACGAGGGAAGGCGTCACCTAAAGGCGCCCCGGAGGCGAGCGGGGGATACAGCGTGAGCGCCGTCACCTCGACGGAGCGGCTGCAGCGGCTGCTGGCCCTGGTGCCGTACGTGGTCAGCAGGAAGGTGGTCGGGCTCGCCGAGACCGCGGCGGACTTCGGGGTCAGCGAACGTGACCTGGTCGACGACCTGAACCTGCTGTGGTGCGTCGAGCTGCGCGCGCCCGATCCCTACTGCCCGATCGACCTGTCGTACGAGGGGGGCGAGATCGTGGTCAGCCAGGCCGAATCGATGGGCCGCCCGCTGCGGCTCGCGGTCGACGAGGCGAGCGCGCTCCTCGTCGCGCTCCGGATGCTGGCCGAGCTGCCGGGCCTGGAGGACAGGTCGGCCATGTCCAGGCTGATCGCCAAGCTCGAGGCCGCGGCGGGGGAGGCCGCCTCGGCGAGCGCCCAGGTCGCGGTCCAGGTCGACCTGCAGGGCGAAGGAACCGACATCCTGGCCGCCCAGATCCGCGCCGCCATCGCCGCCGGGCGGCGGCTGCACCTGCGCTACTACGTGCCGGGCCGGGACGAAGCGACCGAACGCGACGTGGACCCGATGCGATTGCTGGTGGTGGAGGGACGGCCCTACCTGGAGGGCTGGTGCCTGCGCGCCGAGGGGATGCGGGTGTTCCGCCTGGACCGGGTGCTGGCGCTGACCGTGCTCGACCAGGCGGCCGCGCCGCCGCCCGAGGCCACGCCGGTCGACGTGGACCAGGGCCTGTTCCGGCCGTCGCCCGATGACGTGTGCGTCGAGCTCGAGCTGTCCGCCGAGGGGCGCTGGGTGGCCGAGTACTACCCCTGCGAGTCAGTGTCGGACCTGCCCGACGGGCGGCTCCGGGTGGTGCTCCGGACCCCGGATACCGGGTGGGTGCGGCGCCTGGCCCTGCGGCTCGGCGAGGACGGCCGGGTCATCGCGCCGCCCGAACTGGTGGCCGAAATCCGGGACGCGGCCACCGCGGCCCTGGCCAACTACGTCGTCTTATCGGCCGCTGCGCGCCGTCCGCCAGCGCAAACCGCCTGTTGCGGGGCTGCCGTGTAGACTCAGCCCGAGAAAGAGTCTCTGGCGCTAAAGAGGACGCTCATGAACTTTGGTGACCTGTTCGACAGCCCGTGGAAGATCCTGATCGTCGCCGTTGTGATCATCGTGCTGTTCGGATCGAAGAAGCTGCCGCACGCGGCGCGGTCCCTGGGCCAGTCGATGCGCATCCTGAAGCGGGAAGTACAGGGCCTGCATGAGGACGAGACGGAGCCGGGCGGCCCCGCTCAGGCTCAGGCTCAGGCCTCCAACGGCACGGCCAACGGGTTCCCGCAGGCCGAGCTCACCGCGGCGCCGCAACCGGACCAGCAGCAGTCCCAGATTGACGCGCTGCAGCAGCAGATCCGCGACCTGCAGCGGGCCGCCGCGATGGATCCGGCTCCGGTCGAGGCACAGCGGACCCAGCAACCCGGCTAGCTCCTGGTTGGAAGTAGGTAGCGGCGGGAGGCGTTGATGGCGAAACTCCCCGGTGCCATCCAGGGCGCCCGGATCGTAGGCGAGAAGTTCGTGCACGCCCAGCGGCAGCAGAACCCTGAGGGGCGGATGCCCCTGATGGATCACATCAGGGAACTGCGCAACCGGGTGGTCAAGATGGCACTCGCCCTGGGCGCCGGGATGATCGTCGGGTTCATCTTCTTCACCCCGGTCTGGAATGTGATCAGCCGGCCGTTGTGCCACGCGGTGATCCGCGGGCAGACCGGGTGTAAGACGCTGGGGGTCAACCAGCTCGCCTTGGACGGGCCGCTGGATCCGTTTTACCTGCACGTCAAGGTCGCGCTGATCGTCGGGGTGATCTTGTCCTCGCCGGTGTGGCTGTACCAGATCTGGGCGTTCATCGCGCCGGGCCTGTACGCCCGGGAGAAGCGGTGGAGCTACATCTTCGTGGGCACGGCCGTCCCGCTGTTCCTGGCCGGCGTGACGCTGGCGTACTGGTCGCTGGGCCGGTCGATGCACTATCTGCTCGGGCTGACCCCGACCACGGTGGCAAACGTGATCCAGGTCGATCAGTACATGAGCTTCGTCATGGCCATGCTGCTGGCCTTCGGGCTGGCGTTTGAGCTGCCGCTGCTGATCGTCATGCTGAACCTGGCCGGGATCCTGACCCACGAGCGGTTCCGGAAGTGGCGGCGGGTGATGATCTTCGGGGTGTTCCTGATCGCCGGGATGGCCAACCCGAGCCCGGACCCGATCACCATGCTCATCCTGGGCGGGGGCTGCGTCGTGCTGGTCGAGGTGGCCGAGTTCATCGTCTGGTCCAACGACCGCCGCCGCGCCCGGCTGCATCCCGACCCCTACGCCGGCCTGGCCGACGACCAACTGTCCCCCATCGAGCTCGACGACACAGAGAACCGCAGCCCGTTCACCTGACGGCCGGACTCCGTTCGCGGCTCTATCTCTCCCCCGAACCCACCCTAGGCTCTAACCCATGACTACTCCGGCGGAACGGTACGCTGCGTCCCGCGAACGGCAGTCTGACCCGGAGCTCGCCGCCTTCCGCGGGCTCTATGACTTCGACTTCGACGACTTCCAGGTAGAGGCGTGCCGCGCGCTGGGCACGGGCCACGGCGTGCTGGTCGCCGCGCCCACCGGATCCGGCAAGACCGTGGTCGGCGAGTTCGCCGTGCACCTGGCCCTGGCTCAGGGCCGCAAATGCTTCTACACCACGCCGATCAAGGCGCTGTCCAACCAGAAGTACACCGATCTGGTCCGGCGGTACGACCACGACACGGTGGGCCTGCTCACCGGGGACAACAGCATCAACGGCGAGGCTCCGGTGGTGGTCATGACCACCGAGGTGCTGCGCAACATGCTGTACACCGGATCACCGACGCTGGCGGGCCTCGGCTACGTCGTCCTTGACGAGGTGCACTACCTGGCCGACTCCTCCCGCGGCGCGGTCTGGGAGGAAGTGATCATCCACCTGCCGGAGTCGGTGCGGGTGGTGGCGCTGTCCGCGACGGTGAGCAACGCCGAGGAGTTCGGCGAGTGGCTGGACCAGGTCCGCGGCGGGACCGCGGTCATCGTGGACGAGCACCGGCCGGTACCGCTGTGGCAGCACGTGCTGGCCGGGAACCGGCTGTATGACCTGTTCACCGACGACGACCACACCCGGGTCAACCCCGAGCTGCTCCGGGTGGCCCAGCGGGACACCTGGATCGAGCGTAAGGCGCCGCCCCGGCCCGGCCGGGGCGGCCGCCGACCGCGCCGGTTCCCGCTGGCCTACCGGCCCGACGTGATCTCCCGGCTGGACGCCAGCGGGCTGCTGCCCGCGATCACCTTCATCTTCAGCCGGGCCGGCTGCGACGCGGCCGTCCAGCAGTGCCTGGCCGCCGGGCTGCGGCTCACCACGCCGGAAGAGGCCGAGGTGATCCAGCAGACCGCCGAGCGCCGCACCGCGGACATCCCGCCGGAGGACCTGATCGTGCTGGGTTATGGCGAGTGGCTCGACGGGCTGCGACGCGGGATCGCCGCCCATCACGCCGGGATGCTGCCCGCCTTCAAGGAAGTAGTCGAGGAACTGTTCGCCGCCGGGCTGGTCCGCGCGGTGTTCGCGACCGAGACGCTGGCCCTCGGCATCAACATGCCGGCCAGGACCGTGGTCATCGAGAAGCTCGACAAGTGGAACGGGGAGACCCACGCGAACCTGACCGCGGGGGAGTACACCCAGCTGACCGGGCGCGCCGGGCGGCGCGGGATCGACGTGGAGGGACACGCGGTCGTGCTGTGGCAGCCGGGGATGGATCCAGGCGCGGTGGCCGGCCTGGCCAGCACCCGGACCTACCCGCTGAACTCCAGCTTCCGGCCCTCCTACAACATGGCCGTCAACCTGACCGGCTGGGCCGGCCGGGCCCGGGCCTCGGCCCTGCTCGAGTCCTCGTTCGCTCAGTTCCAGGCCGACCGCGGCGTCAGCGGCCTGGCCCGGCAGGTACGCAAGAACCGCCAGGCGATGGCCGACCTGGCCGCCGCGATGACGTGCGACAAGGGCGACTTCGCCGAGTACGCGCAGCTGCGCAGGACGCTGTCCTACCGTGAGGGCGACCTGTCCCGGGCCCGGGCCAGCTCCCGGCGGGCCGAGGCGGTCCGTTCGCTCGGGCTGCTCCGCCCCGGCGACATCATCCGCGTGCCGGGCGGCAGGCGGGCCGGCCTGGCCGTCGTCCTGCAGCCCGGCCTGCACCAGGCTCGCGGGGCCAGCGCCGGCCGCGGCCCCGCCGGACGCGACGGCGCCGGTCACCGGGCACCTGCCGACCGCGGCGCCGACAGCGCGAACGGGCGGCCCGCCGGGCCGGGACCGCTCGTGCTTACCGAAGGACGTCAGGTCAAGCGGCTGGCCATCGCCGACTTCCCGGTGCCGCCCGAGGTCATCGACAAGATCCGGATTCCCAACTGGTTCAGCCCGCGGTCGCCGGAGCACCGCAAGGACCTCGCGGCCACCATGCGGAACCGGCTGGCCGGGCGGGGCGGCTCGGGTGGGCCGGGAAAGGGCCGGGTCCGGGCCGCGGACAACGGGCACGCCGACCACGACGACGGGCCCGAGGAGATAGCCGAACTCCGGCGCCGCCTGCGTCGGCATCCCTGCCACGACTGCCCGGACCGCGAGGATCACGCCCGGTACGCCGAACGCTACATCCGGCTGGCCCGCGAGACCGAGACGCTCGAGCACCGGGTGGCCGGCCGCTCGCACGTCATCGCCCGCACCTTCGACCGGGTGTGCAGCGTCCTGGAGCGGCTCGGCTACCTGGACGGGGACACGGTCACCGCGGACGGGCGCCGGCTGGCGGGCCTGTACTCCGAGCTCGACCTGCTGGCGGCCGAGTGCATGCGCCGCGGCCTGTGGGACGGCCTGTCCCCGGCCGAACTCGCCGCCTGCGTGTCGGCCCTCTCCTTCGAGTCGCGGCACCCTGACGACGCCAGTCCGCCCCGGCTGCCCAAGGGCCGCCCGCCCGAGGTGCTGGCCGAGATGGTCCGGACCTGGAGCGACCTCGATCAGCTGGAGAAGGATAACGACCTGTCGTTCCTCCGCGGACCCGACTTCGGCTTCGCGTGGGCCGCCTACCGCTGGGCCCGCGGCGTCAAGCTGGAAAACGTCCTGGCCGAATCACCCGACCTGACCCCCGGCGACTTCGTCCGCTCGGTTAAGCAGCTCATCGACCTCCTAGACCAGATTGCCTCCGCCCCCGCCGCCGCCCCCGCCCCCGCCCCCGCCGCCGCCCCCGCCGCCGCCCCCGCCCCCGCCACCGCCGGCGGGGCGTCCCGTAGCCTGTCCGCGACCGCCCGCGCCGCGATCGACGCGATGCGCCGTGGCGTGGTCGCCTACTCCGCCGTCGCCGACTAGCCCCACGGCATCAGCATTGATCAACGTCGCCTATCAGTCAGCCATTGGATTGGCATTAGTGTTAATACACCGCTGATCGCTAACCTGGGATCCTCACCAGGGAGGTGCCATGTCACTGACCAGGACGGATATTGCGGTCCCGCGCCCGGCGGCGGCCGCGGGAAAGTGTCCGGACGGCCTCGTGCGGGCGGTCCGCGCCGAAGTACGCCTGGCCCTGGGCTGGCAGAAGACCGCCGATCGCGTCGCATGCGCCCTGCGCGCCAACCTTCCAGACCCGGCTGATTTGCTCCCCGCCCACCTGCGACAGGGCGACCAGTCCTGCTATCAGAGCTACCTGCTCTACAGCGAGCCCGACGGCTCGTTCTCGATCGCGGCCATGGTCTGGCTGCCCGGGCAGGAGACGATCATTCACGACCACGTGGCCTGGTGCGTCACCGGCGTCCTGCAGGGCCGCGAGTATGAGGAGATCTTCGCCCTCACCGACGACGGCCGCGCGCTCCAGCTCGCCGCCCGCAACGTGAACCCGCCCGGCGCGGTGAGCGGCTTCGCCCCGCCCGGCGACATCCACCGCGTCCGCAACACCGGCGACACCGTAGCCATCTCTATGCACATCTACGGCGCCGACATCTCCCGCCTCGGCAACAGCATCCGCCGCGAGTACACGCTCCCGATCCGCCCCTAACCCACGTCCCGCTCGGTTAACCGCCCGCGGGACCCCGCCCTCACCACGCTACCCTCCAGCGTCACCACAGCCCTCCAGCGTCACCACAGCCCTCCAGTGTCACCACAGCCCTCCAGTGTCACCACAGCCCTCCAGCGTCACCACAATGCCCTCCAGCGCCACCCACAATGCCCTCCAGCGTCCCCGTCCGCCCCTCACGTCCCACGAACGGATCGAGCCGAACCTGGTGGCTGTGGCACCGTGATGGCTCTTGCCATCACGGTGCCGCATTCATGCAGTACCGGCGATGGCCGCCCCCGGAAGTTAGTCCCACCTTCTGTGATGCTTGAGGCTGGTGTGGCTACCGAGTTCTCAACGGCGGCCAGCTCGTAGGTGTGGGACCAGGGGCACCTCCGGCCCCGGGCCCGGGCCGGCCCAGCGAGGTCAGGCCCGCCTCCGGCCGTGCCCAGAGCCGCCCAAGGGCCAGCGCCCCCAGCGAACCCTAGCCGCCCCCAGCGAACCCTAGCCGCCCCCAGCGAACCCTAGCCGCCCCCAGCGAACCCCAGCGGCCCCCAGCGCCAAACCGCCGTCCGCGAAGCACGCGCCACGGCCCGTTCGGGAAAAAAGATCTTGAAGCTAAAACTTGCCAAGCGATCGATACCGATATATCGTTAACCTAACGACAAGGATCGAGAAGCGATCTAGACAGCGTTAAGGAGTATCACAATGCATGACGAAGGATGGGGAGATTCCCGAGAAGGACACCGCGGGCACGTGCGAGGGCGCGGCCGGATGCGCGGCGGCCCCGGACCGTGGGGCCCAGGCCCAGGCCCGTGGCAGTTCGAGGGGCGCGGCGGGCCGTTCGGGCCGCCGAGGTTCCGAGGCCCCGGAGGCCGCGGGCCGCGCGTACGGCGCGGTGACGTCCGGGCCGCGATCCTCGACCTGCTGGGCGAGGGACAGGCGTGGAACGGCTACCAGATCATCCAGGAGATCGGCGAGCGCACGCAGGGCGTGTGGCGGCCGAGTGCGGGGTCGGTGTACCCGGCGCTGCAGCAGCTGGAGGACGAGGGCCTGATCGCCGCGGCGGCGGGCGAAGACCGGCGCCGGAACTACACGCTGACCGACGAGGGCCGGGCTTACGTCCAGGCTCACGCCGACGAGCTCAAGGCGTCCTGGGACGCCGTGACCGGCAGCGTCGACGACGCCGCGGTCCAGATGCACAACATGGCCCGCCAGGTGGCCATGGCCACCGTGCAGGTCGCCCAGGCCGGCTCGCCGGCCCAGGTCCAGCAGGCCAGTAAGATCCTGGCCGACACCCGCAAGGCCCTGTACCGTATCCTCGCGGCAGATGACGAGGAAACAGGGCAGGACGCACAGGTGTGACCAAGGCCATCTCGGTCAGCGCGCTGACCAAGAAGTACGGCGAGATCGAGGCCGTCCGCGGCATCGATTTCGAGGTCGCCGCCGGGGAGACGTTCGGGTTTCTCGGCCCGAACGGCGCCGGCAAGTCCACCACGATCAAGATCCTGTGCACCCTGGCGGATCCCACCTCGGGTTCCGCCAGGGTCGCGGGTCACGACGTGGTCCGGGAACGGGACACCGTGCGCCGCAACATCGGCCTGGTGTTCCAGGACACTACCCTGGACAACTACCTGACCGGCGAGCAGAACCTGCGCTTCCACGCCGACCTGTACGGGGTGCCCAAGGCGGCGTTCGCGCCGCGGCTGCGCCAGGTGCTGGAGATGGTGGGGCTGTGGGAGCGGCGCGGCAGCGTGGTGGCCACCTACTCGGGCGGGATGCAGCGCCGGCTGGAGATTGCCCGCGGCCTCCTGCACGCGCCGCGGGTGCTGTTCCTGGACGAGCCCACGGTGGGCCTGGACCCGCAGACCCGGGTCTCGATCTGGGAGTACATCAACGAGCTGAAGCGGCGCGAGGACATCACGATCTTCCTCACCACGCACTACATGGACGAGGCGGAGAACTGCGACCGGATCGCCATCATCGACCACGGCGAGATCGTCGCGATCGACACGCCCGAGGCGCTGAAGGCGTCCATCGGCAAGGACCGGGTGCAGATCAGCACGGCCGATGACCAGGCGGCGATCCGCGCGCTGGATGAGGTGTTCGGCATCGACTCGGGCGTGCACGAGGGGCTGGTGACGTTCTCGGTGGAGTCCGGCGAGCACTTCGTGCCCAGGCTGTTCGCCGGGATGCCGGTCGCCATCCGCTCGGTGGGCGTGTCCCGGCCCTCGCTGGACGACGTGTTCATGTCGTACACGGGCAAGACCATCCGTGATGCCGAGGCCTCGATAGGCGACCGTAACCGCCGGATCGCGACACGGTTCGGCCGGAGATAGGCCCGGAGATAGGCCCGGCGACAGGCCCGGAGATAGGCAGGGAGGTAGGCAAGTGGCAACGAAAGACATCCCGGCCCAGGACACCATCACCGACGACGAACTGGCGCTGACCCAGACGATCAGGGTGGCCGTACCCGAGCGCAGCGTGCGTCACGACCTGCGCGCGGTGAGCATCGTCTGGCGCCGCGAGCTGATCAGGTTCCGCACCGACCGGCTGCGGGCCATCACCTCCCTGGTCCAGCCGGTCTTGTTCTTGTTCGTGCTCGGCACCGGGCTGTCCGGGCTCGCCTCCCATGGCCTGCCGTCCGGGGTGGACTTCAGGACGTTCATCTACCCGGGCGTGCTCGCCATGTCCGTCCTGTTCACCTCGATCTTCTCGGCCGCGTCGATCGTGTGGGACCGGGAGTTCGGGTTCCTCCGCGAGATGCTGGTCGCGCCGGTGCGTCGGTGGGCCATCGTGGTCGGCAAGTGCCTGGGCGGCGCCACGGTAGCCACCTTCCAGGGCCTCATCTTCCTGGCCCTGGCCGGGGTGGCCCATGTGCCCTACGACCCGCTGCTGCTGCTCACCCTGGTCGGGGAACTGCTGCTGCTGTCGTTCACGCTGACCGCGTTCGGGGTCATGATGGCAGCCCGGGTAAAGCAGATACAGGCGTTCATGGCGCTTACCCAGTTGATCGTGTTGCCATTGTTTTTCCTGTCCGGTGCGCTCTACCCGCTGAACGGCCTGCCCGCCTGGCTGACCGTGCTGACCCGTCTCGACCCGCTGACCTACATCGTCGACCCGATGCGGTCGGCGGTGTTCGCTCACCTGTCGGTCAGCCCGCTGGCCGTGCACGCTCTGAGCCCCGGCATCACGTGGTTCGGCTGGGTTGTCCCACTGGGACTATCCCTGGCCATGGTCGCCTTCATGGGAGCCGCGATGCTCGCCATAGCGATAGCCGAGTTCCGCAAGACCGAATAACGAGTGCCGCCCACAATGTGGCATTACCGCGCCCATTAGTAAGCGCCTGCTGATCATTCCCTTCGAATTTGGTCTAGCCAATAACGAAAAACACCTCAACAATCCCTAAGAATCCCCGCTCAAAGCAACCCCCGATTGCCCGGCGTAACCGCTGCATACAAGCTGCATACAAGATGCATTCAGAGCAAGCGCAGAGCCCCGAACCATCGGCCGGGCATCACGAGCCCCGACCCACCCGAACTCAGCCGTCCCCAACTTGGCCAACCAACCCCCGTTGCGAATTAACTGCGACACATCCCAACCAGCCAATCCTCAACCCGACCAAAATGCACGTGCACAGAAGTCAAAACAGAAGAGGCCCAGAGCCACCCCACAGAAGAGGCCCAGAGCCACCCACAGAAGAAGGCCTCCCGACCGCACCCCGTCCGACAGGGCGCCACGCGGGGGGTCCGGGGGGTCGTCCCCCCGGGCTAGCACTGCGAGCCATAGGCGAAGCTGGGCCTGAAAGGCCAGCGAAGTTAGGGCGACGCCGGGTGGCTACGGGGGCAAACCACCCGGCGTCGCGATCATCGGCGTTCCGACGGGGGCCCGGAACGCCGGCAGCGGCGCTCCGACGGGGGACCAGAGCACCGATATGAATGCTACACGGAAACACCCCCTAGTGTGTCAAGACCCAATTGCAACCAGATCTCGGGAGGAGGCTGAGCAGCGGAATCAGTTGTCGTCGCCACCGGGCCGTGCGGGCCGATGGCCGTTATCTGAGGATGGGCCGGCCGGGTCACGGGTCGCGGGCAGGTTGGGCTGGTACTCCATGAAGCCGCGGGTGTTGCTCGGCTCCCGGCCGCCGTTGGCGAACACCACAGCGAAATAGGGAATGGCGATAGCGCCGAACGCTGGTATCACGGTCAGCCAGCCCAGGTGATTGACGAACATAACCACGGCGATTACGAAGCAGACGGCCCGGATGCCCATCATCAGCAGGTACCTGCGCTGCCGGAAGCTGATGTCGTCGGACAGCGACGGGCGTGCCTGCGTCACCATGTGCACCTGCGACCGCCCGCGGCCTGCGTGACCCAACCTCACCCCTCCACGGTATGCCTCGCCGCAAGCCCTCGCGACCCCTCAGTGCTTCTGGAGCGCGCGCGTCGGACAAGCCGCCGCGCGGCCGCTTAGCGCTTCTGGAGCGCGCGCGTCGGACAAGCCGCCGCGCGGCCGCTTAGCGCTTCTGGAGCGCGCGCGTCGGACAAGCCGCCGCGCGGCCGCTTAGCTGGCCTGGCTCACCGACGACATGTTGAAGCCCTCGACGCGCACCGGCGGCATCGCGGCGCGGTTGAAGTAGTCGCCCCATTCGCGCGGCAGGGTCGGCACGGTGGCGCCGACCTCCAGCAGCCGTCCGAGCATGCCCACCGGCGACTCGTTGAACCTGAAGTTGTTCACCGCGCCGACCACCTCGCCGTCCTCCACCAGGTAGACCCCATCCCTGGTGAGCCCGGTGAGCAGCAGGACCTGCGGGTCGACCTCGCGGATGTACCACAGGCAGGTCAGCAGCAGCGCGCGGCCGGTGGACGCGATCATCTCCTCCAGCGTCGGCGCGCCGGGCCCAGTCGGCGCAGCGCCGGAAGTGTTCACAGCGAAGATCAGGTTGTCGATGGCGGGCGTGAACGGCAGCCCGGCCAGCGTCGCGGAGTGCCGTGAGGAATGCAGGGCGGCCAGCGTGCCGTCCTGGATCCAAGCGGTCGGGTTCAGCGTGAGCCCGTTGTCGAAGACCGAGGAGTCAGAGCCGGACGCGTGCGCGATCACGAACGGCGGGCAGCGTAGCCCGGCCGCCAGCGGGTCGCTGGACAGCGTGACGGGCAGGGCCGACAACTGCTCGCCGACCCGGGTCCCGCCGCCGGCCTTGCTGAACACCGTCCGCCCGTCGGCGGCGTCCTTGGCCCCGGCCGACCAGTACAGGTAGACCAGCAGGTCGGAGACGGCGGTCGGCGGCAGCAGCGTCTCGTACCGCCCGGCCGGGAGCGCGATCGAGCGCTTGGCCCAGTCCAGACGCTCGCCGAGCCCGGCGTCCAGGCCCGCGATGTCCACGTCGGTGAAGTCGCGGGTGGCCGCGCCGGTCCAGGCCGACCGCGTCAGGTCGGCGGATTTCGCGTTCAGCTCGACCCGCCCGGTCGGCTGGTCGTACCGCCGTCGCAGCCCGCGTGAGGTGCCCAGGAACGTACTGACCAGATCGTGCTCGGCAAAGCCGTACAGCTTCCGGTCCGCGGCCTGGGCCTGGCGCAGCGTCTCGCCGAGCGTGGCTGCGAAGTCGCGCAGCACGCCGATCTCGGTCCGGCCAGGCGGGGAGTCCCAGCCTGGTTCGTCACTATTTCTTCCGAACGGAGCGGCCTGATCGCCCCCGGTCACCTGCGCGGCATCCTCGGCGGGCGTGGCCTCGGCGGCGGCGTGCTCCGCCTCGCGCACCACCTCCTCGATCTGGCCGGGGCCGACCCCGGCCCGGGAGATGATGCCAGCCGATGCCCCGCCGGCCCGCCGGTCGATGGCGATGACGGTGAGCTGGCGCGAGCTGGACACGCCGTTGGTGGTGAGCGTGTTGCCCGCCCAGCGCAAGTTCGCGCTCGAGGTTTCCTCGGCGATCACCACGCAGTCATCGGACCGGCTGGCGGCCAGTGCCCGCTCGACGGCTTCCTGCGGCGACAATCCGCTCGGTGAGCTCATATCGCTCGCCTCCAGGGCCCCGCCCGCCTCCCCCATGCCTCCACACTGCATCGCCTTCCCTCGTCGCTTCGCTCCTCAGTCCAGGCGACGCCGCGCCCTTCCGGCTCGCTCACTGGCCCTCCTCGACCGTGTTGAGGATCCTTATCCCGCGCAGCAGCGCGGCCGGGCAGCCGTGGCTGACCGGGGCGACCTGGCCGGGCTGGCCCTTGCCGCAGTTGAACGCCCCGCCGAGTACGTAGGTCTGGGGCCCGCCGACGGCCTCCATGGCGCCCCAGAAGTCGGTGGTGGTGGCCTGGTACGCCGCGTCGCGCAGTTGCCCGGCCAGCTTGCCGTTCTTGATCTTGAAGAACCGCTGGCCAGTGAACTGGAAGTTGTACCGCTGCATGTCGATCGACCAGCTCTTGTCGCCCAGGATGTAGATGCCGTCCTCCACGCCCGAGATCAGGTCCTCGGTCGAGGGGCCGCCCGCCGGGGCGGGCTGCAGGGACACATTCGCCATCCGCTGGAGGGGAATGTGATTCGGGCCGTCGGAGAACGCGCAACCGTTGGAGCGCCCGAAGCCGCGGCTGCGTGCCATCCGCCGGTCGAGCTGGTAGCCGGTCAGGATGCCACCGGTGATCAGATCCCAGGTCTGAGCGGCCACGCCCTCGTCGTCGTACCCGATCGTGGCCAGGCCGTGCTCGACGGTGCGATCGCCGGTGACGTGCATGACGCCCGATCCGTACTTCAGGCTGCCGAGCTTGTCCGGGGTGGCGAACGAGGTGCCGGCGTAGGCGGCCTCGTAGCCGAGAGCCCGGTCGAGCTCGGTGGCGTGGCCGATCGACTCGTGAATGGTGAGCCACAGGTTGGACGGGTCGATCACCAGGTCGTAGTGCCCGGCCCGGACCGAGGGAGCCCTCAGCTTGGCCGCGAGCAGCTCGGGGAGTTCGGCCAGTTCGGCGTCGAAATCCCAGCCGGTGCCGGTGAGGTACTCATACCCGCGCCCGGCTGGCGGGGCGAGCGTCCGCATGGTGTCGAACCGGCCGTCGTCGGTGACCGCGACCGCGTTGACCACGGGGGCCAGCCGGACCCGCTGCTGCGTCGCGGCGGTGGCGCCGTCCGTGTAGAACTTGCACTCCCTGACCTGGTGCAGCGCGGCGTCCACGTGGCTGACCGCGTCGTGCCGGAGCAGCGCCGTGCTCCACTCGGCCAGCAGGGCCACCTTGTCCGCGACGCTGACCGTGAACGGGTCGGTCTGGTACGCCGATATCCAGGTCACGTCGCCGTAGCCGGGCTCGGGGGCGAGCTCGATGGGCTCGGTGTTCATGGCCGCCGCCACCTTGGCTACCTCGACGGCCTGCCGCGCCGCGTGCGCGGCGGCGTCCGTGGTCAGGTCGACGGCCGACGCGAAGCCCCAGGTGCCGTCCACGATGACGCGGACGGCCAGGCCGGTGTCGTCGGCGTCGAACAGCGTCTGCGGGGTCCCGTCGGACAGCCCGATCTGCTGGCCCCGGAGGCGCTCGGCCCGGAAGTCGGCATGCTGGGCTCCGAGGGCCTTGGCCTGCGTGAGGGCCGCGTCGGCCAGGTCGCGGAGCGGCAGGGCCGTGAACTCGGGGTCGATCTGGAGTTCTCGATCATTCACGACTCCAAAACCTATCTCACCCGCTCCGCCCCGCCGGCACCCCTACGGTAGCCTCAGGGAGCGCACGAGAGAAGAGGCAGCCGTGGGGCGTTCGGTGCTGGTAACCGGCGGGAACCGGGGTATCGGGCTGGCCATCGCGCGGCGGCTCGCGGGCGCCGGCGATAGCGTCACAGTCACCTCGCGCTCGGGTGAGCCGGTGGACGGGCTCGAGGTGGTCCGCTGCGACGTGCGCGACGCGGCATCGGTCGACGCGGCGTTCGGGGACGTGGAGAAGGCCCAGGGCCCAGTCGAGGTGCTGGTCGCGAACGCCGGGGTGACCCGCGATCAGCTGCTCGCGCTGATGAGCGAGGACGACTTCGGCCTGGTCCTCGACACGAACCTGACCGGCGCGTACCGCGTGGCCAAGCGGGCCGTGCGCGGCATGATGAAGATGCGCCGCGGCCGGCTGATCTTCATCTCCTCCGTCGTGGGCCTGTACGGCTCGGCGGGCCAGGCCAACTACGCGGCGTCCAAGGCCGGGCTGGTCGGCCTGGCCCGGTCCCTGGCCCGCGAGCTCGGCTCCCGCGGCATCACCGCCAACGTGATCGCCCCCGGCTTCGTGGACAGCGACATGACGGCCGTCCTGTCGCAGGACCGGAAGGCGGCCATCCTGTCCGCCGTCCCCCTGGCCAGGTTCGCGTCCGCGGACGAGGTCGCGGCGGCCGTGGCGTTCCTGGCCGGCCAGGACGCGGCCTACATCACCGGCGCCGTCATCCCGGTGGACGGCGGGCTCGGGATGGGGCACTGAGACTCTATTTGTCTGGTACGCACAAGCTCCGGCGGGAAACGTTCGTACCGCTGGTTATTTTGTTAACGGGCTCGGCCGGGCAGGGTGGGACGTGTGCCGAGCACCACGGGAATGAGGCTGTGATGGGAATCCTGGCGGGCAAGCGGATCCTGGTGACCGGGGTTATCACCGATGCCTCGATCGCGTTCCACGTGGCCCGGGTGGCCCAGCAGGAGGGCGCGAGCGTCGTGCTGACCGGATTCGGCAGGCTGAGCCTGGTGGAGCGGATCGCCAAACGGCTGCCTGATCCGGCGCCGGTCCTCGAGCTCGACGTGACCAGCGAGGAGCACCTCGACTCGCTCGCCGAACGGCTCTCCGCGCACGTGGACGGCCTGGACGGCGTGCTGCACGCGATCGCGTACGCCAACCCGGAAGAGGCGCTCGGCGGGAACTTCCTGCGTACCAAGTGGGCCGACGTGGCCACCGCGGTGCACGTCTCCGCGTATTCGCTGAAGGCGGTCACGATGGCTGCCCTGCCGCTGATGGGCGGCGGCGGTTCGGTGGTGGGCCTGGACTTCGACGCGAGGGTGGCCTGGCCGGGCTACGACTGGATGGGCGTGGCCAAGGCCGGCCTTGAGTCGTGCGCCCGGTACCTGGCCCGCGACCTCGGCCCCAAGGGGGTCCGGGTCAACCTGGTGGCGGCCGGGCCGCTGCGGACCATGGCCGCGAAGTCGATCCCGGGCTTCGAGCGGTTCGAGGGCGTGTGGAGCGACCGCGCTCCGCTCGGCTGGAAGATCACCGACCCGGAGCCGGTCGCGCGCGCGTGTGTCGCCCTGCTGTCGGACTGGTTCCCCGCCACGACCGGCGAGATCGTCCACGTCGACGGCGGCGTCCACGCGGTAGGCGCGTGAT
This sequence comes from uncultured Actinomycetes bacterium, assembly GCA_963742795.1. Lineage (GTDB taxonomy): Bacteria > Actinomycetota > Actinomycetes > Streptosporangiales > Streptosporangiaceae > Palsa-504. Next base: position 563,803 of record CAVUNL010000031.1, read on the forward strand.
GCCCGCCGCCGCAGGCGGCCAGGCCGGCAGAGCCGCCGCAGGCGGCCAGGCCAGGCAGAGCCGCCGCAGGCGGCCAGGCCGGCAGAGCCGCCGCAGGCGGCCAGGCCGGCAGCGAGTACGTCCTCACGCTGTCCTGCCCGGACCGTGTCGGGATCGTCCACGCGGTGGCCGCGTACCTGCACCAGTCCGGCTGCAACGTGCTGGACAGCCAGCAGTTCGGCGACCGGACCGCGGGCCGGTTCTTCATGCGGGTCCACGTGGAGAGCCTGCGGCCGCCGGCCACCACCTACCAGGACCTGTACTCGGGTTTCGTTCCCGTGGCGGCCGAGTTCGCCATGGAGTGGGAACTGCACGACACCGCCGTCCAGCCCCGGGTGCTGATCATGGTGTCCAAGGCCGGCCACTGCCTGAACGACCTGCTGTACCGGCGGGCGGCCGAGTCGCTGCGGATCGACGTCCCGCTGGTGATCGGCAACCATCTCGACCTGGCCGCGCTCGCGACGGCGCACGGCGTCGCCTTCGAGCACGTGCCCGCCGACCCGCACGACCCGCTGTCCGCGCAGCGGGCCGAGGGCCGCCTGCTGGACCTGGTCAGCGAGCTGAGCATCGACTTCGTGGTGCTGGCCCGCTACATGCGGATCCTGTCGCCCGCGCTGTGCGCGAAGCTGCCGGGCCGGATCATCAACATTCATCATTCTTTCCTGCCCAGCTTCAAGGGCGCGCGGCCCTACCGCCAGGCACACGCCCACGGCGTGAAGCTGATCGGCGCGACGGCACACTACGTGACCGCCGACCTGGACGAGGGCCCCATCATCGAACAGGAAGTGGCTCGGGTTGACCACACCAGCAGCCCGGAGGACCTAGCGGCCATCGGCCGCGACGCCGAGCGGGTCGCGCTGGCCCGCGCCGTGCGCTGGCACGCTGAGCACCGCGTCCTGCTGCACGGCCGGCGCACGGTGATCTTCCGTTAAGGCGCCCCGCGTCCCTGGAAATGCAGCTCCGCCGACCTGGTCGTACGCAGCGTAGCTCTTGGCTACTAACCGCTAACGGTTACGTTTAGTAGTCGCGCTCAGGGGAGAACGCCAACCGTCCCAGGGGTGTCACGGGAAAGCGACTCGCCGACGTTCTTGGCGGCAACGGCAACCGCGGACGGAGATTCTGCGGTCAGATATCGCTTCCGCGGCAAGCCTTCACGTGGCGAGGTTCGCTGCGTCTGTTGGGGCTAAGATTAGTAGGTGTGGCTAGATTCCGAAATGTCCGGATGCTGTCGAGGACATGGCGGGACACTGTTCCCAAGGGATCGATGGCAAGTTGTGACTTTTTTGCCTGGAGATCGATGCAATATGGAACTTACGCTTCCGCTAACTCATAACACCGGTAACTGACCGGCCGGCCCGTCATGGGCCGGCGCGGATATGCCGGGGAGACGGGCCGTACCGGTACCGGGGGGACTGCGACCCAGTCCCCCGCGACGGTGGCGGAGCGGATCACCGGCGAACTGCGAGAGAGAAGGGCGACAAGCTGATGACCCCAGGACGGACCAAAGGCGCGAACAGCGTAAGGAGGGAGGGGCAATGACCAGATCAGGGACCAAGCGCATCGGCGGGCTAGCCCTCGCGGTAGCAGGTATCACCGCTCTCGCCGCGTGTAGCAGCAGCAATAGCAGCAGCAGCAGTTCCACGACCACCACGCCGGGCGTGACAACGCAGGCAGGCTCGATCGGGGGGATCCCCGCCGCGGGAACGCCCTCCGGGAAGGCCGGCTCGATCACGTACGGGTACCTGGCGGCTAACGCGCCCACCTGGATCCTGCCGATCATTCCCGCCGCTCAAAACTCGGTCTACAACAGCTTCGTCTTCGGGTGGCAGATGTGGCGGCCGACGTGGTTCACCTGGAACGGTTCCAGCCCGGCTGTCAATGACTCGCTGAGTCCGGTCAGCGCGCCCGTGTCGTCGAACGGCGGCAAGACGTTTACGATGACGTTCAAGCCCTGGAAGTGGTCGGACGGCCAGACAGTCGGCGCCAAGGACTTCGAGTTCACGATCGATGAGATCAAGGCCGCCCTCAAGGAATCCCCGGCGAACTGGGCTAACTACGTGCCCGGCTACTTCCCCGACACGCTCACTAGCATGTCGACGCCGAACGCCCAGACACTGGTGATCAACATGACCAAGCCGGTCAACCCGACCTGGTTGCAGGAAGACATCATCGACATAGGGATCATGCCTGCCCACGCGTGGGCCAAGGCTTCCGCGAGCGGGCCGACCCTGGACTACACGAACCCGGCGAACGCGAAGCAGATCTGGGACTTCCTCAACGCCCAGTCCAAGTCGGTGAACACCTACGCCACCAACCCGCTCTGGCAGGTCGTTTACGGGCCGTACAAGCTGACCGCCTTCAACGCCACCACCGGCTCGTTCACCATGGAGCCGAACCCCAGCTACAGCGGCCCGCACGCCAATCCCCAGTCCACCTTCGTCGGGCGTCCCGTTCACCTCGGACGCGGCCCAGTTCAACGCCATCAAGAGCGGGTCGGTCGATGTCGCCGCCCTCCCGCCGGAGGACAACCCGGAGATCCCCTCGCTCAAGAGCACCGGCTACAACTACTACGGGCTGCCGGCCTGGGGCGACTACTTCGCGGCCTACAACTTCAAGGACACCACCGGCGACTTCAACAACATCGCCAACCAGCTCTACTTCCGGCAGGCGATGCAGCACCTGGAAGACCAGCCAGGCCAGATCAAGGCCTTCCTCAACGGGGACGGCGACCCGCTCGGTGGGCCGATCGGGGCCTACCCGCAGAGCCCGTTCCTGCCGCCCAACGGCAAGACGACCCTCTACCCGTTCAGCATCTCCACCGCGGTCAGCCTGCTGAAGTCGAACGGCTGGACCGTCGTCTCGAACGGGAGCAGCACCTGCGCGAAGCCGGGCACGGGCCCGGGTGAGTGCGGGGCCGGCATCCCGGCTGGCACCAAGATCTCCTTCAACCTGATCTACAACGCCGCCTCGCCGATCACCCAGGAAGTCGAGGACCTGGCCTCCAACGCGAAGCAAGCCGGCATCACGATCAACCTGTCGGCCAGCAACTTCAACTTCATGATTCAGAACTACATCGACCCGGCGGCGCCGGCCAACATCAACAAGTGGGCCATGTTGGACTTCGGCGGCGAGTCCTTCTCCACCTATCCCACCTCGTTCGGGTTCCTCAACACTGGCGGGTCCGGTCAGATCGGCGACTACAGCGACCCGAAGGCCGACTCTCTGATCAACGCCTCCATCACCAGCACCGACCCGGCCGCCGTCGTGAACGAGCTGTCGTACCTGAACACGAGCGAGCCGGTGCTGTGGCAGCCGCTGCGTGACCACGTCTACGTCTGGAAGACGAACATCTCGGGGACCACGCCGCAGGCCTTCGAGAACCTGACGCAGTACGACCCCACGCCGGAATTCTGGTACACAACCAAGTAGTAGTAGTAGCGAGCGTCACCTGCTGGACTGGCCTGTCTTCCGGTGATAAACCGGGAGACAGGCCACCAGCCTGGAAGGAAGGATCCCACCGGTGAGCGCCTACCTGCTGCGCCGGATCGGGACGTCCATCATCGTCCTGATCGGCATCTCCATCTTCATGTACCTGCTGCTGCACGTGGTCTTCCCGTCGCCGGCCAGGGTGGACCTCGGCCTGCGGGCCAACAACGCGCAGATCGCTGCCTTCAACAAGGCGAACGGGTACGACCGCCCGGTGATCGAGCAGTACCTGAGTTACATGAACGGCCTGCTGCACGGCAACCTGGGCTACTCCTACGCCGAGAACCAGACCGTGGCCGCCCTGTTCGCAGAGCGCCTGGCCCGCAGCATCTACCTGTCCGGCATCTCGCTGCTGCTGGCGATCGTGATCGCCTTGCCGCTGGGCATCTTCCAGGCGGTGCGGCGGAACTCGCTCGGCGACAACGTGGCCACCAGCGTGGCGTTCATCCTGTACTCGATGCCGTCGTTCTTCCTCGGACTCATCCTCATCCAGGTCTTCGCGCTCTCGTTCCCCATCTTGGGTTTCGAGGCGAGCCAGTCCACGTCGATCTGGACCGTGATCGGCGACTGGCACGACATGCTCCTGCCGATCCTGACCCTTGTGCTGATCACCGTGGCCAACTTCTCCAGGTACATGCGATCATCGTCGATCGACGTGCTCGCCCAGGACTACATCAAGGTGGCCCGAGCCAAGGGCCTGCCCGAGCGCCTGGTGCTGACGCGGCACATGGCGCGCAACGCGTCGCTGCCGATGATCACCCTGATCGGGTTGTTCCTGCCCGCCCTGCTAGCCGGGAACTTGATCGTCGAGACCCTGTTCAACTACCAGGGCCTCGGCCTCCTGTTCTATAACAGCCTGGGCAAGGAAGACTATGCGGTGCTGCTCGCGTACACGCTGCTCGGTGCGGTCTTCGTAGTAGCTGGGCAACCTCGTCGCGGACTTCGCGCTTACCGTCGCGGACCCGCGAATCCGGCTGGCCTGACCGGTCGGCAGCAAGGAGATAGTGATGGCAACCGGACAGGCGTCGCTCCCGCCGCTCGACACGACCCGAGCCCCCGAGGGGGGCGAGGTCGGCGCGGTCCAGAGCGGGTGGCGGCTGGCGCTGCGCGAGTTCGTGAGGAACAGGCTGGCCGTCGTCGGCGTCGGCATCCTGCTGTTCTTCGTGGTTTTCTGTTTTCTCGGGCCGTTCTTCTATCACGCGGACCTGCTGGACGTAAGCCTGATCAACGCTCATGACCCGCCGGGCGCCGGGCATCCGCTCGGCGCGGACACCCAGGGCTTCGACGTTCTCGGCGAGCTGATGAAGGGCGGCCAGGCCGCGCTGGAGATCGGTTTCTTCGCCGCGTTCGTCGCGATTACCATCGGCGCGCTGGTCGGCGCGGTCGCCGGCCTGGCCGGCGGGATCGTCGACACCGTGCTGATGCGCGTGGTCGATATATTCCTGTCGATACCGTTCCTGTTCGTGGTGCTCATTCTGGCGTCCAGGTACGGCGCGTCGGTGCTGTCCCTGTCGCTGGTCATCGGCGGGTTCTCCTGGCAGGTGCCGGCCCGGCTGGTGCGCGGCGAGGTGCTCACGATCCGGGAACGCGACTTCGTCCTGGCCGCGCGGACGGCGGGCTCCGGCCGCTGGCGGCTGATCCGCAGACACCTGCTGCCGAACTCGCTCGGCGTGATGATCGTCAACGTGACGTTCCAGGTCGCCGACGCGATCCTCGCGGTCGCCTACGTGGGCTTCCTCGGCTTCGGGTTGCACTACCCCAACCTGGACTGGGGCGACATGATCTCCGACGGCGTCGGATACATGCAGGACGGCTACTGGTGGCTCATCTACCCGGTCGGCGTCTGCATCGTGCTGACCGTGATGGCGCTCAACTTCATCGGCGACGCGCTCCGCGACTCTTTGGACGTCCGGTTGAGGCGGCGTTAGTAGCCGCATCGGTTGGGTAGCATGCTTGACCAGCCATCACGAAGGAGAGGTAGCGGCCACATGGCCCCCGTCCTTGACATCGAGAACCTGTCGACGCATATCAAGCTGACCAGCTCCGTGGTGCAGGCGGTCGGCAACGTCGACATGCGCGTCGAAGCCGGAGAAACCCTCGGCATTGTGGGGGAGTCCGGCTGCGGCAAGTCCATGACCGGGCTGTCGATCATGGGGCTGCTACCGCCCGGCGGGTCCATCGTCGGCGGCTCGATCAAGCTCGACGGCCGCGAACTCGTCGGCCTGAAGCAGGAAGAGATGCGGCGGGTCCGGGGTAATGAGATCGCGATGATCTTCCAGGATCCGCTCACCTCGCTCGACCCGACCAAAACCATCGGCTACCAGGTGGCCGAGCCGGTCCTGCTGCACCGGGGCGCGAGCAAGGCCGAGGCGCGCCACCGGGCGGTCGAGGTGCTGAACCTGGTCGGGCTGCCGCGGCCGAAGGAGCGGCTTGAGGACTACCCGCACCAGCTGTCCGGCGGTCTGCGGCAGCGCGTGATGATCGCCATGGCGCTGGCCAACGAGCCCAAGCTGCTTATCGCCGACGAGCCGACGACCGCGCTCGACGTCACCATTCAGGCGCAGATCCTCGACCTGCTCAGGGACCTGAAGGAGCGGCTGGGCATGGCGATGATGCTGATCACGCACGACATGGGCGTGATCGCCGGGCACGCCGACCGGGTCAACGTCATGTACGCAGGGCGGGTGGTGGAAACCGCCGAGGTGCGCCCGCTCTTCGCCGAGATGCACCACCCCTACACCCAGGCCCTGCTCGCGTCCATTCCACAGCTCGACCAAGATGCCAGCAAGGCGCTGCACGCTATTCCCGGCCTACCGCCCGACCTGTCGCACCCGCCGCAGGGCTGCCGGTTTGCAGCCCGGTGCGGCCGGGCCACGGACAAGTGCCGCACCAACGAACCGTCCCTGTCGGGCAAGACGTATGAGCACAGATTCTCCTGCTGGCACCCGGTCGACGGGCCTCTGGTCCTGACCGTGATCGGCGAGGGCGGCCCAGACGCCGCGAGCATGGGCCTGGTCTCGTCGGACGCCGAGAGTGTAGCCGAGGCCGCTGGGCCCGCCGACAAGGCTGGGTACACGCCCGAGTTCGTGGCCGACGTTCCGCTCGGGGACACCGCGGCCGACCAGGACGTTCCCCAGACGGCTGCGGAGGCCGAGAAAACCCAGGAGGTCCAAGGGGAGGAAGTCATCGTGGTGGCGGCAGGCCTCGAGGTGACGGCCGATGGCCGCATCGAGGTGACCGAGCGCACGGTCGAGGTGGCCGCGACGAACGGGGACGGTGCCGCTCCGCTGCTCCAGATCAGCAATCTGGTGAAGGAATTCCCCATCACCTCCGGCGTGCTGCAGCGAAAGGTGGGGGCCGTCCACGCCGTGTCGGACGTGTCCTTCTCCGTGCCGGCCGGAACCACGTTCGGCCTGGTCGGCGAGTCTGGGTGCGGCAAGACCACGATCGGCAAGGTGATCGTGGCGCTGGAGAAGCCGAACTCCGGCTCGGTCACGCTCGGCGGCGTGGACGTGTCCAAGCTGAGCGGCGGCGAATTGCGGCGCAAGCGCCGCGACCTGCAGCTCATGTTCCAGGATCCGCACTCCTCGCTCGACCCGAGGATGCGGGTCGGCGCGATCATCGGAGAGCCCCTGGCCATCCAGCGCATGGGCAGCAAGCGGGCCCAGCAGGACCGCGTGTTCGAACTGCTCGGCGAGGTCGGCCTGCCGCGGAACGCCGTGGAGCGCTACCCGCACGAGTTTTCCGGCGGCCAGCGGCAGCGCATCGGGCTGGCCAGGGCACTCACCCTGAACCCGAGGCTCATCGTGGCCGACGAGCCGGTCAGCGCGCTCGACGTGTCCATCAGGGCGCAGGTGCTGAACCTGATGAAGCGGCTGCAGGCCTCGCACGGACTGACCTACGTGGTGATCTCGCACGACCTGGCGGTGGTCAAGTACATGGCCGAGCGGATCGGCGTCATGTACCTGGGCAAGCTGGTCGAGCTCGGCTCTGCGCAGGACATCTACGAGCGCGCCGCACATCCGTACACGGCCGGCCTGATCGCCACCATTCCGGCGCCCAAGCCGTCGCTAGAGCGGGCCAAGAAGGGCGTGGCCATCCGCGGCGAGCTGCCCAGCCCGGTGAACCCGCCGTCGGGGTGCCGGTTCCGCACCAGGTGCCAGTTCGCGCAGGAGATCTGTGCGGCCGAGGAGCCCCAGCTCCGCTCGTTCGGCCCGGGTCACGTGGCCGCCTGCCACTTCCCGCTGCAGACCCCGGACAGCTCAGCGGTGAGCACGCCCGCCATGACCACGGCCTGAGGTCCGGCACCAGGCCGGTTCCTGACCTGTAACGGCCGGGCGCACGGCGCAGATATCCGCGGCTTTCCCTTGCCCCGGGCGCGGATGATGTCGATACTCCATTCATGGGAGGGTCGGCGGCGGACACGCCCGCAACGCCCGAGTATCTGCGCGCCTCCGACGCGGAGCGCGATCTGGCCGTCAGCGCGCTCCGGCAGGAGTTCGTCGAGGGCAGGCTGTCCCACGACACCTTCATGTTCCGCATGCAGAGCGCTCTCGGCGCGCGGCACCGCGGTCAGCTGGTCAGGCTGTTCAGTGACCTGCCACCCCCGCGGGCCAGGCTCCTGGACCGGATCCGGTCCGCCTTCCGCCGCCGCGACCCGGACCCCGACGGTGCGGGTGCGGACTGGCGTCCGGCACCGCCAGGATCACCCGGGGTATGGGCGCCGCCCAGCATGGCGGACGCCACGGGATGGCCCCCGCAGCCGGTGCCCCGGGCCGGCGCTCACGGTGGCCCCGGCGGACCGCGAGATCCTGGTCAGCCGGCGCCGATGGTCTTCCCGCCGGGCAACGGGACGAGCTTCAGCATCGGACGGACCCAGGACTGCGATCTGCGCATCGCGGACCTGTCGGTATCGCGACGTCATGCCCAGCTGGACCGCGGCGAGGACGGCTGGCTGCTCAGCGACCTGGATTCCCACAACGGCACCCGGGTGAACGGCTGGCTGGTGCGCGAGCCGGTCCCGGTCCGGGCCGGCGACGTACTGCAGTTCGGCTCGGCGATGTTTGTCATACGGGACGGCACTGCCGCGCAGCCGGATCCGGAGTAGGTCGCGGAACCGGCTAGAGTCGGAGACCGTGACGACGGTTCTGCTGGTGCGACACGGGCTCACCGCGACGACCGGTCACGTGCTGACCGGCTGGACGCCCGGTATCCCGCTCGATGACCGCGGCCAGGCTCAGGCGGCCGCGCTGGCGGCGCGGCTCGCCCCGCTCCCGCTGGCCGCCATCGTCAGCAGTCCGCTCGAACGCTGCGCGCAGACCGCCGGGGTGATCGCGGCAGGCCGGGACGGTCAGCAGGTCGTCACCGATGACCGGGTGGGGGAGTGCCGTTACGGCGACTGGACCGGGCAGCCGCTGAAGAAGCTGGCTACCGAGAAGCTCTGGCGCGTGGTCCAGGCCCACCCCAGCGCGGTGACGTTTCCCGGTCCCGGCGGGGAGTCCATGCCGGACATGCAGCACCGGGCCGTAGCCGCGGTCCGGGACTGGAACGCCAGGCTCGGACCGGACGCCACCTACCTGATCTGCTCCCACGGCGATGTCATCAAGGCGATCGTGGCCGATAGCCTGGGATTGCACCTCGATCAGTGCCAGCGGATCCAGGCCGACCCCTGCTCACTGACCGTGATCAGGTATACGCCGCTGCGGCCGTTCCTGGTCCGGATGAACGACAGAGGGGGCGGAGTCGATGACCTCATGCCGCACGTCCGGGGCCACCGTCCCGGCGCGGCCAGTGATGCGGCCAGTGATGCGGCGGTCGGGGGCGGTTCCGGCGGAGCCGACCCCATGAACGCCGACCACATGAACGCCGACCATGTGAACGGCCAGGCGAACGCCGCCCCTTCGACTACTGCGGCTTTCTCAATACCTGATGGTCGTCAACCGTCGGCGGACACGCGAGGATAGGACTATGCCGGTCTACTTCTATGACCCGCCGGAGAGGTTCGTGGCCGGCGCGGTGGGGCAGCCAGGAGAACGGATCTTCTATCTGCAGGCGACCGCCAGCGGTCGGGTGACCAGCGTGGTCCTAGAGAAGTTCCAGGTCAGCCTGCTGGCCGAACGGATCGACGAGCTCCTGGACGAAGTGCTCAGGCGTACCGGCGGGTCGCCCGAGGTGCCGGCCGCCGCACCCGCCGCGCTCGAGGACGACGCGCCGCTCGACCTGCCGCTGCTTGAGGACTTCAGGGTCGGCGCGATCGCGCTGGCCTGGGATGGTGACGGCGGCATGGTCGTCATCGAGGCGCAGGAAGAATCGGACGAACCGGTCGAGCCACTGGCCGAGGACATTCCCCCCGATGGCCCTGGGGTCCTGCGAGTGCGCATCACGCCGGGCGCCGCGCGCGCCTTCGCCCAGCGAGCGGCGAAGATCGTCTCCGCGGGCCGTCCGCCGTGCCCGCTGTGCGGCCTGCCGCTGGACACCGACGGGCACATCTGCCCGCGGCAGAACGGCCACCGCGTCAGCCATGTTTGATCCGAACAGCGCCGGCCCGGAAACCGACGACGGTGAGCAGGCCGCGCTTGACCTGCTCACCCGCGGCACGCTGGATATCGAAGGGCGCCTGGTAGACGCGTCCAACGCCACCCTGTACTGCACGATCAAGACCGCCGGGCCGGATCCCAGGGCCGCCAGGGACACAAAAAACGCCAAAAACCCCAAGGACACCAAGAATTCCAAGAATTCCAAGAATTCCAGGAACGCCCGGACCCAGCAGGCCACTGTTGCTTGCGTCTACAAGCCGATCGCGGGTGAGCGGCCGCTGTGGGACTTCCCGGCGGGCACGCTAGCCGGCCGGGAGGTAGCGGCCTACGTCGTCTCCCGGGCGGCCGGCTGGGATGTGGTCCCGCCCACGGTCATGCGGGACGGACCGTTCGGGCCCGGCATGTGTCAGCTATGGATCGACCACGACACTGGCGTGGACCTGATCGCCTTGTCCCGCCGCACCGACCATGCGGGCCTGCGCGACATGGCCGTGTTCGACGCGGTGGTGAACAACGCCGACCGCAAGATAGGTCACCTGCTGCCCGTGGTCGACGGGCACCTGTACGGCTGTGACCACGGGGTCTGCTTCGCCGAGGACTACAAGCTGCGTACCGTGCTGTGGCAGTGGCGGGGTAAGAGCCTGCCCCGGCGCTCAGTGGAGGCGCTGCGCCGCCTGAACGCCGAACTCGCCGAGGGCCCGCTGGTCGCCGAGCTATCCGGGCTGCTGACCGCGAGCGAGATCAACGCCACCAAGATCAGGGTCGAGACCCTGCTCGAGCACCGCGTCCACCCGTATCCGCCGGCCGACTGGCCCGCCGTCCCCTGGCCCCCGATCTAGGATCCCGGCCGGACCACCGGGTCAGATACCGCCCGGGCCCGTTGACTCTCCGGCGCCGCCGTGCCGCCTGAAGTAGCGCTCGAATTCGCGGGCGATGGCGTCGCCGCTCGCCTCGGGCAGGTCCATCGCGTCCTTGGCCTCCTCGAGGGTCCGGACGTAATCGGCCACCTCGGAGTCCTGCTGGGCGAGTTCGTCCACGCCCCGTTCCCAGGCGCGGGCCTCCTCGGGCAGATCGGCCAGCGGCAGCGGCGCGTCCAGGATGTCCTCGACCCCGCGCAGCAGCGCCAGGGTCGCCTTCGGGCTGGGCGGCTGCGCCACGTAGTGCGGGACCTGCGCCCACAACGAGACCGTGGGCAGGCCCGCGCCCGTGCAGGTGTGCTGCAGCACCCCGAGGATCCCGGTCGGGCCCTTGTAGTCCACCCGGCTGACCCCGCCGCCCGCGACCTCGCTGGCCAGCTTCGCGTTCGAAGAACCGACCGATACCGGCACCGGGCGGGTATGCGGTGCGTCGGCCAGCAGCGCGCCGAGCAGGATGACCAGCTCGACGCCCAGGCTTTCCAGGCTCTGCACGAGTTCCTCGCTGAACGCCCGCCAGCGCATGTTCGGCTCGATGCCGTGCACCAAGATCACGTCCCGGGCCAGCCCGGTAGGCGGTACCGACCCGTCGACGGGGTGGGCCCGCGCGAGCGAGATCCGGGTCGTCGGCCAGATCAGCCGCGTGGTATGGCCACCCTCGATCTCGACCGCCGGCCGGTTGACCTGGAAGTCGTAGAAATCCTCGGGATCGATGGCGCCTATCGGCGTGGCCTGCCAGGCGATGCCGAGGTGGTTGACCACTCCGCTGGCTGCCTCACCCGCGTCGTTCCAGCCCTCGAAACCGGCGATGGCCACCGGAGAGGTGAGTTCGCCGATGTCGTTGAACTCGATGACTCTCCACCTCCCCGATCATCGCACCGGCCGTCATGGTCAAGACTACGTGGTCGGCTCTACTCGTTGGGTGACGTATCGCGTGTCCTGCGCGGCGACATAACCTAGGCTGGACGTGGGGGAAAGTAGAGCATCCTGGCGGTAATGGCCTACATTGGGGGGCTGATGAGCGCACTACGGGCCGCATTGGCCGAGCGAGTCGTGGTGGCCGACGGGGCGATGGGCACCATGCTCCAGGCCAGCGACGCCAGCATCGATGATTTCGCCGGTTATGAAGGCTGCAACGAGATACTGAACGTGACCCGGCCGGACATCGTGACCGCGGTCCACGAGGCATACCTGGGAGCGGGCGCTGATTGCGTCACCACCAACTCGTTCGGCGCGAACCTGGGGAATCTCGGCGAGTACGACCTGACCGACCGGATCGCGGAACTGTCCGAGGCCTCCGCCAGGCTCGCCCGCGCCGCGGCTGACCGCTGGGCCACGCCCGCCCGGCCGCGCTGGGTGCTCGGATCGGTGGGCCCCGGTACCAAGCTGCCCACCCTCGGCCACACGACGTTCCGCGAGTTGCGCGACACGTACCAGGTCAACGCGGAGGGGCTGCTGCGGGGCGGCGCCGACGCGCTGATCGTCGAGACCTGCCAGGACCTGCTCCAGGCTAAGGCGGCCATCATCGGCTGCAGGCGGGCGGCGGCTCAGCTGGCCCCGGACTCGCTCATCATCGCGCAGGTCACGATCGAGACGACCGGCGCGATGCTGCTCGGCAGCGAGATCGCCGCGGCGCTGACCGCCCTGGAACCGCTCGGCATCGACATGATCGGGCTGAACTGCGCGACCGGCCCGGGCGAGATGAGCGAGCACCTGCGGTACCTGGCCGCGCACGCCCGGATCCCGATCTCCTGCGAGCCGAACGCCGGGCTGCCCATGCTTACTCCCGACGGCGCGCGCTACCCGCTGACCCCCGTACAGCTAGCGGACGCGCATGACCGGTTCGCCAGGGAGTTCGGCCTGTCCCTGGTCGGCGGCTGCTGCGGCACGACGCCCGAGCACATCGCGGTGCTGGCGGACCGGGTGGCCGGGCGCTCGGTGGTCGCGCGCAAGCCGCGTCCCGAGCCCGGGGTGGCCTCGCTGTACGCGCACGTGCCGTTCCGCCAGGACACCGCGTTCCTGGCCATCGGCGAACGCACCAACGCCAACGGGTCGAAGGCGTTCCGCGACGCGATGCTCGAGGGCCGTCTCGAGGACTGCGTCCAGATCGCCAGGAACCAGACCAGGGACGGCGCGCATCTGCTCGACGTGTGCGTCGACTACGTGGGCCGGGACGGCGCGGCCGACATGCGCGAGGTGGTGAGCAGGCTGGCCACCGCCGCCACCCTGCCGCTGGTCCTCGACTCCACCGAGTCTGCCGTGATCGAGGCCGGCCTCGAGCTGACCGGCGGCCGGTCCGTCATCAACTCGGTCAACTACGAGGACGGCGACGGGCCCGACTCCCGGATCGCGCGGGTGATGCCGCTGGTCCGCGAGCACGGCGCCGCGGTGATCGCGCTGACCATCGACGAGCAGGGCCAGGCCCGCACCGCGGACTGGAAGGTCGCCGTCGCCGAGCGGCTCATCGCCGACCTGACCGGGAACTGGGGCATGCACGTCGAGGACATCATCGTCGACTGCCTGACCTTCCCGATCGCCACCGGCCAGGAGGAGACCCGCCGCGACGCGATCGAGACCATCGAGGCGATCGCCGAGCTGAAGCGCCGGTACCCGGCCGTGCAGACCACGCTGGGCGTGTCGAACGTGTCGTTCGGCCTCAAGCCCGCCGCCCGCGCCGTGCTGAACTCGGTCTTCCTGGCCGAATGCGTCCGGGCCGGACTTGACTCGGCGATCGTGCACGCGGCGCGGATCGTCCCGATCGCGCGGATCCCCGATGAGCAGCGTCAGGTGGCGCTGGACCTGGTGTACGACCGGCGGCGCGAGGGCTACGATCCGCTGGCCCGGCTGCTTGAGCTGTTCGAGGGCGTGGACGCGGCTGACCTGAAGGCCAGCCGGGCCGCAGAGCTGGCGGCGCTGCCGTTGTGGGACCGGCTGAAGCGGCGGATCATCGACGGCGAGCGCGTCGGTCTCGAGGCGGACCTGGACGCTGCCCTGGCCCAGCGGCCCGCCCTGGAGATCGTCAACGACGTCCTGCTCGACGGCATGAAGACGGTCGGCGAGCTGTTCGGTTCCGGGCAGATGCAGCTGCCGTTCGTGCTGACCTCCGCCGAGGTGATGAAGACATCGGTGGCCTACCTCGAGCCGCACATGGCCCGCACCGACCAGTCGGGCAAGGGCAAGATCGTGCTCGCCACGGTCAGGGGCGACGTGCACGACATCGGCAAGAACCTCGTCGACATCATCTTGTCCAACAACGGCTACGACGTCGTCAACATCGGCATCAAGCAGCCCATCTCGTCCATCGTGGCGGCGGCCGAGGAGAACGACGCGGACGTCATCGGGATGTCGGGCCTGCTGGTGAAGTCGACCGTGGTAATGCGGGACAACCTGTCCGAGCTGAACTCGCGCGGCCTGGCCGGGCGCTGGCCGGTGCTGCTCGGCGGCGCCGCCCTGACCCGCGCCTACGTCGAGCAGGACCTGGCCTCGCTGTTCGACGGCCAGGTCAGGTACGCACGGGACGCGTTCGAGGGGCTGCGCCTGATGGACGCCGCGATGGCGGTCAAGCGCGGCGAACCCGGAGCCAAGCTGCCCGAGCTGCGGACCCGGCGGGTCCGGGCCGTCCCCCAGACGGCCGCGGCCGACGGACCGGACGCAAGTACCACGGTCCGTTCGGACATATCAACCGATGGCCCGGTGCCGGAGCCGCCGTTCCTCGGTACCGAAGTGATCAGGGGGGTACCGCTGGCCGAGTACGCCGCCTACCTGGACGAGCGGGCGCTGTTCATGGGCCAGTGGGGACTCAAGCCGTCACGGGGCCGCGGCGGGGCGAGCTACGACGAACTGGTCGAGACCGAGGGCCGGCCGCGGCTGCGCATGTTGCTGGAGCGGGCGCAGACCGAGGGGCTGCTCGAGGCGGCGGTGGTCTACGGCTACTTCCGCTGCGCCAGCGAGGGAAACGACCTGATCGTGCTCGTGCCCGAGCGGGGGGGCTTGGGGGGGTCGTCCCCCCGGGCCAGCACCGATGGAAAGACGCAGGTCGAGCGGTTCACCTTCCCCCGGCAGCGGCGCGACCGGCGGCTGTGCCTGGCCGACTTCTTCAAGCCGCAGAGCAGCGGGCAGACCGACGTGGTGGCGTTCCAGCTCGCCACCATGGGCCCGCGGATCTCCGAGGCCACGGCCGAGCTGTTCGCCAAGAACGCCTACCGCGAGTACCTGGAACTGCACGGCCTGTCCGTCCAGCTCACCGAGGCGCTGGCTGAGTACTGGC
Organism: uncultured Actinomycetes bacterium; assembly: GCA_963742795.1. Lineage (GTDB taxonomy): Bacteria > Actinomycetota > Actinomycetes > Streptosporangiales > Streptosporangiaceae > Palsa-504. The sequence goes on from CAVUNL010000031.1 coordinate 579,045, forward strand.
ACGCACGGGTCCGGCGCGAGCTGGGGTTCAGTGGCGACGATCCCGACGACCTGGATGGTTTCTTGCGGGTCGGCTACCGGGGCGCGCGGTACTCCTTCGGCTACCCGGCCTGCCCGGACCTGGCCGACCGGGCCAAGGTGGTGCGCCTGCTCGAGCCGTCCCGCATCGGCGTCGAGCTCTCCGAGGAGATGCAGCTGCATCCCGAGCAATCCACCGACGCGATCGTCTTGCACCATCGCGAGGCGAAGTACTTCAGTGTCTGAACCTGCCGGCCCAGCGGTGCTGTTCGACATGGACGGGCTCCTGATCGACTCCGAGCCGCTCTGGCTCGACGCCGAGACGGCGATCATGGCCAGGCTCGGGGCCAGCTGGTCAGAACAAGACCAGGCCCAGCTGCTCGGCGGGAGCCTGGAGCGCTCGGTGCGGTACCTGCTGTCGAAGGCGACCCGGCCCGCGCCGCCGGAACTGATCGGCGAGTGGCTCATGTCCGACATCATCGAGCGCGTCCGCCGCGACGGCGTCCCGGTCCAGCCCGGCGCGCGCGAGCTGCTCGCCGCGGTCAGGCAGGCCCGCCTGCCGCACGCGCTGGTGACCTCGTCCGAACGCGGCTTCATGGACGCCGTGCTGGCCAGAACCGGAATGCGGTTCGACGTGCTGGTGTGCGCCGAGGACGTGACCGCCACCAAGCCCGACCCCGAGCCGTACCTGCTCGCGGCCAAGCTGGTCGGCGTGGACCCCGGGGACTGCTTCGCCCTGGAGGATTCGCCGAACGGCGTCGCGTCGGCGGAGGCGGCGGGCTGCCGGGTCTTCGCCGTGCCGTCGCTGGTCCCGATCCCGCCCGCGCCCGGCCGGACCGTGGTCGGCTCCCTGCTCGACCTGACCGCCGACGCCGACGGAATAAGGGTGGACCCGGGGGGCTAGCCCCAGGGATTCCGCACGGATCACGACCTAGACTTCAGATAGAACCGCGGGGAGGTGCGGATGTCCACCTACGACCAGATCGTCTCGCTGCCGCTGTGCGCGGGACTGACCGGACTCGGCCTGGTGCTGAGCTACTTCGTCATGCGGCGTCGTGGCCTCGGAGCGGGCCTGCGCGGCGCCGCGTGGTCGCTGCTGCCGCTGGCCGCGTACCTGACCGGCGCGGTCAAGATGTTCTGGAAGATCGGGGTAGCCATCGCGGACTTCGCGAAGGGCTTCGTGTTCTCGACCGAGGTATGGTCCGGCATCGCGGTCGCCGCGCTGGCCGTAGTGCTGTTCGTGGTGTCCGGCCCGCTGCGGCGGCGTCGGGGAAAGCGGGGCGAGCGGGGCCAGGACCAGCAGGCCGTCGGCGCCGCAGCAACCAGGACCGCCGGGCGGGAGATCGCGCCCCGGACGGCGCCGGCCGCCAGCACGCCGTCGGCCCAGACCCCGGTCAAGGCGCGCAAGGGCAAGAACGCGGCCGACGATGACGACGACCTCGGGGACGTCGAAGACATCCTGCGCCGCCACGGCATCACCTAGGGTGGGCTTGGGGGAAGGGCAGGGTGGGTTCGGGGGAAGGGCAGGGCGGGCTTGGGGGAAAAGACGGGAAATCTTCCCGCGAACCCCGCCTGTGGCCATAGATTCCATTAGGTATAAGGTCACTCAGGCGTAGCGTCGTGATCGGGACGGTGGGTTGCGGCTGATCTCTGTAGTCACATGGACCGCTTGCGTAGCGCACTATGACATTTAGGACGGGTTTTAATCACGATCACGCTACGACTACGGCGCGGGGCTGGTACCCACGCGCGAAATGACGGAATCTCACTAGGTAAAGGCTGAGGCGTGAGGTTGCGGTAACCGTGGGGGCCGGTCCCGGACGCGATAGATGCCTGTTGCTTCGAACGCAGAGAGTGGTTTTCAGACGATGGCCGTGCCCATAGACGTGGCGACGGGTCCTGGCGGGCCGGAGCCGAGCATTCCGCTGGCCGTCGCGGGCAAGGCGATCGAAGGCCGGTCACTCGGGCAGATCGCCTGGATGCGGCTGCGGCGGGACAAGGTAGCCATGGTCGGCGGCGGCGTCGTGCTCTTCCTCATCCTGGTCGCGATCTTCGGGCCATTGCTGGTGCAGAACCCTACTATCTACCACTCAAACCTGATCGATCCGGTGTACAGCCGGCCATACGGGCCGTTCGGCGGGATCAGTCTCGCGCACCCGTTCGGCGTCGAGCCGGTGACCGGCCGGGACATGCTGAGCCGCATCGTCAACGGCGCACGGGTGTCGCTGATCATCGCCTTCTTGTCGACCGCGCTCGCGGTCGGCATCGGCGTGGTGATGGGGGTCATCGCGGGCTACTTCGGCGGCTGGGTGGATTCGGTGATCGCCCGCGCCATGGACATCTTCCTGGCCTTCCCGCTCTTCGTGTTCGCGATCGCGCTGGTCGGCGTCATCCCGTCGTCCGCGTTCGGCCTGTCAGGGAACGGCCTGCGGATCAGCCTGCTGATCTTCGTGATCGGCTTCTTCGCCTGGCCGTACATGGGCCGGATCATCCGCGGCCAGACGCTATCGCTGCGCGAGCGTGAGTTCGTGGACGCGGCCCGCAGCATGGGCGCCCGGGGGCCGTACATCCTGTTCCGCGAGCTGCTGCCGAACCTGGTCGGGCCGATCCTGGTCTACGCCACGCTGCTGATCCCGACCAACATCCTGTTCGAGGCGGGGCTGTCCTACCTCGGGGTCGGCATCATCCCTCCGCAGCCGAGCTGGGGCGGGATGCTGTCGGACGCGGTCACCGGCGGCTTCTACTCGATCGACCCGATGTTCATGATCCTTCCGGGGGCGGCCATCTTCATCACGGTGTTGGCCTTCAACCTGTTCGGAGACGGACTGCGGGATGCCCTTGACCCGAAGGGCATCCGGTAAGGCCGATGCAACCCAAAGTTCGTACAACGAATAACGACAAGGAGGCGTTTCATCCCATGACGAGACGCAGGACCTTTGGGGTCGCCGCGTTCGCGGCGGCCGCTGCCCTCGTGCTCGCCGCGTGCAGCAGTAGCGGTAGCAGCAGTAGTACTAGCGGCAGCCCATCATCAAGCCCCGGGACGACCGGGTTCAACGCTGCCGTCAGCAACGTGGTCAACCCGTCCACGACCAAGGGCGGGACCATCAACTTCGGCAACAGCAGTGCCCCGGACTCAACCGATCCGGGCAACACCTACTACGCGTACATGTGGAATTTCACCCGGTTGTACGTGATGCCGCTGATGACCTACAAGTCCTGCCCGGGCTCATGCGGCCTGCAGGTTGTCCCGGACCTGGCCACCGCCCCAGGCGTCGTCAGCGACAACGGCCTGACCTGGACCTACCACATCCAGCCTGACGTCAAGTTCGAGGACGGCACCGTGGTTACCACGGCAGACGTCAAGTACGCGGTCGAGCGCACCTTCGACCGCGGCCTGTTCCCGCTTGGGCCCGCCTACTTCACGTTCCTGCTGGGCGGGAACGCCGCGAAGTACCCGGGGCCGTACAAGGACAAGTCCCCGGACAAGATGGGCCTGACCGCAATCGACACGCCGAACGCGACCACGATCGTGTTCCATCTCGCCAAACCGTTCGCGGACTTCAACTACGTGGCCGCGATCCCGCAGACCGCCCCGGTGCCGCCGGCCAAGGACACCGGCGCGAACTACCAGCTGCACCCGATCTCCACCGGCCCGTACATGTTCCAGAGTTACCAGCTGAACAAGGAACTGGTCCTGGTGCCGAACCCGAACTGGAAGGCGTCTACCGACCCGAACGCCAGCCAGCTGGCCAGCAAGATCACCATGACGATGAACATGAACGCGAACGACATCGACAACCGGCTGCTCGCCGGTGACCTCCAGGTCGACGCGGCAGGCACCGGGGTCCAGGCGGCCGCCAGGTCCAGGATCCTGTCCACGGCGTCGCTGAAGGCCCAGTCCGATGACCCGCTCGCCGGGTTCACCTGGTTCGCCGCCCTCAACACCACGCTGGCGCCGCTGAACAACGCGCACTGCCGGATGGCCGTCGAGTACGCGGCCAGTAAGACCAACTACCAGGATGCTTACGGCGGGCCGATAGGCGGCGCGATCGCCAGCACGGTGGCACCGCCCAACACGGTCGGGTACAAGGCCTTCGATCTCTACGGGGCCACCACCGATCCCGGCGGGAATATCGCCAAGGCCAAGCAGGAACTGCAGGCCTGCGGTCAGCCGAACGGCTTCACCACCGGGATCACCTACCGCAGCGACCGGCCCAAGGAGGTCGCGGCCGCCGAGGCATTGCAGGCCTCGCTGGCCCAGGCCGGGATCAAGACCACGCTGCACGGCTTCCCGACCAGCACCTATGACGGCGACTTCGCGGGCGTGCCGAAGTACGAGGCCGAGCACGGCATCGGCATCTCGTTCTACGGCTGGGCGGCCGACTGGCCGGACGGCTGGGGCTTCTTCTTCTACATCGTGGACGGCACCGCGATCAGCCCGGCGGGCAACACGAACCTGGCCCAGCTCAACGACCCGGTGGTGAACGACCTGCTCACCAAGATGGCGGCCACCACCGACGACGCCACCCGGAACTCCTACACCAGCCAGATCGACATGCAGGTGATGAAGGATGCGGCCATCCTGCCCGGGGTGTACGCCAAGTCCCTGCTCTACCGGGGCCCGACCCTGACCAACGTCTACGTTCAGCCCTACTACGGCATGTACAACTACGCCGTGCTCGGTTTGAAGTAGTCGGCGTGAAGTAGAAAGCAGAAAGCGAGGAAGCTGGTGCCCGTCCGGGGTACCTCGGCCGGGCACCAGCGCTGCGCACAGTGATCACATTCGTCATCCGGCGACTGGTCGCCACGGTGTTCCTGCTGATCGTGGTCAGCGCGATCACGTTCGCTATCTTCTTCATCATCCCGCGGCTGGCCGGACAGAACACCTACCAGCTCGCCACGGAGTACGTGGGCCGTAACCCGACCCGACAGGCCGTGCTGCAGATCGAGGCCCAGCTCGGCCTGGACCATCCGCTTTGGGTGCAGTACGGCAACTTCCTCAAGGGCATAGTTGTCGGCACGCACTACAACACTGGCACCAACACCGCCTACTGCCCGCCGCCATGCTTCGGCTACTCGTTCAGGACCCAGCAGCCGGTGTGGCCCCAGATGGTCAGCGACCTGCCCGTGACGCTCTCTCTGGCGATCGGGGCTGCGATAATCTGGCTGGTCTCCGGGGTTTCCATCGGCATCATCTCGGCGCTCAAGCGCGGTACCCTGTTCGACCGGTTCTCCATGAGCATCGCCCTGGTCGGAGTGTCGCTGCCGATCTTTTTCACCGGGCTGATCTCGCTCGAGCTGTTCAGCTATAAGTGGCCGATCTTCCCGAACGTAACGTTCGTGCCCTTCAGTACCAACCCGCTGCTGTGGGCGCGCAACCTGGTGCTGCCGTGGCTATGCCTGTCCTTCCTGTACGCGGCGCTCTATGCGAGGCTGACCAGGGCGGGCATGCTGGAGACGATGAGCGAGGACTACATCCGCACCGCCCGGTCGAAGGGACTGCCCGAGCGGACGGTGATCTTCAAGCACGGGCTGCGCGCCGCGCTCACCCCGATCGTCACCATATTCGGCATGGACCTCGGCCTGCTGCTCGGCGGCGCCATCATCACCGAGGTGACCTTCTCGCTGCACGGGCTGGGCCTGTTCACGGTCGAGGCCGTGCAGAACCAGGACCTGCCCGAGATCCTCGGGGTAACCTTGCTGGCCGCCTTCTTCATCGTGATCGCTAACCTGGTGGTGGACATTCTCTACGCCGTGCTCGACCCGAGGGTGAAGTACTGATGCCGCAAACCCTGCTCGAGGTCGAAGACCTCCGGATCCACTTCCCGACCGAAGATGGCCTGGTGAAGGCCGTGGACGGCGTCTCGTTCAGCCTCGAGCGGGGCCGCACCCTGGGTATCGTCGGCGAATCAGGTTCGGGGAAGAGCGTCACCAGCATGGGCATCATGGGCCTGAACCAGGGCAGCAGGGCGCAGATCAGCGGGCACATCCGGCTGGATGGCGAGGAACTGGTCGGCGCCCCGCCCGGCCGGGTGCGGGCGCTGCGCGGCGACAAGATGGCGATGATCTTCCAGGATCCGCTGTCCTCGCTGCATCCCTACTACAAGGTGGGCGATCAGATCATCGAGGCGTTCCGGGTCCACAACGACGTGAGCAAGAAGGTGGCCCGCAAGCACGCCATCGACCTGCTCGGCCGGGTGGGCATTCCGCAGCCGGAGGTCAGGGTCGACGACTACCCGCATCAGTTCTCCGGCGGCATGCGGCAGCGGGCGATGATCGCGATGGCGCTGTCCTGCGATCCCGGGCTGCTCATCGCCGACGAGCCCACCACGGCGCTCGACGTTACCGTGCAGGCGCAGATCCTCGACCTGATCTCCGACCTGCAGTCGGAGTTCGGCTCGGCGGTCATCATGATCACCCACGACCTCGGCGTGGTCGCCGAGCTGTCCGACGACATCCTGGTGATGTACGCCGGCCGGGTCGCCGAGTATGGGTCGGCCGCTGAGATCTTCGGCCGCCCGGGCCATCCGTACACCTGGGGTCTGCTGGCCTCCATGCCGCGGCTGGACCGGGAGAGGACCAGCCGGCTGGTCCCGATACCGGGCACGCCGCCCAGCCTGATCAGGGTTCCCTCAGGCTGTCCGTTCCACCCGCGCTGCCGGTACACCGAGCTGGTCGGCGGACAGCGCTGCGAGACCGAGGTGCCGGCCCTGCGCGAGGTGGTGACGCCCGGGCACGCGGCGGCGTGCCACCTGACCGCCGAGGAACGGGCCCGGCAGTGGGCCCAACTGTCGGCGGACAAGATCCCGGACGACGCCACGGCGGCGACCGAGGGACCAGAAGCCAGGGAGCCGGTGTGACCGAACAGATCCAGACGCCGCCAGCACCCGAGGCGGGAGCGGACCGCGCACCGTCCGGTGACGTGCTGCTCGAGGTCACCGACCTGGTCCGGCACTTCCCCGTCACCCGCGGCGTCGTGTTCAGGCGCAAGGTCGGCGCCGTCCAGGCCGTCGACGGGATCAACCTGACGGTGACCAAGGGCCATACCCTCGGCTTGGTCGGCGAATCAGGCTGCGGGAAGACCACCACCGGCCGCCTGCTGGTCCGGCTGGACGAGCCGACCAGCGGCCGGATCGTGATTGACGGCCGCGACGTCACCCACCTGCGGCAGGGCAAGATGCGTCCGCTGCGCCGCGAGATCCAGATGATCTTCCAGGACCCCTACTCGTCGCTCAATCCCAGGCACACCGTGGGCGCCATCGTGGGTGCGCCGTTCCGGCTGCAGAAGGTCGCGCCGTCCGGCGGGGTCAGGCGCAGCGTGCAGGAACTGCTCGAGCTCGTCGGCCTCAATCCCGAGCACTACAACCGGTACCCGTACGAGTTCTCCGGCGGCCAGCGGCAGCGCATCGGGATCGCCCGCACCCTGGCGCTACGGCCCAAGCTGATCGTCGCCGACGAGCCGGTCTCCGCGCTTGACGTGTCGATCCAGGCCCAGGTCATCAACCTGCTCGAGGACCTGCAGGATGAGCTGGGCCTGACCTACGTGGTGATCGCGCACGACCTGTCCGTGGTCCGGCATATTAGCGACAACGTGGCCGTCATGTACCTCGGCAAGATTGTCGAGGTCGCCGGCCGGGACCAGCTGTACGCCAACCCGCGGCATCCGTATACGGTGGCGCTGCTGTCGGCGGTTCCGGTGCCCGAGCCGCTCAGCAGCGCGACGGGCCAGCGGGAACGCCGGCAGCGCATCAGGCTGGAAGGCGACGTGCCGAGCCCGTTGCGGCCGCCGTCCGCGTGCCGATTCCACACCCGGTGCTGGAAGGCCCAGCAGATCTGCCGGACCCAGGAGCCGCCGCTGGCCGAGCTGATCCCTGGCCACCAGGTGGCGTGTCACTTCCCTGAGAACACCCCGCAGGTGTCCGACAGCTCTCCCGAAGGCGCGCCGCAGCCGGCCTGATCCTGATCAAAAGATCATTTTTATGCCGAACGGAGCGCGGTTCGTGCCCCCCGGATCCTCGCTTGCGACTCGCCGTTAAGCCTCGTCGGCGGCGGGGAGCGGGGGAGGGGTGCCGCCGAACTCGGGGCACAGCGCCTTGTGGTTGCACCAGTCGCAGAGCTTGCTCGGCCTCGGCCGCCAGTCGCCCGCGGCCCGGGCCCGCTCGATGGCCTGCCACAGGGCGATGATCTTCCGTTCGGTGGCCAGCAGGTCGGACTCCTCCGGCGCGTATCGCAGCACCTCGCCCTCGGCCAGGTACATGAGCTGGAGCAGTCTCGGCACCCGGCCGCGCAGCCGCCAGATAACCAGCGCGTAGAACTTCATCTGGAACAGCGCGCTCGCCTCGTAGGCCTCGCGCGGGGCCCGCCCGGTCTTGTAGTCCACGATCCGGATCTCGCCACCAGGCGCCACGTCCAGCCGGTCGATATAACCGCGCAGCCGCAGCCCGGAATCCAGCGTGGTCTCCACGTAGCTCTCCCGCTCGGCGGGCTCGAGCCTGCGGGGGTCCTCGAGGGTGAAGTACGCGTCCAGGATCGCGATGGCGGACTGCAGCCAGCTGGCCCGCTCGGCCTCGTCGGGGAACAGCGCGGCCAGGTCTGGCTCGTCGGCGGCCAGCCGGTCCCACTCCGGCAGGACCAGCGCCCGCGCGGCCTGGGGGGTCCGCTCGGGCGCGGGCAGGTCGAACAGCCGCTCCAGCGCGGCGTGCACCAGTGTCCCGCGCGCCGTGGCCTGGGTCGGCGGCTCGGGCAGCCGGTCGATCACCCGGAACCGGTACAGCAGCGGGCACGTCATGAAATCCGCCGCGCGCGACGGCGAAAGCGCCGGCCCCAACGGCGTTTCCGGTGGCTCCTCCACCGGGGCCAGCACCATCTCTTCCACCCTTGAACCGTAGGGCATGGCACCGACATTCGGGGGGATCTCTGCCCCCGTGAGTCGTCCCCCCGGGCTAACAGAGCACGTAGCATCGGTATCGTGGCTAGCACGCCGCAGAAGCAGAAGCATCCGCAGCGCCGCGACGCCGGTCCTGGGATCGTCCTCGCGCGCCCGTTCGGCATCCCGGTCTACATCTCGCCGTACTGGTTCGTGATCGCCGGGGTCTTCATCTTCGTCTACGCCAACGACCTGGCTTCGACCTTGCACGGGGCCACCAGGTTCGTGGTCGCCGCCGCGTTTGTCGTGTTGCTCTACCTGTCCGTCCTGATCCACGAGCTGAGCCATTCGGTGGTCGCGCGCGGGTTCGGGCTGCCGGTGCGCCGCATCCTGCTCTACCCGCTGGGCGGGTTCTCCGAGATCGAGCGGGAACCGCAGACGCCGGGGCGGGAGTTCCTGGTGTCGGCGGCCGGCCCGGCGCTCTCGTTGCTGCTGGCCGCCGGCGGCTGGGGCCTGACCCACGTGGTCACCGCGGGCACCATCGGCGGCACGCTGATCTCCCAGCTCATGTGGGCCAACCTGGTCGTCGGGGGCTTCAACCTGCTGCCCGGACTGCCGCTGGACGGCGGGCGGATGCTGCGGGCGGTGATCTGGAAGGTGACCGGCCGTCCCGGGACGTCCACAATCGCCGCCGCCTGGGCGGGCCGCGTGCTCGCGCTCGGCCTGTTCGTCCTGGTGCTGGCGCCGCCGGTCGAGGCCAGGATCGGCGGGGACCTGGTCACCGTGGTGTGGCTGGCGGTGGTCGCAGCCTTCATGTGGACGGGCGCGGGCCAGGCCATCAAGGCCACCAGGTTCCGCGAGCGGCTGCCTGCGCTGCAGGCCCGTCGGCTGGCCCGCAAGGCGGTGTCGGTCGCCGCCGACACCCCGCTGGCCGAGGCGATCAGGCGCGCGGACGAGAGCAAGGCCCGGGCGGTCGTGGTCGTCGATCACGACGACAAGCCGATCGCGATCCTCAACGAGACCGCGGTGATGGCCACGCCGGAGCAACGGCGGCCCTGGATCGAGGCGGGCTCGCTGGCCAGGACGCTCGAGCCGAACCTGGTGCTGTCCGCCGACCTGTCCGGCATGGCCCTGCTGGACGCGATCCGCCGGGCCCCCGCCACGGAGTACCTGCTGGTGGAGCCGTCCGGTCAGGTCTATGGCGTGCTCGCCGCCCGTGACGTCGACCTTGCCTTCGCCGGCGTCTGACCCCCGGTCCCGCTACTGTGACCAGCATGACCAAACCGCGGCGCGGACCGTTGACGGCCGGGGAACCGGTACAGCTGACCGATCCCAAGGGCCGCAGCCATCTCATCACCCTGCGGGCCGGCGCGTCTTTCACACCCACCGGGGCACGCTGAACCACGACGACATCATCGGGGGCCCGGACGGGAACGTGATCAGGTCGCAGGGCGGCACCCCCTACGTCGTCTTCCGCCCGCTGCTGGCCGACTACACGCTCGCGATGAAACGCGGCGCGGCGGTGGTCTACCCCAAGGATGCGGCGCAGGTCGTGGCGTTCGCCGACGTATTCCCCGGCGCGCGGGTGCTCGAGGCCGGAGCCGGCTCGGGCGCGCTGAGCTGCTGGCTGCTGCGGGCGATAGGGGAGGAGGGGACCCTGGTCTCGTTCGAGCGCCGCCCGGATTTCGCCGAGGTCGCCCGGCGGAACGTGGAGCAGTTCTTCGGCGGCCTCCCGCCGGCCTGGCAGCTGGTGAACGGTGAGTTCGGTGCGGACTCCGACGGGCTCGCCGACTTCGACCGCGTCATCTTGGACATGCTCGCCCCCTGGGACTGCGTGGACGCGGTCGCGGCGATCCTCGTCCCCGGCGGCCTGGTGTGCTGTTACGTGGCCACCGCCACCCAGCTGTCCCGTACCGTCGAGACCCTGCGCGGGCACGGGGGCTTCGGCGAGCCGGCCGCCTGGGAGAACCTGGTCCGCGGGTGGCACGTCGAGGGCCTGGCCGTCCGGCCGGATCACCGCATGGTGGGACACACCGGGTTCCTGATCACCGCGCGGCGGCTCGCGCCGGGGGTGATTCCCCCGCCCCGCAGGCGCCGTCCGGCCCCGGGGGGGTCTGGGGGGGAAGGTTCTCCCCCAGGATCGGGGGGGTCCCGGGGGGTCGTCCCCCGGGGGTGACAGCGTTACGCCTCCGGTGAACGGTAACACTTAGCGATACTGGAGTGACAGGTTGATGACCGGATGTGCGGCAAGACGGCATTGAAACGGCCTCGCGAGGTTAGGGAATGCCCGTGTATAGGTAATGTCTTATTAGCGGTTCAGGAGGAGGTGAGGGGTGTGGCCACCAGAGACGACAGCGGGCGTGCCGGCCGGCACGACGATGAGGTGAGGAGCCTTAGCGCACAGATCTCCTTTCTTGATGAGGAGATCGCCGTGCTCCGTCGCCGGCTGGCGGACTCGCCACGGCAGGTCAGGCTGCTCGAAGACCGGCTGCGCGAGACCGAAGGCAGCCTCAACGGGGTTACCTCGCAGAACGAGCGGCTGGCCGCGACGCTGCGGGAGGCGCGCGACCAGATCGTGGCGCTGAAGGAAGAAGTGGACCGGCTGGCCCAGCCGCCGTCCGGGTTCGGCGTCTTCCTGAACGCGTGTGAGGACGACACGGCCGACGTCTTTACCGGCGGGCGCAAGATGCGCGTGAACGTGTCGCCGAACGTCGAGCTCAGCGAGCTGCGCCCGGGCCAGGAGGTGGTCCTCAACGAGGCGCTCAACGTCGTCATCGCCCAGGCCTACGAGAAGGTGGGCGAGGTCGTCATGCTCAAGGAGGTGCTCGCCGACGGCGAGCGCGCCCTGGTCATCTCCCAGGCCGACGAGGAGCGCGTGGTCCGGCTGGCCGAGCCTCTGCTGAACCAGCCGCTGCGGGCCGGCGACTCGCTGCTGCTGGAGTCCCGGTCCGGGTACGTGTACGAGCGGATCCCCAAGGCCGAGGTGGAAGAGCTGATCCTGGAGGAAGTTCCGGATATCTCCTACAAGGACATCGGCGGCCTGGCCGGGCAGATCGAGCAGATCAGGGACGCGATCGAGCTGCCCTACCTGCACGCCGACCTGTTCAAGGAGCACCAGCTCAAGCCGCCCAAGGGGGTCCTGCTGTACGGGCCGCCCGGCTGCGGCAAGACGCTGATCGCCAAGGCCGTCGCGAACTCGCTGGCCAAGCAAGTCGCGGCCAAGACGGCGGCCGACGAGGGGACCAAGGAGGGGAAGAGCTTCTTCCTCAACATCAAGGGCCCCGAGCTGCTGAACAAGTACGTGGGCGAGACCGAGCGGCACATCAGGCTGGTGTTCCAGCGGGCCCGGGAGAAGGCCAGCGAGGGCATGCCCGTCATCGTGTTCTTCGACGAGATGGACTCGATCTTCCGCACCCGCGGCTCGGGCGTGTCGTCCGACGTGGAGAACACCATCGTGCCGCAGCTGCTGTCCGAGATCGACGGCGTGGAGGGCCTGGAGAACGTCATCGTCATCGGGGCCTCGAACCGCGAGGACATGATCGACCCGGCCATCCTGCGGCCTGGCCGGCTCGACGTGAAGATCAAGATCGAGCGGCCCGACGCCGAGGCGGCCAAGGACATCTTCTCCAAGTACGTGCTCAAGGAGCTGCCGCTGCACCCCGACGACCTGGCTGAGCACGAGAGCTCGAGGCAGGCCACCGTCGAGGCCATGATCCTGCGCACGGTCGAGCGGATGTACACCGAGTCCGAGGAGAACCGGTTCCTCGAGGTCACCTACGCCAACGGCGACAAGGAAGTGCTGTACTTCAAGGACTTCAACTCCGGCGCCATGATCGAGAACATCGTGGCCCGGGCCAAGAAGATGGCCATCAAGGAGTTCCTGGAGACCGGGCAGAAGGGCATGCGGGTTAGTCACCTGCTGGCCGCGTGCGTCGACGAGTTCAGCGAGAACGAGGACCTGCCGAACACCACGAACCCGGACGACTGGGCCCGCATCTCCGGCAAGAAGGGCGAACGCATCGTCTACATCAGGACCCTGGTCTCCGGTAAGACCGGCACCGAGGCAGGCCGCTCGATCGACACCGTGGCGAACACCGGGCAGTACCTTTGATGTTCGTTCGCCCTCTGGAAATCGTGTCAGCATGCTGGCTTCGTCCGTGACGGCATTAGGCTGCTTGGTATGAGCGTTCTGCGGGTGATGGGCACCGAGACGGAATACGGCATCTCCGTGCCCGGCCAGCCCGGTGCCAACGCGATGGTGACCTCGTCTCAGATCGTCAACGCCTACCAGGCGGCCACCGCCGCCAAGGCCCGCCGGGCCCGGTGGGATTTTGAGGAGGAGAATCCGCTCCGGGACGCCCGCGGGTTCGACCTGACCCGGGAGGCGGCAGACTCCTCCCAGCTGACCGACGAGGACCTGGGCCTGGCCAACGTCATCCTCACCAACGGCGGCCGGCTGTACGTCGACCACGCGCACCCCGAGTACTCCGCGCCCGAGTGCACCAACCCCCTGTCGGTGGTGATCTGGGACAAGGCCGGCGAGCGGGTCATGGCCGAGGCCGCGGCCAAGGCCGCGACCGTGCCGGGCAGCGCGCCCATCCAGCTGTACAAGAACAACACCGACAACAAGGGCGCCTCCTACGGCTCGCATGAGAACTACCTGATGCGCCGGGCCACGCCGTTCGCCGACATCGTCAAGTTCCTCGTCCCGTTCTTCGTGTCCCGCCAGGTGATCTGCGGGGCCGGGCGGGTCGGCATCGGCGCCGACGGCCGGGGCTCCGGCTTCCAGATCAGCCAGCGGGCCGACTTCTTCGAGGTCGAGGTCGGCCTGGAGACCACGCTCAAGCGGCCCATCATCAACACCAGGGACGAGCCGCACGCCGACCCGGAGAAGTACCGGCGGCTGCACGTGATCATCGGAGACGCGAACATGAGCGAGGTGTGCACCTACCTCAAGGTCGGCACGACCTCGCTGGTCCTGTCGATGATCGAGGACAAGTTCCTCGGCTCGGACCTGTCCGTCGAGGCGCCGGTCGCCGAGCTCCGCGCGATCTCGCACGATCCGACCTGCCGGCGGCTGGTCACGCTCAAGGACGGCCGGAAGATGACCGCCGTTCAGCTACAGGCTGAATACCTCGAGCTGGCCCGCAAGTACACCGAGGACCGGTACGGAAACGACGTCGACGACATCACCGCGGACGTCCTGGACCGGTGGGAGTCGGTGCTGAACCGGCTGGCCGAGAACCCCATGCTGCTGGCCAAGGAGCTGGACTGGGTGGCCAAGCTCGAGCTGCTCGAGGGCTACCGGTCCCGGGACTCGCTGAGTTGGGATCATCCCCGGCTGCAGCTCGTCGACCTGCAGTACTCCGACGTACGCCCGGACCGCGGCCTGTACAACCGGCTGGCCGCCCGGGGCCGGATGGTGCGGCTGACCGACGACGCGACCGTGGACCGGGCCATCGAGAACCCGCCGGAGGACACCCGGGCTTACTTCCGCGGCCGCTGCCTGCGCCAGTACCCCGAGTCGGTGGCCGCCGCCTCCTGGGACTCCGTCATCTTCGACATCCCCGGCCGGGAGTCGCTGCAGCGCGTCCCCACCTTGGAGCCGCTGCGCGGCACTAAGGCGCACGTGGGCCAGCTGCTGGACCGCTGCCGGACCGCGGCCGAGCTGGTCGCCGCCCTAACTGGCCAAGACTGACTGGCCAAGACTGACCGGCCAGGATCGGCGCCCTGTCCCTGCCCATACTCACCCTCGGGACGGTCGCGAGTTCGTACCGATTTGAGCCCGGCGGGATTGGGCGGGACTCCCACGGGTGACGATAGCGTTGGGACAGACGGAGGTAGAGACATGGCAACCAACAAGGACACAGGCGGTCAGCGGCAGACCACTCGGCGCGCCGAGGAGACCGAACAGGCGGAGACCGGGACCACCGAGGAGGTCCGGGAACGGCACGAAAAGCTCTCCGACGACGTCGACGCGATCCTGGACGAGATCGACGAGGTCCTCGAGGAGAACGCGGAGGAGTTCGTCCGGTCGTACGTGCAGAAGGGCGGCCAGTAACCGGCCCTGCGGTTCGCCGTAGGCGGACACGCTGGCGTGTCCGGCGTGCTGTCTGGCTCTGGCACGGCAGTAGGGTCTGTTGAAGGCACTGCTGTGCCGACCACCTCGGGAGGAGGTTCGCGTTGGGCTCGTACTTCGACGACTCTGTACATTTCCGGCAGTCCGGCCCGTTCGCCGGGGGAGAGGGAGATCCCGGGCGGATGCGGATCAGGCCGCCGGAGGGCTTCATGGACCGGCAGAGCGCGTCGTTCGCGGATTTCCTCGCCTCCCACTCTCCGGACCTGCTGCCCGGCCGGGCTCCCGGCCCTGCCGCAGGCCCTGCTGCGGACTCCGCGGCGCTGCGCGACCTGCCGCACGCCACCACGATCATCGCCGCGGTCTGCCACCACGGCGTGGTGCTGGCGGGTGACCGCCGCGCCACGGCCGGGAGCATGATCGCCAAGCGGGACGTGGAGAAGGTGTTCCGCAGCGATGAGTTCTCGGCCGTCGGCTACGCGGGCACGGGCAGCGTGGGGATCGAGTTCGTCCGCCTGTTCCAGGTCGAGCTCGAGCACTACGAGAAGATGGAAGGCCAGCCGCTGTCGCTGGAGGGCAAGGCCAACCGGCTCGCCTGGATGATCAGGGGCAACCTGGCCGCGGCCATGCAGGGGCTCATCGTCGTGCCGCTCTTCGTCGGCTACGACGAGGACGCCGGCCAGGGGCGTATCTTCAGCTACGACATGGCCGGCGGCCCGTACGAGGAGCAGAGGTTCCACTCCATCGGCTCGGGATCGGTGTTCGCCCGCGGATCGCTGAAGAAGCTGTACGCCGACGACATGCCGGTGGCGGACGCCGTGCTGGCCTGCGTCCAGGCGCTGTACGATGCCGCCGACGACGATTCGGCGACCGGCGGCCCGGATCTGACCCGGCGGATCTTCCCGGTCATCGCCACGGTGACGGCCGACGGCTTCCGCAAGCTGCCAGAAGCCGAGTCCGAGGATTACGCGCAGCAGGTGGTGCAGGAGCGGATGACCACGCCGGACGGCCCATCCGCCCCGCTGCGCACGACCAGCTAGCGCATTTCGTCCCGCCCCATCTGACTAGGTAAAGGAAGCATTCGCGGTGTCCATGCCGTTCGGTTACGTCTCACCCGCACAGGCCATGCGGGACAAGGCCGAATTCGCGCGTCAGGGGATCGCGCGCGGCCGCAGCTGCGTCACGCTGCAGTACGAGGGCGGGATCTTGATGATGGCGCCCAACACGTCGAGCGCGCTGCACAAGATCAGCGAGATCTACGACCGGATCGGGTTCGCCGCGGTGGGCCGCTACCCCGAGTTCGAGACCCTGCGTAAGGCCGGGATCACCTACGCGGACGTCGCCGGGTACCAGTTCGACCGGCGCGACGTGACGGCCCGCGGCATCGCCATTTACTACGCCCAGAACCTGGGCACCATCTTCACCGAGAGCCTCAAGCCGTTCGAGGTGGAGATCGTCGTCGCCGAGGTCGGCACGCGGCCAGAGGCCGATCAGATCTACCGGATCACGTTCGACGGGTCGGTGAACGACGAGCCGGGTTTCGTCGCCTTCGGCGGCCAGGCCGACCAGGTTTCCGCGGCGCTGAAGGAGCGCTACTCCCCGGGCATGTCCCTGACCGAGGCGTTCGGCGCCGCGCTGGCCGCGCTGACGACCACCGGCAACGGCGAGCGCACTGAGCTGAGCGCGACCCAGCTGGAGGTCGCCATCCTGGACCGGACCCGGGATCACCGCGCGTTCCGCCGCATCCGCGCGGCCCGGCTCGAGGAGCTCATCGCCGACAGCCGCTCGGCCGACGCGAAAAGCGCCCCGGCCCCCGAAGCCCCGCCCAGCGAGTCTGCTCCGCCCGCCGGCGGATCAGCACCGTCCGCGAGCTCCGAGCCTCCCACCGGCCCCGAAAGGGGCAGCACCGACCGCGGCGGCGGCGTCGGCGGCGGGAATGGTACCCCGCCGAACCCGCTCTAAGCATTCCGCCCGGGACCGCTAGGCCCGCCGGCCATTGCGGAGTCCGGCTTACGTGGACATTGGCTCAGCCCGGATCTTCCGACGGATACTCCACGATGTGGACGAGTGGGACTGGTGTGCCGCACGGGCTGCTCAGGCTGCGCGGGGGCTCACAGCGGGATGTTGGCGTGCGTTCCCTTGAGCTGGGGTGCTTCGGCGATGGCCCGGGCCAGCTCGCGGCCGGTCTGGCTGGGCTCGATGATGGCGTCGATGACGCCGAGTTCGACCGCGCGCTGTAGGCCGCCGGCGGTGGCTTCGTGCTCGGCGGCCAGTTCCGTCTCGGCCTCGTGCAGCCCCTCGGGCGGCACCGAGGCCAGCGTGCGGCGGTGCAGGATACGGACGGCCGCGACCGCGCCCATGACGGCCACCTCGGCGCCCGGCCAGGCGTAGACGCGGGTCGCGCCCAGCGAGCGGGAGTTCATCGCGATGTAGGCCCCGCCGAACGCCTTGCGGGTCACCAGCGTCACCCGTGGCACCGTGGCCTCGGCGAACGCGTGCAGCAGCTTGGCGCCACGGCGGACTACGCCGTCCCACTCCTGGCCGACCCCGGGCAGGTAGCCCGGTACGTCCACCAGCACCACGAGCGGCACGCCGAACGCGTCGCACATCCGGACGAAGCGGGCCGCCTTCTCCGCCGCCGCGGCGTCCAGGCAGCCGCCGAGCCGCATCGGGTTGCTGGCCACCACGCCGACCGTGCGCCCGGCCAGCCGGCCCAGGATGGTCACGATGTTCGGCGCCCACCGGGGGTGCAGTTCCACGCCCGGCGAATCGAGCAGCTTGCCGGTCAGCAGGTGCACGTCGTAGGCCCGCCGGGGGGAATCGGGCAGTACGCCGGACAGGTCGCGGTCTTCGGCGTCCTCGGCGATCTTCCCCTGGTCACTGAACAGCGCCGCGACCTGGCGGGCGCGGTCCAGCGCCTCGGCGTCGGTCTCGGTCACCAGGTGCACCACGCCGGAGCGGCGGCTGTGCGGCTCCGGCCCGCCGAGCCGCTCCATGTCCACGTCCTCGCCGGTCACCGAGCGCACCACGTCCGGGCCGGTGACGAAGATGCGGCCCTGGCCGGACAGGATCACGATGTCGGTCAGCGCCGGGCCGTACGCGGCGCCGCCAGCCGCCGGACCGAGCACGACCGAGATCTGCGGCACCCGCCCGGAGGCGGCGGTCATCGCCGCGAAGACGGTTCCCACCGCGTGCAGGCTGGCCACGCCCTCGGCCAGCCGCGCCCCGCCCGAGTGCCACAGGCCCACGATCGGAACCCCGCGGGAGACCGCCTCGGTGTACGCGCCGACGATCGCGGCGCAGCCCGCGGTGCCCATGGCGCCGCCCTGCACCCGCGGGTCGGAGGCGAACGCCACCGCGCCCGCGCCGTGCACCAGCCCGACGCCCGCGACCACCCCGCTCCGCTCGTCACCGTCCGTCGGCAGCAGGTCCAGCGTGCCGGGGTCGAACAGCGCCTTCAGCCGCTCCTTCGGGTCGCGGGGCAGTCCGGTTCGCCGGGGCGTGGCAGCCGCGCTCGCGTCTGGGGTGGTCGTCATCTGAGGTCTCCTCTACCGGCTTGACGGGTTCAGGCGGCGGTGAACACGAGCGACACGTTGTGGCCGCCGAACCCGAACGCGTTGTTCACCACGGCCATCGGCTCGGCGCCGCGCTTGGTCAGCGGCCTCGGCTCGGCGGCGACATCGACGGGCACGTCGTCGTCCAGGTCTTCGAGGTTGATCGTGGGCGGGGCCACCTGGTCGCGCAGCGCGAAGATGGCGGCCACCGACTCGATGGCGCCCGCACCGCCGAGCAGGTGCCCGGTCATCGACTTGGTCGACGAGACGATCACGCCGTCGGCCGCCGATCCCAGCGCCTTGACCAGGGCTTGCGCCTCGAGCGGGTCGCCCTTCCGGGGTGGAGGTGGCGTGCGCGTTCACGTGCACGACCTGCTCCGGGTTGACCCGCGCGTCGGCCAGCGCCCGGCTGATCGCCGAGGTCACGCCGGCCCCGTCCGGCGCCGGGTGGGCGATGTGGTAGGCGTCCGAGGAGTAACCGGCCCCGGCCGCGACGGCGTACACCCGCGCGCCGCGCTGCCGGGCGTGCGACAGCGACTCCAGCACCAGCATGCCGGCGCCCTCGCCGAGCACGAACCCGTCCCGGCCCTTGTCGAACGGCCGCGAGGCCCGCTCGGGGTCGTCGTTGCGGGTGGACATGGCCCGCATGACCGCGAACGCGGCGATGTTCAGCGGCATGATCGCCGCCTCGGTGCCGCCCGCCATGACCACGTCGGCCCGCCCGGAACGGATCATGTCGATGCCGTACCCGATCGCCTCCGCGCCGGACGCGCAGGCGCTGACCAGCGAGTGCGCGCCCGGCGTGCGCCCCGAGTTCCATGCTGATCCAGCCGGCCGACCCGTTGGGCATGAGCATCGGCACCGTATACGGCGAGATGCGCTGCCAGCCCTTGGAGTTGAGGATGTCGTACGCCGGCCAGCGTCGATCCGATGCCGCCGATCCCGCTGGTGACGCTGACCCCGAGCCGTTCCGGGTCCATCTCCGGCGCGCCCGCGTCGGCCCACGCCTCGCGCGAGGCGACGAGCGCGAACTGCTCGCAGCGGTCCATCCGGCGGGCCTGCACGCGACCCACGATCTCCGCCGGGTCGACGGCTGCCGGCGCGGCGATCCGCACCGGCAGCTGCTCGGCCCACGGTTCGGTCAGGCGTCGCACGCCGCTCCGCCCGGCCAGCATCGCCGCCCAGGTCGACGCGGCATCCCCGCCGAGCGGGGTGGTCGCGCCGAGCCCGGTGACGACGACGGTTTCGCGGTCCACCGTCACGCCGAGTCGCCGGCGTTCTTGGCCACGAAGTTCACTACGTCCTGGACGGTGGTGAGGTCCTTCAGCTGGTCGTCGGGGATCTCGACGCCGAACTTGTCCTGGGCCGCGACGGCGATCTCGACCATGGACAGCGAGTCGATATCGAGGTCGTCGACGAAGCTCTTGCTCGGGGTCACCTCGTCGGCGGGGACGCCGGCGATCTCCTCGACGATTTCGCCCAGTCCGGCGAGGATCTCCTGGTCAGTCATGCTCTTTGCTCCTTGTCGTGAACGGATGAGGTTGGTCTGGCTGCCGCGCGTGGCGGGGCGCGGCTAGGGTACCGTGATCACCTGCGCCGCGTAGCACATCCCCGCGCCGAAGCCGAGCAGTAGCGCCGGGGAGCCGGATTTGAGGTCGCCGCGCTCGGTCATCCGGGCCAGCGCCAGCGGAACAGACGCCGAGGACGTGTTGCCCGAGTGCACGATATCGTCCGCCAGGCGCTCTCGGGGCACGCCGAGCTTGCGCGCGATGGCCTCGATGATGCGCAGGTTGGCCTGGTGCGGCACGAAGGCCGACAGGTCGCTCACCGCCACCCCGGCCCGCTCGCAGGCCTGCGCCGCGATGGGGTGCATCGTGGTGGTGGCCCAGCGGAACACCGCCTGGCCCTCCTGGTACATGTACGAGCGGCGGTTCGGGATCGCGATCTTGTCGGCCATGTCGCCGGCGCTGCCCCACACCACCGGCCCGATGCCCGGCCGGCTCGTCGTCCGCGACCGGCCCGACCACCGCGGCGCCCGCCCCGTCCGCGAAGATGATGCAGGTGGAGCGGTCGTCGGGGTCGATCCAGGCCGTCATCTTCTCCGCCCCGATGACCAGCACGTGCCGGGCCGTGCCGGCCCGCACCGCGTCAGAGGCGTTGGCCAGCGCGTAGCAGAAGCCGGCGCACGCCGCGTTGAGGTCGTAGGCGCCAGGGGCCACGATGCCGAGCCGGGACGCGACCATCGCTGACGTGTTCGGTATCGAGACCTCGGTGCTGCAGGTGGCCACGATGACCAGGTCGATGTCGGCGGGGGACAGGCCGCTGCCGGCCAGCGCCTTGCCGCCGGCCACGACCGCCATGTCCGCCACGGTCTCGTCCGGCCCCGCGAACCGCCGGCTGATGATGCCGACCCGGCTGCGGATCCATTCGTCACTGGTGTCGACCCGGGCCGAGAGGTCGTCGTTGGTCACCACGTTGGCGGGCTGATAGCCGCCCAGCGAGATAATCCGCGCTCCCGCGGCGGGCGGGAACGAACTAGAAGATGTCATACGCCTTCCCTACCATCTCGGGGGGAGCGATCCCCCCAGACCCCCCCAGCTCTCCTTCCCGGGGGGACCCATCCCCCCGGACCCCCCTTGGGAAGGGCTGCCCGTCCCCCCAAACCCCCTGGGCTCCCTGGGGCTGGATACGGACGAGGGGCTGACCCTCGCTCACCGGGTCGCCGTCCTCGACGAGCCATTCGATGATCTCAGCCGGCCACGGCGCAGCGACCGGCCGCTCCCCGCCCCGCGTCACGACGGTACCCAGCTCCGCGGTCAGGGCCACCATCGCGCCGGTCGCCGCGGCATCAAGACGGCCGGCCGGCGAGCGGAACGTACCCGAGGTCGGCGCCACGATCAGCCGCCATTCCGGCAGGTGGCCGTGCCCGTGCCCGTCGGACTCTGACAGGTGCTCCTCGATCAGGTCGCGCGCGGCCTCGAGCTGATCCGGGGTCTTGACGGCCAGCAGGGCGACCCCGGGCAGTGCCCGCCGGGCCAGGCCGGTCAGCGTGCCCGCCGGCGGCAGCTCGATGATCGCGGTCACGCCCAGGTCCGCCATCGTCCGCAGGCACAGGTCCCAGCGCACCGGCGCGGCGACCTGGGCCACGATGCGTTCCAGCCATTCCTTGCCGGTAGTGACCGCGGCGCCGTCGGCGTTGCACAGCAGCGTGAGGTACGGATCGGTGACCGCGACCTCGGCGGCCGCGTCGCGCAGCGCGGCGACGGCGGGCGCCATGTACCGGGTGTGGAAGGCGCCGGCCACCTGCAGCGGGCGCAGCCGCGCGCCGGCCGGCGGGTCGGCCGCGAAGGCCTGCAGGTCCGCAAGCGCGCCGGCGGCCACGATCTGCCCGGGCGCGTTGATGTTCGCCGGGGTCAGGCCGTGCCGGGCGAGGGCCGCCAGCACCGTTTCCTCGTCACCGCCCAAGACGGCCGTCATCCCGGTCGGCTCCGCCGCCGAGGCCGCCGCCATGGCCGCGCCGCGCACCCTGACCAGGCGCATCGCGTCGTCCGCGCTTAGCACTCCGGCCAGGACCCCGGCGGCCAGTTCCCCGACGCTGTGCCCGGCGGCCGCGTCGGCGTGCACGCCGCCCGCCAGCGCGCCCGCCGCGGCCAGCGCGGCCGCCACCAGCAGCGGCTGCGCGATCGCCGTGTCCCGGATCTCGTCGGCGTCGGCCGTGGTTCCGTACCTGATCAGGTCGCAGCCCGCCAGCTCGGAGGCGGCGCCCAGACGCTCGGCGACCCCGGGTACCTCGAGCCAGGGAGCGAGGAAACCCGGCGTCTGGGCGCCTTGGCCTGGTGCGGTGATGATAAGCATCCCTTTAGGGTGCCCTGTAGGAGTCCACCACATGAATGCCGAACAGTACGAAGTTGGCCGCCACCTTCTTGGCGCATTCCTACAAACGATATTCACCTAAACGTTACCGGAGCGTCACTGCCGTCAGGTGCGCTTGGCCGCCAGGCGTCCGAGGGCGACCGCGACCCATAGCGTGAAGCCGTCCCGGCCTGCTGAGGGCGTGTAGTCGGTGAGCTCGGCGACTCGCCGTAGCCGGTAGCGCACGGTGTTCGGGTGCACGAACAGCAGCCGTGCGGTGGCTTCCAGTGAGGAGCCCTGCTCCAGGTAGGTCGTGAGCGTGTCGAGCAGGGCGTGCCCGCCGCCCAGCAGCGGCTCGTAGACGTCGCTGATCAGGGCGGCCTGGGCGTCGGGATCCCCGTCCAGCGCGCGTTCGGCCAGTAGGTCGTCCGCGCCCGCCGGGCGCGGCGCGTCCGGCCAGGCCGGGGCGGCGCGCAGCGCGGCCAGGGCCGCCCGCGCCGAGACCGACGCGGTGCGCAGGTCGCGGACCAGCGGCCCGGCGATCACGGGCCCGGGCCCGAACCGCCCGGCGAACCGCTCGGCGGCCGCGATGGGGTCATCGCTTCCCCCGACGACCAGGATGAGCCGGTTGCCGTGCACACCGGCCAGCAGGTCCAGCCGGGCCCGCCGGGCCTGGGCCCGCAGGTCCTCGATCAGTGGCTCCACCCCGGCCGGGGCCTGCCCCTTGCGCTCGTCCTCGTCCTCGTCGCCGATGGTGCCGACCACCACGGTGACCGGGGAGGACGACCAGTTCAGCGCCGAGGCCCAGGAGCGCAGCGAGTCGTCGGTCTCGCCGTGCACCAGGGAGTCGACCACCAGCGCCTCCAGCCGGGCGTCCCACGCGCCGCGCGCCTCCGCGGTCCGCGCGTACACCAGCGCCGCGCTGAAGGCGATCTCCCGGGCGTAGGTCAGCACCGCCTCGCGCAGCTCGGCCTCGTTGCCCGGCGCGGCCAGCTCGTCGACCTGCGCCTCCACCGCGTCGATGATGACCCGCATCATCTCGACCGCGTGCTGCAGGCTCACCGCCCGGGCCAGTTCGCGCGGCGCGGTGCCGAATACCTGGGTCACCGCGGGCCGGTTCCGCTCCGGGTGCCTGATCCAGTCCTGGAACGCGGCGATTGCAGCCTGCGCCACCAGCCCGAGCCAGGACCGGTTCTCGGCCGACATGCTCCGGAACCAGGGCAGCCGCTTGTCCATGGCGGTGATCGCGGCCGTGCCGAGCGCCCCGGTGGCCCGCTCCATCCGCCGGACGGTCTCCGCGTTCACCCGGGGCCCGCCCGGCCGGGCCTTCGCCATAATGAAAGCCCCTTAGGCAAGCGCCTCACTGACCGGAAGGTCGAGCCGGTACCGCGTGATGGCCTGGGCCGGGAACCCGGCGTCGACCGCGCCGGCGCGGGCCAGTTCCCACAGCACGGCCACGGTGATCGACTCCGCATCCACGTGGAAGAAGCGCCGCGCCGCCGGGCGCGTGTCGGAGAAGCCGAACCCGTCGGTGCCCAGCGAGGTGAACGTCCCTGGCACCCAGCGGGCGATCTGGTCCGGCACCGCCTTGATCCAGTCCGATACCGCCACCACCGGGCCGGGCTGGCCGGACAGCAGCGAGGTCACGTACGGCTCCCGCGGCGGCTCGTCGGGGTGCAGCATGTTCCACGATTCGCAGGCCAGCGCCTCCCGGCGCAGCTCGGTCCAGGACGTGGCCGACCACACGTCGGCGGACACCCCCCAGTCCCGGGCCAGCATCTCCTGCGCGGCCAGCGCCTGCCGCAGCGCCACCCCGGAGGCCAGGATCTGGGCCCGGGGCACGGGGACCACGGACCGTTCGGAAGAAGCCGAGTCCTCGGCCGGTCCGGCGGGCCAGTCGCGTACGGCGGGTCCGGACGCCGAACCGGAGGCCGCCGGACCCTCACCACCCGAGGAACCGAGCGCGGGCGCGTACAGGTACAGGCCGCGCAGAATGCCCTGCTCCAGCCCGGCCGTCCCGCCGGGGAAGGAGACAGGCTCGGGCGGCTGCGGGTACGGCTCGTTGTACAGGGTGAGGTAGTAGAAGATGTTCTCGCCGTCCGGGTGCTCCGGCGTGGCGTCGTACATCCGGCGCAGCGCGTCGCGCACCACGTAGGCCAGCTCATAGGCCCAGGCGCAGTCGTAGGATATGCACGCCTCGCTGACCGAGGCCAGCAGCATCGAGTGCCCGTCGTTGTGCTGCAGCCCCTCGCCGGTCAGCGTGGTCCGCCCGGCCGTCGCGCCCAGCAGGAAACCCCGGCCGAGCTGGTCGCCGAGCAGCCACATCTCGTCGCCGGTCCGCTGCCAGCCGAACATCGAGTAGAACACGTACACCGGGATCATGTGCGTGCCGTGCGTGGCGTACGAGGAACCGGCCGCGATCACCGAGCCCATCGCGCCAGATTCGCTGATGCCCTCGTGCAGGATCTGGCCCTTCTCGGACTCCTTGTAGGACAGCAGCAGGTTGCGGTCCACCGCGTCGTAGGTCTGCCCGTGCGGGGAGTAGATTTTCGCCGTCGGGAACAGCGAGTCCATGCCGAACGTCCGGGCCTCGTCCGGGATGACCGGCGCGAACCGCTCCCCGATCTCGGGGTCCTTCATCAGCTCCTTGAGCAGCCGGACGAAGGCCATCGTGGTGGCCACCGCCTGCTTGCCCGAGCCCTTGCGCAGCTCGTCGTAGATCGCGTCCGGCGGCTGCGGCAGCGGCTTGGCCCGGACCACCCGCCGGGGCAGCACCCCGCCCAGGGCGGCCCGCCGTTCGCGCATGTACTGGATCTCGTCGGAGTCCTCGCCCGGGTGGTAGTAGGGCGGCAGTTCGGCTTCCAGGGCCGAGTCAGGGATCGGCAGGTAGAGCCGGTCCCTGAACTCCTTCAGCTCGGCCACGGTGAGCTTCTTCATCTGGTGCGTGGCGTTGCGGGCCTCGAAGTCCTTGCCCAGCGTCCAGCCCTTGATCGTGTGGGCCAGGATGACGGTCGGCTGCCCGGTGTGCTCGCGGGCCGCCTTGAACGCCGCGTACACCTTGCGGTAGTCGTGGCCTCCGCGCGAGAGCGAACGCAGCTCGTCGTCGGACAGGTGCGCCACCATGGCCCGCAGCCGCGGGTCGCTGCCGAAGAAGTTCTCCCTGATGTACTCGCCGGACTCCACGCTGTAGGTCTGGAACTGCCCGTCCGGCGTGGTGTTCATCTTGTTGACCAGCACGCCGTCGGTGTCCTGGGCCAGCAGCGGGTCCCAGTCCCGGCCCCAGATGACCTTGATCACGTTCCAGCCCGCGCCGCGGAAGGTCGCCTCGAGCTCCTGGATGATCTTGCCGTTGCCGCGCACCGGCCCGTCCAGGCGCTGCAGGTTGCAGTTGATGACGAAGGTGAGGTTGTCCAGTTCCTCGCGGGCGGCCAGGCCGATCGCGCCGATCGCCTCCGGCTCGTCCATCTCGCCGTCGCCCAGGAACGCCCACACGTGCGACCGCGAGGTGTCGTGGATCTCCCGGGCCAGCAGGTACCGGTTGAACCGGGCCTGGTAGATGGAGTTCAGCGCGCCGAGCCCCATCGACACCGTGGGGAACTCCCAGAAGTCCGGCATCAGCCGGGGGTGCGGGTAGGACGGCAGCCCGCCGCCTGGGTGCGAGAGCTCCTGCCGGAACCCGTTCAGCTGGTCCTCGGTCAGCCTGCCCTCCAGGAAGGCGCGGGCGTAGATGCCCGGCGCCGCGTGCCCCTGGAAGAACACCTGGTCGCCGGACTCGCCGTGGTCCTTGCCCCGGAAGAAGTGGTTGAAGCCGACCTCGTACAGGCTGGCCGCGCTGGCGTAGGTGGCGATGTGCCCGCCCACGCTCATGCCGGGGCGGTTCGCGCGGGAGACCATGATCGCGGCGTTCCACCTGATGTAGGCCCTGATCCGGCGCTCGACATGCTCGTCGCCGGGGAACCACGGCTCGCGCTCGGGCGGGATCGTGTTGATGTAGTCGGTGCTGCGCAGGCCGGGCACCCCGACCTGCTGCTCGCGCGCCCGCTCGAGCAGGCTGAGCATGACGTACCTGGCGCGCGCCCGGCCCCTGGTCCGCACAACGGTATCGAACGACTCGATCCATTCGCGTGTCTCGTCCGGGTCGATGTCGGGCAGCTGGGTGGGCAGCCCGTCGCTGATGATGGAGAATCGCTGGCGTCCGGAAGCCACGGGGTAGCCTCGCCTTCGGCGTAGATCGGGCGGCTGTACGGCCGCGGGTCGCAGAACCTTCGTGATGTGTTGTCCAGACCAATCGTCGTACGAACTGGCCCCGAGCGCATCTCTCTACTTGACGGTAACCGCCATGTGATCTAGGCGACGCACCGCATGGACGGGTAACACCCGGCCGGAGGCCAGTTTCGCCGAGAGCGGAGTGCCTCGTTACTCTACGTGCCTGGAACTGCTCAGCGTAACCAGCTGACGGATCGGGCAGATCAATTTATGGCGGCGGTTTTCCCGGTCAAGGCGATTGCCACTTGCGCGTCGGGCCGACCCAGTGTGAACTGTCCCAACAAGAAGTGCTGACGCATCATCGCCGTCGAGGGGGCTGGCCTTGAGCCAGGCATCGCAAGGCGCGCGCTGACGCGGGGAGGGATTCAAGGAGGACGCAGTGAGCGCGACCGCGGGCCAGGCCCAGGATGAACGCGGCCAGGCCGAGCGACTCGGTATCAAGCCGGGCCAGGTGGTGCAGGAGATCGGCTACGACGATGATTGCGACGAGCAGCTGCGCGGCGCGATCACCCAGGTAGACGGCGTGGAGCTGGTCGACGAGGACTACGACGACGTGGTCGACGTAGTCCTGCTCTGGTGGCGAGACGGCGACGGCGACCTCGTCGACGCGCTGGTCGACGCCCTCACGCCGCTGGCCGACGGGGGGTACATCTGGCTCCTCACGCCGAAGGCGGGCCGGGAGGGCCACGTCGAGCCGAGCGACATCGGCGAGGCCGCGCCGACGGCCGGACTGTCCCAGACCTCGAGCGTGAGCGCGGCCCGCGACTGGTCAGGCACACGTCTCGTCGCGCCGAAGGCGCGCAGATAAACTACAGTGCGCCGGTAGGGGAGCCCGTAGGAGACCTGACTGACCGTCCGTTCGCTTTATATTATGCCGAACGGACCGTGGTTCCACGCCCGCGATCAGGTGGCAGACTTGGGTGGCAACGGGAAACGGGCACTTCCTTGATCCAGCGAAAGGACCAGGCATGGCGGTGGAGGTTGGCGATAGGGCGCCTGATTTCAAGCTGAAGGACCAGCACGGCACGCCCGTGCGGCTGTCCAGTTTCCGCGGCGCCAAAAACGTCGTGCTGGTCTTCTACCCATTGGCGTTCAGCGGCGTGTGCACCAGCGAGCTATGCGCGATCCGCGACGAGTTCCCCGAGGTGACCCGAGACGACGTGGAACTGCTCACCGTGTCGGTGGACTCCACGTTCACCCATCGGGCCTGGTCCGACGCGGAGCACTTCCAGTTCGAGCTGTTGTCGGACTTCTGGCCGCACGGGGACGTGGCCAAGCTGTACGGTGTGTTCGACTTCGAGCGCGGCATCGCGACCCGAGGGACGTTCATCATCGACAAGGATGGCGTCGTGCGGTGGAAGGTGGTCAACCCGATCCCGCAGGCGCGCGACCTGGCGGAGTATTCCAAGGCGCTCGCCGCGCTCGGCTAGCGCCTCACTGTAGGGAGATCTGAGGCACAGTGCCGTGTTACCGCTGCGGCATGCGGCAGACGGACCCGGAGCGGGGTAAGAGTCCCTGGCGGCGCGGGGTGGTGCACGACCAGCTGGTGCTGATCTGCCCGGCGTGCCAGGAGTCGGCCGACTGGACCGCCGAGCTCGAGCGCTGCGCCAAGTGCCGCAGCGCGCACCTGATCCGGCGGCTGGGCCAGGTCGAGTGCCTGGACTGCGGCCTGGTGCGAGAGCCTGAGGCCCTGCTCAATCCCGGGCTCAATCCCGGTCTCAATCCCGGGCTTAATCCCGGCCTGGTTCCGGTCGGCGGCCCCGACGCCACGGGCCGCGCACCCGCCGGGGGTTCGGCACCCGCCGGGGATCGCCCGTCCGGCGCGGCTGACAGCGCCCTGGCCGACGAGGTCAGCCGCGCGCTCGACCGCCTCCTTGGTCGCGCCTAACCCCTGTCCCCTAAAACCCCGCAATCCCAGCCCTTTCTCACTCGTCGCGCGCGGCTACTTCTTCTCCACGCGCGGATTCCTGTTTAGGCCCGGTCTCGGCTGGTAGCGCGAGAGTACGGGATCAACCGAATCGCGACTTGGAGGGAAGGACGTCATGAACGCCAAGGTGCGTGATGTGATGACGCCGGGCCCCATCGGGGTGGACTACCACCAGTCGATCGGTACCGCCGCGCGGACCATGCGGGACTGGGGGGTGGGCGCCGTCCTCGTGGTCAGCGACCAGGCCCTCTATGGTCTGGTGACCGACCGTGACCTCGTGGTCAGGGCCGTGGCAGAGTCGAAGGGGCCGGACGAGCCGGTGGGCCCGCTCAGCAGCCGGGACCTGGTCGGAGTCCGCGCGGACGACGACGCGGCCGTGGCCGTGGCGCTGATGCGCGAGCACGCGGTGCGCAGGCTGCCGGTGATCGAGGACGGGCAGGTCGCCGGGATCGTGTCGCTGGGCGACCTGGCCCTCCAGGACGACCCGGCCTCCGCGCTGGCCAAGGTCAGCAAGGCCGGTCCCGACAGCTGACGGCTATGCTCGGAGTCGGGGCAGAACCCGGGAGTTCAGCATGACGGAGGAAATCACCGTCGGCGACATCGCCGTGCGGATCCCGAACGCCGGGAAGGTCCTGTTCCCGGACGACGGGATCACCAAAGGGGACCTGGCCCGGTACTACGCGGATATCGCCGGGCGGATGCTGCCGTGGCTGCGCGACCGGCCGATCACGATGATGCGCTACCCCGACGGCCTGGCCGGCCAGCGGATCGTCCAGAAGAACGTCCCCGCGTACTTCCCGGACTGGATCCGCCGGGTCGAGGTGCCAAAGGAAGGCGGGACGGTCGAGCAGGCGATCTGCGACAAGCCGGCCGACCTGGTCTACCTGGCCGGCCAGGCCTGCATCGAGGTACACGCGTTCACCAGCCGCGCCGACCAGCTCGACTCTCCGGACCAGATGGTCTTCGACTTCGACCCGCCGGACGTCAAGCATTTCAGCCAGGTCCGGCAGGCGGCGCTATGGGCCCGTGAGCTGCTTGATGGCGAACTCGGCCTGACCAGCTACGTCCGGACCACCGGCGGCCGCGGCCTGCACGTCCACGTGGCCCTCGATAGGCGGGCCAGCTTCGACCCGGTCCGGGAGTTCACGCATCGTGCGGCGGCCCTGCTGGCCAGCAGGCATCCGGACGTCATCACCGCTGAGCAGCGCAAGGACAAGCGGGGCGAGCGGGTCTACGCCGACGTCATGCGCAACGCCTACGCCCAGCTGGTGGTGGCCTCCTATTCGGTCCGCGCCCGGCCCGGTGCGCCGGTAGCCACGCCGCTGAGCTGGCCGGAAGTGGAGAGTGTCACGCTGGAACCGGGCCAGTTCACCGTCTCGACGATCCGGGCCAGGCTGGACAAAGCCGGCGACCCGTGGGACGGTTTTGCCCGCTCCAGGTCCGGCCTGACCCAGGCGTCGAAACGCCTCGCCGATCTGGCCCGCTGATTTCGCCGGGTGGCCGCCTGCCGTTTGCCCGCGCTGGCCTGGGGTAGCGGCTGACGTCATCGCAGGAGGTGAACCATGACAAGGAAAGTGCGGGAGATCATGTCGGCCGCGCCGGTGTGCATGGCGGCCAGCGAATCGGTGTCGGCCGCCGCGAAGGCCATGAAGGAGCGGGGGATCGGTACCGTGCTGGTGCTGTCCGGGGGGCGGCTGGCCGGGCTCGTCACCGACCGGGACATCGCGATCCGGGTACTGGCCGAGAACCGCGACCCGCTCACCACGCGTCTGGACGACATATACAGCACCGAACTGGCCGTGCTCAGCCCTGACGACGCCGTGGAAACGGCCACTCGGATTGTCCGTGACCGGGCCGTGCGCCGCCTGCCGGTCATGGCTGACGGCACCCCGGTAGGCGTGGTGTCCATCGGCGACTTGGCCCTGGACAAAGACGAGCGATCGGCCCTGTCGCAGATCTCAGCCGCCGCGGTGCCGGACTGATTCAACAGTTCCGGACGTAATCGTGCTCGGCTGAACAGTTCTTGACGGAATCGTGCCCGACTGAGTCGTGCGCGTAATCGAGCCGGTAAGCTGCACCTGACGCCGTTTGTGGCCAGAACGCGGGGGTAGGCGGTAGTTCCGCACCCGCGTTCATCATGGTGCTAGGAGTTTGTGTGAGTCTGCCCGCCTCGCAGCAGCGTGTTCTCGATCGCATGGAAGGCGCGCTGCAGGCCAGCGAGCCTCAGCTGGTTTCGATGTTCTCCATTTTCACCCGGATTAACGCAGACGAACCGGTCGGTGCGGAGCCGCTGGCCCGGCCGCGGCCGCGGCGGCTCCGGTGGCTGCGGGCGGGGACGACCATCTACGCGTTCGTGCTGGTCCCTGTCATGTTCGCGATGATCACCATCGGCGCCCTGCTCAGCAGCCGGGCACACAGCGTGGCCACCTGTGAGACCGGGTACTCGGCGGGTGGCGCATCGCCCTGGGCCGCAAGGCCCTGGTGCCAGACGACCATCCAGAAGACGACCGCCTCGGGCGCGCGCCTGGCGTCCTGCGCCGCCCGGATCCCGGCTATCCGCTTCGTCACCCGGTCCAGCGAGCCGCTGGGTCCGCCCGCGAAGGCGGAAGCGGCGACGGCGGGACCGCCCGCCGCCTGCTAGTCCGAGCCAGGCCCGCCGCCACAGGCGGCCAGGCAAGCATGGAGGGCCCGTTGCCGATCGAGCACCTCGGGTACGAGGCGGCCGAGCTGCTGAGCCTCACCAACGGTTCCGAGGCCCGGTCGCTGAACCGGCTCGCCGAGCTGGCGGCCTGGCAGGTACCGGCCTGCGCCGGAGCCCACGCGGCGGTCTGGCGTGACGGCGAGGTGATCGGCGCCGCGGCCACCCACCCGGACCTGGCCGAGCTCGCGGACCTCCAGTTGGACCTGGGACGCGGACCGCTCGTCGCCGCGGCCGATGAGGGCCTCCCGGTCAGCTGCCCTGACACGCTGGCGGAGACCCGCTGGCCTGAGTACGCGGCGGCGGCGCTGCGCCGCAGCGTGCGGTGCTCGGTCCACCTGGTGCGAGAACTCCCGCGCGGCGCCCTGGTCCTGTCCCTGTTCGGGGTCCGGCCCGGCGTGCTCGACGTCCAGTCCAACCCCATGGCCGATACGCTGGCCGCCTTCGGCGGCGCGATGCTGACCAACGCGACGGCCTATGGCCAGGCCCAGCGGACGGCCAACCAGCTGCAGGACGCCGTGGTGGCCCGCTCCGTGGTCGATCAGGCCAAGGGCGTTCTGATGCACGCGCTCGGCTGCGACGCGGACGACGCGCTGCGGCGGCTGCGCCAGGAATCCCAGCGCCGCCACATCAAGGTCACCGAGGTGGCCGCCGAGGTCGTGGCCCGGCGCTCCCGGCCCGGCCCGCCGTAGTCCGGGGCGGCTAGTCCGGGGGCGCCTTCACCTTCGCCACCAGGATCGTCATGTCATCACGCAGCTCGTCCTGGGAGAAGCTGCTGACCAGGCTCTGCACCATGCGGGCGGTCTCCGCGGCGGACCGGCCCGCCAGGCCGGCCAGCTCGTCGGGCAGGCTGTCCTCGAAGTAGCGCATGTCCGGGCTGCGCGCGTCCGTGACTCCGTCGGAGTAGAAGAACAGCAGGTCGTCCTCGCCGAGCTCGAGCTCCTCGGCGTGCGGGTCGGCGTCGGGAAACAAGCCCAGCGGCAGCCCCCCGCCGCTCAGCACGTCGACCCGGCCGTCCGGCCGCACCAGGGCCGGCCCGGGTGCCCGGCGCTGGCCAGCGTGACGTGCAGCCGGCCGCCGTCCCAGCGCAGGTAGGCGAGCTTGGCCGTCACAAAGCGGTCCTCGTAATCGCCGGCCAGCATGACCTCGTTGACCCGGGCCAGCACGTCCACGGGGTCCGGATTCCAGTGCGCGAGAACCCGGATCGCGTGCCGGGCGGCCGCGGTCATCGCGGCGGCCTCCTGCCCCTTGCCGCACACATCGCCGACCGTGATGGCCCAGCCGCCCTCGACCGGGAACACGTCGTAGAAGTCACCGCTGACTTCCAGCCCCTCGCTGGCCGGCTGGTACGCCGCGAACAGATCGAGCCCCGGGACCTCCGGAAGCCTGGCCGGCAGCAGGCTGCTCTGCAGGGCCTCGGCCGCCGCGGCCCGGTGCCGGAACATGCGATCGACCCGGATGGCCACGCCGAGGTGCTGGCCCAGGTCCTCGGCCAGCCCCAGGTCGGCGATATCGAAGCGCCCTTCGCCGGCCGTGCGGGCCAGGGTGAGCGCGCCGTAGTTGGTCAGGCCGTCGGTGATCGGGACGCTGATCAGCGAGGTCGCGCCGAGCAGCATCAGCAGCGGCGTCCCGTCCTCCGTAGTACCGAGAATCCCGGTGTCATCCGCGTGGGCCAGCACCACCGAGGTGCCCGCGGCGTGCACCTGCCCGGGTGCCGAGGCGGGCTGCGGATCCAGGGCCCGTACCTTCCTGGCCAGTTCCTGGGAGGGTTGGTCTTGGGGGCCGATCACGAACTGGCGGCGCAGCAGGTCCGCCCGCTCGATGTCGATGATCACCCAGCTCGCGACGTCCCCGGCCAGTAGCCGGGCGCAGCGCTGGAGGGTGACCGCCTCACTGAACGTGCTGTTGTCGAGCAGCAGTCTGGTCACCGCCGTGACCATGTCCATCCGGCGGGTCATGGCCCGGATGACGTCGTCTCCGGGGGGAGGACTTCCCCGCTCACGGCTGGCCTGCCCGGCCCCCCGTACCCCCTGGGTGGGCTCGGCCGCGGTGACCACGAGCAGCCGCGCGCCGTCCTGCATGGTGATGACGTCCGCGACCAAGGTGGCGTCGACCGGGCCGTCCGGGCCGAGCAGCCTGCACTCCACCTGCCGCGCCGTTCCCGTCCGCGCGGCCGCGGCGAGCTGGCTCTTGACCGCCGCCCGGGACGGCAGGTCGACGAAGGCGGTCAGGGCCCGGCCGGTCGCGTAGCCGGGCGGCGCGCCGATCAGCTGGCCGGCCCGGCCGTTCGCGCGCCGCACCGTGCCGTCCGGCTCGAGCACGAACAACGGCGCGGGCGCGTGCTGGAACACGGCTCGCAGCAGGGCCCGTTCCACGCTGAGCGAATCGGCCGGGCCCGCCGGCGTGGTCTCGCCCAGGCCGGTCTCGGCCAGCTTGGTCAGGACCTCGACGGCGGCGTCGAGTTCGGCGAACGCGGCATCGAGCAGGGCCCGCGGATCGGCGCCGGGCATCGCCGCGGCTTGGCGGAGCGCGTCACGCCGCCCCGCCAGGTCGCCGAGGTCAGCGTACGAGCCGTCCGTCCGGGTGTCTTGCGGCATCTCTCCCG
The DNA here is from genome assembly GCA_963742795.1 of uncultured Actinomycetes bacterium. GTDB lineage: Bacteria > Actinomycetota > Actinomycetes > Streptosporangiales > Streptosporangiaceae > Palsa-504. Next base: position 612,906 of record CAVUNL010000031.1, read on the forward strand.
ATCATCGCCCCTCGTGCCGGGCCCCCTGAGCCGACTCAATAGTACTGGCGACAGAACCGCACTAATGCACAAGTATCCGCCGGGGCAATATCGCCCCGGCGGATGTCGAGCGCCTAGCTACAACGCGGGTCTACCAGCGCCAGCGCGCGGACCGGCGGCGGCGGGTACGGTAGCGGCCGTAGCCGCGGGTGGTGAACGCGCTGACCAGCAGGGCCGCCGCGACCAGCGCGACGACGAAGGTGATCACCGTGTGCCCGACGCCAATGATGGCGGTGGTGATAATCCCGCCCAGCAGCGCGGCCACAACGCCGATGAGGATCGTCATTATCAGCCCGATGTGCTGACGCCCCGGCACGAGCAGCCGTGCCAGCCCGCCGATCACTAGCCCGATCAGGAGCCAGACGATGATGACGGAAGCGGTGAGTGTCATGACCTCTCCTAGTAATGCATTTACGGTTCCGTTCGTTACGCGGTGGGTGTGTTACGCACCTCAGTCCTCGTACACGTCCTCCACGATCTCGGTCTCGCCGGGGCGCGGGCCGAGCGGCTCGCCATGGGGCTCGCCAAGGGGCTCAGAGGACAGATTCCGGGTGGCGTCGAGGTGGGTGCCCGCCTCGGGGCTGCCGAACGCGCCCGGGGCGGGCAGGCCGGCCTGCACCCGAGTGTTGGCCGGATTGCGGTTGGCGTAGGTCGGGTAAACGACCTCTTCGACCTGGCGGCCCGGCCGCCAGCGGGCCTGCCGGACGAACAGCCGCCGGCCGACCCAGCCGTAGCCGCGGCGCGGGACGGCCAGCCCGAGGATGCCGATGATCATGATCACGTAGCCGGCGGTGTGCAGGTTGAAGACAGAGGTATTCGTCGTCACGGCGAAGGCGAGGATCGCCCCGATGCCGATCAGTACGAGTCCCATACCAGTTTTCATGAGGGTCCTTCCGCTATGTGAACGCCCGGGCCCGTCACCCTGCCGCCGCGGTCAAGGTGGAGGGGGAGGGCTCTTCAGGCGGATCGACCAGCTTGCTTCTCAGGTGCGCCAGGGCTCGGGCCAGAAGCCGGGAGACGTGCATCTGGGAGATGCCGAGCCGGTCGCCGATCTCCGTCTGAGTGAGGTTGCCGTAATACCGCATCACCAAGATGCGCTGCTCGCGTTCGGGCAGCTCGTCCCAGTGGGCGTTGACGGACTCCATGTCGATCGTGTGCGCGACGCCCGGGTCGTCATCGCCGAGCACGTCGGCCAGCAGCGCCGGGTCCTCGCGGTCGGACAGCGGAGCATCCAGCGAGTAGGTGCTGAACACCAGGTCGGCCTGGCGGGCCTCCCGCATGTCGTCTTCGCTGACCCCGAGCCGCTCGGCGAGTTCGTCCTCGGCAGGCTCGCGGCCCAGCTGATGGGTGAGTTCCTCGTTGGCCTTGCGCAGCTCAAGCAGCAGCTCCTGAGCCGACCGGCGAACGTGGATCTGCCAGCGCTTGTCCCGGAAGTGGCGCTTGATCTCGCCGCTGACGCATGGCTGGGCGTAGGCGGACAGGCTGTCGCCGACCTCGGGGTCGTAGTTGTTGATCGCCTTGAGCAGGCCGACGTAGCCGACCTGCATGAGGTCCTCGGTGGGCTCCGGGCTGCCGCGGTACTGCCGTACGCACGAGCGGACCAGCTTGGCGTAGCGGTCCACGATTATCTCGCAGGCGGCGGCCCGCAGCTCGCTGTCGCGGGGCAGTGAGCGGACCTTGGCCAGCAAGGCGTTGTCGCTCAGCTCCTTCAGCTCCGCGCGCGAACCGGGCTGGAGGTCGGCGCCGATGGCGTCTGCGGTCGGCCGCCGGAGCGTTCCCTTCGTCAACGTGATCTCCCTGGAACCCTTGGAATTTACGGACGGGTAGGGTGTGCCCGACCCAGAGCGAATAAACGTAAGCCGATGTGAGGATCGTCACATTTAGACCGCGTTCGACGGGGAAGCCGAGCGTCAGCTCAGATCGATCCCGAAACACTGTGACGACCTCGTGAGGACACGCGATGACCGCGACTGGAAGTGCTCAGGACTGGCGGTCGGCGGCCGCTTGCCGGTCGGCAGACCCGGACCTGTTCTTCCCCATCTCCGCGACCGACCCGGCCGCGCGGCAGATCGCGCGGGCCAAGACGATCTGCGCAGGCTGCGGAGTGCGGCGGGAGTGCCTGGAGTTCGCGCTGACCCGCGAGCAGAACTACGGCATCTGGGGCGGGACTACCGCCGAGGACCGGCAACGCGACCGGCGGCGCAGGCGGCGGGCGGCCGCGGCGGCCGCCAAGCGGACGGTCGCGGCGTTACCGCCGGATGAGCCAGCGCTCCATGCAGGCCAGGAGCTCGTCGGTGTCCACCGGCTTGGTCACGTAGTCGCTGGCGCCGGCCGCGATGCTCTTCTCCCGGTCACCGGGCATGGCCCGGGCCGTCACCGCGATGATGGGCAGCGCGGCGAAGGCGGGCATCTGCCTGATCTTGTTCATCGTCGTGTAGCCGTCCATCTCCGGCATCATCACGTCCATCAAGATGAGGTCGGTGTCCTCGGCGGTGAGCAGGGTCTCGATGCCCTTGCGGCCGTTGGGCGCCTGGGTCACGGTGACGCCGTGCAGTTCGAGCGTGCTGGTGATGGCGAACACGTTGCGCGCGTCGTCGTCGATGACCAGGACCCGGCGGCCGCGCAGCGCCTCGTGGCCCTCGGGCTCGGCCGGCACGACCCGGATCCCGGCCTCGGCCGGCTCGCTGATCAGCGCGGGGACGTGCTCGGGCTGGGCCGCCGACAGGTGCAGCGTGATGCGCTCGCGCAGCTCATCTAGCGACGGGAGCAGCTCGAGCGGCTGTGACCCGAAGCGCAGCCGCGCCAGCCGGGCCTGCGCGCTGTCCAGCTTGTCCCTGGCGTGGGCGAGCACCGGGACGGTCCGCAGGTCCGGATCCTCCTGGAGCCGGTCGAGGAAGGCGAACGCGGAAGCGTCGGCCAGGCCGAGATCCAGGACTACGCACCGGTGCGGCGCGGCGGTGAGCGCCTCGATGCCCTGCTCCGGGCTGACCGCCGTGCCCACGTGCACCGGTCCCTGGATGCCGGTGAGATCGGAGACCGCGCTGTGCGCGAGCAAGGTCAGCAGCCCGCCACGCGCGCCCTCCAGGACCAGCAGCCGCCGCCCGCCGGCCGCCCCGTCGTCGGTCAGCGTGGGCTGCAGCTGCAGGGTCTCGGTAGCGTCGGCGTGTACCTCGCCGTTCACGGTGATGCTCGCCGGCTCGCCGCCCTCGGACGAGCGTGCGTCACCGTCGGCCGCGCCGGGCAGCTCGCAGGGCAGGTACAGGGTGAAGGTGCTGCCCTGGCCCAGTTCGCTTTCCGCCGCGATCTCGCCGCCCAGCAGGGCGCCGACCTCGCGGGCGATGGACAGTCCGAGCCCGGTGCCCCCGTAGCGCCTGCTGAGCGTACCGTCACCCTGCTGGAAGGCGCCGAAGATGGTAATGAGGTTCTCCGGCGCGATGCCGATGCCGGTATCGGCCACCGAGAAGGACAAGATGTCGTCGCCGTCCTCTGTCCGGCGGTCCGGGTCCAGGCCCACCCGGAGCAGGACGTGGCCGTGCTCGGTGAACTTGACTGCGTTCGAGAGCAGGTTGCCGAGCACCTGGCGCAGCCGCTGCCGGTCGGTGAACAGCTCCGCCGGGGCGCCGGGGTCGGTCTCGACCGCGTAGTCCAGCCCCTTCTCCGCCGTGAGCGGCTGGAAGGTGGCCTGGAGGTCCTCCAGCAGCGTGCTGAGCGGGAAGCGTTCCGCGTGGATGTCCATCCGGCCCGCCTCGACCTTGGACAGGTCGAGGATGTCGTTGATGAGCTGCAGCAGGTCCGAGCCGGCCGAGTGGATCACGTTGGCGTACTCGACCTGCTTGGCGGACAGGTTCCGGCCGGGATTCTGGGCCAGCAGCCGGGCCAGGATCAGCAGGCTGTTCAGCGGGGTGCGCAGTTCGTGTGACATGTTGGCCAGGAACTGCGACTTGTACTTCGAGGCCAGGGCCAGCTGGCGGGCGCGCTCCTCGATCTCCTGCCGGGCCTGCTCAATCTCGGCGTTCTTAGTCTCGATGTCGCGGTTCTGCGCGGCCAGCAGGGCCGCCTTGTCTTCCAGTTCGGCGTTGGACCGCTGCAGCTCATCCTGCTGGGCTTGCAGTTCCTCCGAGCGCGCCTGCAGCTCGGAGGTGAGACGCTGCGACTCGGTGAGCAGCGCGTCGGTGCGCGCGTTGGCGATGATCGTGTTGAAGTTGACCCCGAGCGTCTCGGTGAGCTGCTCCAGGAAGTCGGTCTGTACCGGGCTGAACGCCGTGAACGAGGCGAGCTCGATGACCCCGAGCACCTGGTCCTCGAACAAGACGGGCACGATGGCCAGGTTCGCAGGCGGCGCCTCGCCGAGGCCGGAGGAGATCGTCACGTAACCCTCGGGCAGGTTCGCGACCACGATCGACCGCTTGCTCCGGGCCACCTGGCCGATCAGCGACTGGCCGAGCCGGTACTGGATCGGCGCCGTCTCGTCGGCCCGCAGCCCGTACCCGGCGATGAGGCGCAGCTGGGTGTCGCCGTCGGCAGTCGGCTCGGTCAGGAAGAACGTGCCGTGCTGGGCCCCGGTGAGCGGGGCCAGCTCGTCTATGATCAGCTCGGCGACGATGGCCAGGTCCCGGTGACCCTGCATCATGCCCGCGATGCGGGCCAGGTTGGTCTTCAGCCAGTCCTGCTGCTGGTTGGCCTGGGTCGTCTCGCGCAGCGACCATACCATCGCGTTGATGTTGTCCTTGAGCTCGGCGACTTCGCCCTGGGCCTCCACCGAGATCGACCTGGTCAGGTCGCCGGCGGCGACCGCGCTGGTCACTTCGGCGATCGCGCGGACCTGCAGGGTCAGGTTCCCGGCCAGCTCGTTCACGTTCTCCGTGAGCCGCTTCCAGGTGCCGGACACACCCTCAACCTCGGCCTGGCCGCCCAGCCGGCCCTCGCTGCCCACCTCGCGGGCGACGCGGGTGACCTCGGCCGCGAAGGAGGAGAGCTGGTCGACCATCGTGTTGAGGGTGGACTTGAGCTCGAGGATCTCGCCGCGCGCGGCGACGTCGATCTTCTTGGACAGGTCGCCCTGAGCGACCGCCGTGGTGACCTGGGCGATGTTGCGGACCTGGCTGGTCAGGTTGTCCGCCATCGAGTTGACGTTGTCGGTTAGGTCCTTCCAGGTCCCGGCCACCCCCTTGACGTCGGCCTGGCCGCCCAGCCGTCCCTCGGTGCCGACCTCGCGGGCCACCCGGGTCACCTCGTCGGCGAACGCGGACAGCGTGCCGACCATCCGGTTGATCGTCTGGGTCAGCGCGGCTACCTCGCCCTTGGCCTCGACCGTGATCTGCTGGCTCAGGTCGCCGCGCTCCACCGCCGTCGCTACCTGGGCGATGGAGCGGACCTGCGCGGTCAGGTTGGACGCCATCACGTTGACGTTGTCGGTTAGGTCTTTCCAGGTGCCCGACACGCCCCGGACCACGGCCTGGCCGCCCAGGTTGCCCTGAGTGCCGACCTCGCGGGCCACCCGGGTCACCTCGTCGGCGAACGCCGAGAGCTGGTCGACCATCGTGTTGATGGTCTCCTTGAGTTCCATGATCTCGCCGCGGGCGTCGACCCGAATCTTCTGGCTCAGGTCACCCTTGGCCACCGCGGTGGTCACCTCGGCGATGGAGCGCACCTGGTCGGTCAGGTTGGCCGCCATCACGTTGACCGACTCGGTCAGGTCCTTCCAGGTCCCGGACACGCCCTTGACGTCGGCCTGGCCGCCCAGCCGCCCCTCGGTGCCGACCTCGCGGGCCACCCGGGTCACCTCGTCGGCGAACGACGAGAGCTGATCGACCATGGTGTTGAGGGTGGACTTGAGCTCGAGGATCTCGCCGCGCGCGTCCACGTCGATCTTCTGGCTCAGGTCACCCTTGGCCACCGCGGTCGCGACCTGCGCGATGTTGCGCACCTGGCCGGTCAGGTTGCCGGCCATGGCGTTGACTGAATCGGTCAGGTCCTTCCAGGTTCCGGACACGCCGGGTACGTAGGCCTGGCCGCCCAGCTTGCCCTCCGTGCCCACCTCGCGGGCCACCCTGGTCACCTCGGACGTGAACAGGTCGAGCTGGTCCGCCATGCCGTTGAAGACGGTGGCGATCTCGTCCATTAGCGGGTCGCCGGCCTTGGCCAGACGGGTGCTGAAGTCCCCGCCGCGTACCGCCGTCAGCCCCGCGAGTAGCTGCTCAAGCCCGGATTTGTCTAGCCTCGGACCCGACTGAGCCGTATCAGTCACCAAGCGCTCCCAAAAGCTGTGCCGACGCGGCGCGATACCCGCTCAGCACCTCATGCGATCTCTACCGATGGTAGACCGGATGTAACTATCATGGGCCGAGCGAACGTCAGCAGCAGGGCGAAGGTGTGAAAAGCCCGCCCGCAGCGGCCGCCGATCTCGATAAGCACTGCTGGTACCGGATTGCGACCGGTTTGTGGGCGTTGATGGATTCGCGGTACGCCGTGCGGGGAGGCGGTTAATCGTGACCGGTAGCGACGACGACGTGCTCCGGCTGACCGCGGTCATCGAGCGCCAGCGGCGGAGCCTGGACCAGATCCGGGCCTCAGCCGCGGGGGAGTCGGTGGTCGCGATGGCCCGCGGCGCGCTGATGGAGCGTCTCGGCCTGTCCTCCGCCGAGGCCGCCAGCCAGCTCGCCGAGCTGTCCGCGGCGACCGGGATCCCGATCGCCGAGATGGCCGCCGCGGTCCTGTCCCCGGATACCCCGGCCCGCGGCGATGGCCTCCATTCCGCCGTCCCCGCCGACTCCGGCGGCCCTGACGCGGCCGGGCCGGGCCCGTCCGGGACAGGTTCGCTGATGATCCAGGCGGCCGCCGAGCTGGCCGCCGATGGAGCGGACCTGGTCGGCACCGTGGCCGGGCCGGTGCTCGGGCCGCTCGGCGCGGGCGCCGTCGTGCTGTGGCTGCTGGACGCGGACGGCGCGCTCACCCTGCTCGGCGAGGCTGGGCTGGGCCAGGGCGAGGTCGGCCGGTGGCGGCACCTCCCGCCGCAGCTCGACTGCCCGGCCCAGCGGGTCGCACGGGGCGCCGCCGACCTGTGGTGGCCCGCGGGCCTGCCCGAACGCGACGCCGCGCCGGTACCCGGCCCGGCCGACGGCGCCCGGGCGGTCCTCGCGCTGCGCGAGCACGGCAGCCAGCTACTCGGCGTGATGGAGGTCAGCTGGCCCGAGCCGCTCGCGGCGTTCGGCACCGAGGTCCGCCAGGAGCTGTCGGCGCTGGCCGCAGGCTGCGCCCCGGTGATCGCCGCCCGGCTCGCGCACGCCAGCCTAGCCGCCGCTCATCCCCGGGCGGCTGTCTACACACTGCTGGACGGCCTGGCCGATTCGGTGCTCGTGGTGCAGGCGATCAGAGATGACAGCGGCCAGGTGACCGACTTCGGCATCGAGCACGTCAGCCCCCGGTTCCGCGATCTTGCCGGCCGGACCGGGAACAACCTGGCCCGGCTGACCTTGCTGGAGGCGTACCCGGCGAGCGTTTCGGGTCAGGGGCTGTTCGCCCGGGCCATGCAGGTCCTGACCGATGGCGCGCCCCAGCACGTTCCCGGTCCGCTCAGCGAAGCCCTGGCCAGCGGGTTCCCCGCTCATCCAGCCTCGGGCGAGGCCGCCCCGCCACCGCTGGCCGGCCTGCGGGTGGCCAGGTTCTTCGACGGCGCGATCTTCACCTGGCATGACGGCAACGGGGCGGGCCGGGCCCCGGACTTGGCCGTGCTCCTGGACCACGCGCAGCGGCTCGGTCGTCTCGGCGGCTGGGAGGAGAATCTCGTTACCGGGCTGGTGCGCTGGACCGACTCGGCGTTCGAGCTGTTCGGCCTGGTGCCGCGCTCCGGGACGGAGATCCCGCTGGCCGATCTGCACAGCTACGTGATGGCCGCCGACAAGCCAGTCGTGACGCGCTTCCGGCAGCGCCTGGCCGAGCGGCGGGAGGCGGCAACCGCGACGTTCCGCGTCGTGCACCCCGATGACGGGAGCATCCGCCAGATCCGGGTGTTCGCCGAACCGGTCACGGACGCGGTCGGCGCGGTGGTCGCGCTGCGCGGGGCCTTCCAGGACGTCTCGGCGCACTACCACACACAGGTCGCCCTGGCCGCGACGCGTGACCAGCTGGCCGACTCCGAACAGCGGGTCGCCGAGGAGCACCTGCTCGCGCTGCGCCTGCAGCGGGCCATCATGCCGCCCGACGCGGTGCCGGTGGAAGCGGCCGGGATCGACGTCGCGGTGCGCTACCGCCCGGCCGGCCAGGGCCACCTGGTCGGCGGAGACTGGTACGACACGCTGCTGTTGCCGACCCACGACGTGCTGCTGGTGGTCGGCGACGTCGCCGGGCACGGCATCGACGCGGTGACCGGCATGGTCGCGGCCCGCAACTCGCTGCGCGGCCTGGCCATCACCGAAGCCGGGCCGGCCGAACTGCTCGGCATGCTCAACGGCGTGGTGTGCCACCTCACCTCCGGCGTGGTCGGAACCGTGGTGTGCGGGCTCTACAACCCGAAGACACGCGTGCTGCGCTGGGCCCGCGCCGGGCACCTGCCGCCGGTGCTGGTACGCGGCGGCACCGCACGGGAGCTCCCGCTGCCCGGCGGAGTCCTGCTCGGCATGGACCCGGACGCTAGCTACGAGGAAGCGGTGCAGTCACTGGAACCCGGTGACACCTTGCTGCTGTTCACCGACGGGCTGATCGAGCGCCGCGGTGACTCGATCGAAGACGTGCTCGCGGAGTTCGTCGCCGGGCTGGGTCCCGGAGCCGCGGGACAGCCGGAGGCCCCTAACCTGACTGGCCCTAACCTGACTAGCCCAAACCTGACTAGCCCAAACCTGACTAGCCCAAACCTGACTAGCCCAAACCTGACTAGCCCAAACCTGACTAGCCCAAACCTGACTAGCGCTGACCTGACCGCCGCCGCCCAAGCCGACCAGATCCTGGCCAGCGCGGTCTCTGACACCGGCGACGACGCCTGCCTGGTCGCGGTCCGGATCCGCTGACCGGCCACCAGATCACGGTCCGGAGCCGCTGGCCGGTCACCGGATCACGAGCCGGCGCCGAGCGGCACGTCGACCCAGTGCTCGGTTGTGAGGTCGCCGATGCCCCGGCGGCCGCCCGGGTCGTCCGCAGTGTCCCCGTTTACCGGAGCGTCGTTGACGTGCGTCATCGCGGCGTTCAGGCCGAGCGCGACGCGCGTGCCGCGTTCAATGTCCCGGGTGAAGACCGCGCTCGAGCGGCCGTACCCGGTCTCGTTCGCGATCCGGAGCGCGTCCCGTTCGTCCCGGGCCCGGATGATCGTGATCACCGGGCCGGCTAGCTCCTCCCTGGTGCTGGCCACGTTGTCCCGCGCCAACAGCACGTGCGGGGGCAGCAGCAGCCGGGCTGGGCCGTCCGGCTCACCGCCGAGCACCTGGCGGGCACCCTCGGCGCGGGCCCGTTCCACTGCGTCCCGGATCGCGGTCAGCCGCCGGGCGTTGCCTACCGGGCCGATGTCGGTATCGGCAGCCGCGGCCCATGCCTGCTGGGCCCGTTCGGCCGCGGTGAAGGCGTCGTCGAGGTCATCCGCCCCGGCCAGCGAGACCTCGGTCAGGGTCGCACCGCTCCACGGATCGGTGTCGGTCGCGATCTTCCCGCTGCTCCCCGCGCGCCATTGGCCGCCCAGCGGCATGGTGGTGAACCCGCCGTAACGGGATGAGCCTACGGGTGTGACGGTCGCTCCCATAGTCTGCCGGGCTACCCCGTCTCAGCGTCGCTACACCCGCTCGGCCGGCTTCCCCGCCGTGGTCTGCGCAAACCAGGGCCCGGGAAGCACGTGCCTTCCCGGGCCCGGTCAGCGGCTGCGGTCAGGCCGCCTGGGCGATGGCCCTGTCGTAGACCGCGAGCGTCTCGCCCGCGATGCGATCCCACGAGTAGCGGGACCTGGCCCGGTCGGCCGCCGCCACCCCGTAGGCCTCGATCAGCATGGGGTGGGCGAGCATCTGCCGGATCCGCTGGGCGAGCAGGGCCGGGCGGCCCGGCGGGATCAAGATGCCGGTCGTCCCGTCGACCACGGCGTCCACGTGACCGCCCACGGGCGGTGCGATGACCGGGGTCCCGCACGCCATGGCCTGCAGCGACGTCGTGCCGGAGGGCTCGTACTGGCAGGTGCTGACGACCAGGTCGGCCGAGCGCAGCAGGGCTGGCATCTCGGCGTGGTCGACCTTGCCGGTGAAGATCACACGGTCGGAGATGTCCAGCGTCCCGGCGAACCGGGCCAGGCCGGCGTAGGCGCGGTCCTGGGGCAGGTCGGCGCGGTCCGGTCCGCCGACGACCAGGAGCTCGGCGCCGGGTACGCGGGTCAGCGCCCGGAGCAGGGTCTCCAGCGGGGCCCGCTCGTTCAGGTCGGCGGCCGTGAGCAGCCGCGGCCGGCCGTTCCGCTTCGCCACCGGGCCCTCGGGGGTAAAGGTGTCGGTATCGACGCCCCACGGGACGACCCTGATCGAGGACCGGTGCACGCCGAGGCTGGCCAGGTCTGAGGCCTCGGCCGCGTGGGTGGCGACCACGGCGGCGGCGCTGCGCCCGATCGCGGGCTCCAGCCTGATCCGCGCGGCCGCGGCGCCGTCGGCCCGGACCCGGCCGCGCCGTTCGGTGACCCCGAGCGAGCTGAACTCCTGTACGACGGGGATGGCCAGGTCACGGGCGGCGGCCAGGGCGGCCAGCCCGCTCGTCCAGCGGAGCGCGTGCACGACGTCCGGGCGCTCGCGCTCCCAGCTGCTGCGCAGCGGGCCGCTGAAGGCGGGCACCCGCTCCAGCAGGCTGGCGTCGCTCCGGTCGCCGTCGGCCATGCCCGGCCCGGCATTGATGTGCGTGATCCGCACTCCGTCGTGCAGCTCGGCCTGATCGGGCAGGTCCGGCTGATGCTTCTGGGCGAATACGGTCACCTGGTGACCATGGGCAGCAAGCTCACGGGTGAGCTCGCTGAGTCCAATGTCGTCGCTGTCGGGTCCGGCACCGGTGCGCGGGCGCAGCGGCGTCGCGTGCTGAGCTACCAGGGCGATCTTCATGTGGGGGGCTCCTTGCTGACGAATCTCAGTCACGGTGTCGCCAGCGGAAGCGAAAAAGTGGCACCTCGTCCGCACGCCCCGCGAAAACACCGTGTCGCGTTGAGCGTGCCTGCGTCGTAGGCACCACTTGTGAAGAAGCATATCCCACTGCGGGAGTTCTCAAACAACCCGATTCGCCGGACGAGATTTCCGCCGCTCAGCCAGCCGCGGCGGCCGCCACGCTATCGAAGACCGGGATCAGGCGGTCGGCGGTGGTCAGCCGCAGGATCTTGGCCACCGCGGCCTGCGGAGACACCAGGGCGAGGACGCCGCCCTGCCGGTCCAGTGACCGGTTTACCCGCAGCAGCGCGTGCAGGGCCGAGGAGTCCATGAAGCGCAGGCCGGACAGGTCGATGATCAGCGTGCGTGGCTGCTGGGACACCTCGTCGTCCAGCAGACGCCGCAATTCGTCGGTGTTCGTCACGTCGGCCTCGCCGGCGATCTCCACCAGCGTGTAGGGCTCGCCTGCGGACTCCCGCGCCGTCACAGAGACCGTCAGCAGATCCACGCACTTGTTGTACCACACGGCGGATTCCCGCGGGATAGTCCTCACCTGGCCAGAAAACGCCGGGAAAACCGGTCCCTGGCGGACACCAGCGGGCGGAGCGGCGCCGCACCCGCAATGGAGGCGGACGCCGGTCAGGGACTGGGCCTGACCTGGGGTAGGTCCATGTGCAGCCGGATCGTGGTGCCGGTTTCGTCTGAGCGCATCTCGACCTCGTCGCAGACCTGGTTCACGATCCACAGCCCGTGCCCGCCCATGGCTTCCAGCGAGGGTTGGCGCCTGCCCGCCAGCGGGTCGGTGATAGTCCCCTCGTCCTGGATCTGGCAGACGATCTCCTCGGTGTCGTACCAGATCTTCAGGGACCCGGGAGACTTGGCGTGCCGCACCGTGTTCGCGGCGACCTCGCTGACCGCCAGCACCAGGTCGATCGCGCGCGATTCGGACAGCCCGGCCTGCCGCGCGTAGCGGTACACCACGGCGCGGACCGCGGCCAGGTCGGTGGTGTAGGCGTAAGACATGGCACCTGGCGCCGGAGGAGATAGCGGGCCATCGCCGGCCGGCCGACGGGACGGTGGACCGGTCAGTGCGTCGGGTGCCGCGGGTGCGCGCTGCGCGGTCTTTGCGTCCCAGGCCATCAGCAGCAACGATACACCGGAGCAGGGAAAGGGCCGTCTGGCTGTGACTTGTGTCGCGTTGGCACGAATGGGGACGATATCGGGTCCCGCCTCCACGTGTATCCGCCGTGGGCGGGGTAGACGTAAGGGCGACCTGCATTCGCGGCCCTTCGGAATCCAAGGTGCTGCCTGTCTTTCGGAGGTAATGATGCGGACCGGAGGGGTCATCTTGCTGATTTGGCTGATTATCGGAGCGATAGCAGCCGGCCAGCGCGGTTATTACGGCTCGTCGTCCGAAAGCTGCGCCCACGCCGGAACCATCGTGGCCACGGTCGCGGCAGGCCCACTCAATTACGTGGGCGTGAACCCCAAGGTCTCGTGCCATCTGCCTTCCCCGAGCAGCTAAATCCCCGGCACCCTCCTTCCCGGAGGAACATGCCTAAGGTAGCCGCTACGGCCGTAGCGGCTACCCGGGGTCCGCGGGGCCAAACCTGGCCTGGCCGACCGGACCGGACAGATCCCAGCGGTAGCTAGAGTGAGCCTGTGGATGAGCTGGCCGATTCCGCATCCCTGGTCGATGACCCGGGTGGATTGCGCCGGCGCCTGGCCGACGACGGATACCTGTTCTTCCGCGGCCTGCTGCCCGCGAGCGAGGTCCAGGCGGCCGGGCAGACCGTCCTGGCCCGGCTCCGGTCCGGCGGGTGGGTCGACGACCGCGGCATCCCGTCGGTCCAGCCGCACGCGGTCAACTCGATGGACGCGCTCGCCGACCCGGCCTTCCGGGCCGCCATAGCCAGCGCCGACTTCAACCGCCTGCCCTACCTGCCGCTGCTGCGGGCGGTGGTTCGCGCCGTGCTCGGCCCCGCGGCCTTCTCCTATCCGGTGAAGGTGCTGCGCGCCGTCTACCCCGAACGCCCCAAGGCCCGCCCGCGCGGCCGCTACATCCATTACGACTACGGCGTGTCCGGTGTCCAGGACATGCTGACCAGCTGGATCCCGCTGATGGACATCCCGGTCCGGATCGGCGGCCTCGCGGTCCAGCCCGGGGGTCACCTCGGCCCGCCCCGGCCGCCGCGCCCGCTCGGCCAGGCCGAGCCCGGCTGGGCCACGACCAGCTACGAGCCGGGGGACGTGATCCTCTTCCACTGCCTGACCCCGCATGCCGCCCTGCCCAACACCGGCTCGGCGCTGCGGATCTCCGGTGACTTCCGCTGGCAGCGGCCGGATCAGCCAGTCCCGGCCGAGCTGATCCTCGGGCCGCAGGGCCGCTCGCCGGAGCTGTTCAGCCGGCTGTTCTCGCGCGAGCGGTGGTGGGAGCCCGTGCCCGCCGGGCTGGCGCTGTTTCCCCGGGCCGACCTGGTCGGCGTCCCGCCCGGACCCTCACGCCTGGTTACCGTGCACCCGGACTGGAAGCACTGGCGCCCGCCGCCTCCGGCGGCCGTGCACTAGGCGGCCCTGGCCGCGGGAATTCCCACCACGGCAATGCTGGCACCGGCCGAGCGGCACACCGTGCCAGCCGGCGAAATAATCAAAACCCCGCTTATCGTTCAGCATCTGCTTTATCGCCCGGCGAAAGTCGGCCAGTTCCTGCGCGGTAAGGAATCAATGTTCTTGCCGACCTTAAGCCGGGCGGACGCGGGATTCGGCGTCGGCCGCGCGGTAATGCTCAATAGATGTTCTCGCTGTCCCGGTAGACGTAACACTGCCAGGCAGAATAGAACAAGGCCCCCTCCATGTATGAGATGGAGGGGGCCCTGCTTGGCCACACTACGCCAGGTCAGCCAGTTGCCTGGCCTCCCCGGCCTCGCGGGCCGCCCGCCAGTGCCGTGCACCCGCTCCAGGTACCGGTTTCCCGGTTCCTCTCACGTTCCCTGAGTTGCCTCCGGGGCGGTGCCCGTTTCCAACGGTGAAAGTATTTCTACTGCGTCGGAGGATAGAGCGCAAGGGTTTGCGGCAAAGTTATGGCGGGTTCTTTGCTATCCACATCCTGTCCACAGAACTGAGCGGGTTATCCGCAGTTAGCGAAGGTTATCCACCTGTTTATGCACAGTCCTTCCACAGATTACCGCCAGTGATCCGGGGAATACCGTGACTGCCGCACGGCTGGTAATTCCGCCTCGGCCTGCAGCTGCCGGACCACCGCCAGCGCGTCGCCGACGTGCTGATCGATATTGGTCATCGAGTTGAACACGTGCCGCACCGTCCCCCGGCGGTCGATCACGTAGGTGGCCCGGCCCGGCAGGACGCCGAGCACCGCCGGCACCCCGTAACTCTTGCGGACGCGACCTCCGGCGTCGCTGAGCAACGTGAACGGCAGGTCGTACCGGCCCGCGAAGGCGGCGTGCCGGTCGGCCGAGTCGGAACTGACCCCGATCACCTCGGCCCCGGCCTCGCTGAACACCTCATGGCTGTCGCGGAAGGCGCACGCCTCGGCGGTGCAGCCCCGGGTGTTGTCCCTGGGGTAGAAGTACAGCACCACGACCTGCTCGCCGAACCGGTCGGAGAGCCGGACCGGCTTCCCCGACTGCGACGGGAGGGTGAAGTCGGGAGCCTGGTCGCCGACACCGATGCCGCGTGCCATACGCTGCCTTCCTTTCTGCGTTCCGGTCCGACGTAAGTGTAGTAGGCCCTCCGTTTAAGTCGCCAACCTGGCCCTGGCCCTGGAGCGCGGCGGCGAGGAAGATGACCACCATGGCGGAGCTACTTGGCAAGTGCGACGACCGGTTCGACGGGCTGCGCACCGCGCTGGCGCGGAACCTGGAGTCGGGCGAGGAGCTCGGCGCGTCGCTGGTCCTGGACATCGACGGCGAGATCGTGGTCGACCTGTGGGGCGGCTTCTGCGACGAGGCGCGGACCGTTCCGTGGTCCGAGCAGACCATCACCAACGTCTGGTCGTCGACCAAGACGATGACCAGCCTCGCGGCCCTGATGCTGGTCGACCGGGGTGAGCTCGACGTCGACGCGCCGGTTGCCCGGTACTGGCCGGAGTTCGCCGCCCAAGGCAAGCAGGGCGTCCTGGTCCGCCACGTTATGTCGCACGCGTCCGGGGTCTCCGGGCTGGACCAGCCCGCCGTCACCGAGGATCTCTACGACTGGCCCGCCGCCACGTCCCGGATGGCCGCCCAGGCGCCGTGGTGGCCGCCCGGCAGTGCGTCGGGCTACCACGCGCTCAACTACGGGCACCTGGTCGGCGAGGTGGTCCGCCGGGTCAGCGGCAAGACGCTCAAGCAGTTCGTGGCCGAGGAGATCGCCGGGCCGCTCGGCGCCGATTTCCAGATCGGCGCCGCCGAGGCCGACTGGGGCCGGATCTCGGATGTGGTCCCGCCCCCGCCGCTGCCCTTCGACTTCGCGGCGCTCGACCCGGACAGCCCGACGGTCAAGACGCTGACCGGCCCGCTCGTGCTCGCCGAGACGGCCAACACCCCCGGCTGGCGCCGTGCCGACATCGGCGGCGCGAACGGGCACGGGAACGCCCGCTCGGTGGCCCGGATCATGTCGGTCGTGGCCCGCGGCGGCGAGGTGGACGGCGTCCGGCTACTGGGCCAGGACACCATCGACCTGATCTTCCGGGAACAGCAGAACGGCATCGACCTGGTCTTGGGCGTCCCGCTGCGCTTCGGCATCGGCTACGGACTGCCCCAGCTCGACATCCTGCCCTGGCTCCCGGACGAGAGGATCTGCTACTGGGGCGGCTGGGGCGGCTCCATGATCGTAATGGACGTCGGCCGCCGTATGACGATCTCCTACATGATGAACAAGATGGGACCCGGCATCATCGGCTCCGAGCGCAGCGCCGAATACGGCCAGGCCATCTACGACGCCCTAACCACCTGAGTACGCCGCCGCCCCGGGGCCCCCGCCGCCCCGTCCCTCCGCTCCGGGCCCGCCGCCCCCGTCCTGTCAGCTCCCCGATTTTCCGGGCCGATGTGACGTTGTACCAGCTCTTCTGGGTACGCTGCCACGTCCATGTCGTTGCGGAGGTGTTTGGGGCCGCAACGACATGGACGTGGGGGCTGGCGAGGCGAAGGGGACGAAGGGTGAGGTCACGCCCAAGAAAGCCGGTAACGGACACGGCCGCCAGGGAGCAGCCACGCTACGCTTGAGCTGCATCGTGTGAGCGGGGGAGGTACCGGTGATGACAGGACCGCAAGACCCGGCAGCGGCGGGCTGTGACCGGCTCGGGGCGGGGCACGCCGACCGCGAGCAGGTGATCGAGACGCTGAAGGACGCGTTCGTGCAGGGTCGGCTGACCAGGGGCGAACTCGACGCGCGAGCGGGCCAGGCGCTGTCCGCGCGGACCTGCGCCGACCTGGCCGCGCTCACCGCCGACGTCCCGGCCGCGGTCGGGTCGGCGCGCCCGCCCGCCCCGGCCCGCCGGTGGCCGCTGGCCAGGGCGGCCGCCGGGTCGGGCGGCTGCCTGATCATCGCGGCCGCCGCTGTGTGGCTCGCCGCTCTCGCCGATCCGGGCCCCCCCGCCCCCACTCCCTATCATTTCTTGGCCCCCCCGTGCCTTCTCATAGCCTTTTCTGCCGTATTGGCGGCACTGGGCTTCTTGGTCTACGGGGTGGGCACCTCGTGGGAGCAGAGACGCTCCCGCCGGCAGCTGCCGCCTCCGCCGGGGCCAGGCAGCCACGCCCCCCAGGCCGGATAGCGCGGCGGCACCGGGCCATGACGGGGTTCCCCCCGGCCCCCGCACCGACCGGACCAGCACCGACCTGCGGGTTCACAAGTCACGGCGGCGCATTCCCGCGCGGGCGGGGCGGGCACCCCGTGGCGTGCGGCCGGCGCCAGGCGCGCTGTGATGCCGGCAATGCCTGGCACCAGTACCGGTTCCTGCCCGGTTGCCCCGGACTGGGCTTTACGTCTTAGCCCGCACCGGATTTCCGCATGACCACGGGGAAACAGCCAGCCGGAGAAGGCGGATAACCCGTGCTCCGCAAGCGATCGGCAGGCTGGACGGCAGCGTCAGCCAGGGCGGCCCCGAGCCGGTCCTGCCCGATGCCCGGGCCTGGTTCGTGAAAGCCGGGCAAGCCGGCCATCAGGCCGGCGTCACCACCGGTTACGGCCGGCCGGCCGCCATCTGGCGGATCCGGCGCCGGCCCGGGGCCGGACGGGCCGCCGCCACCTCGCCGCGGGTCGCCGCGGCCCGCCGCGGCGTCGCCCGTCCGGCTCATCGCTACGCATACGGTCGGTACAAGCGCGATCAGCGGGAAGAAGATGATGATGACGTTAAGCACGCCCGCGTCCACGGAGCCGGTGAGCTCATGGCTGTACGCGATGGCTGGCAGCGTCCGGAGATCGGAGGACAGGTTCTGGACGCCGTACAGCAGGTGCTGACCGTGGTACAGCCAGTCCCGCAGCCATGCCGCCCTGAGCATCACCGCGGTAGTGCCCATGCCCAGAACGGTGACGGACAGCGCGCCGGCCAGGCTGGTCAGGAGCCCCGCCGCCATCATCTGGCGGATCCGGGCACCGGCCGGCGGGAGTGTGCTGCCCGAGGCGGTGTAGCGCCGGTCGGCGACGACCGCAGCCGCCACCGGGCCGCCGAGCAGCAGCAGCCACGCCAGCAGCACGAGCGGATCGATATCGGATCCCGGCAGCCACGGGTTGGTGGCCGCCTTGCTGAGCCCGAGCGGCGCCACCGCATACATGACCAGGCCCAGAGCGAGGCCCGCGCCGGCGCCGACGGCGAGCGTTGCCGGGGCAATCCGTGACCGCCGCGAGGTCATCCAGAAGATGACCGCCACGTACAGCGCCATGAGGACAAGGAAGAGGATCTTCAACGGCTCCTTACCACCGACCTTCCAGGCGATAAGCAGGTACAGGCGCAGATCAGTACCCCCGCGTGGCGGCGTTTCGGCGAACTGGTAGACTGCGGCCTCGGCGGGCATCAGGGCCAGGAGCGCGGCGCAGGTGCCGGCGCGGAGGAACCTGGCGGCCCGGCTGCCGCCGACCGGCCCGAGGAACGGGCGGGCCAGCAGCGGCAGCCCGGCCAGCAGCAGCACCATGGTGATCACATAGCCCCGGACGCCCGGGGTGGCAAAGCTGGCCGACGAGCCCGGCCAGGCCGCCCAGGCCGCCACCGCGGCAGCCGCAGCGAACAGCATCGCGCTGCCGATCCGGCGCGGCAGCAGTGCTTCCCGCGCGAGCATCCAGACCCCGCCCGCCCGCCAGGCCAGCCGGGGCAGTCCCGGCGGCGCCTCGTGTGCCTCGGCCCAGACCGCCGCGGCCCAGTCCCGCCGCCCGGCGGGCAGCAGCCATGCCGCGCCGTGCCTGGCCGCGGCTACCATCCGGTTCAGCCTGTTCATGGGACCACCCCGCCACGGCTCCGCGGCCGGTCGGCGAGAACTGGCAGCGTCTGCGCCGAGAACCCGGAACGTGTACTCACGGGCATGACTCTACATAGGTAGAGACAAGGCGTCCAGATGAACGGACATCCCGGCCAACGTGGTCACCGCCGCGAGCGCGCCCGGACATCGCAGCTGAGCGTCTCCGGCGCGACGCGGATGACGGCCGGATCCCCGTGCCCAGCCCTGGGGCGGGCCGCTCACCGCGTGGCAGCGGAGCGGCGCTACCGCATGCCGGGTGTCACAGTGAGTAGGTGGCTTCGATCCTCAACCGGCACGTCAGGTTGCCAGTGCTGATGTGGGACTTGGACAAGACGCCTCTTTCTGGGTCGATGCGCCATCGACCCGCTCCCGCCACCCCAGCTCCCGCCGCGCCGCTTGACAAAGTAGTGAGTCATCACTAACTTAGTGTCCATGACCGATACCAAGCAGAGGATGCCCGCGGCAGAACGCCGCGAGCTGGTCCTCGATGCCGCGGTCGCCGAGTTCGCCCTGCACGGACTGGCGGGCACCTCGACCGAGGATGTCGCCCGGAAGGCCGGCATCAGCCAGCCGTACCTGTTCCGCCTCTTTCCGACCAAGAAGGCGCTATTTGTCGAGCTCGTGGACCGGTGCTTCCGGCGGGTGCGGGACACCTTCATCGCCGCGGCGGGCGACCGCACCGGCGAGGAGGCGCTGACGGCGATGGCGGACTCCTACGAGCGGCTCCTGGAGGACCGGACGCTGCTCCTGCTCCAGATGCAGGCCTATGCCGCGTGCGACGATCCCGAAATCCGCGCCGCAACCAGGGCCGGGTTCAAGAAGTTGTGGGAGCTGATCGAACGGCTGACCGGCCTGCCGTTCCAGACCGTCGTCGACTTCTTCGCGGTCGGCATGCTGATGAACGTCGCCGCCGCGATGGACCTGCCCGCCGTCGACGAGCGGTGGACCAGCTGGTGCCCGAAGGACTCGGACGCATAATTTTTTTTAAGCCAAGAAGTTAGTGATTACTCACTTCCTAGGAGGGAAGATCATGACCGCGAAGCGCCGCACCGCATGGACCTTCGCCGTGACCTCGACGGCCTTGTTCATGGCCTCGCTCGACAACCTGGTGGTGACGACCGCGCTGCCCTCGATCCGGGCTCACCTGCACGCCTCGCTCCAGGGGCTGCAGTGGACGGTCAACGCCTACACCCTCACCTTCGCGGTGCTGCTGCTGACCGGGGCCACGCTCGGCGAGCGGTACGGCCGCCGCCGGATGTTCGTCGCGGGTCTGAGCCTGTTCACCGCCGGGTCGGCCGCGGCCGCGCTCGCGCCCGGCATCGGCACGCTGGTCGCCGCGCGGGCCGTGCAGGGTGTCGGGGCCGCCATCGTGATCCCGCTCACCCTCACGCTGCTGTCGGCCGCGGTGACCCCGCAACGGCGCGGCCTGGCCCTTGGTGCCTGGGGCGCCGTCGGGGGCCTGGCCATCGCCATCGGCCCGCTGGTCGGCGGGGCTGTCGTCGAGGGCGCGTCCTGGCAGTGGATCTTCTGGCTGAACGTCCCGATCGGCATCGCGCTGATTCCCATCGCCCGGATCCGGCTCACCGAGAGCTACGGGCCGTCGACCAGCCTGGACCTGCCCGGCCTGGTGCTGGCCAGCGTGGGCCTGCTGGGCATCGTGCTCGGCGTGATCCGCGGCAACGACCACGGCTGGACCAGCGACACCGTGCTGCCGCCCATCGTGATCGGCGCGCTGCTGGTGGCCGCCTTCATCGCCTGGGAGCTGCGGGCCCGCGAGCCCATGTTGCCCATGCACCTGTTCCGCAGCCGCGCCTTCACCGCGACCAACGTCGCGTCGCTGCTGATGTTCTTCGGGATGTTCGGCTCCATCTTCCTGCTCGCGCAGTTCCTGCAGGTCGTCCAGCATTACAGCCCGCTGCAGGCCGGTCTGCGGACCCTGCCCTGGACCGGCATGCCGGTGCTCATCGCCCCCATCGCGGGTGCCCTGTCCGACCGCATCGGCGGCCGGTCGCTGCTGGCCACCGGCCTGGCCCTGCAGGCCATCGGGCTGGGCTGGCTGGCCGCCGTGGTCAGCCCCACCGTGGCCTACATCACGCTGGTCCCGGCCTTCGTGATCGCCGGCGTCGGGATGTCGCTGTTCTTCGCGCCGGTCGCCAACGTAGTGCTCAGCTCGGTCCGCCGTGACCAGGAGGGCATCGCCTCCGGCGCCAGCAACGCGATCCGCGAACTGGGCGGGGTGTTCGGGATCGCCGTGCTCGGCGCGGTGTTCTCCGCCCACGGGAGCTATGCCAGCGGTACGGCGTTCGTCTCCGGCCTGGCCCCGGCGGTCTGGGTCGGCGGGGCCGCGGTGGCCGTCGCATCGGCCGCCGCCCTGTTCCTGCCGCGGATGCGCAAGGGCGTCGCGGGCGATTCCGCGGCCGAGCCGGTCCGCGAACTCGAAATGGCGCCCTGACCCTAGCCGAATCACGGGCCCGGATCCTCGCGCTGGCCGCGGGATCCGGGCCCGTAGCGTTACCGCTCGGGCGCAGTACCTCGACCATGTGGTCCAGAGCCACGCCGGGATCCTCGACGTGGGGCTCGTTACCAGCCCATGGCGTCCAGGGAGCCGCCGTTCTCGGCCACCAGCTGACGGGCCGAAGTTTCGGCGGAGGGCTTACGCGCCACCCGTTCGGTTACCAGGGCCCGGGCCAGGCTGTCGTCGCCGGCCCGCGCGGCCGCGGCGATGAGGGTCAGGTCGATGACGTCGCGCTGCGCGTGGCTCCCGCCGGCCGCGTTGGCCCGCGGCCGGATGTCGATCAGCAGGTCGATGGCCCGGTCCGGACGACCCGCCGCGAATGCGCCGAACGCCTCGAGCAGGTCCAGGCCCGCCCGCTCGGCGGCCATCCGGTTGGTCGGCGCGGTCAGGTGCCGGTTGGCCAGGATTACCCGCTCGACCCTCGCCTGGTCGCCCGCCAGGCCGAAGGCCATCACCGCGTGCCAGTCGTTGAAGATGTAGACCGGATCGCCGACCAGGTCGTCGATGTCGGCCGCGAGCTGCGCGGCCCGGTCGGTGACGTCGACACCGAACAGCGACAGCCGCCACAGCAGCGCGGCCGCGTCCACCACGTCGAGCCACTCGGTGGACCGCCCGGCCCGGATGGGGGAGTCGTACAGGGCAAGCGCCTCATCGATCTCCCCGAGTTCCAGGTGGTAGAGGGCCCGGTGCCACCAGTTGTGGATAGCGAAGAAGCTGCCGGACCAGTCACCGGCCGATTTGGTGAGGAACTCGACGCCGTCCCGCTGGCTGCCCTCCATCTCGAAGACGTGCGCCAGCGCGTGCACCGACCACACGTCCCTCGGGTTATGGTCCAGCGCGGCCCGGGCCCGGGACTCGGCCTGCCGGTAGGCCGCGTTCTCCTCCAGGCCGAACGCGTACATGCCCTGCACGTAGCCCCAGCCGGGCCGGCTGCGGGGCCAGGCGGGCAGCACCCGGGCGGCCACATCGCGCAACTCGAGCCGGTTGCCGAGGAAGAAGTACAGGTCCTGGGCCACCTTGAGTGCGAGCAGGTCCCGCGGATGGCACAGCACGGCCCGCTCGAGCGAGCGGGCGGTGGCCTCCCAGTCGCCGGCGGCCCAGGACCGGGCCGCGCGCAGATGATGGGCTTCCCGTTCGCCCAGGACCGCTGCATCCAGCTTCTTGACGATCTCGGCGGCCGTCGCGACACCCTCCGGGGTGGTCCCGTACAGCGCGAGATAGGCCCGGTAGATGTGGCCGAGCACCAGGCTGTCGTCGGCCGCGACCGCCGCCTCGGCGTCCGCCACGGGATCGCCGGCCAGCGCGGCCAGGTCCTCGACGGCCTGGTCGAGCAGCGCCACCGCGTCGGCGCTTCCCGCCCGGACCGGCGCCCCCCAGCGATCCGCGAATGCCCTGCCCATCTCGGACCTCCCGCCGCCTGGCGCGATTCTCATCGTGCCAGCCAGGTTTATCGCCACCTGAGAAGACCTGCAGGCAAAGCCTACCCATCAGGGGTCCGGTACAAATGCACAAGCGGCCAGTCAAGGTGAATCTTCGGTGCGAGGCTGGTCAAGGACCGGAGTGCCGGTCCGGGGCGGGTCCTTGTCGCGGGGCCCGGGCGCCCAGGTGGCGGCGATGCCGCCCAGGATGAGGATGCCGCCGGCCACCAACTCGGCCGACAGGCGCTCGCCGAGCAACACCACCGCTCCGGCCACGCTGACCAGCGGTTCCAGGTACAGGAGCAGGCCGGCCCGCGGACCCGGCAGGCGGACGACCGCCAGGTTCCAGGCCAGCATGCCCAGAACGTTGCTGCCGAGGGCCAGGAACGCCAGCTCAGCCCAGGCGGCGGCCGGGAGGTGCTCGAGCTGACCCGGGGTTACCGTCGAGGCAAACGCGGCGTAGAACACGCTGCCCGCCACGGTGGACGCGGCCGTCGCGGGCACCGGGCCGCAGGCCCGGCTCAGCGGCCGCAGCATCAGGGTGTACGCCGCGAAGAACAAGGTGCCGAGCGCGATCAGGCTCACGCCCGCGAGTTCCCGCGAGCTCCCGCGCGACGACAGGACACCGGGACCGGCCAGGACCGCCACGCCGGCCAGGGCCACCGCCGCGCCCGCCCAGGACCGTCGGCTCACCCGTTCGCCCAGGAACGCCGCCGCCAGCAGCAGTAGCCAGACCGGCTCGCTAGCCAGTACGAGCCCGGCGGTGGAGGCCGGAACCCACTGCAGCCCGATGGTGACCGGCAGGTTGTAGCCGACCATGCCCAGCAGTCCCGCGACGATCAGCCGCGGGACGTACTGCCGCCCCGGGCCGCGCAGCACCGGCCCGCACCAGGGGAGGAGCACGAGCGCGGCCACCCCCGTCCGGATCACGAGCAGCGGCAGCGGCGCCAGCTGCAGGACGAGGGCCCGGGTGGCCACGGGCGCCATGCCCCAGATGCACACGGCCGCCAGGCCGGCCCCCGTACCGGCCCGCGGACCCGTCGTCGCGACTCGCGCTCGTGGAACCACACGACCAAGCCTGCCGTAATCGCCTTATGCAGTTCAACCATTACATTGAGGATTAGTAGTAAAGCTGCGCGTCGCTGTCGCCGCCGGTGGTTGGCCACGTTGACCTGGTTGGCGCAGCGGAGCGAACAGAACCGGCGGCGACCGTTGCGCGAGACGTCCACGAACGCGCTCTCGCAGCCGTCCCGCTGGCAGACCCGCAGCCGGAAGCCCGAGCCGTCGTCGATGACGTGGGCCAGCCCGCCCGCGGTGAGGGCCCGCACCCGGGCGGCTAGCCCGGCCCGGACCGGCGCATAGTGCAGGTGGAAGGGCCGGTCGTCGGTGTGGCGGACCAGCCGGGGTCGGCAGTCGGCGGCGACGAGCAGCGCGTCGGCCCGCTGCGCGCGCTCGGCCTCGGTGGCGGCCTCGAAGACCGTCCGCAGGCACCCGGCCCACGGCTGCAGGGCCCGTATCTGCCGCCAGGTCACGATCGGCTCGTGGACGTCGTAACTGGCCAGCACGGCGCTAAGGGCCGCCGGGTCTCCCGCCGTGTTATTCGCCATCCAGCAGGCAATATGCGCCCCGGCAACCGTGTAAGTATCGAACTGCATAAGCAAATTACAGCACGATCCCCGCCACGTTCGGGGGGCGCGTGTGCCACAACCCCCGCCTACCGGGGCATGTGTGCCCCGAGCCCCAAACGCCCGCCGGCCGCAGGTCGCCTGCTCGACCGCACTCGAGAACTCGCCGCCGCACTCGCCAACGCCGGCCCTGACCAAGACCGAGCCAGTCAGGCGGGTTTACCGTAGTGTCATGCGGGGCGTCGCATGGTGGGGAGTAGTCTCTGCGGTCGCGGCTCCGGTCCTGTTGATCGGCGGGTGGACGGTGGCCGCCGGGCTGCAGCCGCAGTTCGACCCGGTGGCCGATACGGTCAGCGCGCTGGCCGCGATCGGCGCGACCGACCGGTGGGTCATGTCCCTGGTGTTCGTCCTGGTCGGCGTCTGCTACGTCGTCACCGCGCTGGCGCTGCGGCCAGCGAAAACCAGCGGGCGGATGGTCCTGATCGCGGGCGCGATCGCGGGCATGATGGTCGCGGCCAACCCGGAGCACGCCGGGGGCTTCGGCTCGGTCCCGCACTTCGTCTTCGCCTCGCTCGGGTTCGCCGGGCTGACCCTCTGGCCCGTCGCAGCCGCCAAGCGAGGCCCCGCGGTCCCGTGGGCCCTGCAGCCGGTCCCGGCGGCTGCGGCCGTCGCGGTGCAGTTCGCCCTGCTCGCCTGGTTCGGCACCGAGCTGATCATGGCAGGCAGGCAGGTCGGGCTGGCCGAGCGGGTCATGGGCGGCGCCCAGGCCGCCTGGCCGCTGGCGGTGGTGCTGTCCTGCTACCTCCTGGTCAGGGTGCCCGTCCCGGCCCGGGAGGTTAACCAGGCCAGCAACGCATAGGCCATGGCGGCCGCCGCGGCGCCGAGCACCGAGCCGGCCACCACCTGCGCCACGCTGTGGTCCTTCACCGCCACCCGCGCCCAGCCGAGCAGCCCCACGAGCACGTAGCCACCAAGCACCAGCGGCCCGTACGTCAAAGCCAGGATCGTCACCGAACCAGACGCCACCGCGCAGTGGATGGAGATCTTCCACACCGTGGTGATGCCGGCCAGCACCGCCACGCTGGCCAGCATGAAGGCCAGGTAGCCGGTCAGCAGGAGCGGCGCGCCCAGCACCAGCAGCAAGATCAGCCCGACCGCGACCGACCCGGTGATGAAGGCCAGCACCAGCAGCCGCGGGCGCCGCGCCCCCACGTTCCGGTCGCTCCACCGGCCGTGCCGCACACCGCGGGAGATGAACACGGTCGGCAGCACGGCGGTGAACAGCGCGGCCAGCAGCCCCCAGCCGATCCCCGCGCGCCCGTCGGCATGCCAGCCGATCGCGACCACGGTGACGATAAGCCAGTTCTTGGGCTCCAGCCAGTAGGTGCACCGCCGGGCCCATGCTTGACGCGCGCCCATGGCCAGACGGTACCGTCCCCGGTATGGCGGCGCGAAGCGGCAGGCAGTTCCTCGAGCGGCTATCCGCCGCCCGCGTCCACGTCGATATCCAGGGCGAGACGGTCACCGGGCACCTCAACGATCATCCCGCCTTCCGCAACGTCATCGCCAGCTACGCCGACCTGTACGACATGCAGCACGACCCCGAACACCGCGACGCGCTCACCTACCCGTCCCCGAAGACCGGCGACCCGGTCGCCACCTCCTTCCTCGCCCCGCACACGCCAGAAGACCTGGACAAGCGGCAAAACGCGTTCAAGCTGTGGGCCGACCGGTCGCTCGGCATGCTGGGCCGGACCCCGGACTACCTGAACAGCGCGCTGATGGCACTGGCCTCGGCCGCCGACTGGTTCACCCAGGCCGACCCGGCCTTCGGGGAGAACATCCGCGCCTACTACGAGAAGGTCCGCGAAGAGACGACTCTACCCAGGGGCACTTGTGAAAAGGCTCATTGCAGTACGAAAGAGGCATGCGCTCGGCGGTAACCCATAGCGGTCGCCTAGACTGGACGTGCAGGTCATCCCACACCGACACAGCGGGTTCACAATTCGTGCACAAAATACACTCGAAAAGGCGTACGAGACAATGTATCGGATGCTGCGAGATTTTAGGTGCCTCAATATTTCTTCAAGATTAGAGCGTCAGATGGGGACTTTGATGATGACCCCCACGGAACGAAGTTGCGAAGCCTCGAAGCAGCATTTTCCTACGCAGAGCGCACGATCAAAGAATTACAACGTGACTGTGGGTTCGATAATCCAGGACTGATGATGATCGTGGAAGACGAGGCCCACCGAGCGGTTTTATCGTTACCCTTTTTCCCGGGTGCGCTTAGCAAGTCTCTGCTTCTTTCGTGAGGCCTCCGTTTACCCAAGGCGGACACCGATCTAAAGAGCGACTTCACGGCACAATGCTGGCTTCCCGCACTGACTCACGGCAAAGATCCGTGAAGTAACTTGGCTAATCAGTCGCTCGATTTTTTCAAGTAAAGGACATACGACGTCGACGCGCCGCTTATATCTATTTCGGGAAAGGCCCGGCCTCTTTTTTTGAGAATCCGATACGGTCGAGAGTTTCCTCCCAAAATGAAATTTCGCGGAGAACGCGCTGGTGAAGCGCGTCAGGTCCCTCATATACAGTCTCAAAGCCAACTTTCCGCAATTGAGCCTTGACTTCTTCCCGTTCAATAATCTCGCGAGTTTTTCTGGTGAGTACATCACCAACCGACGCCGGTATTCCGGCCGGAGCAACAAACATCAGTGACGTGTCTACGACCGCATTGGGAATGCCGGCCTCAGCCATTGTTGGGACGTCCGGCAAGTCGAACCAACGAGATTTTCCAGTCTGCACCAACACCTTGACGTTTTCGGCATGAATACGTTCGACCAGTCCTGCTATGCCAACAGCAGCGATATCAGTTGCGCCGGAAGCCGCTGCCATAAATGCTGGTTCAGAACCATCAAATTGCAGGTGAGCAATGTTAACGCCGCTACGTAAATTCAAAAGCGCCAAGGCGATTCCGGACGAACTGCCGATTCCCGGTGAGGCGCAAGTGAGTTTGCCTGGAGATGATTTTGCCCGAGCAATCAGGTCGCCGACGCTCTCAATCCCAGACGATGCGGAGGTCACGATGATAGTGGGCGTTGACCCAAGATACGCGATCGGAGCAAAATCCTGGGGCGTATTGTATGAGGTGACCAACAAGCTTTTGTTGATCTGCGTATTGATAAGCGCCGCGTTGGTCGTAAGTAGGAGGGTATACCCGTTTGGCGCCGTCATCGAGGCCGTTCGTACGCCGACGATTTCGACTTCGCCGACAATGTTCTTGACACGAACGTTTTGCCCCAGACTAACCGCCAATTCCGTTGCGAGCAGACGCCCGAGCTGATCTGTGGCGCCGCCTTCGGGAAATGGGACGATGATGGTAATGCTGCGCTCGGGCCACGCCGCAAAGGCTAGGTCGGTTGGGACCGCAGCGCCGACCGCCGCAGCCAATGCCAAAGGCAGTTACGGGTGCCGCCCACCGCAGGATGTTCGAAGTGGTCTTCATGACCCGCACCACGCGATTGACTTGATATCTTGAATGCGCGCGCGTTAGTCCTGGCATTGGATCGAGAGTTTGCAACAAATTGGTGACAGCGCCTATGCCGTCGGCCAATCAATGTCTGCTTATGTGCTGTTGTCTAATCGTTGCTGAGGCGTCGAGCATATGTTTCGTCGAGGGGACGCTGCCGGGTGCATGCGGCACATCGCGGACGTTGTAGGCGCGCAACGGGACGTCCCCCCGAAAGCTGCCGCGAAAGTTACCGACCCGCGCGTCTGCTAAGGGCCAGGAGCGGCCATGCGCTATTGAAATGCGCGCCGTGATTTGCATCAATGCCTGCCAATTTGACAGATCATTCTCAATCCGGGGAGCGGCTCATTGATCGCGATTGGAAAAGCCGGCATAGCCGCAGTTCTGGCGACGTGTGGCCTGTTCGGCTGGGCGTGTAACCCGGCCGCGGCTGATGTTCGCGTTCAAGGGCAGGTCCAAGCGGGTGGCGCTCCCCTCGCAAGTTCCACTGTCACTCTATGGGCTGCGAGTGCGGGCGAGCCGAGGCAACTGGCTCAGGTGAAGTCCGGCAGTGACGGCCGCTTCCAGCTTCTCAGCCAAGATAATCCTGGCACGGAGGTCAGCTTGTATGTGGTCGCCAAGGGTGGGCAGGCGAAAGGTAACGGCGACAATTTAGCCATTGCTCTATTGGCGGTGCTGGGCAACACACCACCGGCCAAGGTTGTCATCAATGAGATGACCACTGTCGCGTCGGTGTGGACGAATGCCCAGTTTCTCGACGGCACAGAACTGAAAGGTTCCGCGCTCGGTCTGCGTATAGCGGCGGGTAACGTGCCGAACTTCGTCGATCTCGAAACCGGCGGCTACGGCGTCATGATCCAGGACGGCTTCAACAGCACTCAAACACCGACGATGGCGAACTTCGCCACGCTTTCCAGCGTGCTGGCCGGCTGCACCACCCGCGTGAAGG
This sequence comes from uncultured Actinomycetes bacterium, assembly GCA_963742795.1. Lineage (GTDB taxonomy): Bacteria > Actinomycetota > Actinomycetes > Streptosporangiales > Streptosporangiaceae > Palsa-504. The sequence goes on from CAVUNL010000031.1 coordinate 641,516, forward strand.
CGGATGCGTGCGACAGCCTGTTCGCCGCCGCCACAGGGCGGGACGGCAAAACACCGACAGACACGCTAGCTGCGGCCCTCTCAATCGCACACAACGCGGCGTTCAAGCCAGAGCGCGTCTTCGCTTTGCTGGACGCGTTCTATCCAGTGCCCCAGGGCAAGCATCTGCGCGCAACGCCGTTCATGCCCTATCTGAGTTTCGCGCCCAGTGCATGGGTCCTGCCGCTCAAGTTCTCCGGTGGTGGTAACGCGGGCGGTGCCAAGATCATGTTCGACAGCGAGGGCAACGCCTGGAGCGGTGACAATTTCCTGGTCGGGTGGCAGGGGCACGACGACCTATGGGACGGCAATTTGTCGAAGTTTGCTCCGAACGGCCGGCCACTTTCCCCGATGACCAGCGGTTTCACGGGCGGCGGCCTGCTCGGTCCCGGATTTGGCACGGCAATCGATGCTAACGACCGCGTCTGGGCGACCAGCACCAGTGGCCAAACAATCTCGCTGTTCGACAAGACGGGAAAGCCACTTTCGCCGCCCGAGGGCTATAACTTCGGCGGCAAGATCAGCACGATGCAGGGCATTATTGTTGCACCCAATGGCGATGTCTGGGCGTTGGATTTCGGTGACGACAAGGTCGTCTACATGCCAAAAGGCGATCCGACCAAGGTGAAGTTCTATTGCCAGTCCACCGACGGCAAGCCTAACAAGGACAGCCCCTGCAAGCTCAACGGTCCGTTCCACCTAGCAATAGACCAGCAGGATCGCATCTGGATTACCAACGCCATCGGCGACACGGTCACGCGCTTTCCCGCGAGCGATCCGAGCAAGGTCGAAGTATTTCCCACCGGCGGTGGCAGCGGCAAAGGCATGGCGATCGACAGCAAGGGCAACGCCTGGATCACCAACACGGTTGGTGCGGGATTAACCCTCGAAACGAAACTGCGTCTTCTCGCTCTCAAGCTAACCGATAGACCGCTCATGGCGCTCGACCAAGTAGCTCTTCAAGACCTGCTCGATCATCCGGGCTTGGGTAGCGTCTCGATGCTGCGGCCTGACGGCAGCCCGGCACCAGGATCCCCCTTTAATCCCGGCAGCATCTGGGGTGCTTGGGCGGTGTCGATCGATGGCAACGACCATGCCTGGATTTCCAATTTCGCGCCCGGCGGCGGCTTGACGGAACTCTGCGGTGCACGGACTGAGACCTGTCCGGCCGGCATGAAGACCGGCGATCCGATTTCGCCTCCCGGCGGCTACAAGGGTGGCGGCATGCAGTTGCTGGTCGATGCCTCCATCGATCCCGCGGGTGACGTTTGGGTGTCCAACAACTGGCAAGACCCGGCGTCCTGTTACGGCAAACCCGACGAGGGTCTTTCGACGCGTTGCGGCGGCCAGGGCATCATCGTTTTCTACGGCATGGCGAAGCCGGTTCGCAGCCCGCAGATTGGGCCGCCCAGACTACCGCAATAATCTGATCGAGCCGCTCGTCGCTCGAACCCTCAACGTCTTCAGAGCGTTAAACTGTCGCTGTGATCAATTAGCAACGCCGCGCTCGAATCAGCCGGGGGCGCCGCCGATTGATCGAACCGTCCGGTGTCATGGACGCCGTTGTCGGCTAGGCTTCCGTCTGCGACGAAGTTTCGCCTTGACCAGCAAAGGCCAAACAGGTGCCGGGGCGTTCATGAATTCGAAACTGGGGCCGAAGCTTTTCACGTCGCCTTGCATCGCCGGCGCGACCACACAAAGGTTGGCAGGCCGGTTGTGCGTTCGATTTGGTTTTGCCGCATTTCTTTTTCTCGCCGCGATCGTTGGCACGCCAAGCGTCTCGCGAGCCGACGAAGGCGGTGTGAGTTTTTGGCTTCCCGGCCTATTTGGCAGCCTTGCAGCCGCCCCACAGCAAGCGGGATGGTCCTCGGCTTTAATTTATTATCATACCACCGTGTCCGCGGGCGCCGACGTAGCCCTTCAGCGCGAGTTTGAAATCAAAAACATCCCGGTTGGCCTGACGGCAACGGCGCACGCGAATGCCAGCCTGAATGCCACCGGCGATCTTGGTCTATTCATTCCGAGCTACGTGTTCGCAACGCCGGTCTTCGGCGGCCAAGCGGCGGTGAGCTTGATGACAGTAACAGGCAACACGAGCACGTCCTTGAACGGGACCGTGACCGGAACACTCACCCCGCCCGGCGTGGCGTTCATGCGGTCCGACAGCATTAGCGACTCGACGACGGGCTTTGGCGATCTGTATCCGATGTTCACGCTGCGCTGGAACGCGGGCGTCAACAACTTCATGACCTATGTCACTGGCGATATACCTGTCGGCGCCTATAATTCCTCCAACCTGGCGAATATCGGCATCGGTCACGGCGCGATCGACGCGGGTGCCGGCTACACCTATTTCAACCCGCAGACGGGGCACGAATTTTCCGCGGTCGGAGGTTTTACCTACAACTTGACCAACCAAGCTACGGATTACCAGAACGGCGTCGACTTTCATTTGGATATGGCGGCATCGCAGTTTCTGTCCAAACAGTTCTTCGTCGGCGCCGTCGGCTATTTATATGACCAAGTTTCTGCTGACAATGGGTCTGCTCCCATTCTTGGTCCGATCGAGTCGCGTGTCGCTGGCGTCGGACCGCAGGCGGGATACATCTTTCCCGTCGCGGGCATGCAGGGTGTCGTGAATCTGAAAACATATTTTGAGTTCGACAACCATGACCGGCCGGATGGCTGGAATACATGGGTCACGTTCTCGATTTCCCCTCCTGCGCCACCTGCACCGAGCCCACCAGCATCACGGACCGCGATGATCTACAAATAAGGCCACATCACTGACACGGTTCGCCGTGCCGCCGTTCGTGGTCGGGTGTTACTGGCGCAATGTCCGGTTTCGGTATTAGCTGACACGGCGATCGCATGCGGGCGACCCCTAAATGGGACATCGCCAGCCGTGACCGGCATGTCCGCTTTTGCGTCACATTCTGACATCGGCGCTTCGAGGCACTGTAAAGTACATCGCAGAGCCCTAATTTCGGTCGCGATACTGTCTTGTAGGTCCGACAAACGTCGGAGACTCAACACCGCTGACACTGCCGCAGGCATGGACATTGGCTGAATTAGTTCACCGCCGTCGGCCAGCATAAATCGATGATGAGCTCGTAAAGGTTTTTTCCGAATGCGAAATTACCAGATGAATAGAGAAGATTTGCGCCGTCTTCAGAAACAATACAGCGATCCCTTATTGACCGCCCTGACGGTCATGCTCGCGGTCCTCCTCTTTGTGGTCGGGCCGCTGCAAGCCACGGGGGTCGTGGCGGCACATCATTTCGGCATCGCATTTGGGCTGGTGCTGGTCGCCGCGGTCTTCATCGTATCCAGCAGCAGGGTGGCGCTTGTAGCCATCCTGGTCGCCGTCAGCCTGATCGTCCTTGCGACTGTGTTGCGGATCAGACAGCCCTCGGCTGCCGACATCTACCTCGACGCGACGGCCTGGCTGATCACTGGTCTGACGCTAAGTGTCGTGGTCGCCCGCGCGGTGTTCGCGTCTGGACAGGTAACGTTTCATCGCATCATCGGGGCGGTCCTCCTCTATCTCAATATCGGGCTTATCTTTGTGGCGCTGTTTTGCTTTGTGGCCCTTCGCATACCCGATGCCTTCACCGGTATCGGGCCGCTTCATGACAATCTCGCCGTTGCCGGGAACCTAATCTACTTCAGCTTCGTGACTTTGACGTCGGTGGGCTATGGCGACATCGTCCCGTTGCATCCATTTGCGCGTAGTCTCGCAAACGTCGAGGCCATCATTGGTCAGCTCTATCCGGCAACGCTGCTGGCGCGACTCGTCACGCTGGAGCTAGAGGGCCGACGGAGGTAGCGTGGGATGCGTGTCGACGGCGCCCTGGCAAGAGTTTTTTTGACGTATATGCAGCATTGGTCGGATGCGGTCACGTGTGCGGCCTGTTGATGCGGCGGCGGGTACGGCCGCTGGCCCTAATGCTCTGCGCGGAACGGCGAAAACACGCATTCGACGATGCGTTGACCCAAACGAGTTCTCCCGATCCCCGGAACGGACGTCACCGATCCCTGGCACTTCGAGTTCCTTGCGCCGCTCTCGGTCAGCTATCGGGTGCTGCGGGTGGCAATACAGCCGGTCGCCTCGCAAGACTTGAACACGAGCGTCAACGACGTCGACGTGTGGACGGGGGCATATCCTCGATATGGCATCCGCGAGCGGCCCGCCGAGATTGAGGATCGCGCCGTGCCGGGGCATTGGGAAGGAGACCTTCTTACCGGAGCGAACGACACGCACATCGCCATGCTCGTCGAGCGCAATACTCGCTTCACGATGCTCGTCAAGATCGCCCACAAGGACACGACGACTGTTGTTGCTGCGCTTGCCAAGCACATCGGCAAGCTGCCTGAGGAGTTGCGACGCTCCCTGACCTGGGATCAAGGCAAAGAGATGCGTGCCCACAAACGCTTCACGGTTGCCACCAACGTCCAGGTCTACTTCTGTGATCCGCGCAGTCCCTGGCAGCGCGGATCAAACGAGAACACCAACGGCTTGCCGCATCAATACTTCCCGAGAGGAACCAACTCCTCGCGCGTCTCTCAGCGTTATCTGAACGCGATTGCTCTGCGGCTCAATCAACGTCCGCGAAAGACCTCGGGCTTCGATACGCCAGCCGATAGACTACAAGCGGTGTTGCACTGACCGGTTGTATTCGCCCCGAAAGCGGACATTCTCAGACACCGACTTGGCGTCTGCTAAGGGCCATGCGGCGACATCAAGATCAGCGCGGTAAGCGTCTGCTTGTTCCCCAAGAGCAGACCTCGGTTGAACAAGTGATGCCCCCGCGCAAAGCAACTGGCCGAAGTTCCTAGGAAATTACGAGTTGCAGCATGCGACGGTCGTTGATGGAAAGCCGCCGAAGGTCATGCGGCAAACGTTAAGGGCCTCCGCTGCAGCTTCCACGATCTCGTCGGGAACTTCGTGGGCGAGTAAATCCTGGTCAGTCTGATCGAGGTTGGCAGAAGTGACGCTGGATTCGTCCATGGGGAATGCTCCATTTGTTAGCAGCGGTGCAATGTCCGATCAGAATACCCCGAAACCCTGGATCGGTTCAGCACCGATTTAATTTCTCACGGCCGCTTGAGTTATTAGCGGACATCCTTGCGGCCGTGGCCGAACGTCCGCCAAGTGACAGAACCGGAAAACCCCGAGCGGCCTTCGCTCAGGACGGAAACGACACCAATGTCAGTTTTGGCCTCTTAATCTGGCGATTAAGCCGTAAATATCGCCAAGCACATAAAGATCACGGACTTTTAAGCCCTCGAAGGTAAAAATCGGCATGCCTGTCCACCACACGTGGCGGCCACTCGGTGCAACGCCGAATAATTCCTTCTGATGATAGCCGTGGAAGCGCATCTTGCCGCTGACACGGTTTCCTTCCTCAATCATCGTCAGAACGTCGGTAGTGTATTGTCCGAGTGCGCTAGTTACCCAGTCGACATAGCCGGCAAATTGATCATGGCCGACGAGCTCCGGTCCGAGCGAACCCCGGAATGTAAATCCTTCATGGAGGATCTTAGGGATCAAACTCTTGTCGGCGTGGTCCCACATGTCTTTGTAGAATGCTCGAACAACTTCCTTTTGAGGCGATAGAAGTCCATCCAAAGTCAAGGCCGGGTCATTCATTTGGTGGGTCCGAATTGTTACCTAACCAGTTTGCTAGTCCGCTATTCTCTCGCATCCGGACCGTAGCCGAGCCGCCAACAATCGAGATGAACTCGCGTCGTTTCATTGCCGCCTTCGCGCTCTGGAATAGTTATCGTATCGGCTCAAATTAGCACCATAGGAGAATTGTGTCTGGCCTGAAGCGCACTCGACGGGCCCGGATTTGCCGATAGCGAAATTGCGCGATCCCTTTTGGATGCGGCAATAACCCTGTACCCTTGGTCAACCGGATTTCGATCGGGGGCAATAATGGCCATTCGCAATCGCCTGACAGAAATGCTGCAGATCGACCATCCGGTTTTGCTGGCTCCGATGGATCTTGTTTCAGGTGGCCGGCTTGCGGCCGCCGTCAGCCAGGCTGGCGGACTTGGCTTGCTGGGGGGCGGATACGGTGACGCCGACTGGATCGAGCGGGAATGGGAGGCTTCGGGCAATTCCAGGATCGGTTGCGGCTTTATTACGTGGAGCCTTGCTAAGCGTCCTGAGGTCCTTGATCACGCCCTCGCACACGCACCCGCCGCTATATTGCTTTCGTTCGGCGACCCGAAGCCCTTTGTTGCTCCCATACACGATTCCGGCGCGCTGCTAATCTGCCAAGTACAGACTGTCGATCATGCACGCAAGGCGGCCGACGCTGGGGCTGACGTGATCGTCGCGCAGGGGACAGAGGCTGGCGGCCACGGAATGTCCGAACCGCTTTTTACGCTGTTGCCGCAAGTCGTCGACGTTTGCCCAAACACACCGGTCGTTGCCGCCGGCGGCATTGCCGACGGACGCGGCCTGGCTGCGGCACTACTGTTAGGTGCGCAGGGCGTACTGATGGGTACGCGATTTTATGCGTCGGTAGAGGCTGACGGGCATTCGGAAGCGAAACAGCGCATTGTGGCGGCGGAAGCCGGGCAAACTGTCCGATCTATCGTTTTCGACCTTTCGCGCCGCAATCGTTGGCCCGCTCCGTACACGGGTCGTTTATTACGCAATCGTCATGCTGAGACGTGGTTGGGTCGAGAAGACGAGTTGGCATCCCAAATGGACGATGTGGGCCGGGAGTATGCAGCGGCCCGAGCGCGCGGAGACTTTGATATCGCCGGCGTTATTGCTGGCGAAGCCTGCGCTTTGATCCACGACATTCCGCCAGCAGGCGAAATTGTGGGGCGCATCGTTGCGGAAGCCGAGCAATTGTTTGCGCGTCACCGCTACTGAACCAAGTGCGTCTTGATGTCCGCAAAGAGTCAGCATCGGCCCTCATAGGGAGGGCAGAGCTGGCCCGCTCTGCCCCTAATCTCAGACATCGACCTGTTCTGCGATAGGCAGCGCGTCAGCTACTTCGATGCCAAGATACCGGACGGTGCTCTCGGTCTTTCTGTGACCCACCAACTCGCGGAAGGACGTTACGGAATTTCCCGGACAGGTCTATTCCGCAAAGCCATCGACAATGAATGCACTCTGATGCGGAGTGTAACGCTCGTCGCGGCAGTTAATGACCCTTAGTGGACGACCAACGCGGCAGATTCTCTGACGTGTCTAAGGTCCGTAACTTCGCTGGTCGGACGGGTCAACCCTTGGCGAGGCGAACCGCAGGACCAGTACGGCAAACGACAAAACCCGAATTGCTCCTGCCACTATGAGAAGATCGTTCCCTGTCCGGTGTTCGGCGCCAACAATCTCGATCAGGACGCGGCTCAACGCTGTGATCGCGATATAGATCAGGTAGCGAACCGGAAGTTCCGTCGTTTTGAAATAGGTGCCGACCATCGCGCCGAATTCAAGATAAATAAATAGAAGAAGGATGTCCGAAAGCTCAGCCCGTCCCCGACCTGCCATGCTGAAGAAAGCTGCGGCCGCTGACCAGACGGTTGTTGCGCCTATCGCGAACAGCGCCAGATAATGAAATCCATCGACCAGCAGCGTCCCAAGCGCGTCCGCAACTGCCTTCATCCTGCGATGAAGATTTTCTGCAGTTTGGCTCAACCTGCTGAGTGATTCCGGCATCTGAATGTCCTTCAACGATTCCGACACCCCGAAGGGAGCGACCTCCCAGCGCTGGAAATTGTAATGTATTCCGGTCACTGCAAGCCAAGGAATTTGCCGCACACGGGCAGCTTGACGATATCCGTTCCCAGCCCCTAGCGGACGCGGCCATCTCAAACGATCAAGAATTTCAGCGAGACGGGTCCGGTGAGTAAGGTCTTATCGCCGTCGCCATTATTACCGTGCCAAGGGCGTCGGAACCAAGCTCGCCACTACGCTCTCGTCGGTCTCGACAGCATCGAAGTAAGGCGGCGCCCCGAGATGTATGGTGAACCTTTTGCCCTCCAGCGCGTCTAATGAGTGTGGTCGGGCTTACCTTACGCATCGGGAGGAGCCTGTGAGAATTCGGTTTGCGCTTGGACTAGTGGGAATCGTATTCGGGCTGACGGGCCTCGCGCTGGTGCTGGCGGGCCACCCGCCGGCGCCGGGCGTGGCCAAGGCGAGCCAGCACAGTGACCAGATGGCGTGCATGGACGATGCCCTTACAATCTGCGGGCAATTTATCCCCGACCGTGAGCGGGTTGCAGGGTGCCTGATTTCTAATCGGAGCAACGTCTCGGCCGCGTGCCGCTCCGCGCTAACTCACTTCGATCCGCAGACAGCATCTGCCCACTGAGAGCGTCAGTTCCGTTTTACCCTCGCAAGCGGACACAAGTCCGACATCGCCATGTCCACTTAGTGGCGATAGCAGACATATGACACTTTAGCGCGCGGTAGTAGCCTGGACGTGCAGACCTACCTTCGGCTTATATTGTCCTGCTTAGTCGTCAAGTGGGAACCTCATGACCAAGAGCTTCAGTGCCTCAGCTATCGCGATTCTGGCGCTAATAGGGGTTGGGTCGGCTACCGCTCAACAATTTGGAACCGCGGATGAAGCAAGAGCGATGCTCGACCGCGCCATCACTGCCCTCAAGAGCGATGAGGCCACGGCGCTTAAGAAAATTAGTGATGCGAACAACAAGGAGTTTCACGATCGCGACCTTTATGTCTCTTGTTTCAACACTTTAGACGGCAAATTTACAGCATTCCCAAGTCCCGGTATGATTGGCATGGATGTTCGCACCTTCGCATTTGACAATGACCCGATAGGCCAAAGAGCTTACGACGCACTCCAGGGCATACCGGAAGGCACCCTCGCTACGATGGACTATAAATTTTCTAAGGAGGGAAAGCCTGCAACGAAGCAATCAATTGAGGTCCGTATCGGCCACGAAGGCTGCGGTGTGGCGTATTACAAATAGTTAGACCAACCTACGTCTGCTTCTCTAATCGGCCGTTTGGAGTCAAGCACTTTCAGACTATCCGCCGCTACAGTGTCGATCTCGCTCACGGGCTCGTGCTTCTCTCCGGAATCGGCACCAGGGCCCTTCCACCATGGGATTCGAGGACGAGGTTGAGCAATCTTTGGGTCGGCCTTGCCGTCTGATGGTCACCGTGAGATCGTCCCCGCCTTGCCTACGGACCTTAGGAGCGCGGGTAGCCCACGTCGCTTCATGAGAACTGGTCGGCGTCGACTACCCTGCTGATGGCCTCACAACCGCACCCCGGTAACGTTATAGGCAGCTAAAGGACGTCGGATCCCCTTGAGGGTGAACTCGCCGAACGGCTCGACCTTCACAGCCTCCTCCACTTTCATAACGCGTGGGCTGATAAGGATTTTCCCTGGCTCGGCTTCGTCGCATAGCCGAGAGGCGACGTTAGACGCCGTGCCGACGGCGGCGTAGTCGAAGCCCCCCTCGAAGCCGATTGTGCCGAAAGCTGACGCGAAGGTGAAACACTTTCTCCATCTAAGGCTGCGGGCGGCATCAATCATTGCCCGGCTGTTCGGTCAGCTTCTTCAATGCCTGACCAACCGAGAAACTTCCCGGTGGCTGGCGCGGCGGGAATTGCTGGAAGGTTGCCAGGTGCTGACCCACAATTGCTATCGCGGGAGCAAACAAAAATACACGCTCAACGTACCACTTGTCGTATGAGCCGGATTCGTAGTCGGCGCGCTCAAACGGGTCTGTACGCAGATTAAAAATCTTCGGCGCGCGCAGTGTGATGAGCGGCTGTTGCCAGACTCCCAAACCATGCGCTTGCTGCTCCATGAAGACAATTTTCCACTGGTCGTAGCGAAGGCCGGCGAGATCACCGTCATCGGTCCAATAGAAAAACTCATGACGCTTCGTCGGGCCCTTGCCGGCTAGCAGATCGGTCTCGTCGTAGCCGTCCAAGTGCACGGTGAAGCCGTCGTAACCTTGAAGCAACTTATTCGCGACGTCCGGGATGCCGGCAGCCGCGGCCAGTGTGGGGACCCAATCCTCCGCCGAGAAGATATCGTTGATTTCGGTGCCAGGTTTTATCGTGCCAGGCCAGCGCACCATTGCGGGGACGCGATAGCTACCTTCCCAGTTGGTGTTCTTCTCGCTGCGGAATGGCGTGGTGCCACCATCGGGCCAGCTAAATGTCTCCGCCCCGTTATCGGTCGTATAGATCACGATTGTATTGTTGGCGATGCCGAGATCGTCGATCTTCTTGAGAAGCTGGCCGACTTGGCCGTCATTCTCCACCATGCCGTCAGGATAAACGCCTAGTCCTGTCTTGTTTTGCGACTCCGGCTTGAGCCGGGTCCAAATGTGCATGCGGGTTGGGTTGAACCACACGAAGAACGGCTTCTGGTCTCGGCGCGCGCGATCGATGAAGTCGAGCGAGGCGTTGAGTAATTCATCGTCAACCGTCTCCATACGCTTCATTGTCAGCGGACCGGTATCCTCACATTTCTGTCTGCCCCATGGGCCGAAGCGTGCGTCTTCGCCCGGCGTTTCGGTCGAGGTCGCAAAGCACTTCAAAACGCCTCGCGGACCAAAGCGCTGCAAAAACGCTGGGTTCTTCGGATAGTCCGGGTTCTCCGGTTCGTCCTCGGCATTTAAGTGGTAAAGATTACCGAAGAACTCGTCGAAGCCATGAACCGTCGGCAGAAACTCGTTACGGTCGCCGAGATGGTTCTTGCCAAATTGTCCGGTTGCATAGCCCAGTGGTTTGAGCAGTTCGGCGAGCGTCGGATCCTTTTCAGACAGACCTTCCTTCGCCCCCGGTAACCCGACTTTCAGTAGACCAGTTCGCATCGGGCTCTGGCCGGTGATAAACGCGGCGCGACCGGCCGTGCAAGACTGCTGACCATAATAATCCGTAAATATCGCGCCCTCGCTGGCGATGCGATCTATATTGGGCGTGCGATAGCCCATCATGCCGCGGTTGTAGGCGCTGATGTTCCAGTAGCCGATGTCGTCGGACATGATGACAAGGATGTTCGGTTTGCTTGCTGGTGCCGGCTGTTGTGCAAGCGCCGATGGACCAAAGCTCAAGGCAACGCATGCAGCCGAAAGCACGGGAGCGATAATGCGTGCAAAGCCGCCTTTGGTTACGTCCATAAGAGTCTCTCCATCAGGACACCGACCAGTCGATGGCGCGGCTAGAAACGGCGGTGTCAATCAATGTCAACGCTGTGGCCTC
>CAVUNL010000032.1:0-454969 GCA_963742795.1 uncultured Actinomycetes bacterium
TTGGCATTGGTGCCGGTGGGCCGCTGGTCGCTAACCTGAGTTTCATGTCGCTGACCAGCACGCATAGAGCGGTGCCCGGCATCATGGCCGGGCCACCTGCCCGGACGGCCTCGTGCGCGCGGTCCGCGCCGAAGTCCGCCGCGGCCTGGACTCGCCGCAGACCGCCGGCCGTGTCGTGCCCGCGCTCCGCGGGCGTCTCCCGACCCGGCGGTCATCCTGCCCGCCCACCTGCGGCCGGAATCCGGACTGTTATCAGAGCCACCTGATCTACGCCGAGCCCGACGGCTCGTTCTCGGTCGCGGCCATGGTCTGGCTGCCCGGGCAGGAAACGGTCATCCACGATCACGTGGCCTGGTGCGTCACCGCCGTCCTGCAGGGGCGGAAGCACGAAGAGGTCTTCGCGCTGGCCGACGGCGGCCGCGCCCTGACCCTGGCCGCCTGCCACGTCAACCCAACCGGGTCGGTGAGCGGCTTCGCCCCGCCCGGCGACATCCACCGCGTGCGCAACACCGGGGACGGCGTGGCCATCTCCATGCACGTCTACGGCGCCGACATCTCACGCCTGGGCAACAGCCTCCGCCGCGAGTACACCCTCCCCATCCGCCCGTAACGGGCGGCATACGTCTATCCGCCGCGGCTGCCCGAGGGCCGGGTGACGCCGCTGACCACGGCGAGCAGCACCAGGATGCCCAGGAGCATCAGGCCGCCAAGAACCGACAAATCGCCGGCAAGCCAGTGCCAGCCCGTCCAGTGGGACTCATTCCACCAGGGCTCGTTGTGGGTCACAAAGACCGGGGTCCGGCTGTTCGGCGCTATCCAGATCAGCCCGAACGCGAAGTGGCTGGCTGCTCCGGGCAGGCCAAAAAGGCTGTCGGGCCAGGCGCCGTAGACGGCGACCATCCCTGCCGCCAGCGCCCAGAACCCGATCGCGGGCCAGCGGGCTGCCCTCCGCCACCAGGTCCCGTCTGCCTGCGCGCATGGCCGCGATCGCGTAGTAGGCCGCCGCGGCCACGCCCGGGGCGATCCAGACCCAGTGGTGATCCCAGCTAACCGGGGAGACCAGCAGGCCGGTCAGCGCGCAGGTCAGGATGCCAGCACCGGTTGCCCGGCCCGGTGCAGCAGCACCGCCGCGGCGATGCCGACCGCGCCGCCACGCGCGGCCGACCAGCCAGGTCGGCTCGGCGGCGGCGACGCTGCCCGCCGCCGGGTGAGACGCCCGCAGCGACTGTCTGCATGACCCCAGGGGAGAACCCGGTCCGGCTGCTGCGGAATCAGGCCGTGCAGCCACCACTGGCCGGAGTCGGCGGGGGAGACACGAAGCCGAGGCGACGGTGGCGGCGAAGACCCCGGCGCGACCGCGGCCTGCCGGAACTGCCGGGTCAGCAGCGATAGGGAATGAAGACCAGGGGACCAGCTTGATCCCGCGGCGATGCCGATTCCGCGCCCTTCCACCACCTGCTGCGCCCGGTCCGGGAGGCGTAGGTCGGCCAGGATGGCAGCCATCAGCGCCAGGTTGACCTGGCCGAGATACAACGTACGCTGCACCGGCTCGGTCCACAGCAGGCCGGCCGGTCAGCAGCGCCGCCCCGGCGCACCCGGTGGCCGGTAGCCCAGCGCGTGAAGGACCACCCAGCGGGCCCACCAGCGCCGCACGATGACCGCGACGGACAGCGGCGGGAGCGCGGACCACGGGATGAACGACACCACCGCGAACGCGACCGCGGCGAACGGGGTGTAGGTGAAGCATCCCGCCGGGCCGTCCAGCTCATACAGCGGCGTGGCCAGTGCGGGTCGTACAGCGGCGCACGTGCCGGACGATAAGCCCCCCGGCCTGGTACACATGCAGGTCAACCAGGTTAAACATCCACCACAGCGGATGGATGGCGACGTAGGCGAGGTAGCCTGCCAGCGCCGCGGCGAACGCAATGATCCCGGCCAGCAGGACGGGCGCGGGCCGCGGGGGCGCTCCGGGCCGGGTCGCCGGGCGTGCGATTACCTGTCTCACACGCCCACCATATTGGCCCGGGCGCGACTGCGTGGCCGCCGGTGAAGGTTGCCGACGCGGTACGGGTATATCAGCGTGCCAGTCCGGCGGCTCCGCCTATCAGATTCCGAGAATCCCGACGGGCCCGCACACCGTCCCGATTTCGCGGGCTACGGGGAAGGGCCAGCTAAGGACGCTGACATGTGCAGCAGGTTGCACACGGCCGGAACCGCGCCCGACCGGATCACTCCGCAGGCCGCTGACCGCAAGCTCAGCCAGATGGAAGAGCGCGCCGCAGCGGCCGGTGATCAGACCCTGACCAGCGCGGTAATCACGGGCCGCCGGGCCCTGGCGGGGTGGCGGGCTGGCCGGCCGGCTGCGGGACCTGGAAGGTGAGTACGAGTGCCTGGCCCTGGGCGAGTCGCGAGCGCTGGCCAGGCTCCAGGGGGTGCTGGAACTGCTGGACATGTTCATCGAGCCGCCGGTGGCCGCCGCGCCCGGCTTTCTGGCCGTGCGCATGCTGGGCGCCTTTGAACTCGAGATCGACGGCAGGCCGGTTACCCACTGGCGCGGGCAGCGGACCCAATCGCTCATGCAGTTCCTGGCCGCCGCCGCGTACCGGTCCTGCGCCCAGGCGCTGAACTGCGAGTTCGGTGTCACCCCCGCCGCGCAGACCAGCCGCGTCTACCACCAGATCCGCGCCACTAGCCGGCCGGGATCACGTCGGCTGGCTGATCAGTCCGTCTGCGGCGGCACCACGGTGAGGGTGTACGCGTCGCAGCTGCCGTAGACGAATCCGACCTTGCCGCAGCAGTCCTTCGAGCCCAGGGTGATGCAGAGGTGATACTCCCGGCCGCACTCGCCCGGGTTGAACGTGCCGGCGGGCACGTCAATCACGAACTTCCACTCGTGCGTCCGGCACGGGCTGTAGTCGCCAGTCAGCTCGATCCACTCGCAGTAGTCCCCGGACGGGCCACAGCCGCAGGCCTCGAACGCCAGGCATACGCACATGCTGGTGTCGCACAGGTAGTTCAGGACGTTGCCGGTCAGGGTCACCGTGACCGTAACCTGCAGGACCTGATTGGAGTTGATGAATCCCACCGGCTCGTCAGGGTTCGACTTGTCGGCGAAGGTGGCGGTCATCGTGCCGCCCAGGTCCCAGATGTGGGGCCGGGCTCGAGAATACAGACCGAGGTTCCGGCGACTGCGGTACTGGACATGGGTTTCTCCCGTTTCGTGAAGGTCGCGCTCGGCGCAAAGCCGGCGATTCTGGCCGGCGTATCCCTCCGTTATCCGCCCCGCTCACGCCCGGCTGCGCGACGGCCCGCTGAGCCCCCCGGGAGCGGTCACGCCCGGCTGCGCGACAGTCCGCTGAGCCCCCGCGCCCTCACGATCCGCTATGCGCCCAGCCGCCTCGGCTCCCTGACCCCGCACAGCAGAAATCGCGGGAACAAACTGTTGCGCGACGATCGTTACCGATATATCGTTAACCTAACGGCAACGATCGAAAAGCGATCTAGAGACTGTTAAGGAGTATCACAATGCATAACGAAGGATGGGGAGATCCCCGAGAAGACCGTGGCGGCCACCGCGGCCACATACGAGGCCGCGCCCGGATGCGCGGCGGTCCCGGTCCGTGGGGCGGCCCGGGACCAGGAGGCCCGTTCGGGTTCGAGATGCGCGGCGGGCCGTTCGGGCCGCCGCGTCCGGGCCGGGCGGGCGGCCGCGGGCCGCGGGTCCGGCGCGGCGACGTCCGGGCCGCGATCCTCGACCTGCTGGCCGAGGGCCAGGCGTGGAACGGCTACCAGCTCATCCAGGAGATCGGCGATCGCACGCAGGGCGTGTGGCGGCCGAGCGCGGGGTCGGTTACCCGGCGCTGCAGCAACTGGAGGACGAGGGGCTGATCACGGCCCAGGCGGCGGGCGAGGAGGACCGGCGGCGGAACTACACGCTGACCGACCAAGGCCGCGCCTACGTCGAGGCCCACGCCGACGAGCTCAAGGCGTCCTGGGACGCCGTGACCGGCAGCGTCGACGACGCCGCGTTCCAGATGCACGCCGTGGCCCGCCAGGTCGGCATGGCCACCATGCAGGTCGCCCAGGCGGGCACGCCCGTCCAGGTCCAGCAGGCCAGCAAGATCCTGGCCGACACCCGCAAGGCCCTGTACCGTATCCTCGCGGCAGACGACGAGGCAGCGGAACAGGACGCGTAAGGGTGACACCTGCCATCTCGGTCAGCGAGCTGACCAAGAGCTACGGCGAGATCGAGGCCGTCCGCGGCATCGATTTCGAGGTCGCCGCCGGCGAGACGTTCGGCTTTCTCGGGCCGAATGGCGCAGGCAAGTCCACCACGATCAAGATCCTGTGCACCCTGGCGGATCCCACCTCGGGCGCCGCCGAGGACCGGGGCACGATGTGGGCTCCCGAGCGGGACACCGGGCTGACCCGCATCGACCCGCTGACCTACATCGTGTCCCCGATGCGCCACGCGGTGTTCAGTCACCTCCCGGTCGGCCCGCTGGCCACTACGGCATTGAGCCCCGGCATCACCTGGTTTGGCTGGGAGGTTCCACTGGGACTATCACTGGCCATGGTTGCCGTCATGGGCGCCGCGATGCTCGGCATAGGCATAGCCGAGTTCCGCAAGACCGAATAACACCCCGTATTCAAAGCCCACCATGTGGCATTCCTCCCGCCCATTGGTAAGCCCTCGCCCATCGTTCTCAGTTTTGCGTTAGCCAATAACGAAAGAACCCGTCCAATTCTCAGAGGAAACCCCGAGCGCAGCCAGAGCCATCCCAGCATTCCAAGCCCGCGCCCCGATTGAATACAAAATCCACCCTGACTCCCACCTCTGAGAAGCTCTCCCCAGCCGCCCAGCCGCAGACGACGTAGCCGCCGATGCAGCGGCCAGCAGCAGCGGACAGCAGCGCCACCCCCCAACGGAACCAGGCCTCCGACCCCAACCTCTACCAGGCAGAGTGCCACGCGGGGGGTCCGGGGGGTCGTCCCCCCGGGAAAGCACTGCGAGCCCCCGCCGAAGCCCCTGAAAGGGGCGAGCATAGTGCGACGCCGGGTGGCTACGGGGGCAAACCACCCGGCGTCGCGATCATCGGCGTTCCGACGGGGGCCCGGAACGCCGGCAGTGGTGCCCCGACGGGGGACCAGAGCACCGATATGAATGCTACACGGAAACACCCCCCAGTGTGTCAAGACCTAATTACAACCGGATCTCGGGCCGAGCCTGAGCAGGCGAATCAGTTGTCGCCCGAGCCGGGCGGCGCGGGCCGATGGCCGTTTCCTTGTGAGCCCCCGGTCGCGTCCCGGGCGACGGGCAGGTCCGGCTGGTACTCCATGAAGCCGCGAGTGTTGTTCGGCTCTCGGCCGCCGTTGGCGAACACCACGGCGAAATAGGGAATGACGATAGCGCCGACGGCGGGTATCACGGTGAGCCAGCCGAGGTGATTGACGAACATAACCACGGCGATTACGAAGCAGACCGCGCGGATGCCCATCATCAGCAGGTACCTGCGCTGCCGATAGCTGATGTCCTCGGACAGCGACCGCCGGGCCTGCGTCACCACGTGCACCTGCGACCGCCCGCGCCCGGCGGCGTGACTTTCCCTCACCCCTCCACGGTATGCCCCCGCCGCAGGCCTGGCGACCCCGCCCTCAGCTGGCTTGGCTCACCGCCGTAGGCGGGCCGCAGAGCATGCAAATCCTGCTCTGCTGCTGATCCTGCTCCTGCTGCTGACCGCCGGAGGTCACGGGCCGTCCTTGAGGTATCGATGACAAACCGTGATACTTCTGAAGGGGAAAACTCTATTGCAGACGATTACGCTCGCCTCACTTGCAGCCGGCCCTGGAACACCGGCGCGAACTCTTGGTAGGACTGGAGGAAGGCGAACCAAATGACCCGACGACCACCATGCGGTCGCCGCACCGGCGGCACGCAGGCTCCCTCGGTACAACCCACGGCGAAGGGCGGCGGGCGATGAGCAGGTTTACGACCAGGAGGGGCGGCGCAGCCCTCCTCGCTATCGCCTGCGTTACCGGGATGGCGGCCTGCAGCAGCACCGGCAGCAGTTCGTCCTCGGCGACGGCCTCAGCCGGCGCCGTGAAGAGCGGCGGCACCCTGACCTACGCGCTGGATGAGGACCTGGCCGGCTTCAACGTCCTGCAGGCGAACGACGCCGAGTTCGTGCTGCAGGAGATCCTGGACCAGGTGTGGCCCTCGGTCTACGTCCCCCAGCCGAACGTCGGCCTGGCGCTGGACACCAACGTCGTCACGAGCGCCACGGTCACCAGCACCAGCCCGCAGACGGTCGTGTACGACATCAACCCGAAGGCCACCTGGTCCGACGGGGTGCCCATCTCCGCTCAGGACTTCATCTACAACTGGCAGGCGCAAAGCGGCAACCCGGCCTACAAGGATGTCGGCGGCAAGGCCTTCCTGCCCGCGAGCACGGCCGGCTTCAGCTCGATCAAGTCGGTGACCAGCTCCAACAACGGCAAGACCGCCACCGTGGTCTTCTCGTCTCCGTTCGGCGACTGGAAGAGCCTGTTCGCGCCGATGATTCCCGCGCACATCGCGTCCAAGGTCGGCTTCAACGCCGGCTTCCAGAACTTCGGCCCGGCGGTCCAGGTGTCCGGCGGTCCCTACGAGATCCAGAGCTATACCCAGGGCGAGGACCTGGTCGAGGTGCCCAACCCGCATTACTGGGGCGTCCCCCAAGCTGAGCAAGGAGATCTACCGGTTCATCCTCGACGACACCCAGATTCCCCCCGCCATGCAGAACGGCGAGGTTAACCTGGCCAACCCGCTCGCGGCCTCCGTGGCCTTCAAGGACGGGGTCAGTGGCATCCCGAACACCACCACCACCGTGATCGCCGGGCTGGAGTTCCAGCACATCGATTTCAACCAGTCCAACCCGTACCTGGCGCTCGCCAACGTCAGGCACGCCATCGCCGACGGCACCAACCGGGCGGAGATCGTCCAGCGGCTCGTCACCCCGCTCACCGATAAGATCCAGCCGCTGCAGAACCGGATCTGGATGCCCATCCAGCCGCAGTTCCAGAACACCAGCGGCGGTTACGGGGACTACAACCCCAGCATGGCCACAACGCTGCTCAAGCAGTCGAACATGACTATGGGCTCGGACGGCTACTTCCACCCGAACTTCGGGCCGCTAGCAGGCAAGGACCTGAGCTTCAACATCTCGACCACCACCGGCAACTCGGTCCGGGCCGAGATCGAGCAGCTGTTCCAGGCCGACATGAAGGCGATCGGCATCAAGATCAACATCCAGAACTACAACGCGAACACGCTGTTCGGCACCGACCTCCCCAAGGGCGAATTCGACATCACCCAGTTCGCGTGGGTAGCGACGCCGTTCGCCTCGCCGAACATGTCCATCTACTGCTCCTACACCAACCCCTCGCTCTGCGGGCAGAACTGGAACCACTATTCGGACAAGCAGGTGGACAGCCTGATGACCCAGGCGGCGTCCACCGTCAACGCGGCCCAGGCGGCGAGCCTTGGAACCAGGTCGATACGCTCCTGTGGAAGGACATGGTCACCTTGCCGCTGTTCGAGTCGCCCCAGCTGTACAGCTGGAGTAACACCTACGGCAACATCATCCCCAACCCCACCAACTACGGCGTCCCGTGGAACGCCCAGATCTGGGGGGAAAAGGCCGCATGAGGCCGCACCGCGCTTCGCCCCCGGCCCCCCGCGGGCCGGGGGCGGCGCGGGCTGACCGGTACCAGTTCGGCCCTGCCACGGTTCGGAGGTAGCGATGGGCGGATACATCCTGAGGCGCTGCCTGGCCGGGCTGGTCACCTTGCTGGTGGCCAGCTTCCTGGTGTTCCTCCTGGTCGCCGTGTCCGGGGACCCGCTGGCTGCGCTGAAAGCGAACCCGCACGTCTCCCCGGCCACGATCCAGGCCGCCAGGGTCCAGCTGGGCCTGAACCAGCCGTTGCTGGCGAGCGCTACTGGATCTGGCTGACCGGCATGGTGCAGGGTAACTTCGGGACCAGCACCACCGGCCAGGACGTCGGTGCCCAGCTCGGCGTCTCGCCTTCTGGTCACGCTCGGATGGTGGTCCTGGCGACGATCCTGGCCGCGATCGTGGCCGTCCTCATCGGGGTCATGAGCGCCGTCAAGCAGTACAGCATCCTCGACCACACGATGACCGGCGTGGCGTACCTGTTCTACTCCACGCCCGTTTTCGTCGTCGCGATCGCTGCTCAAGGACTTCGTCGCCATCGCGTCAACAACGCCGTCGGGCACACGGTGTTCTACACGATCGGCCAGAACAAGCCGGGCACTGAGCGGCTCCTTCGGCCCGTGTGCACCGACTACATTCGCGCACACCGTGCTGCCCGGTGATCACCCTGATCCTCGTCACCTACGCCGGCTGGGCCGATCTACCAGCGCGCCTCCATGATCGAGATGCTCGACGCCGACTACGTGCGCCTCGCCCGGGCGAAGGGACTGTCCCCGCGCCGGGTGCTCTACGTGCACGTCGCTCAGCAACGCGCTCGATCCCGGTCACCACCGTGATCGCGCTCGACTTCGCGGCCGTCCTCGGCGGCGCGCTCATCACCGAGATCGTGTTCGGCTGGCAGGGCCTGGGCCTGGTTCCTCGCTCGGCGGCCTGACCACCCTCGACGTCAACGTCGTGCAGGCCTGGCTGATGGTCGCGGCCACCTCCGTGATCCTCTTCAAATCATCGCAGACATCGATCTACGGACTGCTGGACCCGAGGATCCGCTATGCCTGAGCCGCAACCCGACCCGTTTGACCATTCGTTCATGCCGGAGGGGCGCCGCACTACGGCGAGGTCATCGGCGGCGCGCCGGGAACCGAGATACGCGGCTCGGACACGCTGACGCCGGCCGAGTTGTCCTCCGAGACGCTGACCCCCGATCAGCGGAGGCGGCCTGCGAGGGGCTCACCGTCAAGAGCCGCAGCCAGCTGAAGATCGTGCACGGAGCGTTTCTTCCACCACCGGATCGGCACTGGTCGGGCCTCGGCATCTTCGTGTTCCTGCTGCTCGTATCCACCATCGTGCCGGCTGTTCTGGAAGTACAGCTACACGGACATCACCAACCAGTTCGGGACCGGTCCCACGTGGCAGCATCCCTTCGGCACCGATCCATCGGCAACGACATGTTCGCCCAGGTGCATCGCAGGGCACGGCGACGTCGATCAAGATCGCGCTCGTCGGTCGCCGTGCTAGCCACCGTGATCGGGACCCTGATCGGGGCCGTCGGCCGGGTACTACGGCGGGTGGGCCGATGCGGCGCTGATGCGTTTCATCGACCTGATGCTCGTGGTGCCCTGCTCGCGGTCCTGCTCGTGCTGTCCAACAAGTTCGGCAAGCAGGCCAACGGCTGGGTCTTCGTCGCGCTCATCATCGCGCTCCTGCTCTGGACCTACGTGGCCCGGCTGGTGCGGGCGACTTCCTGTCCCTGCGAGAGCGTGAGTTCGTCGAGGCGGCGCGGGCGCTCGGCGCGACCAACCGGCGCATCATCGTCAGGCACATGATCCCCAACGCGGCGGGCCCGATCATCGTCAACGCCACCCTGACCGTGGCCAACGCGATGCTGATCGCGGCCGACGCTGTCGTTCCTCGGACTCGGCATCCAGCCGCCGCACGTGTCACCTGGGCAGCTCATCGCCCAGGGCCAGGGTGACGCCACCGCCCTGCCCTGGCTGTTCGTACTTCCCGGCGATCTTCCTCGTCCTGCATCCTCTCGGTGATCTTCGTCGGCGACGGGCTGCGCGAGGCGCTCGACCCCACCCAGCGGATACGCACGTGAGCGGGCCGATCGCCCCGGCGCTCCTGCAGGCGACGGGCTGTCGGTGACTTCCCGACCAAGGACGGGACGTCCGGGCGGTCCGGGACCTGAGCTTCACGCTGGCGCGCGGCGAGGGCTCGGCATCGTCGGCGAATCGGGGTCGGGCAAGTCGACCGTCGCGCTGGCCGCGCTGGGCCTGCTGCCCAAGAGCGCCCGGGTGACCGGCTCGGTCGCCTGCATGGGCAGCGAACTGCTCGGGCCTCCCGAGAAGGAGCTGGCCAAGGTCCGGGGCAGCGACGATCGCCATGATCTTCCAGGACCCGATGACCTCGCTCAACCCCGCGTCTACACCGTCGGCTGGCAGGTCGCCGAGGCGATCTGGCCCACCAGGAACGTGTCGCAAGGAGGAGGCCAGCCGCCGCGCGGTCGAGCTGCTGGAGATGGTCGGCATCCCCAAGGCGGCCGAGCGGGCCGATAACTACCCGCACGAGTTCTCCGGCGGCATGCGCCAGCGTGTCGTCATCGCCATCGCCATGGCGAACGATCCCGACGTGATCATCGCCGACGAGCCCACGACCGCGCTCGACGTGACCATCCAGGCCCAGGTGCTCGAGGCGCTCCGCGACCGCCATGGAGCGAGACGCAGGCCTCGCTGCTCCTGATCACCCACGACCTCGGCGTCATGGCCGGCCTGGCCGACCGGGTCCTGGTGATGTACGCCGGGCGGCCGGTCGAGATCGGCCCGCGGACGACGATCTTCTACGAGTCCTCGGATGCCGTACACGCTCGGCCTGCTCGGCTCGCTGCCGCGGCTCGACGCCAGACGGCCACGGTGCGGCTGCGCCAGATACCCGGCAGCCCGCCGTCCCTGCTCGGCCTTCCGCACCGGCTGCCCGTTCGCCCCTCGGTGCCCGCTCGCCACCGAGCATCTGCCTGACCGAGGAGCCCGCGCTGACCGGTCGGCCCCGGTCACGCGCACCGCGTGCCACCGTTCGGCCGCCACTACCGCCGGCGACACCGGCCTGTTCGCTCCCGAGCTGGGCCGACTACCGAGACGTCGATGGATCCGACGCGACCCTCGTCGCGACCGAGGTCTCCCGCAGACGCGAGACGGCACGCCAGCCGGTCGGCCGCCAGACGGGACCGCTGCTCGAGGTCCGCGACCTGGTCAAGCACTTCCCGATCCGCGGCGGCGGCACTGATCCGGCACACGGTCGGCGCGGCCCACGCGGTCTGCGGCGTCTCCTTCGATCTGGCGGCAGGGGAGACGCTCGGGCTGGTCGGGGAGTCGGGCTGCGGGAAGTCGACCACGGGGCGCGCCGTCCTCCAGCTGCTCGGCCCGACCTCGGGGTCGGTTCGCTATCGAGGGCACCGAGCTCACCGGCCAGAGCCGCAGGCAGCTCCGGCCGATGCGGCAGCGATCTGCAGGTCGTCTTCCAGGACCCGTTCGCCTCGCTCGACCCGCGGATGCCGGTCGGGCGAGATCGTCGCCGAGCCGCTGCAGATCCACGGGCGCTGGGACCGCGGACGGGCCCGCGCAGCGCGTCGACCGGCTCTTCGAGCTGGTCGGCCTCGAGCCGAGCACGCCAACCGCTACCCCAACGAGTTCTCCGGCGGTCAGCGCCAGCGTGTCGGCATCGCCCGGGCCCTCGCGCTCGAGCCCAAGCTGCTGGTGCTCGACGAGCCCGTCTCGGCGCTCGACGTCTCCATCCAGGCCGGGGTCGTGAACCTGCTGGAGGACCTGCAGGACCGAGCTCGGCGTGGCCTACCTGTTCATCGCGCACGACCTGTCCGTGGTGCGGCACATCTCGCGACCGGGTGGCGGTCATGTACCTGGGCAAGATCGTCGAGATCGGCGACCGGCACGAGGTCTACGAGACGCCCCGCGCACCCCTACACCCAGGCGCTGCTGTCGGCCGTGCCGGTCCCCGACCCCGGCCACGAGCGGCAGCGGCGGCGGATCGTGCTCGAGGGGACGTGCCGAGCGCCGTCGCGCCGCCGTCCGGGCTGCCGGTTCCGGACCCGGTGCTGGAAGGCCCAGGAGATCTGCGCCAGCGAGGAGCCCGCGCTGGTCGACCGAGGTCAGGGCCACCCCGTCGCCTGCCACTTCGCCGAGGTCACCCGGGTCATCCCCGGCGAGTGATCTCACTTGGCCCGGCGGCGAGCCCCTTCAGCTGGCCTGGCTTACTGAGGACATGTTGAAGCCCTCCACCCGCAGCGGCGGCATCGCGGCCCGGTTGAAGTAGTCGCCCCATTCACGCGGCAGCGTCGGCACGGTGGCGCCGACCTCCAGCAGCCGCCCGAGCATGCCCACCGGCGACTCGTTGAACCTGAAGTTGTTCACCGCGCCCACCACCTCGCCGTCCTCCACCAGGTAGACCCGTCCCTGGTGAGGCCGGTGAGCAGCAATACCTGGGGATCGACCTCGCGGATGTACCACAGGCAGGTCAGCAGCAGCGCGCGGCCGGTGGACGCGATCATGTCCTCCAGGCTCGGTGCCCCGGCCCCGGAAGTGGGTACAGCGGTCGCGAGGACCAGGTTGTCGATGGCGGGCGTGACCGGAAGTCCGGCCAGCCCGGCCGAGTGCCGCGAGGAGTGCAGCGCGGCCAGCGAGCCGTCCTGGATCCACGCGGTCGAGCGCAGGCGCAGCCCGTTGTCGAAGACCGAGGAGTCAGGCCCGGACGCGTGCGCGATCACGAACGGCGGGCAGCGCAGCCCGGCCGCCTGCGGGTCACTGGACAGCGTGACCGGGTGCGTCGAGAGCTGCTCGCCGACCCGGGTCCCGCCGCCGGCCTTGCTGAACACCGTCCGCCCGTCCGCCGCGTCCTTGGCCCCGGCCGACCAGTACAGGTAGATCATAAGGTCGGATACGGCGGTCGGCGGCAGCAGCGTCTCATATCGCCCGGCGGGCAGCGAGATCGAGCGCTTGGCCCAGTCGAGGCGTTCGCTGAGCCCGGCGTCCAGGCCGGCGATATCCACGTCGGTGAAGTCACGGGTGGCCGCCCCGGCCCAGGCCGAACGCGTCAAGTCGGCGGATTTCGCGTTCAGCTCGACCCGCCCGGTCGGCTGGTCGTACCGCAGCCGCAGCCCTCCCGAGGTGCCCAGGAACGTGCTGACCAGGTTGTGCTCGGCGAACCCGTACAGTTTCCTGCCCGCGGCCTGGGCCTCGCGCAGCGTCTCGCCGAGCGCCGCCGCGAAGCCGCGCAGCACGCCGATCTCGGTCCGGCCAGGCCGGGAGTCCCAGCGTTGTTCTTCACTATTTATTCCGAACGAACCGCCGGTCTCCGGCCCGGCCAGCGGTTCCGCATCCTCGGCGGGCGTGGCCTCGGCCGCCGCGTGCTCCGCCTCACGGACCACGTCCTCGATCTGGTCGGGCCGGACCCCGGCCCGGGAGATGATGCCGGCCGAGGCCCCCTCGGCCCGCCGGTCGATGGCGATGACGGTGAGCTGCCGCGAGCGGGACACCCCGTTGGTGGTGAGCGTGTTGCCCGCCCAGCGCAGGTTGGCGCCCGAGGTCTCCTCGGCGATCACCACGCAGTCGCCGGACCGGCTGGCGGCCAGGGCCCGCTCGACCGTTTCCTGGGGCTCTGTCATCCCGCTCCTGTCGTCCCGCTCGCATCCGGACGCCTGCTGAGGCGCCTGCTTCCCTCGTCGCTCCTTCGTCGCTCCCGGGGTGGGTCCGGGGGGCAAATACAGTCCAGGCGGCGCCGGCGCCCTTTGGCTCGACTCGCTCACTGGCCCTCCTCGACCGTGTTGAGGATCCGTATCCCGCGCAGCAGTACGGCCGGGCAGCCGTGGCTGACCGGGGCGACCTGGCCGGGCTGGCCCTTGCCGCAGTTGAACGCCCCGCCGAGCACGTAGGTCTGCGGCCCGCCGACGGCCTCCATGGCACCCCAGAAATCGGTGGTGGTGGCCTGGTAGGCCACGTCGCGTAGCTGCCCGGCCAGCCTGCCGTTCTTGATCTTGTAGAACCGCTGGCCGGTGAACTGGAAGTTGTACCGCTGCATGTCGATGGACCAGCTCTTGTCGCCGAGGATGTAGATGCCGTCCTCCACGCCGGAGATGAGATCGTCGGTTGACGGGCCGCCGCCGGACCGGGCTGCAGGGACACGTTCGCCATCCGCTGCAGCGGGATATGGTTCGGGCCGTCGGAGAAGGCGCAGCCGTTGGAGCGCCCGAAGCCGCAGCGCTGCGCCATCCGCCGGTCGAGCTGATAGCCGGTCAGCAGGCCGCCGCTGATCAGATCCCAGGCCTGGCCGGCCACGCCCTCGTCGTCGTAGCCGATCGTGGCCAGGCCGTGCTCGGCGGTGCGGTCGCCGGTGACGTGCATGACGCCCGATCCGTACTTCAGGCTGCCGAGCTTGTCCGGGGTGGCGAACGAGGTGCCGGCGTAGGCGGCCTCGTAGCCGAGCGCCCGGTCGAGCTCGGTAGCGTGGCCGATCGACTCGTGAACGGTGAGCCACAGGTTGGACGGGTCGATCACCAGATCGTAATGCCCGGCCTGGACCGAGGGGGCCTTCAGTTTGGCCGCGAGCAGCTCGGGCAGTTCGGCCAGCTCGGCGTCGAAGTCCCAGCCGGTGCCGGTGAGGTACTCATCCCGCGCCCGGCCGGCGGAGCGATCGTCCGCATGGTGTCGAACCTGCCGTCGTCGGCCACCGCGACGGCGGTGACCACCGGGGACAGCCGGACCCGCTGCTGGGTCGCGGTGGTCGCGCCGTCGGCGTAGAACTTGCACTCCCTGACCTGCTGCAGCGAGGCATCCACGTGGCTGACCGCGTCGTGCCGGAGCAGGGTCGTGCTCCACTCGGTCAGCAGGGCCACCTTGTCCGCGACGCTGATCGTGAACGGGTCGGTCCGGTACGCCGATATCCAGCTCACGTCGCCGTAGCTGGGCTCGGGGGCGAGCTCGATGGGCTCGGTGTTCATGGCCGCCGCCACCTTGGCGACCTCGACGGCTTGCCGCGCCGCGTGCGCCGCGGCGTCCGTGGTCAGGTCAACGGTCGACGCGAAGCCCCAGGTGCCGTCCACGATGACGCGGACGGCCAGGCCGGTGTCGTCGGCGTCGAACAAGGTCTGCGGGGTCCCGTCCGACAACCCGATCTGCTGGCCCCGCAGGCGCTCGGCCCGGAAGTCGGCGTGCTGGGCCCCGAGGGCCTTGGCCTGCGTAAGCGCCGCGTCCGCCAGGTCGCGCAAGGGCAGGGCGGTGAACTCGGGGTCGATCCTGGGCTTCGATCAGTCACGAGATCAAAATCTATCTCACCGGCTTTATCACCCACGTCTTCGCCTCGATCCACGTGCGCCGTGGGGCGCTGACGATTCGAGGCTCAGCGCCCCACGCTCCCCCGCCCCCGTAAATAATAAAACCGGAACCACTCTCAATCTAACCCCGGGATCCGCCCGACTCCGGCGGTAACCTCGGTGAGCCGAGGAGAGAGGTGAACGTGGGGCGTTCTGTACTGGTGACGGGCGGGAACCGGGGTATCGGGCTGGCCATCGCCCGGCGGCTCGCGGCCGACGGCGACAGCGTCACGGTGACCTCGCGCTCCGGTGAGCCGGCGGACGGGCTCGAGGTGGTCCGGTGCGACGTGCGCGACGCGGCGTCGGTCGATGCGGCCTTCGGGGAAGTGGAGAAGGCCCAGGGCCCGGTCGAGGTGCTGGTCGCGAACGCCGGCGTGACCCGCGACCAGTTGCTCGCGCTGATGAGCGAGGACGACTTCGGCGCTGTCCTGGACACGAACCTGGCCGGCGCTACCGGGTAGCCAAGCGAGCAGTACGCGGCATGATGAAGATGCGCCGCGGGCGGCTCATCTTCATCTCCTCGGTCGTCGGCCTCTATGGCTCTGCCGGGCAAGCCAATTACGCAGCGTCCAAGGCCGGCCTAGTTGGCCTGGCCAGGTCTCTGGCCCGCGAGCTTGGTTCCCGCGGCATTACCTGCAACGTGGTTGCCCCGGGATTCGTGAACAGCGACATGACGGCCGAACTGCAGAGCACAGGAAGGCGGCCATCATGGCCGCCATCCCGCTGGGCCGGTTCGCGTCGGCGGACGAGGTCGCCGCGGCGGTGGCGTTCCTGGCCGGGCAGGACGCCGCCTACGTCGCCGGCGCCGTCATCCCAGTGGACGGCGGCCTCGGGATGGGGCACTGAGGCCTCTTTGTCGGGCATTCGCCACAAGCCGCCGGCGGAAGGTTCGTGATGCGGGTCCTTTCAGTGCACGAGGTCGTCGCAGGGTTTGAAGGGTCAGGACGTGCTGATACGACGGGAGTGAGGATTTATGGGAATCCTGGCGGGCAAGCGGATACTGGTCACGGGGGTCATCACGGATGCCTCGATCGCATTCCATGTGGCGCGGGTGGCGCAGCAGGAGGGCGCAACGTGGTACTGACCGGGTTCGGCAGGCTCAGCCTGGTGGAGCGGATCGCCAAGCGGCTGCCGTCGCCGCCGCCGGTCCTCGAACTCGACGTGACCAGCGATGAGCACCTCGGTTCGCTGGCCGAACGCGTCAGCCGAGCACGTGGACCGCCTGGACGGGTGGTGCACGCGATCGGGTACGCAACCCGGAGCAAGCGCTCGGCGGGAACTTCCTGCACACCCGGTGGGCCGACGTGGCGACCGCGGTGCACGTCTCCACGTACTCGCTGAAGGCGATCACGATGGCTGCGCTGCCGCTGATGGGCGGCGGCGGGTCGGTCGTGGGCCTCGACTTCGACGCGAGCGTGGCCTGGCCGGGCTATGACTGGATGGGCGTGGCGAAGGCCGGACTGGAGTCGTGCGCGCGGTATCTGGCCCGAGACCTCGGCGCGCAAGGCATCCGGGTCAACCTGGTCGCGGCGGGGCCGTTGCGCACCATGGCCGCCAAGTCGATCCCGGGTTTGACCGGTTCGAAAACGTGTGGGGCGACCGTGCCCCGCTCGGCTGGGACATCACCAACCCGGAGCCCACCGCGCGGGCTTGCGTGGCGCTGCTTTCCGACTGGTTCCCCGCCACGACCGGCGAGATCGTGCACGTCGACGGCGGCGTGCACGCGATCGGCGCCTGATGGGCGAGTACGTCCTAACGCTGTCGTGCCCAGATCGGATCGGGATCGTGCACGCGGTCGCGGCGTACCTGCACCAGGCCGGCTGCAACGTGCTGGACAGCCAGCAGTTCGGGGACCGGAACGTCGGGCCAGCCAGTTCTTCATGCGGGTCCATCTGGAGAGCCTGCCGGCCGCCGGCGACCTACCACGACCTGTACGCCGGATTCGTCTGGTAGCGGCCGAGTTCGCCATGGAATGGGAGCTGCACGACACCGCCGTGCAGCCGCGGGTGCTGATCATGGTGTCCAAAGCCGGGCATTGCCTGAACGACCTGCTGTACCGGCGAGCGGCCGAGTCGCTTCGCATCGACGTCCCGCTCGTCGTCGGCAACCACCCTGACCTGGCCCCGCTCGCCGCGGCGCACGGCGTCGGGTTTGAGCATGTGCCGTTCGATCCGCGCGACCTGCTGTCCGCGCAGCGTGCGGAGGGCCGCCTGCTGGACTCGTCAGCGCGCTGAGCATTGATTTCGTGGTGCTGGCCCGCTACATGCGCATCCTGTCGCCTGGGTTGTGCGCCAAGATGCCTGGCCGCATCATCAACATCCACCATTCGTTCCTGCCCAGCTTCAAGGGAGCCCGGCCTTATCACCAGGCGCATGCGCACGGCGTCAAGCTGATCGGCGCCACCGCGCACTACGTGACCGCCAACCTGGACGAGGGCCCGATCATCGAGCAGGAAGTCGCGCGGGTGGATCATACGAGCAGCCCGGAAGACCTGGCGGCCATCGGCCGCGACGCCGAGCGGGTTGCGCTCGCACGCGCCGTGCGCTGGCATGCCGAGCACCGCGTCCTGCTGCACGGCCGCCGTACGGTCATCTTCAGGTGATGATGAGTTGCGAGCCAGACCGAGGCCCGCATGCGGGCGAACCCGCCTTCCGCTGCGGCCTCCGTACGCAGCGGGCTCGGTGAAGGCAGATATCCGCGGCTTTCCCTTGCCCGGAACGCGGTTGATGCCGATACTCCATTCATGGGAGGGTCGCCGGCGGACACGCCCGCAACGCCCGAGTATCCTGCGTGCCTCGGACGCGGAGCGCGACCATGCCATCAGCGAGCTCCGGCAGGAGTTCATCGACGGGCGCCTGTCACACGAGACCTTCATGATCCGCATGCAGGACGCCCTGAGCGCACGGCACCGCGGCCAGCTGGCCGGTCTGTTCAACGACCTCCCGCCGCGCCGGGCCCGCCCCCGGGAGGCTGCTGGCCCGCATGTGGGCCGCCGTCCGCTGGTGGGACCGGGACGAGGGGGCCGCTCCGGCCGCCCACTGGACCCGGGGCAGCTACCAGCCCCAGGTAGCTGCCGGCCTGCCGGGACCGATGGGATCCCGGTCCCGGCGGGTGGCCGCAGGTGTTCCCGCCGCCCCGGCCGCCGCAGCCCGATCCTGCTCCCTCTGGACCGCCGCAGCCGCTGTTCTTCCCGCCGGGCGCCGGTACCGCCTTCACCATCGGCCGGACCCAGGACTGCGATCTGCGCATCGCCGACCTTTCAGTATCCAGGCTGCACGCTCAGCTGTCGCGCGGCGAGGACGGCTGGCTGCTTTCCGACCTGGGCTCCCACAACGGCACCCGGGTAAACGGCTGGCGGGTCCGCGAGCCGGTGCCGCTGCGGACCGGTGACCTAGTCCAGTTCGGCTCCGCCACCTTCGTAGTCCAGGGCCCCGGCCCGGAGGGCCGGGGAGATCCCCCCGCGAGCGGGGGCCAGGGGGGTACGGGGGACGGGTAGTCCCCCCGTGAGTGGGGGTCCGGGGGGCCCTGCCCCCCGGTAAGTTGTAGAGCGTGACGACCGTTCTGCTGGTGCGGCATGGGCTCACCGCGACGACCGGCCACGTGCTCACCGGGTGGATGCCTGGCATCCCGCTCGATGACCGCGGCCGGGCCCAGGCGGCCGCGCTGGCCGCCAGGCTGGCGCCGTTGCGCCTTGATGCCATCGTGAGCAGCCCGCTGGACCGATGCCTGCAGACGGCGGCGGCCATCGCGGCCGGGCGGGACAGCCAGCAGGTCATCACCGAGGACCGGGTGGGGGAGTGCCGCTACGGTGACTGGACCGGGCAGCCGCTGAAGAAGCTGGCCGCCGAGAAGCTGTGGCGCGTGGTGCAGGCGCACCCGAGCGCGGTGACGTTTCCCGGGCCTGACGGGGAATCGATGCCGGATATGCAGCACCGGGCGGTGGCCGCGGTCAGGGACTGGAATGCCAGGCTCGGCCCGGATGCCACCTACCTGATCTGCTCGCACGGCGATGTCATCAAGGCCATCGTCGCCGATAGCCTGGGATTGCACCTCGATCAGTGCCAGCGGATCCAGGCCGATCCCTGCTCGCTGAGCGTGATCAGGTATACGCCACTGCGACCGTTCCTGATCCGGATGAACGACAGAGGGGGTGGAGTCGACGACCTCATGCCCGTCCTGACGGACACCACCCCCGGGCCAGCGACGCCGCGGTCGGCGGCGGCTCCGGCGGGGCGGAGCAGGCCAACGGGCAGGCCGAGGCGATGAACGGTGCGACTGCGATCCGGGCCGGGACCGTTGCGGACCCTGCCGGTCGTCAGCAGTCGGTGGACACGCGAGGATAGGGCTATGCCGGTCTACTTCTATGACCCGCCGGACAGGTTCGTGGCCGGCGCGGTCGGGCAGCCAGGAGAACGGATCTTCTACCTGCAGGCGACCTCGACTGGTCGCGTGACCAGCGTTGTCCTGGAGAAATTCCAGGTCAGCCTGCTGGCCGAACGCATCGACGAGCTTCTGGACGAGGTGCTCAGGCGCACCGGCGGGTCGCCCGAGGTGCCCGCGGCCGCCCCCGCCGGGCTGGCAGGACGACGGCCCGCTCGACCTGCCGCTGCTCGAGGACTTCAGGGTCGGCGCGATCGCCCTGGCCTGGGACGGCGACGGCGGCATGGTCGTGATCGAGGCGCAGGAGGAATCGGACGAGCCGGTGGAACCGCTGGCCGAGGACATCCCGGCCGACGGGCCTGGGGTGCTCAGGGTGCGCATCACGCCGGGGGCCGCACGCGCCTTCGCCCAGCGCGCGGCCAAGGTCGTCGCGGCGGGCCGCCCGCCCTGCCCGCTATGCGGCCTGCCGCTGGATACCGACGGCCACGTGTGCCCCCGGCAGAACGGTCACCGCGTCAGCCATGCTTAGTGAGCCCTCGGGGGGACGACCCCCCCAGACCCCCCCGCCCGGACGCATGGGGGGCTGCCCGCCCCCCCATCCCCCCCCGGGGCCGAGCAGGCCGCGCTGGACGTTGCTGGCCAGCGGGGAACTCGAGGTCGAAGGCCGACTGGTAGACGCGTCTAACGCCACCCTGTACTGCACGATCACGGTCGCCGGGCCGCAGCCGAGGAGCGGGAAAAATCCGGGCAGTCCCGCCAAGAACGCCAAGAACGCCAAGAACGCACCGGCCGCCGAAACCAAGATCGCCTGCGTCTACAAGCCGATCGCGGGCGAGCGCCCGTTGTGGGACTTCCCGGCAGGAACGCTGGCCGGGCGGGAAGTCGCCGCCTATATCGTCTCCCGCGCGGCCGGCTGGGACGTGGTCCCGCCCACGGTCTATGCGCGACGGGCCGTTCGGCCCCGGCATGTGCCAGCTGTGGATCGACCACGACACCGAGGTGGACCTGATCTCGCTGTCCCGCCGCACCGATCACGCGGGCCTGCGCGACATGGCCGTATTCGACGCCGTGGTGAACAACGCCGACCGGAAGATCGGCCACCTGCTGCCCGTTCCCGATGGGCACCTGTACGGCTGCGACCACGGGGTCTGCTTCGCCGAGGATTACAAGCTGCGCACCGTCTTGTGGCAGTGGCGGGGCAAGAGCCTGCCCAGGCGCTCGGTGGAGGCCCTGCGCCGCCTGAACGCGCAGCTCACCGACGGCGCCCTAGCCGAGGAACTGTCCCCGCTGCTGGCCTCGAGCGAGATCAGCGCGACCAGGATCAGGATCGAGACCCTGCTCAAGCACCGGGTGCATCCCTACCCGCCCGCCGACTGGCCCGCCGTCCCCTGGCCCCCCATCTAACCCGCCCCGCCGTCCCCCGGAACTCGCGTCTAGCCGGACTCCCCGGCGCCGCCGTGGCGCCTGAAGTAGCGCTCGAATTCGCGGGCGATGGCGTCACCGCTCGCCTCGGGCAGGTCCATCGCGTCCTTGGCCTCTTCGAGCGTCCGCACGTAGTCGGCGACCTCGGAGTCCTGCTGGGCGAGCTCGTCGACGCCTCGCTCCCAGGCGCGCGCTTCCTCGGGCAGATCGGCCAGCGGCAGCGGCGCGTCCAGGATGTCCTCGACGCCGCGCAGCAGAGCCAGCGTGGCCTTCGGGCTGGGCGGCTGCGCCACGTAGTGCGGCACCTGCGCCCACAGGGAGACGGTGGGGATGCCCGCGCCCGTGCAGGTGTGCTGGAGCACGCCGATGATCCCGGTCGGGCCCTTGTAGTCGACCCGGCCGATGCCGCTCACGACGATATCGCCGGGCAGCTTCACGTTCGACGAGCCGACAGAAACCGGCACCGGGCGGGTGTGCGGCGCGTCGGCCAGCAGCGCGCCGAGCAGGATGACCAGATCGACGCCGAGGGCTTCCAGGCTCTGCACGAGCTCGTCGGTGAATGCCCGCCAGCGCATGTTCGGCTCGATGCCGTGCACCAGGACCACGTCCCTGGACAGCCCGGTCGGCGGCGCGGACCCGTCGGCCGGGTCCTGGGGTTGCGCCCGGGCCAGCGAGATCCTGGTCGTCGGCCAGATCAGGCGTTTGGTCTGGCCGCTCTCGACCTCGATCACCGGCCGGTTGACCTGGAAGTCGTAGAAGTCCTCGGGGTCGATGGCGCCGATGGGGCCGCCTGCCAAGCGATGCCCAGGTGGTTGACCACCCCGCTGGCCGCCTCACCGGCGTCGTTCCAGCCCTCGAACCCAGCGATGGCAACCGGAGAGGTGAGTTCGCCGATGTCGTGGAACTCGATGACTCTCCACCTCCCACATCGCACCACATCGCGCTGGCCGCCCGGCAGCCACAGGCCCGGGGCCGTTCCCGCGAGCCGTCACACCTACAGACTACGTGGTTGCCCCTACTCGTTGGGTGACCTGCTGGCGTGTTCCGCACCTAGGATGGGTGCTGATGGACGCGATCATCGTGCACCACCCCGAGGCGAAATACTTCTCGGCATGAGCGACGTCGCGGTCCTGTTCGACATGGACGGCCTGCTGATCGACTCCGAGCCGCTGTGGTTTGCGGCCGAGACGGCGGTCATGGACAGGCTCGGGGTGCAGTGGACCCAGGCCGACCAGCACCAGCTGCTCGGTGGCAGCCTGGAGCGCTCGGTGAGCTACATGCTGGCCAAGGCGGCGCGGCCGGTGCCGCCGCAGACGCTGGCCGCGTGGCTGATGGCCGATATCACCGAGCGAGTCCGCCGCGACATGCCGCTCCGGCCTGGCGCGCGCGAACTGCTCGCCTCGGTCGCTCGCGCTGGCCTGCCCAGCGCCCTGGTCACCTCGTCCGAGCGGACCTTCATGGATGCCGTCCTGGCCAGCACCGGCCTGCGGTTCGACGTGCTGGTATGCGCCGACGACGTGACCGCGACCAAGCCCGACCCGGCGTGTTACCTGCTCGCGGCCAAGCTGATCGGCGTGCCTCCGGCGGAGTGCTTCGCCCTGGAAGACTCGCCCAACGGCGTGGCGTCCGCCGAAGCCGCCGGGTGCCGGGTCATCGCGGTGCCGTCCATGGTCCCGATCGCCCCGGCACCAGGCCGCACCGTAGTCCGCTCCCTGCTCGACCTCCAAGCCAACCCCACCGGCCTATCCGTCCGCCGCGACCCGCGCGCGCGGGGTGAAACCCGGGTCTCACCCCCTTAGAACGTGGTGGAAGCCGGGTTTCACCACCCTCACGGGGGTTAGCCCCAGCGACGGCACCCTGATCCCGGCTTAGACTCGAAGGAGCAACGCGGGGAGGCGCGGATGTCCACTTATGACAAGATCGCCTGGCTGCCGCTGTGCGGTGGGCTGACCGGGGTCGGCCTGGTGCTGAGCTACCTCGCCATGCGCCGCCGCGGCCTCGGCTCTGGCCTGCGCTGGGCGGCCGTTTCACTGCTGCCGCTGGCCGCCTACCTGACCGGCGCGGTCGAGATGTTCTGGAAAATCGGGGTCGCCATCGGGGACTTCGCCACCGGCTTCGTGTTCTCCCCCCGGGTGTGGTCGGGCATCGCGGTGACCGGCCTGGCCGTAGTGCTGTTCGTGGCGTCCGGCCCGCTGCGCCGCCGCCGGGTCCAGCAGGGCGGGGACAAGCAGAGCGTGCCTGCGTCCGGTGCCGCCGGGTCGCTCCCGGCACCCGGGAAGCAGCTGGTCACCCGGCCCGCCGCCGGAACCAAGGCCGGTGCCGCGGTGCCCGCTCAGACGCCGGCCAAGACACGCCGGGGCAAGAACACCGATGATGACGACGATCTCGGCGACGTCGAGGACATTCTGCGCCGCCACGGCATCACCTGACGGGTTAGGCCCGCGCCGCCTGATCGTAACCCACCCGCTCAGCGCCGCCCCAAGTCATCCAGGCTGGTCCTGTCGCGGCTGTGCTGGGCCCGATGTTCCTGGCGGCTTGGCGGGCCACGAAGCGGAGCGGGACCGTCAGCTGGGGCAAGCCTCGTGGACCCAAGTCCCGCAGGCGCGCTTGCGGGCATCTTGCCGTGGCATTACCGGCTGGCCGCACCGGCCGCAGCGCTGCCCGGCCGCACGGGCCGCGTTAGCCTCCCATCCAGCCGGGTCAGTCGCGACCAAGCTGAGCCCGATCGGGCCGGAGCCGGTCACGGGCAACCCGGCACCCCCGGGGCAGAAATGCTCCAGATGCACCTGGCGTACCCGCTCCCCGATCGACACCCGCTCCCCGCCGTGCCC
Source organism: uncultured Actinomycetes bacterium (assembly GCA_963742795.1). Classification (GTDB taxonomy): domain Bacteria; phylum Actinomycetota; class Actinomycetes; order Streptosporangiales; family Streptosporangiaceae; genus Palsa-504. The sequence goes on from CAVUNL010000032.1 coordinate 23,721, forward strand.
CCGGGCGTTCCGGCCTGCGCGATCATCCCTGTCCTCGCCAGGCCATCCCGGGCGGCCACCCGGGCGCTCCCGCTCAGCCACCGTGATCCGCTCCAGTCTCCGTGTGCGGGCTTGTCCTTCTCACCGCAAGGCCCGCAAGGGCAAGGGCGCCCCGGCCGATGACGACGACGATCTCGGGGACGTCGCGGAAATCTTGCGTCGGCGCGGCATCGCTGAGGCAAAGTTCACGTACACCGTCGCATTCAGACATCATTTTGGCATACGGATCCGCATACCGGGTACTCGTAACTTCAGCACCACTGGTATCCGTGATGGACAATATTCTCAGCAGGTAGCCTTGCATGACAAACTAGTACGACTTAAGTCACGATCACGCTACGACTGACACGCGGGACTGGTACCTGCGGGCGAAATGACGGAATCTCACTAGTTAGGGCCGAGGCGGCTGTTGCTGCGGGGCAGGTCCTTAAAGACGTAACGAGCGCCTCTGTTCGGGCAAGAGATTGGCTTGTGGCAATGGCTGTGCCCATAGACATGGTGACCGGATCGGACGGCCCGCCGCCTGGGTCGGCGCTGTCTGTTCCCGCCAAGGCCATCGAGGGGCGGTCGCTCGGCCAGATCGCCTGGATGCGGCTGCGGCGGGACAAGGTGGCCATGGCGGGCGGCGCCGTCGTGCTCTTCCTCATCCTGGTGGGGATCATCGGGCCGTATCTGGTGCAGAACCCTACCATCTACCACTCGAACCTGATCGATCCGGTGTACAGCCGGCCAATCGGGCCGTTCGGCGGGATCAGTCTCGCGCACCCGTTTGGCGTCGAGCCGGTGACTGGCCGGGACATGCTGAGCCGTATCGTCAACGGCGCACGGGTGTCGCTGATCATCGCCTTTTTGTCGACCGGGCTCGCGGTCGGCATCGGCGTGGTGATGGGCGTCATCGCGGGCTACTTCGGCGGCTGGGTGGATTCGGTGATCGCCCGCGCCATGGACATCTTCCTCGCCTTCCCGCTGCTGGTGTTCGCGATCGCGCTGGTCGGCGTCATCCCGTCGACCGCGTTCGGCCTGTCAGGGAACGGCCTGAGGATCGGCCTGCTGATCTTCGTGATCGGCTTCTTCGCCTGGCCGTATATGGGCCGGATCATCCGCGGCCAAACGCTGTCGCTGCGCGAGCGCGAGTTCGTTGATGCCGCCCGCAGCATGGGCGCCCGGGGGCCGTACATCTTGTTCCGCGAGCTGCTACCGAACCTGGTCGGGCCGATCCTGGTCTACGCCACGCTGCTGATCCCGACCAACATCCTGTTCGAGGCGGCGCTGTCCTACCTCGGCGTCGGCATCATCCCTCCGCAGCCGAGCTGGGGCGGGATGCTGTCGGACGCGGTCACCAACGGCTTCTACTCGATCGACCCGATGTACATGATCCTTCCGGGGGCGGCCATCTTCATCACGGTACTGGCCTTCAACCTGTTCGGAGACGGACTGCGGGATGCCCTTGACCCGAAGGGCATCCGGTAAGGCCGATGCAACCCAAAGTTCGTATAACGAATAACGAATAACGACAGGAGGCGTTTCATCCCATGCCGAGACGCAGGACCTTCGGGGTGGCCGCGGTCGCGGCGGCCGCCGCCGTCGCGCTGGCCGCGTGCAGCAGCAGCGGCAGTAGTGGTAGCAGCAGCCCAACATCAAGCCCCGGGGCGACTGGGTTCAACGCCGCCGTTACCAGCGTGGTCAACCCGTCCACGGCCAAGGGCGGGACCATCAACTTCGGCAACAGCAGTGCCCCGGACTCAACCGATCCGGGCAACACCTACTACGCGTACATGTGGAATTTCACCCGGCTGTACGTGATGCCGCTGATGACCTACAAGTCCTGCCCGGGCGCGTGCGGCCTGCAGGTCGTCCCCGACCTGGCCACCGGCCCAGGAATCGTCAGCGACAACGGCCTGACCTGGACCTACCACCTCCAGCCTGACGTCAAGTTCGAGGACGGCACCACCGTCACCTCGGAGGACGTCAAGTACGCGGTCGAGCGCACCTTCGACCGCGGCCTGTTCCCGCTGGGGCCCGCCTACTTCACGTTCCTGCTCGGCCGGGAACGCCGCGACCTATCCCGGGCCGTACAAGGACCGGGCCAAGAACCTGATGGGCCTGACCGCGGTCACCACGCCGAACCCGACCACGGTCGTGTTCCATCTCGCGAAGCCGTTCGCGGACTTCAACTACGTGGCCGCGATCCCGCAGACCGCCCCGGTGCCGCCGGACAAGGACACCGGCGCGAACTACCAGCTGCACCCGATCTCCACCGGCCCGTACATGTTCCAGAGCTACCAGCTGAACAAGCAGCTGACCCTGGTGCCGAACCCGTACTGGAAGGCGTCCACCGACCCGAACGCCAGCCAGCTGGCCAGCAAGATCACGATGACGATGAACATGAACGCGAACGACATCGACAACCGGCTGCTCGCCGGTGACCTCCAGGTCGACGCGGCAGGCACCGGTGTCCAGGCGGCCGCCCGGGCCCAGTATCCTGTCCTCGCCGTCGCTGAAGGCCTCAGGCCGATGACCCGATCGCCGGGTTCACCTGGTTCGCCGCCCTCAACACCACGCTGGCGCCGCTGAACAACGTGCACTGCCGGATGGCCATCGAGTACGCGGCCAGCAAGACCAACTACCAGGACGCCTACGGCGGCCCGATCGGCGGCGCGATCGCCAGCACGGTGGCACCGCCCAACATCGTCGGGTACAAGGCCTTCGATCTCTACGGGGCCACCACCGATCCCAACGGGAATATCGACCCTGGCCAAGCAGCAACTGCAGGCTCTGCGGTCAGCCGAACGGCTTCACCACCGGGATCACCTACCGCAGCGACCGGCCCAAGGAGGTCGCGGCCGCCGAGGCGCTGCAGGCCTCGCTGGCCCAGGTCGGGATCAAGACCTCGCTGCACGGCTTCCCGACCAGCACCTATGACGGCGACTTCGCGGGCGTGCCGAAGTACGAGGCCCAGCACGACATCGGCATCTCGTTCTACGGCTGGGCGCCCGACTGGCCGGACGGCTGGGGCTTCTTCTTCTACATCGTGGACGGCACCGCGATCAGCCCGGCGGGCAACACGAACCTGGCCCAGCTCAACGACCCGGTGGTGAACAGCCTGCTCGCCAAGATGGCGGCCACCAACGACGACGCCACCCGGAACTCTTACACCAGCCAGATCGACATGCAGGTCATGAAGGACGCGGCCATCTTGCCCGGGGTGTACGCCAAGTCCCTGCTCTACCGGAGCCCGACCCTGACCAACGTCTACGTCCAGCCCTACTACGGCATGTACAACTACGCCGTGCTCGGCGTGAAGTCGTGAAGCGTGAAGGCGTGAAGTAGACAGTCAGAAAGCGAGGAAGCTGGTGCCCGTCCGGGGTACCTCGGCCGGGCACCAGCGCTGCGCACAGTGATCACATTCGTCATCCGGCGGCTGGTCGCCACGGTATTCCTGCTGATCGTGGTCAGCATGATCACGTTCGCTATCTTCTTCATCATCCCGCGGCTGGCCGGGCAGAACACCTACCAGCTCGCCACGCAGTACGTGGGCCGTAACCCGACCCGGCAGGCCGTGCTGCAGATCGAGGCCCAGCTCGGCCTGGACAAGCCGCTCTACGTGCAGTACGGCGACTTCCTCAAGGGCATAGTCCTCGGCACGCACTACAACAGCGGCGCCACCAGCACCTACTGCCCGCCGCCATGCTTCGGCTACTCGTTCAGGACCCAGCAGCCGGTGTGGCCGCAGATGGTCAGCGACCTGCCGGTGACGCTCTCACTGGCGATCGGGGCCGCGGTGATCTGGCTGGTCGCCGGGGTGTCCATCGGCGTCATCTCGGCCCTCAAGCGCGGCACCCTGTTCGACCGGTTCTCCATGAGCATCGCCCTGGTCGGAGTGTCGCTGCCGATCTTCTTCACCGGGCTGATCTCGCTCGAGCTGTTCAGCTACAAGTGGCCGATCTTCCCGAACGTAACGTTCGTGCCCTTCACCACCAACCCGCTGCTGTGGGCGCGCAACCTGGTGCTGCCGTGGCTCATGCCTGGCCTTCCTGTACGCGGCGCTCTATGCCAGGCTGACCAGGGCGGGCATGCTGGAGACGATGAGCGAGGACTACATCCGCACCGCCCGGTCGAAGGGCCTGCCCGAGCGGACGGTGATCGTCAAGCACGGGCTGCGCGCCGCGCTCACCCCGATCGTGACCATATTCGGCATGGACCTCGGCCTGCTGCTCGGCGGCGCCATCATCACCGAGGTGACCTTCTCGCTGCACGGGCTGGGCCTGTTCACGTATCGAGGCCGTGCCAGAACCAGGACCTGCCCGAGATCCTCGGGGTCACCATGCTGGCCGCCTTCTTCATCGTGATCGCGAACCTGGTCGTGGACATTCTCTACGCCGTGCTCGACCCGAGGGTGAAGTACTGATGCCGGAAGCCCTGCTCGAGGTCGAAGACCTGCGGATCCACTTCCCGACCGAAGATGGCCTGGTGAAGGCCGTGGACGGCGTCTCGTTCAGCCTCGAGCGGGGCCGCACCCTGGGCATCGTCGGCGAATCGGGTTCCGGGAAGAGCGTCACCAGCATGGGCATCATGGGCCTGAACCAGGGCAGCAAGACGCAGATCAGCGGGCACATCCGGCTGGATGGCGAGGAACTGGTCGGGGCCCCGCCCGCGCCGGGTGCGGGAGCTGCGGGGCGACAAGATGGCGATGATCTTCCAGGATCCGCTGTCCTCGCTGCATCCCTACTACAAGGTGGGCGACCAGATCATCGAGGCGTACCGGATCCACAACGACGTGAGCAAGAAGGTGGCCCGTAAACACGCCATCGACCTGCTCGGCCGGGTGGGCATCCCGCAGCCGGACGTCCGGGTCGACGACTACCCGCATCAGTTCTCCGGCGGCATGCGGCAGCGGGCGATGATCGCGATGGCGCTGTCCTGCGACCCCGGGCTGCTCATCGCCGACGAGCCCACTACGGCGCTCGACGTCACGGTCCAGGCGCAGATCCTCGACCTGATCTCCGACCTGCAGTCGGAGTTCGGCTCGGCGGTCATCATGATCACCCACGACCTCGGCGTGGTCGCCGAGCTGTCCGACGACATCCTGGTGATGTACGCGGGCCGGGTGGCCGAGTACGGGTCGGCCGCAGACATCTTCGGCCGCCCGGGCCATCCGTATACCTGGGGACTGCTGTCCTCGATGCCGCGCATGGACCGGGAACGAACCACCCGGCTTGATCCCCATACCCGGCACGCCGCCCAGCCTGATCAGGGTCCCGCCGGGCTGCCCGTTCCACCCGCGCTGCCGTTATGCCCATCTCACCGGCGGGCGCAGCGAGACGGAGGTCCCGCCGCTGCGCGAGGTGACGTCAGGGCACCTCGTGGCGTGCCATCTCACCGTCGCCCAACGGGCCGAGCAGTGGGCATTGCTGTCCGTAGGCAGGGTCCCGGAGGGTGCCGGCGAACCGGTTCCGCAAGACCCGGCATCGCGAGGGCCAGGTACCGCAGGGCGGAGCGGAAACGTGACCGAACAGACCCAGACGCCGCAGGGTTCAACAGCTGCGGACGGCAGTGCACCGACCGGCGACACGCTGCTGCAGGTCACCGCGCTGGTCCGGCACTTCCCGGTGACCCGCGGCGTCGTGTTCAGGCAGAAGATCGGCGCGGTCCGGGCCGTCGACGGGATCGACCTGTCGGTCGCCAGGGGCCAGACCCTCGGCCTGGTGGGTGAGTCGGGGTGCGGGAAGACCACCACCGGCCGCCTGCTGGTCCGCCTGGACGAGCCGACCAGCGGCCGGATCGTGATCGACGGCCACGACGTCACCCACCTGCGGCAGGGCAAGATGCGCCCGCTGCGCCGCGAGATCCAGATGATCTTCCAGGACCCCTACTCGTCGCTCAATCCCAGGCACACCGTGGGCGCCATCGTGGGCGCACCGTACCGGCTGCAGAAGGTCGAGCCGCCCGGCGGGGTCAAGCGCAGCGTGCAGGAGCTGCTCGAGCTCGTGGGCCTCAACCCCGAGCATTACAACCGGTATCCGCACGAGTTCTCCGGCGGCCAGCGGCAGCGCATCGGGATCGCCCGCACCCTGGCTCTGCGTCCCAAGCTGATCGTCGCCGACGAGCCGGTCTCCGCGCTTGACGTGTCGATCCAGGCCCAGGTCATCAACCTGCTCGAGGACCTGCAAGACGAGCTGGGTCTGACCTACGTGGTGATCGCGCACGACCTGTCCGTGGTCAGGCACATCAGCGACCACGTGGCCGTCATGTACCTCGGCAAGATCGTCGAGGTCGCCAGCCGGGACGAGCTTTACGCCAAGCCGCGGCATCCGTACACGGTGGCGCTGCTGTCCGCGGTTCCGGTGCCCGAGCCGGTCACCAGCGCGTCGGGCGAGCGGCAGCGTCGCCAGCGCATCAGGCTGGAGGGCGATGTGCCGAGCCCGCTCAGGCCACCGCCCGCGTGCCGCTTCCATACCAGGTGCTGGAAGGCGCAAGATATCTGCCGGACGCAGGAACCGCCGCTGGCCGAGCTGGTCCCCGGTCATCAGGTGGCTTGTCACTTTCCTGAGAACACCTTACCGTCGGCTGAATCGAAGCCAGGTGCTTGAAGTAACGACAGTCAGAGAACGGCACACAGCAGGCACCGAGCAGCCGCGACCCGGCAGATAAGTTGCCCGCAGATAAGTTGACAGCGCTACTGATCACGATCCGTGGGTGACCTCGAGAGGTAACCGCGCTAGGCTAACCGTATTGTCCTGGTAGGAGGCGCCAGTGACGACTGGGCCATGGGATCCGATGGCAGTGGGCGCGACGGGCCGCGGTGGCCTCCGGGCCTCCGACGCAGACCGCGAGCAGGTGATCGACGCCCTCAAGGCCGCGTTCGTCCAGGGTCGACTGAGCAAAGACGAGCTCGAGCTGCGTGCGGGCCTGGCGCTCGCGTCGCGGACCTACGCGGAGCTGACCGCGATTATGGCCGAAATTCCTGCCGTACTGAGCGAAGCCCCGCTGCCGCCGAAGCCCGCATGGGCCGATACCCGGGAACGGGTCAATAGGAAGGCAGCCGCATGGGGGGCATGCGCGTTCATCCTGCCACCCGCGCTGGTGGCCGCTTTCTTCACCTATTACGGCGGATTACTTCGTCTTGTTGCTGTTCGCCTTTATCGGGCTGATGGTGTCTGCAGGGCCTTCGGTCCCGCGACGGCCGGGCCCGCTTCCCATGCGTGGGCGACGGTAACGATGGAGCGTGGCATGCCCGGTTTCCTCATGCTCCTGGAGGTCAAGACCCGCGTCGGGGAACGGCTCAGCTGGCCGAATTCCCGAAGACTATCGCGCTAACGGTATGTCAGGGGCAGATCTCATGCATCCACTGGCCGTCCGCCCGGCGCCGCACATCCTGACCGGGCGTGATGACCGCACCGCACAGTTCGCAGACCTTTCCCGGAGCATGTGCCTCGTTGTCGCTCCACGCCGAGTCCTCGTCCTGGTGACTCTCGCGGTGTTCCTGTCGCGGGCCGCCTAGATCTTCCAGCAGTCCCTCTTCAATTTCGCGGCCTCCGAAATCCGGCGGGGTGGTCACGGCGTGCCTCCTAGGGTGTCCGTATTATTGTGCCCCGGGGAGCGACGGCTCCTGCAGTGCGGCCGGGTCGCCGGTAGCGGCTGAACCCCGGTGTCAGCACACTCTGAGGTCGTGAAATCAGGGTTTCACTCCGCGCCGGAAGCCGCCACGGCCGCACCGTCCTGGGCGCGCACCTCCGCGGGCAGCGGGGGCGGGGTGCCGCCGAACTCCGGGCATAGCGCCTTGTGATTGCACCAGTCGCACAGCCTGCTCGGCCGCGGCCGCCAGTCGCCCGCGGTCCGGGCCCGCTCGATGGCCTGCCACAGCGCGGCGATCTTGCGTTCGGTGGCGCGCAGGTCCGACTCGTCAGGGGCGTACCGCAGCACCTCGCCCTCGGCCAGGTACATGAGCTGGAGCAGCCTGGGGACCTGGCCCCGCAGCCGCCAGATCACCAGCGCGTAGAACTTCATCTGGAACAGCGCGCTGCCCTCGTAGGCCTGCATGGGGGCGCGGCCGGTCTTGTAGTCGACGATCCTGATCTCGCCGCCGGGCGCCACGTCGAGGCGGTCGATGTAACCGCGCAGCCGCAGCCCGGACTCCAGCGTGGTCTCCACGTAGCACTCGCGCTCGGCAGGCTCCAGCCGGCGCGGGTCCTCGAGGGTGAAGTACGCGTCCAGGACCGCAGTCGCGGACTGCAGCCAGGCGTCCCGCTCGGCCTGATCGGGGAACAGGGCGGCCAGCTCGGGCTCGGCGGCCGCCAGCCGGTCCCATTCCGGGATCACCAGGGCCCGGGCGGCCTCGGGAGTCCGCTCCGCCGCGGGCAGGTCGAACAGCCGCTCGAGCGCCGCGTGCACCAGTGTCCCGCGGGCCGTCGCCGTGGTGGGCGGCTCGGGCAGCTTGTCGATCACCCGGAACCGGTACAGCAGCGGGCAGCTCATGAAGTCCGCGGCCCGCGACGGCGACAGCGCCGGCCCCGCGGAGCTTCGCCCGCCGGATCGGCTCCGGTCAGGTCCGCATCAGGCGAACGCTGCGCCGGGGGCAGCACATCCAGGGTTGCCGCTATCTCTTCCACAGCAGCCACCGTAGGGCAAGGCACCGACATTCGGGTGGATCTCGGCACCTCCGCACCTCCGCACCCCGCGGCACGTCGATTTCACCGGGACCTCACTCCCTCATTAGGGGCCACCAAGATCGGCCGGGCAAGAAAACCCTCCACGTAAAGTTCCGCGGACCCGGGCACGCGAGACCGCTGGCAGGCCCGGGCGGCGGTTAGGGGACGCGCACGGCGCAAGAGCCCCACGGGACACCGATTAGCGTCACTTGATCGCGGGCGGGTGTCGATTTCGGGCTGCGCCGTTCGTGTGGAGGGTGAGAGGCGGACAACTGGCCGGCCTCGCAACCGGCCGGCGGCGCAACCTTCGCCGCCGCAGGAGTCAAGGAAGGCTGAAGTGGGACGAATCGTCGTTATGAACCACATGACGCTGGACGGCGTGATGCAGGGACCGGGGCGCGCGGACGAGGACACCCGGGGCGGGTTCACGCAGGGTGGCTGGGGCCACCGGTCCGCAAGGGCTGGCGACGCCGCGGCCAAAGCGATGGGCGAGAGGATGGCGGCCGGGGGCGGCCTGGCCGGGTGGCTGTTCGGGCGACGGACCTACGAGGAGCTGCTGAGCCACTGGAACGCCCAGGGCGGCCCGTTCAAGGACGCGCTGAACGACTCGCCCAAGTACGTCGCGTCGACAACCTCGCCGAACCGCTGCCTTGGCCAAACTCGACGCTGCTGCGCGGCGATGTCGTGGACGCCCTGCGCGCGCTCAAGGCGCAACGGCGGCGTCTTGGCGATCATGGGCAGCGGCGAGCTGATCGGCTCGCTGATGGCGGCTGACCTGATCGACGAGTACTTGCTGATGGTCCACCCGCTGGTGCTCGGCAGTGGAAGGCGGCTATTCCCGGAGAGGGGTGCACGTGCCGCTGCGGCTTACCGACAGCGTCACCACGGCCACCGGCGTGTTGATCGCCACCTACGAGCCGGCGAGGGACTAGACGTGGACGAGGCGAGCGCGAATCGGCCTGACCGGCGAGCGCTCCCGACAAGATAGGAGCCACAATGAAGCAGTACCTGCTCAGCATCTACCAACCAGACGGCGACCCGCCCCCGGCTGACGTGCTGGCCGGGATCATGCGCGATGTCGGTGCGGTGGACCAGGAAATTTGCGTCAGCGGGGGCGTGGGTATTCTCGGGCGGCCTGCACCCGCCGAGCACCGCGACGGTTATCCATCCTCGGAGCAGGAGGGCATGCCGATGACGGACGGGCCGTACGTGGAGGGCAAGGAGCACATCGGCGGTTTGACCATCATCAAGGCGGCGGACCTCGACGAAGCGCTCGAGTGGGGGCGAAAGTTCGCCCGGGCGACGACGCTGCCGATCGAGGTGCGCCCGTTCCAAGGCGAGCTGGAAGACTGACCGCTGCGTGCCGGCAGTCTCCCACTCGGAGATCGAGCGTGTGTTCCGCGAGCAGTACGGGCGCGCCGTGGCCGTCCTGGTCCGCGTGTTCGGCGACATCGACCTGGCCGAGGAAGCGGTCCAGGACGCGTTCACCACGGCGTTGGCGAACTGGCCTGACAGCGGGCTGCCGCCGGCGCCGGCCGGCTGGATCATCACCACGGCCCGCAATCGCGCGATCGACCGTTTGCGCCGCGAGTCGTCCCTTGATGACCGCCACGCCCAGGCCATGCTGCTGCAGGCTCCCGGCGGGCGGCCGGAGGGGAGCCCGGTGCCGGACGACCGTCTGCGCCTGATCTTCACCTGCTGCCACCCCTCGCTGGACCGAGGGGCCCAGGTGGCGCTCACGCTGCGGCTGCTCGGCGGGCTGAGCACGTCCGAGATCGCGCGGGCGTTCTTGGTCTCCGAGCCGACGATGGCCCAGCGATTGGTACGCGCCAAGGGAAAGATCCGCGACGCACGCATCCCCTACCGGGTACCCAGAAGAGGCCGACCTGCCAGCGCGCCTGGCCTCGGTCCTCGCGGTCATCTACCTGATCTTCAACGAGGGGTACGCCGCCAGCTCGGGTGACCGGCTGATCCGCGAGGAGCTGACCACGGAGGCGATCCGCCTCGGCCGGCTGCTGGTCGAGCTGATGCCCGACGAGCCCGAAGCGGTCGGGCTGCTGGCGCTAATGCTGCTCGAACAGGCGCGCAGCCAGGCGCGCAGCACTCCGGAGGGGAAGCTCGTTCCGCTGCCGGAGCAGGATCGCAGCCGCTGGGACCGCGGCCTGATACTCCAGGGGCAGGAGCTTGTCCGCCGATGCCTGCGGCGAGGGCAGCCAGGGCCCTACCAGATCCAGGCCGCGATCAACGCCGTCCACAGCGACGCGCCCACCGCGGCGCAGACCGACTGGACCCAGATCCTCGCGCTCTACGACCAGCTCCTGGCGATCACCCCCACCCCGATCGTCGCCCTCAACCGCGCCGTCGCGGTGGCCGAGATCGACGGCCCGCAGGTGGCCCTCGAACTGGTAGACGAGCTGCCCCTCGAGCACTACTACCTCTTCCACGCGATCCGCGCCGATCTCCTCCGGCGTCTCGGCCGCGCAGACCAGGCCGAAGCCGCCTACCGCGCCGCGATCGAACGCACCGGCAACGCCGCCGAGATCGCCTTCATGACGGAGCGGATCTCGGCTCTGGGCCGCCGCCACGGATGACGCAGGCCCGGCATCGACCCGAACGACCGGCCATGCACGTAGCATCGGTATCGTGGCACGCACGACACCGGAGAAGCCGCCGCCGCGGCGCGAGGCCGGTCATGGGATCGTCATCGCGCGCCCGTTTGGCATACCGGTGTACATCTCGCCGTACTGGTTCGTGATCGCCGGCGTCTTCATCGTGGTTTACGCCAACGATCTCGCCGCCACGCTGCACGGCTCCACCAGGTACGTGGTGGCGGCCGCCTTCGTCGTGCTGCTCTACGCGTCCGTCCTGGTCCACGAGCTGAGCCATTCGGTGGTGGCCCGCGGGTACGGGCTGCCGGTCCGCCGCATCCTGCTGTACCCGCTGGGCGGGGTCTCCGAGATCGAGCGGGAGCCGCCGACGCCGGGCCGGGAGTTCCTGGTCTCGGCGGCCGGGCCCGCGCTGTCCCTGGCGCTGAGCGCGGCGGGCTACGGCCTGGAGCACGTGGTCACCGCGGGCACCATCATCGGCGTGCTGGTCTCCCAGCTCATGTGGGCCAACCTGGTGGTCGGGGTGTTCAACCTGCTGCCCGGCCTGCCGCTGGACGGCGGCCGGATGCTGCGCGCCGTGATCTGGAAGTTCACCGGCCGCCCCGGCACCGCCACCATCGCCGCCGCCTGGGCCGGCCGCGTGCTGGCCGTCGGCCTGTTCGTCCTGGTGCTGGCTCCGCCGGTGGAGAACAGGACCGGCGGGGAGTGTACACGGTGGTGTGGATCGCGGTCATCGCGGCCTTCATGTGGACCGGCGCGGGGCAGGCCATCAAGGCGACCAGGTTCCGTGAGCGGCTGCCCGCCCTGCAGGCCCGCCGGCTGGCCCGCAAGGCGGTCTCCGTGGCCGCCGACACCCCGCTGGCCGAGGCGATCAGGCGCGCGGACGAGAGCCAGGCGCGGGCCGTGGTGGTCGTCGACCACGAGGACAAGCCGATCGCCATTCTCAACGAGACGGCCGTGATGGCCACGCCGCCGCAGCGGCGGCCCTGGGTCGACGCTGGCTCGCTGGCCAGGACGCTCGAGCCGAGCCTGGTGCTGCCCGCCGACCTGTCAGGCATGGCGCTGCTCGACGCCATCCGCCGGGCCCCCGCCACCGAGTACCTGCTGGTAGAGCCGTCCGGCCAGGTCTACGGCGTGCTGGCCGCCCGGGACGTGGACCACGCCTTCGCGGGCGTCTGACCGCGCACCGCTACTCTGACGCCATGACCAAACCGCGGCACGGGCCGCTGACCGCCGGCGAGCCGGTGCGGCTGACCGACCCCAAGGGCCGCAGCCACCTCATCACGCTGCGGGCCGGCGCGTCGTTCCACACCCACCGGGGCGTGCTGAGCCACGACGACATCATCGGCGGCCCCGACGGGAACGTGGTCCGGTCCGGCGGCGGCACGCCCTACGTGGTCTTCCGGCCGCTGCTGGCCGACTTCACGCTGGCCGCCAAGCGCGGCGCGGCCGTGGTCTATCCCAAGGACGCCGCCCAGATCGTGGCCTTCGCCGACGTGTTCCCCGGCGCCCGGGTGCTCGAGGCCGGCGCGGGCTCAGGCGCGCTCAGCTGCTGGCTGCTGCGGGCGGTGGGGGAGTCAGGCACCGTGATCTCCTTCGAGCGCCGGGCCGACTTCGCCGAGATCGCCCGCCGTAACGTCGAGCAGTTCTTCGGCGGCGCCCCGGCCGCCTGGCAGCTGGTGAACGGCGAGTTCGGCGGGGCCGCGCTAGTCGGCGACCCGGGCCCGCTGGCCCCGGCGGACTTCGACCGGATCATCCTCGACATGCTGGCGCCGTGGGACTGCCTGGAGGCCGCGGCCGAAGCGCTGGTACCCGGCGGCCTGGTCTGCTGTTACGTGGCCACCACGACCCAGCTGTCGCGGACTGTGGAGGCGCTGCGCGGGCAGGGCGGCTTCGACGAGCCCGCCGCCTGGGAGAGCCTGGTGCGCGGCTGGCACGTGGAAGGCCTGGCCGTCCGGCCCGAGCACCGCATGGTGGGCCACACCGGCTTCCTGGTCACCGCGCGGCGGTTCGCCCCGGGCGTAATCCCGCCGCCCCGCAGGCGCCGGCCGGCCAAAGGCGCATACGACGAGGACCATTGATCCTGGCCAGGGTTTGTGCTATACCCCTCGTGCTTGGTTACATCTAGCGATGCTGGTGTGACGGATTGATGACCGGACGGGCGGCAAGACGGCATCGAAACGGCCTCGCGAGGTTAGGGAATGCCCGTGGATAGGTAATGTCTTATTAGCGGTTCAGGAGGAGGTGAGGGCGTGGCCACCAGAGACGAAAGCGGGCGTGCTTCGCGGCACGACGATGAGGTGAAGAGCCTTACCGCACAGATCTCCTTCCTCGACGAGGAGATCGCTGTGCTCAGGCGCAGGCTAGCGGACTCGCCGCGGCAGGTCAGACTGCTGGAAGAGCGGCTGCGGGAAACCGAGGGCAGCCTGTCCGGCGTTACGGCCCAGAACGAGCGCATGGCGGCGACGCTGCGCGAGGCGCGTGACCAGATCGTCGCGCTGAAGGAAGAAGTGGACCGGCTGGCCCAGCCGCCGTCCGGGTTCGGCGTCTTCCTGAGCGCCTGCGAGGACGACACGGCCGATGTCTTCACCGGCGGCCGCAAGATGCGGGTCAACGTGTCTCCGAACATCGAGCTGTCCGAACTGCGCCCGGGCCAGGAAGTGGTCCTCAACGAGGCGCTCAACGTCGTCATCGCCCAGGGTTACGAGAAGGTGGGCGAGGTCGTGATGCTCAAGGAGGTGCTCGCCGACAGCGAGCGCGCCCTGGTCATCTCCCAGGCCGACGAGGAGCGCGTGGTGCGGCTGGCCGAGCCGCTGCTGAACCAGCCGCTGCGGGCCGGCGATTCGCTGCTGCTCGAGCCCCGGTCGGGGTACGTGTACGAGCGGATCCCCAAGGCCGAGGTCGAGGAGCTCATCCTGGAGGAAGTGCCGGACATCTCCTACCACGACATCGGCGGCCTGGCCAGCCAGATCGAGCAGATCAGGGACGCGATCGAGCTGCCTTACCTGCACGCCGACCTGTTCAAGGAGCACCAGCTCAAGCCGCCCAAGGGGGTCCTGCTGTACGGGCCGCCCGGCTGCGGCAAGACGCTGATCGCCAAGGCCGTGGCCAACTCGCTGGCCAAGCAGGTCGCGGCCAAGACCGCGGCCGACGAGGGGACCAAGGAGGGGAAGAGCTTCTTCCTCAACATCAAGGGCCCCGAGCTGCTCAACAAGTACGTCGGCGAGACCGAGCGGCACATCCGGCTGGTGTTCCAGCGGGCCAGGGAGAAGGCCAGCGAGGGCATGCCGGTCATCGTGTTCTTCGACGAGATGGACTCGATCTTCCGCACCCGCGGCTCGGGCGTGAGCTCCGACGTGGAGAACACGATCGTGCCGCAGCTGCTGTCCGAGATCGATGGCGTGGAGGGCCTGGAGAACGTCATCGTCATCGGGGCTTCCAACCGCGAGGACATGATCGACCCGGCCATCCTGCGGCCGGGCCGGCTCGACGTCAAGATCAAGATCGAGCGGCCGGACGCCGAGGCGGCCAAGGACATCTTCTCCAAGTACGTGCTGACCGAACTGCCGCTGCACCCGGACGACATGGCCGAGCACGGTGGCTCGGCACAGTCCACGGTCGAGGCCATGATCCTGCGCACCGTCGAGCGGATGTACACCGAGTCCGAGGAGAACAGGTTCCTCGAGGTCACCTACGCCAACGGCGACAAGGAAGTGCTGTACTTCAAGGACTTCAACTCCGGCGCCATGATCGAGAACATCGTGGCCCGGGCCAAGAAGATGGCCATCAAGGAGTTCCTGGAGACCGGGCAGAAGGGCATCCGGGTCAGCCACCTGCTGGCCGCCTGCGTGGACGAGTTCAGCGAGAACGAGGACCTGCCGAACACCACCAACCCGGACGACTGGGCCCGCATCTCCGGCAAGAAGGGCGAACGCATCGTCTACATCAGGACCCTGGTGTCCGGCAAGACCGGCACCGAGGCCGGCCGTTCGATCGACACCGTGGCCAACACCGGGCAGTACCTCTAAATGACCGTTCGCGCTAAGGCCTCGGGGGGTCTAAGGGGGCCGTCCCCCTGGCGAAAAGAGTGTGTCAGCATGACGGCTTCGTCCGTAACGGCATTAGGCTGCTGGACATGAGCGTTCTTCGCGTGATGGGCACAGAGACCGAATACGGCATCTCGGTGCCAGGCCAGCCCGGCGCCAACGCGATGGTGACGTCATCCCAGATCGTCAACGCCTACCAGGCGGCCACCGCCGCACGGGCCAGGCGCGCGCGCTGGGACTTCGAGGAGGAGAACCCGCTGCGTGACGCCCGGGGCTTCGACCTCACCCGGGAGGCGGCTGACTCCTCACAGCTGACCGACGAGGATCTCGGCCTGGCCAACGTCATTCTCACCAACGGCGGGCGGCTGTACGTCGACCACGCCCATCCGGAGTACTCCTCGCCCGAGTGCACCAACCCGCGGTCCGTGGTGATCTGGGACAAGGCGGGCGAGCGGGTGATGGCCGAGGCCGCGGCCAAGGCCGCCACCGTGCCAGGCAGCGCGCCCATCCAGCTGTACAAGAACAACACCGACAACAAGGGCGCCTCCTACGGCTCGCACGAGAACTACCTGATGCGGCGGGGCACGCCGTTCGCCGACATCGTCAAGTTCCTCGTCCCGTTCTTCGTGTCCCGCCAGGTCGTCTGCGGGGCCGGCCGGGTCGGCATCGGCGCCGACGGCCGGGGTTCCGGCTTCCAGATCAGCCAGCGCGCCGACTTCTTCGAAGTCGAGGTGGGCCTGGAGACCACGCTGAAGCGGCCCATCATCAACACGCGCGACGAGCCGCACGCCGACCCGGAGAAGTACCGGCGGCTGCACGTGATCATCGGCGACGCCAACATGAGCGAGGTGAGCACCTACCTCAAGGTCGGCACCACCTCGGTGGTGCTCGCCATGATCGAGGACAAGTTCCTCGGCACCGACCTGTCGGTCGAGGCCCCGGTGGCCGAGCTGCGCGCGATCTCCCACGATCCAGCCTGCCGCCGCCTGGTCACGCTCAAGGACGGCCGGAAGATGACCGCCGTTCAGCTGCAGGCGGAATACCTCGAGCTGGCCCGCAAGTACACCGAGGACAGGTACGGGGACGACGTTGACGACATCACCGCCGACGTCCTCGACCGGTGGGAGTCCGTGCTGAACAGGCTGGCCGAGGACCCCATGCAGCTGGCCAGGGAGCTCGACTGGGTGGCCAAGCTCGAGCTGCTCGAGGGCTACCGGTCGCGGGACGGACTCAGCTGGGACAACCCCCGCTTGCAGTTGGTGGACCTGCAGTACTCCGACGTCCGGCCGGACCGCGGCCTGTACAACCGGCTGGCCGCCCGGGGCCGGATGGTGCGGCTGACCGACGACGCCACCGTCGACCGGGCCATCGAGAACCCGCCGGAGGACACCCGGGCGTACTTCCGCGGCCGCTGCCTGCGCCAGTACCCCGAGTCGGTGGCCGCCGCCTCCTGGGACTCGGTGATCTTCGACATCCCCGGCCGCGAGTCGCTGCAGCGTGTCCCCACTCTCGAGCCCCTGCGGGGCACCAAGGCGCACGTCGGCGAGCTGCTGGACCGCAGCCGCAGCGCGGCCGAGCTGGTCGCCGCCCTGACTGGCCAAGACTGACTGGCCAAGACTGGCTGATCAAGACTGACCAGCCAGGATTAGCCGGGCGCCGCCCGAGCGGCGGATCGCGAGTTCGTACCGATTTACCTCCGGCGGGATTGCGCGGGACTGCCACGGGTGACGATAGCGTTGGGACAGACGGAGGTAGGGAAATGGCAACCAACAAGGACACAGGCGGCCAGCGGCAGACCACTCGCCGCTCCGAGGACACCGAGCAGGTGGAGCCCGGTACCACCGAAGAGGTCAAGGAGCGGCACGAGAAGCTCTCCGACGACGTGGACGCGATCCTGGACGAGATCGACGAGGTGCTCGAGGAGAACGCCGAGGAGTTCGTCCGGTCGTACGTGCAAAAGGGCGGCCAGTAATCGAGGGCGGCCAGTAGTACCGCGCGGTTAGGTTACCGGCGCCCGTCGCTGGCCCGGGTTCGCCCTAGGCGGACGGGCCGGCGTCTTCCGGGTGCTGTCTGGCTCTGGCGCGGCAGTAGGGTCTGTTGGGGGCGGTGCTGTCCGGGAGGAACCCGGGCCGCGCCCAGATAGCTGACAACCTCGGGAGGAGGTTCGCGTTGGGCTCTTACTTCGACGGCAGCCAGTCCGGCCCATTCGCCGTGGGAGAAGGAGGCATGCGGGCAGCCCAGGGCCGCCCGCCCGGGAACTTCATGGACCTGCAGACCTCATCGTTCGCCGATGTCCTGGCCTCCCGCGCTCCGGGCCTGATGCCGGGCCGGGAACCCCCGGCCCCGCACCGCAGCGCGGATCCCGCCGGGACCGCCCTGCGCGACCTGCCGCACGCGACCACGATCGTGGCCGCGACCTGCGACCACGGGGTAGTGCTTGCTGGCGACCGCCGCGCCACCGCGGGCAGCATGATCGCCAAGCGGGATGTGGAGAAGGTCTTCCGCAGCGACGAGTACTCGGCCATCGGCTACGCGGGCACGGGCAGCGTGGGGATCGAGTTCGTCCGGCTGTTCCAGGTCGAGCTCGAGCACTACGAGAAGATGGAGGGCCGCTCGCTGTCGCTGGAAGGCAAGGCGAACCGGCTGGCCTGGATGATCCGGGGCAACCTGGCCGCGGCCATGCAGGGGCTGGTGGTCGTGCCGCTGTTCGTCGGCTACGACGAGGACGCCGGGCAGGGGCGGATCTTCAGCTATGACGTGGCCGGCGGCCCGTACGAGGAGCAGCGGTTCCACTCCATCGGCTCGGGCTCGATATTCGCCCGGGGCTCGCTGAAGAAGCTCTATGCCGACAACATGCCGGTCGGCGACGCCGTGCTGGCCTGCGTCCAGGCGCTGTACGACGCCGCCGACGACGACTCAGCGACCGGCGGGCCCGACCTGACCAGGCGGATCTTCCCGGTCATCGCCACGGTGACGGCCGACGGCTTCCGCAAGCTGACCGCAGCCGAGTCCGAGCAGTACGCCGAGCAGGTCGTGCAGGGCCGGATGAGCGAGCCGGACGGCCCGCAGGCTCCCCTCCACGCGGCCGGCTAGCGCCCCGGCCCACTGACCGCCCATCTGCCTAGGTAAAGGAAGCGTTCGCGGTGTCCATGCCGTTCGGTTACGTCTCACCCGCGCAGGCCATGCGCGACAAGGCCGAGTATGCGCGGCAGGGGATCGCGCGCGGCCGCAGCTGCGTCACCCTGCAGTACGAGGGCGGGATCTTGATGATGGCGCCCAACCCGTCCAGCGCGCTGCACAAGATCAGCGAGATCTACGACCGCATCGCGTTCGCGGCGGTGGGCCGCTACAACGAGTACGAGAACCTGCGCAAGGCCGGGATCACCTACGCCGACATCACCGGCTACCAGTTCGACCGGCACGATGTGACGGCGCGCGGCATCGCCAACTACTACGCCCAGAACCTGGGCACGATCTTCACCGAGAACCTCAAGCCGTTCGAGGTCGAGATCGTGGTGGCCGAGGTGGGCCAGCGGGCCGAGGACGACCAGATCTACCGGATCACCTTCGACGGCTCGGTGACCGACGAGCCGGGCTACGTCGCCTTCGGCGGCCAGGCGGATCAGGTCTCCGCCGTGCTGAAGGAGCGGTACTCCGCGGGCATGTCCCTGGTCGAGGCGTTCGCCGCCGCGCTGGCCGCGCTGTCCGCCCCAGGTAACGGTGAGCGCAGCGAGGTGACGGCCACCCAGCTCGAGGTGGCCATCCTGGACCGGGACCGCGACCACCGCACGTTCCGCCGGATCAGGGCCGCCCGGCTCGAGGAGCTCCTCAGCCAGGCCCGCGCCGCCGATGCCAAGCCCGCCGAGGCCGAGGCGTAAACGGAACGGAACCAACGGAGGCGAAGGCAGCGGCGGAGACCGCCGCAGCCCGGGACCCCGGCTCCCCCCGAGCCGCCCACCGGCCCCGATGCGCGCAGCATGGACCGCGGCACCGGGACGGGCGGCACCGGACGGGCGGCGCGGGACGGACGGCACCCCGCCCAGCCCGGTCTGACCCCAGGGACCTGCCGCCGCGGCGGCCCGCGACCGTTTACACCCGCCCCGCGAAGAGTTACAGCGGGATGTTGGCGTGCGCCCCGCGTAGCTGCGGCGCCTCGGCGATGGCCCGGACCAGCTCCCGCCGCGTCTGCGCCGGATCGATGACCGCGTCGATGACGCCCAGGTCGACGGCCCGCTGCAGGCCCCCGGCGGTGGCCTCGTGCTCGGCGGCCAGTTCCGCCTCGGCCTCGTGCAGCTGCTCGGGCGGCACCGAGGCCAGCGTGCGGCGGTGCAGGATGCGCACCGCGGCCACCGCGCCCATGACCGCCACCTCCGCGCCGGGCCAGGCGAACACGCGCGTCGCGCCGAGCGCGCGGGAGTTCATGGCGATGTAGGCCCCGCCGAACGCCTTGCGTGTCACCAGCGTGACCCGCGGCACGCTGGCCTCGGCGAAGGCGTGCAGCAGCTTGGCGCCGCGGCGGACCACGCCGTCCCACTCCTGGCCGACGCCGGGCAGGTAGCCAGGCACGTCCACCAGCACCACCAGCGGCACCCCGAACGCGTCGCACATCCGCACGAAGCGCGCGGCCTTCTCGGCCGACGCGGCGTCCAGGCAGCCGCCGAGCCGCATCGGGTTGCTGGCCACCACGCCGACCGTGCGCCCGGCCAGGCGGCCCAGGATGGTCACGATGTTGGGCGCCCACCGGGGGTGCAGCTCCACGCCCGGCGTGTCGAGCAGCTTGCCGGTCAGCAGGTGCACGTCGTAGGCGCGGCGCGGGGAGTCGGGCAGCAGGCCGGACAGGTCCCGGTCCACCGCGTCGTCCTCGGTGATCTTGCCCTGGTCGGCGAGCATGGCCGCGACCTCACGGGCCCGGTCCAGCGCCTCCGCGTCGGTCTCGGTCACCACGTGCACCACGCCGGAGCGGCGGCTGTGCGGCTCGGGGCCGCCCAGCCGCTGCGGCGTCCACGTTCTCGCCGGTCACCGAGCGCACCACGTCCGGGCCGGTTACGAAGATGCGGCCCGGGCCGGACAGGATGACGATGTCGGTCAGCGCCGGGCCGTAGGCGGCGCCGCCGGCCGCGGGGCCGAGCACCACCGAGATCTGCGGCACGCGCCCGGAGGCCATGGTCATCGCCGCGAACACCGTGCCCACCGCGTGCAGGCTGGCCACGCCTTCGGCCAGCCGGGCCCCGCCGGAATGCCACAGGCCGACGATCGGGACGCCCCGGGACACCGCCTCGGAATAGGCCGTCACGATGGCGGCGCAGCCCGCACTGCCCATGGCGCCGCCCTGAACCCGCGGATCGGAGGCGAAGGCCACCACGCTGGCGCCGTGCACCAGCCCGGAGCCCGCCACCACGCCGCTGCGCTCGTCCGGGCCGGCGGCGGGCAGCAGCTCGAGCGTGCCGGGGTCGAACAGGGCGGCCAGCCGCTCCCGCGGGTCGCGCGGCAGCGAAACCGGCCGGGATGCGGTCGGGGCGGCATCCAGCGGTAGTCATCTAAGGTCTCCTCTACTCTGCCGCCAGGCCAGAGGCGGGCGACGAAGAACAGGCGAACCGCCGGTCAGGCGGCAGTGAAAACCAAGGACACGTTGTGACCGCCGAACCCGAAGGAGTTGTTCAGCACCGCCATCGGCTCGGAACCCTGACCGGACTGCTTGGCGCAGCGGCCGCGGCTCGGTGGCCACGTCCAAGGGCACGTCGTCGTCCAGGTCCTCGAGGTTGATGGTGGGCGGCGCGACGTGCTCGCGCAGCGCCATGATGGCGGCCACCGACTCGATGGCGCCCGCGCCGCCGAGCAGGTGCCCGGTCATCGACTTGGTGGAGGTGACGACCACGCCCTCGGCCGCCGGGCCCAGCGCCTTGAACAGCGGCCTGCGCCTCGAGCGCGTCGCCTTCCGGGGTCGACGTGGCGTGCGCGTTCACGTGCACCACCTGCACCGGGTCGACCCGCGCGTCGGCCAGGGCCCGGCTGATCGCGGCCACCACGCCGGCCCCGTCAGGGGCCGGGTGGGCGATGTGGTAGGCGTCCGAGGAGTACCCGGCCCCGGCCGCGACCGCGTAGATCGTGGCGCCCCGCGGCCCGGGCGTGCGACAGCGACTCGAGCACCAGCATGCCGGCGCCCTCGCCGAGCACGAACCCGTCCCGGGCCTTGTCGAACGGGCGCGAAGCCCGTTCCGGTTCGTCGTTGCGGGTGGACATGGCCCGCATGACCGCGAACGCGCCGATGTTCAGCGGCATGATCGCCGCCTCGGTGCCGCCGGCCAGCACCACGTCGGCCCGCCCGGACCGGATCATGTCGATGCCGTACCCGATCGCCTCCGCGCCGGACGCGCACGCGCTGACCAGCGAGTGCGCGCCGGCCCTGGCGCCGATCTCCATGCTGATCCAGCCCGCCGACCCGTTCGGCATCAGCATCGGCACCGTGTACGGCGAGATGCGCTGCCAGCCCTTGGCCTTCAGCGTGTCGTAGGCCGCCAGCGTCGATCCGATACCGCCGATCCCGCTGGTGACCGTCACCCCGAGCCGCTCCGGGTCGACCTCGGGCGTACCCGCGTCGGCCCACGCCTCGCGGGCCGCGACCAGCGCGAACTGCTCGCAGCGGTCCATCCGGCGGGCCTGCACGCGGCCCACCACCTCGACCGGGTCGACGGCTGCCCAGGCGGCGATGCGCACCGGCAGCGTCTCCGCCCACGGCTCGGTCAGGCGCTGCACGCCGCTGCGCCCGGCCAGCATCCCCGCCCAGGTCGACGCGACGTCCCCGCCGAGCGGGGTAGTCGCGCCGAGCCCGGTGACGACGACGGTCTCGCGGTCAGCGGTCACGCCGTGCTCCCTGCGTCCTTCATCACGAAGTTCACCACGTCCTGCACGGTGGTGAGGTCCTTCAGCTGGTCGTCGGGGATCTCGACGCCGAACTTGTCCTGCGCCGCGACCGCGATCTCCACCATGGACAGCGAGTCGATGTCGAGATCGTCGACGAAGCTCTTGGCCGGGGTCACCTCGTCCGCGGGCACGCCCGCGATCTCCTCGACGATCTCGCCCAGCCCTGCGAGGATCTCCTGCTCGGTCATGGTCATTTCTCCTTGTCGTGAAGTGGTGTATGCCGTGTGCCGCACCATAGCGGGCGGAGCACCTCGGCGGAGCCCGGTCAGGGTACCGTGACGACCTGCGCCGCGTAACACATCCCCGCACCGAACCCGAGCAGCAGGGCCGGCGAGCCGGTCTTGAGGTCGCCCCGCCCGACCATCCGGGACAGCGCGAGCGGGACCGACGCCGAGGACGTGTTGCCGGCGTGCACGATGTCGTCGGCCATGCGCTCCCGCGGCACGCCGAGCCGCCGCGCGATGGCCTCGATGATCCGCAGGTTCGCCTGGTGCGGCACGAAGGCCGACAGGTCGCTGACCGCCACGCCGGCCCGCTGGCAGGCCTGCGCCGCGATCGGGTGCAGCGTCGGTGGTGGCCCAGCGGAACACCGCCTGGCCCTCCTGGTACATGTACGAGTTGCGGTTCGGGATCGCGATCTTGGCCGCCATATCGCCCGCACTGCCCCAGACCACCGGGCCGATGCCGGGCGGCTCGCCGTCCGCGACCGGCCCGACCACCGCCGCGCCCGCCCCGTCCGCGAAGATGATGCAGGTGGAGCGGTCGGTCGGGTCGATCCAGGCGGTCATCTTCTCCGCCCCGATGACCAGCACGTGCCGGGCGCGTGCCGGCCCGGATGGCGTCCGCGGCGTTGGCCAGCGCGTAGCAGAAGCCGGCGCAGGCGGCGTTCAGGTCGTAAGCGCCCGGCGCCACGATGCCGAGCCGGTGCGCGACGACCGCGGAGGCGTTGGGTATCGGCGCCTCGGTGCTGCAGGTGGCCACGATGACCAGGTCGATGTCGCCGGGGGACAGGCCGCTGCCGGCCAGCGCCTTGCCGCCGGCCTCGACCGCCATGTCGGCCACGGTCTCGTCCGGCCCGGCGTACCGGCGGCTGATGATGCCGACCCGGCTGCGGATCCACTCGTCGCTGGTCTCCACCTGGGCGGCGAGGTCGTCATTGGTGACCACGTTGCCCGGCTGGTAGTCGCCCAGCGAGATGATCCGGGCGCCCGCGGCGCCCGGGAAGGGGCGAGAAGATGTCAAGGTCATGCGCCGTCCTTACCATGGATACGGACCAGTGGCTGGCCCTCGCTGACCGGATCCCCGTCCTCCACGAGCCACTCGATGATCTCCGGCGGCCATGGCGCGGCAACCTGGTGCTCGCCGCCGCGGGCCACCACGCGCCCCCAGGCTCGGCACCTGCCCCGGACCGGAACGTGCCCGAGGCCGGCGCCACGATCAGCCGCCAGTCGGGCAGGTGCCCGTGCCCGTTCAGCTCCGGCTCGGCCAGGTGCTCCTCGATCAGGTCGCGCGCGGCTTCGAGCTGGTCCGGGGTCTTGAGGGCCAGCTGGGCCACACCGGGCAGCCCCCGGCGGGCCAGGCCGGTCAGCGTGCCCGCGGGCGGCAGCTCGATGAGCGCGGTCACACCCAGGTCGGCCATGGTCCGCATGCACAGGTCCCAGCGCACCGGCGCGCCGACCTGGGCCACGATCCGCTGCAGCCATTCCTGGCCCGCGGTGACCGCGGTCCCGTCGGCGTCCGACAGCAGGGTCTTGACCGGGTCGGCCACGGTCACCCCCGCCGCGGCCGCCCGCAGCGCGGCCACGGCCGGGGCCATGTACCTGGTGTGGAACGCCCCGGCCACCTGCAGCGGGCGCAGCCGGGCCCCGGCGGGCGGATCCGCCGCGAAGGCCTCCAGGTCGGCCAGCGCCCCGGCCGCCACGATCTGGCCCGCCCCGTTGACGTTGGCGGGCGTCAGGCCGTGGCGGGCGATGGCCGCTAGCACCGCTTCCTCGTCGCCGCCCAGGACGGCCGTCATCCCGGTCGGCTCGGCCGCCGCCGCCGACGCCATGGCCTGGCCGCGCACGGCGATCAGCCGGATGGCGTCATCCGCGCTCAGCACCCCGGCCAGCACTCCGGCGGCCAGCTCCCCGACGCTGTGCCCGGCGGCCGCGTCGGCCCGCAGGTCACCAGGCTCCCCGCCCGCCAGCGCGCCCGCCGCGGCCAGCGCGGCCGCGACCAGCAGCGGCTGCGCCACCGCCGTGTCCCTGATCTCGTCGGCGGTCCCGGTGGTGCCCAGAGCGATCAGGTCGCGGCCGGCCAGCTCGGAGGCCGCCCCGAGACGCTCGGCAACGCCGGGTACCTCGAGCCAGGGCGCGAGGAAACCGGGCGTCTGCGCGCCCTGCCCGGGGGCGGTGATGATAAGCATCCTCTTCAGCGTGCCCTGTAGGACTCCGCCATATGAATGCCGGGCAGTACGAAAGTAAGCCGCCAAGTCTTGTGTATCTTCCTACAAAAACCGTTCATGTGGCTGTCACCGTGCCGTTACCCCCAGCGTCACGGTAGCGGTCAGCAGTCCCGCTCAGCCGCGCTGGGCGGCCAGCCGGCCAAGCGCGATGGCCACCCACAGGGTGAAGCCGTCCCGCCCGGCGGACGGGGTGTAGTCGGTGAGCTCGGCTACCCGCCGCAGCCGGTACCGGACGGTGTTGGGGTGGACGAACAGCAGCCGGGCGGTGGCCTCCAGGGACGAGCCCTGCTCCAGGTAGGTGCTGAGCGTGTCGAGCAGGGCGTGGCCGCCGCCCAGCAGCGGCTCGTAGACGTCGCTGATCAGCGCGGCCCGGGCGTCGGGATCGCCGTCCAGCGCCCGCTCCGGCAGCAGGTCGTCCGCGCCGGCCGGCCGGGGCGCGTCCGGCCAGGCGGTGGCGGCGCGCAGCGCGGCCAGCGCCGCGCGGGCCGAGACCGAGGCGGTGCGCAGGTCGCGCACCAGCGGGCCCGCGATCACCGGCCCGGGCCCGAACCGCCCGGCGAACCGCTCGGCCACCGCGATCGGGATCGTCGCTGCCGCCGATGACCAGGATCAGCCGGTTGCCCTGCACTCCGGCCAGCAGGTCGAGCCGGGCCCGCCGGGCCTGGGCCCGGATCTCGTCGATCAGCGGCTCGGCCGCGCTGGCCGGCTGGCCCTTGGATCCGTCCCTCTCCTCGTCGTCCAGGGTGCCGACCACCACCGTGACCGGCGAGGATGACCAGTTCAGGGCCGACGCCCAGGAGTGCAGCGAGTCCTCGGTCTCGCCGCGCACCAGGGAGTACACCACCAGCGCCTCCAGCCGGGCGTCCCACGCACCGCGGGCCTCCGCGGTCCGCGCGTAGACCTGCGCCGCGCTGAAGGCGATCTCCCGGGCGTAGGTCAGCACCGCCTCCCGCAGCTCGGCCTCGTTGCCGGGCGCCGCCAGCTCGTCCACCTGCGCTTCCACCGCGTCGATGATGACCCGCACCATCTCCACCGCGTGCTGCAGGCTGACCGCCCGGGCCAGCTCGCGCGGCGCGGTGCCGAACACCTCGGTTACCGCTGGCCGGTTCCGTTCCGGGTGCCTGAGCCAGTCGAGGAACGCGGCGATCCCGGCCTGGGCCACCAGGCCGAGCCAGGACCTGTTCTCCGCCGACATGTTGCGGTACCAGGGCAGCCGTGCGTCCATGGCGGCGATCGCCGCGGTGCCGAGCGTCCCCGTGGCCCGCTCGATCCGGCGCACGGTCTCGGCGTTCACCTGCGGCCGATGCGCCTCAGCCGGAAGCGTGAGGCCTCGCTGACCGAGATGTCGAGGCGGTACCGCTCGATGGCCTGGGCCGGGAACCTGGCGTCGACCGCGCCGCGGCGGGCCAGCTCCCACAGCACCGCGACGGTGACCGACTCGGCGTCGACGTGGAAGAAGCGCCGCGCGGCCGGGCGGGTGTCGGAGAAGCCGAACCCGTCGGTGCCCAGCGAGGTGTACGTTCCCGGCACCCAGCGGGCGATCTGGTCGGGCACCGCCTTGATCCAGTCCGACACCGCCACCACGGGACCGGGCGCGCCGCCGAGCACCGAGGTGAGGTACGGCACGCGCGGCGGCTCGTCCGGGTGCAGCATGTTCCACGACTCGCAGTTCAGCGCGTCCCGGCGCAGCTCGGTCCAGGACGTGGCCGACCACACGTCGGCTGACACGCCCCAGTCTGTGGCCAGCATTTCCTGCGCGGCCATCGCCTGCCGCAGCGCCACCCCGGAGGCCAGGATCTGGGCCCGCGGCACCCCAGGGCCGGGCCGCTGGTCGGCCGAGGCCGCCGGCGCGTACAGGTACAGGCCGTGCAGGATGCCGT
The DNA here is from genome assembly GCA_963742795.1 of uncultured Actinomycetes bacterium. Classification (GTDB taxonomy): domain Bacteria; phylum Actinomycetota; class Actinomycetes; order Streptosporangiales; family Streptosporangiaceae; genus Palsa-504. The sequence continues at coordinate 50,307 of CAVUNL010000032.1, forward strand.
CCTCCAGGCCCGCGGTGCCGCCGGGGAAGTCGGCGGGCTCGGCGGGCTGCGGGTACGGCTCGTTGTAGACGGTGAGGTAGTAGAAGATGTTCTCGCCGTCGGGGAACTCCGGCGTGGCCTCGTACATCCGCCGCAGCGCGTCCCGCATCACGTAGGCCAGCTCATAGGCCCAGGCGCAGTCGTAGGACACGCACGCCTCGCTGACCGAGGACAGCAGCAGCGAGTGCCCGTCGTTGTGCTGCAGCCCCTCGCCGGCCAAGGTCGTCCGGCCCGCGGTCGCCCCCAGCAGGAACCCGCGGCCGAGCTGGTCACCGAGCGCCCACATCTGGTCCCCGGTCCGCTGCCAGCCGAACATCGAGTAGAACACGTACACCGGGATCATGTGCGTGCCGTGGGTGGCGTACGAGGTGCCGGCCGCGATCACCGACCCCATCGCGCCGGACTCGCTGATGCCTTCGTGCAGGATCTGGCCCTGCTCGGACTCCTTGTAGGACAGCAGCAGGTTGCGGTCCACCGCCTCGTAGGTCTGGCCGTGCGGTGAGTAGATCTTGGCCGTCGGGAACAGCGAGTCCATGCCGAACGTCCGGGCCTCGTCCGGGATGATCGGCGCGAACCGGTCGCCGATGGCCGGGTCCTTCATCAGCTCCTTGAGCAGCCGGACGAAGGCCATCGTGGTGGCCACCGCCTGCTTGCCCGAGCCCTTGCGCAGCTCGTCGTAGACGGTGTCGCCGGGCAGGGTCAGCGGCTTGGCCCGCACCACCCGGCGCGGGAGCACGCCGCCCAGGGCGGCCCGCCGCTCGCGCATGTACAGGATCTCGTCGGAGTCCTCGCCCGGGTGGTAGTACGGCGGCAGTTCGGCCTCCAGGGCCGAGTCGGGAATCGGCAGGTACAGCCGGTCCCTGAACTCCTTCAGCTCGGCCACGGTGAGCTTCTTCATCTGGTGCGTGGCGTTGCGGGCCTCGAAGTCCTTGCCCAGCGTCCAGCCCTTGATGGTGTGGGCCAGGATGACGGTGGGCTGGCCGGTGTGCTCCCGCGCGGCCTTGAACGCCGCGTACACCTTGCGGTAGTCATGCCCGCCGCGGGACAGGTTGCGCAGCTCGTCGTCGGACAGGTGCGCCACCATGGCCCGCAGCCGCGGGTCGCTGCCGAAGAAGTGCTCCCTGATATAGGCGCCCGACTCGACGCTGTAGGTCTGGAACTGGCCGTCCGGCGTGGTGTTCATCCGGTTGACCAGCACGCCGTCGGTGTCCTGGGCCAGCAGCGGGTCCCAGTCCCGGCCCCAGATGACCTTGATCACGTTCCAGCCCGCGCCGCGGAAGAACGCCTCGAGCTCCTGGATGACCTTGCCGTTGCCGCGGACCGGCCCGTCCAGCCGCTGCAGGTTGCAGTTGATGACGAAGGTGAGGTTGTCCAGTTCCTCGCGCGCGGCCAGGCCGATCCCGCCGATCGCCTCCGGCTCGTCCATCTCGCCGTCGCCCAGGAACGCCCACACGTGCGACCGTGAGGTGTCATGGATCTCCCGGGCCAGCAGGTACCGGTTGAACCGGGCCTGGTAGATGGAGTTCAGCGCGCCGAGCCCCATCGACACCGTGGGGAACTCCCAGAACTCCGGCATCAGCCGCGGGTGCGGGTAGGACGGCAGCCCGCCGCCGGGGTGGGACAGCTCCTGCCGGAACCCGTTGAGCTGCTCCTCGGTCAGCCGGCCCTCCAGGTAGGCCCGGGCGTAGATGCCCGGCGCCGCGTGGCCCTGGAAGAACACCTGGTCGCCTGACTCGCCGTGGTCCTTGCCGTGGAAGAAGTGGTTGAAGCCCACCTCATACAGCGAGGCGGCGCTGGCGTAGGTGGCGATGTGCCCGCCCACGCCCAGGCCGGGCCGGTTGGCCCGGGACACCATGACCGCGGCGTTCCACCTGATGTAGGCCCTGATCCGGCGCTCCGCGTGCTCGTCGCCGGGGAACCAGGGCTCATGCTCGGGCGGGATGGTGTTGATGAAGTCGGTGCTGCGCAGGCCGGGCACGCCGACCTGCTGCTCGCGCGCCCGCTCGAGCAGGCGCAGCATCACGTATCTGGCCCGGGCCCGGCCCCTGGTCCGGACGACGGTATCGAACGACTCGATCCACTCGCGCGTCTCGTCCGGATCGATGTCGGGCAGCTGGGTGGGCAGCCCGTCGCTGATGATGGGGAATCGCTGGCGTCCGGAAGCCACGGGGTAGCCTCGCCTTCCGCATAGATCGGGCGGCTGTACGGCCGCTGGTCGCAGAATTCGGTGATGTGTTGTCCAGACCAATCGTCGTACGAACTGGCCCCGAGCGCATCTCTACTCGACGGTAACCGCCGTCTGGGGGAGCCGGCACCGCACCGGTCGGGGAAGGCCAGGGTTCCGGTGGAGTTTCGCCGAGAGCAGATTCTCTCGTTACTGTACGTGATGAGAACCGCGCTGGGTGACCGGGTCATCGATCAGGGAGGTCAATTTATGGCGGCGGTTTTCCTGACCGGAGCGATTGCCACTTGCGCACCGGGCCGGGCCAGTGTGAACTGTCCCAACAAGAAGTGCTGACGCGTCACGCCGTCAGGGACCGGCCGCGGGCTCCAGGCCCGGGGCCGGAGGCGTGCGGCGACGCGGGGAGGGATCCAGGGAGGACGTCAGTGAGCGCGACCGCGGGCCAGGCCCAGGATGAACGCGGGCAGGCCGAACGGCTCGGCATCAAGCCGGGCCAGGTGGTGCAGGAGATCGGCTACGACGATGATTGCGACGAGCAGCTGCGCGGCGCGATCACCAAGGTGGACAGCGTAGAGCTGGTCGATGAGGACTACGACGACGTGGTCGACGTGGTTCTGCTGTGGTGGCGGGACGGGGACGGCGACTTGGTGGACGCGCTGGTCGACGCCCTTACGCCGCTGGCCGATGGGGGGTACATCTGGCTGCTGACGCCGAAGGCGGGCCGGTCAGGGCATGTCGAGCCGAGCGACATCGGCGAGGCCGCGCCGACCGCCGGGCTGTCCCAGACCTCCAGCGTCAGTGCCGCCCGCGACTGGTCGGGCACGCGCCTCGTCGCGCCGAAGGCGCGCCGATAGACAGAGCCGCGGGGGCGCGGCCGATAAGCAGAGTCGCGGGCGCGCCGCTGACCCGGCCGTTCACCTCATTTTTATGCCGAACGGGCCGTGGTTCCTGCTTGCCGTCAGGTGGCAGACTTGGGGGAAGCGGCATTCCCGGCTAACTACCCGGATCCGGCGAAAGGACCAGGCATGGCGGTAGAGGTAGGCGATCAGGCCCCTGATTTCGAGCTGAAGGATCAGCACGGCACCCCGGTGCGGCTGTCCAGCTTCCGCGGGGCCAAGAACGTCGTGCTGCTCTTCTACCCGCTGGCGTTCAGCGGCGTGTGCACCGGCGAGCTGTGCGCCATCCGCGACGACTTCCCCGAGGTGGCGCGGGACGACGTCGCGCTGCTCACGGTCTCGGTGGACTCCACGTTCACCCACCGGGCCTGGTCAGACGCCGAGCACTTCACCTTCGAGCTGCTGTCGGACTTCTGGCCGCACGGCGACGTGGCGAAGCTGTACGGTGTGTTCGACTCCGAGCGCGGCATCGCGACCCGGGGCACGTTCATCATCGACAAGGCAGGCGTCGTGCGGTGGAAGGTCGTCAACCCGATCCCGCAGGCGCGTGACCTGGCCGAGTATTCCAAGGCGCTCGCCGCTCTCGGCTAGCGTCGGCGCATGTCAGCAGGGGAGGCCTGGGGGAAATTGCCGTGTTATCGCTGCGGCGTCCGGCAGACAGACCCGGAACGGGGCAAGAGTCCCTGGCGCCGCGGGGTGGTGAGCGACCAGCTGGTCCTCATCTGCCCCGCGTGCCAGGAATCCGGTGACTGGACCGCCGAGCTCGAGCACTGCGGCCGGTGCCGCAGCGCGCACCTGATCCGGCGGCTGGGCCAGCTGGAATGCCTCGACTGCGGCCTGGTCAGCGAGCCGGACGCCGCCCTGGCCCCGGCCCGCCCTGATGCCGCCCTGGCCGACGAGGTCGGCCGGGCCCTCGACCGTCTTCTCGGCCGCATCTGACCATCCCACCTGTCACATGGGTTTAGGACCCGTCCTGGCCGGTAGCGCGGACAGTACGGAGCAGCTGAACCCACGACATGGAGGAGGGACATCATGAGCGCCCGGGTGCGCGACGTGATGACGCCGGGCCCCATCGGGGTGGACTACCACCAGTCGATCGGTGAGGCCGCGCGGACCATGCGGGACTGGGGAGTTGGTGCCGTCCTGGTGGTCAGCGACCAGTCCCTGCACGGGCTGGTCACCGACCGCGACCTGGTGGTGCGCGCGGTGGCGGAGTCAAAGGGGCCGGAGGAGCCGGTGGGCCCGCTGAGCACGGGAAACCTGATCGGCGTCAATGCGGACGACGACGCGGAAGTGGCCGTCAGGCTGATGCGCGAGCAGCCGTCCGGAGACTGCCGGTGATCGACAACGGGCAGGTCGTCGGCGTGGTCTCCATCGGCGACCTGGCCCTGGAGCGGGATGAGCGATCTCGCGCTGGCCGGCTTGTCCGCCGCCCCGCCGGACGTCTGACCGGCGCCACGAGGCGGTTTGCCGCCCCCGCGCTCGGGTAGGCGACGGTCCCGGGAATCGGAGGTCCTGATGAGTTTGCCCGTCCGCCAGCAGCGCGTGCTGGAGCGCATGGAGGGCGGGCTCGGCGGCAGGCGTGGCCTCGCGAGCCGCCGTGAACACCTATGATAACCTGGTCTTTCCCCCGTCGGCCGGGCCCAGTCCGGTGCCGGGGGACACCTCGGGAATGTGCTACAAATGACCCCAGGGACGGAGGGTCGGTTGCCGATCGAGCATCTGGGGCATGAGGCCGCGGAACTGCTGAGCCTCACCAGCGGCGGCGAGGCCAGGTCGCTGAACAAGCTGGCCGCGCTGGCCGCCTGGCAGGTGCCCGCCTGCTCGGGAGCCCACGCGGCGGTGTGGTACGACGGCGAGGTGATCAGCTCCGCGGCGACCCACCCGGACCTGGCCGAGCTCGCCGACCTGCAGCTGCGGGCCGGGACCGGCCCCATCCTGGCCGCCGCCGACGCGATGACCGCGGTCAGCTGCCCCGACACCCTGGACGAGGCCCGCTGGCCCGAATACGCGGAGGCGGCGCTGCGCTGCGGCGTCCGCTGCTCGGTCCACCTGGTGCGCGAGCTGCCCGGCGGGGCCCTGGTCCTGTCCCTGTTCGGGGTCCGGCCCCGGACGCTCGACGCGGGCTCTGACCCGATGGCCGGCACCCTGGCCGCCTTCGGCGGTGCGGTGCTGGCCAACGCGACGGCCTACAACCAGGCGCAGCGGACCGCCAGCCAGCTTAAGGACGCCGTGGTGGCCCGCTCGGTGGTAGACCAGGCCAAGGGCATCCTGATGCACGCGTTCGGCTGCAACGCCGAGGAGGCACTGGGACGGCTGCGCGCCGAATCACAGCGCCGCCACGTCAAGGTCACCGAGGTGGCCAGCGAGGTCGTCGCCTCCTCCCGGGCCAAGAAGGGCACCGGGCAGTAGCCGGGCGGCAGGATCAGCCGGCCGCGCCGGGCGGCGTCTTCACCTTGGCCACCAGGATGGTCAGGTCGTCCCGCAGCTCGTCTTCCGAGAAGCTGGTCACCACGCCCTGGATCATCCGGGCCGTCTCGGCCGCGGTGCGGCCCGCCAGTCCGGCCAGCTCGTCGGCCAGGCTGTCCTCGAAGTAGCGCATGTCGGGGCTGCGCGCGTCGGTGACCCCGTCGGTGTAGAAGAAGAGCAGGTCGTCCTGGCCGAGCTCGAGCTCGTCCACGTGCGGTTCCGCCTCGGGAAACAGGCCGAGGGGCAGGCCGCCGCCGGTCAGCACGTCGACCTGGCCGTCCGGCCGCACCAGGGCCGGGCCGAGGTGGCCGGCGCTGGCCAGCACCACGTGCAGCCGGCTGCCCGCCCAGCGCAGGTAGGCCAGCTTGGCCGTCACGAACCGGTCCTCGTAGCCGCCGGCCAGCATGACCTCGTTCACCTTGGCCAGTACATCCGCGGGGTCCGGATTCCAGTGCGCCAGGACCCGGATCGAGTGCCGGGCGGCCGCGGTCATGGCGGCCGCCTCCTGGCCCTTGCCGCAGACGTCACCGACGGTGATGGCCCAGCCCCCGGCCACCGGGAACACGTCGTAGAAGTCGCCGCTGACCTCGAGCCCCTCGCTGGCCGGCACGTAGGCCGCGTACAGGTCGAGCCCGGGGACGTCAGGCAGCGTGGCGGGCAGCAGGCTGCCCTGCAGCGCCTCGGCCACCTCGGAGCGGTGCCGGAACATGCGGTCCACCCGGATGGCCACGCCCAGGTGCCGGCCAAGTTCCTCGGCCAGGCCCAGGTCGGCGAGCTCGAAGCGTCCCTCGCCGGCGGTGCGGGCCAGGGTCAGCGCGCCGTAGCCGGTGCTGCCGTCGGTGATCGGCACGCTGAGCAGCGAGGTCGTCCCGAGCAGCATCAGCAGCGGCGCGCCGTCCGGGGTGGTGCCCAGAATCCCGGTGTCTTCGGCGTGGGCCAGCAGGACGGATGTCCCGGCGGCGTGCACCTGCCCGGGCGCCGAGAGGGCTGCGGGTCGACGGTACGCGCCTTCCTGGCCAGCGCCTGGGACGCCTCGTCGTGCGGGCCGATCACGAACTGGCGCCGGAGCAGGCCGGCCCGCTCGACGTCCACGATCACCCAGCCCGCGATGTCACCCGCCAGCTGCCTGGCGCAGCGCTGCAGCGTGACCGCCTCGCTGAACGTGCTGTTGTCCAGCAGCAGCCGGGTGACCGCGGTGATCATGTCCATCCGGCGGGTCATGGCCCGGATCGTGTCCACCGCCGGGCCAGGCTCACCGGGACCGGCCGCGGCCGTCCGGGCGCCGGGCTGGACCTGGGCGTCCGCCTGGCGGTCAGCGGTGACCGTCAGCAGCCGCGTGCCGTCCTGCAGGGTGGCGGGGCCCGCCAGCAGGGTCACCTCGACCGGCCCGTCCGGGCCGAGCAGCGCGGCACTCCACCTGCCGGGCCGTCCCGGTCCGGGCGGCCGCGGCGAACTGGCTCTTGACCGCGGCGCGGCCAGGCGAGGTCGACGAACGCGGTCAGCGGCTTGCCGGTCGCGTACCCGGGCGGGGTGCCGATCAGGTCTCCGGCCTGGCTGTTGGCCCGCCGGACGGTGCCGTCCTGCTCGAGCACGAACAAGGGCACCGGCGCGTGCTGGAACACCGCCCGCAGCAGGGCACGCTCGGCCGACAGCGCGTCGGGCCTGGCGGCCGCGGCCGGTTCGCCCGCGGCGGCCTCGGCCAGCTTGGCCAGGACCTCGGCGGCCGCGTCGAGCTCGGCGAACGCGGCGTCCAGCAGGGCCCGCGGATCGGAGCCGGGCAGCGCTGCGGCCTGCCGGAGCGCCTCGCGGCGCCCGGCCAGGTCGGCCAGATCGGCGTCCGAGCCGTTCGTCCAGGTGTCTTGCGACATCTCTCCAGACCGTCATCCCTGGTGAAACGCGCCGCCCTGGGCTGGAACAGCGGGCCGGGCGCGAGCACAAGGCCACCCTGCGCCGTCTCAATAGTACTTGGGGGGCAAGTGCGTCAAAGCAGAAAGATCCGCCGGGGCCCGGGCCCCGGCGGATCTGCGGCTGCGGCTACCGGCGCCGCCGCGGCCAGCGCCGGCGGCGGCTGCGGCTGCGGTAGCGGCCGTAGCCGCGCGTGGTAAACGCGCTGACCAGCAGGGCGGCTGCCACCACGGCGACAATGAAGGTGATCACGGTGTGACCGGCACCCAGGATGGCGGTGGTGATGATCCCGCCGACCAGCGCGGCCACGATGCCGATCAGGATGGTCAGGATCAGCCCGATGTGCTGGCGGCCGGGTACCACCAGCCGGGCCAGCGCACCGATCACCAAGCCGATGAGGAGCCACGCGATGATGACGGAAAGTGTGATGGTCATGACATACTCCTTGGTAAATCCTTGGTCAGGCTTTACGGTCTGGTTCGCCTGGTGGAGCGTCCCAGTTCAGTCTTCGTAGACGTCCTCCACCACCTCGGTCTCGCCCGGATGCAGGCTCGTGGCGCCGGTCGGCTCGGTGGCCAGGTCACTGGCCGCGCCCAGATGGTGTGCCCCCTCGGGGCCGCCGAAGGCGCCCGGGCGGGCAGGCCGGCCTGCACGCGGGTGTTCGACGGATTGCGGACGGAGGTCGGGTAGGTGACCTCTTCTATCCGGTTCCCCGGCCGCCAGCGGGCTTGCCGCACGAACAGGCGGCGGCCGACCCAGCCGTAGCCGCGGCGGGGGACGGCCAGCCCGAGGATTCCGATGATCATGATCACGTAGCCGGCGGTGTGCAGGTTGAAGACAGAGGTATTCGTCGTCACGGCGAAGGCGAGGATCGCCCCGATGCCGATCAGTACGAGTCCCATCCCGGTTTTCATGAGGTTCCTTCCGCTTTCTCGCCCGGCCGTCAGGCGGTCGCCGTGTCGGGGGCTTCGGCCGCGTCGAGCAGCTTGCTCCTGAGGTGGGCCAGAGCCCGGGCCAGGAGCCTGGAGACGTGCATCTGCGAGATGCCGAGCCGGTCGCCGATCTCCGTCTGGGTCAGGTTGCCGTAGAAGCGCATGACCAGGATGCGCTGCTCCCGCTCGGGCAGCTCGTCCCAGTGGGTGTTGACGGACTCCATGTCGATCGTGTGCGTGACACCCGGGTCGTCGTCGCCGAGCATGTCGGCCAGCAGGGCCGGGTCGTCCCGGTCGGACAGCGGCGCGTCCAGGGAGTAGGTGCTGAACACCAGGTCGGCCTGGAGGGCCTCCTGCATGTCGTCCTGGCTGACCCCGAGCCGTTCGGCCAGCTCGCCTTCCGCGGGCGCCCGGCCGAGCTTGTGGGTGAGCTCCTCGTTGGCCTTGCGCAGTTCGAGCAGCAGTTCCTGGGCCGACCGGCGGACGTGGATCTGCCAGCGCTTGTCCCGGAAGTGACGCTTGATCTCGCCGCTGACGCACGGCTGGGCGTAGGCGGACAGGCTGTCGCCGACCTCGGGGTTGTAGTTGTTGATCGCCTTGAGCAGGCCGACGTACCCGACCTGCATCAGGTCCTCGGTGGGTTCGGGGCTGCCGCGGTACTGCCGCACGCACGAGCGGACCAGCTTGCCGTAGCGGTCCACCAGGATCTCGCAGGCGGCGGCGCGCAGCTCGCTGTCCCGCGGCAGCGCGCGGACCTTGGCCAGCAGTGCGTTGTCGGAAAGCTCCTGCAGCTCCGTGCGCGACCAGGGCTGGAGGTCGGCGTCAGGCAGCGTCGGCGGCCTCAGCCGGGGCCGGGAGCTTGAGGGTTCCCTGCGTCAAGGCGCTCTCCTCGGAAGCCTGGGTTAATTTGGACGTGTAGTGGTGTGCCCGGCCCAAGGCGAATAAACGTCAGTCAATGTGATGCTGGTCACAGTCGGCCGCGGGGTCCGGGCCGAGGTGTAGGCCGCGGGCGGCGGGGAAGCAGATGGGCCCACCGCTAGCGTCGCACTTGCTCCGAGCGCGTGCCGGTGTGCACCTGACACCAGCTCAGACCCCATGAGGACCTGCGATGACGCCAATCAGGAATGTCGCCAACTGGCGGTCGGCGGGCGCGTGCCTGTCGGCCGACCCCGACCTCTTCTTCCCCATCTCGGCCGACCGGCCCGGCGCAGCGGCAGATCGCCCGGGCCAAGTTGATCTGCGCGGGATGCGGGGTCAGGCAGGAGTGCCTGGAGTTCGCGATGTCTCACGACCAGGTGTACGGCATCTGGGGCGGCACCACGCCGGAGGACCGGCAGCGGGACCGCAGGCGCAAGCGCCGCGCCGCAACCGCCGCGGCCAAGCGGCGGGCCGTGTTACGCGGTTATCCGCGCCGGTTATCCCGGCGCGGCTACCGCCGCGCGAGCCAGCGCTCCATGCAGGCCAGGAGCTCGTCGGTGTCGACGGGCTTGGTGACGTAGTCGCTGGCACCGGCCGCGATGCTCTTCTCCCGGTCGCCGGGCATGGCCCGGGCGGTCACCGCGATGATGGGCAGCGTGGCGAAGGCCGGCATCTGCCTGATCTTGTTCATCGTGGTGTAGCCGTCCATCTCCGGCATCATCACGTCCATCAGGATCAGGTCGGTGTCATCGGCGGTCAGCAGGGCCTCGATGCCCTTGCGGCCGTTGGGCGCCTCGGTCACGGTCATCCCGTGCAGCTCGAGCGTGCTGGTGATCGCGAACACGTTGCGGGCGTCGTCGTCGATGACCAGGACCCGCCGTCCGCGCAGCGCGTCGTGCCGCGCCGCGTGCGGCGACGGCGCCCGGTCCATGGTCTCGGCCGGCTCGCTGATCAGCGCGGGTATGTGCCCGGGCTGAGCGGCGGACAGGTGCAGCGTGATGCGCTCGCGCAGCTCGTCGAGCGAGGGCAGCAGCTCGAGCGACCGGGAGCCGAACCGCAGCCGCGCCAGCCGGGCCTCGGCACTGTCCAGCTTGTCCCTGGTGTGCGCGAGGACCGGGACGTCGCGCAGCTCCGGGTCCTCCTGGAGCCGGTCGAGGAAGGCGAAGGCGGAGGCGTTCCCGAGGCCGAGGTCGAGCACCACGCACTGGTGCGGCGCGGCGCTGAGCGCCTCGATGCCCTGCTCCGGGCTGACCGCCGTGCCCACGTGCACAGACCCGTGGATGCCGGACAGGTCCGAGACCGCGCTGTGGGCCAGCAGGGTCAGCAGGCCGCCGCGCGCGCCCTCCAGGACCAGCAGGCGCCGTCCGCCCGGCCCGCCATCCTCGGGCAGGGCCGGCTGCAGCTGCAGCGCCTCGGTCGCCTCGGCCTGGAACCCGGAAGCGTCGCCGTTCGCAGTGATCGTGCCAGGTCCGGGACGCCGGACGCGGGCGCCTCGCCGTCGGCCGCGCCCGGCAGCTCGCACGGCAGGTAGAGCGTGAACGTACTGCCCTGGCCGAGTTCGCTTTCCGCGCTGATCTCGCCGCCGAGCAGGGCCCCGACCTCGCGGGCGATGGACAGGCCGAGTCCGGTGCCGCCGTAGCGGCGGCTGAGCGTGCCGTCGCCCTGCTGGAAGGCGCCGAAGATCGTGGTGAGGTTCTCCGGCGCGATGCCGATGCCGGTGTCGGCCACGGAGAACGCCAGCGCGCCGCCGTCGGCCCGTCGGCGCCGGGATCGGCCGCGGCGCGGGTCCGGGCCGACCCGGAGCAGCACGTGGCCGCTCTCGGTGAACTTGACCGCGTTCGACAGCAGGTTGCCGAGCACCTGGCGGAGCCGCTGGCGGTCGGTGAGCAGCTCGGCCGGGGCCTCGGGGTCGGCCTCGACGGCGAACTCGAGCCCCTTCTCCACGGTGAGCGGCTGGAAGGTGGCCTGCATGTCGTCAAGCAGCGCGCTGAGCGGGAACCGCTCCGCGTGGATGTCCATCCGCCCCGCCTCGACCTTGGACAGGTCCAGGATGTCGTTGATCAGCTGCAGCAGGTCCGAGCCCGCCGAGTGGATCACGTTGGCGTACTCGACCTGCTTGGCGGTCAGGTTGCGGCCGGGGTTCTGGGCCAGCAGGCGGGCCAGGATGAGCAGGCTGTTCAGCGGGGTCCGCAGCTCGTGGGACATGTTGGCCAGGAACTGCGACTTGTACTTGGAGGCCAGCGCCAGCTGCTGCGCGCGCTCCTCGATCTCCTGCCTGGCCTGCTCGATCTCGGCGTTCTTGGTCTCGATGTCGCGGTTCTGCGCCGCCAGCAGCGCCGCCTTGTCCTCGAGCTCGGCGTTGGACCGCTGCAGTTCCACCTGCTGCGCCTGCAGCTCCTCCGATCGCGCCTGCAGCTCGGAGGCCAGCCGCTGTGATTCGCCCAGCAGCGTGTCGGTCCGCGCGTTGGCGATGATCGTGTTGAAGTTGACGCCCAGGGTTTCCGTCAGCTGCTCGAGGAAGTCGGTCTGCACCTGGCTGAACGAGGTGAAGGAGGCCAGCTCGATGACCCCGAGCACCTGGTCCTCGAACAGGATGGGCACGATGGCCAGGTTCGGCGGGCGGCGCCTCGCCGAGCCCGGAGGAGATCTTCACGTAGCCTTCGGGCAGGTTGGCCACCACGATGGACCGCTTGGTCCGGGCCACCTGGCCGATCAGGGACTGGCCGAGCCGGTACTGGGTCGGCGCCGCCTTGTCCGCGCGCAGCCCGTAGCCGGCGATCAGCCGCAGCTGGGTGTCGCCGCCGACGTGCTCGGACAGGAAGAAGGTGGCGTGCTGCGCGCCGACCAGCGGGGCGAGCTCGTCCATGATCAGCTCGGCCACCACGGCCAGGTCCCGGTGGCCCTGCATCATGCCCGCGATCCGGGCCAGGTTGGTCTTCAGCCAGTCCTGCTGCTGGTTGGCCCGGATGGTCTCGCGCAGGGACTGGACCATCGCGTTGATGTTGTCCTTGAGCTCCGCGACCTCGCCCTGGGCCTCCACCGAGATGGACCGGGTCAGGTCGCCCGAGGCGACCGCGCTGGTCACCTCGGCGATCGCGCGGACCTGCCTGGTCAGGTTCCCGGCCAGCTCGTTCACGTTCTCGGTCAGCCGCTTCCAGGTGCCCGATACGCCCTCGACCTCGGCCTGGCCGCCCAGCCGCCCCTCGCTGCCCACCTCGCGGGCCACCCGGGTGACCTCGGCCGCGAACGAGGACAGCTGGTCGACCATGGTGTTGATGGTGGTCTTGAGCTCCAGGATCTCGCCGCGGGCGTCCACGTCGATCTTCTTGGACAGGTCGCCGTTGGCGACCGCGGTGGTGACCTGGGCGATGTTGCGGACCTGGCCGGTCAGGTTGCTGCGCCATCGAGTTGACGTTGTCGGTCAGGTCCTTCCAGGTGCCCGACACGCCCTTGACGTCGGCCTGGCCGCCCAGCCGCCCCTCGGTGCCGACCTCGCGGGCCACCCGGGTGACCTCGTCGGCGAACGCGGACAGCGTGCCGACCATCCGGTTGATCGTCCCGGCCAGCGCGGCGACCTCGCCCTCGCGTCCACGTCGATCTTCTGGCTCAGGTCGCCGCGTTCCACCGCGGTCGCCACCTGGGCGATGGAGCGGACCTGGCCGGTCAGGTTGGAGGCCATCACGTTGACGTTGTCGGTCAGGTCCTTCCAGGTGCCCGACACGCCGCGGACCACGGCCTGGCCGCCGAGCTTGCCCTCGGTGCCGACCTCGCGGGCCACCCGGGTGACCTCGTCGGCGAACGCGGACAGCTGGTCGACCATCGTGTTGATGGTCTCCTTCAGCTCCAGGATCTCGCCGCGGGCGTCGACCCGGATCTTCTGGCTCAGGTCGCCCTTGGCCACCGCGGTGGTGACCTCGGCGATGGAGCGCACCTGGTCGGTCAGGTTGGCCGCCATGACGTTGACCAACTCGGTCAGGTCCTTCCAGGTACCGGACACGCCCTTGACGTCGGCCTGGCCGCCGAGCAGGCCCTCGGTGCCCACCTCGCGGGCCACCCTGGTCACCTCGTCGGCGAACGACGACAGCTGATCGACCATGGTGTTGAGCGTGGACTTCAGCTCCAGGATCTCGCCGCGCGCGTCGACGTCGATCTTCTGGCTCAGGTCGCCCTTGGCCACCGCGGTCGCCACCTGGGCGATGTTGCGGACCTGGCCGGTCAGGTTGCCCGCCATCGCGTTGACCGACTCGGTCAGGTCCTTCCAGGTACCGGACACGCCGGGCACGTAGGCCTGGCCGCCGAGCTTGCCCTCGGTGCCGACCTCGCGGGCGACCCTGGTGACCTCGGAGGTGAACAGGTCAAGCTGGTCCGCCATGCCGTTGAAGACCGTGGCGATCTCGTCCATCAGCGGGTCGCCGGTCTTGGCCAGGCGGGTGCTGAAGTCGCCGCCTCTTACCGCGGTCAGCCCGGCGAGCAGCTGCTCGAGGCCAGACTCGTCAAGCCGTGGGCCCGAGTGGACCGTGTCAGTCACCAAGTGCTCCCATCACCTGTGCCGGCGCTGAGCAGATGCGTTCGGCACCGTTGTGCGATCTATTCCGATGGTAGACCGGAGCTCACTATCATGGGCCGAACGGAGTTTTTGCAGCCAGGCTAAGCCTCGAAATCCCCGCCCGCGATGGTGGCGCCGGCCTCGACAGGCGCGGCTTTTGATGGGATTCATGACGTTCAGGGTCTTGCGGACCGCCGTCATAGTGCGGGGGAGGCGGGTGATCATGGCCGACAGCACTGACGACCTGCGGCGGCTGGCCGCCGTCATCGATCGCCAGCGCCGCGAGCTCGACCGCATCCGCGCGGCGGCGCCCGGCGAGTCGGTCGTCGCGATGGCCAGGGGTGCGCTGATGGAGCGGCTCGGCCTGTCCTCAGCCGAAGCCGCCAGTCAGCTGGCTGAGCTGTCCGCCGCCACCGGCATCCCGCTGGCTGAGATGGCCGCCGCGGTACTGTCACCGGAGTCCGTCACGGGCGGCGGGGGGCCAGACGCCCCCGGCGCGGCGGGCGGGCTGGCCGGTGCCGGCGGCCGGGCCCGGCCCGCGGGGCCGCGGGGCGCGGCCTGCTCACGGCCGAGGCCGCGGCCGAGCTGGCCGCTGACGGCGCGGAACTGGCCAGCACCCTGGCCGGGCAGGTGCTGAACCCGCTCGGCGCGGTGACGGTCGTGTTGTGGCTGCTGGAAGCCGACGGTGCGCTGAGCATGCTCGGTGCGGCCGGCCTGTCGAGCGGCGAGGCCAGCCGCTGGCGGCACATCCCGCCGCAGCTGGACGGGCCGGTTCAGCGCGTGGCCCGCGGCAGCGCCGATCTGTGGTGGCCCGCGGGCCCGCCCGAGGGCGACCGCGCGCCGGTCACCGGACAGCCCGGCGGGGCCGCGGGCCGTCCTCGCGCTGCGCGAGCGCAACGGCGAGCTGCTCGGCGTGCTGGAGGCCAGCTGGCCGGGGCCCGTCGCCGAGTTCGGCCCCGACGTCCGCCCGCGGCTGTCCGCCCTGGCCGCGGGCTGCGCGCCGGTGATCAGCGCCCGCCTGGCCCACGGCAGCCTGGCCGCCGCCCAGCCCAAGGCCGCCGTCTACGCCTTGCTCGACAGCCTGGCCGATTCGGTGCTGGTCGCCCAGGCCATCAGGGATGACGCCGGACGGGTGGCCGACTTCAGCATCGAGCACGCCAGCCCGGGCTTCCGCGATCCGGTCGGCCGGACCGCCGCGGACCTGGCCCGGCTGACCCTGCTGGAGGCCTATCCGGCCAGCGTGTCCGGCCCGGGCCTGTTCGCCAGGGCCCGGCAGGTACTGGCCGATGGCGTACCCCAGCACGTGCCCGAGCCGCTCGGCGAGTTCGGTTCCGCGGCCGACACCGATCGGCCTCCGCTGGCCGATCTGCGCGTGGCTAGGTTCTTCGACGGCGTGATCTGCACCTGGCACGCCGAGGACCCGGCGGGTTCCGGGGTCCGGGTGGCCGCGCTGCCCGACCACGCCCAGCGGCTCGGCCGCCTCGGCGGCTGGGAGGAAAACCTCGTCACCGGGGTGGTGCGCTGGACCGATTCGGCCTTCGAGCTATTCGGCCTGCGGCCCAGCCCGGGTGCGGAGATCCCGCTGGCGGACCTGCACAGCTACGTGATGGCGGCCGACAAGCCGGTGGTGAAGCGGTTCCGCCAGCGGCTGCCCGAGGAGCGGGAGGCGGCTACCGCGACCTTCCGCGTGGTCCACCCCGAGGACCGCAGCATCCGCCAGATCCGGGTCTTCGCCGAGCCGGTCACCGATGCGGCCGGCACCGTGGTCGCGCTGCGCGGAGCCTTCCAGGACATCTCGGCGCACTACCACACGCAGGTCGCGCTGGCCGCGACCCGTGATCAGCTGGCCGACTCCGAGCAGCGGGTCGCCGAGGAGCACCTGCTCGCGCTGCGCCTGCAGCAGGCCATCATGCCGCCGGACGAAGTGCCGGTGGAGGCGGCCGGGATCGACGTGGCCGTGCGCTACCGGCCGGTCGGCGAGGGACACCTGGTCGGCGGCGACTGGTACGACACGCTGCTGCTTCCCGACCACGACGTGCTCCTGGTGGTGGGCGACGTGGCCGGGCACGGCATCGACGCGGTGACCGGCATGGTCGCGGCCCGCAATTCGCTGCGCGGCCTGGCCATCACCGGGGCCGGCCCAGCCGAGCTGCTCCGCCTGCTCAACGGCGTGATGTGTCATCTCACCTCGGGAGTGGTCGGGACCGTGGTGTGCGGGCTGTACAACCCCGAGACCCGCATGCTGCGCTGGGCCCGGGCCGGTCACCTGCCGCCGGTCCTGATGCGCGGCGGCACGGCCTGGGCGCTTCCGCTGCCCGGCGGCGTGCTGCTCGGCATGGACCCGGACGCCGATTACGAGGAAGCCACCCAGTCGCTCGAGCCCGGCGACTCCTTGCTGCTGTTCACCGACGGGCTGATCGAGCGGCGCGGGGACTCCATCGAGGACGTGCTGGGGGAGTTCGTCTCCGCCTTGCCCGCCGGGTCGGGCGAGCTGACCGCGGCCACCCAGGCCGACCACATCATGGCCAGCGCGACCTCGGACACCGGCGACGATGCCTGCCTGGTCGTGGTCCGCATCGGTGCAGACCTCAGCGCGGATTCTCCCGCGGCGCGTGCCGCACGCTGACCCAGTGCTCGGTGGTGAAGTCCTCGACCGCGCGGGCGGCCAGGCCGCCGAAGGCGGTGCCGGCGTCATCGTGCGCCGGAGAGTCGTTCACGTACGTCATCCCGGCGCCCGCCCGGAGCGCGAAGCGCACCCCGCGCTCGGCGTCACCGGTGAACACCGCGGCAGGCCGCCCGTCCGGGACATCGGCCGCGATCTCGAACGCGTCCTGCTCGTCCCGGGCCCGGATGACCGTGACCACCGGGCCGCAGGGCTCCTCCCGGACCGCCGCCACGTCGCTTCCGGCCAGCAGCACATGCGGCGGGAGCACCAGCCCGGCCGGGCCGCCCGGCCCGCCGCCGAGCACCTGCCTGGCGCCACCGGCCCGGGCCCGTTCCAGCCGGTCCTGGATCAGGCTCAGCTGCCGGGCGCTGATGAGCGGGCCGACGTCGGTGTCCTCGGCGGACGGATCGCCGGCCCGCAGGCAGCCCGCGGCGGTCACCAGCCGCTCGATGAACTCGCGGTACTGGCCAGCAGCAGGCCGCCGGCGACCGGCGTGTCACTGGCCGGCTTGAGGACGACCGCGTTCCCCGCGGCCAGCGCGGGGGCCGCCGACCGGTTGGCCAGCTGCAGCGGGAAGCGCGACGGGCTGATCACCGCGACCACCCCAGCCGGCCGCCGGTACACCCGGCTCTCCTGATCCGCCAGGTCAGAGGGCATGATGCGGCCGGCTGCCTGGTGCGGTACCGATCCGGCCCGCAGCATCGCCGAGCGGGTCAGGCTCCACTCCAGCTCAGCCTGGCCGACCGGGGCACCGGTCTCGCGGATCAGCCAGCCGGTGATTTCTGCCTTGCGGTCCTGCATCAGCGCGGCCGCGGTCAGCATGACCTCGGCGCGGCGTGCGGGCGGCTGCGCGGCCCAGTCCCGCTGCGCCCGCGCTGCCGCGGTGCAGGCCTCGTCCAGGTCGCCGGCGGAGGCCAGCGGTATCTCGGCCAGCATGGCGCCGTTCCAGGGATCGGTGTCGGCGGCGGTCTTGCCGCTGCTCCCGGGGCGCCACCGGCCGCCGAGCGGCATGGCGGCGAAGCCCTCGTACCTGGCCATGATCCCAGCGACTACCCTGCCTGACCGCGGCTACACGCACCGTCATGACGTTTCGGCCAGCCCGGGAGGCGAGCTGCCTCCCGGGCCGGCGGCCGAGCCGTTCGTTACGCGGCCAGGGCGGCCGCCTTGTCGTAGACCGCGAGCGTTTCCCCGGCGATCCGGTCCCACGAGTACCGGGACCTGACCCGGTCGGCCGCCGCGACGCCGTACGCCTCGAGCAGCATCGGGTGCGCGAGCAGCTGCCGGATCCGCTGGGCCAGCAGGGCCGGACGGCCCGGCGGGATCAGGATGCCGGTCGTCCCGTCCACCACGGCGTCCGCGTGACCGCCCACCGGAGGCGCGATGACCGGGGTGCCGCACGCCATGGCCTGCAGCGACGTGGTGCCGGACGGCTCGTACTGGCAGGTAGAAAGGACCAGGTCGGCCGACCGGAGCAGGGCAGGCATCGCGTGGTGCTCGATCTTGCCGGTGAAGATCACCCGGTCGGAAACGCCCAGTGTGCCGGCGAAGCTGGCCAGGCCGCGGTAGGCGGCGTCGCCGGGCAGTTCGGCGCGGTCCGGGCCGCCCACCACCAGCAGCTCGGCGCCGGGCACCTTGGTCAGCGCCCGCAGCAGCGTTTCCAGGGCCGCGCGCTGCCTCAGGTCGGCGGCGGTCAGCAGGCGCGGCCTGCCGTTCCGCTCCGCCACCGGGCCCTCGGGCGTGAACATGTCGGTGTCGACGCCCCACGGGATGACCCTGATCGAGGAGCGGTGCACGCCCAGGCTGGCCAGTTCGGGCACCTCGGCGGAATAGGTGGCGACCACCGCGGTGGCGCTGCGCCCGATGGCGGGCTCGAGCCGGATCCGCGCCGCGGCCGAGCCGTCGGCCCGCACCCGGTCGCGCCGTTCGGTGACGCCGAGCGAGCTGAATTCCTGCACGACCGGTATGCCCTGGTCGCGAGCGGCGGCCAGCGCCGCCAGGCCGCTGGTCCAGCGCAGTGCGTGCACGACGTCGGGGCGGTCCTGCTCCCAGCAGCTGCGCAGCGGGCCGCTGAAGGCCGGGACCCGCTCGAGCAGGCCAGCGTCGCCGCCGTCGGCGGGGACCGGGCCGGCGTTGATGTGCTCGACCCGGACGCCGTCGTGCAGTTCGGCCTGGTCGGGCAGGTCAGGCTGGTGCTTCTGGGCGTAGACAGTGACCTGGTGACCCTGGCCGGCCAGGCGCCGGGTGAGCTCGGAAAGTCCGATGTCGTCACTGTCCGGGCCGGAGCCGACCCGCGGGTGCAGGGGAGTCGCGTTCTGGGCGACAAGAGCGATCTTCATGAGGGGCCTCCTGGCTGACGAAACTCTGTCACGGTGTCGCCAGCGGGAGATGAAAAAGTGGTGCCTCATCCAGGCGCTCCGCGAAAACACCGTGTCGCGTTGAGCGTGCCTGCGTCGTAGGCACCACTAGAGGTGAGCTTATCCCATCTTGACCGTTCGCAAACACGCGAACCGCGGATCGGCTTTCCGCGGGTTTAAGGGGGGTCAGCCCGAGGCGGCGTCGGCCACGCTGTCGAAGACGGGGATCAGCCGGTCAGCGGTGGTCAGCCGCAGGATCTTGGCCACCGCTGCCTGCGGCGACACCAGGGCCAGCACCCCGCCCTGCCGGTCCAGCGACCGGTTCACCCGCAGCAGCGCGTGCAGCGCCGAGGAATCCATGAAGCGCAGGCCGGACATGTCGATGATCAGCGTCCGCGGCTGCTGGGCGACCTCTTCTTCCAGCAGGCGGCGCAATTCGTCGGTATTCGTGACGTCGGCCTCGCCGGTGATTTCCACCAGCGTGTAAGGCTCGCCGGCGGACTCCCGGGCCGTCACAGAGACCGTCAGCAGATCCACGCACTTGTTGTACCACACGGCGGATTCGAGCGGGATAGTCCTCACCTGGCCGGGAGCAGGCTGGAAGCCGACTGTTACCGGCGTGCCACGCAATTGCGTCAGCGGGCCAGGCGGCCGGGCAGTTTCATGTGCAGGCGGATGGTCGTGCCGGTCTCGCCTGAGCGCATTTCCACCTGATCGCAGACCTGGTAGACGATCCAGAGCCCGTGCCCGCCCATGGCGTCGAGTGACGGCCTGCGGTGTCCCGCCAGCGGATCGGAGATCAGGCCGTCATCCTCCACCTGGCAGACGATCTCCTCGGTGTCGTACCAGATCTTCAGTGCCCCGGGAGACTTGGCGTGGCGGATGGTGTTGGCCGCGACCTCGCTGACGGCCAGCACCAGGTCGGCCGCGCGCGGCTCAGCCAGCCCTGCTTCCCTGGCGTAGCGGTACACCACGGCGCGGATCGCGGCCAGGTCAGTGGTGTAGGTGTAAGACATGGCACCCGGCGCCGGGGACGGCAGCGGGCCGCCGGTGCCCGGCCGAGGGGACGGCGGGCCGGCGAGCGCTTCTTGTGCCGCGTCTTGAGCCACCGGTACGCGCTGCGCGGACTTTGCGTCCCAGGACATCAGCAGCAACGATACACCAGGGGCGGAAAGGGGCACCGGGAATGGCGGCGGCGTCGCCCGCTGGCAAATAGGTGCCATATCGGACCTGGCTCGCACGTGTATCTGCCGTACGCGGGGTAGACGAAAGGGCGACTTGCGTCCACCGCTCTCCGGAATCAGCGGAGCTGCCCGTCTTTGGGAGGTAAATATGCGAGTCGGAGGGGTCGTCCTGCTGATATGGCTGGTCATCGGTGCGATAGCCGCCGGGCAGCGAGGTTATTACGGCTCGTCGTCCACGAGTTGCGCCCATGCCGGAACGATTGTCGCCACCGTAGCGGCCGGCCCGCTCAATTACGTGGGCGTGAACCCGAAGGTCTCGTGCCATATGCCATCTCCGAGCAGCTGAGCCCCGGGCCAGCCTCATTCCCGGGGGAGAAGCGACGCAAGCCGGCGATGCCGCCTGAAGCCTCCTTTCGGGAACTAGTCGGCTACCCAGGCCCGGCCGGGCCAAACCCCGCCTCCCTGACCGTCTGGCCATCGCTGTTTTTATGCCGAACGGGCCGTGGTGCCACGACCAGGAAACGGCGACGGGCCGGGGCCATCTGGGCCGTCGGCTGGGCGCCCGTCCCGAACTTGCCGGGAGCTTGCTTCGAGGAAAGCTGAGCACGGCCGGGCCGTGCTTATCGTGGGTACGTGGACGAGCTGGCCGACTCCGCGGCGCTGGTGAACGACCCGGCCGGATTGCGCGGGCGCCTGGCCGATCAGGGCTACCTGTTCTGCCGCGGACTGCTGCCTGCCGCCGAGGTCCGCACGGCCGGGCTGGCCGTCGCCGGCCGGCTGCGGGAGGGCGGCTGGATGGACGACCGGGGCATTCCGTCGATCGAGCCGCGCGCGGTCAACTCGGTGGATGGGCTGCGTGACCCGGCCTTCCGGGGCGCCATGATGAGCGCCGCGTTCCACCGCATCGCCTACCTCCCGGCGCTGCGCACCGTGGTCCGCGGCATCCTGGGGCCGGAGGCGTTCTGCTATCCGGCGAAGGTCCTGCGTGCGGTCTATCCCGAGCGGCCGCAGGCCCGTCCGCGCGGCCGCTACATCCACTATGACTACGGGGTGGGCGGCGTACAGGACATGCTGACCAGCTGGATCCCGCTGATGGAGATCCCGCCCCGGATCGGCGGCCTGGCCGTCAAGCCCGGCGGCCACCTGGGGCCGCCCCGTCCGCCGCGCCCGCTCAGCCGGTTCGAGCCGGGCTGGGCGACGACCAGCTACGAGCCGGGCGACGTGATCATCTTCCACTGCCTCACGCCGCATGCCGCCTTGCCGAACACCGGCTCGGTGCTGCGGGTTTCCGGTGACTTCCGCTGGCAGCGAGCGGACCAGCCTGCGCCGGCCGAGCTGATCCTGGGCCCGAACGGGCGCCCGCCCGAGCTGTTCAGCCGCCTGTTCCGGCACGAGCCGTGGTGGGAACCGGTTCCCCCCGGGCTCGTCCTGCACCCCCGGATCCAGATGGCTGAAGTGCCGCCAGGACCCTCACGGCTGGTCCCCGTGCACCCGGGCTGGCGGCGCTGGCGCCCGCCGCCCGCGGCCGTGCACTGACCGCCGGCTACTTGACGCCGCGGCCGATGCCGAGCAGCGAGTTGGCCGCCGTCCCGGCGTTGTCCCAGGTCGCGTCTTGCTCCCTTACCTGAGCGCGGCCAGCACGACCAGCAAGATGGTGAGGGTCGCCAGCATGCCATGAATCGCGATCACCGTCACCGGAACCCGCTGCTGGCCGGCGGCCGCGGTGTCCCGGCTGGGCTCGGGCAGCGCGGCGGCCAGGACGGCCATGCCCAGGCTGGCGATGATCACCACCAGCACCACCGCGATCCAGGCCAGGGCAGCCAGCCCGGTCACGACGAATGCGATCCACAGCAGCAGCCCGGTCAGGGCCAGCCCGAAGTGGCCGACGATGAAGCCCGTAGCCGATCCCGCCGCCTGCCCGCGCCCCGGCCGCCCCCTGCCCCGCCGCAGCCCCCCGCCGCGCCGCGTGTCCCCGAGATGCCCGCCGCGCCGCCGCGCCGCCCGCCCGCCGCGCAGCCGCTCTGCCAGCCACCCGGCGAGCAGGTAGGTCCCCGCGGCCGCGGTGAGGACCCAGGACGCCAGGGCGGCCAGGCCGAGCGGCAGGCCCGCGGCGGGCCGCGCCGGGGCGGTGGCCTGCCCGGCTGGGGCGGGCGGGCGGGGAGCCGGGATCGTGCTGACCAGGCCGGCCAGGTAGCCGCCGTCCTGGCGGGCCAGTTGCCGGGCGACGGCCTTCGGATGGCCCGCGGTCAGGTCCCTGATGGCCCGGGCCGCAGCCTGGTTGACCTGCTCGCGGCTCAAGCCCGCGCAGGCGCCGGGCACCGCCGTCACGGCGACGTGCCGCTGGATGGCCTGCACGGCGAAGGCGTAGCACGTACCGGCGGTCGGCCGGTACGGCGCCGCCGGGCCTGCCGAGCACGCGGCGGCCAGCAGCACCGCCAGCAGCGCCACCAGCGCCATGGCCAGCTTCACCGCCAGCGGTCCCGGCCACGCCGGGCCGGCCGGGCCGCGGGCTGGCTGCCCGGCCGGCCGCCGGATCTGGCCCGCCCCGCGCCGCATATGCGCTCCCGGGAACAATCGATTGCGTTTCAGCGTACTCGTCTCCGGGTCACCGGCAACGCCGGGCGCCACCACGGGTGAATTCCCGGCGCCTCGTTAATCGTGCTCGCTCAAATAGCTGGCCCGCCCGTCACGCGCAGGTCAGCTGGTGCCCGGCGGCCTGGGCACGGGAATGAGAGCGGATCTTGCCCGCACGGGCGGCGCCACGCGGCAAGATCCGATTCGTGATCTTCGCGTATCCGCAAGTGATACTGGCGCGCCGGAAATACCCCGGTCAGGGCAGAATAGAACAAGGCCCCCTCCACGTATGAGATGGAGGGGGCCTTGCCTGGTCTCGCCACGCCGATCCAGCCAGTCACCTGGCCTTCCCGGCACCGCGGAACCGCCCGCCAGTGCCGTGCACCCGTGCGATCAGCCAGTCACCCGGCCTCTCTCACGTCCCCCGGAGTCGCCCCTGAGGTGGTGCCCGTTTCCGACGGTGAAAGTATTTCTACTGCTTCAGCGCCAGCCGCGCAAGGGTTTACCGCACAGTCATTCCGGATTTTTTGCTATCCACATTCTGTCCACAGAACGCGTCCGGTTATTCGCAGCCGGCGGCGGTTATCCACCGGTTCTTCACAACTCTTCCACACCTCACGTCCGGTGTCGGAGAGAATACTCCGGCTGATGTCGCTATATGTAATTGGCGCATTCCCGATCGTCAGGCTGCCTGCTCGGCCTGCAGCCGCTTGACCACCTCGAGCGCGTCGCTGACGTGCTGGCCGATGTTGGTCATCGAGTTGAAGACGTGCCGGACCGTTCCCTGGCGGTCGATGACGTACGTGACCCGGCCGGGGATCAGGCCGAGTGCCGCCGGTACCCCGTAGCTCTTGCGGAGCTGGCCGCTCTTATCGCTGACGAGGGTGAACGGCAGCTTGTGCTGGCCGGCGAAGGAGGCGTGCCTGTCCGTCGAGTCCGAGCTGACCCCGATCACGTCGGCGCCCGCCTCGGTGAAGGTCTCGTAGCTGTCGCGGAAGGCACAGGCCTCGGCCGTGCAGCCGCTGGTGTTGTCCTTGGGGTAGAAGTACAGCACGATCACCCGCTCGCCGAGCCGGTCGTACAGCCGGACCTGCTCACCGGACTGCGAGGGGAGGGTGAAGTCGGGCGCCTGGTCGCCCACCTGGATGCCGCGTGCCATGCGCTGCCTGCCCTTCTGGATCTGGCCGGAATCACCGTCCCGGGCCTAAAAAAGACCCTAGCCCCAGAGCCCGGCGCCGAAGAAGATGCCCCATGGCGGACCTCATCACCTGGCCCGCTCCAGCGGCCAGGCGGCAACAGCATCGTTGTGACAACCACGTCGTCCGGTGCGCATCGTTGTGACAACGACGTCGTTGGTCAGGCCGATCGGCGCGGCTGAACGGGCCGGCGGCCGGGCCCGAGCAGGGTGCGGACGAGCTCTTGCATGTCGTGCTTGACAAAGTAGTGAGTCATCACTAACTTAGGGGCATGACCGAGACCAAGCAGCGGATGCCCGCACCGGAGCGCCGTGAACTGGTCCTTAACGCCGCGGTGGCCGAGTTCGCCGCGCACGGCCTGGCGGGCACCTCGACCGAGGATGTCGCCCGGCAGGCCGGGATCAGCCAGCCGTACCTGTTCCGTCTGTTCCCGACTAAGAAGGCGCTGTTCCTGGAGCTCGTCGACCGGGGCTTCCGCCGGGTGGCGGATGCCTTCACCGCGGCGGCCGGCGACCTCACCGGCGAGGAGGCGCTGATGGCCATGGCTGACGCCTACGAGCGGCTGGTGGAGGACCGGACGCTGCTCCTGCTGCAGACGCAGGCTTACGCCGCCTGCGACGACGACGAAATCCGCGTCGCCACCCGGGCCGGGTTCAAGAAGCTGTGGGAGCTGGTCGAGCGGCTGACCGGCCTGCCGTTCCAGACCGTGGTCGACTTCTTCGCCGTCGGCATGCTGATGAACGTCGCCGCGGCGATGGACCTGCCGGCCGTCGACGAGCGGTGGACCAGCTGGTGCCCCAAGAACTCCTCCGCGTAATTTTTTTTAACCAAAGAAGTTAGTGACTACTCACTTCCTAGGAGACAAGATCATGACCGCCAAAGGGCGCACCGCCTGGACCTTCGCCGTCACCTCGGCGGCGCTGTTCATGGCCTCGCTCGACAACCTCGTCGTCACCACCGCGCTGCCGTCGATCCGGGACCACCTGCACGCCTCGCTCGAGGGGCTGCAGTGGACGGTCAACGCCTACACCCTCACCTTCGCCGTCCTCCTGCTCACCGGGGCCACGCTGGGCGAGCGGTTCGGCCGCCGACGCCTGTTCGTGGTCGGGCTCGGCCTGTTCACCGCCGGGTCCGCGGCCGCCGCACTCGCGCCCGGCATCGGCGCCCTGGTGGCCGCCCGCGCTATCCAGGGCGTCGGCGCCGCCATCTTGATCCCGCTCACGCTCACGCTGCTGTCGGCGGCGGTCAGCCCGCAGCGACGCGGCCTGGCCCTGGGCGCCTGGGGCGCGGTCGGCGGCCTGGCCATCGCCATCGGCCCGCTGGTCGGCGGCGCGGTCGTCGAGGGCGCCTCGTGGCAGTGGATCTTCTGGCTGAACGTCCCGATCGGCATCGTGCTGCTGCCGATCGCCCGGGCCCGGCTCACCGAGAGCCGCGGGCCAGGCCACCAGCCTGGACCTGCCCGGCCTCGTCCTGGCCAGCCTGGGCCTGTTCGGCATCGTCCTCGGCGTGGTCCGCGGCAACGACCACGGCTGGACCAGCGCTACCGTGCTGCCTCCCATGGTCATCGGCGCGCTGCTGGTCGCGGCGTTCATCGCCTGGGAAACGCGGACCCGCCAGCCGATGCTGCCCATGCACCTGTTCCGCAGCCGCGGCTTCACCCTCACCAACGTGGCCTCGCTGCTGATGTTCTTCGGAATGTTCGGCTCGATCTTCCTGCTCGCGCAGTTCCTGCAGGTGGTCCAGCACTACAGCCCGCTGCAGGCCGGGCTGCGGACCCTGCCGTGGACCGCCATGCCGGTGTTCATAGCTCCCGTCGCCGGCGCCCTTTCCGACCGCATCGGCGGCCGGCCGCTGCTGGTCGCCGGACTGGCCCTGCAGGCCGTCGGGCTGGGCTGGCTGGCCGCGGTGACCAGCCCCACGGTGCCGTACCTGACGCTGGTGCCGGCCTTCGTGATCTCCGGTATCGGGATGTCGCTGTTCTTCGCGCCCGTCGCCAACATGGTGCTCGGCTCGGTCCGCCGGGACCAGGAGGGCATCGCCTCCGGCGCGAACAACGCCATCCGGGAGCTTGGCGGCGTGTTCGGGATTGCCGTGCTCGGCGCGGTGTTCTCCGCCCACGGAAGCTACGCCAGCGGCCCGGCCTTCGTCTCCGGCCTGGTCCCGGCGGTCTGGGTCGGCGGGGCGGCGGTGGCCGCCGCGGCCGCCGCGGCGCTGTTCCTGCCGCGGCTGCGCCGGACGGCAGCAGGCGCCCCCGAGGCCGTGCCGGCCGCGGCAGCAGGCGCCCGCGAGGCCGTCCCGGCCACAGCGGCCGTGGATCTCGACCTGGCTCGCAGGTAAGCCCATCCAGCAGGGCCCGGATCCCCGCGCGGGGATCCGGGCTCCGCGCTATGGCCGGGCCGGGCCGAGCGCCCGTGTGACGTCCAGGACCGGCGCCTGGCCCAGTGCTTACCGGCCGTTACCCATCGCGTTCTGCGAAGGTCCCGTGACGTCCCTCGCCCGCCGCGAACCGGGCGGCGCCCGGGCCCGCCTCCTGGGCCAGGGCGGCCTGCCCGTATGCGAACTCCGCGGCCAGCGCGGCGGTCTCGCCGAGCCCCTCACCAGCAAGCACCGACGCCCGGTCGCTGCGCAGGCACGCCTGCGGGAACGCGGCTAGCTGGGCCGCGAGTTCCTGCGCCGCGGCCAGGGCCTGGCCGGCCGGCACCACCCGGTTGGCCAGGCCGATCGCCGCCGCCTCGGCCGCGCCCACGGCGCGGCCGGTGAGGATCATGTCCAGGGCCCGGCTGGTCCCGATGAGCCGGGGCAGCCGGACCGTGCCGCCGTCGATCAGCGGCACGCCCCAGCGCCGGCAGAACACGCCGAAGACGGCGGTCTCGTCGGCGACCCGCAGGTCGCACCAAAGCGCCAGCTCCAGCCCGCCCGCCACGGCGTACCCGGCGACGGCGGCGATGACCGGCTTGGACAGCCGCAGGCGGCTGACTCCCATCGGCCCGTCACCGTCAGGTGCCACCCGGTTGCCGCGGTCGGTGCCGAGCGCGGTCAGGTCGGCGCCGGAGCAGAAGACCCCGCCCTCGCCGTGCAGCACAGCCACCGCGGCCTCCGGATCGGCGTCGAAGCCCCGGAAGGCATCGGCCAGCCGGGCAGCGGTCGGGCCGTCGACCGCGTTCCGGCGAGCCGGGCGGTGCAGGAAGACGGTGCTGACCGGGCCCGACTTCTCGATCCGGACCGCCTGCTCGCTCATCAGGATCGCGGCGTGGAGACCCTGGCCTTCAGGCCGGGAAGGAAACGCCGCTTCACCTCCCCGGAAATGTCGGTGGTGTCCGATAGTGTGTTCGCATATCCCGGTTCCGGCTGCTTCCCCACGCCCGCCCAGCAGGCGGTGCTGCGGGACCAGCGTACCGTAGTGCCATGCGGGACGTGCCTTGGTGGGGCGTGGTCTCCTCGGTCGCGGCTCCGGTCCTGCTGGTCGGCGGGTTCACGGTCGCGGCCAGCCTGCAGCCCGGTTTCAACCCCGTCGCGGATACGGTCAGCGCGCTGGCCGCCCAGGGCGCCGCCGACCGCTGGGTCATGACGCTGACGTTCCTGGTGGTCGGCGTGTGCTACCTGGTCACGGCGGTTGCCCTGCGGCCCGCTCGGCGGGCCGGGCGGCTGATCCTGTTCACTGGCGCGGCGGCGGGCATGCTGGTGGCGGCGAACCCCGAGACCGCAGGGAACGCCTACCCGGTCCAGCACATCCTGTGGTCCTCGATCGGGCTCGTCGGGCTGACCACCTGGCCGGCCGGCGCCTGGCGGCGCGGGCCTGCGGTGCCCTGGGCGCTGCGGCCCGCGGTGGCCGCCACCGTCGTGGCGGTGCTGGTGGCCCTGGTGGCCTGGTTCGGCGCGGAGCTGGTGACCGGCGCCGGCCAGACCGGGGTGGCGGAGCGGATCGCGGGCGGCGCCGAGGCCCTGTGGCCGCTGGCGGTGGTCGTGTCCTGCTGCCGGAGGAGCCGCTACCGCGCCGAGGAGGCCCAACCCGCCGTCCCGGCCAGGGCGAGATAGGCCAGCGCGGCGGCCCCGGCCCCGAGCACCGAGCCCGCCACCACCTGCGCCACCGTATGGTCTTTCAGCGCCACCCGGGACCAGGCCAGCAGGGCCACCAGCGTGTAGCCGGGCAGGAGCAGCGGCCCGTAGATCAGGGCCAGGATCGTCACGGAACCGGACGCGACGGCGCAGTGGATGGAGATCTTCCACACCAGCGTGATGGCGGCCAGCACCGCGACGCTGGCCAGCATGAAGGCGAGGTAGCCGGTCAGGATGCGCGGCGCGCCGCCTGCGATCAGCAGGATCAGCCCGGCCGCCACCGAGGCCATGATGAAGGCCAGCACGAGGAGCCGGGGCCGCCGCGCGCCCACGTTCCTGTCGCTCCAGTGCCCGTGGCGGACGCCGTAGCCGATGAACACGGCCGGCAGCACGCCGGCGAACAGCCCGGCCACCAGTCCCCAGCCCAGGCCCGCCCCGCCGTCGGCGTGCCAGCCGATCACGGCCACGGTGAGGATCAGCCAGTTCTTCGGCTCCATCAGGTAGCTGCACCGCTGGGCCCAGGACCTGGATGCTTGACGAGCGCCCATGGGCAGAAGGTACCGTCCCCGGTATGGCGGCGTGCAGCGGCAGCGAATTCCTCGGCAGGCTCGCCTCCGCCCGGGTGCACGTCGAGATCCAGGGGCAGACCCTCACCGGCGGCGTGGCCGACCACCCTGCCTTCCGCAACGGGGCGGACCGGGTCAAGCTGTTCCGGCTGGTGTGGATACCTGCATCTCGGCCTCCTCTGGCCGCCAGGCGCTGTACGAGTACTACTTCTTCGGCTAACCCGGTCCGGATGGCCGGCGCCTACCTGGCCAGTTACGACCGTGAGCCCTACCTGGCCGCGGTCCGCGCCTTCCTGGACCGGGATTGACGGCGCGCCGGAACCGATACCGCCGCGCTAGGGAGCTACTATCGCAGCAAGCGTATGGCCGGGTTTGTACCCCAGGCCGACGGAGGAGACATGAGCAAGGGGACGCTGTTCCTGTTCCTGTGGCTGATCATCGGCGCCGCCGCGGCCGGTCAGCGTGGATACTTCAGCACTCCCAACCTGGGCTGCACGCAGGGCGCGACGATGGCGCTGACCATCGTGGCGGGCCCGCTCAACTACGTCGGCCTGGACCCCACGATCTCCTGCAGCGCGCCCAAGCCGAGCGGCGCCAAGGCGTAGCCGGGGCTAGCACCACGGCCCGTTCGGCCTAAAGATCCGGCGCGGACCGCAGCTGCTCCCCGGCCAGCTGCCGCAGCCGGTAGCGCTGGGTCTTGCCGCTGATCGTCTTGGGCAGCTCGGCCACGAACTCCATCCGCCGCGGGTACTTGTAGGGGGCGATGGACTGCTTGGCGAAGTCCTGCAGTTCGGCCGCCTTGGCCGGGTCCGCGGCGGCACCGTCGCGCAGGACCACGAAGGCCGCCACGATCATGCCCCGGTCGGCGTCGGGGGCGCCGACCACGGCGCACTCGAGCACGTCCGGGTGGCCGAGCAGCACCTCCTCGACCTCGGGCCCGGCGACGTTGTAGCCCGCCGAGATGATCATGTCGTCACTTCGTGCCTGGTACCAGTAGTAGCCGTCGGCGTCGCGGACGTAGGTGTCGCCGGTGATGTTCCAGCCATGCTGCACGTAGACCTGCTGGCGGCGATCGGCCAGGTACCGGCAGCCGGTGGGGCCCTGGACCGCCAGCCGTCCTGGCTGGCCGTCCGGGACCGGCATCCCGTCCTCGTCGACGATCATGGCCAGGTAACCGGGCACCGCCCGGCCCGTCGAGCCCGGGCGGATGTCCCCGTCCGCGGCGGCGATGAAGATGTGCAGCATCTCGGTCGAGCCGATGCCGTCGATGATGGCCAGGCCGGTGGCGGCGTGGAATTCCTCCCAGACCGACTTGGGCAGGTGCTCGCCGGCCGAGACGCAGCGCCGCAGGTTCTGGAGCGACGATGCTTTGCCCGCGGCCAGCATGGCCCGGTAAGCGATGGGCGCGGTGGACAGCACGGTTACGCCGTGGGCCGCGATCGCGTCGGCCAGTTCGGCGGGCGTGGCCCGCTCGATGAGCAGCGTGGCCCCGCCGGCCCGCAGCGGGAACAGCAGCAGGCCGCCGAGACCGTAGGTGAAGCCGAGCGGCGGCGTGCCGGTGAACACGTCGCCGGAGTTCGGCTTGATGAGGTGGGCGGAGAAGGTGTCGCAGGTGGCGAGCACGTCCCGGTGGAAGTGCATGGCCACCTTGGGCTGGCCGGTGGTGCCCGAGGTTGACGCGAGGAAGGCCACGTCGTCGGCCGCCACCTGGACCGCGGTGAACGTGCCGTCCTTGGCCGCGCAGCGGGGGCCCAGCTCGTCCTGCTCGCCGCCGTAGACCAGGGTGGTCAGGCCGGGCGCGCCAGCGGCCAGGTCCGCGGCGAAGCGGTGATCGCAGATGGCCAGGCTCGGCCTGGTCAGCCCCACGATGGCGGCGATCTCCCGGGCGCGCAGCAAGGCCATGGTGGTCACCGCGACCCCGCCGGCCTTGATCACGGCCAGCCAGGCCGCGGCGAGCCACGGGTTGTTCGGGCCGCGCAGCAGCACCCGGTTGCCCGGCTGCAGCCCGTAGTCCTCGGCCAGCACCTGGGCCAGCTGGTTGGTCCGGCGGATGGTCTCGCCGTAGGACCAGGTCTCGGTGGGCGAACGCAGGCAGGGCCGGTCGGCGCCGTACCGCGCGGCGGTGGCGTCCAGCAGTTCCTCGGCGCAGTTCAGCCGCTCCGGGTATCTGAGCTCGGGCAGGTCGAAACGGAACTCGGGCCACTGGTCCGCGGGCGGCAGATGGTCACGGCAGAACGTGTCCACGTGCGCCGAAAGGGAGAGCCGCATCAGGCCGCACTTCCTCAGGTAGCTCGATTCCTAGTATTTACGTCTTGTGACGGCAGTCAAGAGTCCGCTATACCATCGGCTGGCGCCGGGTGGGCGGACGTTACCCTAAGCGGCCCGCTCCCGGGTGCCAGCGGGCGTGCGCGGTGCGCGGTGTCCCGGACCTGATCAGCTCCAGCCGCGGCCGCGCGTCCTCGGTCCGGCCGGCCTGCGGCCTGCGGCGGCCCGCGGCGAACGGGTCGGGCCAGACCGCGCCCGGCCCCGCGTACCCTTGCTCGGCCGCGGCGTGCAGGGTCCACTGCGGGTCGTACAGGTGGGTGCGGCCAAGCGCGCACAGGTCGGCCCGGCCCGCCAGGATAATGGAGTTCACGTCGTCATAGGAGGAGATGGCTCCGACCGCGATCACGGCCACACCGTACTTGGTGCCGATCTCGTTGCGTACCCGGTCCGCAAACGGCGTCTGGTAGCTGCGGCCGAACGCCGGCTGCTCTTCGCTGACCACCTGCCCGGTCGACACGTCGATCCCGGCCGCGCCGTGCTCGGCGAACGCGCGGGCGATCTCGACCGTGTCGTCGATGCCCAGGCCGCCGGGAAACCAGTCGGTAGCCGAGACCCGCACCGTCATCGGCCGGTCCTCCGGCCACGCCGCACGGACCGCGTCGAAGACCTCCAGCGGGTACCGGAGCCGGTTCGCCACCGACCCGCCGTACCGGTCGGTGCGCCGGTTGGTCAGCGGGGACAGGAAACTGGACAGCAGGTAGCCGTGCGCACAGTGCAGTTCGAGCAGGTCGAAGCCGGCCCGCGCCGCGGCCCGGGCCGCCGCGGTGAACTGGTCTTTAATCTCCTCGAGCTCCGCGACGGCCAGCTCGCGCGGCGTCTGGCGCCCAGGCCCGTACGGGATGGCTGACGGGCCGCACACCTCCCAGTTGCCGTCCGGCAGCGGGTCGTCCATCCCCTCCCACATCAGCCTGGTCGAGCCCTTCCGCCCGGAGTGCCCGAGCTGGATCCCGATCTTGGCGCCCGTCTGCCCGTGCACGAACCCCACCACCCGCCGCCACGACTCCTCCTGCTCGGCGGTGTAGATGCCGGTGCAGCCGGGCGTGATCCGCCCGGCGGGGGAGACGCACACCATCTCGGTCATCACCAGCCCGGCGCCGCCCAGCGCCTTGGAGCCCAGGTGCACCAGGTGGAAGTCGCCGGGCACGCCGTCGCGGGCCGAGTACATATCCATGGGGGAGACGATGACCCGGTTGGCCAGTTCCAGGCCGCCCAGGCGGAACGGCTGGAACATCGGCGGGCAAGCTTCCTGCACGCCGCCGGCGGCGTCGCCGTCGCCGCCGGCGCGGGGCTCCTGGCTGGCCGCGAACCAGGCATCCATCCCGGCCACGAACTCCGGGTCGCGCAGCCGCAGGTTGTCATAGGTGACCCGGCGGCTGCGGGTCATGATGTTGAACGCGAACTGGTGCGGATCCTGGCCCGTGTACTGGCCGATGTTCTCGAACCACTCCAGGCTGGCCTGCGCGGCCCGCTGGGTCGAGGCCACCACCGGCCTGCGCTCGGCCTCGTAAGCGGCCAGCCCGTCCGCGACGCCGTCCTGCTCGTGCAGGCAGGCGGCCAGGGCCAGCGCGTCCTCCATGGCCAGCTTGGTGCCCGAGCCGATGGAGAAGTGCGCCGTGTGCGCGGCGTCGCCGAGCAGCACCACGTTCTCGTGCCGCCACGTGGCGCACCTGACCGTGCTGAAGGTGGTCCACCGCGAGTTGTTGGCCACCAGGCTGTGCCGCCCACCAGCGGGCTGCCCACCAGCGGGCTGCCCACCACCGGGCTGGCCGCCACCGGGCCGGCCACCACCGGGCCCGCCGAGCAGGTCGGCGCACAGGCCGCGGATGCGCTCGATCGAGGCCTCGTCGCTGCGGCCGGGCGCCAGCCCCGCGGGCTCGGTGAACCCGGCCCGGGCCCATACGTCCTCGTGCATCTCCAGGATGAAGGTGCTGGCCTGGTCGCTGTACGGGTAGCCGTGCACCTGCATGATCCCGGCCGGGGTGTCCAGGACGTAGAACTTGAACGCGTCGAAGACCAGGCTGGTGCCCAGCCAGATGTACCGGCAGCGCCGCCGCTCCAGGTCGGGCCCGAACGTCCCGGCGAAGCGCGCCCGGGTAGCCGAGTTCGCGCCGTCGGCCGCCACCACCAGGTCGTGGCCGGCGGCCAGGACGGCCGCATCGGGCGCTTCGGCGCGGAAGCCGACCCGCACGCCAAGCTCCGCGCAGCGGCCCTGCAGGATGGCCAGCAGCCGCTTGCGGCTCATGGCCGCGAACCCGTGCCCGCCCGAGGTAAAGCACGCGCCCCGGAAATGCACGTCGATGTCGTCCCAGCGGGCGAACTCGCGCCGCATGGCCTGGAAGATCTCCACGTCGGCGTGCTCGATGCCGCCCAGCGTCTCGTCCGAGAACACCACGCCGAAGCCGAACGTGTCATCGGCCGCGTTGCGCTCCCAGACGGTGATCTCGTGCCGCGGATCGAGCTGCTTGGCCAGCGCCGCGAAGTACAGCCCGCCCGGCCCGCCGCCCACGACTGCGATACGCACGGTGCCTGCTCCTTCCGTGCTCAGGAACCCACGATATGACGGAAATTGTACGATCGTCAAGATAGCGAAATATTGCGGTCCCCGGCCCCCCGGGACGGCCGGTGACCTGACCGGTGAGCGCACCAGCGGGAAACCAGCAACCCGCCCGCAAGAATCGGTAGGGTGTCACAACATTGGCTGGCGAACATCGGCTAGTGAGCCGTACGTCTGTGACGCGGGGGTCGGGTGGGGGTAGAGCGGATCAATCCGGCCGAGCTCGGCCGGCCCTCTGGCTTCTCGCATGCGGTGGCAGTGACCGCGGGCCGGATAGTGTTCCTGGCCGGCCAGGTCGGCCTCGGGCCCGACGGGAAGCTGGTCGGCGGCGGTGTCGTGGCCCAGTTCGAGCAGGCCCTGGCCAACCTGCTCACCGCGCTGGCCGCGGCGGGCGGCCGCCCCGGTGACCTGGGCAGCCTGACCATCTACATCGTCGACCTGGCCGACTACCAGGCGCACGCCAAACAGATCGGTGCGGTGTGGCGACGGCTGGTCGGCACCGAATACCCCGCCACCGCAGGCGTGGGTGTAACCCGGCTGTGGGACCCGGACGCGCTGGTCGAGGTCCAGGGCATCGCGGCTGTCGGCCACTGACGCGGTCAGTCGCTGAGCACCTGCTCGACGTAGGCTCGCGCCGGTTCGTCGAGCAGCGCTCGCAGGGCGAAGAACTCCTGGGTAGCGCGGAGGCCTGCCCAGCCCGCCGGGAGCAGTTCGGCCGGCAGGCCGGGATCCAGGTAGGGCAGCTGCCGCCAGTCGCTGACGGCTCG
The DNA here is from genome assembly GCA_963742795.1 of uncultured Actinomycetes bacterium. Taxonomy (GTDB): domain Bacteria; phylum Actinomycetota; class Actinomycetes; order Streptosporangiales; family Streptosporangiaceae; genus Palsa-504. The sequence continues at coordinate 84,435 of CAVUNL010000032.1, forward strand.
CACGTAGTCGGCGAATGCCTCGTGCCCCTCGCCCGGGCCGGCCTGCTCCCAGCGGCGCAGCGTCGGCTCATACGCCCGGATGAACGCCTCGTACCGGCGCTCGAGCTCGTCCAGATCCCACCAGCGGCGGATCTTGCCGGCCGGGTCGCCGAAGGCCAGGTGATCGGCGTGGAACAGGTCGGCGTAGGAGTCCAGGCCGAGCCGCCGCAGCGTCCCGGCGGTCGCGTCGTCCGGATGCGCGGGCACGATCCATACCCCCGGGGCGACCATCCCGAACCCCAGCCGGGTCAGCTCGGACCGCAGCACGTGCCGCCGGTGGCGTTCGGCTTCCGGCACCGAGAACACCGCCAGCAGCCAGCCGTCAGCGAGTGCCGCCCGCCGCCGCCGGAAGATCCGGGCGTCGCCCTCGCGCAGGATGGCCAGTGCCTCGGCGGACAGGTGATAGCCCGCCGCTCCTTCCTGCCGCCGCGCCTGGAGTATGCCCCGCCGCTTGAGCCGCGAGATGGCCGAACGCACCGCGGGCTCGTCCACCCCCAGCTCGGCGAGCAGCCGGATCAGGGTTGCGACCGACAGCCAGCCGCCGCCGGACCGGGCGTAAAGCCCGTAGACCGTGACGATCAGGTGTCGCGGCCGGGCCGAGCGGGCGCTGGCTTCCCCGTCCGGTTCGTTCGTTTCCGCCACGGCCGTCACCGGCCCACGATACCAAGTGCCCTTGCCGGGCCCCTGGCCCCGCCCCGATCATGAAGTCATGACCGAGCTGCCCAGCACCGAGCGGCCCAGCACCGAGCGGCCCAGCACCGGGTTGCCCAGCTATGGCGACCTGCCGCCCGTGCCGGGCGGCGGCCGGTCCGCCTGGGGCCTGTTCGGCACCGGGGACAACCTGGGTCTGGTCAACCTGATGACGCCGGAGCGAATCGCGGCCGCCGCCCGGCTGGTCCGCCGGGGACAGGTCTTCTGCCTGGATATGCCGCTCGGCAGCATCTCCCCGGCGCTGGCCACGTTCCGCGGGCCGCCCCGGCACCAGGTGCTGCACGAGCCCGGCAGCGCCGGCTTCGACGACGTCTACGACAACTTCTACCCGCAGGCCTCCAGCCAGTGGGATTCCCTGGCCCATTACGGCTACGCGCCGGACCAGATGTATAACGGCGCCACCGAGGCCGAAGTGCTGGCCGGCCACAGGAACACCATCGACCACTGGGCCCGGCACGGGCTGGCCGGCCGCGCCGTCCTGCTTGACGCCGAGCGGGCCATGCGGGCCGCCGGGCGGCCCTACGATCCCGGCGGACCCGTCGCCCTGAGCGTCGATGACCTGGAACTGGCCCGGCACCAGGCCGGCGTGCAGTTCGCGCCGGGTGACGTCATCCTGCTCCACACCGGCTTCGCCGCCTGGTACACCGGTCAGTCCAGCCAGGTCAAGCGCCGGCTGCACGGCAACGTCGCCGCGCCGGGCGTCGCGCACACCGAGGAGGTCTGCGAGTACCTGTGGAACAGCCACGCGGCGGCCATCGCCGCGGACAACTTCGCCGTCGAGGTCTTCCCGGCCGACCGCACCCCGGCGGCGCACCCGTTCGGGTTCCTGCACCACGTGCTCATCGGCCAGTTCGGCATGGCCCTGGGCGAGCTGTGGTGGCTGAGCGACCTGGCCCGCGACTGCGCCGCGGACGGCGTCTACGAGATGTTCCTGGTCAGCGCACCGCTGAACGCTCCCGGCGGGATCGGCTCACCAGCCAACGCCGTCGCCATCAAGTAGCAACCAGCGCGGTGCCGCCCGGATAAGCCCGCCAGGCTCAGTCCTTGACCTCCCGCAGGCGGCCGGTCTCGACCTCGTAGACGAAGCCCCGGACGGAGTCCTTGTGCGGGATGTAGGGGCTGGCCTTGATCCGCGCGATGGACTGGCGGACGTCGCCGTCGAGGTCGGGAAACGCCTCCAGGGCGAACGGCGGCCGCAGCCCGGTGTCGGCCTCGATCTGGGCCTTCAGGTCGTCGTCCTGGAAGGTGAGCATGCCGCAGTCGCTGTGGTGGATCAGGACGATCTCGGTCGTGCCGAGCAGCCGCTGGGAGATGGTGACGGACCTGATCACGTCGTCGGTGACCACCCCGCCCGCGTTGCGGATGATGTGGGCGTCGCCCTCGGACAGGCCGAGGATGCCGTAGGGGTTGAGCCGGGCGTCCATGCACGCGACCACGGCCACGTGCGAAGCCGGCGGCAGGGGGAGATCACCCTTGGTGAACCGGGCGGCGTACTGCTCGGAGTTGGCCACGAAGGTGTCGGTGCTGCTCACGGGTTCCTCTCCGGGATAAATGATCTGATGTCGCGTGGAGCGTATCCATTCAAACCCTAGCCAAATCCATACTACTCAGACCAGAATTAACTGCTTTACCGGTGGGCTGCCTGATAAACCGCGAGCCCCCCGGGGATACCGGGGGGCTCGCGGCGGACGAACGGCGGACGAACGGCTGGGACGGCTCAGTTCGAGCCGAGCCGGTCTTCCAGTTCCTCGTGCAGGTCCCACAGCCGGTCGGGCAGGTGCTGGTGGAAGGTCCGGAAGAACTCGGGGATGTGCTCCGCTTCCAGCTTCCAGGCCTGCACGTCGACCGTGAGCAGCTGGGCCAGGTCGGACCAGCTGATGTCCAGGCCCTCCAGGTCCAGCGAGCCCGCCGCCGGCAGGTAGCCGATCGGGGTCGTGACGGCCTTGGAGTCACCGGACAGCCGCTGGATGATCCACTTCAGCACCCGGATGTTCTCGCCGAAGCCTGGCCACAGGAACCGGCCCTCGGCGTCCTTGCGGAACCAGTTGACGTAGAACAGCCGCGGCAGCTTGGCCTGGTCGGCCGTCTGGCCGAGCTTCAGCCAGTACCCGAAGTAGTCGCCCATGTTGTAGCCGCAGAACGGCAGCATCGCGAACGGGTCGTGCCGCAGCTCGCCCGGCTTGCCCTCGGCCGCCGCCGTCTTCTCCGAGGCGATGTTGGCCCCCAGGAACACGCCGTGATCCCAGTTGAAGGACTCGATCACCAGCGGCACGGTGCTGGCCCGCCGGCCGCCGAACAGAATGGCCGAGATCGGCACGCCCGCGGGGTCGTCCCACTCCGGGGCGATGATCGGGCACTGAGCGGCGGGGGTGGTGAACCGGGAGTTCGGGTGCGCGGCCGGCTCGTCGCAATCGGGCGTCCAGTCCCGGCCCTTCCAGTCGGTCAGGTGCGCGGGCGGCTCGTCGGTCAGGCCCTCCCACCACACGTCGCCGTCGTCGGTCAGCGCGACGTTGGTGAAGATGCTGTTGGCCGTGAAGGTCGCGACCGCGTTGGCGTTGGTCTTCGCGCCCGTGCCCGGCGCGACGCCGAAGAACCCGGCCTCCGGGTTGATCGCGTACAGCCTGCCGTCCTGGCCGAACCGCATCCAGGCGATGTCGTCGCCGATGGTCTCGACCTTCCAGCCCGGGATGGTTGGCTGCAGCATGGCCAGGTTGGTCTTGCCGCACGCCGACGGGAACGCCGCGGCGATGTACTTCGGCCCGGAATCCGGCGGGGTGATCTTGAGGATCAGCATGTGCTCGGCCAGCCAGCCCTCGTCCCGCGCCATCACCGAGGCGATCCGCAGCGCGTAGCACTTCTTGCCCAGCAGTGCGTTCCCGCCGTACCCGGAGCCGTACGACCAGATCTCCCTGGTCTCGGGGAAGTGCGAGATGTACTTGGACTTGTTGCAAGGCCAGGGCACGTCCTGCTGGCCGGGCTGCAGCGGGGCGCCAACCGAGTGGACAGCCTTGACGAACGACCCGCGCTCCTCGATCACCCGCAGCGCCGGCTCGCCCATCCTGGTCATGATCCGCATCGACACCACGACGTAGGGGGAGTCGGTGATCTCCACGCCGAGCTGGGAGATGGCGCTGCCGAGCGGGCCCATGCAGAACGGGACCACGTACATGGTGCGGCCGCGCATGCACCCGTCGAAGATCTCGCCGAACGTCTGGCGCATCTCCTCGGGCGGTATCCAGTTATTGGTCGGGCCTGCGTCCTGCCTCGCGCTCGGAGCAGATGAAGGTACGGTTCTCGACCCGGGCCACGTCGCCGGGGTCCGAGCGGCAGTAGAAGCTGTTCGGCCGCAGCTCCGGGTTCAGCCGGACGAAGGTGCCGCTCTCGACCAGCTCCCCGGTCAGCCGCTCCCACTCCTCCTGCGAACCGTCGCACCAGACGATGCCGTCGGGCTTGGTGAGCTGGGCGATTTCGCGGACCCAGGTGGCCAGCTCCTTCAGGCTTGTTCGTGATTCCTGGTCGAATACGTCTGCGCTGGTCATGGCGATCCCTTCCTGCATTGGGACTCGGGGGAGCGGCGTAACCCTAAGTCCTGGCCGTTGATTACGGCTGTATACACATTCAGTCAACTATGGCTCTGTTCCGATTTGCCGGAGACAGAGCCGAAGGTCCCGGTAGCGAAGGACCTGGGTAGGGACCTGCCGCGGGACGTGGCGTTTCGTATCACGTTGAGTGTCTCATTTTGCGACTAGCCTGCCGGAGCGGGCCGTGGTGCGGTGGTGGCCCAGCGGATGGCCTGGATCATGGCGTGCCCGGCCGGGCGGATCAGCACGGTCTCCGTCACCGGCAGCCGGGGCAGCCGGAGCGGCCGGCGAGCCCATTCGGGCAGCAGCGAGACCGCGGCCGCGGCCAGCACGCCGTAGGGGGCCCGGGCGACGGCCGGGATGGGGGCCGCAGCAGCAGGAACCGGGCGGCTTCCCGTGCCTCGGCGGTGGCGGCCAGTTCAGCCCGGTAGCCGCTGACCCGCTCGGTGAGCTCGGCCTCGGTGCGCGGCGGGTCTGGTACGCCGAGCTCGGTGCCGATCCTGGCCATGTCGGCCAGGTAACCGTCACGTTCGGCGGCCTCGAGCGGGCGGGCACCGAAGTGGGTGTGCGCGCGCAGGAAGCTGTCCGCCTCGGTGATGTGCACCCAGGTCAGCAGGTGCGGGTCGGAGGCCTGGTAAGGCTCACCTTCGGCGGTGGTCCCGGTGACGTGCCGGTGCACCGCCCGGACCCGCGCGATCGCCTCGTGCGCGTCGCTGGCCCGGCCGAAGGTGGTGACGGCCAGGAAGTAACTGGTCCGCTGCAGCCGGCCCCACGGGTCACCGCGGTAATCCGAGTGCTGGGCCACGGCCGCCATGGCCAGCGGATGCAGCGACTGCAGCAGCAGGGCCCGGAGCCCGCCGACGTACATCGACGTGTCGCCGTGCACCCGCCGGATCGGCCGGTCTTCGTCGAACCAGCGCTCACCTGGGGCTTGGTGGATAAGGCGGGCGCGCGACCGGCCTTGCGGTCCCGCTACCCGGTCGAAGATCGCCGCGCCGATTCGGCCGCGAATCCGATCCGCAGCGCCATGATCTCCCACGCTTTCATTATCTCAGCTTGCTAACGATCCCCGGGCCGTACGGCTATGTGCCGATCGTCACATGCTGCCGCGGGCATCACCACGGCCCGTTCAGAGATAAAAATCAAAAAAACATTTGCAAAATAATTTCAAGATTCGTGCATTGTGTTTCATATCTTTTCTGCCGAACGGCCCCCAAGCGGGGTGAAACCCGGGGTTCACCACGCTTGGGGGTGCTGAAACCGGGGTTTCACCACCTTGTCGGCGGCGGCCGGGACCGGCGGCGGTACGAATCGGCCTCACTGGCCGTCGACGCTGACTCGCTCACCGGGGCCGTGCGCCTGTACGAGCGCGTCGGGTTCGCGCTGGACACGACCTGGATCACCTACTCCAAGCAGATCGGCTAACCGACCCGGATCAGCCGATCGGTGGATGCGCTCCGCCGACCGGCCCACCGCGGGGTTCATCCGCCGGAGTGGCTAGCCGGTCGATGCGCTCCCAGGGGTCATGCTGAGACCCTCACAGTACTAAGCGCAAACGGACTAGAGCCGGAAGGATTGAGCATGTCCACTCTGATCGGGGGAACATCATGGTAGGCACGTCTCAGGCAGCGACAGAAGACACTCAGACCACGCCTGCGGCCCAGGCGGTGGACCTGCGCAAGACGTACGGCACCGGGCAGGCCGTGGTCCACGCCCTGGCCGGCATCAACGTGACCTTCGAGCGCGGCCGGTTCACCGCCGTCATGGGCCCGTCGGGGTCGGGCAAGTCGACGCTCATGCACTGCATGGCCGGCCTGGACCGGCCGACGTCCGGGCAGGCGTTCGTCGGCGGCCTGGACATCGGGAGCCTGGACGACGCCGGGCTGACCCAGCTGCGGCGGGACCGGATCGGCTTCGTGTTCCAGTCCTTCAACCTCGTCCCGACCCTGACCGCGGCCGAGAACATCACGCTGCCCGCCGACCTGGCCGGGCCGGAAGGTCGACCAGGAGTGGTTCGACTACCTGGTCGAGCAGCTGGGGATCGCCGACCGGCTGTCGCACCGGCCCAGCGAGATGTCGGGCGGCCAGCAGCAGCGGGTGGCCTGCGCCCGGGCGCTGATCAACCGGCCCGACCTCGTCTTCGCCGACGAGCCCACCGGCAACCTCGACTCGAACGCCTCGGCCGAGATGCTGGCGTTCCTGCGGCGCTCGGTGACCGAGTTCGGCCAGTCCATCGTCATGGTGACCCACGACCCGCACGGGGCCGCCTACGCCGACCGGGTCGTCTTCCTGGCCGACGGCAAGGTGGTCGGCGAGCTGCACGCAGCCGACCGCCGACTCGGTCCTGGAGCGCATGCGGACGCTGGGGGCCTGACATGTGGAAGGTCACGATCAAGGGCCTGCTGGCCCACAAGCTCCGGCTGGCGCTGACCGCGCTGGCCATCGTGCTCGGCGTGACGTTCATCGCCGGGACGTTCGTCCTCACCGACACGCTGCACAACACGTTCACCACGCTGTTCGGCAACATCTACCAGAACGTCGACTTCCAGGTGCGCGGCGTGGCCCAGTTCGGCAGCGGCGGCAACGCGGTCCGCAACCCGTCCCCGAGTCGCTGCTGGCCACGGTCCGCGGCGTGCCCGGCGTCGCGGCCGCCGACGGCCAGGTCACGGGCTACGCCCAGTTCGTCGCCCCCGACGGCAAGGCCATCGCGACCGGCGGCGCGCCCACCCTCGGCGTGTCCTTCGACCCCGACCCGCAGATCTCCAGCCTGCACCTGATCGCGGGCGGCCCGCCGACCACCTCCGACGACGTGGTGATGGACGCCGGCACGGCGCAGAAGTACGGCTTCACCGTGGGCCAGCAGGTGCGCATCCTGCCGCCGGGCCGACCCAGACGTTCACCATCACCGGCATCGCCGAGTTCGGCACGGCCAACAACCTGGCCGGGGCCACCCTGGCCGCCTTCGACCTGCCCACGGCGCAGGCGCTCGCTCGGCGAGGTCGGCCAGCTCGACGACATCAACGTCGTGGCCGCGCCGGGCGCGGACAAGGCCGCGGTCCAGCAGGCCATCGCCCGGGTCCTGCCCCCGGGCGTCGAGGTGGTCACCGGTCAGACCGTGGTCAACGAGAACGACGAGCGCGATCGACCAGGCGCTCGGCTTCTTCAACACGGCGCTGCTGGTCTTCGCCTTCATCTCGCTGTTCGTCGGCGCGTTCACCATCTTCAACACGTTCTCCATCATCGTCGGCCAGCGGACCCGGGAGCTGGCCCTGCTGCGCATCGTCGGGGCGAGCCGGCGCCAGGTGTTCCGCTCCGTGCTCGGCGAGGCGGCCATCGTCGGGCTGGTGTCGTCGGTGATCGGCCTCGGGCTCGGGGTGCTGGCCGCGCTCGGGCTCGAGGCGCTGCTGAGCGGGTTCGGGATCACGCTGCCGTCCGGGTCGCTGGTCTTCGAGGCGCGCACCGTCGATCGTCGGCCTGCGTCGTCGGCGTCGGGGTGACCGTCGTGTCGGCGCATCAGCCCGGCCCGCGGGCCGTGCGCATCCCGCCGGTGGCCGCGCTCGATGACCGCCGGTGCCGGACCAGACGTCTCGCTCCGGCGCCGCTTCACCTGGGGCACGGCCATCGCCGTGGTCGGCGTGGTCCTGCTCGCCGTCGGGCTGGCCAAGCCGGCCATCGCGCTCGTCGGCCTCGGCGCGGTGCTGCATCTTCGTCGGCGTCGCCATGCTGGCCCCGGCCGTGGCCCGCCCGCTGTCCAGCGTCATCGGCCGCCCGCTGGCCCGGCTGCTCGGGGAGCCGGGCAAGCTCGGGCGGGAGAACTCCATGCGCAGTCCCCGGCGCACCGCGCAGACCGCCTCGGCCCTCATGGTCGGCCTGGCCCTGGTCTCGGCCATCGCCGTGTTCGGCGCCTCGCTGTCGAGGTCGGCCACCAGCAGCGTCGACAAGGCCATCAGCGCCGACCTCATCGTCACCGCCCACAACGGCGCGGGGGAGCTTCAGCAACTCGGCGCCTCGATGGCCTCGGCTGTCCCGGGCGTCACCGCGACCACCACCGTCTACGGCGGGCCAGTTCGAGTTCCAGGACTCGCTGTCCAAGCTCACCGCGGTGTCCACGGAGCACCTGTCCAGCACCGTGATCCTGCACATGACGTCGGGCACGCCAGCCGCGCTGGCCGCCGGCGAGCTGCTCATCGACTCGACCACGGCCAGACTCGGACCACCTCTCCGTCGGCGACACCGTGCCGGTGAAGTTCGCCCTGACCGGGCCGACCACCATGCGCATCGGCGGCATCTACCAGGCCAACGCCCTGATCGGCAGCTACCTCGTCAGCGACGCTTCTTCCTGGCCCACTTCCCGAACCCAGCCTCCGGGCGCGGTGCTGCTGCGGACCGACGGCAGCGCCGGGGTGGACACCGCGGTCACCAGCGCCCTGGCCGCCTACCCGAACGTCCAGGTCCAGACCCGGGCCCAGTTCGAGCAGGCCCAGGTGACGGCCAGTCAACCAGTTGCTCGGCCTGGTCTACGCCCTGCTCGCCCTGGCCGTGCTCATCGCCCTGATCGGGATCGTGAACACGCTCATGCTGTCGGTCTTCGAGCGCACCCACGAGATCGGGCTGCTGCGGGCGGTCGGCATGCGGCGGCGCCAGATCCGGGCCATGATCCGCTCCGAGTCGGTGATCCTGGCCGTCTTCGGCGCCATCATCGGCATCATCATCGGGACCGGCATGGGCATCGCCCTGGTGTCCTCGCTGAAGCACGCAGGGCATCACCGACACCGTCGTGCCGTTCTCCAACCTGGTGATCTTCCTGGTCCTGGCCGCCCTGCTCGGCCTGGTGGCGGCCAGCTGGCCGGCCCGGCGGGCGGCCAAGCTGGACGTGCTGGCGGCCATCGCCGCCGAGTAGCGCACGTCGATTCCGTTCGCGGGACCCGGCCCGGGCCGGGTCCCGCGAACGCTATGCCGCGATCGCGGGTCCCGCGGGAACGCGCGTCTCGCGGCCCTTAGGCTGCTGGAGTGGATTACCTCGCGGCCGCCGGGCGGACCGGGGAGTGGCTGCTTTCCGTGGCCGACCGGGGCCCAGAAGGCTGGTCCTGGCCGGTCCGGCCGGGCGTGTCGGCTGCGGTCGAACCCGGCCTGGGCTGGGGGACCGCGGCACCGGTGCTGTTCTTCGTGGAGGCCTTCCGGACCACAGCGGACGAGCGCTGGCTGGCGGCGGCCCGGGCTGGCGCCCGGTGGATGGAGCACCATCTCGGCCCGGCCGCCGAGGCGTGGGCGGGCTGCGGGCTGCTGACCGGGGTCGGCGGCTGGGCGGTCGTGCTCGATGAGCTGGCCGCCGCGGCCGGCGACACGCGGGCCCGCGACCTGGCCGGGCGGGTACTGGAGACGGTCGCGGCCAGGGCCTCGTGGACCGAGGACGGGGTGCACTGGCACGACCTGACCGAGATGGTGTGGGGCACGGCCGGCATCGGGTGCCTCCTGCTGGCGCTGGGCCCGGCCTACCTCGGCCCGGCCGCCCGGGACCTGGCCGTCGGCGCGGGAGACTGGCTGCTGGCCCAGGCCGAGCCGGCCGGAGGACCTGGCCTTCGCCGTGCGCCTGGTCGACGACATCCTGAGCCGGGCCGTTAGCGACGAGTCAGGGATGCGGTGGTCGAACTACGAGTACCGGCGGCCCGACCCGGATCTCCCCCCCGAGACGACCTACATGCAGGGCGCCCCGGGAATCGGCTCTACCTTGCTGCGCCTGCACCGCCACCTGGCCGGGGACCCCTGGGCGGTCGCTGGCCGCATGCCCCAGCCTGGACCTGACTTAAGATTCGACCCGCTGGCCTGGCCAGCGGCATATTTGTTTTGGCATGGTTCGACGGTCCGCGGTCCCATTCCCCCAAACCTCATCCCCCCAAACCTCATCCCCCCAAACCTCATCCCCCCCAAAACCCCCACCCGCCCCGTTTTCGCGGTTGATTGGTGCTTCGCGGTTGATTCAGGGCACTCCAGCACCCCAAATCAACCGCAGAACCCGAATCAACCGCGGAAATGTGGCTGGTGTGACGGCTGAGGTTCCGGTCGGCGAGGCGGCGGCACGAAGGCTTTCTGAACGGGACCTAGGCCGTTACCGACAGCTGGGCCGGGTGAGCCAGCGTCTGGTAGACCACGCAGTACCGCTCGGTCAGCTTGATCAGCGTCTGGACCTGCTCGGGACTGGCCTCGGTCTCGAGGTCGAAGGCCAGCCGGATCGAGCTGAACCCGACCGGCGCCTCCTTGCTGACCGCCAGCGTCCCGCGGAAGTCCAGATCGCCCTCGGCGGTGACGGTCCCGCCGGCCACGTCGATCTCCAGCGAGGTGGCCACGGCCCGCAGGGTCACTCCCGCGCAGGCCACCAGCGCCTGCAGCAGCATGTCCCCGGAGCACGCCAGTGAGCCGTCGCCGCCGGTGGCCGGGTGCAGGCCCGCCACGGCCAGGGCCCGCCCGGTGTCCACCGAGCAGGCGATGGACTGCTCGTCGAGCTGCCCGTGGGCGCGCAAGGTGATGACCGCCTGCTGCGGATCCTGCCGGTAGGCGTCCTTGAGCGGCTGCTGCACGCTCTGCAGCTCAGCGTTGTCCACTACGGTCCTCCCATCGACGGGCATCGTCTCCTCAGCCTAGGGCCGACCAGCGACGCTGGGAGCCCGCGTAGTCATCCAGGCGCCAGGCCAGCGCCGACCGTGGCCGCAGCCCGTACACCACGTCGAAGGCGGGATCGGCGTCCGGCAGGTACTGCCGGTCCTCCGGCCGGGTGTACTTCGCGGCCAGCGCCGCGACCACGGAGGGGAGCTGGCCGGGAGAGCCCAGGTCCTCGGCGATGCCGTGCACGATCAGGACGTCCTCACCGCTTTCCAGGTGGATCACCGCCCGCGGGTCGGCGGCCAGGTTCCGGGCCTTGCGGGTGCTCCGCTCGCTGTACAGGTAGAGCGTCTCGCCGGCGACGGCACCCCAGACCGGCGCCGCATGGGGGGCACCCAAGGTGGTGGTGGTGCCTAGCCAGTAAGTCCGTGCTGCCGCCAGCCGCCCGGCCACCTCGGCCCACGTCATGGTGTTCTCTGGCATAGCCCGATGATCGCACCGGGCGGCCAGCTAGGCGTTCCAGCTGGACAGGAAGGCCGCATCCTTGGCCGAGATCTTGGCCCGGAACATCGGGTGCAGGTCCATCGACGGCGAGTACTTGCTTGCCGGGACCTTGCGGCCCAGCGCTTCGGCCATGGCCCGCACGTGCTGCGGCCCGGCGCCGCAGCAGATGCCCACGTAGTCCACCCCGAGCTCGCGCCTGGACCGCGAACTGCGCCATTTCGAATCGGGTGCAGGTGAACGGGTCGAGCGCGACCGGGAAGGCCTGCCCGCCGTCCGCGGACCTCAGCGCCTGCATGGTGGGTTCGGCCGCGCTGGTGCGGTACGGCACCGGCTGGACGGCCACCGCGCAGTCGACCAAGTCCCGGATCTTGCTGATCAGCGGCACCATCGTGGCCGGCCCGCGGTCGCAGTTCAGCCCGACGACCTGCGCTCCCTCCGCGGCCAGGATGCGGCACGCGTCGGCGTACTCGTACCCGTCACGGGTGTGGCCTGGCTGGGTCGGCGCCAGCGTCACCATCGCGGGCAGGCCCAGCTCGCTGATGACCTCCAGCGCGATCAGCGCCTCGCCCAGGTAGTCGTTCGTCTCGGAGATGACGAAGTCGACGCCTTCCTCGGCCGCCCAGCCCAGCTGCTCGGCGAACATGGCCCGGACCGTGTCCCTGGTCGCCGGGTCACCGGGGTCGAAAGCCCAGGTGTTGCACACGTTCCCCGCTACCAGGGCGCCGCCTTCGCGGGCCACGTCGCGGGCGATCCGCACTGCCGAGCGGTTCATGGCCTCCAGGTCACCCTCGCGGCCGACGTCACGGAGCTTCTCCCGGTGCGCGTAGTAGGTCAGGGCCACCATCACGTCCGCGCCCGCGCGCAGGAACTCCCGGTGCAGCTCGCGCACCGCGTCGGGGAAATCAAGCACTACCTCGGGCACGAACGGCCCGGCCTTGATGTAGCCACGGCGTTCCAGCTCGAACACGTAGCCCTCGGCCCCTAGCATGGTGCCGGCCCGCAGCCGCTCCGCCAGTGACATGTTCATGGCGCTACCCTTCCAGCCAGCGGGCCGACTGCACACCGCCGGCGAACCGGGCGGGCGTGGCCGGGTCTCCGACCGGGGACCGCTCGAGCACCGTGACGGCCTCCGCCCGCGGCGCGGCGGAATACGCCGTCATCAGCCCCATGACGCCGCCGCCGATAATCGTCAGCCGCCCGGCCACCCGCACGCTCCCATCCGCCGCCGCGTTTAGGTCAGACATCGTACGCCAAGCCGCCAATCCCAGGTCACGGCGCGCTGGCCAGCACCTCGCTCACCTTCACCCAGCGGCCGGAAGCGGCCGAGAGCTCCATCGCCTCGCATACCGCCTGCGCCGCCGCGCCCTCGGCGAAGCCGGGGGTCCACGGTGTGCCAGGCCAGCCCGCCAGCAGGTCCGCGGCCTGGTTGGCAAACGACGAGCCGTACCCGACACCCTGGCCGATCGGCCACCACTGGGCCGCGTACGGGTGCGTGGGATGCTCGGCCCGGATCCGCCGCATCCCGTACAGCCGCACGTCGTCGTCGGCCCCGGCGTACCACAGCTCGTTCAGCCGGGTGTAGTCGAACATCAGCGTGCCACGGCTGCCGTTGACCTCGACGGTGAAGTCGCAGGGCCGGCGGACGGCGGCCCGGGCCACCTCGAAACTGCCCAGCGCGCCCGACTCGAACCGCAGCAGGGCACTGGCCGCATCGTCCACGGTCACCGGGACCTGGCCGCCGCCGGCCCGGGGCCGCTGCCTGAAGAACGTCTCCGCCTGCGCGCAGGCCGACTCGACCGGCCCGGCCATGCTCAGCGCCAGGTCGATCAGGTGGCAGCCCAGGTCGCTGATCGTGGTCCCGCCCATGGCCCGGTCGAAACGCCAGTCGTGCGGGGTGGCCGGGTCGGTGAACTCATCCGACAGCCAGGTGGCCCGCCACAGCCGCACCTCCCCGACGGCACCCTCGTCGATCATCCGCATCATCAGCGCCAGCGCGGGCAGCCGCCGGTAGTTGAAGCCGACCGCGTTGAGCACCCCGGCTCTCCGCACCGCGGCCAGCGCCGCGGCCGCCTTGCGGTAGGAGGTGGCCAGCGGCTTCTCGCACAGCACCGCCTTGCCCCCGCCGCCGCCGCGATCTGCGCGTGCGTGCCGGGCGGCGTGCAGATGTCCACCACGTCCACGTCGTCCCGCGCGACCAGCTCCCGCCAGTCGATGACCGTGTCGGGCACGCCATACGCCGGCCGCCGCGGCCGCCACCGCCCCGGCGTCCCGCCCGGACATCACCGTGACCACCGGCGTCACCGGCAGGGCCCGCAGCATCGGCGCCACCCGGTAGCCGTAGCAGTGCGCCTTGCCCATCAGCCCGTAGCCCACGATCCCGACCCGCAGCGTGTCCACCGCGCTCAGCCGCCTGGCCGGTGCCGGTAGCTGGGCGGCAGGCCCTCACTCACGTCCCCGCGCGGGCTGGCCCCGCGCGGGCTGGCCCCGCGCGGGCTGGCCCCCCCTCCCGCCCGGGTCGGCCCCGCCCGGGTCGGCCCCGCCCGGGGACAGGGCCGGTATCGCCGCGGTGACCTGCTCGGCCGCGGTCAGCGCCGCAACCGCGTCGGCGGCCGTGGCGCCCTCGCAGGGCCCGCCGCGAGCGAACGAGGCGAAGCTCTCGGCCTGCCGCCGCAGCGCCTCGAGCTGGGCCACCTCGCCCTCGGCCGGGTCGATGACGTCGCAGCGCTCGCTGCCGCGGGTGCCGAACACCTCGGCCCACACGATGTCGCCCACCGGGTAGTAGCGGCCCAGCGAGACGAACCCGGTGGCGCCGCCGGACAGCGACACGATGACCTGCGCGCCGTCGGTGTCGGCGATCCCGTCCGGCGCCGCGCCGGACCCGACCGCGGCCAGGCTGGTGATGTCCTGGCCGGTCAGCCAGCGCAGCTGGTCGAACTCGTGCACGCCCATGTCGATCGCGATCCCGCCGCTGTGCGCGCGGAACTCCGGCGACGGCGGCCGCTCGTCCCACTGGTAACAGGTGACGAGGTGGATCACGCCCAGCGAGCCATCGGCGATCCGGTCGTGCAGCTGCCGCAGGCCCGGCACGAACCGGCGCCAGTACGCCACCTGCAGCGGCACTCCCGCCGCCGCGGCCACCTCGGCCGACGCCCGGGCCGCCGCCGCGGTCAGCCCGCACGGCTTCTCGCACAAGATGGGCACACCGCGCGCGGCCGCCTCGGCGATGATCGCGCCGTGCTGGTCGGTCGGGGCGGCGATCAGCACCCCGTCCAGCTCAGCAGCCTCCAGCATCGAGGCAAGGCTCTCGAAAAGCGGCACGCCGGGCGCCGCGACCGCCTCCCGGGCGACCGCCTCCCGGGCGCCGCCTCCCGGGCCGCCGCGGACATTTCCGCGATGGCCATCACCGCCACCTGCCGCGAGCCGGCCAGCGCCCGCAGGTGGGTGCGGCCCATCCGGCCCGCGCCGATCAGTCCCAGCCGGAACGCGGCCATCCTCACAGCCCCCGCGCGGCGAGGAACGCGCGGTTGTGCTGCTGTTCGGCCGCGGCCCGGGCGAACCGCTCCGCGCTGCGCGGCAGGATGTCCTGGTCAACCACCAGCCAGCCGCCGAACGACATCCGCCGCAGCCCGTCGAGCACGGCGTCCGCGTCCAGGTCACCGCCGCCCAGCGCACAGAACGCCTCCCGGGTCCAGATCTCGGTCACCGTCGCCTCGTCGGCGACGATCTGGCCCATCACGGCAAGCCTGGCGTCCTTGAGGTGCACGTGGTTGACCCGGTTGCCGAGGTCGGCCAGCATGGCCACCGGGTCGCCGCCGCCGAGCAGCATGTGCCCGGTCTCCAGGCACAGCCCGACGTCGGACACCTCGAGCACCCGCTCGATCTCCCACGGCGCCTCGACGTTGGTCCCGGTTTCCGGGTGGAACGTCGGCTCGTAGCCGCGGTCGCGGCAGCGTCCGATGACCCGGGCCAGGCCCGCCGCGTATCCCGCCGCGGCCACCTGATCCAGGACCGTAGTGCCGTCCGGCACGTTCGGGTCGTGGCCCACGGTCAGCTCGAAGGCCCCGTAGCTGACCGGGGCGTTGGCCACCGCGATCGGCCGTGCGCCGTTCTCCTCGCTCATCGGCTGTCCTTAGCTTGTCGGGTGGTCCACCGGCATGCCCCGGTGGTGGCAGTCGATGATGGCCTGGCACAGCAGCACGTCCCGCAGGCCGTCCGCGCCGGCCGTCTCCGGCGCCAGGCCGGTCACGATGGCCTGGTGGAACGCCTCGAGCTCGCGCTTGAACCCGCTCTCGTAGCCCGTGGTCTCCTCGGTCCGCCAGGACCGGCTCGACCCGTCGCCGCCCTCGATCTCCAGCATGGCCGGCTCGTTGCGCAGGAACGGCGAGGGGAACGCCAGGCGCAGCCGCCGGTCCGGGGCGTACAGCGCGAACTCCATCTCGTACCTGGCGATGCCCGGCAGGTCGATCCAGTGGATGGCCACCGGCAGGTCACCGAACCTGAGCATGACCGTGACCTGGTCCAGGGCCAGGCTGGCGTACTCCAGCCGGGTCGGCTCGCCCAGCAGGCCGCGGACCGTGTTCAGCTCGTGCACCAGCGTGTCGAGCAGCACCATCTCGTAGACCTGCCGCTCCAGGTCGGTGGCCGTCCCGGTCGCGGCCCTGATCCGCTCGTCGCTGTCGGCCCGCAGGCCGGCCGCCGTCTCGGCCGGCAGCGGCGCCCGGGGGAGCAGCGGGTAGTGCCCGATATAGGGCCGCATGGGCGACTCGAAGGTGGTCACCCGCAGCAGCCGGGCGCCGTCCAGCCGGGCCGTCTCCTCCCGCATCCGCGCGAACGCCGGGTCGTACCGTTTCGGGTACCCGGTCATCAGCACCACGCCGGCCTGCTCGGCGGCCGCGACCATGGCCCGGCCCTCGGCAGCGGAAAAGCACATCGGCTTCTCCGTGAACACATGCCGTCCGGCCCGGGCCGCCGCCTCGGCGATCGGCGCGTGGCTGCCCGAGGTCAGCACCAGCACGGCATCGAGCGGATGGCCGAGCAGCTCGCGCCAGTCGGTATAGACGGCCGGGATGCCGTAGCGCCCGGCGCAGGCCCGGGCGCTGTCGCCGTCCAGGTCGCACACTGCCGCGACCTCGAACCTGTCGGCCAGTTCGGCCAGGTAGTGCAGGTGCATGACCTGGGCGATGACGCCGGTCCCGATCAGCCCGACCTGGACCCTCACGCCGGCTCCAGCGCGGTGTCCGCGGTGTCCTCGATGGCGGCCCGCAGCAGCCGCGCGGCCTCGGGCACGCCTTCGGTGGCGGGCACGAACGGGTCCTCATGCTCGATCGAGATGACCCGCGCCGCCGAGCCGTCCAGGGCGCGGATCAGGCCCGCCCACCAGGCCAGATCATGGCCGCGGCCGGGCACCGCGAAGGTCCACGGCATCTCGGCGGCAGGCTCAGGCCAGCGCCGGTCGAGCAGGCCGTTGAGGGCCATCTGCTCGGCGTGGAGAGACGGTGTCCTTGCCGTGCACATGCGCCACCCGGTCGCCCAGCGCGGCGGCCACCCGGTGGCCGTCCATGCCCATCCAGAAGAAGTGGCTGGGATCGAGGTTGGCGGCCAGCGACGGCCCCAGCGCCGCCACCCGGCCGAACGTCTCCACGTTGAACGCGCACGTCCCCGGGTGCAGCTCCAGGCAGACCCGCAGCGGCGGGCTCTCGGCCGCGGCGAACCGGGCCAGGCCCGACCAGTACGGCGCGATCTGGTCCTCCCACTGCCGCTGGTAGACGCCTTCCAGGTAGGGCAGCCAGCCGCCCGCGCCGAAGTGCGGCACCTGGTCGCCCGGCGCACCGCCCGGGCAGCCAGGCCAGCGCCACCACCCGGTCCACGCCGAGCAGCGCGGCCAGCCGGATGGCATCACGCAGTGCCCCGTCGTGCTGGCGGGCCAGGTCGCGATCGGGATGCAGCGGGTTACCCCAGACGTTCAGCGCGTCGACCCGCAGCCCGTGCCTGGCCATGCCGGCCAGCCAGTCCGACCGGGCCTGGCTGCTGGCCAGCAGGGCGGCCACATCGCAGTGCGGATGGGGCGCGTAGACCGCCGGCCCCGATCTCGAGCTCGGTCACCTCGGGGGCGTGCTCGCCCAGCCAGGCCATGACCTGCTCGAGCGGCCAGTCCAGCAAGGCCTCGAGCACCACGCCGATCCGCAGGGTGCTCCCGGCTGTCATTGCGCGCTCAGCCTCCCCACGGTGGCGATGGTTGATCTTGACCTGGCCCGTTATGACCTGTCAAGAGCCCGTGAATATGTCCAGACAAAATGGAAAACCTAGCCCGCGGATGGTAACTAACTCTGCAGTGGTTAGAATGTCCAAACAAACGAGCCTAGTGACAACGCGCGGATGGCGACTATGCCAGAACCTGAGGCCACCACCAGCGGCCCCATCACCATCGACCGGACCAGCCCGGTTCCGCTGTATTTCCAGCTGGCCCAGCACTTCGAGTCGGCCATCAGGTCCGGTGCGCTCAAGGTCGGCGCCCGGCTGGAGAACGAGGTGCAGCTGGCTGAGCTGCTGGGCCTGTCGCGGCCCACCGTGCGCGCGGCCTTCCTCTACCTGGCCAACAAGGGCCTGGTGGTCCGCAAGCGCGGCGCGGGCACCCTGGTGGCCAACGAGCGGATCGACCGCAACGTCGAGCTGACCAGCCTGTATGACGACCTGGCGGCCAGCGGCCGCACCCCGGCCACCCGGGTGCTCAAGGCCGAGGTCAGCCACGCCACCGACCAGGTCGCCGAGGCGCTGAAGCTGCCCGAGCGGGCGCTGGTGATGTCCCTGGAGCGGATCAGGCTGGCCGACGGCGAGCCCATGGCCCTGATGCACAACTACCTTCCGGCCGGGCTGGTCCAGCTGAACGTCGACATGCTCGAGCAGCACGGCCTGTATGAGCTGCTGCGCGCCTCCGGCGTCGGGCTGTACACGGCCACCCAGCGCATGTGCGCCAAGAACGCCTCGGCGGCCGAGGCCCGGATGCTGAATGAGACCCGCGGCACCGCGCTGCTGACCATGGAGCGCATCGCCTACGACCAGGCCGGTCGGCCGGTCGAGTTCGCCAGGCACCTGTACCGGGCCTCCCGGTACGCCTTCACCACGACCTTCCCCAGGCACGAGCCGCTGGCCGGCTGACCCCTGCCCGGCTGACCCCTGCTCGGCTGACCCTGCCCGGTCAGCCCTGAAGGTCTCTTCTTATGCCGAACGGGCCGGGCTGCTCGCCCCGCCTCAGCTCTTGCGGAGGGTGGCGGTCTCCTGCTCGATGTTATCCGTCCAGCGGTAGGCCAGCGCGGCACCCTGACGGGTGAACGTCACGGTCCCGGCCACGCACCCGCCGGCCTGGGGCTCGCTGAACGTGAGCACCGTCGCCGTGGTGCTGGTCAGGGTGAGGGTGTTGACGCAGCCGCCCGCCTCGTTCTCCTGCGCCGTCGTCCCGCCTGTCGTCATCGTGAACGTGATGGCGTTCTTGAACCCGAAGCCCGGAGCGCCGATGGCGGCCAGGGTCGCCGTGCCCTTCCAGGTGCCCGCGAAGGCGGCCGGGATGGCGGACCCGGCGGCCCGGACCGTGGCGGGCGGCGAACTGGCGGGCGGCGTGCCGCCAGCCGAGGCCGGCGGGGCGCTGCTCGACGTGCCGCTTGAAGTGTGCGACGCAGGCCCCCGGTTGAGCAGCAGGACGCCCGCCACGGCCAGGATGACCACCGCGGCGGCGCTGCCGGCGGCCAGGGCCAGCCCGCGCCGGGACCGCCGCGATCCCGTGGCCGGGACGGCCGGGACGCCGTGGCCGGCCAGCGTGGACCCGGGCAGCTCGGGCACCGGGCCGGTGCGGGGGTCAAAGGCCGCCGGCGCCGCCGTGCCCGCCGCCTGGGCCACGCCGGACGGCGAGCTGAGGTGAGTGGGCCCGCTGGCGAAGGGCACGCTGTCGACGGGGAAGGCCTGACCCGCCGGTCCGGCCGGAAACCCCGGGCCTGCCGGGGTGATCAGGGTCTGCTGCGGGTACGGCGCGGACGGATCGACCAGGCGCAGCATGATGTCGCGGGCCTTCGGCCGCCGGACCGGATCCTTGTCCAGGCACTCGATGATGACCGGCCGCAGCGAGTCAGGCACGCCGGTGACGTCGGGCACCTCGTTCATGATGCGCATCATGACGGCCATCACCGAGTCGCCGCCGAACGCCAGCCGGCCGGTAGCGGCGAAGATCATCGTCACCGCCCAGGCGAAAATGTCCACCGCACTGGTCGGCCGGGCCCCGGCCAGCTGCTCGGGCGCGATGAAGGACGGGGTGCCGATCAGGCCGCTGGTGATGGTCGAGGCGTCGATGAGGCGGGCGATGCCGAAGTCGACCACCCGGGGGCCGTCCGGGCCGAGCAGCACGTTGGCCGGCTTGAAGTCACGGTGCACCACCCCCGCGCCGTGGATCGCGGTCAGTGCGGTAGCCGTCCCCACGGCCAGCCGCTGCAGGTCGTGTTCGGGCAGCGGGCCCCGCTCGCGGACCCGGTCCTGCAGCGACGGGCCGTCGACGAACTCGCTGACGATGTAGCGCCGGTCGCCTTCTGCGGAGGCTTCGATGACGCCGGCCGTGACGAACGGCTGGACCTGGTGCACCGCGTCGAGCTCGCGGGCCAGCCGCTCGAGCACCATGGCATCGACGCTGGACCGCAGCACCTTGACCGCGACCCGCTCTTCGCCTGGGTCGGTGCCGCGGCCGAGGTAGACGATGCCCTGGCCGCCCTCGCCGAGCCGCCCGAGCAGCTCGAAGCGGCCCAGCCGCTCAGGGTCGCCAGGCTCCAGTGGTTTGACCGGCATCGCCTCTCCGGGGATCGCTTGGCGGCTGCGTCGTGAAAAGAGTATGCGCCCGGCGGGTCACGGTGTCCTGGACTACACAGTCCTGGACTACACAGTCCTGGACTACATAGTCGACCGCGTTCATCATGAGGTTGACAGCTCCCAAAGCTGTAAACGGGGAGGAACACGATGAAGTTCAGCCGCGGCCTGGCCGGCATCGTCACGGCGGTCCTGCTCGGATCGGCAGCGGTCCCGCTGCTGGGCCCGCCGGCCAGCGCCGCGGCCAGCACAACCGCGACCAGCACAACCGCGACCTCCTCGGCCGTGACCGCCGCAGCCGCCGCGGCCAGCTGCCGGTCACCAGCCCATCCGGCGCTGGCCGCCCGGCTGGCCCGCGACATCGACCGGGCGCTGCGCGGCCGGGTCTCCACCGTCGCAGTCGGCGTCGATGATCCCGGCCAGGACGTGCAGTGCTGGCTGGACAGCTCGGCGCACTTCGACTCGGCCAGCGTGGTCAAGGTGATCATCCTCGGCGCCCTGCTCCGCCTGACTCAGGATCAGCACCGGCACCTGACCAAGACCGAGGCCGCCCTGGCCACGGAGATGATCACCGAGTCGGACAACGACGCCGCTTCCGCGCTGTGGGCCGAGCTTGGCCACCGGTACCTCCAGCACTTCCTGAACCTGGCCCAGCTGAACCGCACCTACCTGGATCCCGGCCCGGCCTGGGGGCTGACCCAGATCACCGCCTACGACGAGGTGCTGCTGCTGCAGCTGCTGCTGAACCAGAACCGGGTGCTCGATACCGCCTCCCGCGACTACGCGCTCGGCCTGATGGCCCGGGTCATCCCCTCCCAGCGGTGGGGTGTCCCGGCCGGCGTGCCGCGCAGCCTCACCGTGCATGTCAAGAACGGCTGGCTGCCGCTGTATCCGTACGGCTGGCGGATCAACAGCATCGGCTGCTTCACCGGTCGCGGCGTCAGTTACAGCGTCGTGGTGCTGACCCAGGACAACCCGACCATGACCTACGGGATCGACACCGTTCAGGCCGTCGCCTGGGCCGTCAACCGGGACCTTAACCCCGGGGCGGCGTCGGTCGTGCCGGCCTCAGCGGCTTCGGGGTCGTGGGGCACGCCCGACGAGTCCCTCCCAGCGGCGCCGGCAGGCTCCGGCTGACCCGTACTATCCGGTTCCGTACTATCCGTTTCCGTCCGCCCCGTGTTATCCGGCCCCGTGTTATCCGGCCCCGTGTTATCCGGCCCCGTGTTATCCGGCGGAGTGCTCGCTGAGCCAGGCATCGGCCCTCCGGGCCGACGCCTGGGCCAGCCAGGCGTCCTGGACCACCTCGGTCAGCTCCTGCAGCGTGAGCTCGCCGATCCGGCTGCCGCGGATCAGCACCGACGGATGGCCGTCGAAGTGCGGGGTGGTGAAGAACGGCGAGCCCTCGTCCTGCACCAGGGCCTGCTTGTCTGCCTCGGAGCCGACCCAGAACATGATCACATCCGGGTAGCGCTCCCCGGTGCCCGGATCGGCGGCGTCCGGCCGGGGGGTGCGGAAGAAGACGAAGGACTTGCCGCCCACCTGGTAGACCGGATTGCCGCGCGGCCCCTGCCACACCGTGACGTGCGGCATGGCCATGGCCAGCTCGTGGACGTCCGCGACCCGGGCCCGGTGCGCTCTGGCTGCCATGACAGCAGCCTAGGGGGGCTCGCGCACCACGCGGCCGCGATAATGGCGGCGTGATCGACGAACTGATCGGCCGGATGGCGGCCCTGCTCGAGCCGCTGCAGGCCGCGGGGGACCAGCGGCGGTATTTCCATGCCACCTACCAGCGGACTACGGTCGCGGTGGCCGCTGAGCTCGATCGCGGCGGATTCATCGACCCGGACTGGGTGGAACGCTGGGACGTCGTGTTCGCCGACCTGTACCTCGACGCCCTGGCCGATGCGCTGGCCGGCCGCCGCCCGCCGCGGCCCTGGGACATCGCCTTCCGCGCCCCGGCCGGTCTGCCTGCCCTCCGGCACGTGCTGCTGGGCATGAACGCCCACATCAACTACGACCTGCCGCAGGCCCTGGTGGCGGTGATCACCGACGCGGAGTTCGACGATCCAGCGGTGATGGCCCGCCGGGAAGCCGACCACCGGGCCATCGACCAGGTCCTGGCCGCCCGGGTCGCGGCCGAGGATGACGAGCTGACCAGCATCTCGGGGCCGGGCAGCCTGCTGGACCGGCTGCTGCGGCCGTTCAACCGGCTGGGCACCCAGCGTTTCCTGCGCGAGGCCCGGGAGAAGGTATGGGCCAACGCCGTCGCCCTCAGCCGTGCCCGACGCCAGGGCCCGGAGGCTTACCAGACGGTCCTGGCCCAGCTCGAGGAGCTGAGCGCGGCCAAGGTCACGGCCCTGCAGGCGCCCGGCCCGGTCCTGCTCAAGCTGGCCGCCACCGGCTTCGGCGTCCGGCTGTCCTGACCTCGCCGTGAGGGCTTCAGCCGGGGATGGGCTGGGTGAGGCGGTACGAGCCACGGGAGTGCTCGTCGAGGTACTGGCGGATCCGGTTCTCCCAGTCTTCCGGCTCGTAGACCGTCACCCGGTCCCTGGCTTTGGATTCGCCGTCTTGACGCGGGGTTCGCCGTTCCTGCTCGGTGCGGGCGTTGGCGAAGCAGACGTGGATGGCGTAGTCCAGGTCCAGCCGTTCGCCGTACCAGGGCGGGACGATCGTCCCGGGGGTGATGTCCGCGTCATGGCAGTCCTCGATCGCTCCATCCGCCTGTGCCAGCTGCGGGCACGACGGGATGGCCGTACCGTCGGAGCGGTAGAACATGAAGGTCGCGTCGCGGGCGGCGATCAGGCAGCCGCGCTCGTGCACCAGCATGTGGTGGTACTTGCACAAACTGACCAGGTTGTCCAGGCTGGTACGGCCGCCGTTGGACCAGTACTGGATGTGGTGCAGGTCCACCCGGCGGGACTCACAGCCCGGGAACCGGCACCGGCAGCTGTCCCGTTCCCGGGCCGCCCGGCGCAGCGCCGCGTTCGGCCGGCGTCGTCGGCGGCCCAGGTCCAGCAGTTTCCCGGCGCTGTCGTGCAGCATCCAGCTCAGCGTCGCGGACAGGCGATCATCTGCGCGGTGTCACGCTGATCGCCGGGCCGTCCTCCACGTGGCAGCGCGCCGGGTCGGCGGGGTGGCCCGGCGGCCGCGGCGGGGCGCCGGCGTTTCCGCGGAAACTTCCCCGGCCTCGTCGGCCGGGCCGCGCCGGGGCGGGCAGGGGCGATGGCGCCGGTGCCGACGTGCACGACGACCTGGTACACGTCCGGGATCATCAGCGCCGGCCACCTTCCCGGCCAGGAACGTCTCAGCGATCACCAGCAGCGCGTCGGCCAGACCCGCAGAGGTAGGCGGCTGCGGCTGGCTAGCGTCCGGAGCCTGATCCCCGGTCGGCGTTTCCGCGGAAACGCCGGCCTGCTGGCCGCTTGCACATGCTGCGGGACGGCCGGATCCGGGTGCTCCTGGTCAGCCGCGTGCGGGTGCTCCAGGTCCCCGGCGGCCGCGCGCAGCGCCTTGAGCAGGACAGCACCCTGAAGCGGCGGTAGCCGGAACGTCCCGGCCAGCGACCCGTCGTCCTCGAACCGCCACGCCAACCGGCGCCGGACCTGCGCGGCGGCGTCATCGGCCGAGCTGACCTGCCGGTGGGCCCGGGCGAACCGCTCCAGTTGGTTGCCCGTCATCGGCCCGGCGATCTCGGCCAGCCCCGCCTCGGTGTCCGGCGTCGCGATCCGGGTCAGCGCCCGTACCTTCGCATACGACAGCCGCCCGGCGGCGAACTCCCCCCGGATGACCGGCAGGTCCCGCAAGGCCCGGGCCACCCGCACATGCTCCCGGGCGGTCCCGGACGACATCTGGCACTTCCACGACAGCCACGCCGCGCAGCTGTTCATCTCCCACGACGCCCAGCCGCGGCGGGCGTCGAAGTCACCAAGCAGCACCAGGAACCGGCAGGTGGCCGCGGCCAGATGGCCCGCCAGCTCGCAGATCTGAGCCTCGAGCCGCTCCACCGGCACCGTACCGTCGGGGATCGGGGATGGGTCGCCGGGAACGGAGCCCGGCACGTCACTGTCGAACACGTATTTGACGGTAGCATGAGGGTCTGACAAAACCCGGGCCGCCTCAGCCTCCGCCGGCCCGAGCCAGGCAAGCACCGCCGCGGCAAACTCCTCAGGCCGGTCACAGCAGGCTGACGGCGGTGTCCACCGCGGCGGCCACGTCGTCGTCGGCCGGGTACAGCAGGGAGCGGCCGGCCACCAGGCCCTTGACGTTCGGCAGCCGCAGCGCTTTGCGCCAGCCCGCATGCGCGGACTCGGGGTCGTCGGGTACCTCGCCGTCCAGCAGCAGAGCAGGCAGCGTGGATGCGGCCATGACCCGTTCCATATCCGGCACCACCGGGACCTTCAGCCAGCTGTAGGCCGACGTGGTGCCCAGGCCCGAGGCCACGGCGATGGCCCGCATCATCGCCTCGGCGGACAGGTCGTTGCGGACCCGGCCGTCGACCCGGTGCGAGATGAACGGCTCGATCATCGCGGCCAGCCGCCGGGAGGCCAGGTCGGTCACGGCGTGCGCGCACGCCTGCAGGGTGGCTGCCGACGCCGGGTCATCAGGATCGATGCGCATCAGCATCTTGCCGCCGTCGAACCCCATCCGGGCGATCGCGGCCGCGTCGTAGCCGGTGAACCGATCATCGATCTCGAAGACCGTGTCGGCCAGGCCGCCCCGGTTCATCGAGCCGATCACGATCTTGCCGTCGAGCGCGCCGAGCAGCAGCAGGTCCTCGAGCACATCAGCGGAGCCGAGCACGCCGTCCACGCCCGGCCGGGCCAGCGCCACGCACAGCCGCTCGAGCAGGCCGGTGCGATCGGCCATGGCCACCTGCAGCCGCCGGGCCCGCAGTGAGCCGCGCGCCGGATGATCGGCGGCGATCAGCACCAGGGTGCCGCCCGGTCCGAGCAGGGCCGGAGCCCAGGGGGGCCGCGGCCGCCTGGCGGCCGTCTCCGCCACGAGCTCCGGGTGCCTGGCGCGCGTCTCGATGACCTCGGCCAGCCGGTCAGCGAACACGACGGCCTCCGGTCATGGCCTGCTTCCGCCTTCTTCTTCTTGTTCGGCCGGGTCCGCCAGCGGGCCTTCCTGGTCGCCGCTCATCCCGTGGTCAGCAGGAAGTCGAGACAGCTCCCGTCCTGCGCGATGTCGATCACGGCGCCGCGCAGCACGCCCGAGGAGTAGTCGCTGCCCGGGTTGACGCACAGCGTCCGGCCGATCTTCTGCGCCCCCCGGGACTCGTGGATGTGCCCGTGCAGGCCCACCACCGGCTGGTAGCGCTTGATGGCGTCCCGCACCGCGTGGCTGCCCACCGGGATGATGCTGGGCCGCCCGCCGCGGATCACCGGCTTCAGCGTGTCATCGAGCTCGGGTGCCTCGTCGAGCCCCGACGCGTACGGCGGGCAGTGCAGGTTCAAGATGCACGGCCGTGCCCGACGGCACCTGGGCCAGCATCTCGTCGATCTGCTTGCCCAGCTCGTCCTCCGAGCACTCCCGCTCGGTGTTCCACGGCGTGGTCGGCACGACGCCCAGGCTGGCCATGCTGACCGGCCCCAGGTCGCACAGCTCGAGCTCCGGGCACTCCACCCGGTCGTGGGCCGCGAGCACCTGGTCCGCGTCCAGCGGGTCGTCGTTGCCCGGGGTGATGATGCATCGCACGGCGGGGTCGAGCCGCTCGGCGGCCAGGTCGCACCAGCGCTGCATTTGCGCGGAGATCTCGTCGCGGAACAGCCGGTCAAGGGCCTCCGGGTCGTGCTCGAGCCGGACCAGCTCGGCGGTCTTCATGCGGACCGGGTACAGCCCTTGCTTGCCCAGGTCGCCGGCCAGCCGATCCCATTCCGACTCGGGCAAGGTCACGTCCTGGCCGCCAGCTCGGGCGCGCAGCATGCCGTCCTCGGTCAGCACCGGGACGATGGCCTTGTCGGCGAAATCGCCGCCCAGGATGATCACGTCCGCCTCGTAGACCCTGGCTGCGGCCAGGAACTTGCGGAAGCAGACTTCCGAGCCGTGGACGTCAGTGGCGAAGTAGATGCGCAGCGCGCGCTGCCTGCTCGTCTTCTTGCCTCGCAGCATCCGCTACTCCGGGGGAAGTTCGCGCATGGCCATGGTCAGGTCGAGTGCGTTGCGCTGCTTGCGCACCGCCCGGGCGACCAGGTAGATGACCGGGCCGGCGCCGAGCACGATCACCAGCGTGAGGATCGACTCCCAGCTGAACTTCCCGTAGACGCTGCTGTGCGCGATCAGCTCGTAGACCGTGAACAGGGCGAGCACCGTGGTGGCCGCGCCCACCACCGTGACCTTGCGCAGCCACTGGCGCCGCGCGTCTTCGGGCATGCCAGGTGTCTCGATCAGGTCGCTGCGGCGTATCGGCAGCACGGTCGCCGAGATGCCGCCGGCCAGCAGGATCAGCGCGAAGAACAGGCTCTGCAGGGCCACGATGTTGCCCAGGTTGACCAGGCTGGTCAGGAAGCAGAACCCGATGCCGATGACCAGCACGATGGTGATGGCGACGTTCGGCGCGTGGTTCCGGTCGCCGATCTTGGCCACGCCGACCGGCAGCAGCCGGTCGAAGGCCTGGGCGAAGAGCACCCGGGTGGTGACGGTCAGGAAGGCCAGGTTGACTGCGATCTCGGCCAGCGGCACCGCGGTCGCGAACAGGATCTTGGTGATCGGGTCGGAGGACAGCACCATGCCGTAACCGAGGCCGCCCGCCACCGAGTTCAGGCTGGTGATCTTCCCGTAGGCGGCGGGGTTGGCCACGCCCAGGTTGGCCTGGGCCTGCATGAAGGTCAGGCCGACGCGAGCCCGCAGCAGCGCCCAGACGCCGATCCACAGCACCACGAGCACCCCGATGCTGATCGCCGAGGCGTACAGGTAGGTGCGGCCCGGCCGCCGCAGCTCGCCGCCGACGTAGTAGGAGTACAGCACGCCGTTGTAGTTGAGCACCATGAACGGGATGATCGCCACCCCGGAGGCGATCGACGTGCCGAACACCACGCCGTTGGACTTGGCGGCGTTGATGATGTCCTGGAAGGCGCCCGGGTGGTTGCTGTAGGTGGCCAGGGCGGAGGTGAAGTCGGCGTGCGAGTTGGCGGCCAGCATGCCGATCAGCACGACGAAGGCCAGGACCTGCACCACGATCAGCCAGAAGATGATCCTGGCCACGATCCTGACCGAGAACAGCGACAGCGCGGCGACGATCAGCATGACCGCTACGCTGAGCCAGGCGACGGCGATGTTGCTGGTCAGGTGGTTGCCCGCGTTCGCCATCGCGGTGCTGTGGAACGCCGAGCCCAGGCCGCTCAGCATGAACGGGGTGAACTGCGCGGCGAAGTGCGCGTTGGTGGACAAGATGTAGGTGAACACCACGGCGATGCCCAGCCCCGCCACCGAGCCGGCCACCGGGGAGACGATCCGGGACAGGTAGACGTACTCACCGCCCGCCCTCGGCACGGCCCGCAGCAGGTACCGGTAGGCGAACATGGCCACCAGCCAGATGATCGCGCCCGCCACCAGCGGCAGGTACATGTCGGACTTGGTGAAGTCCGTCAGCCCGGCGTTGAAGTTGATGAACGTGTTGACCACGGCCACCGAAGCCAGCGAGATCCCGGTCGCCGCGGGGATCCCCAGCTCACGGACCAGGCCTGATGTCTGCTGGACGAACAGGCGGGTGGGCTGGGCGCCGACCCTGGCCGCTCCCGCCGGAACCGATGCTTCACTACTAGTCACTGGGTTTACCTCCAGCCGCAGCATCACCAGGGCAAGGAACACGAAACCGGCCAGCAGGATGCTCTACCAGCCTAGACGGCTCCTCAGGCTGTCCTCATGTTCAGGCCAGGACAAGAGATTGTCAATATCTATGGACATACTGAAATGCTGACAGCCGTACACCGCATCCGGGCCACCTCAGCGTCCCGAATAACCCGTTTCTCCGTCACGCCGTTGTGGTCTGCTGGCTTCCCCGCTGAGGACGCCCACCGCCCCATGCTCCCTGCGACCGGGATAGGCGGAGTCCCGAATCTGATCCGGCGTCCTCAGTGGCAACGGTGCCGGGGACAGGCCCGACGTCCGGCGCCGGTGTGCATCCCTGGTGTGTCACACCCGTTTCACCTCTCCCAAAGTCGCGGAAATGTGACTGCTGGGGCCGGTGATCCGGCGTTGTGCCGCCCAGCTCATGATCGTGAGCCCGCCAAGCTCTTCGCGACCCTCCAGTGCGCTGACGTCCAGCTTCATGACCCTCGGCCCCGCCCGGACGGCGCCCCGGGGCCTGTATCAGTTCCGGGATCCCGCCCTCCGTGTCTGAAGGGATGCAACTAACCACGGGACGGGGGTTTCCGATGGACGCCAGCGTGATGTTCCTGGACTGCCCGGCGTACATGGACCGCACGGGCGCGGCCCGGTGCGGGCTGCCGACGTCGGTGGAGGGCCGGTACACGGTGAACTCGACCGACGGGCCGCTGGAGAGCGTCATGATCCGCTGCCCGCGAGGTCACTACTTCAACGGCCCGCTCGAGTCGATGCTGTGGGATAAGGCCGCGAGCGTCCCCAGGGCGGAGGACGGCCGCGGCCGGGACGCGGTGCGGGATCACGGCGTGGCCTCCTGGCCGGCCCTGCTCTGCGCGGCCGGCCATCATGCCGGCCATCATGCCGGCCGGCTGTTACAGGTAGGGCCGCTGCCGCTGCTTGGCCTTCTCGTAGGCCGCCCGGGCCTCCCGGGTGGTCTCGAGCGCGGCCACCTCCGCGACCGGCACGTCCCACCACGCCTCGCTGGGCGGCGCGCCGAGCAGCGGGTCGGTCTCGATGCACACCATGGTGGTCCGGTCCGCGGCCCGCGCCTTGACCAGCGCTTCCCGGAATTCCTCGATGGTCTGGGCCCGCAGCACGTCCACGCCCAGGCTGGCCGCGTTGGCCGCCAGGTCGACCGGCAGGAACCTGCCGTCCAGGCGGCCGTCCGGCCCGCGGAACCGGTAGCTGGTGCCGAACCGCTGCGCGCCGACGGACTCCGACAGGTTCCCGATCGAGGCGAACCCGTGGTTGTCCACGCACACCACGACCAGCTTGATCCCCTCCTGCACGGCGGTGACCAGCTCGCTGGCCATCATCAGGTACGAGCCGTCGCCGACCAGCACGAAGACCTCGCGGTCGGGTGCCGCCAGCTTGGCCCCGAGACCGCCCGCGATCTCATAGCCCATGCACGAGTAGCCGTACTCGACGTGGTAGCCGCCCGGATCGCGGGTGCGCCACAGCTTGTGCAGGTCTCCGGGCATCGAGCCCGCGGCGCACAGCACCACGTCCCGCTCCTGTGACACCTCGTTCGCGACCCCGATGACCTCCGCCTGGGCGGGCAGCGGCTGGTGCCTGGTGGTGTAGGCGGCCTCCACCGTGGCCTGCCAGCGCCCGGCCAGCTCGGCGGCCCGCTCCCGGACGGCCGGGTCCGCCGACCAGCCGGCCAGCGCCTTGGCCAGGGCTTCCAGCGCCGCCCGGGCGTCGGCGACGACCGCGACGCCGGATTGCTTGGCCGCGTCGAACGCGGCCACGTTGATGCTGACGAACCTCACCCCGGGTTCGGCGAAGACGGTCCGGGAGGCGGTGGTGAAATCGCTCCACCTGGTTCCGATGCCGATGACGACGTCGGCGCGGGCGGCCAGCTCGTTGGCCGCGGGAGTCCCGGTCGCGCCGATCGCGCCCACGCACAGCGGGTCGTCGGAGCGCATCGACCCCTTGCCGGCCTGCGTCTGGCTGACCGGTATGCCGAACGTGCCGGCGAACGACCGCAGCGCCGCGGTGGCCTCGGAGTAGATGACCCCACCGCCGGCGACGATGAAAGGCCGCCGGGCCGAACGGACCAGCTGCGCCGCCCGGGCCACGGCGGCCCGGTCCGGGGGAGTCCTGGGCACGGGCCAGATCCGCTCGCGGAACAGCTCCTCGGGCCAGTCGCGCGCCTCCGCCTGCACGTCCTGCGGCAGCGCCAGGGTCACCGCCCCGGTCTCGGCCGGGTCGGTCAGCACCCGCATAGCAGCCAGCAGCGCCGAGGGCAGCTGCTCCGGGCGCCAGATGCGGTCGAAGAACCGTGACAGGGGCCGGAACGCGTCGTTGACGCTGATGTCCGGCGCGGCGGGCAGCTCGAGCTGTTGCAGCACCGGGTCGGCCACCCGGGTGGCGAAGGTGTCGCCACGGCCTGCCCCACCGTCAGCCGTACTGTCGTCAAGGCAAGCTCCACGTGCACACCCGGGGATCGACCGGCTGGTCCTTCCACTGCTCCCGCACCCACGAGTGCGCCGGATCGTCGCAGATCAGCCATTCCCGCCGACCGGGGCCTGCCATCACGTTCAGGTAGTACAGGTCGTAGCCGGGCACGGCCATCGACGGGCCGTGCCAGCCGTGCGGAACGATCACCACGTCCCCGCTGCGCACCTCGGCCAGCACGTCGGCCGGCCGTTCCGCCGTGCCGTACACGCGCTGGTAAGCCAGGCCAGGTCCGGAACCCTGATCCGGGCCGCCGGCCACCTCGAAGTAGTAGATCTCCTCCAGGACCGATTCTCCTGGCCGTTCCGTATCATGCTTGTGCGGCGGGAACGATGACCAGTTCCCGGCCGGGTGAACACCTCGCAGGCGATCAGGCGGTCGGCCTCGAGCACGTCCGGGGTGCCGAAGTTGCTGACCCGCCGCGAGCAGGACCCGGCGCCGCGCAGCTCCACCTTAACCTCGTCCGCCCGCACGTGCCGGAACGGCAGCCCCTCCGCCTGGGACCGGGCGCTGGCCAGCGCGAACCGGCCGCCATCCGGCGTGCTGATCCGGTAGGCGGTATCCCGCGGCACGTAGGCGCAGTCGGTGATCGCGGTGAACACGTCGGAGCGGCCGGCCAGCTCCGCGCCGCCCGCGTCGGTGTCGACGTTGCACGCGCCGGTCAGCGGCAGCACGATGATCTCGTCCCCGCCGGTGTCACCCAGCTCGACCTCTCCCCGCGGCCAGCTCGAGCACCCGCAGGCCGCTGTATCCCCAGCGCGCGACCTCCGGCGTGATGCGCACGACCTCCCGTCCGTCGGCCGTGCTCCCGGCCGGGAAATGCCAGTTCACAAGCGTATTATCGGCGTTCACGCGCTGCTCCTTTGAGTCGGGCTCACGGATACGGCATCTGCAGGAAGCTCTCCACCTCGGCGGTGGTGGGCATCGCCGAGGAGCATTCCAGGCGGGTGGTTACGATCGCCCCGGCCGCGTTGGCGAAGCGGAGGACCCGGTTCAGGGGCCAGCCGGCCAGCAGCCCGTGGCACAGGGCGCCGCCGAACCCGTCCCCGGCGCCGATCCCGTTGACCGCCTCGACCCTGATCGGGGGCACCTCCACCTCCTCGTCCGGGGTCCGCGCGTACACGCCGCCCGGGCCGCGCTTGACCACGGCCAGTTCCACGCCCGCCTCGAGCAGCGCCGCGGCCGCGGCCCGCGCGTCGGCAGTGCCGACCGCGACCTCGACCTCATCCAGGTTGCCTACGGCCACCGTGACGTGCGGGAGCGCGGCCTGGACCTGCTCGCGGGCCTGTTCCCGCGAGGCCCAGAACACCGGCCGGTAGTCCAGGTCGAGCACGGTCAGCGGCGCCCGGCCGCGGGCCTGCCAGGCCGCGAAGTGGGCCGCGCGGCTGGGCTCGGCGCACAGCCCGGTTACCGTGGCCCAGAACAGCCGGGCCGTGCTGACCTCGCGTGCCGGGATCTCCTCCGGCCTGATCTCCAGGTCGGGAGCCTTGGGGTACCGGTAGAACCAGATCGGGAAGTGATCGGGCGGGAATATCTCGCAGAACGTCACCGGGGTGGGCAGGTCAGGCACGGCGGTGACGAACGCGTCGTCCACGCCGAACTCGCCTAGGGCGCGGTGCACGTACCGGCCGAACGGGTCCGCGCCGGTGCGCGTGATGACCGCCGACCTGCGGCCGTGCCGGGCCGCCGCCACCGCCACGTTCGTCGCGCTGCCGCCGAGGAACTTGCCGAACGTCTCGACGTCCTCCAGGCCGACCCCGGCCTGCAGCGGGTAGATGTCCACCCCGACGCGGCCCATGGTGAGCACGTCGTAGCTCACCGCGGCCCGCCCAGCAGCCCGCGCAGGTAGTACAGGCTCTCCCTGACGCCCCGGGCCGGCCCCTCGTTCTTGGGCGGCCCGTCCAGGATGACGTCCTGCTCCAGCACGTACCAGCCGCCGTAGTCGGCCGCCTCGAGCGCCGCCACCACGCCCGCCACGTCGACGTCACCCTGGCCCAGCGGCCGGTACAGCCCGCCGCCGACGCCCTGGGTGTAGGAGATCTCCCCGCTGGCCACCTGCTGCGCCACGGGCGCGGTCACGTCCTTCAGGTGCACGTGCCCGATCCGGGCCGCGGCGGTCCGGGCCAGCTCGGCCGGGTCGGTGCCGCCGATGAGCAGGTGGCCGGTGTCCAGGCAGAGCGGGATCGCGCTGCCGTCCAGCACCCGGCGGACCTCGTCGGGCTTTTCCACCATGGTCCCGACGTGCGGGTGCAGCGTCGCCTTGAGCCCGCGCTCGGCGGCCCGGGCGGCGGCCCGGTCCAGGTTGGCCAGCAGCAGCGACCAGCCGGCCGCGTCAAGCTCGGGCCTGCCGTCATAGCCGCCGCGGCCGGTGGCCGCGGCCAGGACCAGCACCGGGTGGCCGCCCGAGCAGGCGAAGGCGTCCAGGGCCCGGTCGAGCAGGGCCAGGGGATCCGCGGCGCGCTCGTGCAGGACGACCGGCACGAAACCGCCCGCGGGCGCCAGCCCGTACTCGGCCAGCAGCCGGGACCGCTGGCCCGGCTCGCGCGGCAGGTAGCCGTCGGGCCCGAACTCGGTGGCGGTCAGCCCGACGGCCCGCATCTCGGCCAGCACGCGGTCGACGTGCAACTGGTGGCCCCACCCGGGTACCTCGCAGACTCCCCAGGAGATCGGTGCCCCGGCCACTCGCCCCTTCATCGGCAGCCCTTTCCCGGGCTGCCCGGTTCGAACGGCCCTGTCATAGGCTGGCCTATCATCGGCGCACCTCTGCCACAAGCACCGGCTGGTCCCGCACCGGCTGGTCGCGCTGCCCAGTCGCCCACTGGATCACGTCGAAGTCGTGCCCAAAGAATAGGCCACATCCATGTCTTAATGACATGACATTCTCCAGGAAGCACCCTGAGCGTGTCGGGCTCGTTGATTACTTTGGGTAAAGTGTCGGACCTCAGGGTTACCGTCATCGCATGCCGATGAAAATCAGGGAAATCATCCGGCTGCTTGAAGCTGATGGTTGGCAGCTCTAACGCACAACCGGATCGCACCGGCACTATTCCCATCCCCACAAGCCTGGGCTCGTCACCGTCGCGGGCAAGCCAGCGCTACTCTGAAAGAGAAGACCGAGGCGAGCATTCTCCGGCAAGCTGGCCTGCGGAAGGAGCAATTGTGAGGGGCTACGTAGTCGTTCTCGAGGGCAACGAGGACGATGGCTACTCGGCCTACTCGCCGGACCTGCCGGGTGTCGTTGCTGCAGGCAGTACGCGGCAGGAAACAGAGCAGCTGATGGTCGAGGCGATGGCCGAGCACATCGCCCTGCTCAGGCAGTCAGGCGAACATGTTCCCGAGCCGTCCGATCCCGACAGCGTTACGGTGCTCGATCCCAGCGCTGCCTGAGGTGGCGGTACGCTGCAAGCGGCCTTGATCCGCACGTCATAACCGGAGCCATCCGCTCATGCTGAGCCAGCACATCATCGATTCCCTGTTCCCGCCGGAACTGCCCGAGCCCGGGCACTGGGAGAACCGCTACCCGCCCCGGGACCTGCCCGCCGGGGCCGAAGTCACCAGGTTCGCGCCGAGCCCGACCGGCTACCTGCACATCGGCGGCGTGTACGCGGCGACCATCGACGTCGCCCTGGCCCGGCAGACCGGCGGTGTCTTCGTGGTCCGGCTGGAGGACACCGACCAGGCCCGGTTCACCGAGGGCGCCGCCGAGCAGTTCGCCGAGGCGTTCGCCTACTTCTCCATCGGCCCGGCCGAGGACGACACCTCCGGCCGGTACGGCCCGTACCACCAGTCCGCGCGGGCGCAGACCTACCTCACCTACGTCCGCGAACTGCTGCGCCAGGGCCGGGCCTACCCCTGCTTCGCGACCAAGCAGGACCTGGAGGAGATCACCGCCCGGCAGCGGGCGGCCGGCGCCCTGCCCGGCTACTACGGGAAGTGGGCCATCTGGCGGGACGCCGATCCGGAACTGGTCACCGAGCGGCTGGCGGTCGGCGAACCCTATGTGGTGCGGTTCCGGTCCCCGGGCCTGACCGGGACCAGGGTGACCTTCACCGACGCGATCCGCGGCCAGCTGACCCTGGACGACAACAGGAACGACGCGGTGATCCTCAAGAGCAGCGGCGCCGAGCCGCGGCTGCCGACCTACCATTTCGCGCACGCCGTCGACGACCACCTGATGCGGATCAGCCTGGTCATCCGGGGCGAGGAGTGGATCTCCTCGGTGCCGCTGCACCTGCAGCTGTTCGATGCCCTCGGCTTCGAGCGGGTCACCTACGCGCACATCGCCCTGCTGATGAAGCAGGACGGCGGCAGCCGCCGCAAGCTGTCCAAGCGGAAGGATCCCGAGGCCACCGTCAGCTTCTACATCGAGCAGGGCTTCCCCGCCCCGGCCGTGCAGTACTACCTGCGCGGCCTGGCCAACGGCCGGCTGGCCGAGATGCCGCTGGCCGAGGCGCTGGCCGCGCCGATCAGGCTGTCCGAGTGCGGCACCGCGGGCCCGCTGGTCGACATGGTCAAGCTCGACGACATCTGCGCCGACTACATCGCCACCCTGACTGGCGAGCAGATCCTGGCCGAGGTGACCGCCTGGGCGCACCGCTACGCGCCCGACCTGGCCGCCGTCCTCGAAGCCGAGCAGCCACTGGCGCTGCGCGCCCTGGCCATCGAGCGAGAGGGATCCGCCAACCCGCGCAAGGACCTGCGGAAGTGGGCGGACTTCCGCACCGTCTACGGCTACTTCTTCCCCGAGCTGTTCGCCCCGGTGACCGACCCAGCCGATCCCAGGTTCGGCGGGCTGGACCCGGACCTGGTCCGGGCCGTGGCCGCCGCCTTCGCGGCCGGGTACACCCCGCCCGGCCCGGACACCGACTGGTTCGGGCAGATCCGCGAGCTTGCCGCGGACCTGGGATTCGCGCCCAGCCAGAAGGCTTACAAGCAGGATCCGGCCGCCTACCCGGGCTCGATCAGGGAAGCGTCCCAGGTCATCCGGGTCCTGCTCACCGGGACGCCGCGCAGCCCCGACCTGGCCGCGCTGGCCGCCGCGCTCGGACCCGACGAAACCCTGCGCCGGGTCCGAGCGGTTCAGTAACCGCCTGCTCACGCCGCGGGTTCGCGCACCAGGACCGACGCCGCCACGGCGAACCCCACCGCGGCCAGGCACCAGGCCAGGCCGTCCAGAGCGTGCACCGGCACGACGATGGCGAAGATGACGTGCAGGACCTGGGAGACCGCGATCATCAGGGCCGCCCAGGCGGGCATGGCCCGGCCGCGCCACAGTGCGATGCCAATCAGGATGAGCCCGAGGACGTGACCCGCGACGAACAGGTCCGACGCGAACCCGACCGGCGGGATCGCGCCGATGCTGTCCAGCAGCTTCCCGGTCAGCGCCGGGCTCTGGCCGATCCTGGCCGCGCCGAGCGCGATGTTGTCCAGCCGGCCACGGTGGACCAGAACAGGCTCATGAACCCGGCGAAGGCCAGCACCAGCCCGGTCGTCCCCAGCCGCGGCGCGGCCCGCCTG
Organism: uncultured Actinomycetes bacterium; assembly: GCA_963742795.1. Lineage (GTDB taxonomy): Bacteria > Actinomycetota > Actinomycetes > Streptosporangiales > Streptosporangiaceae > Palsa-504. Next base: position 120,512 of record CAVUNL010000032.1, read on the forward strand.
GCCAGCATCCCGTGCTGATGCTGACCATGTTCGATGACGACTACTCGGTGCTCGCGGCCATGCGCGCCGGAGCGCGGGGATACGTGCTGAAGGGGGCCCAGCAGGACGAGATCGTCCGGGCCGTGCACGCCGTGGCGGCGGGCGAGGCTATCATCCTGGCCCGGGACGCGGGCCTCGGCCGCGGCAGCCACGGCAGCCAGCCGGGCGCCCGCCCGGAGTAGGCTGCCGGTGATTCGTGTCACCGATCCAGGCGGAGGCCATCATGCCGTTGTTCCAAGGCCAGCAGAATCCAGACGGCCCGGTATTCGAGCCGGCCGCCGCCGACGGCCGGCTGGCCAAGACCGCCGGAGCCGATCCGGCCGGCGTCTTCACCTCTGACCTGTCGGTATCGGAGTACGTCCTGCTCGGTGAGGCCGGCTTCGAGCCGCTCGGTTTCGTGGTCGGCTCCTCGATCTACCATGTCGGCCTGCAGATCGGCCGCTGGAACAAGAACCAGGAACTGCAGGTCCTGACCCAGGCCATGTACAACGCCAGGGAGCTGGCCATGGCCCGGATGCGGGCCGAGGCCGACCACCTGGACTCCGACGGCATCGTGGGCGTCCAGCTGCGCATGCAGATGTACGCCTGGGGGCAGAACTGCCTGGAGTTCGTGGCCACCGGCACCGCGGTCAAGCACCTGGCCGGCCACGGCGCGCACCGCGCGCCTGATGGCCGCGCGTTCACCTCCGACCTGTCGGCCCAGGACTTCTTCCGGCTGCTGGCCGCCGGCGCGGTCCCGGTCTCCTTCGTGCTCGGCACCTGCGTGTACCACATCGCGCACATGGGCGTCATGCAGTCGCTGCGCCAGGTCGGCCAGAACCAGGAGATGATGCAGTTCACCCAGGGCGTCTACGAGGCCAGGGAGCTGGCGCTGGCCCGGATGCAGGCCGAGGCGGCGCAGGCCCGCGCCTCCGGCATCGTGGGCGTGACCGTGGAGGTCAAGAACCACGTCTGGGGTGAGCACGCCACCGAGTTCCTGGCCACCGGCACCTCGGTGCGGCGGCTGGCCGAGGAGCACAAGCTGCCCGAGACCTCGCCCCGGCCGACGTTCACGCTCGGCCTGGACAACTAGAGCCCGGACAGCCAGAGCCCGGACAGCCAGAGCCCGGACAGCCAGCTCGGCGACCGCGCGGCCGGCCTGTTTCACCAGTATGGTGAATTGTGGCTTCGCCGACACGCTGGACATCACGACCGGACCAGCGGACTGTCACGATGGAGGACGTCGCCCGCGCGGCTGGCGTCGGCAGGCAGACCGTCTCCAACGTGCTGAACGACAGCGGTCGAGTGGGATCGGCCGCCCGGGCCCGGGTCCTCGAGGCGGTCGCCGAGCTGGGCTATCACCCGCATCACGGAGCCCGCAGCCTGCGGTCCCGCCGCACCATGCAGCTGGGCTACCTCATGCCGCCTGACCAGCTGCAGCCCAGGAACCTGATCATGATGCAGTTCCTGCAGGCGCTGGTGACCGAGGCGTCCCGGCGGAAGTACCGGGTGCTCGTGGTCACCAGCGACAGTGATCCCCGCGACGAGATGCGCCGCCTGATCAACAGCCGCAGCGTCGACGCATTCGTGCTGTCCGAGCTCAAACCGGACGACCAGCGGGTGGCGCTGCTGGCCGAGGCCGGCATGCCGTTCGCCGGTTTCGGCCGGACCAGCCCGAACGTCCCGCAGCACTGGGCCGACATCGACAACGCCGAAGCCGAGGCCGAAGCGGCGCGCCATGTGCTCGACCTCGGGTTCACCCGGCCGTGTTTCATCGGTTACGACACCGGAGACGTCTGGGACGCCAGGCGGGAGGCGGGCTACTGCGCCGGCCTGGCCAGCCGCGGCCTGGCCAGCGCCGGCGCCGGCCTGCTGCATGTCCAGGACGACACGGCCGCGCGGGCCAGGATCTCCTCATTCCTGACCGCGGCCCGCCCCGACGCCGTGATCACCGGCAGCGACAAGATCGCGATCATCGTGTACGGCGCCGCGGCCGAGCTCAACCTGTCCATCGGCCGGGACCTGGCCGTGGTCGGCTTCGACGGCAGCATCGGCGCCGAACTGCTGCACCCGACGCTGACCACCGTGGTCATCCCGGTGGAGGACATCGCGCGGCGGGTGGTGAGCCGGGCCCTGCGGCAGCTGGAAACGGGACCGGACAGCGATCCAGGCGAGATCCTCAGCACCTGGCTGCGGCTCGGCGGCAGCACGCAGGCTAGCCGCCCGTGACCTGATCGGCGCCGCGGGCGTTGATCACCCGGTCCGGCCCGAGGCCGGCTTGCTCGGCCCGGGCCGTGCCGTGGCCCAGCCAGTCCAGCTGGCCCGGAGCGTGCGCGTCGGTGTCGATGGCGAACAGGCAGCCGGTCTCGGCGGCCAGCTGCAGCAGCCGGTCGGGCGGGTCCATGCGCTCCGGCCAGGCAGTTCGATCTCCACCGCCACGCCGTACTCGCGGCACGCGCCGAACACCGCCGCCGGGTCGAACGCCGACTCCGGCCGCCGCGCCCGGCCCCCGAGCATCCGGCCGGTGCAGTGGCCGAGCACGTCGGTGTGCGGGTTGCGGACCGCGGCCACCATCCGGGCCGTCATGGGCCCGGCGGGCATCCGCAGCTCGGAGTGCACGCTGGCCACCACCACGTCCAGCCGGGCCAGCAGGTCGTCGCGCTGGTCCAGCGAGCCGTCCGCCAGGATGTCGACCTCGATCCCGGTCAGGATCCGGAACGGCGCCAGCTCCTCATTCAGCGCGGCGACCAGCTCGAGCTGGGCCTCCAGCCGCTCGGCGGACAGGCCGTTGGCCACCGTGAGCCGGGGTGAGTGATCGGTCAGCGCGATCCACTCGTGCCCCAGCGCCCGGGCCGCCTCGGCCATCTCCCGCGGCGGGCTGCCGCCGTCCGACCAGTCCGAGTGGGTGTGGCAGTCCCCGCGCAGCGCCGCGCGCACGCCGTCGCGGGTCGCAGCAGCAGGCCGCCGAGCAGCCGGGCCAGGTAGGCGGGCTGCTGCCCGGCCGCGGCCTCGGCGATGACCTGGGCCGTGGTCGCGCCGATCCCGGGCAGCGCCGCCAGCGTGCCGGTGCGGATCCGCCGGTCGAGCTCGCCGGGAGCCAGGCCGTCCACCACCGCGGCGGCGCGCCGGAAGGCCCGCACCCGGTAGGTCGGCTCCCCGCCCCGTTCCAGCTCGAACGCGATCTGCCGCAACGCCTGCCCCGGGTCCACTCGTGATCTCTACCCCGGTCGTTCGCCAGGCATCCGCGCGCAATCGGGCACAATTGAGCCTGTGCAGGCCGCAATGCTCGGGTCGCTGGAGGTCGGGCGGCCTGCTGATGCGGGCCCTGGCCGCCTCCGGGCGGCGCGGCGCGGCCCTCGAGGTGTACGAGCAGACCAGGGAACGGCTGGCCGACCTGCTCGGCGTGGATCCGTCGGCCGAACTGGCCGCCCTGCACCTGGACATCCTGCGCGCCGACCGCGTGCCTGCCGCGCCTCCCGCCGAACCCCGCCGCGGGTACCCCCTTCCGCCGCGCCGTGAGATAACTACAGGACCAGCACCCATCGCGAAGGGGGCACCGTGTTCCACGTGGACTCCGAGGTCGGCCGGCTGCGGCAGGTGATCCTGCACCGCCCTGACCTGGAGCTCAAGCGCCTGACCCCGGACAACGCCGCCGACCTGCTGTTCGACGACGTGCTGTGGGTGAGCCGGGCCCAGGCCGAGCACGACGCGTTCGCCGCGGCGCTGCGCGGCCGCGGCGTCGTGGTGCACTACTACAGTGACCTGCTGGCCCAGACCCTGGATATCCCCGAGGCGCGCGGCTACATCCTGGACCGGGTGTTCGACCCGCGCTGGCACGGGCCGCTGGCCGCCGCCACCCTGCGCGAGGCCATGGCCGGGCTGGACTCGCCCCGCCTGGCCACGTACCTGGCGGGCGGGATCACCAAGCGGGAGATCGCCGAGTTCGGCCCGGAGCCCAAGAGCATCGCCTTCCGGTCGCTGGACCCCGACGGTTTCGTGCTGGCCCCGCTGCCGAACCTGCTCTACCAGCGCGACACGTCATGCTGGATCTACGGCGGGGTGTCCGTCAACGCGATGCGCCGGCCGGCCCGGATCCGGGAGACCGTCACCGACGTGGCCATCTACCGCTGGCACCCGATGTTCGCCCAGGCCCGCTTCGACGTCTGGTACGACGGCGCCGACGCCGCGCCCGCCACCATCGAGGGCGGGGACATCCTGGTCATCGGCAACGGCGCGGTGCTGGTCGGCATGAGCGAGCGGACCACTCCGCAGGCGGTGGAGGTACTGGCCCACCGGCTGTTCGCCGCCGGGGCGGCCCGCTGCCTGGTCGCCGTCGACATGCCCAAGACCCGGGCCTTCATGCATCTGGACACCCTGCTGACCATGGCGGACTACGCCGTCTTCACCAAGTACGCCGGGATGGGCATGCTGCCCTGCTACACGGTCGAGCCCGGCGCGAGCGCCAGCGAGCTCAAGGTCACCGACCACCCGCCGGAGGACATGCACCGGGCCATCGCGGCCGCCCTGGACCAGCCGTACATCACGGTGCTGACCGCGGTGCAGGACGTCCATTCCGCCCAGCGGGAGCAGTGGGACGACGGCTGCAACGTGCTGGCCGTGGAGCCGGGCGTGGTCGTGGCCTACGAGCGCAACGTGACCACCAACACCTACCTGCAGGACAACGGCATCGAGGTGATCCCGGTGCCGGGCGGCGAACTCGGCCGCGGCCGCGGCGGTCCCCGCTGCATGAGCTGCCCCTCGAACGCGACGCCTGAGCTGCCCGGCGTCCGGATTAACGCCGGCCGCCATCGCGATGATTACTTTTTGAGACTATATAGTTACTGTAAGGAGTTGATCACCGGGGGGCGGCGGGGCATGACGCAGTCGGGGTGGCGCGGGATGAACCAGTGGTGGCTCGACCGGTCGATCCGGGTCAAGGAAGTCCTCCGCCGCCTGCGGGCCAGCCGGCCACGGCGGACATCCCGGTCGCCGTGCTGTCCGCCGAGGCCACCCCGGGCGTCATCCGCCGCATGCAGGCCAGCGGCGTGGTCGCCTACCTCACCAAGCCGCTCGACCTGGCTGACCTCGGCCACCTGATCCGCTCGTTCAGGACCGGGCCACGCACGGGCGCGATCCCAGGGACGCCATCACGATGAGCTATACCGTGCTGTACATCGATGACAGTGACGACAATCTCGTGCTGGTGGAGCGCATGCTCAGGCGCCGCCAGGACGTCCGGCTGCGGGTGGCCAGAACCGGGCGCAACGGCGTCGAGGCGGCCCTCGGCGACCCGCCGAGCCTCATCCTGCTCGACAACCGGCTGCCCGACACCAACGGCCTGCAGGTCCTGCTGCAGCTCGCCGCCTCGCCGGCCACCGCCGCGGTCCCGGTGATCATGCTCAGCGGCGACTCGGGGCAGGCGATGGTCAATGACCTGCTCGCGGCGGGCGCGGCCGACTTCCTGGGCAAGCCGTTCGCCATGACCGACCTGCTGGCCATGGTCGCGCGCTACCTCGACTGAGGGCTCCGGTTAGCATGAGCCCATGAGCAGTAGCCGCATGCCGGCCGTGTACCTGAGCCACGGCGCGCCGCCGCTGGCCGACGACCCGATCTGGCCGGGGGAGCTGTCCGCCTGGTCGGCCGCGCTGCCGCGCCCCGAGGCCATCCTGGTCATCTCGGCCCACTGGGAGAACGCCCCGGTCTCGGTGAGCGCCACCCGGACGGTGCCGCTGTACTACGACTTCTGGGGCTTCGCCAAGCACTACTACGAGGTCACCTACCCGGCGCCCGGGGCGCCCGCGCTGGCCGAAGCGGTGCGCAAGCTGCTCGGCGGCCAGGTCCATTCCCATGCCGACCGCGGCCTGGACCACGGCGCCTACGTGCCGCTGGTGGAGATGTACCCGGACGCCGACGTGCCGGTCATCCAGCTGTCCATGCCGACCCTCGACCCGCACCAGCTGATGGACCTGGGCCGCAAGCTGGCCCCGCTGCGCGACGAGGGCGTGCTGATCATGGGCAGTGGGTTCTTCACCCACAACCTGCGGGAATTCGTGTTCGAAGGGCCCGTGCCGGGATGGTCGCGCGAATTCGACGACTGGGGCAAGCGGGTGCTGGCCGACGGCGACATCGACGCGCTGCTCGATTTCGGTGACAAGGCGCCGGCCGCGCACACCGCGCATCCGCGCACCGAGCACTTTGCGCCGCTGTTCGTCACGCTCGGCGCAGGCGAAAGTGATCTTGCCGAGCAGCGGCCGGTGATCGAGGGCTTCTGGGGTGGCCTGGCTAAAAGGTCTGTTCAGCTGGGCTGAGGGTCACAGACTGAGACACGTGATCTTAGGGTCTGTCAAGCACCCTCCAGGCTGTCCTATGGTCTAGACATGACCACCAATGAGACGCTGCGTGTCACCGACTCACGCACCGGCCGCAGCTACGAGCTCCCGATCGTCGATGGCGCCATCCGCGCGACTGACCTACGGCAGATCAAGACATCCGATGACGACTTCGGGTTGCTGTCCTACGACCCCGCCTTCCAGAACACCGCCAGCTGCCGTAGCGCCATCACCTTCATCGACGGCGAAAAGGGAATCCTGCGCTACCGCGGCTACCCCATCGAAGAAGTGGCCCGCCGCACGTCCTTCCTGGACGTGGCCTGGCTGCTGCTCAACGGCGACCTGCCGGACAAGAAGGAGTCGGCCGCCTGGTCCCATGAGATCTCGCAGCACACCTTCGTGCACGAGAACGTCAAGAAGTTCATCGACGGCTTCCATCACGACGCCCACCCGATGGGCATCCTGGTCAGCACCCTGGCCGCGCTGTCCACCTTCTACCCCGAGGCGAAGGCGGTCCACGACAAGGACGTCCAGGACAAGCAGGTGGTGCGGCTGATCGCCAAGATGCCCACGCTGGCGGCCTTCGCCTACCGGCACGCCCGGGGGCTGCCTTACGCGTACCCGGACGACGACCTGTCCTACGCGGGCAACTTCCTCAACATGATGGCGAAGATGACCGAGCCCAGGTTCAGCCCGGACCCGATCCTCGAGCACGCCCTGGATGTGCTGTTCATCCTGCACGCCGACCACGAGCAGAACTGCTCCACCAGCGCCATGCGCGGCGTGGCCAGCTCCCAGAGCGACCCGTACTCGGCCGCGGCCGCGGCGGCGGCGGCGCTGTACGGCCCGCTGCACGGCGGCGCGAACGAGCAGGTGCTGAACATGCTGCGGGAGATCGGCTCGGTCGGCAACGTGCCCGGCTACATCGCCCGGGTCAAGGCCGGCGAGCTGCGGCTGATGGGCTTCGGCCACCGGGTCTACAAGAACTACGACCCGCGGGCCACCATCATCAAGGAAGTCGCGGACCAGGTGTTCGAGGTCACCGGGCGGAACCCGCTGCTCGACATCGCGCTCGAGCTGGAGCGGATCGCGCTGGCCGACGACTACTTCGTCACCCACAAGCTGTACCCGAACGTCGACTTCTACTCCGGCATCATCTACCAGGCCATGGGCTTCCCGGTGGCGATGTTCCCGGTGCTGTTCGCCATCGGCCGCATGCCCGGCTGGCTGGCGCACTGGCAGGAGGGTTCGGTCGACCCGGAGCAGAAGATCTCCCGGCCACGGCAGATCTACATCGGCGAGACCGAGCGTCACCTCGACGGGGATTCCGGCGGAGAGCAGTCCTGACCACCTGGCTGGACCTGCCGTCCGGCTCGCTGTTCGGGCTGGCCAACCTGCCCTACGGCGTGTTCTCGCCGGCCGCCGAGGCCCGCCCGAGGGTCGGGGTCCGGGTCGGCGACTCGGTGCTCGACCTGGCCGCGGTCCTCGGCGAGCAGGTCTTCGGCGAGCCGTCGCTGAACGCCTTCATGGCCCAGGGCCCGGCCCGGTGGGCCGACGTCCGGGCCCGGATCACCGAGCTGCTGACCGAGGGCCGGCACCGCGGCAGCGTGGCCGCCGAGCTGCACCCGCTGGCCGGGGTGCGGCTGCACCTGCCGTTCGAGGCCGGCGATTACGTCGACTTCTACGCCAGCGAGCATCACGCGGCCAACGTCGGGCGGCTGTTCCGGCCGGGCGGCGAGGCGCTCATGCCCAACTGGAAGCACCTGCCCGTCGGCTACCACGGCCGTTCGGGCACCGTGGTCGTCTCCGGCACCCCGGTGACCCGCCCGAACGGCCAGTTCACCGGGCCCGGCGGCGATGTCGTGTTCGGGCCGTCGCAGCGGCTGGACTTCGAGGCCGAGGTCGGGTTCGTGATCGGCGCCGGCGCACCAGGGCCGGTGCGGGTGGCTGACTTCGCCTCCCGCGTGTTCGGGGTGTTCCTGGTCAACGACTGGTCGGCGCGGGACCTGCAGGCCTGGGAGTCGCGGCCCCTCGGCCCGTTCCTGGCCAAGTCGTTCGCCACCTCGATCTCGCCCTGGGTGGTGCCGCTCGACGCCCTCGAGCAGGCCAGGATCGGCCCCGCCAGGCGCAGGATCCGCCGCCGCTGCCCTACCTGTCCGGCACCGGGATGTGGGGCCTGGACCTGGCCCTGGAGGTGCGGCTGAACGGCCAGCTGGCGGCCCGCCCGCCGTTCGCCGCCATGTACTGGACGCCGGCTCAGATGCTGGCCCACCTGACCGTCAACGGCGCCTCGGTCAGGACCGGGGACTTCTTTGCCTCCGGCACGGTCAGCGGGCCGGACCGGGATCAGCGCGGCTGCCTGCTGGAGCTGAGCTGGGGCGGCGCGGAGCCGCTCACCCTGGCCGACGGCTCGGTGCGCACCTTCCTCGAAGACGGCAACGAGGTCACGATCACCGCCACCGCGCCCGCCGCCGGCGGCGCCCGCATCGGCTTCGGCGAGGTCACCGGCCAGGTCCGGCCGGCCCGCTAGGCGTGGGCCAGCGGCAGCGGCAGGTCCGAGGTGCTCACCTGGGCACGCACCGAGTTCTGCTGGGCCGCCGCGCCGCACCAGGACAGGTTCGCGTGGGTCCGCGGTCCAGCCGGCGAAGTCCCCCGGTCCCGGTGCCCGGCACGATGTGGCCGGACTCCTCCTGTTCGGGCGCTGACGGGCATCCGGACGATACCCGCCCTTCCGCCGCCTGCCCGGCCGGGTTAGGGTCGCGCTCATGGTGACCCAGAGCGAATTCGATGAGCTGCTCGACCTGCTGCGGTCGTTCATCCGTCATGAGGTGATGCCCGCCAAGGCCGGCATCGACGAATCCGACGAGGTGCCCGCCCACCTGATCCAGCAGGCCAAGGAGATAGGCCTGTACGGCTACGCGATCCCCGCCGAGTACGGCGGTCTGGGCCTGTCAGTGCCGCAGCAGGTCCGGCTGACCATTGAGCTCGGCTACACCAGCCCGGCCTTCCGGTCGCTGTTCGGCACCAACAACGGCATCGCCGGGCAGGTCCTGGTCCTGGCCGGGACCGAAGCCCAGCGTAAGCAGTGGCTGCCGCGGCTGGCCTCGGGGGAGGTGGTCGCCTCGTTCGCGCTGACCGAGCCGGACGCCGGATCCGATCCGAGCCGCCTGGTCACCACGGCGCGCGAGGTGGACGGGGGGTGGGTCATCGACGGGCTCAAGCGCTTCATCACCAACGCCCCGCTGGCCGACGCGTTCATGGTCTTCGCCCGCACCGACCCGCAGGCGCCCCCCGGCAAGGGCATCGGCGTGTTCATCGTGCCCGCCCGCACCGAGGGCGTGCAGGTGGCGGCCCGGGATCACAAGATGGGCCAGGCCGGCGCCTGGACCGCCGACGTCTCCTTCTCCGGCGCCCGGGTCCCCGCGGACGCGCTGGTCGGCGAGGCGGCGCAGGCCGGCTACGCCACCGCCATGCGCAGCCTGGCCCACGGCCGCCTGGTCATCGCGGCCATGTGCGTGGGCGTCATGGCCCGGCTGATCGACGAGAGCGTGGCCTTCGCCAGGGAGCGCTCCCAGGGCGGCCACCGCATCGCCGACTACCAGCTCATCCAGGCCCTGCTGGCCGACTCGCAGACCGAGTACCTGGCCGCCCGGGCCCTGGTCCTGGACGCCGCGGACCGGTACGAGGCGGGCACCGACCAGCGCCTCGCCCCGTCGGCCGCCAAGTACTTCGCCAGCGAAGCCGTCGGCCGCATCGCCGACCGGGCCGTGCAGATCCACGGCGGTTCCGGCTACATGCGCGGCGTCCCGGTCGAGCGCCTGTACCGCGACGTCCGCCTGTTCCGCATCTACGAGGGCACCAGCCAGATCCAGCAGCTCGTCATCGCCCGCGAAATGCTCCGCTGATCATCACCCCGAACGGCCCGTGATCCCCGCCCCGGGCAACCCTTCGCCCCGCCGCGCCTGCCCTAGCGGCTGCTGTGGCTGCCCTAGCGGTCGCCGTGGCCGCCGCTTTTGCCGCCCAGGTCCGGTCCTCCAGCCCAATCGCCCGCAGCCCACCCCAGCCACCTGGTTCGCGCCCGGGGCTGACGTGGCTGCTGATGCGATCCGCCCGGAGCCTTCCGTTATCGTGGATACTTTCTGCCCGCATAGGGTAGGCAAGTATCCACGATAATTCGAATCCCCGTCCGAGATCCCGGATTGTCGCTTTTGTCCAGCCGCACCCGCAGTAGCCGTGACATGAAACCCGGGTTCCAGCACATGCACATCCCGGGGTGGTGAAACCCGGTTTCATGCCATAAATTCAGGCGTGGACTTTGCTGAAACGGACGAGCACCAGGCGCTGCGGGCCGCGGTCGCCGGGATAGCCAGGAATTTCGGGCCGCGCTACTACACCGAGCGGGCCGCCGAGCGCCGCCCGTGCGCCGAGCTGTGGAAGGCTCTCGGTGAAGCCGGGTTCATCGGGGTGAACATTCCCGAGGCCTACGGCGGAGGCGGCGGCGGGCTGATCGAGCTGGCCCTGGTCTGCGAGGAGATCGCCGCCGCGGGCACGCCGCTGCTGCTGCTGGTCGTGTCGGCGGCGATCTCGGCCGAGATGATCACCGACTACGGCACCGAGGAGCAGCGCAAGCAGTGGCTGCCCGGCCTGGCCAGCGGCGTCACCAAGGTGGTGTTCGCCATCACCGAGCCGGACGCAGGCTCCAACACCCTGCGCATCTCGACCACCGCCGTCCGGGACGGCGAGGAATGGGTGCTGACCGGGACCAAGTACTACATCTCCGGGGTCGACGAGGCCGAGGCGGTGCTCGTGGTCGCGCGGACCGGCCAGGACGAGCGCGGCGGGCGCCTGTCGCTGTTCCTGGTTCCCGCCGACGCCGCGGGCCTGGACAAGCGCCTGCTCCCGGTCGACCTGCTGCTGCCGGAGCGGCAGTTCACCCTGCACTTCGACGGCGTCCGCGTCGGCCCGGCCGCACTGGTCGGCGGCGAGGGGGAGGGCTTCAGGCAGGTCTTCCACGGGCTGAACCCGGAACGCATCACCGGTGCCGCCCTCGGCGTCGGCATGGCCAGGTACGCGCTGACCGCCGCGGCCAGCTACGCCCGCGAGCGGACGGTCTGGTCCGGGCCGATCGGCAGCCACCAGGGCGTGTCACACCCGCTGGCGAAGGCGAAGATCGAGACCGAGCTGGCCGCGCTGATGGTCCGGCAGGCCGCCTGGCAGCACGACCGGGGCCGCCCGGCGGGCGAGGCCTCCAACATGGCCAAGTACGCGGCCGCCGAGGCCGCGATCGCCGCCCTCGACGCGGCCATGCAGACCCACGGCGGGAACGGCCTCGCCACCGAGTACGGCCTGATGCCGTACTGGGGACTGGCCCGGCTGCTGCGGATCGCGCCGGTCAACCGGGAGATGATCCTCAACTACGTCGCCCAGCACAGCCTGGACCTGCCGCGGTCGTACTAGCCCGGGCCGCCAAAGGACAAAGGCGGCAAACCAGGGCCGCACGAAGCAGCAAGGAGGAGCCGTGGACCAGGCCGCAACCTCATCGGGCGGATCAACGTCGGCGACAGCCTGACCCGGACCGCGGCCGCGCGCCCGGGGCAGCTCGCGATCGTCGACGGGGACCGCGGCTCTAGCTACGCCGAGTTCAACGCCTAGGTGAACCGGCTCGCCCACGGCCTGTCCGGGCTGGGGTACGAGCGCGGCGACGTACTGGCCCTGGCCTCGGGCAACAGCGCCGAGTTCCTGGCTGTCTACTACGCCTGCGCCAAGCTCGGCGTGGTCTGCGTGCCGATCAACCTGGGCTGGCGGCCCGACGAGGTGGCCTACGTGCTTGGCCACTCCCGCGCCCGCGGCATCGTCGTCGAAGCCCAGCTGGTCCCGGCCGTGCGGAGGCCATCGGCAAGGTGCCGGAGGTCCTCGACGTGATCACCGCGCCGGGCACCGCGCGCCGAGGTCGAGCCGGAGCCCGCCGACCGGGCGTGGACCACCATCGCGGCCCTGGCCGCCGACGACCACGCCGTGGAGCCGGAGCGTTTCGTCGCCGACCGGGACCGCTGAGCTACCTCTACACCTCGGGCACCACCTCGTTCCCCAAGGGCGTCGTCGGCACCCACCTGGCCATCTACCTCGAGTCGATGTCCGGCGCGCTCGATTCCGGCTGGAATTCGGCCGACCGGTTCGCCGCCATGATGCCGATGTTCCACACCGCCCAGCTCAACGCGTTCTGCACCCCGGCGATCCTGGTCGGCGCCACGATCTACGTGCTGCGCGGGTTCGACCCGGCCACGCTGCTCGAGCTGATCGAGCGCGAGCAGATCACGCAGGTCTTCGGGCTGCCGATGATGTACCGGGCGATGCTCGACCACGAGACATTCAAGGACCGCGGCCTCAGCAGCCTGCGCCGCGCGGTGTACGCCATGGCGCCCATGCCCGACGACCTCATCCGGCGCTGCCTGGACGGGTTCGGCTGCGACTTCGCGCTGCTGTTCGGCCAGACCGAGATGAGCCCGATCACCACGCTGTTCCGGCCCGAGCACCAGCTGTCCCACGTCGGCGCGGTCGGCACGCCGCTGATCGGCGTGCAGGTCGCGATCATGGGCCCGAGCGGCGACCTGCTGCCGCCCGGCCGGGCAGGGCGAGATCGTCTACCGGGGGCCGAGCACCATGTCCGGGTACCTCTACGATCAGGAGGGCACCGCTGTCGCGTTCGAGCACGGCTGGTTCCACTCCGGCGACGTCGGGCTATTTCGGCGACGACGGCGTGCTGTGGTTCACCGACCGCTACAAGGACGTGATCAAGACCGGCGGGGAGAACGTCGCCTCGATCGAGGTCGAGAGGGCGGTCTACGCCGCCGACCCGCGGGTGGCGGAGGTGGTCGTGGTCGGCCTGCCGCACGAGCGCTGGAGCGAGGCGATCACCGCGTTCGTCGTGCCCAAGCCGGGCGAGACGATCGACGCCGGCGAGCTGATGGCCGCGCTGAAGACCGGCTGGACGGATTCAAGGTCCCCAAGGCGGTGGTCGTCGTCGACCAGCTGCCCAGGACTTCCACCGGCAAGGTCCAGAAGAACGTGGTGCGGACCAGGCACGCCTCCCACTACAGCGCTTCCCACCACGGGGCTTCCCACCACGGGGCTTCCCACCACGGGGCTTCCCAGCACGGGCGGCCTCCCACCACGGGGCGCAGGGCTGAACAGATGCCGGTCCTGACCTCCCGCCTCGATCCCGGCCACGGCGCCTACCTGGCCAACCGCGCCGCGCAGCTCGCCCTGATCGGCCAGCTCCAGGCCCAGCTCGAGCTCGTCATCGCGGGCGGCGGGGAGCGGTACCAGCAACGGCACCGGGCCCGGGGCAAGCTGCTGGCCAGGGAGCGGATCGAGCTGCTCCTGGATCCGGACTCGCCCGTTCCTCGAGCTGTCCACGCTGGCCGCCTGGGGCACCGACTTCACCGTCGGCGCCAGCCTGGTCACCGGCATCGGCGTGGTCTCCGGCGTCGAATGCGTGATCATCGGGCACGACCCGACCGTCCGCGGCGGCGCGATGAACCCGTACTCGCTGCGGAAGATCGCTGCGCGCCCTGGACATCGCCCGGGCCAACCGGCTGCCGGTGGTCAACCTGGTCGAGTCGGGCGGCGCCGACCTGCCGACCCAGGCCGACCTGTTCGTCCCGGCCGGCCAGATCTTCCGCGACCTGACCGAGCTGTCGGCCCTGGCCATACCGACCGTCGCGCTGGTCTTCGGCAACTCGACCGCCGGCGGGGCGTACGTGCCCGGCATGTGCGACTACGCGGTCCTGGTCGACCAGCAGGCCAAGGTGTTCCTCGGCGGGCCGCCGCTGGTGAAGATGGCCACCGGCGAGGAAGCCGACGACGAGGCCCTGGGCGGCGCCGGGATGCACTCCCGGGTCTCCGGCCTGTCGGACTACTTCGCCGTCGACGAGCACGACGCGATCCGCCTCGGCCGGGCCATCATGGCCCGGCTCAACTGGCGCAAGCTCGGCCCGCCGCCGGGGCCCGCGGCCGAGCCGCGGTACGACCCGGACGAGATCCTCGGCCTGGTGTCCGCGGACCTCAAGGTGCCGTTCGACCCGCGCGAGATCCTGGCCCGCGTGGTGGACGGCTCCGAGTTCGACGAGTACAAGCCGCTGTACGGCACCTCGCTGGTGACCGGCTGGGCGGCCATCCACGGCTACCCGGTCGGGGTCCTGGCCAATCACCGGGGCGTGCTGTTCAGCGAGGAGTCCAAGAAGGCCACCGAGTTCATCCTGCTGGCCAACCAGGCCGACACGCCGCTGGTCTTCCTGCAGAACACCACCGGCTACATGGTCGGCACCGACTACGAGCAGGGCGGCATCATCAAGGACGGCGCCAAGATGATCAACGCGGTGACCAACTCGGCCGTCCCGCACCTGACCGTCAACCTGGCCTCGTCCTTCGGCGCCGGCAACTACGGCATGTCCGGCCGCGCCTACGACCCGCGCTTCATGTTCGCCTGGCCCGGCGCCCGGCTCGCCGTCATGGGCGCGGCCCAGCTGGCCGGGGTGCTCTCGATCGTCGGCCGGGCCAGCGCCCGGCCACCGGGCGGCCGTTCGACGAGGAGGCGGACCGCGGCCCGCACCGCCGCGATCGAGGCCCAGATCGAGGCCGAGTCGCACTCCTTCTTCGTCACCGCCCGCCTCTACGACGACGGCATCATCGACCCGCGCGACACCCGCACCGTCCTGGGTATGGCGCTGTCCGCCGTCCACTCCAGCTCCCGTGGCCGGCCGCCGCGGCTTCGGCGTGTTCCGGATGTGACGCGCATGAAGCCAGGACGCCGATGCCAGCGACCCGGACCATCAGCAAGCTGCTCGTGGCCAACCGCGGCGAGATCGCCGCCCGGATCATGCGCACCGCCCACGCCCTGGGGATGGCCACCGTCGCGGTCTACTCCGACGCCGACGCCGGCGCGCCCTACGTGACCCAGGCCGACGAGGCGGTGCGGCTGCCCGGGACCGCGCCGGCCGAGACCTACCTGCGCGGCGAGGCGATCATCGCCGCCGCCGCGGCCACCGGCGCCGACGCCGTCCACCCCGGCTACGGGTTCCTGTCCGAGAACGCCGCGTTCGCCCGGGCCTGCGCCGACGCCGGGCTGGTCTTCGTCGGCCCGGCCCCCGACGCGATCGCAGGCGATGGGCGTCAAGATCGAGGCCAAGGCCATCATGGCCGCCGCCGGCGTCCCCGTCCTGCCCGGCGTGACTATCACCGACTCGGAGACCAGAGCCGACTCGAGGCCGACGCAAGTCGGCTTCCCGCTGCTGGTCAAGGCGGCCTACGGCGGCGGCGGGCGCGGCATGCGCCTGGTCCGCGACCCGGCCGAACTACCCGAGGCGGTCGCCGCGCCCAGGCGCGAGGCCGCCGCCGCGTTCGGCGACGGCACGGTGTTCCTGGAGCGGTTCGTGGAGGACCCCCGCCACGTCGAGGTGCAGATCCTCGGCGACACGGCACGGCGCGGTGGTCCACCTGTTCGAGCGCGAGTGCTCGATCCAGCGCCGCTACCAGAAGATCGTGGAGGAGTGCCCGTCACCTGCGGTGAACGAAGACCTCCGGCGCGCGCTGACCGAAGCGGCCGTGGCCGCCGGCCGGGCCATCGGCTACACCGGCGCGGGGACCGTGGAGTTCGTGCTCGACCGGGACGGGGCGTTCTTCTTCCTGGAGGTGAACACCCGGCTCCAGGTCGAGCACCCGGTCACCGAGCTGGTCACCGGCCTGGACCTGGTGCGAACTCCAGCTGCGCATCGCCGCGGGCGAGCCGCTGCCGCCGCAGGTCCGCGACGCGCAGGTCAGCGGCCACGCCATCGAGGCCCGGCTGTACGCCGAGGACGCCGCGGCCGGCTTCGTGCCCGCCACCGGGGTCCTGCACCGTTTCGCTATCCCCGAAGCCCCGGGCATCCGGGTCGACGCCGGGCGTCGCCGGCGGCTCGGTGATCAGCCCGCACTACGACGCGATGCTGGCCAAGGTGATCGCCCACGGCCGCACCCGTGCCGAGGCAGCCCGGCGCCTGGCCCGCGCGCTGGAGCGGGCCGAGATCCACGGCGTCACCACCAACCGCGACCTGCTGGTCGCCATCCTGCGCGAGCCGGAGTTCCTGGCCGGGGGCACCGACACCGGCTACCTGACCCGCCACGACCCCGCCGCCCTGGCCACCGCCCCGGCGGAAGCGACGGCGCTGCACGCCGCTGGTGGCCGCCCTGGCCCGGCAGGCGCGCGCACCGGGCGCAGGCGCCGGTCCTGGGCGCGCTGCCGTCCGGCTGGCGCAACGTCTATTCCGCCCCGCAGCAGGTCAGCTACGACGCGGCCGGCCAGAGGTACGCCGTGGCCTACCACGTCGCCGGCCGTACCGTCCAGGCGTCCGTCAACGGCGAACCCGTGGGAGAGGCGCTCGACCGCCCACGCCGCCACCGCGACCCACGTCGACCTGGAAGTCGACGGGACCCGGCGGCAGTACCGGGTGCACCGGGCCGGCGCCGAGACCTACGTCGACGCCAGCAACGGGTCGAGCGCCCTGGCCGAGGTGCCCAGGTTCGGCGACCCGCAGCGGGCCGCGCCCGCCGGGTCGCTGCTCGCCCCGATGCCCGGCCTGGTGCTGCGGGTCCTGGCCGACGTCGGCTCGGCCGTGACCGCCGGCCAGCCGCTGCTCGTGCTGGAGGCCATGAAGATGGAGCAGACCGTCACCGCGCCCGCCGGCGGGGTGGTGGCCGAACTGCGCGCCAAGGCCGGGGACCAGGTCAGCACCGGCCAGATCCTCGCGGTGGTGGAGGCCTAGGTGCCGGCCGAGGGAGGTAACCCGATGCCCAGGCCGGTCCGCATCGCGAACTGCTCCGGCTTCTACGGTGACCGTTTCGACGCCGCCCGGGAGATGCTGGCCGGGCCGATCGACGTGCTGACCGGCGACTACCTGGCCGAGCTGACCATGCTCATCTTGTGGAAGGCCCGCCGCAAGGATCCGGCGCTGGGCTACGCGACCACGTTCCTGCGGCAGATGCAGGACGTGCTCGGCAGCTGCCTGGAGCGCGGCATCAAGGTGGTGGCCAACGCCGGCGGCCTCAACCCGAAAAGCCTGGCCGCCCGGATCACCGAGCTGGCCCCCGCCGCCCGGGTCGCCTACCTGACCGGCGACGACCTGGCCCCCACCATCAAGGACCTCCAGGCCGAAGGCCACGACCTCACCAACCTCGACACCGGCCTGCCGCTGGCCAACGCCGAACTCCCCGTGGTTACCGCCCACGCCTACCTGGGCGGCTGGGGCATCACCGCCGCCCTGCAGGCCGGCGCGGACGTCGTGATCTGCCCGCGGGTCACCGACGCCAGCCTGGTCACCGGGCCTGCCGCCTGGTGGCACGGCTGGGGCCGGGACGACTGGGACGCGCTGGCCGGGGCGGTCGCCGCCGGGCACGTCATCGAGTGCGGCCCGCAGGCCACCGGCGGCAACTACCCCTTCCTGGACGAGATCTCCGACCGCCGCTATCCCGGCTTCCCGGTGGCCGAGGTCGCCGCCGACGGGAGCAGCGTGATCACCAAGCATCCCGGCACCGGCGGGCTGGTCTCGCCCGGGACCGTCACCGCCCAGCTGCTGTACGAAATCGGCCCGCCCGCCTACCTCAACCCCGACGTCACCGCCCACTTCGACACCATCACCCTGGCCCCGGCCGGGCCGGACCGGGTGACGCTGGCCGGCACCCGCGGCAGCCCGCCCCCGGACACCCTCAAGGTCGCCGTCAACATGCTGGGCGGCTACCGCAACACCATGACCATGGTCATCACCGGCCTGGACGTCGAGGCCAAGGCCGAGCACGCCACCCGCCTGCTGCTCGACCGGCTGGGCGGCGCCGGCCAGTACCAGGACGTCGACATCCGGCTGCTGCGCTTCGACCAGCCCGACGCGCCGTCCAACGAGCTGGCCACCGCCCACCTGCGGGTCACGGTCAAGGACCCGGACGAACGCCGGGCCGGCCGGGCCTTCTCCGACACCATCACCGAACTGGCCCTGGCCGGTGACGCCGGATTCCACACCACCACCCCGCCCGCCGGTGCCAGCGCCTACGGGGTCTACTGGCCCGCCCTGATCCCGGCCGCCGCGGTCATACAGCAGCTGCACCTCCCGGGCGCCCCGCCCCAGGTCATCCCGCACACACCCAGCCTGCCCGGCCTCCGGCCCGGACCCACTGTCATAACACCCGCCCCCGCCCCCATAACACCCGCCCCAGCAGGCCCGCTGGTCACCGTGCCGCTCGGCCGGCTGTGCGGCGCCCGGTCCGGCGACAAGGGCGGCAGCGCCAACGTGGGCCTGTGGGCCCGCACCCCGGACGGCTACGCCTGGCTGCGCCAGTACCTGACCACCGGCCGGTTCCGCGAGCTGCTCACCGAGGCCGCCGGCCTCGACATTGACCGCTACGAGCTGCCGAACCTGGCGGCCCTCAACTTCGTCGTGCACGGCCTGCTCGCCCCCGGGGTGTCGGCCACCACCCGGCCCGACCCGCAGGCCAAAGGCCTCGGCGAGTACCTGCGCTCCCGGCTGGTCACCGTGCCGGCTACCGCCGTAGCGGAGGATCTGGTCCGTTCGGCCTATAAATAAGAATGAGCCGAACGGTCCGTGGTGTCCCGGGCTCACCCCCCTGACCGCCAGGCGGGTTCGCGCCGCTCCAGGAAGGCGTGGATGCCTTCCTGGGCCTCGTCGCTGGCGAACAGCCGGGCGGACAGGGCCGCCATGTCCGCGCCGTCAGCCGTCAGCCGCTGCCGCCGCGCCGCGGTCAGCAGCCGCTTGGTTTCCGCCGACCCCTGCGGCGAGGTCGCCAGGATCTGCGCCGCCAGGTTCCCGGTCACCTCGTCGATCTCCGCGTCGCCGCAGGCCACCGTGATCAGGCCCAGCCGGGCCGCCGCCGCCGCCCCGAACGTCTCGCCGGTCAGCCAGTACCGCGCCGCCTGCCGCTGGCCCATGGTGTCCAGGGTGGTCAGCGAGATCATGGCCGGCGCCACCCCGATGCGGGCCTCAGTGAACGCGAAGTTCGCGCTCTCGCCCGCCACCACCAGGTCGCAGGCGCCGACGATGCCCATGCCGCCGGCCCGGACCGGGCCGGCGATCTGGGCCATGACCGGCTTGGGCAGCTCCACGATCAGCCGCAGCACGGCCAGGATCGCGGTGTTCGCGTCGCTGACCGACCCGCTGCCGGCGGCGGCCAGGTCGGCTCCCGAGCAGAACACCCGGCCCGCGTGGGTCAGCACCACCAGCCGCACGCCCTGGTCCGCGCCCGCCTCGGTCAGGGCCGCGGACAGCTCGGCGACCAGCCGGGCGGACAGGGCGTTCCTGTTGTGCTGGGAGTCCAGGGTGATCGTCGCGACTCCCCGGCCCGCGTCGTACCGGACCAGGCGATCCTGCTGATCACTCACCGCGTGCCCTCCCGTGCCGCTTGCCCTGGGTCCCCATTATCCGGCGGCGGGGCGGAGACGGGGCCCGGGGGCAGCCGCCGGGTGACGGCCAGCAGGACCAGGCCGATGGCGGCGGTGATGGCGAAGGCGGCGGCCAGGCCGGCCCGCAGGTCGCGGCCGGTCTCGGCGGCCACGGCGGCGCCGCCCACCCCGATGCCGATCGCGGTGCCGAGCACGTCGGCCAGGTTGAGCGACGCCGAGGTCCGGCCTTCCTGCCCGGGCGGCGCCTGCCTCAGCATCATCAGCGAGATCGGGGCGTAGGCCAGCCCCATGCCCAGGCCGGCCACCGTCCAGGCCGCGATGCCCGCCGCCACCGGCACGCCGGGCAGCAGGACCAGGACCATCCCGGCGATGCCGGCCAGGATGATCACCATCCCGGTGCGGACCAGGCGGCGTCCCTCCCAGCTCTCGCTCAGCCGGGCCTGGATCCAGGCGCCCGCGGTCCAGGCCAGCGTGGCCCCGGTGACGGCTAGGCCGGCCACCACCGGGGTCCGGTGCTTGATGGCCGTGATGGTCAGGGTGACGTAGGCATCGGCGCCGAAGAACGCGAACGTCAGCAGGGCCCGGCAGGCGATGGTGGCGGGCAGCCCGGGGCGGACCCGCAACGTGCCGGGCGGGAGCAGCCGGCGCAGCGCGGGCAGCCCGGCCAGACCGCCCGCCGCGAGCAGGCCGAGGCCGGCCAGGATAGCCCCGGATCCGGCGGCCAGGGTCAGGCCGCCCAGGATCAGCGCCGCGCCCGCGGCCGTGCGCAGGCCGTCGATCAGCCGTTGCTCCTGCGCCTTGACCGCGGCGGGCGGGCCCAGGCGGATCAGGGCGGGCAGCGCGATCGACCCGGTCACCACCACCAGCGGCAGCAGGCCCAGGAACACCCACCGCCAGCCGAACAGCCTAGCCACCTCGGCGCTGACCGCGGGCCCGGCCAGCCCCGGCGCGACCCACGCGGTGGACAGCACCGCCATCATCCGGGCCCGCAGCGCCCCGGCGAAGCTGCGGCCGATCGAGGCGTAGGCCACGGCGGGCACCGCCCCGGCGCCGATGCCCTGCAGCACCCGGCCCGCGACCAGGATTCCCATCGAGGCCGCCGTGCCCGCGATGGCCAGCCCCGCGCTGAACAGCACCACCCCAGCCGCGAACGGGACCGCCGGTCCCCGCCGGTCCGCCTCCCGGCCGGCCAGCACGATCCCGATCACGCTGCCCAGCATGAACCCGCTGAACACCCAGCCGTACAGCCGCAGCCCGCCCAGGTCCCTGGCCACCACCGGCATGACCGTCACCACGGCCAGCGCCTCGGACGCGACGAAGGTGATGGTCAGCACCAGGCCCGCGGTCAGGGCCCGCCGGTCCGGCGCCCACAGCCCCTGCTGGCGGCCCGGGCCGGAAATATGCACCGGTCCAGGCTATGCACCGGTCCAGGCTATGCACCGGTCCAGGCTATGCCCCGATCCAGGCTATGACTGCGCTGGCGGCGGCCGAGGCGCTGGTCCTGGTGATTGCCCTGAATTAGCGGGCTTTGTCTGAGACCATGAAACGGCTGATCGGGGGGTGGCATGGCGATGCGCGAATCTCTCGCCCTCACCGAAGAGCAGCATGCCCTGCTTCAGAGCGTGCACGGCGTGCTCACCGACCAGCTGGCCGCCGGCGGGCTGCGCAAGTCGCTGGACCACTCCTGCGGCTTCAGCCCGGAACTGCATGGCTGCCTGACCGCTGAGCTGGGCCTGGCCGGGCTGACCGTGCCCGAGGAGTTCGGCGGCCGCGGCCTGTCCCAGGTCGAGGCCAGCGTGGTCCATACCGAGCTCGGCCGGGCCCTGTACCCCGGGCCGATCCTGCCCACTCACCTGGCCGCCGCCGCCCTGATGGCAGCGGACGACCAGCAGGCCCGCGAGCACTGGCTGCCGCTGCTGGCCAGCGGGTCGGTGACCGGAACGGTGGCCGCGGCCGACGAGGCCGGCCACTGGTCGGCCTGCCCGGGCGGCGTCAAGGCCGAGCACGCGACCGGCGGCTGGCGGCTGTACGGCCGCCGGTGGTTCGTCATGGCCGCCCACGCGGCGGGCATCATCGTGGTCCCGGCCGTGACCGAATCCGGCCTGGCCATGTTCCTGGCCGAAGCCGGGTCCAGCGGCCTGACCGCGTCCCGGCAGCTGAGCCTGGACCTGACCAGGCGGATCAGCATCATGACGTTCGACGCGGTGCCCGCCGTGCTGGTCGGCAAGGACGCCGATGCGGCGCTGGCCAGGACCGAGCACGAGTTCCTGCTGGCCACCGCCGCGGAAGCGGCCGGCGGCATCAGCTGGTGCCTGGACGCGAGCATCGCCTACGCCCAGGAGCGGGAGCAGTCCGACGACCCGCCGGACTCGTTCCAGACGGTAGCGGACTGCTGCGTTGACATGCTGTCCAGCCTGCAGTCCATCTCGGCGGCCGCACGGTACGCCGCGGCCGCTACCGCCGACGGCGCGGCCGAGGCCACGATGGCCGCCCGCCTCGCCGCGCTGCGGGCGGGGGAGTCGTACCGTTCCGTGACCGAATCCGCCATCCACCTGCTCGGCGGCCTGGAATCCGCCCGGGAGCACGACGCGCACCTGTACTACCGCCGGGCCTGGTCGGCCGACCGCCTGGCCGGCGGCCCGCAGGCCCACCGCGCCGCCATCACCGAACTAGCCGACCGCTAGCCGTCCGGTCCCACTGCCGTCCGGTCCCACTGCCAGCCGGTTCCACTGGCAGCCGGTCCCACTGGCAGCCGGTACCGGGGAACAGTCCAATCGCAGGACCTGCGGCACCGCCGTCTCATATTATTCGCGTAATCGATCGGTTGCTTTACGTGACGATGGCCTGGGGGAATCGTGGCGCGTCAAGGCGTTGGCTGGCTGGGGGCCGTCGTGGCCGGCGCGGCCCTGGCCCTGGTCCTGCTGGGCGGGCCCGCGTCCGCGGCCACCACGTCCGCCGCGGGCGGGACGACCATCGGCCCCGTCCAGATCAACGCGATCGGCCATCCAGGCCTGTGCTGGGAGTCCACCGGCAACGGCGCCCCCGTCGCCCTGGCCGTCTGCGACTCGGCGATCCAGGACCAGCAGTGGTCGCTGACCCCCAACGGCGTCCTGATGAACGGGATCGGCTACTGCCTGGAGGCGCTGACCGGCCAGCAGCACGGCGTGCCGCTGTACATCGACTTCGCCGACCAGTGCGGGGGAGACCGCGCCCAGGTCTGGCAGTACGACGGCCGCACCGGCCAGCTGTCCAACGCCGGGACCAGCATCTGCGCGGGCCTGAGCGGACCGGTCTACTCTGGCGTCCAGATCGAGCGGCTGACCTGCCGCAACAGCCCGAGGTGGAGCATCGGCTACAGCGCCGTCACCCTGCAACCGGGAACCGGCAGCGGCCCGGTCGGCGGCATCTTCAGCGCCTCCGTGACCGTAGCCAACGCCGCCTCGGCCCAGCTGGCCTACGGTGTTGTCGTGCGCCTTACCCTGCCGCGCGCGCTGGCCCTGGCCGTGGACGGCACCGGCGGCGCAGCCGGCTGGGCTTGTGACCTGCGCACGGTGACCTGCACCGGGAGCCTGCCGTCCGGGGCATCCGGCCACATCGAGGTGACCGGACGGGTACCGGGGGACGTTCGGCCTGGCGCCTCCTACCCGGTGTCCGCGCACGTGTCCGTGGCCGGGACATCTCAGCAGCCTGGCACCGTCCGGACCACCGCCTCGCTGGCCGTCGCGGTTCATGCGGCCCCGCCCGCAGCTGCTGGCGCCCGTCAGGCTGGCTCAGGCTCGATCGTGAGCTCGCCGCTGCTGGCCGCGGTGGCCGGCGTCCTCGTCCTGGGCACGGTCCTGCTGGTTGCCGCGGCACGCCGGAAGTCGCATCCGGCCAAGCGGCGCGGCCGGCACGTGGCCGGCAAGACGCTGCAACCGTTACCTGATCCATCGCCTGCCGCCGTCCCGATACAGCGGACCGGCGGCGAACCGGTACGCTAGCTGCGTTCGCGGTGTCTCGACGGCGCCCGGAACAAGGGCGCATAGCTCAGCGGTAGAGCACTCGCCTTACAAGCGAGGGGTCACTGGTTCGAACCCAGTTGCGCCCACAAGATTTGTGCAGTTAGATGGCATTATTGAAACACTAATCTGAGGACCGGTAACCGCAGCCGGGAACCACCGGTGCACGCCTTCTTACGAGAGAAGCGTGCCCAGCGGCCACGGCCGCATCCCCTCCGGCCACCAGGGTGCGCCGCGCCGACGGCTGGCACCCGCCGGGAGTCCTTGATACCGCGCTTAGCTTAAGTTTTAACCTTTTACGCGGCGGCTGGTGTGTCTGTTTTGTCTGTGTTGCCGGTTTTCTTCTGGACTGGGTAGCGGGGTGCCGGGCCGGTGGCGGAGCCTTTCGGGCGTCCGGGGCCGGGCCTGGCGGGTTTAGCGACACGGGCGGGGGTGCCCAGGTGGCGGCGGATGTTTGCAAACCCGCGGCGGACCCGGCCCGGGGTCAGGGGGCGGCCGGCGGGGGGCCGGGTTTCCCAGGGCCGGCGCAGGTCTTCGGCCAGGGGACGGGCCAGGAGCAGCTGGGCGAAGGCGGCCATGACCAGGCGAACCCACCGGTCGGCCTGCTCGGGGGTGCGGACCCGGGCGGCGGTCAGGCCGAGGGTGCCCTTGGCGAACTTGAACGCGTGCTCCTCGTCAAAGCGGGCCAGGTAGGCGCGCCACAGCTCGTCCAGGGATAGCGGGGCGGGCCCGGCGTGCCATAGCCACATGGTCTTGTGTGGCTTGCGGCCGTCGGGCAGGTGCTCGACGATGACGCGGAGCACGGTGCCGTGCAGGACGGGCAGCTCGCCGTCCCAGTTGTCCGCGAACCAGCCGCGGTCGCCGTGGATCAGGGGATGCACGTCCCGCCACGCGCTGACCTGGACGGTGCCGTACAGCGGGGTATCTGGCAGGGTCAGGGACTCATCCGGTTCGGGATTGGCCCGGTCCGGGTCGTTGTGGCAGGTGACCGGCATGCCGTGCTTGCCGGGACGGCCGGTCTTGCCGGGCCAGGTGACGGGGTTGGCGTAGAGCACGCTGCCGGCCGCCAGCCGGATCAGCAGGTGCACGGGCTGCCCGGCCAGCGCGGCGGTCAGCGCGGCGGCGCTGTACCCGGCGTCCATGATGACCAGCGGCGCGCCGCGGCCACCGGTGCCGGCCGCGTGCAGGCGGCGTAGCAGGTTGCGGACCTGCCGGGCGGTCTGCTGCGTGCGGGTGGCCGGGGTGGTCCGCTCGGCATCGACCAGCGCGGCCCACGCGGTGCGCAGGTGCCCCAGCGCCGCGGTGAACTGGTATTCCCAGCCCGGGATGGTCTTGCGGGTGCTGTCGCAGCGGCACGCGTCATGATGAACATGGCCGCGGTCCGGGGAGCACTCGGCATCGGGGCGGGGATAAGGGGTGGCGTCGATCGCGAACCGCAGCCGCCTCCACCGCGCGCACGCCTCCCGGACCTGCGCGGCCTGGGCGGCCAGCACGCCGGCCAGGGCGTGTTCCAGCAGGCCGTAGTCGATCCTGTCGTGCTCGCCGATCCAGGCCAGGGCCTCGGGACCGTCGACAAGCTGCGGCAGCGTCCCGGTCAGCAGCGCGCCGAGAGCCTCCTCATCGGTGTCCCCGGCGGCCAGCGCGTCATACAGCGCGCCGTGGCCGCGGCGGAAGGCCGGCACCAGCGACAGCTGGACCAGCGAGGTCACCGCGTGATCAGCGCACAAGATCGCGTCGCACAGCTCGAAGCACGCATCAGGCCGGGCGGTCAGGCACCGGTACAGCCGGGCACGGAACTCCCGCAGCGCCCGGTACCGGTCAACCGCGCCGGCGACCTGCGCCGGGTCCGGCGCGGCCGGCAACACTGCCCGGCGGCGCGGCCGGCACCGTCAGCGGGAGCTGCTGCCCGCCGGGCAGCGCTGTGAGAACATGGTGGTCCAACGGTCCCTCCCTGGCCAGTTTTCTTCGCAGAAACCAGCAATAAGGGCAGGGACCGTTGCTTGTCCAGCAATTCCGGCTAATTCACAACTGTGAACTAATTGTGTGTATACATTGCCACCTGAAATGCTGCCCACGCGCGCCGGGCAGTCCCGGGCACAGTTACGGCAGAAAGGTCTCGTGAATAAGAGGAGTCAGCGGCAACACGGATCCACCGGGTTCAGCCGCAGGTCAGGCTGCCAGGCCGCTCCAGCAGAAGCGTTCTTGCATAAGCCTCAAGGCGTCGCAAGACGAAAACCCGTAGGTTAAAACACAAGCTTAGAGAATAGAAACTCAGCTGATAGTTCGACGTTGAGAAAGCTGAGGGATTGGCGCCTACCGTACTGAGTTGCAGGTTGCAGGTTGCAGGTTGCAGGTTGCAGGTTGCAGGTGCGGGAGCTGCTAGCCGACCCAGGTGATGTCGAGGATGATGACTTTGCTGGTGCCATCGTTTATTAAATAGGTGACCAGGCCGCCTCGCCGAAGTCTGCGCGTCTGACGTAGGGGTCGCCGGTCGGGAAGGTCCGGAGCGGGTCGTCGGGATAGTCGGCAACATCGGCCATGGCCTCGATGAGGCTGTCGAATGCCCGGTCCGGCAGCCCTTGCATCTGTTTCAGCGCCCGGCCGCTCAGTTCGACCCGGTAGGTCACTGCCGGTTCCTGGCCGCGACGGCTCGTTCAGTCCAGTCCGGGATCGCATCGGTGACAGGCACGGTGGTGGCGGTTCCCGCGTGGGCGGCTGCGAGTTCTTCGTAGTAGCCCGGCTGCCCGGCGGCGATGGCGGTCAGACTCCATACGTGCAGAAGGCGCCGCAGCTGCTGGTAACCGGCGGGGTCATGCGCGGCATCGACTGCCTGGTGGTACTGGCGGAGGAACTCATCGCGTTCTCGTTGGGGGAGGTCTCGCAGGATCACCTGCGGATCTGCGGGGTCTTCCGCCGGCTGTGCGGTCACGAGCCTTAGCTTACGCGCGCCTGCCGTCCTCAGGCCGCCTACCGCACCAGCCAAGGGACAGGGCGGGC
This sequence comes from uncultured Actinomycetes bacterium, assembly GCA_963742795.1. Classification (GTDB taxonomy): domain Bacteria; phylum Actinomycetota; class Actinomycetes; order Streptosporangiales; family Streptosporangiaceae; genus Palsa-504. The sequence goes on from CAVUNL010000032.1 coordinate 147,295, forward strand.
TACTCGCGTAGCGTGACGATCGTTGGTCACGATATCGCGCGCGTAGCCGCCGATATGGTCGGCGGCGCGATCGTCAGCCTGAGTGCGTAAATGTGTCCCGAACTGGCGTTTCTGCGCGGCTATTACGGGTGGCTGCGGCAGGCTGAGCAGTGCCGGCTGTGCCGGGACAGCTGCTTAATCTAAATCGGCAGATGGCTTCGCTGGTGGTCGGCTGCCTAGCGGTGGTTGGCTGCGTGGCGCGGTACGGCTGGGAGGACGCCTGCCCTCAGGAGGGCCGGGAACAGGCGGGCGTGCGGGGCCGCGGCTTAGAAGGTGAGGACAATCTTTCCCCGTGTTTGTCCCTGCTCGAGATGGCGGATGGCCTCGGCGGCCTGGGCCAGCGGGTAAGTCCGGTCGATCACCGGTATGACCTTCCCGGTTTCGGTGAGTTCGGCGTCGGCGGTCAGGTCGGCCTGGTTGGGGGCCGATCTCGGGGGCGCGCACGCGATCCGGCATGGACGGTGCCATCGGGCCGGCAGGCGCGGTCCGGGGAAGCACCAGCGCCCGCTCGGCGAACTTTCTGGCGCCGATAGAGTCGAAGACATCACGCGCGCCGCGAAGCTAATCGCTCGCCTCACGCCTGCGCCGCCGACGGCGCAGCCATTCACCGTACAACAGCCGGGCGTGTGCGAAGTCCACACGCAGCCGGGTCCGGCCCAGGCGATCGATCGCCTCGCGCTACGTGCTCTCGGCGGCCTCGCCCGCGCGGGCCAGCGCTCGGCGGACGGGCGGGAGCGCGGCCGTTGCCGCCTGCGGGTGGTGGAACAGCATGCCGGGCCGCCAGCCCGCGTCCACGCATCAGCAGCAGCTCCAGCTGGCTGCGCGCCTCGGCCGACCCGCAGCTGGTGCATGTCGTCGATCACCAGCCAGAGCCGGTCCTGCAGCCGCACCAGGTCCGTCAGCAGCCGCTCGTTGATCGCCCACCCGTCCAGGTCAGGCGCCGCCGTCACCCCCGCACCAGTCCCGACCCCGGGGCCGTCGGCGCAGCGCGCCCAGCAGCGACATCCAGAACCGGTGCGGGTCCCGCTCCGGCCGGCCCACCGGCACCCACGCGGCCCTTTCCGCCAGGCCGGCCTCGCCGGCCCACGACCGCAGCAAGACCGTCTTCCCGCTCCCGGGCGGGGCCGACGCCACCGTCACCGGCGCCGACGCCTCAGGCCGCTTGAACAGCCCGGGACGGGACACGACTCCTCCCGGCCCCGGGCAAGTGACCGGCCGGCAACGGCATCCGATGCCCGGGCAGGGCCCATGGCCAGATCATCACACACGCCAGCTGGCATCCCCAGCCGGCGTGCGGTCCGGCCGATCTCCGCCGCCACCGACAGGAGATCCTTGAGCTCGTCGGCTTCGAGCACACGGCGCAGCGGCTTGGCGGGCTTGGGCCAGCGCCGCCTGCCGCTGGCCGGATGGCTTGCGAGCAGTCCGCGCTCAACCGCCGGTCGAAGATCTGGCAGAGGGTCACGAGCGTCTTGTTGATGCTGCCGTTGCTCAGCGGCTTGCGCCGCTCGCCGCGTTTGTCGCCGAGCGGATCACCGGCGCGTCGTCCAGCAGTCACAGCTGCATGGCAGCGACCCGCCCGGGTTACTGGCCGAGGAGCCAGCGTCCGGGCGCGACGAGGTCGCGTGCCTGAGCGGGTCCCCACGAGCCGGGCGGGTAGGGGTTGACCCGGGGCGGCCTGGACAGCAGCGGGCTCGGCCACCTGCCAGACCGCGGCCAGCCCGTCCGGGCGGGTGAACAGCGAGCGGTCGCCGAGCAGGACGTCGTGGATGAGCCGGACGTAGGGCGGCAGCGGGTCGGCGCCGTGCAGGCTGGCCAGCGGGATCGACGCCCGGGCCACGCCGAGGTCCAGTGCCGGGCCGGGCTTCTTGGCCACCAGGGACAGGTCGATCTCGCCGTCGCCGGCGAGGGAGAACGACAGCACGTTGCCGGCGCGGGGCAGCGGCCGGCCAGCGGCCCGGGCGGGTCGCGGAGGATCAGGCTGACCCGCTGCCGGGATTCGGCCATCTGTTTGCCGGTACGCAGGTAGAACGGCACGCCCCGCCAGCGGGGGCTGTCGATCCACAGCCGGGCGGCGACGAAGGTGTCCCGGCTGGACCGGGGATCGACGCCGGGCACGTCGCGGTAGCCGTCGAACTGGCCGAGCACCACCTCGGCCGGGTCCAGCGGCCGGAAGCAGCTGATGACCTGCTCCCGGGCGGCCTGCAGGTCGACCGGGCCCAGGCTGGCAGGGGGTTCCATGGCGACCTCGGCGGCCACCTGGAACAGGTGCGTGACGAGCAGGTCCAGCACCGCGCCGGTGGCGTCGTAGAACTGCGCCCGGTTGCTGATGCCGAGCGTCTCGGGCACGTCGATCTGCACCGACTCGACGTGCTCGCGGTTCCAGTACGCGGCGGACGACCCGTTCGCGAAGCGCAGCACGTGCAGGTCCTGGGTGGCCTCCTTGCCCAGGAAATGGTCGATCCGGTACACCTGCTGCTCGTCCAGGACCGAATGGACAACCCGGTCCAGCTCACGGAAATCCTCCCCCGATGTGCCGAACGGCTTCTCGTACACGACGCGGGCGCCCTGGCAGAGCCCGTGCTGGTCCAGCGCCGTCGTCAGCCCGGCAAAGGCGACGGGCGGGACGGCCAGGTAGTGAATGAGTTGCGGATCCCCGCCCAGCGACCTGCGGGCCTCGCCCAGGACGCCGGGCAGGCTGCCCGGGCTGTCGGTGCTGAACCCGCCGCCGGCGAAGAACACCCGCTCCGCGAACGCGTTCCACTCCTTTTGCCCCGGCTCGGGGCCGAATTCGGTGAGCGCATCGTGAACATGGGCACGGAAGCTCTCATGCGCGACGTCGCCGCGGCCGTTGCCCACCAGCAGCCACTGCCGGGGCAGCAGCCCCTCGCGCGCGAGCCGGAAGAACGCGGGCAGCACCAGCCGCCTGGCCAGGTCCCCGGTCGCCCCGAAAAGCACGAACACCACCGGTCCCGGATCGCCGGCGGACTGATCTTGGTTTGCGTAGCTCATGCGTAGCTCCTCGGTCATCGCCAGCGCCTAAGGCAGCCTGTATGAGGCGACAGGGGCTTCCGCTCACTACACGGTTGGCCTAGCCGGTCACCACGTCGTACGTGATCCGGTTGCTGGACCGCCGCCCAGCAGATTCCCCCGGCGGCCTGATCGGCGGGCTTGACCATCGGGGTGTGCTGCATCGCGCCCAGCACCAGGCCCATCACGCCCGACGGTCTGCTGAAGTTTGTCCTGGCGGGACCGGGGCTGACCGACATGACGGTCACGCCGGAGGCTTTGATGCGGCGCGCGAGCTCGGTGGTGAACAGGACTTTCCCGAGCTCCGAGGCGCTGTATGCGCCGACGTAACTGTGCTTCCGCTCTGCCTGGAGGTTGCCAAGGTCGAGCTTCCGGCTGTAGTACTCGGACACTACGTTGACGATCGGGCCTGCGGGGGCGGCGACGAGGAGCGGCAGCAACAGCTCCGTCAGCCGCCACTTGCCGTTCACGACCGGACGGCCGTGGATGTACCGGGGATGAACGGGCGGTCGTCGGGTGCGGCCCGGCGTGCGGCCAGGATCTGGGCGGCGGGCCGGCCGATGGGGATGCGCAGGGGCAGCTGCGGCGCCTCTGCCGCGTCGGCGATCCCGGCCGCGACCTCTTCCGGCGTGATCATCTGGCTGGCGGGCGTACCGCCGCGGCCGGGCAGGCGGGCGTAGGGATCGCCGGGCAGGGTGTAGGTGGTGACGTGGTCGAGCGCGCCGGAGCTGACCGGGCCCGGTTCGAGCAGCGCGGCCTCGATCCCCAGCGGGCCCGCCTCGATGGCCAGGGCCTCCACCAGCGCCTCCAGGGCCCATTTGGTCGCGGCGTAGGCCGCCTGGCGCGGCGGCACGATGCGCCCGGCGATGCTGGACAGGAACAGCAGCCGCCCGCGGCCGCGGGCGCGCATCCCCGGCAGGACCGCCTGCGCCACCCGCAGGGCACCGATCGTGTTGATGTCCAGCAGCCGCGCAAGCGCCTCCGGCGGCGTCGCCTCCACGGCGGCGACGAAGATCGCCCCGGCGTTGGCGACCAGAACGTCGACCTCCCCGGCCTCCCCGACCGCCGAGGTGATGCTGTCCGGGTTGGTGACGTCGAGCCCGAGCCGCTGGTCCGCCGGCAGGCCGGCGAGCGTGCTCGGGTCCGGTGCGGTGGCGATCACCCGGTGACCGCGGCGGGCGAACTCCGCCGCCGCCGCGCGGCCGATCCCCTTCGACGCTCCTGTGATCAGTACCGATGCCATGACGGCCTCCCGGGTTCAGAAATTTTCAGGTTTGCGCCGGCCCCGTGAGGAGCGCGCTCGGATGCCCGCGGGATGCGGGAGAACCTGCGCCTCCCGCATCCCGCGGGCGGTGGTTAACTGTGGCCGGTGGCCTCAGTTGGCGCCGACGCCGAAGGAGCCGGTGGCAACGGGGGCGGTGGTCACCTGGGTGAGCGACCCGTCGGCGCCGACCCGGTAGCCGACGATCTGCGACAGGCCCTGGGCCAGGACGTACAGGTAGTTCTGGTCGGCGCTGACGCCCTCCTCGTGCGGCGACGACGTCGGGTCGTTCTCGATCGGCGTGGTGCCGAGGACGGTGAGGGTGCCGTCGGGCGCGACGGCGTAGCGGCCGATGTTGCCGCTGCCCGCGTTCGCGGTGTAGGCGAAGCGGCCGGCGGCGGCCAGCCAGCAGGCCGCGGCCTGATCGATGGGCACCGCCGGGCCGTTCGCGGTCACGGTGCCGTCACCGGCGACGTCGTAGGAGCTGGCGCCGCTGCGGCCGGTGGACAGGCCGGCGTCGGAGACCAGCAGGTGACCGGCCCGGTTGAAGTCGAACCCGAACGGGCCGCCGCCGGTCGACGGCGTGGTGATCGCCGGGCCCGCCTTCTGGTTGGGGCCGACCACGAAGGTGTCGATGGTGTTCGAGCCATTTTCGGTGACGACCAGCACCCGGCCGTCGTTGGTGAACTGGATCTGCTTGGGCACCAGCGCTCCGGCGCCCAGCGGCTGCACCGAGTGCGGGATCGGGCCCAGCCGACCCGGGCTGAGCCGGAAGCCGGCGATCGTCTCCGAGCCGGCGTTGAGCACGTACACCACGTTGTCTGCGGCGATGGTGACGCTGTCCGGGTCGGTGCCGCCCGAGCTGGCCGCGCCGATCAGGCGCAGGCCCTTCGGGGTGACGGCGAACGCGGAGATCGAGTTGCTGCCGGCGTTGACGTTCACCAGCACGCTGCCGTCGCGGGACACGACGATCGAGTGCCCCCCGTTCAGCGCCCCGCCGTCACCGCCGGTGGGGTAGGTGCCGGCCGGGGTCAGCGACCCGTCGCTGGCGCGGGCGAACGCCTCGATCGCGTTGCCGCCGGCCGAATTCGTCATGGTGTACACCGCGCCCGCGACGCCTGGCGTGCCGGCCGCCCGGGCCGGGCCGGCGAAGGCCGCCAGCCCGGCGGCCGCGGCGAGCCCGATGGCACCTACCGCCGCCGCGCGGGCAGCCAGGACTTTGCGCTTGTTCACTGTTCCGTCATGCAACATGGGTCTCCTTCGATGACTGGTCACGAGGCACTGGCGGCTGCGATATGGTTCCGCAGCTGACGGACTCAGGCCCGCATGTCTCAAGCTCGCCGCTTCGCCAGCCGTTCACATCGTCAAGCCGGCTAATTCCGCGCCGTTCTTTCTGACCGCGCTCGGCAGCCTGCCGATGCTCGCGGGCCCGCGATTGCGGGCCCGCGGGTTGACCGGGTCGTGCACGGCCGGTCCCGCCTCCTCATGGGCGGAGCGGTCCCGGCGGCGGCTGGCCGGTTACCTCGGCGGGAACCGGGAACCCGGGAGGTTCGGGGCCAGGTTGACGGTGGGCGCCTTCGCGGTGTACCGATGACTGCGCAGTTGATGTCGACCCCGACCGAGCCGTACAGCTGGGGCTGACCGGGGGCTCGATCGGCACCTCGCTGCTCAACACGATGGTGGCCAGCGCCACCGCCAGCTACCTGGCCTCGCACCTGAACCCGGGGACCATCCTCGCCGGCCATGGCAGCGCGGCGCTGGTCCAGCAGTCGCTCGTGCACGGCTATGTCGTGGGGCTTCTGGTGGACGGCGGGCATCCTCGCGGCCGGCGCCATGGTGTGCGGGACGCTGCTGCGGCGGGGCATCACATCGAAGACGTTTTCACTGGTCACGGCACCCTCCGCGCTCGGCACGGCGGACGATTCCTGATTCCGGGTAACGGGCAGGGCCCGGACCATGGCCGTTCGCTTGGAACTGACCGCTCAGCCCGGGCCCCGCCCATCCGATCCGGTGACGTGTTATCTGTTGCGGGGTGGCGCACCCGATCAGCATGGCCCCCGCCCCATCGGATCAGCCCACCGCGATTCCTTCGACCGCCGCACCCAACCCGGGGACGCTGCCGATCGGGCTGAGGGACCCGTCGGAGTTGATTCGGAACTCGAAGACTGTGCCGCCGCCGCCGGCCGCTTCTGCGTAGATATACTTCCCGTCAGCCGAGGCGGTCAGGTCGAAGGATCCGGCGCCGGTGTTGGCCGCAACTGGCGCGACCAGTGAGGGTGTCCCGTCGGCGGCCACGGTGTATTCGCTCAGGTCGGCGCTGCCGGCGTTGGCCACATAGTAGAAGCCGTCGGCGGCGATCACCCAGCATTGAGCCTGCTGCCCGTCGGGAAGGGAGGCCGAGAGGCTTGTGAGCGTACCGTGCGGACCGAAGGCGAAGGTGTGCAGCGCGCTGGAGGCCACCTCGGACACCACCAACTGACCGGAGGGCGTGAAAGCGAACGAGAACGGGCCGTTGCTGTCATCGGGGGTGACGGTCGGCGCTGCCGAGAGATAGCCAGATAGACCGACCTGGAAGACGTCGATCGAGTTGGTGGCCTCCTTGGTGGTGACCAGCAGCTCCGAGCCGCTCGGGCTGAAGATGACCTGGCCGGGACCATCGTGGAAGTTCGGCGGGTTGGTGTCGTCGAGGCCCAGGGACCTGGTCGAGCCCGCGATCGGCACCACGTGCTGCCCGAGGATCCAGAACCCCGACACCGAGCCGGCACCGCCGGCATTGGCGACGTAGACCAGATTGCCGTGCACGGCGATGCTGTTGGGGAACTCACCTCCGGAGCCCAAGACCTGGTCGAGGCGAACACGGCTCCCTTCCACAGACAGGACAGAGATCGTGTCGCTCCCGGCGTTGACGGCGAACAGGAGGTGGTGCCCGGGGTCGTAGGTGAGGGAACCCTGAGAGACGAGACCACCCGCAGGAGTGGCGGCCTCCATACCGCCAAGGCCGCCGGTCGACACAACCTGCTCCTGGGAGAGCTGGCCGTCGGGCTGCTGGGCGAACACTATGACCTGGTTGCCGGCCGGGTTGTCAGTTTGGACAAAGACAGCCGAAGGCGCGGCGCCCGCGGTGCCCGGGAGGTCGGCCGCCCAGGCCGGGCCGGCGAAGGCCGCCAGCCCGCCGGCCGCGGCGAGCCCGATGGCACCTGCTGTCGCCGCGCGGATAAGGCGCGGGATCGCTTTGCGCTTGCTCACTGCCGTGTCACTCAACATGGGTCTCCTTCGATATCTGCTGGCGGGTCACTCAGACTCGTAAGCAGCAATTTCGCCGATTCACAGGGCATTCACATCGTCAAGCTGGCTAAGCCGTACGCACGCGCGCAGCGAGCCCCGGGTGGCATAACGGTTGACCGGGGGCAGGCACCACGGCCCGTTCGGGATAATCATCCGACTGCGGCGCGGGAGGGAGCTATGGCGAGTGCCCGGCTCAGGCCCGGTAGGCCTCGAGGAGGCGGAGCGCGCGTCCGCCGCACAAGGCGGCGATGCATATTTTTACAGGCTGGTCAAACGCTCGCAGGATTGAACGCCGTTCGCAGGGCCGTCGAGAGAGGGCGAAGGCTGCTTGCTGTCCGTGCGCATACCCGCCGTTTGGCACCTGCGTCGTCTCGATGCCGGCGGGGAGCGCATCCGCTCAGAGCCGACGGTCCTGACGGTCGCCCGAGCGCGCTCACCGGCGTCGGCAGGGCGGCCCAGCCCACTCGGTCCCGTCAGGGCGATGTGTCATCTTTCCAGGCAGAACTCGTTGCCTTCCGGGCCGGCGAGGATGATCCAGCTCACGCCGGGCGGCTGGCCGGCTTGCACTGTGGGCGCCGAGGCGGACCGGACGTCAGTTCAGCCTCCTGGTCGTCGCCCGGCGGGATCAGGTCCAGGTGGACCCGGTTCTTGGCCTCCTTCGGCTCGATATGTGGAGATGGGGTGCTCAGCGCGGTTGATCGCCGGAGCAGAGACTCGGTGCGGCAAACCCGCCGCTCAGGCCATTCCAGAGGCGCTGAGCGGGTTGTATCCGGGTGTGCGGAACAGGTCCTGGAGCTGGCGGCGGCGGAAGCCGGTATTGCCGCCCTCGATGACCGGGTAGGCCAGGGCCTCGGACAGGTAGGCCATCAGCGGGAAGTTGTTGTCGTAGGCCTGGACGCCGACGACGTTCATGAGCAGGCTGATGACCTCCACTCCCATCTCCGAGCCGAAGATCTTCGCGTGCAGGGCCAGTTCGGGGCCCGCAGGGTCCTGCGCGATCACGGCATCAAACGCACGCCAGGTGAGAAGCCTGACCGCCTCGATCCGGCTCTTCGCGTCCGCGAGGACATCGGCCACGGACTGGTGCTCGATGATCGGCACCGCGCCGCCTCGCTTGTTGGCCAGCGCATAGTGATAGGCCACGTCGAACGCCTGCCGCATCGCGGCGACGGCGAAAATGCCGATCGACGCGCCGCTGGCCCAGAACGTATTGTAGGTGAGCTGGACACCTTGCCCCTCGGCGCCCAGGATGTTCGACCGCGGAACGCGCACATCGTGCAGGCCGATCCGCGACGTCATGCAGCCTCGCAGGCCGACGAGGTCATAGTGCTCTTCCACCTCGATGTGGCCGGCCAGGTGTTCGCGTTCGGCGACGATAAGAGACACCCCGCCAGGGGTGCGGCAGACGATCGTCATCACGTCGGGCCCGTTACCATCCCAGCCGGCCAGATAGGAGGCCCACGCCTTGCGGCCGTTGACGACCCACCAGTCGCCGTCGGGCACCGCGGTCGTGCGCAGGCCCTCGGCCGGCGGTGGCGCGGCGAAGTTGGCCGTGCCCTCCGGCTCGCTGAGCGCCATGGCGGCAACCGGAGCGCCGTGGTCGGCCAGGAACGGGGCGACGAACCGCTGGATCTGCTCCGGCGTGCCGGCCTCGTAGACAGGCGCGAGCGCGAGGAGCGGTCCCGCTAGCGAAATCACGAAGTCAGGGCTGTGGCAGGCCAACTCCTCGATGAGGATGCAGGCCTCGACCCCGCCGGCGGCCGCTCCGCCGAACGGCGCCGGGATGAGCCCCTTGAGGAATCCTGCGGCGACCGCCTTTTCGAACGTCGGGCGTGCCAGCAGGGCTCGCCTGAGCGGGTCGGGCTCCTTGCGGACCTCGGCGGCGAGGGGACGCAGGTGCTCTTCGGCGAACTGGCGAGCACCGAGCTTCAGTTGCTCCTGCTCCGGGCTGAGATCAAACGAGACGGTCATGGAGGCTCCCATCGTTCGTGCGGCCGCGTGGTGTCCACACCATGAAATGCCCCGGATCCGCGGCCGGCGAACTGGTCCCTTTCAGCGGTGCCCGGAGCAGGAGACACCGGGACACGCCGCATCCCTGCGGGCTGATACCACCCGTCCGTTCGGAACGATTCTCAATTCATCTGTCGCGAACGGGCAGTGGTACTACGCCCCATGTGACACGACAGTGGGTCACGCGTCGGGGCGCAGCGGAGCCATCGGCGCTATCCGGGGAATTCCCGGGTCAGTTCGTCGTGGCGCAGGCCGCGGAATCCAGGAGGCCAGTGACCGGGGTCCGCGCCTGATCGCGGACCAGGGTACCGGCCAGGGATTTCACGGGTGCGAGGCGGGACCCGGGAGTGCGACCGTGATCCCAGGCACAGAAAACCAGAGGAGCCACCTGGGCCAGCCGTGGCAGTGCCACCAGCGGGCAGCCAGACCGGCGGGAGAAATCAAGGGCCTTTGTGACCGTCGGTACCGGCAACGGTGCCGGTACCGAGATCTGTTAGGGAGTCGTGGCGGCGGCCAGCTGGTGGTGCTCATCCACGGCTGCCCGCTGGGGAATGCGGGAGGAGAGGTCTGGATGGACAGCTACGAGTTCGTGATCGTGGGCGGGGGGACGGCCGGGTGCGTGCTGGCCGCGCGGCTTTCGGAGAGCCCGGAGGTGTCGGTGCTCTTGCTGGAGGCGGGCGCCGCGGAGTCGCCTGCAGGCGCGGAGTATCCCCCGGCCTGGCCGGCTCTTCTGCAGTCCCCGGCGAACTGGGGTGACGTCGCGCCCGGCCAGACCGCCGCCGGACGGCCGGTTGCGGTGGCCCGTGGCCGGGTGCTGGGCGGGTCGTCGGCGATCAACGCGATGGTGTTCATGCGGGGCCACCGGTCGAGTTATGACCGGTGGGTCAAGGAGGGCGCCGGCGGATGGGGGTTCGACGACCTGCTCCCGTTCTTCCGCCGCACCGAGACCGCCAAAGGACGTGATCCCGTGCTGCGCGGGATGGACGGGCCGGTTATCGTCGGCCCGGCGACCCCGCCCAATCCCGTGCTGGCCGCGTGCCTGGACGCCGCCGAAGAAGCCGGGTACCGGCGCGCGGACGATATCAGCGGCGGCCTCGAGGAAGGCTTCGGGTGGTCCGATCTGAACATCGTGGCGGGCAGGCGGCAAAGTGCCCTGGACGCGTACCTGAGGCCGGCGATGCCGCGCGGCAATCTCCGCGTGGTCACCGAGGCGCTCGCCCATCGCCTGCTCATGGACCGGCAGCGATGCGCCGGCGTCGAGTACAGCGTGAGCGGCGAGCTGTGCCGGGCCGGAGCCACCGGTGAGGTCGTGCTGACCGCGGGCACCATCGGCACGCCGAAGCTGCTGATGCTCTCGGGGATCGGCCCGGCTTCTGCCCTTCGCCCGCACGGCATCGAGGTGGTCGCCGAGCTGCCCGGCGTCGGAGAGAACCTGCACGACCACCCGTACGCCTTCATCATCTACCGCCCGGGCCGGCCGGTGCCCGCGGCGGCGAACAATCACGGTGAGGCGCTGGGCCTGCTGCGCAGCCGCCCGGATCTGGACTACCCCGACCTGCAGATCCTCTTTGTCGACATCTCTCTGGTTCCGCCGTCCGCGGGCGGACCGGAGCCGGGTTACACGATCGCGCCCGCGCTGATGCAGCCCTTCAGCCGCGGCACGGTCCGGCTGGCCAGCGGCAGCCCGGACGCCGCTCCCGTGGTCGACCCGCGGTATCTGAGCGACCCCCGGGATGTCGAGGCCATCGTGACGGGCCTCAAGATCGCCCGGCAGATCGGGCGGGCCAAGGCCCTGGCGCCGTGGCGGGCCGCCGAAGCGCTGCCGGGTCCCGGTGCGGACACCGACGACGCGCTGCGGCACTACGCCGACCGGACAATGCAGTCCTACTTCCATCCGGTAGGTACCTGCCGGATGGGGACCGACACGATGTCGGTGGTGGACCCCGAGCTGCGGGTGCACGGCATCAGCGGGCTCCGGATCGCCGACGGCTCGATCATGCCGTCGATCGTTTCCGGCAACACCAACGCCACGGTGTACGCCATCGCCGAGCGCGCGGCGGCCCTGGCTAGCCGGTGACCTGGGCGCGGGCTACGCACTGGCCACTTGCACCGGACACCGGCGCATACGAGCGCGGCCCGGCCAGCATGACAATCACTGGCAGGAAGCCATCGGCAAGCAGGTACCCGGGGCAGCCGCCACCGTGTCACCAGCTGGGCCAGGACCGTGAGCGAAACCAATGGCCTATGTGACCGCCGGCCCGGAGAACGGCGCCGATGTCCAGATCGATTAAGAGGATCACGGCAGCAGCTGAAACCCGGCGGCAAACCCCGAGCGCGTCGGCAGACAGCCGTCCGGCAATCTCGAGAACCGGTACGCCTGCTTCGATGACTTCCACAACAACTTCTGCAACACCGACAGGCTCGCGCCCGCCAGGATCAGCGACCGGGTTAGTCACGGAATCGCTCACGCAGATCTGGAGCATCTGCGCGCAGGTACTACGCTGCAGCGGCTCAAGCGTCAGCCGCAAATATTCGGCGATCTGATTTCCTACCGGAACAGTGGAAAAGGCTGCACAAGACCGCTGATAGGGTCGAAGCTCTACCCTCCTCCTGCGTGGCGTGCGGGGCGCTGCCGGGCGCGGCGGCGCCGGAGCCGGCCTGGACGGCGGAGCGCCTGGCGGCGGCCGGGATCGCGGCAGAGCCGGGGCCGGTGCGGGAGGGGACGGGGCTGGGGCTGGCGTCGGCGGTGCTCACCCCGGCGCTGCTGGACGCGGCGCTGGCCGGGCTGCCCGGCCGGCGGTCGCGGAAGATCACGCCGCGGCTGGCGATGCAGATCGAGCTGGCGCGGTCGCTGATGCCCGGCACGGCTCCGGCGGCGCTGCGGACGCTGGCGCAGCGGCCCCGGGAAGCCGACCCCGGATATGACCTGCCGGCGTCGTCGTCGCTGTCAGACGCGGACAGCTTCCTGGGAGTCAGGCCGCTGGTGAACCTGCTGGCCGGGCTGTGCGGGCAGGTCCGCGCCGTCCCGCTGCCGGGCGTGCCGCCGGCGTGCCTGCCGGCACCAGGGACGCCGGACGGGGACCGGGCCGCGATCCGGCTGCGCCCGGTGGCGCGGCCGGGCGGGCCGTGGTCCGGTGGCCGCTGGCACGGGCTGCGGGTGCTGGCCAAGGACGGCACCGTCCGGAGCGTCGCCGACCCCAAGGGCAGCGACCGCAAGGGCACGGGCGGGCAGTCGCGCAACGCCGCGCACTTCGGCCTGCCGGCATCCACGGGCGCGCCCGCGCTCCCGCAGATCCGGATGGTCGAGGTCACCGACGTGTGGACGCGCGGCGCGGTGGCCTGGGCGGCCGGGCCGCACGGCACCGGGGAGACCACCCTGGCCGCGCACCTGGAACCCGCCTGCGGACCCGGCGACCTGGACCTGGCCGACCGCGGGTTCCCCAGCCGCGAGGCCATCGCCGCCAAGATCGAGGCCGGCAAGCACTTCGCCTGGCGGATCTCCTCGTCGTGGAAGCTGCGCCGCTCGGGCCTGCCGCTGAGCGACGGCACCTGGAAAGCGGCGATCACCTGGCGCGGCCGCACCTATAAGGTCCGCGTCATCGAGTACCACGTCGACCAGGTCCTCGATCTCCCGCCGGGCCACCCGCTGCTGACCGCCCCGCCCGCAGGACCGTCCGTCCGCACCCTGGACGACGGCGGCGAGGACGGCGGAGGTGACGGCGGGCTGTGCCGGACACCGGGCACGATCCGCGTGGAGGTATCCGAGACCGTCACCATCATCACCACCCTGATGGACACCGCCGCCTACCCGGCCCGCGACATCGCGGAACTGTACGGCATGCGCTGGGCCAGCGAGCTGGTGTACCTCGAAGAGAAACAGACCCTGGCCGCCGGGCAGCCGGTCACCGCGGCCACCCCGGCCGGGGCGTACCGGATGGCCGCCGCCACCGTCGCCGCGCACCAGGCACTGCGGATCACCGGCGCCGGCATCGCCGCGGCCACCGGTGCCGAACCCGCGAGAATCAGCGCCACCGCGCTGCGCGCCGCCATCACCGCCAGCATCAGCGCCGGGCAGGGCGCCAGCGCCGGCGCCTGGCCGCGGCGATCGCGATCACGGCCGCGAAGGGTCGAACGAACCGTGAGATAGTATGCATGGCTGTGCATAAAACGCGCGCCTGGTTAACGCTCGCTCATCGGCATGAGGGCGTAGTAAAGGCGAACCCGGAGAGCCTTCCCACACAGCGTCTTTCCGGTCGCCGCTTGAACTTGACCACCCGGTTCAGCGGGCAGCTGTCCGGAGGTCTTTGACCTCGATGCCCTGCGCAGCCGCACAGATCCAGCCCACCTGCCGCACCGTCGGCCACCTCAGCGGCGTGTCGTTCCGGCTCCTTGGCGACCGCGAGCGCCCAGTCTTCCGTGCTGAAGGTGCCATAGAGCGGTAGCGGCCTCCGCGGCCCTGTTAGACGCCGCGGTAGCGGATGTCCTTCTTGCGCTCCCGGCGTTCTAGGTACGCCGCAGTCAGTGAAGTGGGAGGCCCGCGGCGCCGGCGGCGGGATTCGAACTTGTGTGGCCAGCTTAGTGGCGGCGTGCATTTTGGGTAGAAAAACGGGGCGCACCTGGCCCTTCGCGCTGTCATAATCTAGTTCGAAGTACTTGTTTGAATAGGAAGAACACTAGAATTGACGCGACGTCAGCCAGTAGACGGCATCAGACGGCAAGTAGATGAACAAAAAATCGAAAAATTATCAATAAGGTTATGTCCTTCGCAGAGCGGGTGACGGGAATCGAACCCGCACTATCAGCTTGGGAAGCTGCTAGCGTACTCCGGTCGGCGACTCCAGTCGGTGCCTGTGACCATGAGAGAGGGCATCTCGGCTCCGCTGCGTTGCCGCTTTGGGTAGAAATTTGGGTAGAAAATCGCTGCGGCCGGGATCTGTCAAGGCTGGTGCAGCGTACTGCTGTTCTGTGATCCCTGATGCCGAACACCCTGTGGCTCGTCGCGGCGGTGTAGCGCCGCGGTGCAGCGATTCAGAGTACGGGCCGCACGCGAAATAGGCTCGGCGACCCCGGCGGATTCAAGTCCTGCCCCCGCTGCAGGGCGAAACTCATATCGCACAATCCGGAGCCGACGACCTCGGCCCATTCCCTGCCGTCAGAGGTCAGGGCGGTTGCCGCGACGTGGGCCAGGGCCGTGTGCAGCTTGGCCAGTTCGAGGCACCACTGAGCTCGCGGGTTGAAGTCTCCGCCAGAGGTGGCTTCGTCCAGGAGCTTTTCGGCTTCGCGGTAGTGATCTGGACCGTTCATTCAGTCCTCTTGGTCGTCGTTCGGGTCATCCCTGGCCGCGCTCAGAGGCTTGCGTTGAATGAACGCCGTCCAGCTCGAAGCGGTTCAGCGGGTGCCGCGTGTGCGGGAATCGTCGAGGCTTCAGGGTGACACCGGGATGGTCTCATTTGGCTGGTCTGACAATGGTGGTACACAGATGGTTGTCAGCGTCCTCGACGTCCAACTGACCCAACATGGCCAGTGTTAACGGCCAAGTTGAGTTTCATGGCCACGGACAACCGAGATCCCGAAGGAGATCTCGCTCGCGGCCTAGGATTGTCGGTCTGAGCTGGCCCCGGGTGCGTATCTCCGGGCGCTCGACAGCGGACCGACATGGGTGCGACCGACGCGTCCGGGTCTGGGCCTGACGGCTCGCCACAGAGCGACCGGGGATCATCTCAGGCCATCGTGACCTGTGAGGTCGCGCCGACAGCGCTGGGTGGGCTCAAGGCTGCTTAATATTGCGGGATTTGCGGAGGGGACAAGGCCGTACGTGATCGGGACCGCACGTCCTGTACTAAGGTACCTCGCGTCGCCTGCTTCGTTCGCCGTTGGGCTCTCAGGCTGAGGTGGGAAGACTTGGACTCCGGCCAGGCAGGTAGAGTCTTATTAGGGAACATGATTTCGTATCCTGTACCGCCGGGTGTAAGCTACGGACAGTTATAGGGACGCCGGTGCCCTGGGACTCTCATCAAGAATCGAGGGGTACGTCTCTTTGAGAGGACTGGCATGTCTCCCACCCCAATAGTTCCCATATGAAACACTTGTCACGCAGCTCACTTAAGCAGCGGAGTGCGTAGATGCCCAGCTCTGGCAGTCCAACGGTCCGGCGACGGCGTCTTGCCGCAGAGCTTCGTCGTCTCCGCACTAGCGCGGACAAGACTGCTGAGGAGGTCGGGAGGGCCCTTGGCGTGTCGAAGGCGAAGATCAGCCGGTACGAGCTGGCGCAGGGCGGCCTAAAGCCCGCGGAGGTCGCGAGGCTCCTGGAGCTTTACGGAGTCCAGGGGAGCCACCGCGAGCAGTTGCTGGCGCTTGCTGAGGAAGCCACCCACAAAGGATGGTGGGAGGCATATGGCGATGTCATGACCGAGGAGAACCTGGAGTATATCGGTCTAGAAGCTGAGGCCACGTCAATCCTAGAATGGCAGATTAATGTGGTTCCAGGGTTGCTGCAGACCGAGCGGTACGCATGGGATGTCCTATCCGCGTACCAAGAGGTGGCAACCATCTCACCCAGGGCACTCCAGCGGCGTTTGGAGACGCGCCTTACCCGCCAGCAACTGCTGACTCGTGATGAGCCGCTGGAATATGTAGCGCTCTTGGATGAGTCCGTCTTGCACCGGCAGCGCGGCGACCAATCAGTGATGCACGCACAACTTCAGCGGCTGGCAGATGTCTCGAAGCTGCCGAACGTCACGATACGGATCCTGCCGCTCAACATAGATCATGGGCTTGCGGTGGATTCTTTTACCATTTTCCAATTCGGCAAAGCCCACGAGACGGTTCTTCACGACGTAGTCAGTCTGGAACACGTGACCAGCGAGTTGTACGTGGAGGGAGATACCGATACTCATCAGTTCAAGCTCGCTTTCAACCATCTTGCCGAGGAATCTCTCTCCCCCCATGAAAGCCGAGAACTCATCTTGACAACCTCTAGGCGCGTGTGGGATAAAACATAGCTACTCAGGGTGTGAGCTCATTAGTACATGGTCACAGTTCGTTCGCGACCAGGCCGAAAGGTTACTTATGGGCGTTAGGGCCCCAGCAGGGGACAAGGGGGATGATCGTGATCCTGTCGGAGACTGGCGGAAGAGCTCGTACAGCATGAGCAATGGACAGTGCCTGGAGGCCGCCCGCCTCGCAGGCGGCCGCATCGGTGTTCGCGATAGCAAGGCGGCCCAAGGGCTCGTGCTGAGCTTCGAACCAGGAACCTGGGCCGCCTTCCTGGCGGAACTCCAGACTTCGCCATCCTTCAAGAGCTGACCTTCACAGCGCAGAGGCCGCCGCCCACCCAGGGCGGCGGCCCTCTGCGCATCCGCCATCACAGTCGTTCCCGGGGTCAGACCCATACTGGCGCACCCGCGTGCTACCGCGATCGTCTGCACGGTGAAGGCGTTTGCGGAATTATGATCGCTGAGTCCTGGTGTACCGGATAGCTGGCGACAGGAATGAAGCATGAGCGGACGTGTCAGATAGAATGCTTGCACACGGCTATTCCTTTTTGAGCTACATTTGGTTTCATCCCGGTGCAAGTTGCGAAGAACCTGACGGCGCATGGACCGATGAAAATTTATCGACGCCATTCAGGAAATCTTTCACCGCATGAATAACTAAAATTTGCTTTGAGCGTCTCGTTGGGGCATGAGAAACTCAAAAAGATTCTCATTGTGGCGCATGAAAGCCGGAAATGGGGCAATAACTCCACGTAGCAAGATACGTCGTGCTGGCGTCTGGGAGGCAGCGACCGTGATTCCGTTCCCAAGGAACTCCCACGTGGTCGAGGATCTCACCGACTTGCACGCGGCCACAGACCACCTTGCCTACCGGCTCGTCTTCTCCCAGCCCGACATGTTTCCTGCGGCAGACGCGCCGTGCTTCGCTGACCTGCTCAGCGCGAGCGATTCCCGCGCAATCCAGCAGACCCAACGCCCCGGAACGGCGGCCGGTCTCGCAGAGGACGATCAGATCCTGGCCCGGGTGCTCAGCACAAGTTGGACGCTGGCTACCGGCCGTACTCTCCGCGGCGATGTCCCGCCGCAGCCGCGCACCGAAGAAGAGCTGATCACCTTCCGGGCCGACGACCAGACCACCGTCGGCGGCGTCGTGGCCACCGGACCTACCTCACGGAGGGCCGCGCTATGACCCGTCCGGCCGGCAGAACACATGCCCCTCCGGTTGGCGGGCAGGTATGCGCCTTGATCGCAGTCGACATCGCCGAATTTACCCGGCCAGACCGCGACGACGACGTCCGCATGTTCATGCGCGAGGAACTATACAGAATCCTCGAACGGGCCTTCAACGGATCCGGAATATCCTGGGCAGCCTGTTTCCGCGAAGACCGCGGCGACGGCGTGCTGGTGGTCGTCCCACCTGGCATCGCCGCTACGGGAATCATCGACCCGCTACCCGAACGGCTCCACAGCCTTATCCGCCGCCATAACCACGTCTCCAGTGCTGCCGCTCAGATCCAGCTTCGCGTCGCAGCCCATCTCGGGCTGGTCGACCACGATGGGCACGGGTTCGTCGGAACCGACGCTGACTTTCTATTCCGCATGCTGGATGCCCGGCCGCTTAAGCACGCACTTGCCAACACCGGAGCCGACCTTGCGCTGATTGTTTCCGACTACGTCTACCGCACTCTCGTCTCCCGCCACCCTAGCCTGATCAGCCCGGCCGCCTTCCGGCCTGTCAGATTTCAGGTCAAATACACCAGAGCCCAGGCATGGACCTACGTCCCCAGCGCACCACCCTCGCCAGCAGCAACCGCCCCACAGCTTGTCCCTTGGGCTTCCCCTCGTAGCGTGGTGGACACATCGGGACTGTAATTTCAAGGCTCTGTCACGTCCCTGCCGAACCGTCAGCATGTTGTGCTTGGATGCCTTTCGGCACATTGTCCGTGTCCTTGGCCGCCCGAGTATTACAGTTGCTGTTTCCCGGCCTGTGACCGCGCGGCAGCTCAGCGTGGCGCATGATTCGTCGGTGCGGTTACATATCGTCACCTCCTTTCGGCCGGCCCGCTTCAGGCGGCCAGTGCGGCGAGGCGAGTGCTGTAGTGGTGCCAGCGGGCGCGGGCCTGGTGGCGTCGCCGCCTGTGGGGTTCCAGAACTCGACCACTGGTCCTGACCTGGGTTTCTATGCGGCCCGCTCGTACTCGTTGATGAGGCCGCCGAGGACGGGCCGGCGTTTGATCCGCTCCTGGGAGAGATCAGCGGGAGGGTGATCGGGCCGGGGCGGGCGGAGCTGTCGGCTGCGATGTGGCCGCTGTCCGTTGTAGTGGGCCTCGTACTGGGCCAGGATCGTCCGTAGGTGCTGCTGGCCGAAGATCAGCATCCGGTCGGTGATCTCCGTCCGCGCTGTGAGCACGAACCGTTCTGCATAGGCGTTCGCGCGAGGACTCCGCGGCGGGATCTTGACCACTTCGATACCAGCGTCGGCCAGGACCGCGTCGAACGACGCGCTGAACTGCCCGGCCCTGTCCCGGACCAGGAACCGGAAGTCCGCTGCCCGGTCACCAAGGTCCATCAGGAGGTTCCGGATCTGCTGGGCGGTCCACGGCCCGTCTGGGTTCGGCGTGACCCCGAGGATGTGCACGTAACGGGAGCCGACCTCCATGACGAACAGGCAGTACAGCCGCTGGAGGGTCACCGCGCAGTCCACGTGGAAGAAGTCGGTGGCGAGCATCGTCGCGGCCTGCGTGTGCAGGAACTGCCGCCACGTCGTGTCGGAGCCCCGCTCCGGCGCCGGAGGGATCTTAAGCGCCCTGAGGACCCGGCGGATCGTGGACGCGCTGACCCGGTGGCCGAGCTTGAGCAGCTCACCCTGGATCCGCTGGTACCCCCAGCCGTTGTTCTCGGTAGCGAGCCGCTCGATCAGCGCGGCGATCTCGGCGCTGACCGGAGGCCGTCCCGTCCGGTGCGGGTAGGTCCACTTGCGGGTGATCAGGCGGCGGTGCCAGCGCAGGACGGTGCCGGGGGTAACCAGCCGGCGTGCTCGCAGCCGTGGCGGCAGGAGCCGGATGAGTGCGGCGAGGACTGCGCGGTCGGCCCAGTCGAGCCGGGGCCGCGGATGGGTACGGCGCAGCACGGCGACCTCATGGCGCAGCACGAGCAGCTCGGCGTCCTTGGAGGCCGATGACCGGCTGAGCAGGACCAGCCAGCCGCAGAGCCGGACGAAGATGAGGTAGAGCAGGCGCAAGGACACGGATGACCATGATGCCTTGAGGCCGACGCTCATCATTGCTGCAGGTCAAGGGCCCAGCAACAGTTTTGGAACCCCACACGTGCGTGCGTTTGGGGTTGAGCAGGGCATCGGTGATGTGCTTCGCGCGCTGCAACCTCCCAGTAGCGCTGACCGCGACCGGCGGTGAGCCCGCCGACGCCTCGATGTCGACGTGGACCTGGTACGGCGGCGGGTATAGCGCAGCGAACGACACCGCGAACCATTTCGTCCCGTCCCACGCGCTCACCCGGGTGCCTTCGACGGGGACGGGCAAGTTGAACTGCTCATAGCTCCATCCCGCGTCGGTGCAGCGCCTGGTGGTGAACAGGGCGTTCCCCGCGGCCACCGATCGCGGGACGCCGTTCGGCGTGTTGAAGAATCCGTACCCGATCCTGGGTCCCGATGACCCGGGCACCATCGGTATCTGCCGGGGGCATATCGGGCGCAGCAGCGGGCTGGTGCGGCAGAAAGCCAGGAGATCCCCCGGGGTCGGTGTCATCGCCACACCCTGCCCGGAACCCCGCTGCGGCGCCTGGCTCGTCGCGGTGCCGTGCCGCGAGGCAGGGCCCGGTGCGATGGAGTGCCGCGGCGTGGGGCTCGGTACGCCGCCGCTGCAGGCGGTCAGCGCCAGCGTGAGCAGCACCGTCAGGACTGCCGGCGTGGCCTGGCCCGCCATCCGGCCGGCGCGCATCCGCGGTGGCCCCTCAGCCGGGATGGCGGATGCCGGAGACGATCGGCTGCACATCCTTCCACTCGGCGCCCGCGTCCGGCCCCACATACACATCGGCCTCGATGCTGTAGAGGAGGTCACCGGAGGTTGCGACGTACCATCCGGTGAAGGCGCGGAAGCTGTGCCAGTTGCGCTGCCCTCCGCCCAGGTCGCTGAAGCGCATCGCCATGCCCTTCTGCAACCTAACCGGCCCCCCGGAAAGGTTGGCCTTGGCGGCGGGTACTGGGTCCCAGAACAGCAGCACCAGCATGGTCGCATCGCCCGGCACCGCGCGCAGGTCGGGAGCCCCGGCAATATCCGGCAACGGGCCTAGGTGGCGATTGCTGATGATGACGTCGTAGGGCATGACCACGCCCGGGATCAGAGCCGTGTGCACGAACCAGGAGCTCGGGTAGATGAACGTCAGGTACGGCGGGTAGGGGCTGGTGAAGCTCGCATCCAGGACCGCGGCGCGGGCGCGTCCCGGCGGTGCCGCGCCGACGGCGGCCGCGGCCCCGGCGCCGACCGCGCCTAGCTTGAGCAGGCTTCGCCGCTTCAGCAGGCCTTGCCGGGAAGTGCTAGAAGTCATTGGCCGTGCCTCCTGTTTGATGAGGTCATCCGTGCAGTAGGTGGGTGACCAGCACAGCGCCCGAGGCGAGTGCCAGCGCCGCGTTCGCCGCCCGGAGCGTGGCCTGCCCGCGCGTGCGGTGGCGGTGCAGCAGCCCCTGCTCGAACTCCGAGTACGACCTGCCCGCCAGCGAGCTGACGACGACGATGCTCTTGGTCAGCGCGAACGCCAGCACGGCGACCCCGACCACCGTCACCGAGGACTGGGTGGCGAGCAGCGCGACGAATGCCGCGTGCGTCGCGTAGGTATAACGGGTCAGGAACCCGGTGCCAAGCTGGCTGCCGTAGCTGATGGCCGTCCAGCCCGGGGAGAGCACGTGGCGCAGCCATTCCGGTACCTGTCGGGCCGGGTAGGGGAGCGGGACCTGGGCCCCGAGATCGCGCAGAGCGGCCAGGGCGATCAGCGGCAGCGCGATCGCCAGCCAGGAAGCGGGCGCGGCAATCGCGAGCAGCCGGTACAGAGATCGCGTGACCGCATATGTGACCATCGCGCCTAGGCCCACGCCGACGACGAACAGTCCGGCATGCAGGCTCCATCTCCGGTAGCTGGCCCCGCTGACCGCGGGGTTGATGGTGAAGGCCATCGACAGTCCTCAAGGAGACCAGGCGGATGACCACCCCGCCGCAGCGGCGGCCAGAACAAGCCACACCGGCAGGTCACGAGCGTAGACCGCGGTGACGCTGACGGCGGCGACGGTGATCGCGGCGGCGATCAGCGAGGGACTGACCGCAAGGCCAAGGAGGCGTTCGGCGGGGGAACCTAGCGCGAACCGGGTGCGAGCCTCAGTCATGCGCAGAAGGCCCGGCGGCATTTGATGTACCACGGGCACTTGCACTCGCATTGGCCGCATGACCTGCTGGGGTCGGTGTACCACTGCACCTGGTGGCAGCAGGAGGGGCACGGCGAGCTGGTCCCGTTGCAGTTGAAGCTGGAACTGCACGTGCACTTACTCCCGCAGCCGCAGTCACCGCAGCAGTCACCATACATGAGCCGCCCCGTTCTCTGGCCGGATGAGTTCATGCAGTAGCGACCCGTCCACCAGGCCCCGCAGCCGCAGGTACCAGACGGGCACCGCCCGTTAAGACCGCACCAGCGGGACTCGGCACCGCAGCAGCCGCGGGAGCAGCAGTCCCGGCAGCATCCCCCGTTGGACGCGCAGCAGTTCGTGCATGCCCACGCCTCGTCATCGAGCAACGCGACCCCGGCCGCGCCCAGCGAGAGCGCGACACCGTACTTGCCGACCTTGGATATCACCGATCTGCGGGTAAATTTCCGCGCGAGGCCGCGGGACAGCGCGCCCGCAGCCCGGTCCAGCGTTCCCTGGTTGCCTGCTGCTGTCATGGACCTGCCTCCGCTCCGTGCGAGCCGTCACCGGTTACCTGCTGGATGGCGAGCTCGACCGCGTTCTCGGCGCGCTCTGGCTCGCTGGACTGGACATACGCGATCCCGAGCTTCTGCACCGCGAGCATCTCAAGATCCGTCCGCGTGCTGACGACCTCTGCGCCCCGCACTCGCATGCCGGAGTCGAGCGCGACCGCGAACGGGGTCCCCGGAACGTCCCAGTCCTGCATCAGCGCGACCAGGTCCGTGCGCGCGAAGCCGCCGAGCTCGCGTGCGTGTTCGGCGCGAGTGCCGACGTTGCGGTCGGTAAGGACAGCGATGAGGTCCAGCTGATGACCGGCGGTGGCCCCGGGGCCGTAAAGCTCATGGATCCGCCGCAGCCCCGGCAACAAGACCCGGCACTGCTCACACTCGGACGAGGTGAAGACCACCAGCGACGGGTGCCCGGTACGGTCACGTCCGGAGATTTCTGCAATCGCGCCAGCCTTCGGCCCTGCCGGAACGTTCGCCCGGGCCGCCCCGCCCTGCAGGAGCAGGTTGCCGACCTGGCGCATCAACGCGACCAGGAACACCGCCTCGATCAGCAGCCCAGCGGCGAGCAGCACGACCACGACTCGCCAGATTCCGCTCATTCGCCCTCCTCTGGCGTAGATGAAGCGGGCCGTCCCGCGGCCTGGCGCAGCCGGCGGTACTGGAAGATCATCAGCGCGATCGCCCCGGCCAGCACGGTCACCAGCACCTGCCCCAGCGACAGCCCGGGCAGGTTCTCCTGCCGGGCCAGGTACCAGCCCGCCGCCGCCACGATCGCGAGCGCGGCGTTCCGGACGGCCAGGCGCGGGCCGATCGTCGCGGGCGCGATCGCGCCGAAGCAGCCGCACTCTCGCCCGGAGAGCCTGCGCGCAAGGAGCCAGACGGCGAGCGCGAAGACGGCGAGAACCGCTGTCCCGGATGCGAGCCCAGCGGCTGGCCACGCGAAGCTGAGCACGACGACCACGCTCTCGACGGCGGGAACGATGACCCGCACGGCACGGCCGAGCACAGCAGATGCCGAGATCTCCTTGGTCAGCCGCGACCACTGCTCCCAGCTATCGAGCTTGCCGAGAGCAGCCGCCAGGAACAAAAGCGCACAGGCGCCGGCGGCGACCTCGCCAAGCGCCCTGAGTAGCATTTGGCAGTCTTCCCATGCCAGCAGCATCGGACTGAGTGCTCTGGCGTATACCAGCCGACCGTTTCAGAACACCCGCAGAAGTACTATTCTTTCCTGGCACGCTCCGATGTCGCAAGGGGTCGGCGGAGTCGGATGTGAGCTTGGCCTCATAGCGGCAGGTAGCTGAGCATGAGGAGAGGGACGCGGAGAAGGCGGGACAGGCGGGCCGGGACGCTGCCTTCGAGGCGGCACTGGATGCGCCACCGGGAACCCCGGGCTGACAGCAGCCCGCCTGGCCGCCGGTGAATGCATACGCAGAAACACATGATCTGCGCGTTGTACACGTAGTGGCCCTTTGGTCAGCGTCCGGCAAAGCAGGGCCGCGGCAGCCGGCTAGCTGCAAATGGCCGGCGATCGAGCTCGCGTTGCGGACCGCAAACGAGTTCGCCGCGAAGCGAAACCTGCGATCCTGCAGTGGCGCATTGATGCGGCAGAAACAGGGAGAACCGTTATGCCACGGCAGATCATCACGACCGCGAACGCGCCGAGTTCGCCGCTGTACAACCAGGGAGTCAAAGCCGGGCCGCACGTGTTCGTCTCCGGCATGGCCGGCATCGACCCGGGCACCGGCAGCCTCGCAGGGGACACGACCAAGATCAGACACGACAGGCGCTGACCAATTGCCAGGCCATTCTCCAGGCAGGCGGTGCCAGCCTGGACGACGTCATCGAGGTAGGAATACTGCTCACCAACCCCGCCGACTTCGCCGGCCTGAACGAGGAATACGCGCGGTGGTTCCCATCTCAGCCACCGACCCGCTACGTCGCCAAGCTCAGCGTCGACCTGCCCGGACTGCTCGTCTCGATCCGGATGACAGCATTCACCACCTGAACTCGCCAGGCCAGATCAAGCCCGATCGGCGGCTCAACCCCGCCTGCGCCCAGTCCTTTGGAACCAAGGCCGCAGACACAGACGCCCCAGATCTGCATTCACCTCAGCCAAGAGCACCGCGCTCCAACCGCCGCGCATATCGGCGGATATTTCTCGGCTGCCGCAGCTCGGCTGATTACAAGGCGTGATAAGCGGAACCGCGAGGTGCGGATCCTCCCTGCCGGCTAGGTGCGCCACGGGACGAGGGCGTTCGGGCGCGAGAAAACCAGATGCCCCGTGATGCCAAGCTATGCGGATGGAGTACTTCGCCACGCGTGGCCGGGTTCTGGCATGCCGGGGGCATCTGGGCCGCCCGTTGCCTGCCGGCGATGCGACCAGGGCCATCTTTGTCCGGGGACGCAGATGAGCTCATCCAGCTCGCCACGGCCACCGTGCATGACCGGGAGGCCCAGTGACCCCAGCCCGGGCCCGCTCACCCGGGATCTGCCTGCTTTTGCTGCCCTTGCACGCCTGGACCGTGGCTGCACTGGCCGGCGTCAGCGCCCTGGCCGTCGTACCGCCTGGCCGTCCCGAAGATGCCATCACCGCAACCGCGGTGCCGGCATGACCGGCGTGTTCTTGCCGGGGGAGGGCGGCGCGGTGGTGTTCCCCTGGCTGGAAGGTAGGTAGGCGATGCTGCGCGTGCGCGTGATGAGCCCGGCGGACACCACGGGCCGCCTGCTGGAGGCGCTGGATGCCGAGCCAGGGGTGAGAAACGTCGTGGTCTTGCGCGGGATGGCGCGCCGGCCCGACGGCGACGCCGTCGAGTTCGATGTGCGCCAGGGCGCCGCCAACGCCGCGTTCCGTCTGTTGCGCGGCCTGCATCTGGACCGGCCGGGGGCCGTCACCGCCGGGGAGGCGGACACGGTCCTGGCCGACCCGCCGCGTCCCGGTGGCGAGATCGGCTCGCCGCGGCGTGAGATCACTCCGGTCTGGGAACTGGTGGAAGCCGCCATCCGCGCGCAGGCCGTCTACGCCCCGAGCTTTTTCATCCTGCTCACCATCGCCGGGATGATCGCTGCCGTCGGCATCCTGACCAACTCGCAGATCCTGATCGTGGGCGCCATGGTGGTTGGCCCGGAGTACACCGCGATCATCGCGGTGGCGCTGGCCATCACCCAGCGGCACCGGGCCGCGATCCACGATGGCCTGGTCGCGCTCTGCTGGGGGTTTTCGGCGGCGATGGTGATCACGTATCTGTTCACGCTGGTGATCCGCGAATCGGGCCTGGTGCCCCGCGCTTTCATCGGCGGGGTCAGGCCGGTCGCCAGTCTCATCGCCGCGCCGGGTGCGTTCTCGGTCATCATTGCGGCGCTGGCCGGCATCGTTGGCGTGGTGTCTCTCACGGAGTCGCGGGCCAACGCCCTGACGGGGGTCTTCATCTCAGTCACGACGATCCCGGCTGCAGCGGGGGTGGGCGTGTTCGCCGCGTTCGGGAACTGGCAGCCTGCCCTGGACTCGCTCGCGCAACTGCTCCTGAACGTGGTGGTGCTGGTGGTGGTGGGCGCGGCCGGCCTGCAAGCGCAGCGGGTTTTCTGGCGCCGGCGAACGGCGCGGCCCGCCGACCGGGAGTGAGCCCTCGTGCGCCCATGCCCCGGGGCGGCCCCGGCGCCCGGCTGGGCTGCACCCGGTACTGCCCGTCCTGCCTGGACGGGCAGCGCAGCCGGTGGCTGCCGGCCTGCCGTGGGCGTTCGCCTGCACCCGCCACCGGGTACTGCCATGTGACACCTGCCCCGGCTGCCGCCGCGTGCCCCGGGAGTATGCCGGCGCCGCCAGGCTCAACCCGCCAGGCGGCCGCGCCAGCTCCATCACGCCGGGCAGCTGCTGCCCCACTGACCTGACCGCCGTTCCCGCCCACCGGCGTGCGGCCTCAGCCTGTCCACGCGAAGTCGAAAACGCCGACCAGACCGGCGGCTTCATCGACCGCGAATACGATGAACCCGAAATCGCCAACGTCGGCGACCCGCCGTCGCGGCACTCTGGCCGGCGCGCTGAACACCGGTCGTACGGGTCGTCGCAGGTCCTGGCCGGCAGCGTCACGAGCATGTCGAACGCCTGGTCCGGAAAGCCGCGCATCTGCCGGAGCGCGCCGGACTCCAGGTACGGCCGGCAGTTCACGCCTGGGTACGGCGCAGCCGGATGTAATCCTCCAGGAGCATCCCGCCGCCAGTCCCGGTCAGCGCTGCCTCCTGCGCCTCGTAGAAGCCGGGCCGGTTCACGGTTATCACCATCCCGCTCCAGAGCCGCAAAACGCGCCGCAGATGCCCCCGCCCGGCAGGATCTCGCGCACCGTCCAGGGCTTCCCAGTAGGCGGCGAGGAAGTCCGCGCGCTCCCGGCCGGGCAGTTCCCGGAGGATCCGCTGCGGATCCAGCGGATCCTCGGGATGCTCAGCGGGCTGGGCTGTCATGGCGTCATGGTACGGTCCGGCACTGGGCGGATGCCACCAGCGGCCCAGCGTCATCAGCCGACTGTCCGCCAGGCTCGGTTCTCATCATGCACCAGGCCAGGCGCCTCCGGCGGCGCAGACGAAACAGAACAACCAGTTATTTACCAAGTCAGCCACCATCCGATCATGAACCCGAACGATACATATCGGCGGTTATTGGTCGCGAGCCGTCGAGCAGGGTTGATCACTAAATGTAGCAAGAGCGCGATCCAGTCCCAGCGACGGATCGAATGTTCGCGGTGGGCAACTGAGTCAGCTGAATGCGCAGTGAGGCGCAGATGGTCTGGTTCAGGGCTGGCAGGCGAGCGCCAGCCCCCGGACTGCGCGGGACGTCGCCTCCCGGCGCTTTGCGCCAAGCTGACCGGCACACGGTCAGTTCAGGAAAGCGTCGATGCATTCCCCCCAAGCGCGCATCTCCGACAAGTGGCTGGCGATGTGCAACTCAGATTGCGGCAGCAGTTCGTGCAACCGCCGCGCCGTGGACTCCGGGTGGCCCGGGTTGCCTGCCTCGGCGAGAATTAGCACCGGCTGGGCCAGCGCAGACACTGCCTCGGGGTCGGGATAGTCGGAGTCGGCGGCACCGCGTAGCACCCACGGCAGCAGCTCGCTGGAGATGTCCGGAAGCGTCGACGGGGGCGCTTCGGGGGAGTCGGCGAGCTCGGCGAAACGCTCGGCCAGTACCGGTGGCGGAGAGTCTCCGGTCAGCCGCGCGATCACCGCGTCCTTGCCTTCGGCCTCGGCGACGGCCGCCAGCTCGCGGTACTGGGCGGCCTGCGCAGGCCGGGTCTGCCAGGCCGTGGACGGCAGGGTCAGCACCAGCCGCTTGAAGCGATGTGGTGCGGTCACAGCCGACCACAGCAGGGTTCCGGTGCCCATGGACGCGCCGATGAAATCGATCGGGTCACCAGGGCTGAGGGTCTCCACAAGCGCCAGCAGATCCCTGCCCAGATTCGACCACACGTAGTCGGCGCTGACCAGACGGCCCCCGGCCAGGCCGTGGCCGCGCGCGTCGTACTCCAGGAAACGGCGTCCCCGCCGCACCGGAGTCCAGTCGACCAAGCGCAACCAGCGCTCCATACGCCGGCTGATGAACAGCCCGTGCGCGTACCCGACCAGCGGACCCTCCCCGTTGATCTCGTAGGAGATCGCCGCGCCGTCACATTCCAGATGCTGATCCGCCACCGCAGCCTCCTGAAAAGAGTCGCACGGGGTGCATATCGCAGCAGCTTAACCGCGATCGACTTGGGTCATCCCGCGGGCCACGGCTGGTGAACACGATCATGACTTCCGGCCTGACACCAGAATGACCCGTCCGGGCGCGGCGGCGAACGTCTCAGCGAGATCGGCGAAGCCGCGCCGAACGGCGGCGATGTGCGCGTCGCTGCAGACGACGGCAAACTGCGTAGCGTGACACGAGCGGGACTACCTTCAGCAGCCTGATCGCCGACTCGGCGCGGGTGACGTTCCTGCTAGGCGGGTAGCTAGCAGGGCCCCGATTAAGCGATCTGATTTCCCATGATGATGGGGAAGGGCTACGCGGTAATTGCCGATCTCTTCGCTCCTGATGTCACATACGGCCGGGGTTGTCTCGTCTCGGGGTTGAGAGTCAGTTCTGGAGTCAAGAGGGTGATGGTTGTGCGGGTGTTCGTGGCAGGCGGGAGCGGGGCCGTGGGGCTACGGCTGGTGCCGCAGCTGGTGGCCCGGGGCCACCAGGTGACGGCTACGGCGACGGGCCCGGCCAAGCTGGGCTTGCTGGAGCAGCTGGGCGCTGAGGCGGTCGTGATGGACGGGCTGGATGCGGTGTCGGTCGGTGAGGCGGTGGCTGCGGCCCGGCCGGAGGTGATCGTGCACCAGATGACCGCGCTTTCCGCGGCGCACGCCGGAAAGCCCGATTTGAAGCACCCCGACCGCTTCTTCGCCGCCACCATCCGGCTGCGCTCGGAGGGGACGGATCACTTGCTGGCTGCCGCCGAAGCGATCGGCGTGTCCTATGTCGTCGCGCAGGGCTTTGGCGCCTTTAACGGCATCCGCGAGGGTGGATGGGTGAAGACCGAGGAGGAGCCGATGGACCCGGGCCCGGCGGGCGCGCGCAAGGGGGCGGAGGCGCTCGGCCACCTCGAGGACGTGGTCGTCAAGGCTGGTGGCGCGGTCCTGCGCTACGGCAGCTTGTACGGGCCGGGTGCCATCGACGGCTGGGTCGAGCTCGTGCGCAAGCGGCGGTTCCCTCTGGTCGGGCGCGGTACCGGCTACATGTCGTGGGTGCATCTCGACGACGCGGCGAGCGCTACCGTCCTGGCCCTGGAGCAGCAGGCGAGGGGCGTGTTCAACATCGGCGACGACGAGCCGGCCCCGGCCAGCCAGTGGCTGCCTTATCTGGCTGCGTGTGCGGGGGCGAAGCGGCCGGTGCGGGTTCCCAAGTGGGTGGCCCGGCTGCTGGCCGGGGACATGGCGGTGATCATGATGACCGAGGGGCGCGGCTTCGCCAACGCCAAGGCCAAGCGGGAGCTCGGCTGGAAACTGCGCTACCCGTCGTGGCGGCAGGGCTTCAAGGAAGGCCTAGCGTGAGCAGGGCCGAGGAGTTCCAGCAGCTGCGGCCGCTGCTGTTCGCGATCGCCTACCGGATCCTGGGCAGCGTGGCCGAGGCCGAGGACGCGGTCCAGGAGACCTGGCTGCGCTACGCGGCCTCCCCTGCACAACCCACGTCGGCCAAGGCCTTCCTGTCGGCCGTGGTGACCCGGATCTCGATCGACGTGCTGCGGTCGGCCCGCGTCCGGCGGGAGGAGTACGCCGGGCTGTGGCTCCCCGAGCCGCTGCTCACCGACCCCTATCAGGACCCGGAGCGGTCGGCGGAACTGGCCGACTCGGTGTCGATGGCGGCGCTGTTGCTGCTGGAGCGGCTCAGCCCGCTCGAGCGGGCGGTCTTCGTGCTGCGGGAGGTGTTCGGGTTCGGCTTCCCCGAAGTCGCGTCGGCGGTGGGGCGGTCGGAGGCGGCGTGCCGCCAGCTCGCGGTGCGGGCGCGGCGCCACATGGACGCGGGGCGCCCTCGGTTCGAGGCGGACCGCCGGGAGCGGGAGAAACTGGCGGCACGGTTCTTCGGCGCGCTCCGGGAAGGCAACGTCGACAGCCTGCGAGAGCTGCTCGCCGCTGACGTTCAGCTGGTCGGGGACGGCGGCGGCAAGGCCCCGCAGCTGGCCAGGAGCATCATCGGCGCCGGCAAGGTGGCCCGGGTGCTCGCCTCCACCTTCCCCCGGCTCGTCTCGATCGAAGTGACGTTGGAGCCACGCGAGGTAAACGGCCAGCCGGGCGCGATCTTCCGCGACCGGGACGGCAAGATCCTCTACACCATAGCGCTTGACATGCTCGACGGGCGGATCCAGACGATCCGCTCGGTGAGCAACCCCGACAAGCTCAAGCACCTAGGCCCGGTGGCGGATGCCTGGGCGGTCGCCCGCGAGGTGAGCCAGGCCCGGCGGCCCACGGACTGACCAGAACAGCCGACCGCGCCACAAAGACTCACCCGATCTGACCGTGGCGCGTGCCGAACACCCAGATCTGCGCCACACGGACCCGACCGCGGCCAACCCGATGTCCGCGCATAACGGCGGTTCGCGTTCGTCCTGGGGTCGCTGTGCGTGACGGCCGTATCATATGGGCAGCTTCGCCCGGCCGCTGCCACTGCCGGGCGAAGCTGCGCCAGTGGGTGTGCCGTTACCGGGCGGCGCCCGCGAGGTAGGCGGCGACGATGTAGGTCGCGTGCCGGTCCAGGCTGCCGCGGGCGCGGTCATACCGCATCGTGGTTCTCGGGTCAGCGTGCGACGCGGCTTCTTGGACGTCGCGCAGCGGGACCCCGGCGTCGAGCGCGGCGGTGATGAACGCGTGCCGCAGCGTGTGGGGCGTGACGGTCTTGGCGATCCCGGCGCGGCGGGCGGTCTTGCGGACGATCCGCCCGGCGCCGTGCCGGTCCAGCCGCCGACCGTCCGCGGTCACGAACACCGGCCCGTCCGTGCGTCCGCCGATGGCCAGGTCGATCGCGCGGGCCGTGCGCGGCGCCAGCGGTATGGTCACCACCTTGCCGCCCTTGCGGGTGATCGTCAGCGTCCGGTGCCCGCGCTCCAGGCCCAGGTGCTCGATGTCGGCACCGGTGGCCTCGGAGACCCGCAGTCCGTTCAGCGCGAGCAGCGAGATCAGCGCGTGCTCAAGCGGCGGGCCGAGCCCGGCGGCGACCAGCAGCGCGCCGAGCTCGTTGCGGTCCAGGGCGGCGGCGTGTGACTCGTAGTCCACCCGCGGACGGCGGACGTGAGCGGCCGGGGAATGCTCGAGGAGCTCTTCTTCGGCGGCGTACTTGTAGAACCCGGCGATGGTGCACAGCCGGCGGGTCACGGTCGCGCGGGCCCGGCCGCGGGCTTCGAGTTCCCGGGCGAAGCTTTCGATGTCGGCCCGGCGGACGGCGAACACGGCAAGCGACCGGGCGCGGCACCAACTGGTGAACTGGCGCAGGTCCAGCGCGTACGCCTCGCGGGTCAGGCCGCGGTACCCGGCCAGGAACCCGGCGAGGGCGAGCCTTTCGGGATCGGTGAAGGCGGGCTTGATCGTGGCGAGCGCGGTGGATGGGACGGCAGTGGTCATCGGGCACCTCCCGGCCGGGCTGGAACCGGGAAGGCTGGGCCAGTTCCGGTCCCAGCGGTTAAGCGGAAACCCGACGTAGACCGGCTGATCCGGTCACGCTATGCCACAAACGAGCGAAGTGCCGGAGCCCCGCAGGCCAGGTGAGAAATGCTCCATACCGCCGACTAGGTGCTTCTTTTCGAGGGTGCGTTCGCCACGGCTGAGCCGCACAGAATCGCCCGCTCTGGCCTTTTCCTTTCCGCCGCCTTCGTGTTCAGGGTTTCCATGGTGTCTCCAGTTGACGCGCGGGCGCGGCGTCATGGTCGTGGCCGTCACCTAGCGGGTAGCGGGCCGTCGTTTCGCGGCGGTCGCTGATTGGCGGCGGCGCCGGTCGCCTGGGCGTGTGGACCTGGAGTCCGGCCAGGGTGGATGCGGTAAGGGTGGATGCGGTGTCGACCCAGATGGCTGGCCCGTTGGCCGCCGCGCTGATCAGGTCCGGTGTGTGCGCGACCGGGTACGCGGTCAGGGTACCGGGCACCACGACGGTGAGCACGGAGCCGGTGATCCACAGGCGGCCCGCGGAGTCCATGATGAGGGCCGGAGCGGACATGGCGCTGGAGGCGTAGCTGGTGTGGATGATCGCGGTGATCTTGCCGGTAGCCGGGTCCGCCCGCGCCAGCCCGGACGGGGTAAGCACCCACACGGCCGTGGGGCCGGGCACGATCTGCGGGGCATATCCGCCGCTGTCGACTGGCAGGCTTTGTTCTGGCGTGAGCGAGTCCTGGTTGATCAAGGTGATGTGGTCGACGCCGGTGCAGCTGATCCAGATGCCATGCGGTCCGGGGGACGCGGCACAGGCCAGTCCCGCGGCCGGGATCGGGACCGCCTTGACGGTCACGTCGCGGGCCGGGTCGATCTTGGACAGGTAGTCCTGACCGCCGTCACCGGCGGGCTCGTCGGTGATCATCCAGATGAAGCCGTCCCCGTAGGCGACGTCGGCGCCCAGCCCGCGGACCGGGAAGCGCTTGGTGATGGCGCCGCTGGCCGGGTCGATGCGCAGCAGCGAGCCGAACGAGTCCAGCACCCACACCGACCCGGCGCCCGATGTCATGCTGACCGGCTCGTTGAGCTGGCCGCCGACGTGCACCGTCCGGGTGACCCGGCCGGCGGCCAGGTCGACGCCGATGATCTGGCTGGCGGACCAGTCCGAGATCCAGGCCGTAGAGCCGAGGATGGTCATGTCGCCGGGTAGGCCGGACGGCAGCCGGATCGATGTCCGCACGGTTGATGGCAGCAGCGCCGGAGCCGCCGCGCCGGGCCGGGGCGGGGGAGCGGCAGCCGCAGGCCGCCCCGGCCGGCGATCACCACCAGGGCCGCCGCGGTGATCAGAGCCGCCACCACCGCGACGTCGAGCCAGCGCCCGCGGGGAAAGCCGAAGCTCAGCTTGGGGTCCTGGCTGATCTCATCCATGTCTCCCGCCTCCTCGGTCCGCGGCCGCGGGAGCCAAAGGCAAGGACGCCGGGAACAGTAGATGTCCTGGACGCCGTCCGGGCTCGTGTCCGGTCCCCGGCCGCGGCCGCTCATCGGCAGGGTGCCCGGGCCCGCGCGGTCTGCGCCATCCGGCGTTCTGCCGATGTCCTGGCGGCTGCAGCCGGAGTAACCTGAACCGGGGAGGGACTGCGTGATGAAGGGCCCGGTAGCAGCCAGTGGACGGGAGCTGCGCACCCTGGCGGGGATCGTCAGCGATGACCGCGGCGAACCCCCGGCCGAGGGGCTGGTGTCGTCCTTGCTCAGTGACCTGCTGGGACTGATCCGCTGCGATCACCTGGTCTTCGAGGGCCACGACAGCAGCCGGCAGCTCGATTGGTTCGGGCAGGCCGTGCCGGTCGTAGACGGCGGCGGCGAGTACGACGATTCGCCGTTCTGGGAGCACTACTGGGACAGCCTCCCCTGCAGCTACCCTGACCTCACTGGCGACGTGCGCCGCGTCACGAAGATCTCGGACTTCTACTCCGCCAGGCAATGGCACAGCACCGGCATGTACTGCGACTGCTTCCGGGAAGTCGAGCATGAGATCATGGTGTGCCTGCCCGCCGGCCCCGGATGGACCGCCGGGCCCGGGCGGACCCTCCGGCTGATCTTCCTTCGCGGGCCCGGCCCGGATTTCTCCGAGCGCGACCGCGACCTGCTCACCGTGCTGCGCCCGCACCTGCACCAGGCCTACCTCGACGCGCAGCGCCGCCGCCACCCAGCCCCCCGGCTCACCGCCCGGCAGCGGGAACTGCTGCACCTGGTCGCCGCCGGGCACACCAACGCCCAGATCGCCCGCCGCCTGGGCATCTCCTCGGGAACCGTGGGCACTCACCTGGAAAACATCTACCGCCTGCTGCAGGTCTCCAGCCGGACCGCCGCCGTGACCCGCGCCTTCGCCGACCGGACCGGCTGACACCAGCAGATCCCAGGCCCGGACCGCCGCACGCCCGGCCGCGCTCGCAGAACCCGGCTCTCCGGGCCGTACGGGGCCAGATAATCCGGTTATGCGCGGCCGGGCGCCCCCAAACGAACAGCGGTCGGCAGCATCCATAACGGCGGATCTCGCGCAATGGTCGTGACCAGCGATCGTCACGCTGCGCGACTAGTGTTCCAGAGAGTGAGCCCCCCTGCTGACTCTGCGCGGCTGGCAATTCTGCTGCTGATGCATATGACAGCGCGCGGATCATCTGGTTATGGGTAATCCTGGGCGAAGAGGGCCCTGTCGCGGCGGCGGCAGATGGCCCGATCGGGCCAGGGTCACACCAGCCCGGTGCGCACGCCCCAGGCCGCGGCTGCCGCTCGTGAGGAGAGGCCGAGCTTGCGCAGGATGTTGGCCAGGTGCCGGTGGACCGTGTGCTCGCTCAGCACCAGCCGCCGGGCGATGTCCGGGTTGCTCAATCCCTGCGCGATGAGCTTGAGCACGTCGCGCTCGCGAGGGGTCAGCACCGTCACGGCCTCACCTGATACAGCGGCGTCCGGGCCGATCACCAAGCCACCCGCGCGCGGCGCCTCGCGCCCTGCCTGTATTCGTTGCAGGGCCTGGTGAGCCGCGCGCGCCAGGTCGAGGGTGCGCCCCGCGGCGTATTCGGCGTCGAAGGCCCCGGCGCCCATCGCGGCGCGCAAGCGCTGGCGGTCGAGGTCGGCCAGCCGGTCTTCGAGCGGCTCGAGGGCGTGACCCAGGTCCGCCAGGGCCTGATCGGCGGCGCCGTGCAGCCGGGCGGACCAGCCCGGGTCGGCCCTGCCCCAGCCGGCCAGGACCAGCCCGATCAGCGCGTAGGCGATCATGGACCTTATTCCTGTGCGCCGGGCCAGGTCGAGCGACTCGGCGAACAGGGCCTCGGCCTCGCACAGCGAGCCGCCCAGGTACTCGGCCAGGCCCAGGTTGAATGTCCCGTAGACGATGCCGTAACGGTTGTTGAGCGCGCGGGCGATGTCCAGCGACTCGGCCAGGTCGCGGCGGGCGGCATCCAGGTCGCCGGACGACATCTCGAAATCGCCGAGGTTGCCGAGCATCGCCCCTACCTGAAGCCGGTCACCGGCCTGGCGGAAGAGCCGCAGGGCCTCGGCCGCATCGCGGACAGCGGCCTCATGGTCCCCCGCAACGGCCGTGGCGTACGACTTGGTCCAAAGCAGCCAGGCTGTCAGGTGGGGGTCTCCGAGGCGGCGGGCCAGGCCCAGGCCCTGCTCGGCGAGCGGCAGCGCGGCGCCAGGCTGCCCCTGGCGCAGCAGGATCCAGGCTCGCTCAAACAGCAGGTCGGCGACCAGGGAGTCGTCCCCAACGGCGTCGGCAATGGCCAGCGCCTCCTGGCAGTAGTCCTCGGCGGTCGCGTAGCCGCCCGTCTGCTGGAGGAGGTTGGCCGCCGCGGCCAGGGCGCGGGCGCGCGACAGCGTGGGTCCCTGGGCGGCCGGGGCGTCCAGCAGCGCCCGCAGAGCGTCGGCGCCCTCGACGGCCTGCCCGCGGGCCCGCCAGTACACGCGCAGGGAGGCGGCCAGCCGCAGGCCCGGCTCCGGGTCGGGCTGGACCTGGCTGAACGCGATCGCGGCCCGCAGGTTGCCCAGCTCGGCATCGAGCCGGTCCAGCCAGGCGGCCTGATCGGCGGCCACCAGCTGCGGGGCGGCCGCCTCGGCCAGGGCCAGGTAGTAATCGCGGTGCGCGAGCCGGGCGGCATCGGCTACCGCCGGGCCCAGTGTGTCCAGCCGCCCGGCGGCGTACTGCCGGACCGTCTCCAGCAGCCGGTACCGGCCCGGCCCCGCCCCGACGTCGCCGAACTGCACCAGGCTCTTGTCCACCAGCGCGCCCAGGTGCTCCAGGACCTCCCCGGTCGGCACGTCCGGGCCCGCGGCGACCGCCTCGGCTGCGGCCAGGCCGAACCCCCCGGCGAACGCCGACAGAGCGGCCAGCACCGCCCGCTCCGGGCCGGTCAGCAGCTCCCAGGACCAGTCCACCATCGCCCGCAGCGTCTGCTGCCGCGCCAGCCCGGCCCGCGACCCGCCGGTCAGCAGCGCGAACCGCTCACCCAGCCGGGCCTCCAGCTCGCCCGCCGGCATCACCCGCAGCCGGGCCGCGGCCAGCTCGATGGCCAGCGGGATGCCATCCAGCCGCCGGCAGATCCGCCCCGCCACCCGGATGGTTTCCCCATCCCCGGCCAGCCGCACCCCGTGTGCGGCGGCCCGGTCGGCCAGCAGCCGCACCGCCTCGCTGGCCCGAATCGTCTCGGCGTCATCCCCGTCAGCCGGAACCCGCATCGACGGCACCCGGTACACCCGCTCCCCGCCGATGCCCAAGGGCTCGCGGCTGGTCGCCAGCAGCGCCA
This sequence comes from uncultured Actinomycetes bacterium, assembly GCA_963742795.1. Lineage (GTDB taxonomy): Bacteria > Actinomycetota > Actinomycetes > Streptosporangiales > Streptosporangiaceae > Palsa-504. The sequence continues at coordinate 183,831 of CAVUNL010000032.1, forward strand.
GGTTCGGGCACCCCCGCAGCAACGCATCGGCCAGCTTGGCGCAGGCGCCGATGAGGTGCTCGCAGTTGTCCAGCAGCACCAGCACGCTCCGCCCGCCCACCGCCGCCACCAGTGTGTCCAGCGCCGGGCGGCCCGGCTCGGCCCGCACCCCCAGCACATCCGCCACCGTCACCGCAACCAGATCCGGATCCTGGAGCGGGCCCAGATCGACGAACCACACCCCGTCCCCGGTGCCATCGACCAGCCCGGCCGCCACCTGCAGCCCCAGCCTGGTCTTGCCCGCCCCGCCGGCACCGGTCAGTGTCACCAGCCGCGACCGGCCCACCAGCGCCCGCACCGACGCCAGCTCGGCCTCACGGCCGATGAAACTCGATACCTGCGCCGGCAGATTGCTGTGCAACTTCGTCTGCGTGGCCACCAGCCCCAAGCTTGTCATCGAGGTTGACGCCAACCACTACGGCCGGAAGGCCACCGGCCTCGGCAACCCAGCGGCGCAAACATCATACGTCCGCCGCCCCCACCCGAACGATCGCCAAGATCGCCGAGGAGATACCCCAAGAACATGCGAGACCGATTCACGGAGGCAGTACCCATGGCAGCATGCGAACCGGCGCCCAGCCCAGGCGCTACCACATCCCGCGGCATCAGCGTGTCCTGCACAGATTGACCTGATACGTTCGGCCGCGACCGCAGAGAACACACCCTCAACAGCCGCTCAATTGGGCGGTTCGCGCAGGTCAAGCGATTCACAGCATGGGCACTGACCGTGTGCGGGTGGACCGGGTGGCTCAGCGGCCGGCGATCTCGCCGGTGCGCTGCTCGCGGAGGGCGCGCAGGTGCACGGCGGCCCAGGTGCGGTAGGGCCGCCAGGCCTGGGAGACTTCGGCGAGAGTGTGGCCGGGCCCGTATTGTCCGGAGATCTCGGCGTCCAGCCGGGGTTCGTGCCTGGGCAGGCCATCAGGTGCATTTGCGCCGCGCAGCACAACCAGCTCGGCGGCGAATGGCCCCAGTCCCTTGACCTGCTGCACGCGCCGGATGGCCTGATCGGGATCGAGCGCCCCGTAGCGCCGCGCCGTCGAGCAGCCCGTCCAGGGCAGCGTTGGCGACCGTCCGGAGATACTCGCCCTTGCGGGCGGGAAGACCCAGGTCGAGCCCGAGAAGGGTGCGTGGCGCGGGGAACGCGCCGTCCTCGCCGTGGCGGCCGATCAACTCGGTGCGCAGCCGGGCGGCCTGGCTGATCCGCAGCCGCTGCGACAGCACCGTCCACGAAGCCGCCTCGTAGGGCGAATGGAAGCCGCATGGGCGCAGCCCAGACAGCCGTGCCTGGGCGTCGGCGGTCACTGGGTCCCGGCGGCCCACCTCCGGCCAGCCCCGCCCATCAACGTCGAGCGCTAGGAACCGGCAGGCCTGCGCCGCGGCCGCCTCCAGGTCACCGTCACCTTTGACCACCAGTCGCGCGGTCGCCCCAGCCTGAGTGACCTCTGCTTCGGCGCGGCGCCAGTCGCCCTCGGCGCAGAACACCGTACGCACCCCTGGCCCGGCTGGCTGGCCTGCTAACGCAGCGGGAGTGAAACCCTCCCAGAACCGCCGGCTCGTCTCCAGCGACCACGGCCCCAAGATCTCGACCTCGGCCACATGTTCTGCCATCGCCTGCTCCGCCCGATCGCCGATACCCACACGGTAGCGGAGGGCACCGACATCATCGCCATGATCAATCGGGGCCGGGTGCACGACAGCTTTGTTGGGGATGATCTTGACCGGGCCGTGAGCTTTGCGGTTCTGAGTCGCGTTGTCTGTCAGACGGCGGCGCGTAGCCCGCGGTCCGGGCCGGGAGCGCCGGGCGCGACGAAGTCGTTCCACCGGCCGCTGGCGTGCTGGCAGCGTAGGTGGATGATGTCCTCGGCTCCTTCGACGGTCCAGTGCATGCCGGACTGTTTCGCGCGCTGGACGACGATCGCTTTGATTCCGCCTTCGATGGCACCCGAGCCGATGAACATGCCCAGGTCGGCGAAGTGCTGGTAGCGCATCCGGTGGATGTTGCGCTCGAAGTAGCCGAGCTTCTTGTCCAGGTCGCTGGCCTTGATGCCGTCGAGCGGGTAGGCGCGGGCGGCGCGGATGAGCGCCTCGATGTCGCCGGCGTCGAGTTCTTCGTTGCGGTCGGCGAGCCACTGCGCCGGGTCGGGAGTGATGAACGCCAGGTGGTTCGCCAGGTCGGTGAGGTGCTCGCGGGCGTGGTATATGTCCACGATGTGGGTGGCGTGGGGATAGAGCTTCTCGGCCATCGTCCAGATCCAGGCGGTGCCGTCGCCGAGGGCGACGACCTGGCGGAAGTGCTCGCCGCCGCGGCGCAGGTACTCGGCCTCGACTAGTCCGGCGAGGGCGTCCTTGCCGCCGAAGGTGGCCACGTAGGTGGAGGAATCCGGGTCCATCACCGGCCTGCCGTCCTCATCCAGGTGCGACACGGTGAAGAACCGGGCGAGCTTGACCTCTCTTGTCCCGTCCTTGCCATCCTCGCCCTTGCCCGGCCGTCCTTCGGTTTCGCTGGCGCGGACCGGCACGCCGGTCCCGTCGGTCTCCGCGTAGAGCACGCCGGGGACCGGCTCGGCAGGCGGCAGCGGGATGATCGTGCGGGCCACGATGGCGGCGGCCTCGGTTTCAGCCGCGGCGCGGGCAGTCGCGCCGGTGGCCTCAGCGGACCGCTCGATCGTCCGCGGACTGACGGTGATCCCGGCCAGCCCGGCCAGCAGCCCGGCCCCGCGGGCGAAGGAAACCTCCGCGCCGACCAGGGCCATCATCTCGGCCAGGCCCGGTGACGCCGCCGGGCGGCCCACTCCGAGCTGCCGGTCGCGGGGCGCGAACCCGTGCTTGCATCCGGCACAGTGATACCAGGCCCGGCTGACGCGGACCGGGCCGGGCACGGTAGTGATGGTCTTGTCCCGCGCGCCCGCGTAAACAGCCTGCCCGCCGCAGTTGCTGCAGGCAGCCCGCGGGCCGCAGTACCCGTCGCCGTCGCTGGCCAGCACCGCCTCCAGCAGGCGGGTCCCGGAGCTGGTGAGCGCGGCGCGCATCGCCTGCTCCAGCACGCCCAGCCCTGCGCCCGAGCCGAGCATGCCCGCGGCCAGGCCGGCCAGCCTGCCTACCTCGGCGGCGGCGATCTCCTCGATCCGCGCCGCGAGCCCCCCCTTTCCCCTCCGGCCGGAGGGGAGGCCGCGCTGGTGACCGCTCTGGCCGCGCAGATCGCCTCGCTCACGGCGCTCACCTCCTCCACCAGGCCGGCGAACCGCTGATGCTCGGCGACCTCCCGCTCCGCCTTCTCCAGCTCCGGCCCCGGTTTCAGGTGCACGTTCACCGTCTTCCCGCCGATCCGCCGGGTCAGGTTGTGCTGCGGCCCGTGCCCGCGGTGCCCGGGCTGCGCGCAGGCGCAGTTCGGCTTGCCGCACTTGCGCCAGACCACGTTCAGCGCGCCGCGCCGGAAATCGCCGGCCTGGGAGATCAGCGCGAAGAGCTCGGCTCGGCGGCGTTCCAGCCAGGCCAGGTCACGTCCGGAGAAGTCGGCCACCGGTGCCTCCACAAGTCTGAGTGTCAACATCACTCAGACTAGTCGCGCAACCTGCACTAACTCGGCGGGCGTATACCCGCCACGTTGCGCATACCGCATGCTCTGGTCATACGACAGGACCCGCCCGGCGTCACTACCTCCAGCCGCCGGGCTCTACGAGTTCAAGGAGGTTAGCCCTGAGAATTCACGCCGCCGTTTGAGCCGGGGCCATAATAACCGCCTCTATCCTCCGATCCGCATGCTGGTTATTAGTGGCAGATTGCCGGTCCCTGGCCTGCGACACGCGTTACACGTATAGTCTCTCTGATTTCTGCACCACTGGGGAGAGACGTGACAGCCCAAGTTGGATTATTGGCAGGCTGCGCTTCAGCCGCCGTGACAACGTCGAAGGGCGCAGCAATCACATATACATCATATGTCTGACCTATCGAGCTATTTCCAGAGCCGAAATAGAGATAGCCCGCCCAGCTCGACAGTTCCCTGGATTTCCAGTCATTTACGGGCTCCAGGTAAATTGTCTTCGTAGGATCTGACAGGTTCCGATCGCCCAGTACGATTACTGTCTGTGCATCCAGGTCGGCGGTCCCGGTAAAGACAGCGCAACCGCCGACGTCAGTGCCATAGGCCGGGCTAACAAGGCTTACAGCTCCCGAATTTAAACACATTACCCCAGGGACGGTATCACGCATCAGCGTTCTTAGCTAGGAAACGCAAGTATTCGCCCTTGGTAGTTGGTCAGCGCGTCCTTTGTCCAAGAAGCAGCTCGGAGCGGCACGTCCGCTCCTCGGCATGTGAGCAATGCGTCAAGCGACGAGCCCGAAGCCCTCATCAGCCGTAGAACTGGCACTGGCCGGTACCCATGGCACGACGCGATGATCGTCAGGCGTAGGCTGCGGTTGCCGCGAGGGGAGTGCTGGAACCGTGAAGAGCCGGGAACCTGTTGACAGGCGATGGTGCATTCCGGCCGTGACAGGCGGTCGGCCCAGCGTAAGGCTGGGCGCAGCGCTATAGAGCAGAGCCAAGATGGTGCCCTACCGTTTCTCGCAGCGGATCCAGGCGGGACCAGGTGAACCGCCTGACGAGTCCCTCGTCGATGTCCGGGAGCCTGGAGTGGGCGAGATGATTGCGCAAGTCATAGAGGTTCGACCAGGTCCGGTCGGCGCGTACCGGCTGCCTCGTGGCGGCCGTGTAGGCGAGCGCCTCGTTGCCGACCGCGATCCACAGCCGGTGCAGGACCCAGCGGTAGCGGGACTCCCCGTCGAACCGGGCAGCATCGCCCTCATCACGCAGCGCCGCGATCTCGCCGAGCAGGGCGTCAAGTTCGAGCAGCGCGTGACGATCCGGGCGGACGTCGCTCACAGCGGCGTGGCGGCGACCAGGTCGGGGCTGACATGCTGGTTGCGCAGCGCCCCGTCTGAGTAGACCGTGACCTCGGCGCTGAGCAGGTCCGCGGCCGCCCGCTGGAACTCGAACACGTCGAACAGGTCCCGGTCGTCCGCAACGTGGCCGCGCAGGCGGCCAGGCGAGGCGAACGCCAGGCCGGTGATCCCGTGCCGGGCAGCGAGCTCGACCAGCTCGTCGGCGTGCGAGCGGACCTGCTGCTCGGACGCGGGCGGCAGGTGCGCGGGCTCGGCAAGCGGCTGGCTCACGCCCGCCAGTCTACCGGTCACGATGCCGACGGCCTCTCGTAACCCGTTAGTCCCCACCGCATCGTCAACTTAATCGAAATTTAAACTGTAATTAGGCCATCTACCTGGAGCCCCGTTACGGAATCGAACCGTAGACCTTCTCCTTACCATGGAGACTCATACGAGATTCCACCTGCTGCTTGGAAGCCATCTATGGGCATCTAGCTGGAAATATGTAGCTGGCTGTGGCCCCAGAGGGCTCTATGTGGCTGGCACTTGGCCCCCAGAATGGCCCCCATACTTGCTATTATAGGCCCATGAGTTCACGACGCGGATGGCGTGAAGACGGGGTCTTCTTCGAGCACAATTCGCCCTGCCGTGACAGCGAACGCCACCGGCACTGCGACGGCCGATGGCGGGGAGTGATCAGCCTCGGATTCGACACGGACGGCAAGCGGATCCGGCGCAAAGTCTCCGGCAAGACCAAGGCCATCGTCCAAGACCGGCTCAAAGCGCTCCACACTGACGTCGAAACAGGTGTCCGGGCACAGCCGAACTACACGGTCAGGCGCGCCGCGGAAGACTGGCTCGCGCAAGGTCTTCACGGCCGGTCACCCAAGACAATAAAGAAGAACGAGAATGTCCTCACGCCGATCCTGGCCACGATCGGCGGCAAGCGACTGCGCGAACTTACAGCCGACGACGTCCACCAGGCGCTGGCCGCCATGGCCCTTCGCTATTCGAGCGCCGCCGTGGTCATGGGGCATAACGCGCTGACCCGGACGATACGGCATGCGGAGGCCCGGGATCTCGTAGGACGGAACGTTGCTGTGCTCGTCGATACCCCCAAAGGACAGGCAGGACGGCCAAGTAGAAGCCTCACCCTGGAGCAAGCCTCCGCGCTCCTCGCCGCAGTCGAGGGCACACGGATGCACGCATACATCTCTCTGTGCCTGGCCACAGGCATCCGCACCGAGGAGGCACGGGCACTGCGCTGGGAGCATGTCGACTTCGGCGACCCAGCTGGCAAGCCCCCCGTAGCGGCGAGCGCGGCGGTGTGGCGCTCCGTACGCTCTCACGGGGACACCAAGACCGAAAAATCCCGCAGGACACTCGGCCTCCCCCAGATGGCGGTCGACGCGCTCCGGGCTCATAAGGACCGGCAAATCGGGGAACAGCTCGCCGCCCGCGCGCAATGGAGCGATCACGACCTCGTCTTTGCCACGCGGACGGGCGGCGCCCTGGACGCGGCTAATGTCAGACGCGAGTTCAAGGCCGCGTGCAGGGCGGCGAAGATCGGAGAGCGCTGGACGCCCCGGGAGCTGCGTCATTCTTTCGTTTCACTGATGTCCAGCTCCGGAGTCCCAGTCGAGGAGATCGCCCGGCTAGCCGGGCACTCGAACACCAGGACCACTGAGGTGGTCTACAGACGCGAGCTGCGTCCGGTCCTGACCACCGGCGCCGAAGCCATGGACAGGCTGTTCCCAAACGCGTCAGCTCCCGTGGCCAGTTCACCGAGGCGGCGCACGGCCTCCCGTAACAAGGCGTCGTTAACCCTCGGATGGCAACTGAACATGTAATCGCCTCATCATGCGCGCATGAGAGTCCTCAGATCCATACGTTGCACGCGTTGAACAGGCAACCGATCCGGGCCGCCTCTTCTGGGCCGGGACGTCCACACATGCCGATGAGCGAGCGTCTGCCTGTCTTCTAAATGCCGTCCGCACATACTCGGGCAAAGGGATGTGCTTACGCTACGTTGACCTTGAGGAACCTTGTCCTGGTCTGGGAACGGCATTCGCCATCCTCGGCGACGTCGGATTCAGGTGGAGGGCCTTCGCAGGCGGGACAGCGTACGAGGGCGTCCGTAGACTTCAAGCAGTTTAGTCTCAGCACCTGGGAGCTTGACGATGTCAACATGGCTATCTCTCCTTGCTGGCGCGGTGCTAGGTGCTTTCGCCAGTCTGGTAGTTGCCGTATACCTGCAGGATCGATGGAAAGCGTCAAGCGACCGGCGGCGCAGACTGCGCCGTAGGAGGGCGATCAGCCAGTCATGGAGTGAAAGTGACGGGCCTATTACCATCGCCGGGATTCCTACTTCCGTGTATCTGATCGAGGGAGATGGTTTCCTCGTGATCGAACCGCAGAACGCCAGAGTGGACATCCGGTCTACGCGAGCCGAACTGCCGGCGCTTGTTATGACAGCCAGGGAGAAGGTTGCGAGGCAACTGACAGCTTCGAGCCGCAGTAAGAACCAAACGGTATCCTTTTGGAACAGTCCCAACATGATCGCTCTCACGGGCTATCACATTTCACGTACCGTCCAACGTGAAGACGCAACGGTGCACTTGGAGGCATGTCTGAATGATTACGCCACATTTGCTGCCACCGTTCTACGGCTGGATGAGGAAATTAATAGGCCTGATACGCAAGGCGAGCATGTACCGACGACTCTTCGCCGCGAATTTCTGTCGACCCCTGCGGCTGTGGCAGAGAGTGTGCGAAGGCCGTTGCCGTTTCTAGCCAATGGTGTGGGCATTATGCTTCTGGCGTTCACGGACGACGACAAGGTACTCCTCGTACACCGCCGCCTTGAGTCCCGCGCGCGACCCGGGGAGTGTGATGTCACGGTGGTAGAAGGAATCGATGCGAACTTCGATTCGGGCGGAGCAGGTCGGCTCGATATTTATGCGACGGCAGTGCGGGGTTGCCGGGAGGAGCTGGGCGTAGATGTCTCCGCTAGTGATGTCAGCATCCTTGCATTCGGTGTAGATATGACATACTACCAATGGAATTTCCTGGGTCTGGTCGATATCAGGCTTACTGCTGATGAAGTGATCGCCCGGCATGGGATGCACGCCAAAGACCGGTGGGAAGGAAAGCTTGAGCCGGTGAAGGTGGATCCAGTCAACGTCTTCGAACGTTTGCGGCAAGACAAAATCTGGGATTGCGGACTCGTGACTACATATCTGGCGCTATGCAAGAAGTGCGGTGTCCACACGACTCGAGAAGCGGCCGATAAGATCTTCGGGTTCCGTGACCGGAAGCGGCCATGGCAGCGCTGACAACTGGGGAAGAACGGCTGACAGCCTAACGCACTCTTCTGACCCTCTGAGTTCCTTCATAGGAATGATCCGCTCATGACGCCGTGATCGCGTGAGAGCTCACACGATCGGCGTCTGTGTTGATCCTGCCGAAGAGCGCGTCGCCAGCATGCTTGGATCCACAGGGGTGCGCCCAATGACGGGCGTGCGGGGTTCGTTCGTTCCGGCATACCCGCACGGCACGGTTCTCGCCAGCGTCCGGGATGCTGGGGTGTCAATCGATGCGGGACTCGTCGCGGTACATCACGCGAGCGCGGTCCTTCTCGATCCATTCATCGATCTGGGTGCTGGTGAGGAACTTGGCGCTGTCGTACCGGTCCCAGCTCATGATCTCGTCGATCTGCTTCTTCCACCGCCTGTACGGCGGCCTGCGCGGCGGGCCGAAGCACATGATGTCGATCGGCGACAGCTCGTCCGGGACGTCCAGGAGCGGCCGGATGGCCTGCTGGGCTTCCTCCTGGCCGATCGCGGTCACCCACCACACCGCGTACCCCAGGGCAGCCGCGGCCAGGTGCGCCGCCATGGTGCTGGCCGCCACGCTCTGCAGCAGGATCCGCTCGGCGTTCTGCTGGTACATCCGGTCCAGCTCCGAGCCGTCGCCTAGCACCGGGAACGCCTTGACGTACCGGAAGTCCGCGACCACCACGATCAAGCCGGGGGCCGTGGCCATGCCGCGGTAGTTCGGCGACGGGAACTTCATCCCGAGCTCGATCCGCCGGTGCCGCTCCCGGACAAAGTGCCCGGCGAGCCGGTCCTTGAGCCCCGGGTCGGTGACGGCGATGTAGTGCCATGGCTGCGCGTCGGCACCGGAGGGGGCGTGCCGGGCGGCTTCGATGATCATCTCGTAGTGCTCGCGCGGAACGACGTAGTCTCCGTCGAACTCCCGGCTGGTCGCCCGCGCCCGGACGGTCTCCATGTAGCGCTCGTAGCGTTCCACCTGATTGAACGTTTCGGTCGGCTCAGACATGGCCTTATGGTAAGCGTTCTCATCTGGGTCAGCGCCCGCAGAGAAGAAAGCCCTGGCCCTGCCGGATGGAGGGCAGCGCGACGGTGACGGCCACCGGGCTGCCGCGCTCGCTCATCCCGCGAACCAGGCGAGTCCGCCGGGGAAGCGGGCCGCCGTAACCGGCGTTCCCGCGGAACGCCCCGCGCAATTGCGTCGACGTTTCTCAGGTCGTACCCCTCCACCGCGGAAGGTGCAGCCGACGGCGTCAGCAGAGGCAAGCTACCATGGCCGTAGTCCGTGCAGTCCTGGCATCTGGTCCTTGCCACCAGGCAGGACATGCCCCACCGGCCGCTTGCAGCTGCTCTCCGTTTCCCAGGCGCTGCCAAGCGCGTGGCGCGTCAAGCTCGGCCCAGCGGCTGTAGTCCGGATCGTCGCCCTTATGGGGCAACCCGGGAAGTGGGCCATGCCCATCGGGGAAAATCAGCAATTCACGGGCGATCGCGGTGCCATTTCTGTGCCTTTCCACCAGCCCGTGCTCGCAGAATTCGCGGTTCATGTCACACGGCTCGCAACAGGCCATGTCGTTCAGCATGGCGCGCATAGCCGGAAAAATTCAGTGCACATCGAGCGATCGGCGTGTCGCCCAGCCTGGCCGACATCACATCCGCTTCTGCCGCCGACAGTGTTTACAGTAGTTCGGGCCTGGCGTCTCGACCGTCGCTCCGAGCATCCAGGCAGGATGACTCGTTGCCTTGGCGGGTGGGTCAGCTCCTGGGTGCGTGGCGCCACGGCGCTTCGGGGTCGGCGAGGGTGTCGAGCATCAGCTGGCACCAGGTGAAGGCGGCGTTGACTGCGAGGTGCGCGTGGCGGGGCCGTAGGCCGACCCGCGCTCCTGCGGTGCCGTGGCCGGTGCCGTACCCGCGGTTGCGCAGTTCGGCGAGTCCGGCCGCGATGGTGGACACTCCGCCGAGGATGCGCCTGACCGCCTCGGTGCTGTCCGGGCCGGGTGCCGCCGAGGAGGGGTGCAGGCCCAGGGCCTGCTGAGCTTGGCGCACCAGTTCGGGAAGGTCGGCCTTGTCGCTGACGGTCAGGCCGCGCTCGGCCAGGACGACCTTGGCGGTGCTCTCAATCAGCTCTTTCGCGCTTCCGACCGCCAGCGCCGGATCGTCGGCGATGGCACGCTGGATCCGGTCCAGCTGTTCCCTGATCGCGCTGGCATCCCTCAGGCCGGCTAGCGAGCCCGCCGCAAGCTGGGGTCCGGCTGACGTGACGTGGCCGGTCACGGCGTCGGTGACATAGCCATCCCGGCGCAGCGAGTGACGCAGCTTGTCGGTGTACTGGGCTTCGAAGCCGTGCATCAGCCGCCCGAACACCCGGAGCGCCCGGGCCACATGCCGCGGATCGGTCCAGTCGACCGCTTCCAGATACGCCTGGGTCGTCTGCCGCCGGACGCTGCTGTCTTCATAGCTGCAGTCCGGGTTCGGGGCAAAGCCTTCGTCCTGGAAGGCATCGGCGATCTCGCCCACCGTCGTGCCGGTCATCAGGCTGCGGAACAGGCCACGCGTCGTCCGGCTGATCAGCTCATCGGTCATCGTCAGCTCCTAAGTCCTCGCGCGTCCGGGCAGATCGCCTGCCCGGAGCCCGCAGGCGATCAAACCAGGCAGGCGGCGGACGATCCGCACAGCGAAATCCCCGGCCTGATGCTGCGGAGGATGCGCCAGCGCTGGCAGCGAAGAGTCAGCTGCCATCGACTTCGCGCCGCCTCTGCTCGCGGGCCTGGTCCCAATGCTCGCGCTCGGGCGTACCGAGGATCGGCGGACCGAACAGCGCGTTCTGGACGCGATGGGTCATGCGGAGGTTCAGCGGGCTTCCGTCATCCTGCCGGATCTGCAGCGTGTAGACGCTGACCTGCTCGTCATGGGCAATGGGACCGTATCTGACGCCGAGGATCTGACCGCCTAGCGGGTTGTACCTGTCAGCGGGCGGGTCGAACGGGATGAACGTCGGAGCCTCCTGGTAGCTACCCTCCTGGAGCATCCGGGGCTGGCCGTGCCACCGGCCGCGCTGGTCACGGAAGGCGTACGCCGCGACGATATGCCTGGCCGGCGCATTAGCGATCTGCTGAACCCGCGATTTTGTCAGGCCGAGCCGTTGCGCGATCGTGCCGTAACCGGTGACCGGGCCGCGCAGCGACCTGATCGTGTCCTGCCTGATCTGGGCCACAACGGTTCGTGCCGCGGCCAATGCGGCATCGAGTTCGTCGGCCTGGCGCAGCCGGCGATAGGGATCGCCGATACCGCGCAGCTCGGCAATCGCCTGATCCACATGACGCGAATCTGTCATGGGTACAGCGTACCCTATACCATGGCATCTCATGAGTATTGGCGAGCTTGGCGCGTCGCTTCGGGACGGCGTCCCGGCGCAGGGTTCCGGTGGCTGCCGGACCGTTACCCGACGACCGCGCCCGCGCCCGCGAATAGTCGTTAGCCTGAGGTCATAGCGCGGCCGTAATACATACCATCTGTCCGCCCGTTAGCGCTACAGCCACCAGGAAAGACGCAGAACGCGGCCAACTGCTGTAGGCGACAGCCGCAGTCGGACGGACGGCAGCCAGGGGCGAACGCACCGTCCGTTCCGGGCTGGGCGGCACTGGGTTCGAGATCGGCCTGACCGCCGGACATGCCGGGCGCCGCATGGCTGCCGCCCGACGCGCAGACCTGCGGGCAGGCGGGTCGGCTCGGGATGGACCAGGGCATCGCTGAGCGGGCTGAACCCCCACCGCAGTCTGCGAGGAGGGAAGGCATCAAGGTGAACGACCGCGGACGGGTGCGGGCTGAGCTGGTGGCCAGGTTCAAGGCGGCCACCGCCACATAGGCCCGAAAGTACGGCCGCCACAGTGACGGCAGTTTCGCGCACATGCCGAAATGAGTACGTTCATCCGCTCGAATACCTATGCACGAAGTTGAATACTCACTCCCGCTATCCCGACCTTGGCGACGATCGCTGTTGAGCAATTCCATCGTTCTGGTAGGAAATCAGATCGCCGACTATTTGCCTGCGGCGACTGTGTGGATAGTTCGGGTGTCTGCGTGCCGATCATCCGGTTATGGCGCGCTGCCGGGCTTGCGGGCCTGCGTATCGGTGACGGGCGAGTTCGGGCGGTGCGATCGGACGCAAGAGCGTGCTGTCCGCGCCGCCGGCTGTGGTGAGGCGTTCGCCGGGAGCTTGGCCGTGTGATTGTCATCGGCGTGGCCGCCGCGACGCTCGTGGCTGCGTGATTGTCCGGGCTTGACCGGCTAACGGTAGTTTGTTGACCTCGGAGCAGGTTCGCGGTATGCCGGGGAGTAGTGTCGTGTTGTGCTGTGGGGTGTGTGATGACGGCACGTCGGCCGTGTCCTGCGGCGCCGGGCCCGCTGGAGGGGTATGCGGCCCGGTTTGATGACCTGTTCGGGTCACTGGCGCAGCGGCGGGGGTTCCGGGAGTACCTGGCCGGTCTGCTGGCGCCGCGGGACCGGAACAAGACGCTGACCGCGCTGGCCGGGGCCGAGCCGGTGACCGGGGCGCAGCACCCGGCGGTGCAGCGGCTGCAGTTCTTCTTGTCCGAGTCGCGGTGGGATCCTGAGCGGGTCAATGACCGGCGGCTGGAACTGCTGCGCTGTGATCCGGCGACGGCGCCGTACGGCGGCGGGGTGCTGGTGATCGATGACAGCGGGGACCGCAAGGACGGGGTGAAGACCGCGCACGTGGGCCGGCAGTGGCTGGGCCGGTACGGCAAGACCGACAACGGGGTGGTCACGGTCACCACCTTGTGGGCCGATGAGCGGGTCTACTACCCGGTGGATGCGGCGCCGTACACTCCGGGCCCGGCACTTCGCGAAGGGGAAGTACGACCCGGCGTTCCGCACGAAGCTGGCGATCGGCGCGGGCCTGGCCATCCGGGCACGGGAGGCAGGGGTCGCGTTCCGCGCGGTCGCCGCGGATAGCGCCTACGGTGATCAGGACGGGTTCCGCGCCGAGCTCGCCGAAGCCGGGCTGCCGTTCGTGATGGCGCTCCGGCCGCGCCGGGGGACCTGGGCCCGGGCCGCAGACGCGCACACCCCGGTGGACGCCGCCCGGGCGCTGGCCTGGGACGGCCCGGATGATCCCGGGGACTGGCACCCGGTAGTGCGCACCTTCCGCGACGGGCACGCCGAGACCTGGTGGGCCGCCGACGCCACCTTGGGCGGGTGGGGACCGGACAGCGTCCGGCGCCTGGTGGTCGCTACCGCCGACCCGGGTACCCTGCCGGACAAGGCCACCTGGTACCTGGTCACCAACCTGCCCCGCCCCGGAGGCCCGCGCGAGCCGGACAGCCCGCACCCGGCCGCCGGCCTGGCCGAGATCGTGCGGATCTACGCGATCCGCAACTGGATCGAGCAAAGCTACAAGCAGGTCAAGGACGAGCTCGGCTGGGCCGATTTCCAGGTCCGCTCCGACATCGCGATCCGCCGCCACCAGGCGCTGGTCAACTGCGCGTTCAGCTTCTGCTGGGCTGCCTGGTTCGCTGATCAGGTGCCGCACCACGACGCGGTACCGCCGCCGGAGGCCGGCCGCGGAGAGAGGGGGGCCGCCCGCCGCCGTCCCCCCGCCAGCGCCGTCCTGGCCCCGGGCGATCCGGGCAGTTCGCGCATGGCTTTCCCCCTGGATCGCGCTGCAACGCTGGTGGCCGGCATGGTCCACAGCGCCCCCGCCCCGCCAGCTGCAAATCTTGATCGACTCGGTCGCGGCAGGCCAAGGCCTGTACCTCTACATCCCGAATTAACAAACTACCGCTAAAATAGATTGATGAGCCCGGTTGTGCCTCTGTGATGCAACAATTACTCCCACCTAATCTCTCGTGCTTGAAGCATGTGAGATTGGGTGGGGAGGAGGAGCCTCGTCTCGTCAGACGTGACGAGGCTCCTCAAGCGCACCGCTGCGCCAGACCCGCATCGGGTCTTGTTCCCCCTGATGGTTGGCGGTTAGACGTCGCCGCCAGAGTAGGTGGGAGCAGCGCCGGTGAGGGCGCCGTTGCCCACCGCTGGGCCGTGCTCGTGGGCCGCTGTCAGCAGCCTAGCCGGGATGGCAGTACCCGTCACCGGGTAGGCCTGCTCACCGTGGAGCGAGAGGTCCATGCCATGCTGCTGGTCGTGGTCGGGCAGCCGCATCGGGCTGATCTTGTTGAGCACGAGTGCCAGCACCAGCGAAACCACGAACGAGTAGGCTCCGACCACGCCGACCGCCGTCGCCTGCTTACCGAGCAGACTCAGGCCGCCGCCATAGAACAGGCCGTTGGCCCCGCCGGTGGCGGCATCGCCGAAGAACCCGATGAGCAGAGCTCCGACGGCCCCACCGACGAAGTGCACGGCACCCACGTCGAGGGCGTCGTCGATCCGGACCTTGCCCTTGATGGACGTGGCCAGGGCGCAGACCGAGCCGGCAATGGCGCCGATGGCGATCGAGCCCATGGGCGACACGTAGCCGCAGGCGGGCGTGATGGCGACCAGACCGGCGACGGCGCCGGAGGCCATGCCGAGTGCCGAGGGCTTGCCGTCACGCAACCTCTCCACCAGCATCCATGCCAGCATGGCAGCCGCCGTGGCGGTGTTGGTATTGACGAACGCGAAGCCCGACAGGTTACCGGCGGCCAGGGCGGAGCCGGCGTTGAAGCCGAACCACCCGAACCATAGGAGGGCCGCGCCGAGCACGACGTACGGAACGTTGTGGCCGCGGACATCGAAGCCCTTGGTGCCGTAGCCGAACCGTCGGCCGAGCACGATGGCGACCGCCAGGGCAGCGGCGCCGGCGTTCATGTGGACGACCGTGCCACCCGCGAAGTCCTCGGCACCGAGCTTGAACAGCCAGCCGGTGGGCGAGAACACCCAGTGGGCGACGGGCGCGTACACCACGACGGACCAGAGGGTCACGAAGGCGCAGAACGAGCCGAACTTCCAGCGATCGGCGGTAGCGCCGGTGATGAGCGCGGGCGTGATGACCGCGAACATCAGCTGGAAGGCCACGAACACGATCGGCGGGATGACCTGCGCGAGGCTGCCGGTGTAACCCGGCACCACCTGGTTCATGTGCGCCAGGCCAGCAAAGTGCAGACCGCCCCAGAGGGAGTTCGCGCCGCCGAAGGCGATCGAGTAGGTCACAGTGACCCACACCAGCGAGACGATGCCGAGACAGACGATGTTCTGTACCAGCATGCCCAGCGTGTGCTTGGCCCGAACCATGCCGGCGTAGAAGAACGCCAGTCCCGGGGTCATGAGCATTACGAGCGCGGCGCTCACGAGGAGCCACGCGGTCGAGCCCGAGTCGATTTTGGTCATATCGAACAACATGAGTCTTGTACCTTCCATGCGAGTCTGGGGCGTGGTCCCCGGGCACCCGGTACCTGGCCCATGCCGGTGTAGCTGAGCACCGTCTGCATGGTCGTGCCGACGTTCTCGTAGACGATCAGTCCGAGGGTCTCGCTGTCCTCGGGGGTTTCCCCAGGCCCGGCGAGAATCTCCTGGTCTGCCATAGCCGTTTGCTCCTTGTGGTGAGGTGTTCGTTCTGGTCTGGCCAGCCAGTGGCCCCGGCGGGCGTCGTGTCGCCGCGCTCTGCGTGGTCATCCGGCCATCCCTGTCGCGTTTCCAGGGTTGCTTCCACACTCGCGCTAAGGGCCGGGACGGCACATCGGCCGACCGCCCGTAAAGTGGCGGCGGCGGCCGCTTAGATCTGCGCGGAGCCCCCTTAGGCCGTAGTTCCCCCAAGTTATCCGCGCGTTGGGCCGTTTACCTGGGGTTTCGTGATGCGCGGGGCCGGGTTGCTGACTACGCGACCGCGAGGCGGTGGCTGACGCCGAGCAGCTCGAAAGCCTGCCGCTGGACGGCGGTGGGGGTGGTGACGAGCCGGAAGCCGGGCAGCGCGGGGTCGGCGGGGGCGATGGTATTCAGGCAGATCGTGCCCAGGTCGGACAGCAGAGTGGCGAAGCTATGCACCGGGAGGTCACCGGGGGTGTGCTTGGTGGCGGCCTTGGCCACGGCGCGCGGGGAGCGGACGGCGGGGGCGACCGGGCTGGTCCGGGCTGCCTGGGCTGCGGGCTGGTCGTCGTCGGTGAACAGGATGGGGGCGAGCCGGGCCTGGATGTGCCAGCTGAGGTAGTACGACAGCATCCGCAAGAACACGTGGGCGCGGACCCGGTCTCGGTGCGGTGCCGGATCGGGCGGATGTCCAGGTCGGTGCTGAAGGCGCGGAAGGCCCGCTCGACCTGGGCCAGGGCCTTGTAGGAGGAGACCACCTCGCCGCTGTCCAGGTCAGTTGCCTGGACGCTGGTGCGCACCACGTAGATGCCGTCGAGCTTGGCCTCGGCGGTGATGGAGTCCTGGTCGCGGGCGTAACGGATGCTGTCGTCGGTGATCTGGACGGTGAAGTGCTTAGCGACCTTGCGGCGGCTGAGGACCCGGTCGGCGCGCACGGCAATCTTGTCCTTGCCGCGCAGCGGCCGCCGGGCCCGCGCGCAGGCGGCGGCGATCTTGGCCAGGTCGGCCTCGGCGGCCGTGAGGAGCGATTCGCGCTTGCGGGCGCGTTCGGCTTCCAGGAACGGGTTCTTGCAGGCTACCAGCCGCTCGCCGGGGAAGTCCGGGGAGGTGATCTCGGCCAGGTCCTGGACATCGAACAGGGTCAGCTGCAGGTCGCCGTCCCGGACCAGCGCCTTGACCTGCGGGGCGCGCAGCGCGGTGATCCAGTCCTGGCCTGCGGGCCGGACGTCTTCTCGCAGCTGGGCGGCGGTGAGCATGCCCCGGTCCCAGGCGAGCACCACCTTGGTAAGCCCGAACCGGTCCTTGAGCTTGTCGACCTGGCTGGCCACGGTGGTGGGGTCTCCGGTGTTGCCGGCGAAGACCTCGATGCGACCGGGATGCCGTCCTTGCTGGTCAGCAGCTCGTAGACGATCTGGAGCCGGCCGCGGACTCCGTCTTTGGGGTGGCCGATGGCGCCCAGCGGGCAGGTCCGGCCCTCGAACCCGGCGGAGGAGACGTCATATAGCACCAGGGTGCCGCCGGCCAGGTGCCTCGCGGCCAGCGCGTCCTGGATCTGCTCCTGCCGGTCCTGCAGATGGTCCATCGCCGCGTACAGGTCATCCTCATCGCAGCCGCCGGCGCCGATGACCTCGCCCAGCGAGGTGCCCGCGGTCTGCCCGCGCAGCCCGCGGGCGATGGCCAGCTTGGAGTCCGGCGCGATGACCTGTGCGACCGCCATCGCGACCACCAGGTCCCGCTGCCGGGATGGGACCGGGTCGATGAGCTCGTCGAGGCCGAGCTGGCGCGCTGTACCGAGGACGGCGGCGACGTGGCCGTGCGGGAGGCTGCGGGTGATCTCGAACGCCCCGTCCAGGTCGGCGGCGGGCGGCAGCTGGCCCTTGAGCACCCGGGCCAGCGCCTCGACTTTGGCCTCGGGCCAGGCCGACAGGTTGGCCAGGGTGCGGTTTTTGACCTTGCCGGCTTCGCGGTAGCTTTCCCGCAGCAGGATCGCGGGCGAGGCTGATCAGGGAGAACTTCGGCTTAGGCGGCCCACGGGCCTCTAGCGTCCCGGCGGCACCCCTGCGGCGGCAGCGGAACCGGCTGCGGATCGCTGCGGTGTCAGCCTGTGACCTGGCCGGGGAGTACCCCCCTTTCGCCCCCTGTTGTTCAGCAATGGTCAGCCGGCGGGCAGGGCGGATGTCTCCAGACCTGGTGCGCGGGCGGTGGTCAGGGTGGCCGGAGGGCCAGCAGGCCGGCGCGTTCGGCGATGGCGGCGGCCTGGACCCGGCTGGAGACGCCGAGCTTGCGCAAGATGTTGCTGACGTGCACGCTGGCGGTACTGGTGCTGATGTACAGCTCGGCGCCGATCTGGGGGTTGGTCCGCCCGGCGGCCAGCAGCCGCAGCACCGTCAGCTCACGGCCGGTCAGCCCGTAGCGGGTCAGCGGCTGGGCCGGCCGCGGCGCTTGGGGTTCGCCGCCGGCCGCTGGCGGGGGGTGCAGCGGGATCCGGGCCCGGTCGGCCAGGGTGCGGATCTGGGCCAGCAGCGGGGCGTGCCCGGCGGCGGCGGCCGCGGCGGCGCGCAGCGGGCCGGCCGCCGCCGCGGGCGGCTGCCCGGCGTCCAGCTGCGCCTCGGCCTGCCGCCACCGCGCGTACCCGGCCCGGTGCGGGCAGCTCAGGTCCTGCCAGGCTTTGGCCGCGCCGTCCCAGGCGGCGGGATCGCCGGGCCCGGCCACCCGGGTCCGCTCGGCGTCCCAGGTGGCGTGCTCGGCCGCGATGGTGGCCACGGAGGGGTGGCCGGTGAACGGGACCCGGCCCATCTGCTCGACCCAGGCGGCCAGGCCGTCGGCGGCATCCGCGGCGGCCATGGCGGCGGACTCGTCGCGGCGGGCCCGGGCCTGCCCGGCCAGGTCAGCGCACGCCCGCATGCCCGCCGCCAGCAACCGCCCGGACAAGATGGTCAGGTCCGGGGCCTTGAACAGGGCCAGCGCCCGCCGGGTCTCCCGGAGGGCCTCGCCGGGATGTCCGGTCCACAGCAGGGCCTCCGCGGCCCGTGGCACCGAGTCGTAGCCGAAGTCGACTCGGCTGGTGATGGCGGGGAGAGCCTAGATCAGCTGCCACCGCCGGGCGGCCGCGAGGGTATCACCGCGCAGCAGGTCAACCTCGGCCCGGATCACCTGCGCCAGCCATTGATCGTGGTGCGGCGGCATCGTGGTCTGCGGGTCGATCAGCGCCGCCGCCTCCGCGGTGCGCCCCAGGGCCACTAGCGCCTCAGCTACGAAGGCAGTCAGGCGGCTGGCCAGATCCCAGTACTGCAGGCCGGCCTGCCGGGCGTCGTCAAGACCGCGCGACGCCACCTCGGCGGCGCGCTGAAACTGCGCGAGCTTGAGCAGCGCGCCGCCTTCGTTCACGGCCAGCCACACCAGCCCCGGGCCGTCCCGCGCAGCCCGGGCGATGGCCCAGCCCCGCTCCAGGGCGGCGAGCCCGTCGGCGACCTGCCCGCGCACGAACGCGGTGAACGCGATCACGGACAAGGTGCGGGGGATCAGCGCCGTGGCGCCCGCCGCCTCGGCGATCTCCAGCGCCCGGTCCAGCGCAACGCGGCCGGCCTGAAGCCGGTCCTCGGCGTACAGCAGGAAGATGGTGACGTAGTCGAGCAGGGCGTCGGCGTGCTCGAATGACGGCGGAGCCAGCTCGAACAGCCGCAGCGCCTGCTCCATCAGCGGCAGCCCGGACGACCGCGGCGCATCCTTCACCCGGACGACCGCGGCGCGGTGGCAGATGACCGCGGCGGTCGCCGGGTCGGGGTGGCCGGCGAACCGGCGGTAGGCCTCCTCCGCGACCAGGCCGGCGTTCACGCGGTCGCCCGCGCGGAAAAACGCGTCGATGGCCCGCACCGACAACCGCGGCACGTCGATCCCGGCCGCGACGGCGCCCGGTTGGGCCTGAGACAGCTCGACGGCACGATGCCAGTGCGCCGCCGCCTGAGCGTGGCCGAACACCCGCTCGGCGGCTTCGGCCGCCGCGATCCGGGCCGGGAGTTCCTCGGCCGGGCGGCCCGCGGCCTGCCAGTGCCCGGCCACCTCGGTGGCCAGCGCCCGGTCCCCCGTCGCGGCCAGCGCCCGCGCCGCCCGCTCGTGCAGCACCGCCCGCTCCCCGGGCAGCAGCCCAGCGGCCACCGCCTCGCCCAGCAGCGCGTGCCGGGGCCGGTGCCCCCCGCCGGAGATATCCTCGGCCAGCAGCCGGGCCGCCGCCAGCTCCCGCAACCCCCGCCGCACCGCCCCGGCCTCCAGCCCGGTCACCGCGGTCAGCACATCCTCGCCCACCGGCCGGCCCGCCACCGCCAGCCCCGCCAGCACCGCCCGCGCCTCCCCGGCGCAGCGGCCCGCCCGGACGGCCAGCAGCTCCGCCAGCCGGACCGGCAGCCCTGCGGAGACCCGCAGCCCGCCCTCGGCCCGGCCGGGCAGCGCGGCAGCCACCAGCTGCTCGGTGAAGAACGGGTTGCCCTCTCCCCGCGCATACAGCTCATCGACCATCCGCGGCGACACCGGGCCGCCTGCCAGCGCTGCCGCCTGCCCGGCTACCTCCGCCCGCGACAGCGGCCCCAGCCGGATCTCCGCCACCCCCGCATCGGCCCGCACCTGCGCGAGCCACCCCGCCACCTGCTCCGCCAGCGGCGCCTCATCCCCCCGGCAGGTCACTACCACGGTCACCGCATCCCGGTAGGCCGCCCCGCCCAGGAAGGTCAGGAAATCCAGCGTCTCGCTGTCCGCCCAGTGCACATCCTCAACGACCAGCCCCAGACCGGCCGAGAACCTCCCGGCCACCACGGCCAGCGCCTCGGCCGCCCCGGCGAACAACCGCTCCCGGCTCCACGCCCCATCCCGCCCCCCCGGGCCCGTCCCGCCTGCCGGACTCAGCCCCGGCACCAGCCGCGCAACTTCTTGGCGCGCATACTCAGGGGCCGCATCGAGCGCTGCCGCCAGCAGCCTGCCGTCTTCCAGCCTGGCCAGCTCGGCCAGCGCATCCGCGACCGGCAGTAGCGGCAGCGCGCCCGCCAGCAGCAGGCACTCCCCCCGGACCATCACCATCCCCGCCGCGGCGGCCCGGTCCATCCCCTCGGCCACGAACCGGGTCTTGCCCACCCCGGCATCCCCCACCACCAGCACCAGCCGCGCCTCACCAGCCAGCGCCCCCCGCAGCCGGGACAGCTCACCTCCACGGCCCACAAAACCCGCCGGGCCCGCCATGGGTCCAGCCCACCAGGCCGGACCCCGCCGGTCAACCCTTTGTGGCTACCCGGGGGCTCGGCGTGGCCTTCCCATATAACTCTAAATGCAAGATAACTAACCCAAAGTCAAGTAAAGGACGGGTGAGCACACCGGTGATCGCCGTCCGATCCCGTTGCCGCCCGGCCCGAAGCCGACCGAGATCGCCCCGACGTAGCGGTTCTTCGCCGCGTCGAAGTAGATCGCGTCTTCACCGTGACCACGGCGTCGCGCTGTGCTGTCCGTCATGCCAGGGAGCGTAACTCACTTTTGGCTCCCCGTTTGGCTCCCCATCTCGGAGCCACTGGCCCGACAGGGCCTCTGAACTGGCCGGGCTATCCTCGGATGGGCCGACGCGCCGAGGAGAGTGCCGGCATGACGCAGCAGGCCGTGGGGTTCGAGGACTGCGACATCCGGCTGGAGTCCGGGCGGCTGCGGGTGCGGCGGTGGGGTGCCGCGGATGCGCCGGCGGTGCTGTGCGTGCCCGGGCTGTCGGCGAACCTGTGCGGCTTTGACCGCCTCGCCGAACGGCTCGCCGGGGACGCGCTGCAGCTGGTGGCGATCGACCTGCGCGGCCGCGGCCGCGGCGAGGTGACCGGCCCGGGCACGTACGGCTGGCGCAACCACGCGCGCGACGTGCTCGGCATCGCCGACGCCGTCCAGGCACCGTCGTTCGCGGTCATCGGCCAGTCCAGCGGCGCGGCCATCGCCATGACCTGCGCGCAGCTCGACCCGGCGCGTGTGCAGCGGCTGGTCCTGGTCGATCTGGCCGGGAGTTTTGACCAGCGGGCGGCGGTGCCCGTGCTGGCCTCGGTGAGCCGGCTCGGCACGGTGTACCCGTCGGCGCAGGCGGCGATCGCGCTGATCCAGCAGATCGGCATCATCCCGGAGTGGGACCGGTACTGGCATCGCTACTTCACCTACGAGCTGAGTGAGGTTGACGGCGGCGTGACGCCGGCCAGCGACCGCGGCGCGGTGCTGGAGGATCTCGGGTACGGCAACGCGATGTACTGGCCGGATCCGGATCCGCCGATCCACGTGCTGTGGGACGCGATCACCATGCCGGCCCTGGTGCTGCGCGCCGCGCGGGAGATCATGCCGGGGTTCGGGTTCATCTTGCCCGCCGCCGAAGCGCAGCGGTTCGCGGCGGCGGTGCCCTCGGCACGCGTGGTGGAGATCGATGCCAACCACTACACGATCACCACGCACGACAATTCCATCGCCGCCATCCGCGCGTTCCTGCGCACGAGCTGACGACGCGCCTGCCGATGAACGGGCCGGGCGCAGGCTGGCACGAGTCATCCAGGGCAAGAGGGCCTTCCGCCGGTTCACAGACGGCTTCGCGAGGAGTATGCGGACCTGCTGCCAGCGCGGTACGCCTGCCGCGATGTCCGCGGCAGGCGCCGCGCCGTCCGATGGCCCGGCGGCAACCCGCTCATCGAGGACAAGGCTGCCGAGGGGCCCCCGATCTCCGCGCCGAACGGCGGCTCGGGTGCGTGTCTGGAGCTGCTGGCAGGGCACCCAGTGTGCGAGCGGCCGCGGGGGAGTTTACCGGGTTGAATGTCAGCGATGAGGGCGGGTCATCGGGATGGGGCGCTCAGCGAGTTCGCGGAGATCCCGCAGCAACCCAGCGGGGATCCCGGCCGATGAACCCCAGGAGCTTGGTCTGCGGGTCCGCGTCGCCTGGCACCTCGACCCTTGGGCCGTATTGGCCGGAGGAGCGGATGACCTCCTCCAGCGGTTCCATGCCGGCCAGCAGTTCGGCGCAGAAGCCGGGATCCAGCCGCTCATCCTGCCCGGTGGCCCGGGCGAGGTCCCAGGTGTGCATGAACACGTCAGCGGTGTAGAACTGATCGATCGCGCGGTCCAGCGGCAGGGTGCCGATGTGCGGGTTGGTCAGTACCCGCCCGCCGGTCGCCGGATCGTCCAGCAGTGCTTGTACGGCGTTGCAGTGGACCTGCCACGCGGCCACCGGGTCCTGGTCCACCGAAGGCCCATGGGGCAGCTCGATGCCTGCACCGGCGTAGAGGAACGCGGCGAGCCACCCGGTCAGGTGCCTTACCACGTCGCGGGCGACCCAGCCGGCGACTGGGGCCGGCGCATCCCAGCGCCGGGTTCCGCGGACCCGGTCGGTGAACAGGCCGCCAATGCGCCGGTGCCGCTCGGCGGGGCGATCAGACAGCGCCATCGGCGAGCATCCTGTCAAGCTTGGCGTACCCATCGTTGACACCGGACTCCATGCCGCTGGCCAGCCACGCATCGCGGCCTTCGAAGCTGTCGACCAGGGACTGGGTGCGCAGCCGCGTGTAACCGTCGCCCAGGTCCTCGAACCACAGCGTCTCCAGCGCGACACCGTCGGGATGGCCCTCGAAGGTGAACGTCTGCACGATGCGGTCCGGGCGCACGTCATGGAAGCAGCCGCGGAAGGCGTACTCCTGCGCACCGCGCGCCGAAGTGTACCGCCAGCTGCCACCCGCGCGCGCGTCCCAGTGGTCGATCCGGGTGTCCATACCGTCGGGGCCGACCCACCGGGCGAACAGCGCCGGATCGGTATAGGCGCGGAACAGCTGCTCGGGCGTGGCCGCGAAGTCGCGGGTCATGCGGATGACCGGCAGCTTCGGGTCAGCCTCAATCGCCGTCTCCATGATCTTTGTCATGCTCAGCTCCATCCCTGTCTGGTTCGCTCATCGCCGCGAGGACGGCGTCGAGCCGGCGGTACCGCTGCTCAGCCCGGCGCCGGTAGCGCTCGATCCAGGTGTCCATCAGGTCGAAGACCTCGGTCTCCAGGCGTACCGGCCGCGGCTGCGGCCCCGGCGGCCGGGTGACCAGCCCGGCGTCCTCGAGCACCCGCAGGTGCTTGTAGACGGCCTGCAGCGTCATCCGGTACGGCTCGGCCAGCTGGCTCACGGTCGTATCACCGTCGGCGAGCCGGGCCACCATGTCGCGGCGGGTCGGATCGGCGAGGGCGGAAAAGACTCGCGACAACGTGTCCGCGGTCATCGCCCCTCGTTTCAACCTCCTGGTTGAAACTAACCTAGACCGCACCAAGGCAGGTGTCAACCGTTGAGTTGAAACTCCTGGTCAGCTTAAGGATTCGTCCGAGGTCCGTTCACAAGAATGCCAATTCTGCGCGGCAGCGAGACGGCACGGCCAACGACTGACCACCAACCAGAACGGCGGGTCGGCGCGCGGTTATCAGGGCGTTGGCGGGCCTCTCAGCAGTCCCGGTATGGCCTATTGGATAGTCGCTTGTTCTGTATATTCATGCATCGCCATCCTTGGGACGAATGTCCGCATCTGCCGCGGACAGGGTCGAGCGCCGTTGGCACGACGGGACCTTGGCCATGCCTCCTGGGCTGTCGCCAGCCGTGAACTCTGCCGGTCGAGCATAGACGCCGAGCGAGAAGCTTCTCACAGAGCAACTTGAGTCTGCGCGTGCCGCGCACGTAGCAGCAATGCGCCATTTGTGTCAGGTTGCCGGCAGCGGGCAAGACAGTGCGGGAATGATTATTATTGTGCACGGTCGCTGGTTGCGGGTGGCCGCCAGCGGCAGACAGGGGCCAGTGTGCATGGCTGAGGTCGTTGTGTTCGGCGTCGTTGCGGCGGACGTCATCCTGCGTATTCCGCGCATCCCCGCCCCCGGCGACCATGTAAATGCCGAGGCGCTGGGATGGCGCATCGGGGGAAGTTCGGCCAACGTGGCATGCGGGCTCAGCACGGCCGGGCACCACGTCCGTCTGGTCGGCCAGGTCGGCGCAGATTCGATGGGCGACCATCTCCTGGCCGAACTCAGCCGGTGCGGCGTCGATACCGGGTGTCCTGGTGATCGCGGCCCGGCGCGGCGGGCCGCTGAGACCCGAACATGCACCACCACAAAGTGGGAGGTGCTGGTGCTGGCGGACTGGCTGCGGTGCTGGCAGGTGTCCGCGGTGGTGATGGAGCCGACATCGGACTACCGGAAGGGACCCCCGCGTCTTGCGGACCTGGAGATCCCCCAGAGCGGGCTTGATCACCTACTGGACGCGCCGACATCGGTTGCTAAGTTTTCGGCAGTCTCCTGCCGTCGATGGTCCAGGCGCACCGGCACCCATGGGTCCGGAACGCGCTGCAGCCTAGAAAGTCTCCGTGAATAGGGCTGCGCGCCTTATAGACGGTTCCCCGTCCGCAGGGGCACGGGTCGCCCGGGTGCTTCCTGCCGTTCATGCCGCGGACCGCGTCCTGCTGGGCGCGGGCCAACACCGTGATTGCCTGGGCCAGCTCGCTGTCGGCGGGCAGCGGCCGGTGCGCGTGCATGTCGGTCCGCAACGCGATCGCCCGCACGGCCGGGTCGCCCTTGTCGGACTTGCCGTCGGCGGCGGAGTACCGGTCCCGGTGGCGGGTCACCGCCACCGGCATACAGGCGGACCACCGACTGATCAGGTCGTCTACGGTCCAGGCCGATCAATTCGCCGTCGGCGTGACCGGCGCCGACGGAGGATGACGGGCTGCCCTTCTGAGACCGCGAGCATCTCATAGGCCCGCAGGCAGGCCTGCATCACCGATGGTCCCTCTCGGCCGTGCTCGATCGCCGTGTTGATCTTGCCTTCGAGAACGGGCCAAAGGGCTTCAGCCAACGTCGTCTTCTTCAGACCGCTGTTTCGCCAGAAAACCTCCTCGACATTGGGATTACTGCTCCGGATCCGCTGCATGTTTAGGCCGCGAATCAACCGTGTGCGACCGTTGGGGTACGGCACGTCCGCGATAGAGAGCATCGCGTCGGCCAGTTCCTGATCAGTGAAGTGGGCGAACTCGAAGGGCTTCCGCGGTCCCCAGGTCCAGACGTCTACGATCCGCCCTCTCCGCGTGTTGATGTAATAGTCAGCTTGCAAGTCTTTCGGCACATTCTGGGTCAGCGAGTCCAAAAGCAGCCTGCGCTGGTACCGCCGATCTTCCGGCCTCGTGTATCTGTTCTCGGCATCGGTCATCACCAGGAATCGAGTCAGCGGCCGGTCAAGAACCACCCCACTACCGAGGTCCCGGCCAAGCACCGGCTCGCCCGCGTAGCGGGCTAGCAGGGAGGCGTTCGTTTCGGTACCACCGAAGTCGATAATTTCGATCCGGTTGCGATCCCACTGAATGCCTAGGAGCTTCATCACCCTCGGGACGAGGGTGAATTCCGTCGCGCCCTCGACGCCAATTACCAAGGCAGGGAACGGCGATAGGCGCAAACGAGTCAGCACTGCATCGAGTGATTCTGGTCGTGCCCCTAGTCCTTGCTGCGAAGGAGGTATACCCGGTCGCGCCGTATCTCCGCTTCCCGGGTTCAGCTCATCGGCATAGCGATCGAGAATGTCGGCCGCTAGACGGTAGTCCAGCGCAACGGCAGCGTCTCCGCGCAGACTCTCCCAGGCTTCCACCTTGGCCCGTCTGATCAGCTCATAGAAGTCGCCCGTGTCATCACAGACCGAGGCAGTGCCACGCAGACTGGTCGCTTGTCGCTCGATCGAATCGAGCGACAGGCCAAGCCAGTTGAGCATTTCAGCCGGATCAAACGCTTCGAGAGTTGTCCGCCAGACCGCCGGGTCACGGACGCGACGCGTTACCCGCGGCCAGTAGTAGGTATCAAGCGCCGAGAGCACAATGGCCAAAGAGCGCCACGAGCCGAGCGCCCCACGAGTCGGGGCGTTTGGCGCCGACTCCCCACGCAGGCGCCAGACCCGCATGTCCTCTATTTGCAGGATTTCCAGCTCGGCGACGAAACCCAGCGCCACTTCAAGGCCCAGAAGTTGGTGCCGCGAGTATAGATATCCGCTCTCCACCGATGGCCACATCGCCGAATGCCGGTCGCTAGGCCACGGTGCAAACTCTTCTACAGCGGGATCGCGGATACGTCCCTCCGCTGCGCCGCGAAACAGCGCCGCGACGGGGCCCGTTTGGACGTGCTGAGCAGTAAGGCTGGCGGATACATCGATCCTTCGAGCATCAGGGCTGGCCACCGGATCGACTCGGAACAGAGGAACCAGCACTCCGCAGCGGTGTAGTTCTTCAAGGACGAGCGTATCAACAGATGGAAGAGGCCACGCGACGCGGCCGCGCCGCTGGTCCGCGGCTCTGGCGAACTCGCTGACCCTAAGTAGGTGAAGTTGGCTGAACGGGTATGGCAGGGTCAGCAGTTCAAGGCTTGATCGAGATGTTGTCGCCTCAGCAAAGGCCACGGTCGCGTACTCCGGCTGCGCTGACACCGCGTCGGTACTCCCTTCTTAACTTGGGTTCGCGTTGACTGGTATAGCACTTACGAGCGCGCTTGACCTGGCAACGAGACGGCCCTATAGGCAATCCGTCCTTCCGTGATCTTGAGCCAGTCGTTGATAGTCGACCGGTAACCACCCACCCCTACAGTAGGATCATCGCCTCTACGGTCAAGCCGTGCCGGATGTTTTCGCACTTGGCATCCGGCTCTGGGGTGCTTTGGTTCCACCTGCGAAGGTGCTGGGCCCTGCCTGGGCTGTGCGGTCAGTGTGCAGGCGGTGTAGGAAACGGTGTAGCCGGGCCCGAGAGCCTCCTGCGATGCTGAATAGCCCCGATGTCCTCGTTTCTCGGGTCGTATCGCGGCCTTGACAGAATGATCGCGGCCACGGCGAGTGCGATCACAGGGCAATCGTGGCTTCGATGCTCAGGCAGCGGATCGTTTCACATTTGGTATGTGGCTCTGGGGTTCCCATGCGAGTCCAGGCTGGAACCCGGCGGGCAACGGGCGGCACCCGGACAGCCTCTTAACCCATGGAGGAACAGGGAAGCTAACGAAGACCTCAGATCAAGGCCCCGTCAGTGAACCACTATGACTCACCCTCGACCGCTCATAGCAGAGACTGGCGGAACCGCGATCTACGAGGGCATCGGCGGCCACTCGGGCTAGCCGGTGGGTTCCGTACGGTGAGTGACCAAGGATCTCTAGGAGGTTGAACCCATGCGGGCCTCGCGTTTACTCAGTTAGCCAGATCCCAGGTCATCGATTACGCAAGGGTGCTGACATGACTATTGAGACGAGCCGCCAAGCTAGGTTCATCCGTCTGCTGCCACTAGACCCAACGTTCCGGGGCATCTCTCGCTCCTCCAAATGGCCGGATCATGAGAATCGCCGTGATTCCAAAACCAGTGAGGAAGGTGATGCTCTTCAACGTTCTCTGTAAAACACTGAGCGCGTCGTGCGGCCAGAAGGACGATATCCATGTGGATGCGCAAGGATACGGCCCGCTCGATATTTCTCCACTCCACGCGGACATCCTCAGCCGGTGTACTCAGCAATACAAGATCTCTGATAAAGAGTCCGTGGGTGGTGGCGTTTAGTGCGATGATACCACCATAGCTATGAGCAAAAACTGTATTCAAATGGTCGCCGATAGTATCTCCAGCCCACCCGGCGAGTCTCTCGGCCGCGATATCACGCGTTCTCTTATTGTAGGCTCCGCTCCATTGATAAGCATTGTACCCGCTAAACAGATCAGGACGCACTTCTTGTAGTATGTAGGCGTGAAAATCTCCCCCAGCGAGCCACCAAGATTTCGACCAGGCTGCCGTTCCATGAACTACTATCGACAATGTGCGGCGTACGGTCAATGCCGCTTAGCTTAAGTTGATCTTGGTTTGCCCGGCGTGTCGCTGTGGGGGTGTTTCGGCTGGTTGCCGGCATGATCGCGGGTTATGACGCAGACTGGCAGTGTGGCTGAGGGCCGCTTGAGCGACTGGATTTCCCTGGGCGTGCTGGCGTCCTGGGTGCCGCGTGACGCGGTCGACGACGCGGTGGAAGCCACGGGCAAGGGCGCGAAGCGCAAGGGCGGCAAGCTCCCGCCGCACGTCATGGTGTATTTCGCGATGGCGCTGGCGCTGCTGGCCGATGAGGATTACGAGGAGACCTGGGTCCGGCTGTCGGAGACCCTGGCTGACTGGGGCTGCTGGGACCCGTCGCAGGCCACGGTGACGACGGGCGGGCTGACACAGGCCAGGCAGCGGCTCGGGTACGAGCCGGTGAAAGAGGTGTTCGCGCAGGTTGCGAGGCCGGTGGCGACGGAGGACACGCCGGGGGCGTTCCTGGGGCCGTGGCGGAAGATGAGCATGGACGGCATGGAATGGGATGTCCCGGACACGGAGCCGAACGCCGCGGCGTTCGGGTACCCCGGGACCGGCAACGACGATGCGCCGGCGGCGTTTCCCAAGGCCAGGGCGGTGACGATCGGCGAGTGCGCGTCGCACGCGGCCGTGCTGGCCGCGATCGGCCCATGTGTGTCCAAGGGCAGCGGGGAGCAGTCCCTGGCCAGGGAACTGTACCCGGAACTGGAGCCGGACTGGCTGCTGATCGCCGACCGCAACTTCTATAACTGGCAGGACTGGTGCACCGCCGCGGACACCGGCGCGGCGCTGCTATGGCGGGTGAAAGCGGACCTGCGGCTGGATCCGCTGGAGTTCTTCCCGGACGGCTCCTACCGGTCCGTGCTGGTAAACCCGAAGGTCAAGGGCGGCGCCCGGGAGAAACTCCTGGAGGCCGCCCGCGCCGGACAGGACCTGGACCCGCTGCGGGCCCGGTACGTGCGGGTGATCGAGTACGAAGTGCCCGACCGGGAGGGCGACGGGAAAGACGAGATCATCGCCCTGATCACCACCATCGCGGACTTCCCGGACGCGCCGGCCGCCGTCCTGGCGCAGGCCTATCACGAAAGATGGGAGCACGAGACCGGGAACGCCCAGCTCAAGACCTACCTCCGCGGCCCGGGAAAGATCCTGCGCTCGGAATCCCCGGACATGGTGCGGCAGGAGATCTGGGGCTACCTGCTCACCCACTACGCCGTCAGCGCCCTGATCTGCACCGCCGCCACGAACGCGGGCATCGACCCGGACCGGGTCAAGTTCAAGCGCACCGTCCGCATCATCCGCCGCCGGGCCGCAGGCCCGGCTTTTCCCCCCTGACCAGCGCCAGCGCATCCTCGCCCGTGTCATGGCCGCCATCACGGACCCGCAGCAGCTCAACGAGCGCCGCGAGCGCAGCTACCCCCGCGTGGTCAAGCGCGCCCGCCACAACCACTACCCGGTCAAGAAACCCGGCCAGCACGGCACCCGCCACGATGCCCGCGCCACCATTAAACTCGCCAATCCCATCCTGACCAGCGCAAAGATCGCAACCGCAGCATGATCAAAAATAAGCTAAGCGGCATTGGGCCTACGGTGGAAGAAGACCTTTTATCAGAAAGAAGCTGCTGCTGAACGACATTCTCTGACCCCAACGCCGCATCGGCAATTGTAGCAGCGTCGACAGCATCTGATGATGCATACTACGTTAGCATCTCGCGTGCACATGCAAGCGAGGTGGGAATCGGAATGTCTTGTCTTTTCTGCCATCTCGCAAGAGCGGCCGATGCGGCCGCAGCCGCAGTTGGTTCCTGGTCCGTCATTACCATACGGAGCCACGCAATAGCGTCTGCTTGTCGAGCCTCCGCCGCAACCACGCGCCACAGATCCACCCGCACTGGCGTTCGGTTATGAATCAGGTCTGGCGGGGTTAGTCCTGGCGTGCACCGGGGTTCGGTGACGTTGCGTGGTTGCTTTCGCGGTGCGAGGCGGTTTGTGTGGTGGCTGATCGGTGACGTTGCGTGAGATGCCCGGGATGGAGACGGGCGGTGCCCTGAGCCTGCCGGGGCCGCGGCGGTGCCGGGCATGCCGGGATCCCGGCGCGGCGGGCTGGTGCCGGGCCGGGAGGGGGAGGCACAGGTCAGGCGGCCGGCGGGGCGTTCGGCTGCTGCGATCGTGAAGTCGCGGGCAGGGGCAGCAGGTGCAGCCGGGTGGCGGCGGGCACGACGTCGCCGCTCTTGCGGGTTCTGACTTTCTTGATGGTGAACCGCGGGTAGTGGCGGCCGGGCCGCCAGGCGGTGACGAACCGCAGCGGGTGCGCGGTGATGTCGCGGCCGGTGATCGCGATCGCCGCGGCCAGGGCGCCGGCGCTGGCGCCCTGCCCGGCGCTGATGCTGGCGGTGATGGCGGCGCGCAGCGCGGTGGCGCTGATTCTCGCGGGTTCGGCACCGGTGGCCGCGGCGATGCCGGCGCCGGTGATCCGCAGTGCCTGGTGCGCGGCGACGGTGGCGGCGGCCATCCGGTACGCCCCGGCCGGGGTGGCCGCGGTGACCGGCTGCCCGGCGGCCAGGGTCTGTTTCTCTTCGAGGTACACCAGCTCGCTGGCCCAGCGCATGCCGTACAGTTCCGCGATGTCGCGGGCCGGGTAGGCGGCGGTGTCCATCAGGGTGGTGATGATGGTGACGGTCTCGGATACCTCCACGCGGATCGTGCCCGGTGTCCGGCACAGCCCGCCGTCACCTCCGCCGTCCTCGCCGCCGTCGTCCAGGGTGCGGACGGACGGTCCTGCGGGCGGGGCGGTCAGCAGCGGGTGGCCCGGCGGGAGATCGAGGACCTGGTCGACGTGGTACTCGATGACGCGGACCTTATAGGTGCGGCCGCGCCAGGTGATCGCCGCTTTCCAGGTGCCGTCGCTCAGCGGCCGGCCCGAGCGGCGCAGCTTCCACGACGAGGAGATCCGCCAGGCGAAGTGCTTGCCGGCCTTGATCTTGGCGGCGATGGCCTCGCGGCTGGGGAACCCGCGGTCGGCCAGGTCCAGGTCGCCGGGTCCGCAGGCGGGTTCCAGGTGCGCGGCCAGGGTGGTCTCCCCGGTGCCGTGCGGCCCGGCCGCCCAGGCCACCGCGCCGCGCGTCCACACGTCGGTGACCTCGACCATCCGGATCTGCGGGAGCGCGGGCGCGCCCGTGGATGCCGGCTGGCCGAAGTGCGCGGCGTTGCGCGACTGCCCGCCCGTGCCCTTGCGGTCGCTGCCCTTGGGGTCGGCGACGCTCCGGACGGTGCCGTCCTTGGCCAGCACCCGCAGCCCGTGCCAGCGGCCACCGGACCACGGCCCGCCCGGCCGCGCCACCGGGCGCAGCCGGATCGCGGCCCGGTCCCCGTCCGGCGTCCCTGGTGCCGGCAGGCACGCCGGCGGCACGCCCGGCAGCGGGACGGCGCGGACCTGCCCGCACAGCCCGGCCAGCAGGTTCACCAGCGGCCTGACTCCCAGGAAGCTGTCCGCGTCTGACAGCGACGACGACGCCGGCAGGTCATATCCGGGGTCGGCTTCCCGGGGCCGCTGCGCCAGCGTCCGCAGCGCCGCCGGAGCCGTGCCGGGCATCAGCGACCGCGCCAGCTCGATCTGCATCGCCAGCCGCGGCGTGATCTTCCGCGACCGCCGGCCGGGCAGCCCGGCCAGCGCCGCGTCCAGCAGCGCCGGGGTGAGCACCGCCGACGCCAGCCCCAGCCCCGTCCCCTCCCGCACCGGCCCCGGCTCTGCCGCGATCCCGGCCGCCGCCAGGCGCTCCGCCGTCCAGGCCGGCTCCGGCGCCGCCGCGCCCGGCAGCGCCCCGCACGCCACGATCCCCGAGCCAGGCCCGGGAAGCTCCAGCAGCCGCCCGCCGGGGTCCTTCCAGACCGCTGGCATCGCCATCACCTCAGCCAGCCCCGCCTCCGCATCCCGGACCGGCCGCTTCCGGCGCGGCGCCGGCCGCGGCACGGCACAGGATCGCCGGCTCCGGCCCGGCGTGACGTAATACCGGGCAGCGGGTAGCGTCGCACCAGGAAGCATCGGCGGGCCCCTCGCAAGAGGCTGGATAGGAACCGCCGATGCTTCCGCATACGCCCGCATCTGTCCCATAGCCAGCGCGGCGTGTCGCCGCGGATCCCCGCACGCAGACCCGCTGCCGGCGATCAGGCTACGGGCCGCCGCCCAAAGTGGTTACACACCGTGATATCCGCCTGCGGCACCACCGGTCACGTTACGTGAAGAATGCCGGAAGGCAGCCCCGGCCCGCCTCCGGGCCGAACCAGCAGGCCACAGGACGCCTGGTCCTAACCGAACGCCAGTGGATCCACCCGTGCCGAACGCTGTAGGTCATAAGAATCGCTGGACGTCGCGATCTGCCGCTCTTCTTCCCTTTGGCGGATCTCTTCAAGGAGTCCGTATTGGTTAAGGACCTCATCCGAGGCATCTACTATTTGTCCGCGCTGCGCCCAGCCACCCCAGAATGACGGGCCTTCGAGGTTAACCGGGACGTTGTCACTGCGTGATGACTTTGAGTGAGGCGGGGGCGTTACCGGGCGTGCCCCGCCCGGCGTCCTGCCGGGTTCGCCTGATATGGCGTAGTTGCGGCGTGCCGCCGTAATACGGGAGCCCGCGGCTTTTACGATCTTGGGCCTTACCACAGGATCCGAGATCATCAGAAAGCCGCGGGCATCGTGTTCCAGGATACGGCGTCTGTGCTGTTCGGCGTGGAGGGCTTGCAGGTCACTGATGCGCAGGCGCTGCCGGACGGCACGCTGGAGGTATGGGCGGTCACCGGTGACCCGGCCGCGGCGGCGTGCCCGGACTGCGGGACGGTCTCGGCCCGCCGGCATGACACCGTGCTGGCCCGGCCGCGGGATGTCCGCCGGGGCCCTGACCCGGTGGCGGTGTGGTGGGTCAAGAGCCGCTGGAAATGCGAGGCGCCGGGCTGCCGCCGTAAGACGTTCACCGAGCGGGTGCCGCAGGTGCCGCCGCGGTGCCGGCTCACGGCCCGGCTGCGGGAGCAGGCCGGGACCGAGGTCGCCGGGCGGGGGATCACCCCGGCGGAGGCGGCCCGGCATGCCGGGATCTCCTGGCCAGTGGCCCACGAGGCGTTCGCCGCCGCGGCGGACCCGGTACTGGAGCAGGCTCCCGCGCCGGTGGCGCACCTGGGCATCGACGAGCACCGCCGCGGCCGGCCCCGCTGGACGCGGGACGCGGACACCGGGGAATACCTGCTGCTCGCAGACCGGTGGCACACCTGCTTCTTTGACCTGTCCGGGGATCAGGGGCTGCTGGGCCAGGTCGAGGGCCGCACCGCCGATGACGCCGCGTACTGGCTGGCGCAGGCCACCCCCGCCTGGCGGGACCGGATCGAGACCGTCGCCATCGACATGTGCAGCATCTACGCCTCGGCGGTGCGCCGCATGCTGCCGCGCGCGCAGCTGGTGGTGGACCTGTTCCACGTCGTGCACCTGGCGGTCAAGATGACCGGGGACGTGCGGCGCCGGGTGGTCCGCGGCAAGTACGGCCGCCGGGGCCGCTCCGGCGACCCGGAGTACGGCATCAAGGGCCTGCTGGTACGGAACCTGGAGCACCTGTCACCGGGCCAGTTCGCCAAGGTCACCGGCATCCTGGGCAGCGATCCGGGCGGGCAGGAGATCGCCGCCGCCTGGATCGGCAAGGAGAAACTCCGCCACGCCCTGAACCTGCGTGCCCGCGTCACCGGCTCGGTCCCGTGCGAGCGCAACGTCCGGGACCGGCTCTTCGCCTTCTACGACTGGTGCGCCCAAAACGATGACATCCCCGAGCTGCTGTCCCTGGCCAAGACGGTATCCCGGTGGGAAAGCGAGATCGTCGCCGCGGTCTTGACCGGCATCACGAATTCCGTTTCCGAGAGCCTGAACCGGCTCGCCAAGCTCGAAGCCCGCCTGGCCTACGGCTTCCGCAACCCGGTAAACCAGCGCAGGCGCGTCCGCATCGCCTGTACCAGGGGCACACGACGGCGCTCACGACAAGTAACCACAGAGAAATCGCGATCGGTAACCGGACGGCGACACGATCCCGGTTAACTTCGAAGAGCCAGAATGACGGCAGCCTGGAAAGACCGATGGCGGCAAGATCCGCTTCCATTCCGCGGAGAGCGCCAGGCGTGGCGAGGGCCGATCCGAGTGCCAAGGCGCGGGCGGCCGTGGTTGCTATGCCGACGGGTGAAGGATCGGAGGCAGCTTCGGCATCTGCCCGGACTGCGCCTTCGTCAATAGGCTCGGCCACTTGATGTTCCCCCAGGGCAACCGTTGTTCTAGCTAGATCCGCCGAAGACGCCCACAGCAGAAGCGGTAATCAGTCATACTTTACCGCTTCCCAGAACAAGGTGCTCCCATCCTCATCAAGCCGCCACGTCGGCTCAAATTGGACATCAGAACGACCTCTTCTGCCGCATATCGCGCGTCTGGGTAGGTCAGTCGGGCTGGCGGTCGGTGATGGCGGCTGCGGGCTAACCTGTCCGTGCGAGGGTGTGGGCGCGGCGCAGCGCGTCGGGTAGCCGGTACCGGCCGGCCATGCGCCGGACCAGGTCCGCCGCGTCAGCGCGGGGCATCCCGGCGGCGGTGACGTACAGCGGGCGTCCCGAGGATCCGCGCGCGACCGGCACGGCGTGGGTAGCGGTGCGGAACCGGGACTTGGCCACCCCGATCACCGGGATGCTGAACTCGGCGTGCGCGTACGCGCCGAGGCCGGGCCGGCCGCTGGGGTCCAGATCGGTGTAGCCGTCGACCACCAGCAGGCCCAGCCCGGTCAGGTCGTTAAGGACTGCGCGCAGCGGCGGGAGCTCGCGCAGGTAGAACTCGCCCGGCCGGTAGGGCGCTACCCGCGGGACTTCCGCGGTGCGTTCGGCCATCACGTGCGCGAAGGCGGCATCGGCGGCCAGGACGGCTGCCGCCCGGGCGCCGCCGGTGCTCAGGTAGTGCACGTCCACGGCGGCGCACACGCCGCCGTCCGGGCGCCCGCCGGTTTCCATGTCTTGAGGATGCCCGAACCTGCGGCAGGCATCAGGACCGCGTCCTGGCAGCTGCCCGCACGGGCCGCAGCAAACGGCCCAGCAGGTCACGAAGCGTGACTGGCGTGCGTCAGGGTCGCGCACGTGTAACCGTTCGGTGCCCTTGTGCGTCTCGCGGCGCCCGGCCTGACGATCACGCGCTGGCCGCAGCGCTGTGGCCGGATGGGGCAAGCGGCGGCGGCACGGGTGCGTCCAGCCGGCATGGATGCATGGCTGTCGCGCGGCGAGCGGCCCTCGCGCCGGGCGGAGGACTCGCCGGATGCGGACCAGGCGTAGCGGACCGGGGCTGGCCGCCGCGCTGGCCATCGCGGCCGCCGCGGCAGCCGGCTGCTCCGGCACGGCGGCGACCGCCCCGGCGCAGTCAGACAGCTGTCATCTCCCGGTCGGGCGGCCGTGCTCAGCGCAGCCGCACTGGGCCGCGATCACCCTCACCGATACCTCCCCGGCGCCGATGGTCACAGTGCCACCTGGTGGTCACCTCGTCGTCACCGTGCCGAGCTGGGGCTGGGGCACGGCCACCGACGTGCACCCGGCCCGCGCGGGGATCCTGCGAGAGCAATGCACCGTCCTGTCTCCCCGGCGATGGCAGGCGCACGATCTTCCTGGCAGCCAGGCATGGCAGCACGTGGCTCGGTGCGACGGTGCCACCCGCCAGCAACCTGATGATGCCGGCCTGGGGCGGCAAGGTGATCGTGCGGCCCGCCCGCCGCAAGCCACCTGCCGGGTCCAGGCCGGGCGCGGGCCAGAACGACCAGGACAAGCAGTTCTGCTGCCGATCTCCGCTCGGGCAGCGAGCCAGGTGACGGGCACGGCGTTGCCGGTGACAATCACTTCAGGCATCGGTCCGTGCGGTTATCCCGTACCGCCGCGCCGTTCACTGCTCAGATCAGCGGCTGGCACGCCGGGACTCGCGAGCCGCCCAACGGAACACGCCCTGTGCCATCAGCGACGGTTCGGCGGCGGCTCTGGCCTCGTTGACCTCCGCGCGGACCTGGTGCACCGCCGCGTCGCCGGGCGCGGCGAGCGCCGCCAGTTCAGCAAGGTCACCGGCCAGCCGCAGGTCACCGGCTGCCGCTGCCGCCTGCGCCCGGTCAGCCAGAGCTGCGGCGCCGCCGGCCAGCCCGGCGAGCGCGGCCGCCAGCACCGCGTCCGGTGCGGGCTTGAGGTGGGCGGGATTGCCGTCGTACCAGCCGCCGTAAAGCCGCCACACGTTGCGGACTATGAACTCCGGCTCGTCGTAGACCGGCTGGAGGTACGGTCTGGCGGCCAGGCCGGCCGGCGGCCGGACAGCGTGGATGATCTCGTCGAGCCGCGCGCCGGCGTTCATCAGCGCGAGGGTCTGCTCGACCAGCGACTCCAGGTAGGCGGCGGTGCAGGTCAGCGCCTCCCGGACGCGCTCGGCGCCGATGACGGGCGGGCCGTGGCCGGGTAGCAGCAGATCAGCCTGCGCCGAGGCCATCTCCCGCAGCGCGGCCGCCCATTCGGCGGGGTAACGCTGGACCTTCTGCGGATTCCCGGCGTTGGGGGATACCCACACGAACAGGTCGCCGGGGCACAGCACCCGGCGTTCGGGGACGAACACCCAGGTGTGGTCGTCGGTCTCGCCGAGCGCGTGCCGCAACTCGAACGTCAGGCCACCGCAGCTGAAACTGTCCCGGTCCCGGTAGACGCGGTCTGGGTACCGGTAGTCCACAGGCCATTCCAGCTCGTCGAGGCCGAACTGCCGCCGGTTGATCACCGCGTTATATCCAGCGGTCCTGGCGTACCGCCCGAACCTGGCGGCCACCGCCTCATGCGCCACCACGACCGGCGCCTGCCACCCCTTCGCCGCTGCCTCCTGGTCGTACGGCGCCACACCGAACACATGGTCAACGTGACCGTGGGTGAACACCGCGTACCGGACCGGGTCGGCGGACCAGGCGCGGACGGCGTCGAACATCGCCTGCGCGGTCTGGTGCAGGCCGGTGTCGACGAGCACGAGCCCGTCCGCCGTCTGGAACGCGATCACGTTGGCGAAGCCGGGCACCACCGCGACCCCGTCCGCGACGGGCGCGGCGACGCCCATCGGGGCGCCGTCCGCGAACAGCCCGCGCATCGTGGCCTCGCCCCGCCACATCCGCTCGGCGTACTCGGTCAATGTGTCCACAAGACACCACGGTAAGCCTGGCCAAGACCGGCCCGGAACCAGCCGCCTACTCAGGCCAGCAATGCCGGACGACGGGGACCAGATGCTGAGCAGGACGTCTTCAGAGGCCTGCCGCGCCGGTGAACGTCCCGCCGCAGCTGCCTAGCCTGGGCCGCATGAATACGCTGACATCACGGGGCGAACAGCTCGCCCGGGAACTCCGCCGCGAACCCCTGCCCCGCCGCCGGGCGCACGTCCAGGGCGTCGCCGCCCGGGCACGCGGCCTAGCACCGGTTCTCGGCACGGACGCCGATCTGCTCGAAGCCGCCGCGTGGCGCCACGACATCGGCTACGCCCCGGGCCTCGCCACCACCGGCCTGCATCAACTCGATGGCGCCCGGTACCTGCGCGACACCCAGCACCCCGGTGCGATGCTGTGCCGGCTGGCCGCACATCACTCCTGCGCCATCATCGAAGCCGGCGAACGCAGACCCGCAAACATCCTGAGCTACGAATCCGGCCCTGCACCCGACGTACTAGCCAGCGTGCTGACTTGCTGCGACATGACCGCCAGTCCGGACGGTCAGCCCGCGTCCGCCGAGCAGCGGCTCGCCGAGATACATGACCGCTACGGCCCAGGGCACCTGGTGAGCCGGTCCATCCAGCGCGCCACGCCGATGATCCTCCGCGCAGTCGAGCAGGTCCATCAAAGAGCCGCCCAGACCACATAGCTCCGCGGATCGGAGGCAGACCGATGCCCCGGGTGGCTCGATGTGGCTGGAACTTGGCCCCCGGAATGGCCCCCATGGACCGTTCGAGCTGTTCGAATTATTTCTTTGAGCTGGAGCCCCGTTACGGAATCGAACCGTAGACCTTCTCCTTACCATGGAGACGCTCTGCCGACTGAGCTAACGGGGCCTGTTTTCAGTTGTCTGACCTGCGGTTGGAGCCTCTCGGGCACTTCTGCAGGTCATGCACAGCGCTGTTCCTGTATCCGGCCCGAGGATATAGCCAAGACCGGTACGCGTGCCAGCGAAAGGAGAGCTTAGCGTACTTCAGCTGCGGCCGTGTCTTTGCCGCAGGGAAGTCCAGCCTCCGGGGGCGCACCCTCTCGCCGCGCCCGCACCGACGACGGGTGCTCCTGCGTGCCCGGGAGGGCCCGCCAGGGCGATAAGCGGACATTGAGGCGTTGCGAGGATATCCAGAAGGCGGTGCTGGTCTGCGACAGCGGAATCGCACTCCAGCACGCTGACAAGGGGACAAGCACCGCCGGGGCGCGGGCCGGCCGCCCGGCTCAGCGCTGGAGCCAGATCGTCGCGGCGGCCGTCAGTGCCCCGATCCCGGTGGACAGTGTGGGCTCGATGACGGGCGCGAACAAAGGGGAGTGGTTCGACGGGACATCCCTCGACCGCGCGGCGATCTCGTCGATCGTTGTTGCACCGTCGAAGCCCGCGGGGTCGGCCCCGCCCAGCAGCCAGTACACACAGGGCGCTCCCGCCGCGGTTGCGAACATGCCGACATCTTCGCTGCCCGTGACCGGCCCCGGGTCGACGATCATCGGCGACACCGACTGCAGGGCAGGCAGTGTCCGGGCGCAGGCGGCCTGGTCGTTGATGACGGCAGGGAATGAGACGGCCAGCTCCACGTCCGGGGCTCTCGGAGCTCCGGCGGTGACCGCCTCGCCGCGGGCGATCCGCTCAATCGCGGCTAGGACCCGGTCACGTACCTCGGTGCTAAAGGTACGGACGCTGAGCCCCAGCTCGGCCCGGTCGG
Source organism: uncultured Actinomycetes bacterium (assembly GCA_963742795.1). Taxonomy (GTDB): domain Bacteria; phylum Actinomycetota; class Actinomycetes; order Streptosporangiales; family Streptosporangiaceae; genus Palsa-504. The sequence goes on from CAVUNL010000032.1 coordinate 223,415, forward strand.
GGATGATGTTCGCGGCAGTCCCGGCATGTATTGAGCCGATGGTCACGACCGCGGTCTCCCCGGCTGGGATCTCCCGGGAGACGATCGTCTGCAGGCGCAGCACCGTCGCGGCGGCCATCACGATCGGGTCGACCGAGGGATCGGGTCGCGAACCGTGCGCGCCCTGGCCGTACAACGTGACCTTCAGGCTGTCCGCCGCGGCGATACTCGCCGTGCGCGTCTCGGCGAAACCCAGCTCGGGGTTGGCGTGAATGTCCCGATACACGTCCGCCCAGCGGTCAACGCTCGCAGTCATCCCCACTCCAAGTCATGTCTCGGTGACCCAGTCAATCAGCTCAACCCCCCAATCCGGGACACCCCGATCGGTTGCCAACTGACCCGGAGCTTGGAATCGGCCCACTGGGCGGAGGCGCCGGTCTGATCTAAAAGGTCACGAGCGTGCGTGATGGTGGGTCTGATCGGACTGACACAGCCTGGGACCGCGCAGTGGATGCAGAACGTTGAGCGAATGCGGCATAAGAACCAATGGCCTGATACCGGCCCTCGGAGCGAGATGGAGCATCAGAGATCTGGCCCGCGCCACATCGGGGCCGTCTCCGGTAAGGAGGGTCAGAGCGTCTTACTTGGTACGGGTGTGACTAATCGCCCAGGACGGCGGTGCGGCGCGACCGGCGCAGTCCGAACACGCCGACGGCCATCAGCAGCAACCCGGCGGCCAGGGTGGCCAGCCACGGCGCCGATCCGGCCGGAGCGGGCGGAGCCATCCCGCCGAAGCCAGTGGCGGCACCGCCCATCGGGTCGTCCGCGCTGCCGGCCGCGTCGGTCAGGGTGTCGATCTTCAGCCCGGAGGAGCTGTCCAGTACGACGATGGTGTGAACCGAGCCCGCGGCGAGCGTCTCGGACATGGAGGTTTGCTGACCCGAGGCGCTGAACTGCACGTTCTGCGGGCCCGGCGCGACGCTCATATACGACGTCACGGCGCCGAAGGCGAGCTGCTGGGCTAGGACGTGGCCTCCGTCGGTGATCGTGACCTGATCCTGCTTCAGCGAGGCCTGGATGACCCGGACGAACACCTGGCCCTTCGGCGCGGCCATCGCGTCCTTCAGCACCTCGATCCGCCGGGCCGCAGCGGGCCCGAGGCTGGCCACGGTGTAGTTCGTCCCGCCGCTCACCATGAAGTTGGCAGAGACGATGGGCGGGCTCGAGGCCGAGGCGCCGACGGCGCGCATGGCCACGGTGTACTCGCCCGACGGCACCGCCATGTAGCTGGAAACGCCACCGTAGGTCACGTGCTTCAGCACGGTCGGGTTGGCGGAGTTGCCGAAGGCCAGCAGGTAGATGTCCACTGCCGAGTTGCCCGGGGACAGATTGGCGCACCGCACCCAGCCGGTCGCGGTGGCGGACGTCGCGGCCATGGCGGGCGCGGCAACGGAGGCACTGCAGCCCAGCACCGCCGCGAGCACCGTACCCAGGGCGAGGATCCTGCGTAGCCCCACGATCAGCTCCTCCCCTCAGGTCAGCGCCTCATCGGGCGCGCGCCCACGCCGCTGATCGGTAGAAATCCAGCCGGTCTGAGGGAGCCTGTGCGGCGAACCTCGGTCCTCACGGCGGCCGTTGCCCGCTCATACCGTCCCGCCGCCGTGGCTGTCTGGAACAGCAGAGCACATCGGGCTAGCCCGGTTCAACCGGAACGCGCCGTTGAGTCGGATGTGTTATGGTGCGGGCGCCAGGTCCGGCTAGGCGTCAGGCGCTCAGCCGGGCGTAGACCACCACGTTGCTCAGGTAGCTGCGACGAGCGTAGTCGAACGTGCCACCGCAGGTGATCAGGCGGAGTTCGGCGTCCGGGACGGGACCGTAGACCATGGCCGTCGGGAACTTGCTCTTGGTGTAGATACGGACCACGGTGACGGTGAAGACGGCGAGGGTTCCGTCGGCGCGCCGCACGTAAATGCGCTCGCCCGGCCGCATCTTCTTCAGCCAGAAGAAGATGCCGGGTCCGGTACGGGAGTCGACGTGTCCGGCGATGACGGCCGACCCGGTCGCGCCGGGACGCGGACTGCCGGTGTACCAGCCGGCGACCGTGGTGGTGCTGGGGACCTGGAGGGTGCCGTTCCGGTTGAGGCCAAGGTTGATGATCGGGGCCTTTACCCCGATGGCCGGGATGGTCAGCCAGACCGGCTTGGGGGCTGGCTGGACGGCCGACAGCGAGACCGGCGCGACGGTCCGGCCCGACGGGACGGTCACCGGCGACGGCCGGACGACGAGCCGCGCGGGGGGTGCCGACGAGGCTCGAGCCACGACCAGGCCGACCGTGCCGGCTCCGGCGGCCAGCAGCCCGGCGCTGAGCATCGCGGCCGACAGCAGCCGGGCATGCGCGCCCCACACGGCCGAAGCCCGGCCCGCCACACGCGGGCGGCGCACCGCCAACCGAGGCGCGGCGCCAGCGGACGGGAGGGAAGAGGAAGAGGAAGAGGAAGAAGAGGGGGAAGGGGAAGGGGAAGAAGAAGGGGAAGGGGAAGGGGAAGGGGAAGGGGAAGGGGAAGAAGAGGGAGAGGGGGAAGAAGAGGGAGAGGGGGAAGAAGCAGGAGCAACGCCGAGCCGCCGTCGCGATACCCACAGGCGTACGGTGGTAGCCAGGATCTGACCCCAGGACGGGTCCGGCGCCGCGACATAGGACGCCGTCGCGACGGGACCGTCCTGGTCGGCGAGCTCAGGCACATCCGCGTGCGGCTTGTCCGGCCCCGCGCCGCCGACCGAGGTGACCACGTCCCAGGTGGGCCCCCACCAGTCGGCATCAACGTCCCAGGCCGGAACCTCCGGCGGGGACGTGATCGCGGGCATGGGACAGCAGAGCACACGAGCCGGACCAGTATCAACCGAAACGCCCAGTTGCGTCCCCGGTACTACCGTGCGCGACAGGAAGGACACGAGAAGGCAACGGAAACTGAGCCGCGGCCGTGATGTGCGTCACGGAACCGATCCGGCCCGCGGGCCGTCAGATCCGTGATGACACGGGCAAACACACCCCCGGTAGCGGGACGCCGGGACACGGGCGGTGATCCGCAATACAGGTGATGCATACGTAGCCGGTTAGCGGATATGAGTATCCATACCCATCCGATCCCCTAGTCGCCTCCGAATCACGAAGAGCACACGGTAACCCTGACGAGCAGCGTAGACAGGCAATCCTCATGCGTTTCGCGCACGTAAGAGTAGCGGCAGTCACCTTGCTGAGCGGGAGCTTCCTCACCCTGGGCGTGCTCGGCAGCGCGGAAGCGGCCCCCCTGGCGACGACAAATAATACGGACACGGTGTGCCAGGCGCTGCCGACCTCGGGTACCCCGACGCCGTCACCGTCGCCCTCCCCCTCTCCCTCCCCGTCGCGGTTGCCGTCGCGGTCCCCCTCACCGTCGCCCTCGACCAGCTCGAGCAGTGCGTCCCCCAGCCACTCCGCCGCGGCCAGTACGCCGCCGAATCTCTTCTCGCCGCCGGGCAGCGCCAGCGGTGGCCCCGGCCAGACGAACTCCCCGTTGCGATCGGCATCCACGTCGCCGTCCGGAACGTCCAAGGCCACCGCCACGGCCACGAGCGCCCCCGCAGCCACGAGCACCGGCAGCGCTACCACCACCAGCCCGACCCCGGCGACGCTCGCCGCTCACGTCGCAGCCAGCTCGAGCCCGAGCCCGACCACCAGCGGCAGCGGTAAAAGCAGTAGCGCGACCGCACCGCCCGAACTATGCGTGAGTGTCCAGCGCTCGCAATCGAGCATCAAGCGCGGCCAGACGGCGGGTTACGTGGTGCAGGTGTCCACCAAGAACGGGACGGCCTCGGACGTGTCGGTCGCGCTGACCGCGCAGCCGTCAAGCCAGAAACCCACGTTCAGCAGCGGGTGCGCCAAGGACGGCACCGCCTCGTGCACCCTCAGCTCGGTGACGACGAAGGCTACCAGCCTGAACGCGCAGATCGCGGTCGCGTCGAACGCGACCTCGGTCAGCTCGGTGAAGCTGACGGCTACGGCCAGCGTGGTCACCACCACGAAGTGGACCCCGCCGGCGGCCGCCGAGACGACCGCCGTCGCCGCAGCCGCAGCGAAGAGCAGCTCGGCTAGCGCCTCGCCGAGCGCCGCGGAGCACATGGCCGTGCTGCCGCTCGGGCCCATCCCGGCGCTGAACGGCCAGGCGAGCATGTTCATCGGGGCGGGCAACGCGGCTAACCTGTTCCCGACCATCGGCCCGGCGCACGGCGCGAGCCCCGGCCCGACCGCGACGGCGACGGCGCAGCCGACCAAGCGGAACACCGGGCCGGTCTCCGAAGCCTCGCCGGTCTCGCTCGGCACGCCGGTCTACACCGCTCAGGTGGCGGGCCTGATCGCGCTGGGTCTGGCCATCATGCTGACCGTGACGCGCCTGTCGGTGCGCAGGCGGTCCAAGCCGCCCCGGAGCTAACCCTTACTTCGGAACTACGATCTCCAGCGACGGGCGCATGGTGCGCATCACGCCGGCCAGCGTGCGGGCGTTCATGGTAGGCGACACGATCTCGCCGAAGCTGTCGTTGTCGAACCAGACGCACATGGCCACGGAGTCCGAGGTCCCGGGCGCTTCCTCGACGCAAGCCGCCTTACCGCCCAGGGCACCGGCGCTGACCACGCTGGCCCCGGAGAACTTCTGGGTGAAGCTGGCGATCGAGCTGGCGGGCGCGGCGTTGGCCAGGTGGCCGCCGATGAACATGACGATCTGCTCGGTGTTCCCGGCGGCGGAGTTCCCGGATTCGTAGACGGCGGAGACGACGTTGCTGGCCTGGCCGGAGCTCATCTTGATGACCTCGGCGCGCAGCTCGTTGACCTTGGTCTCCTTCTCCATGTCCACGGTGCGCACGTAGCTGCCGATCCGGGGCGGGGTCGCCATGTGGTGCGTGGGGCCGCCGTGCGACGGGAACTCGAACTTCAAGATGCCGAAGATCGCGGCGGCGGCCACGATGAGCACGCCCAGCAGGGCCAGCCACAGGCGGTGATCGTTGCTGCGCCCCCGGCGGCGGCCGGTGCGCCGGCCTTCGGCCTTGGTCCGCGTGCTGGCCTTGCGCCGCGGGTCGAAGTCGGGGTCCTCCCCGGGGAACAGGCCCTCGTATTCGGCGTCGTTGTCGTCTTCGGCCCAGAACTCCTCGAAGGATTCCGCTTCCTCGATCTGCGGCTGGGCGGGCCAGGACGAGGTGATCTCCGGCCCGTCCAGGCCGTGACCGGGTCGTACCTGCGGGGCGAGGACCTGGCCGGTGTTCGGCGTGGCAGGCGGGGTGACGGGCTGCGGCCCGGTGTCCAGCGGGTCCTCCAGGCGCCGGATCGCGGGCGGAGTGAGCACCCCGACCTGCGCCGTCGGGGCGCCGTAGTAGGCATCGCCCGCGAACCCCCGATCCTGCTGGGCCGCGTGGGGCCGCAGGCTGGCGGGCAGCGGGCTGGTGGGCGGCGGGCTGGCGGGCAGCGGGCTGGCGGGCTGGCCGCCGCTCATCCGCGGGCCGCGCGGGGCGGGGCCGCCCTGGTCATCGCGGCCCTGGCCGTAACCGAACGCCTGCGGGTAGCCGCCCGTCTGGCCCGGCGCGGGCTGCTGGCCCCAGCCGGACTGGCCCGGCCCAGGCTGCTGGCCCCCGCCAGACTGGCCCGGCGCGGGCTGCTGGCCCCAGCCAGACAGGTCGCCGCGCCGCTGGTCGCCGGCTGACGAGCCGCCGGACGGGCCGGACGGAGGCTGGGGGAACGAGGGCGCGCCGCGGCGCAGTTCCTTGACCCACGCGTCGGCGTCGAGCGGCTCGTCGTAACGGGGCTCGTTGGCGAACGGCTCGTCGTAGCGGAGCTCGTCGTAGCGCATGCCCTCCAGGCGCGGATCGGACGCGGGCGGGCTGTCGGGACGCGCGCCGCCGCGGCGCGAATCGTCCAGCCGCGGGTGGTCGTACCACTGCTCGGGGTAGGCCGGGCGGACGGATCGCGCGGAACCGGAGTCACGGCCGGGCCAGGTGTCCGCGACCGGCTGCGGGCCGGTCGCCGGGAGGGCCTCCTGCGCGCCGGTCACCGGGTAGATCCCGGGCGCCGAGAAACCCTGCTGGAAGCCACCGAGGTCGGGCCGGGACGGCCCGCGGTAGTCAGGGACGTGATATCCGGGCACGCTGCCGTAGTCGGAGCCGTCGGGGGCCGGGGAACCGCTGGGAGCCCGCGAACCCCGGTTGCCGTCCGGCCGGCCGCGCCCGCCGGACCCGCTGCGCGGCCCGTCGTAGGCGGGATCGGAGTACCCCGGATCGCCGTAGTCGTCCGAGGCCGGATCCCGGTAGCCCGGTCCGCGGCCGCCGGTCCCGTAACCGGGGTCGGCGCTGCGCCCGTAGCCGGACTCCAGCAGGCGCCGGGACTCCTGGTCCAGCTGACGGAAGCCGTTGGGCCAGGAGACATCGGGACCGAACGGCGCCTCGCGCCGTCCGCCCGGCACCTCGCGCGGCTCGCTGCGTCGCCCCGGCCCGTAGGGGCCCGGGCCGCTCATGGCGTCATCCCGATAGGGATACTGCGCGGATGACCATCCATCACCGTCATGAGCCGACGAGCCGCTACTCATATACCGGGTCACTCCCTGTCTGTCGTCCAGCAGGTCAATGATCACAGTGCTGCATCTAACGCTCAGAAGCATCATCGCGACAAACCAGACACTCTGCTACCTACTTGGATAATTCAGCGGCAGACGTCCTCGATCGAAGTCTCACGCTAGCGCTCAGGCGCCGGCCTTATGGTGCATTCCATCCGATACGGCCAGTCGCGCCGTCGTGCCTTTACTCACGGAGAGTAAACGGTAACTCACTGTTATCACGGGTGGATGGGCTTTCCCGGCGTTTCTCACACCCTTGACGCACCGGGTCGCCGACGTACGATAATCGTATCCTGCCCACGGTATACAATCCGGGAGGGCGAGCGCCCGTGCATCATGAGCTCACCGTCTGGTCCCGCGGGATCATCATGGATAAAGAGGCGCGCGACGTCTCCACCTGCATCGCCACCGCCGCCCGCCAGCTGGGCTACTACGCGGAGAACGTCAGCGACTACGTGGACGACCCGGACCGGACCAACTGCCTGGTCCGCCGGTACGCACGGTTCGCCGACACCCCGATCCTGGACCGCTTCGTGTACGAGAACCCGAACCCGGACTGGGTGGTGCTGGTCGAGGAAACGATCATCAAGGCGGTCAACTTCTTCCGCGGCACGCCGGACGGGCAGGGCGTGCTGGTCATCAACTCCGCCCGCGACCCGCAGTACCTGCTGAAGTTCCTGCCCCCGCACATGCTGGCCAAGCTGGGAAAACTGGTCGTGGTGGACGCCACCGGGCTGGCCGAGCAGCGCGGCAGCAGCCCGTGGATGTTCGTCCGCGACCTGTCCGAGCTGGCCTTCGACCGGATGTCCACCGAGGGCGCGGTCGAGCGGCTGGCCATCGGGCGGGGCATCGCGGCACCGCTGATCGGGGCCCTGGTGGCGGCGGCCGGCGACCTGCCGGTCGACGTCGTGGCCGATGCGGTGGCCGACCGCGAGGCCATGCTGCGCGGCGCCCGGCAGCACACCGTCGTCGAGTACGCCAGGGAGCTCTAATGTCCGTGCGCGGAACCCACGTTCCCGAGCACCTGCGGCTGCCCATCGCGGGCGTCACGCCGCCGCCGACGGAGAAGGACGGCCAGCGGCTGTTTCCCACCGGCAACTTCCGTTTCTTCCGGCCGGTCTATAAGGACAAGACGCCGCCGTGCAACCACGCCTGCCCCACCGGCGAGCAGATCCAGAAGTACCTGGACTACGTCAAGCATGACCGCTACCTGGACGGCTACCTGACCATCCTGCAGGACAACCCGATGCCGTCGGTCACCGGCCGGGTCTGCTACCACCCGTGCGAGACGGCCTGCAACCGCGCCGCGCACGACGAGCCGATCGGCATCCGCGGCGTGGAGCGCTTCCTCGGCGACTTCGGCCTAGCCCTCAAAGAGAACCCGATCGCGAACGACCTCCCGCCGCTGAACAACAAGACAGTCGCGATCGCCGGCTCCGGGCCCGGCGGCCTGGCCTGCGCCTACCACCTGCGCCGCCGCGGCTACGCCAGCGTCGTGTTCGAGGCCCTGGACCGGCCCGGCGGCATGCTGCGGGCTGGCATCCCGGCCTGGCACCTCCCGGAGGAGGTCCTGGACCGGGAGATCGCCAAGCTGCTCGACCTGGGCGGCATCGAGATCCGCTGCGGCGTCCGGGTCGGCGGGCCCGGCGGACCCGGCCTGGACGAGTTGGCGGGCCGGTACGACGCGGTGTTCCTGGCCCTCGGCCAGGACGTCGGCCGGCGCCTGGACGTGGCCGGAGCGCAGGCCCGCGGGGTCATCGGCGCGATGGAGTTCCTCCGCGAGACCGGTCTCGGCCGCCCGGTCACGATCGGTCGCCGGGTGCTGGTCATCGGGGGCGGCAACACCGCCTCCGACGCGGCCCGCTCGGCGATCAGGCTGAGCGGGGGCGAGGCCACGATCGTGTCCCTGGAGGCCGAACCAGACCTGCTCATCCAGCCCGAAGACCTGGCCCAGGCCCGGGAGGAGGGCGTCGCGCTCCGGCCGAACCGCGCGCTGGCCCGGGTGCTCACCGACGACGACGGCAACGTCCGCGGCGCCGTGCTGGCCGGCGCGCGGCTGGCCCGGGACGAGAACGGCGCCGTCCGGCCGCAGCTCACCCCCGGCACCGAGACGGAGGTGGCGTGCGACACGATCCTGGTCGCCACCGGCCAGGTGCAGGTCCTGGACTGGCTGCCGGCGCAGGCCACCGAGCGCGGGCTGATCCGGGCCGACGAGTACGGGCGGATCCCGCACGCCAGCGGCCGGATCTTTGCCGGCGGCGACGTGATGCGCGGCCCGTCGATGGTGGTGGACGCGCTGGGCGACGGCAAGCGCGCCGCGCGCGACATCGACCGCGTGCTGTCCGCCGAGCCGCTGCGGCCCGACGACCCGGTCGAGGTCATGCCGTACGAGAAGCTCAACACCGCCTACTTCCGGCACGCACCGCGCACCGAGGCCCCGCTGACCCCGGCCGGGACCCGCCGCGCGAGCCAGGTGACCGAGGTGACCCTGGCCTACAGCCGCGAGCAGGCCATGGCCGAGGCGGACCGCTGCATGAGCTGCGGCGTCTGCAACGGCTGCGACAACTGCTATCTCGTGTGCCCGGACGTCAGCGTGCTGCGCGACGCCCGGCAGAACGGCCACTACTCGATCCGCACCCACTACTGCAAGGGCTGCCTGGTCTGCGTGCAGGAATGCCCGACCGGCTGCCTGGAGAAGGTCCCCGAGATGGACTTCGACGAGCCCGACGCGGTGGTGCGGATGGAGACCGCCTTCGCCCCGTACGACGGCGCGCACGCCGAGCAGGCGCCGTTCACCCGCCAGCTCATCGAGGACGCGATCGCCGAATACGACGCGGCAAGATCAAATTCACATTCAATTTATCCGAACGAACCTGGCGGCACACCATGAGGAAGTGTGCGAGCAGGCCGCGAAATCCGAACGGACCGGGTGGCACGCCATGAGAAAGATACGTGCGGAGACGGTGGCAGACCCGAACGGACGGGGTGTGAAGCCATGGGCGAGCTAACCGCCCGCGAGCCAAAGGGCGCCGGCGCTGCCTGGACTGAGGAGCGAGGAACGAGCGACGAGGGAAGGCAGGGCCTTAAAAGGCGCCCGGAGGCGAGCGGGAAAATAGAGCGCCCGGAGGCGAGCGGGAAAATAGAGCTGCAGGCCGGGATCCGGACCCCGGAGGGGATCAGCTTCCTGCGCGGGCTGGCCGGGACGCGGGTGCGGCAGAACGGCTGCGCGGCGGCGGCGTACGCGGCGCTGTTCGCCAACGTGGACGTGATCACGGCCTACCCCATCCGGCCGTACACGGCGATCATGATGAACCTGGCCCAGTTCATCGCGGACGGGATCCTGGACGCCGAGTACATTCACGCCGACGGCGAGCACTCGCAGTTCTCCGCCGCGTTCGGCGCGGGATCGTGCGGGGCCAGGGCCTACACCGGGTCCTCCGGGGTCGGGGTGACCTACGGGTACGAGATGTACTCGATCATCTCCGGGGCGCGTATCCCGATCCAGATGGCGATCGCCGACCGGACCCTGGACCCGCCCGGCGACTTCGGCTCCGAGCACACCGACGCGCTGTGCACCAGGGACATGGGCTGGCTGCTCGGCTGGGCGGCGACCCCGCAGGAGGTGTTCGACAAGTCGCTGATCGCCTACGCGATCGGCGAGGACCCGCGGGTGCTGCTGCCGCAGATGGTGGCGCAGGACGGCTACTTCGTCTCGCACATCGCGGGCGAGGTGGAAATGCCGTCGATCGAGCAGGTCGACGGGTTCCTGCCGCCCTATCAGCTGCCGTTCCCGCTGGACCCGCGGCGGCCGGTGTCGCACGGCCCGCAGATCCACCCCGCGCAGGGCCCGCCGCTGCAGCTCGAGCGGGCCCGGGCCATGGAGGACGCGATCCCGGTCATCCGGGAGAAGACCGACGAGTTCGCCCGGGTCTTCGGCCGCGCCTACCCGCACTTCGTCGAGTCCTACCTGCTGGACGACGCCGAGATCGCGATCGTGATCTCCGGCGGGCACGCGGTCACCTGCCGGGCGGCCATCAGCCGGCTGCGGGCGCAGGGGGTCAAGATCGGCATGGCCCGGCTGCTGTGGATCCGGCCGTTCCCGAGCGAGGACCTGCGGGCCGCGCTGCGCGGGGTCAAGGCGGTCGGGGTGGTGGAGACCAACCTGGGCCTGGGCGGGGCCAGCTACGGCGGCATCTTGTCCCTGGACGTGACGACCGCGCTGTACCAGATGACCGGCGAGCGCCCGCTGGTCACCAGTTTCATGGCCGGCCTGGGCGGCGAGACCGTGCCGATGGCCGAGTTCGACTGGATGGCCGGCAAGCTGACCGCCGCCGTCCGGGACGGCCGCGTCGAGAAGGCCGCCCACTGGGTCGGCTTCGAGGAGTAATTAATGACACACGAAGTGATCCGCCACCAGCTCCCGCTGTTCGAGGAGGACGGGCGCGCGGGCGCCACCGACGACGAGCACGGGCGTGACCTCTACTACCTGCCGGACCTGCCGGAGGAGGACCCGTACGCGGCCGGGCACCGGACCTGCGCGGGATGCGGGCCGGCCATCCAGTACCGCTGGGTGCTCAAGGCGGCCGGCCAGGACACCGTGGTGGCCGGGCCGACCGGGTGCATGTACGTGGCCAACTCGACCTACCTGTGCACGCCGTACACGGTGCCCTGGGCGCACACCCCGATCGCCAGCGGCGGCTCGTTCACCTCCGGCATGGCGGCCGGCGACGAGGCCATGATCCGCAAGGGCCGCTACCCGGGACCGTACCCGAACATCCTGGTCATGGCCGGCGACGGCTCGGCCTCCGACATCGGCATCGGGTCCATCTCCGGCGCGCTGTACCGCAACCACGACGCGCTGTTCATCTGCTATGACAACGAGTGCTACGCGAACACCGGCATCCAGGTCTCGCCGACCACGCCGTACGCCGGGATGACCACGTTCACCCCGTTCGGCAAGGCGATCCCCGAGGGCAAGAAGCTGCCGCCCAAGAACCTGGCCAAGATGATGGCCGAGGGCCACCCGCACTGCTACGTGGCCACCACCACGGTGGGCTACCCGGTCGACCTGATGAACAAGACCCGCAAGGGCCTCAACCTCGTGGGCGCCGCGTTCCTGCACTGCTACACCCCGTGCCAGAAGGGCTGGGTGTACCAGACCTCGATGACCGTCGAGCTCGGCCGGCGGGTGGTCGAGTCCGGGCTGTGGCCGGTCTGGGAGTACGACCCCGCCGAGCGGGAGTACCACTACTTCCACCCGCCGGTCCAGCGGCCGGTCACCGACTACCTGGCCCTGCAGGGCCGGTTCGGCCACATGCTCCCCGAGCACGTCGCGACCACGCAGGCGGGCGCCAACCGCAACTGGGAGGCCATCGGCATGGACGTGCCGCGGCACCTGCGCGACCTGGAAGACCCCGGCCGTCACCAGCGCCTAAAAGACGAAAATTACTCGATGCCGCTGAACCGCGGGGTCGGAGCCTGAGCGATGGACTCCCTCTCTGGGGGGGACCACCCCCCCAGACCCCCCGGGCAATACCAGGTTCTGTTCGACGGCGGGCACCAGCAGCGGTACCTGCCGGATCGCGCCGCCGTGTTGCGCTACGTCCTGGGTGTCGCCGCGCAGGCGGCCAGCCCGCGGTTCGAGGTGTACGAGTCCGGCCCGGTGCGGCTGGCCGACGGCTCGGACGGCGGCCGGCGGTACCGCCTGGTCGAGGTCATCGACCTCAGCCTGCCGGGCGAGACCGAGCGCCTGCGCGAGGAGCTGGAAAGTGATCCCTGAGCCGCTTTCTTCCCGGGGGGACCCATCCCCCCGGACCCCCCTTGGGACGAAACTAATCCCGCTGTTCCCCGGGATCTCGCGCGGGACCGAGGACCGGCGGGCCGCGCTGCGCGCGGCCGTGATCCAGGTCGTGGGGCACCTGGTGGAGCGGGCCGTTCCGCCCGCGCAGCGGGACCCGCTGTTCGAACAGGCGCTTGACCTGCTCGACGAGGCGGGCTGGGGCCTGGACGAGCTCGCCGCCGCGGCCGAGCCCGGGCCTGCCCGGGACGCGCTGCTGCGCACCCTGAGCCTCCAATGAGGCCATCGTGTACGAGCTGAGGCTGCCGCTGGCGCCGTACCGGTTCGTCTGGCGGGACGAGGCGGCGGTCGACGCGGACAAGCACGCCACCGACTCCTACACCGAGGAGCGGTACCGGCACGCCGATGGCACGCACACGATCATCCGCGAGTACCGGGCCGACGGGTCGTACCACATCATGTCCGACCGCGGCGAGATCGAGCTCATCGACAACGCCAACGACCCCTACGCGCCCGATCCCGTATCGGTGGTCAGGCTGCCCTAGGAATTGTGGTACGCGTCCCTGGTCCGCTCGGTGTGCTTGCGGGCCAGCAGCTGGGCCCGCTCCGGATCGGAGGCCTCGATCGCGTCGATCAGCTCGGCGTGCTCGGCCCACGAGCCGTGCCCGCGCTCGGGAGCGACCATCCGGTAGTACCACTGGACCCGGCGGCCCACGATATCGGCCAGCTCGGCGAGCACCGCGTTGCCGGCCACCGCCGCGACCTCGGCGTGGAACGCGTCGTTCGCCGCCACCGTGCGGCCGAGGTCGCCCTGCTCGGCCGCCGCCCGGCCCTCGGCGCAGATCTCGCGGAGCCGGGCCACCTGCGCCGGGCCGGCCGACGCGGGCCGCGAGCCGGGCCGTCTCGGCCTCGAGCAGCGCGCGCACGTCGAGCAGCTCGTCCACCTCGGAGTCGGTGGGCACGTGCACGAAGGCGCCCTGGCTGGGCCGCAGGTCCACCCAGCCCTCGGCCTCCATGCGGTGCAGCGCCTCGCGGATCGGCTGCCTGCTGACCCCGAGCTGGCGGGCCAGGTCGGTCTCCACCATGTGCTGGCCGGGCGGCAGGTCACCGCTGACGATCAGGTCGATCAGCGCGTCGTAGACCGACTGGCGCAGCGGCACCGGCCGCTGCAACGGGCGGATCACCGCCGTCCGCATGGTCGCCCCCTGGGTCACCTCGCCCGACCTCCCCGCCCCAATGGCCGTCCACCTGGACACATTCATAGTTTATCGGCGACTGTATGCAAAGTGCGATCCCCGAACTCAGGGCTTCCGGCCACTGCTAACAAGAAGCTCAGCCGATGTCGCGGCGGCGCAGGCCGGCCAGGCCGGCCGCGGACAGCGCCAGCGCGACGGCGCACAGCCACAGCAGCGGGGCGGCCTGCACCGGGCCGCCGGGCAGCCGCGGGGCGTGAGTGAACGGCGAGACGTCCAGGATCCAGTGGGACAGCTGCAGCGGCTGGCCGAACAGGCTGATCGCCACCACCAGGCCCAGCGCAGTCCACGCGGCCGGGACGCACGCCCGGGGCCACAGCCCGAAGACCGCGATGGCCACCCCGGCCAGGACCAGGACCGGCGGCAGCTGGGCCAGGGCAGCGCCGGTCATTGTGGCCGCCCAAGCCAACGAGGACCCGATCCGCAGCCCGTAGCCCAGGCCGGTCGCCACCCCCGCCACGGCCAGTAGCAGCGCGGAGCCGACGACGGCGACGGCGATGTGGCTGAGCGCCCAGCGGATCCGGCCGGTCGCCGTGGCCAGGACGAGTTCGGCCTGGTTGCCGGTTTCCTCGGTCCGCAGCCGCAGGATCACCGACACGGCGTACCCCGAGGCGACCAGGCCGGCCAGCAGCATGAGGGCGGCCAGGTAGGCGTTGGTGATGGCCGCCTGCCCGCCGAGCCGGGTGAACTCCCGCTCGAGCGTGGAGCTGGTCCCGAACAGCTGGCCGATGCCCTTGGCGGCCGCGCCGCAGATGGCGAACAGGAACACGTAGCCGATGGTCCAGCCGGCCAGCGCGGCCCGCTGGAGCCGCCAGGCCAGGCCGAACGGGTCGCGCAGCAAGGCCGAGGCCGTCGCGCGGCCCGGACGGTCGGGCAGCAACCCGGCGCCCAGGTCGCGCCGGTCGGCGATCGCGAAGGCCAGGCCGGTGCCTGCCGCGCCCACGGCCAGCGGGAGGGCCAGCACCCAAGGGTCCGAAGCGGCGAACGGCCGGGCGAGCTGGATCCAGGCCAGCGGCGAGGCCCACGACAGCCAGGACGGCCCGCTCGCGCCCGCCGAGTCGCCCACGCCCCGCAGCACGAAGGCCACGCCCAGCACGCCGAGCGCGATCCCGCGCGCGGCGCGGGCGGTCGAGGCCAGCTGGGCGGCCACCGCGGCGATCCCGGTGAAGGCCAGGCCGCAGCACCCGATGCCCAGCGCGAGCAGGGCCGAGCCGGCCGCGGGCAGGCCGGTCAGCGGCAGCACCGCGCACAGCAGGACCGATGCGGCCAGGACGCCCGCGGCCGCGGTGACCAGCGCGGCGACTAGCGCCGCCTGCCGTCCCACGACCGCGGAGCCAACCAGTTCCAGCGGCCGGCCTCCTCGTCGGTCCTGGTGTGCCTGATCACGACGAAGATCGCCACCAGCGCGGCGAAGATGCCGGCCCAGACGCCGTAGCGCCAGGTGGTGATGGACCCGAGCGAGGTGCCGTCCACCCTGCCGTACAGGAAGCGCAGGGCCGGGTTCCCGCCGCCGGTCGCGGCCAGCGCTGCCCGCCCGGCCGCGGTGGGATACAGCTTCTTGAACGTGTACGCCGTGCCGGCCACCCCGGCGGTGATCACGTACACCGCGGCGGCCAGCCCGATCCGGTCCCGGCGGAGGGCCAGCGCGGCCAGTACCCCGGTCCCGGTCAGGCCGGTGCCCGCCCGCCCCGGATGAGCGAGGACGGTCACCGCGGGGCTCCGGCCACGTTCCGTTCGGCCGAATAATGACGCAAGAACAGTTCCTCCAAGGTCGGCGGCCGGCAGGTGAGGGTCCGGACGCCCGCCTGGTGCAGGCGGCCCAGGACCTCATCGAGGGCCACCTGGTCCACCTCGCAGCGGACCCGCAGGCCGGCGGTGACCAGGTCATGCACCCCGGGCAGGCCGTCGAGGCGGACCGGGCCGGCCAGCTCGGCGTCGACCAGGACCCGGGTCAGGTGGCGCATCTCGGCCAGCGTGCCGGTCTCCACGGTCCGGCCGTCGCGGATGATCGTCACCCGGTCCGACAGCGCCTCGGCCTCGGCCAGGATGTGACTGGACAGCAGCACGGTCCGGCCCTGCTGGCGTTCCTGGGTGACGCAGTCGCGGAACGTCGCTTCCATGAGCGGGTCCAGGCCGGCGGTCGGCTCGTCGAGCAGCAGGAGTTCGGCGTCGCTGGCCAGGGCGGCGATCAGGGCTACCTTCTGCCGGTTGCCCTTGGAGTAGGCGCGGGCCTTCTTGGCGGGGTCGAGCTGGAAGCGTTCGGTCAGGGCCTGGCGGCGCTCGGGGTCCAGGCCGCCGCGGAGCCGGCCGAGCAGGTCGATGATCTCCCCGCCGGTCAGGCCCGGCCACAGGGTGACGTCGCCGGGGACGTAGGCCAGCCGGCGGTGCAGGGTCACGGCGTCGCGCCAGGGGTCACCGCCCAGCAGGACGGCTTCGCCGGCGTCCTTGCGCAGCAGGCCGAGCAGGATCCGGATGGTGGTGGTCTTGCCCGCGCCGTTCGGGCCGAGGAAGGCGTGCACCTCCCCCGTCCGGACCTCGAGATCGAGGCCGTCCAGGGCCGCGGTCCGGCCGAACGACTTGCGCAGGGCCCGGATCTCGATCGCGTTCGCCATGGGACGCCGACGCTAGGCCTGGGGGACCTGCGTGTCGGGCAGGGTGAACTCGCCGCCCAGGTAGCGCAGCACCGGGTCGTGTTCGGGGTCGGGCTCGCCCTGTTCCGCGATGATCTCGGCGGCGTAGGCCTCCGCGTCGTCCCGCGGCTGGTAGCCCAGGGCCCGGGCCTCGGCCAGCGAGACCCAGCCGCCGCGGGTGTTGGCCGAGACCCCGAAGATGACCCGGAACCCGGGCCGTTCGGCGGTCAGGCACGCCTCGAACAGCCGGCCCGCGTCGTCCGGGGACAGCCAGGTCGACAGCATCCGGACGTTCGCCGGCCGCGGGAAGCACGACAGGATGCGCACGCAGATGGCGTCCAGGCCGTAGCGGTAGTGGTACATCGCGGCCATGCCCTCGGTGGCCACCTTGGAGATGCCGTAGAAGGTGTCGGGCGCGGGGAAGGCGTAGTCCGGCACCGGGAAGGCCTCGCGGGGCGAGAAGCCGACCGCGTGGTTGGACGAGGCGAAGATGACCCGGGGCGTGCCGGCCCGGCGGGCCGCCTCGAACGCGCCGTAGCCGCCGTTGATGTTGGTCTCCAGGATGCGCGGCCAGGACGCCTCGCCCGGGATCCCGGCCAGGTGGATGACGGCGCCGGCGCCCTGGCAGGCGGCCGTCATCGCGTCCAGGTCGGTCACCGAGGCCTGGATCGCCTCCTCGCCCGGCCCGGCGGTCAGGGGCTGCAGATCGACCAGGCGCAGCGTCCGGTCCGGCCGGGCCAGCCTGGACCGCAGCATGGATCCGACCAGGCCCGCGGCCCCGGTGATGACGACGACCGACACCGGCCTGCCCCCGTTCGCATCGATAGCTGGACACACTGGATCGCGCCGCCGGTTCCGGCCAGGTCACAAGCCGGTACCAGGTCACGTACGCACCCTTTTTATCAGCGATTTCGGGCTTTAGGCTCGAAGTTCTGATGGGCTTGACGCGTGGTTCATTCACGCTGCCACGGATGAACGCTCACCGGCTGGTGATCATCGCGGCGGCGCTCACCACCGTGGTGGCCGCGGCCCTGGCCACCGCGCTCGCCACGTTCAGCGGCCAGGCCCTGCCCCGCGCGGTGCGCCACGACCTCGGTCACGCGACCGGGACCTCGCTGTCGATCAGCGGCAGCGTCAACGCCAGCCAGGCGGCCCAGTACGCCTCGATCCTGCCGGCCCAGATCACGTCGGCCCTGGGCGGCACGCCGTTCACCTTCTACCGGGCCGACTGGTCCGACCCGCTCCAGTTCGTGCCGGGCGCGCTGCCCGCGACCCCGGCCACCCCGGCCGCCGGGGCCGGTCCGGGCGGCACCGGCAACATGCCGATCGCCGAGGCCGGCACGCTGGGGGACATCACCGGCCAGGCCGAGCTGACCTCCGGCCACTGGCCCGGCGCCCCGGTCCGCGGGCAACCCATCCCCGCCGCCCTGCCCGCCACGGCCGCCACGCTGCTGCACGTGACCACGGGCGACGTGCTGCGGATGCGGGACGGGATCAGCAACGGGTACGTCCGGTTCGTCGTCACCGGCCTGTACCGGCCCCGGCAGGTCTCCTCGGCGTACTGGAACCTGAGCGTGATCGCGCCGTCCGGCTCGAGCACGGCCGGGGGCTTCACCACCTTCGGCCCGCTCACCGTGCAGCCCGCCGCGTTCGCCGCGGGCCTGGCGGTCGACCAGGGCACCTGGCTGGCCGGGCCGCAGACGGCCAGCATCCCGGCCGACCAGCTCACCATCGTCGCGGCCCACGTGAACGACCTGCTGGCGGCGCTGCAGAACGCCCAGCAGCTCCCGTCCCTCACGGTCACCACCAGCCTGCCCGCGGTGCTGGCCGGGACCGCGAGCGACCTGGACGTGGCCCGCTCGCTGCTGGCCATCTGCGCCGTGCTGCTGTTCCTGCTCGCCGCGGCGGCCCTGCTGGCCGCGGCGCGGCTGCTCTCGGGCCAGCGCGAGGGCGAGTCCGCGATGCTCACCGCGCGCGGCGCGACCCGCTGGCAGCTGGTCCGGCTGACCGCGGCCGAGGCCATCCCGCTGTGCGTGCTGTCCTCGGCGGCCGGCGGCGTGCTCGGCGCGCTGCTGGCCCGGCTGGTGGCGGGCGGCATTTCCGGCGGGGATTCCGGGGGCGGGCCGGCCGGCGGCGCCTGGCTGGCCGCGGCGGCGGTCGCCGTCGGCGGGGTGGTGATCATGCTGGTCCCCGCGCTGGGCACGGTGGCCCCGGGCGCGGCGCGGGCCCGCCGGGGCCGGCAGGCGGCCGTCTCCGGGGTCAGCCGGGCCGGCGCGGACCTGGCCCTGATCGTGCTCGCGGTGATCGCGGGCTGGCAGCTGCGGCACTACTCGGCGGTCTCGGCCGGCGCGAACGGCAACTTCGGCATCGACCCGGTGGTGGTGGTCGCGCCGGCCCTGGCCCTGGCGGGCGGCACCGTCCTCGCGCTGCGCCTGCTGCCCGCGGGCGGGAAGGCCGGCGACCGGCTGGCCGCCCGCGGCCGCCGGCTGACCGGCGCGCTGGCCAGCTGGCAGATCAGCCGCCAGCCGATCCGGCAGGGCGGCGCGGCGCTGCTGATAGTGCTGGCCGTGGCGACCGCGACGCTGGCCCTGTCGCAGCGGCAGAGCTGGACCCGCTCCGACCACGACCAGGCCGCGTTCAGCGCGGGCGCCGACGTGCGCGTCGACACCAGCCAGCCGCTGTCGGCGGCCCAGGCGGCGGGCTTGGTCCAGCTGCCCGGGGTGCAGCACGCGATGCCGGTCGCCACGTTCGCGCAGACGGCCAGCAACAGCCGGCTCCTGGCCCTAGGCACCCAAGAGGCCGCGGACGTGGCGCTGCTGCGCGCCGACCAGTCGCCGGTGAACGCGGCCGCGCTGTTCGGGAAGATCGCGCGCACCGGGCCGCCGCCGGGCGCGGCCCTGCCCGGCCACGCCGCGCAGGTGCAGCTCACCGCGCGGCTCGGCCCGGCCTCGCTGGGACTGGCCCCGGTCACGGTGAACGTGTCGGTGCAGGACGCCAGCAACGACGTCTACCAGCTCGACGCCGGCCTGCTGCCTGCCGACGGCCAGGACCACACCCTGACCGTGACCCTGGCCAACCAGGCCACTGACCCGGGCTCCGCCGTCTACCCGCTGCGGCTGACCTCGGTCAGCCTGGACTACACGCTGCCCGCCCGGAAGGCTCACGGACCGGCCACCTTCACGCTCGACAGCTTCTCGGCCGGGCCCGGGACGGCCCAGGTGCCCGGTTCGGCGCTCGGGGCCTGGCCCGCCGCGGGCTCGTCGACCGAGCTGGCCGGCGCCCGCCAGACCACCGGCACGGCCGGGCCGTCGGGCCCGCCCGCCGTGACCGCCCACGGTGCGTCGGGCCGCGCGCTGTCGGTGACGCTCGACCCCGGCTACGGGCTGGCGGCCAGCGGTTCGAACGCACCGCCGAGCCCGGTCGGCGGTGAGCTGACCCTGACCGGGACGCCCCCGGTGACGGCGCTGCCCGGCATCGCGACCCAGCAGTTCCTGGCCGCGACCAGCACGAGCGTCGGATCGGTGGTGCAGGCCGACGTCAACGGCGCGGTGCTCAGCGTGCGGATCGTCGGCCGGGTAACCACGTTCCCGACCGTGACGGGCAGCGGCGGCGGCCTGCTGGTCGACCTCGGCCGGCTGCAGGACGTGCTGACCAGTAGCTCGCTGTCCCCCGCCCAGCCGAACCAGTGGTGGCTGGCCACCACCGGTCCGGCGGTCCCGGCTGGGCTGGCGGCCGTCCTTCCCCCCGGATCGGACGTCACGAGCCAGGCCGGGGTGGCAGCCGGGCTACTGACCGACCCGCTATCGACCGTGCCGCAGCGGGCCCTGCTGGTTGTGGCGATCGCCGCCGCGGTGCTGGCTATCACCGGCTTCTGCGTCAGCATCGCGGCCGGCGTACGGCAGCGGCGCGCGGAGAACGCGCTGCTGGCCGCGCTGGGCGTGCCGCCGCGCGCGGCGGCCGGGCAGCTGTGCCTGGAGAAACTCATGCTCAGCCTGCCGTCAGCGGTGGCCGGCCTGATCCTGGGCGTGGTCCTCGCCGAGCTGCTGGTCCCGGCGATCACGCTGACCTCGTCGGCGACCACGCCGGTCCCGGCGGTGCTCATCCAGTTCGGCTGGGCGCAGATCCTCCCGCTGGCCCTGGCGGTGGCCGTGCTGCCCGTGCTGGCCGCCGCGCTCACCGTGGCGCGGCGCCCGGACGCCGCGGCCACGCTGCGCGCCGCGGAAGCGGCGTGAGATCGGTGCCCCGCGTTCGGTCCGGGGCCGGCCTGAACCGGGCCGTGGGCGCGGCGGCCGGGACCACACTGGCGCTGGCCCTGCTGGTCTGCGGGTGCGTGTTCGCGGCGATGGCCGGGCCCGCGCTCAGCCTGCACGCCCGGTCCCAGGCGCTGCACCAGATCACGGCCAGGCTGGCCCCCACGGTCAAGACCGTCCAGGTCGGCGCGGACTGGACCAACTTCGCCAACTCGCTGCTCAACTTCTCCGGGGGCAACCAGAACGTCCCCGTGGCCAACGTGAACCTGACCGCCACCCAGCTGGCCCGGACCAATCAGGAGATCAAGGGCAGCCTGGCCGGCCTGCCGCTCCCGCTTGGCGCCGGCGCCTGGTACGGCCTGACCGCCAACCAGGCCGGCGTCAGCTCGGGCGCGGCCCCCGCCGCGGTGCTGGACGGGGAGCAGCCCAAGCTCGAGGTGCTCTACCGCAACGTGCTGACCAGCAACGCCTCGCTGGTGGCCGGGAGCTACGCGGCCGGGACCGAGCCGGCCGGGACGCTGGCGGTGGCGGTCACCGCGCAGACCGCGGCGCGGTTCGGGCTGCGTCCCGGGAGCCGGGTGACACTGGTCTCCCCGACCGGCGTGATCACGCTCGCCGTCACCGCGATCCTCCGGCAGCAACAGGCCCGCTCCACCTTCTGGACCCAGGACCCGCTGGCCAGCCAGCCCTCGCTGGTCAGCCCGGGCCGGGCCAAGCCGTACTGGGCGGGCGGGGTGTTCGCGGATCCCGGCCAGCTGGGTGCGATGCAGACCGCGTTCACCGGCCCCGGCCTTGAGATGAACTGGGAGTTCCCGCTCTCACTCAGCGGCCTGAGCGCGGACCAGGCGCAGGGGCTGGCCAACGCGCTCAACCGGGCCACCACGGTCACGCTGGGGCTGACCGGGCCGCTGGAGCCCGCCGCGGACAACCTGAACGTCACCTCGCCGCTGATCCCGGACCTGGCCCTGTTCCTGGCCACCCAGGCCGGCATCGAGACCGTGCTGCTGCTCCTGTCGGTCACCCTGATCGTCATCGCGGCGGCGGTGATCCTGCTCGCGGCCCGGATGCTGGTCGTCCGCCGGGGTGAGGAGCTGGCCATGCTGCGGGCCCGGGGCGGGTCGCTGTGGCAGGTCACCGCGCTGATGCTCCGCGGCGCCCTGGTCGCGGCGGTGCCCGCCGCGGCGGCTGGCGTGGCCATCGCCGTGGCGGTCATCCCGGGTGACGTGGCGGCATCGGAGCTGGGCTGGCTGCTGGCCGGGATCACGCTCGCGGTCGCGCTGGCCGGGCCGGCGCTGATCGCGGCCTGGGATTACCGCAAGCCAGCCCCGGCCGCCAACCCGGCCCGGATCCTGTCCGCCGAGACCGGCCCGCGCCGGCGGGCGTGGCGGCGGCCGGTGGCCGAGGTCACCGCGTGCGCGGCCTGCGTGGCCGGCCTGGTCGTGCTGCGGGGCCAGGGTGTGCCGGCCGGCGGCCAGGTCAACCCGCTGCTCGTACTGGCGCCGGTGCTGGTGGCCGTCCCGGTCGTGCTGATCATGCTCCGGCTGTACCCGCTGGCCGTCCGCGGCCTGCTCCGGCTGTCGGCGCGCGGCACCGGCGCGACCGGCTTCATCGCGCTGTCGGCCGCGGCCCGGTCCTCGCTGACCCGGGTGCTGCCCGCGTTCGCGCTGGTGCTCGCGCTCAGCCTGGCCACCTTCGCCGGCATGGTCAGCGCCGGCATCGCCCGCGGCGAGACCGCCGCGGCCTGGCATACCGCCGGCGCCGACGCGACGATCCAGCCCGGCCCCACGGCCGGCCCGGTCACGCCCGGCGAGCTGACGTCGATCGCGGCGGTCGGCGGCGTCACGCACGCCACCGCGGTGTGGAACACCACGTGGGTCACGCCGTTCGGCCAGGCGGTGACGGTGGTGGCGGTGGATCCGGCCAGCTACGCGGCGGTGACCGCGACGACCCCGTACCCGCCCCCGGCGCTAGCCAAGCTGAGCGGCGCGGCCCGGGCCCTGGCCGCCGGCGGCGCCGTGCCGGTACTCGCCTCCCCGGCCGCGGCCGCGCTGCTCGGTCACGGGGCCACGCAGCTGGCCACGCTGACCCCGGCAGGTCCGTTCTCGGTGCGGGTGGCGGGCATCGTGAGCAGTACCCCGGCCCAGCCCGGCGGCGGCACGTTCGTGGTCATGCCACAGCTGACCCTGCCCGGCCCGGCCGGGCAGCCCGCGCCCAACCTGGTCCTGGTCAGCGGCTCGGCGATCGACGACGGCCAGCTGACCGCCCTGGTCAACCGGATCATCCCGGGCAGCACCATCACCTACCGGTCGGCCGTGCTCAACTCCCTGACCAACTCCCCGCTGCCGCACGGCGCCGCGCTCATCGTCGCGTTCACCCTGGCCGAGGCGGCCGTGCTCGGCCTGCTGATCGTGATCCTGGGCCTGGCGCTCGGGTCGGCCGAGCGTCAGCTGACCCTGGCCCGGCTCACCGTGATGGGCCACGAACGCGATACCAGCCTGGTCATGGCCGAGGCGATGCCCGCGGTGCTGACCGCGGTGGTCGCCGGCGCGGTCTGCGCGGTCGTGCTGCCCCACCTGATCGGCTCCTCCATCGACCTGTCCGCGTTCACCGGGGCCGGCGCCCCGGTGCTGTTCCAGCCCAACCTGACCGCGCTCGGCCTGCCCGCCGCCGGCGTCGTGGTCCTGGCCGTGGCGGCCCTGGCCACCGAGGCCAGGACGCTGCGCCACCGCGGTATCGCCGGCATTTTGCGGGCAAACTAGGAGGCAGAGGAGACGCAATGGGCAGCAGTATCGCGGACCTGGGCGCGGAATCGGCGCGGCACCACCGGGACTTCGGCGCGGGCTCGCTGATCGTCTGCGACCGGCTGGTGCGGATCTATGTCGCGGCCGGGATCGAGGTGCAGGCGCTGCAGGGCCTCGACCTGCTGGTGGACGAGGGCGAGATCGTCGCGCTGGTCGGCGCGTCGGGCAGCGGCAAGTCGACCCTGATGAACATCCTGGCCGGATTGGACGCGCCGACGGCGGGTTCGGTGCGGGTGGCGGGCAACGACCTGGCCGCGATGAACGCGCGGCAGCGGCTGGCCTACCGGCGCCGGGTGGTGGGCTTCATCTGGCAGCAGACCACCCGCAACCTGCTCCCCTACCTGACCGCCCAGCAGAACGTAGAGCTGCCGATGCGGCTGTCCGGGGTGCGGGCCCGGACCCGCCGCGAGCGTTCGGCCGAGCTGCTCGAGCTGCTCGGCCTGGGCGACTGCCTGCACCGCAGGCCGGATCAGATGTCCGGCGGCGAGCAGCAGCGGGTCGCGATCGCGGTCGCGCTGACCAACGAGCCCAAGGTGCTGCTGGCCGACGAGCCCACCGGCGAGCTCGACTCGGTGACCGCGGCCGAGGTGTTCAGCGCGCTGCAGAAGGCCAACGTGGAGCTCGGCGTGACCGTGCTGATCGTCACGCACGACCCCGCGGTCTCCTCGGTGGTACGCCGCGTCGTCGCCATCCGGGACGGCCGGACCAGCACCGAGATCCTGCGGGACGCGCTGGCCGGCGACGGCGAGGTGGTCGCGCACGCGATCGAGTACGCGGTGCTGGACCGGCAGGCCGGCTGCAGCTGCCGCGGGAGATGACCGAACCGCTCGGCATGCGCGGCCTGGTCCGGCTGGAAGCCGAACCCGATCACATCGGCGTCTGGCCCGGCCAGCAGAGCGCCCGCAAGCCGCAGCCGCCCGAGAAACCGGAGGAGTCCCGGTGACGGTCATGACCGATATGGTGGCCGTCGAAGGGGTGGTCCGCACCTTCGGCAGCGGCCGCACCGCGACCCGCGCGCTGCGCGGGGTCTCGTTCACCGTCCAGCCCGGCCAGCTGGTGGCCCTGCGCGGCCGGTCGGGGTCCGGTAAGACCACGCTGCTCAATATTGTCGGCGGGCTGGACCTGCCCGACGACGGGCGGGTGCGGGTCGGGGACAGCGAGGTCACCTCGATGTCCGAGCACGAGCGGATGCGGCTGCGGCGCACGTCGGTGGCGTTCATCTTCCAGTCGTTCGGCCTGATCCCGATCCTGTCGGCCGCGGAGAACGTCGGTGTGCCGCTGCGGATCGCTGGCCTGCCGCCCAGGGAACGGGAGGAGCGGGTCCGGCTCATGCTGGACATCGTCGGCCTGGGCGAGCACACCAAGCAGCGGCCCGGCGAGCTGTCCGGCGGCCAGCAGCAGCGGGTCGCGATCGCCCGGGCGCTGGCGGGCAGCCCGCAGGTGCTCCTGGCCGACGAGCCCACCGGCCAGCTGGACTCCGAGACGGGCAAGCAGATCATGCGCCTGCTGCACGCGGTGGTCGAGTCCGAGGGCGTGACGGCCCTGGTCGCGACCCACGACCCGGACCTGATCAGCATGGCCGACGCGGTCCTGGAACTCGAGGACGGCCAGATCAAGGACAGCGCCTAGGGTCGCGCTGGGGTCTCGCTGGGCGGCGGGCCGCGGCCGGAGGCGCGGGGCGATGGCGGACGTCGGCTTAGCCTGACTGCCTGTCGCTGGGGTAGACCTCGAGGTCGGTAGCTTTAGCGGTGAGCCAAACCTGGCTGCCGGGGTCGAGGGACAGTTCTGCGACCGCTGCTGGTGTGACGTCGACCAGGGCGGGTGGCTGGCCGTGGAGGTCGAGCCGGACGCGGTCGGACAGCAGCGTGAGGCCGGCGACCCGGGCGGGCCAGGCGTTGCGGGCGCTGCTGGCGGTGGGCCGCTGGGTGCTGACGACGATGGCGGACGGGCGGACGGCGACGAATACGTCGCCGTGCTGGCCGTGGTCGGGGATGATGAAGGCGCCGCCCGCGGTGAGCGCCACTCCTGAGCCGTCGGCGTGGCCGGCGTACAGATTCAGGCCGACGAGCTTGGCGACGTACTCGGTGCCGGGCCTGCGGGCGACGTCGGCGGGGGTGCCTTCCTGGGCGATGCGCCCGTGTTCCAGGACCAGGAGCGTGTCGGCCAGCACGAGCGCTTCGAGCGGGTCGTGGGTGACCAGCAGGCACGGTCCAGTGAAGTCTGCCAGGTGGCGCTTGAGCTCGGCCTGGACGTCCAGGCGGGTACCGGCGTCTAGCGCGGACAGGGGTTCATCTAGGAGCAGCAGTGCTGGCTGCCCGGCCAGCGCGCGGGCTAGCGCGACGCGTTGCGCCTGCCCGCCCGACAGTTGCCCGGGCTTGCGGCCGGCCAGGTCGGTCAGCCCGAGCCGGTCCAGCCAGTGGCTGGCTGCCGACTTGGCGGCCCGTTTGCCCAGGCCCCGGGCGCGGGGCGAGAACGCCACGTTCTCGGCCACGGTCAGGTACGGGAACAGCCGGTAGTTCTGGAACACGAAGCCGACCGGCCGGCCCGCGGGCTCGACGAACGTTCCGGTGCTGGCGTCGTCCAGGACCTGCCCGGCCAGCGTGATCCGCCCGGACGAGACCGGGGTCAGTCCGGCGACCGCGCTGAGCAGCGTGGACTTCCCTGCCCCGTTGGGCCCGAGCACGCCGACGACCTGGCCGGGCGCCGCGTCGAGGCCGACCGTGAGGGTGAAATCACCGCGCCTGACCTCGGCATCAACAGTCAGGCCGCCTCCGCCCTCATACCTCACGGGACCGGGCCGCGCCGCAGCCAGCTGTCGCGCAGGGAGACCAGCACCACTACGGACACCACCAGCAGCACCAGGCTGAGAGCGATCGCCGCGTCGGGGTCATTCTCCAGCGCGTAGTACACGGCGATGGGCATCGTCTCGGTCTGGCCGGGGAAGCTGCCGGCGAAGGTGATCGTCGCCCCGAACTCGCCCAGAGCCCTCGCCCAGCACAGCACGGCGCCCGCTCCCAGCGAGGGAGCGATCAGGGGCACCGTGACCCGCCGGAACACGGTCATCCGGGTCGCGCCGAGCGTGGCCGCCGCTTCCTCAAAGCCCTGATCCGCGGATCGCAGCGCACCCTCGACGGTGATGATCAGGAACGGCATGGCCACGAAGGTCTCGGCCATCACCACGGCGATCGGAGTGAACGGGATCGTCAGCCCGAACCAGGAGTCCAGGAGGCGGCCGATGAACCCGGTCCGGCCGAAGGCTAGCAGCAGAGCGACCCCGCCGACCACCGGCGGCAGCACCAGCGGCAAGGTGACCAGGGCGCGCAGCAGCCGCTGTCCCGGGAAGCTGCTCCGGGCCAGCACCCACGCCAGCGGAACGCCGATGACCAGGGAGATCACCGTGCTCACGGATGCGGTCCACAGGGAAAGAACCAGTGCCTGGGTGGCGTCGGACCCGCTCAGCGCGGCCCCCATCCGGCCCCAGGGGGCGCGGATCAGCAGCCCGGCTAGGGGCAGCACCAGGAAAGCGCCCGCGATTAGTGCCGGCGCCAGCAGCGGCGCCGGCACTGATCGCGACGCACCACCCCGCGCGGCGCGCCTGGTTCGCTGGCGGGCGGTCAGGCGGGATGGCGCGGCGGGGGTGGCCACCATGGCAGCTCCGGATGCTAGGTCAGGGCGCCTGGAACCCCGCGGCGGCGAGTACCTGCTGGCCCGTGGGCGACAGCACGTAGGCGACAAAAGCCTGAGCTTCGGTCTGGTGCGTGCTACTGCTGACAGTAGCGATCGGGTAGAGCGTCGAGGCGTTTTCGCTGGCCGGGATGGCCAGCCCCTTGACCTTGGCGCCGGCGGCCTTCACGTCGGTCACGTACACC
Source organism: uncultured Actinomycetes bacterium (assembly GCA_963742795.1). Lineage (GTDB taxonomy): Bacteria > Actinomycetota > Actinomycetes > Streptosporangiales > Streptosporangiaceae > Palsa-504. The sequence continues at coordinate 250,626 of CAVUNL010000032.1, forward strand.
ATGCCCGCATCGACGTTGCCGAGCTCAACCTGGGTCAGCACCGACTTCACGTCCGGCTGGAGCGTGACCGGCTTGACCGTGATCCCGGCGTTCTTGAATACCTCGGCCGCCACGACCCCGCACGGCACCTGCGGCTGGCACAACGCCACCTTGACCGAGGACTTGGCCAGGTCGCTTACCGATGTCACGTTCGCGGGGTTACTCGGGGGCACGGCGATTTCCGCGGTGTTCTTGGCGAAGTCCTGCGGGCTGGCCGCGTTGCCCGCCGTGACGACCGTGTCCATGTTCTTCGGCGCCGCCGATGCGAACACGTCAGCCGGCGCGCCGTCGGTGATCTGGGTCGCCAAGGTGGAACTGGCCCCGAAGCTGAACTTCACCGTATCGCCGGGGTGGGCGGCCTCGAATTGCTGGCCGAGCTGGGTAAAGGTCCCCATCAGCGATGCCGCGGCGAAGACGGTGATCGTCCCCGTTGCTGCCGCAGCCGCACTGGTCGCGGCCGCCGAGGGCGAACTGCTCGGGCTCGACGTGGAGCTTGAACTGCTGCTGGAACAGCCCGCAACCGCGACTGCGGCCACCGCGGCGATCGTGAGAGCGAAACAGCGCATGCTTGCTCCTCAGGGTGAGCCGGCGCAGGCTGGGATCAGCTGGTCTTGGGGATCTCGACCGAGACGTTGGTGGCCTTGACGGTGGCCACCGCGAGCATGCCAGGCTCCAGCCCGAGCTCGTCGGCGGCCTCGCGACTCAGTAGCGACACGAACCGGTGCGGCCCGGCCTGGATCTCCACCTGAGCCATCACCGTGTCGCGGACAACGCGGCTGACCAGGCCGCTGAACCTGTTCCGCGCCGAGTGAGCCACCACCACCCAGCCCTCTGCGTGATCCGCTGACCCGGCCAGCTCCTGCGCGAACCTGGCCAGCGCCTCCCCGTCCACAGCGAGTCGGCCAGACGGATCGGTGGTCGTTTCGATCCGACCTCCGTCGGCCCACCGGCGCAGGGTGTCAGCGCTGACCCCTAGAAGGCTGGCAGCCTCCTTGATGCGGAACGTCGGCATCCTCCGACTTTAACGCAGATACCGCTGTCGACGCCAATAACGGCCGCATTCGCGCCAGGTCTCAACCTACACGGTCGCATATGTGGTTGCCGGCGACGGCGATGGTCATCCGAGCCGCCCTCCGGCGCTGCGCAAAGCGCGGGCCGGTCTGGTGGTGGGTCAGGTGACCGGCGTGCCGGTGCTAGCGATCAGGGCGGCGAACTGGGCGGTCAGCTGCTTGGTGACCGGGCCGGGCTGGCCGTCGCCGATCGTGCGGCCGTCGACGGTGACGACGGGGACCAGGCCGCCCATGGTGCCGGTGACGAACGCCTCGTCGGCGGTGTAGAGCTGCGGCAGCGTGTAGTCGCCGGTCTCGCAGGCGATCCCGGCCGCCGCAGCGAGTTCCAGCACCACGGCCCGGGTAATGCCCTGGGGGCAGGACACGGTGGTCGGGGTGGCCAGCGTCCCGCCGGTGACCAGGAAGATGTGCGTGGCGTTGGTCTCGGCGATGAAGCCGCGGTGGTCGAGCATGACCGCGTCGTCGGCGCCGGCCACGTTGGCCTCGATCTTGGCCATGATGGACGGCAGCAGGTTGTTGTGGTGGATCTTGGGGTCCAGGCAGTCCGGGGCCGGGCGGCGCACGCTCGCGGTGACCAGCGTGATGCCGGACAGGTCGTAGACCGGGTCCTTGTACTCGGCGAGCACGATCAGGGTCGGCCCGGCCTGGTTGAGCCGGGGATCCATGCCGGAGGTGATCTTCACCCCGCGGGTCAGGGTGAGCCTGATGTGCACGCCGTCCCGCATGCCGTTGGCGGCGAGCGTGCGCTTGATCTGCTCGGCGATCAGGGCAGCGGAAGGGATCTGCTCGAACGCGAGCGCCTTGGCCGAGTTCCGCAGCCGGGCCAGGTGCTCGTCGAGCCGGAAGATGCGCCCGGCGTGGAGCCGCAGGCCCTCCCAGACCGCGTCGCCGCCCTGGACGGCGGAATCGAACGGGCTCACCGCGGCCTGGTCCCGGTGGCTGAGCCTGCCGCCCACGTTGACGATCAGGTCCCGGTTGCGCTCATCGTAACTCTGCAGCACTTTTATCTGCCTCCGCTCGCCTCCGGGGGCGCCTTTAGGCGCCGTCTTCCCTCGTCGCTCGTCCCTCGCTCCTCAGTCCAGACGGCGCCGCGCCCCCTTTGGCTCGGTCGGCGGTGATCCTGTATGCGTGCAGGCGCTCGAAGTACGGGCGGCAGCGCTCGGCGAGCGGTTCGAGCCGGGCCGGCAGCGGCTCGGCCGGGGGGCGGTAGGCGGCGAAGCCGGACGAGGAATGCACGCTGTCGTACCAGTAGGGGGCCCACACGCCGTCGCTGTCCCGCGGGCCGGGCGGCCAGGACAGCATCGCGGCGTCGAACGGCACGTCCAGCGCCCGGCACAGGGCGCGCAGGATCCCTTCAGGGTCCGTCAGTAGATCGCGGGAATCGATGACCGGGCCGCCGAACGTCTCGAAGATCTCCGCCTGCTGCCGCAGGCCCAGGTCGTCCAGGTCCGGCTCGGTGCGCACCCGGGCGTAGGAGGCGAGCAGCTCGCGCGGGTCCCGGATCAGGTGGGCGTGCTGCAGCGGGGCCAGCGCGGCGCGGTCTACCTCGGGCAGCAGGTGATGCGTCATGTGCTTGGCGTAGCTGATACGCACCCCGGGCGGCAGCGGTGCGCTGGTCAGGTCGGCGAGCACCACCCGCCAGTCGGTGGGCTGGCTGGCGATCACGGTGTCCCGGCCGGGGTGAGGCAGGTCCGTTCGGAAAAGATAAAAAGCGTAGAGCGGTTCGTCGGTGACCACCGTGTCCGGGCGGTTCTCCCAGGCCCGCATCAGTGCGGTGGACACCGTACGCGGGCCCGACCACATCGCGATGCGGGCGGCGGGGGCCCGAGTGGCGCTCACAGGATGACGACGCTGCGCAGCACCTCGCCGCGGCCCATCTTGGCGAAGGCCTCCTCAATGTCAGCGAGGCCGATGGTCTCGGACACGAACTTGTCCAGCGGCAGGCGGCCCGACAGGTGCAGGTCGACCAGCATCGGGAAGTCGCGGCTGGGCAGGCAGTCGCCGTACCAGGACGACTTGAGCGCCCCGCCCCGGCCGAACACGTCGAGCAGCGGCAGGTCCAGCCGCATGTCCGGGGTCGGCACGCCGACCAGCACCACGGTGCCGGCCAGGTCGCGGGCGTAGAACGCCTGCTCGTAGGTCTGCGGCCGGCCGATCGCCTCGATCACCACGTCCGCGCCGAACCCGCCGGTCAGCTCCCGGATCCGGGCCACCGGGTCGGTGTTCCGCGAGTTGATCACGTCGGTGGCGCCGAAGTCGCGCGCCCACTCCAGCTTGCGGTCGTCCACGTCCACCGCGATGATCGTCCGCGCGCCGGCCAGCCGGGCGCCGAGGATCGCGCCGTCGCCGACGCCGCCGCAGCCGATCACCGCCACGCTGTCGCCGCGGGTCACGCCGCCGGTGTTGATCGCCGCGCCCAGGCCCGCCATCACCCCGCAGCCGAGCAGGCCCGCGGTGGCGGGGCTGATCGCCGGGTCAACCTTGGTGCACTGGCCGGAGGCGACCAGCGTCTTCTCGGCGAACGCGCCGATGCCGAGGGCCGGCGACAGCACCGTGCCGTCTTCCAGGGTCATCTTCTGGGTCGCGTTGTGGGTGTTGAAGCAGTACCACGGGCGGCCGCGGCTACAGGCCCGGCACCGGCCGCAGACGGCACGCCAGTTCAGGATGACGACGTCGCCGGGCGCCACGTCGGTCACGTCCGGGCCGACCGCCTCCACCACGCCCGCCGCCTCGTGCCCGAGCAGGTAGGGGAAGTCGTCCCCGATGCCGCCCTCCTTGTAGTGCAGGTCGGTGTGGCACACCCCGCACGCCTGCACCGTGACCAGCGCCTCACCCGGCCCGGGCTCCGGCACGAGAACCGTCGTGAGCTCCACCGGCTCGCCCTTGCCGCGGGCCACCACGCCCTGAACGCTGATCGTCACCGAAGCACCTTCCACTTGTTCCAGAGTTAACGCTCATCATGGTTCACACGGGGGCGCGAGTGCTAGCTGAGGCGGTATTCGCCGCGGGCGACGATGACCGCCGACCCGCCGACCAGCACCCGCTCCACCTTGTCCGCCGAACCCTCGGCCCGCGCGTACAGCCGGGACGGCCGGCCGATCTCCTCGCCCTGGCGGATCTCGATCTCGTCGCCGAAGCCGATCCGCCCGTGCCGGGCCAGGTGCACGGCCAGCGGCCCGGCCGCGGAGCCGGTGGCCGGGTCTTCCGGCACCCCGTGGAAGGGCGAGAACATCCGGGTCTTCCAGGCCGGGCCCTGGCCGGCAAAGGTGCTCACCGCGACCGGGAGGTGGCCGAGCGCGCGCTGGTCCGGCCACAGCGCGGCGACTTCGGCCTCGCTGGCCAGCTCGACGTAGACGTGCCGGGGCCCGTTGCGGTACGCCTCGACCGGCAGCCCGGACCGCGGCACGCCGAGCGCGGCCAGCAGCGCGCCGGTGTCCTCGTACGGCTCGGGCACCGGGACGGGCTGCTCCATCCGGCCGAAGACGATCTGCCCGCGGTTGCGCTCCAGTTCCACCGGGATCGGCCCGGCCCCGGTCTCCAGGGTCAGCGCGGAGGTATCCAGGGCCTCGCCGAGGACGAACGCCGACCCGAGTACCGGATGCCCGGCGAAGGTCAGTTCGTTCGCGGGGGTGAAGATCCGTACCCGGACGTCCGCGCGGTGCTCGGCGTTCTCGGCGGGCAGGAAGAACACCGTCTCGGACAGGTTCAGCTCCCGGGCCATGCGCTGCATCACGTCGACGCTCAGGCCGCGCCCGTCAGGGAAGACCGCGAGCGGGTTGCCTTCGAGCGGGGTGCCGGTGAAGACGTCGGCGATGATGTACCGGCGCCAGCCGGGTCCCGGGTCGTCCGCCCACAGGTCGTTTGCGCCTGCCACGTTTGCGCCTGCCACGTTTGCGCCTTCCACGTTGGTGTTTGCCACGTTGGTGTTTGCCATGTTGGTGTTTGCTACGCAGCAAAGCCTAACCGGCGCGGTCCGTCCGGCCCTTCCACTCCGCGCCCCGGCCGGCGTAGTGCCGCCGCGCGGAGTCCACGGTCATCGCGGTGTACAGCAGGGCGATCAGCGGCAGGCCGGGGGCCCGCAGCGGCGAGAGCCGGTACAGCCGGAGCATGGGCAGGTAGGTCAGCGACATCAGGGCCCAGCCCGCCAGGCCCGCGCCGGCCGCCAGCGCCGCCGGGGCGCTCACCGCGCCGGCCGCGCTCGCCGCGCCGGCCGCGCTCGCCGCGCCGGCCGCGCTGGCCGCTAGCGCCGCGAGGCCGGTGATGGCCCCGGCGGGCGGCAGCAGGTAGATGAAGGCCAGCCCGGCCACCGTCCCGGCCAGCAGCCAAGGAGAGTACCGGAGCTGGATGTACGCGGACCGGGCCACCATCTGCCACAGGTCGGCGAGCCGCGGGTAGGGCCGCACGCTCACCACCGCGGTCGACAGCCCGAGCCAGCAGCGTCCGCGCTGGGCCTTGATGACCTGACCGAGGGCCACGTCGTCGATGCGGGCGCCGCGGATCGGGGCCAGCCCGCCGGATCGCTCCAGGGCCTCGCGGCGCACCAGCATGCAACCGCCGGCCGCCGCCGCGGTGCGGGACCGGGGCGAGTTCACCCGCCGGAACGGGTAGAGCTGGGCGAAGAAGTACACGAACGCCGGGACCACCACCCGCTCCCACCCGGTCGCGGTGCGCAGCAGCGCCATCTGCGAGACCAGGTCCCGGTCGTCGGCCTCGGCCGCGCGGACCAGGTCTCGCAGCGCGCCCTGGCGCCAGGCGATGTCGGCGTCGGTGAACAGCACGTACCCCCCGGCTGCGTTTTCGCCGGCTGCTTCGCCGTGTTTTCGCCGCCCTCAGCCAGGGCGTGAGCCAGGCCCTGGGCCATGGCCCAGACCTTGCCGGCCCAGCCGGGCGGCAGCGGAGCGCCGGCCAGCACCCGCAGCGCCCGCCCCGGGCGGCCCGGCTCCGGCCCGAGGGCAGCCGCGACCTCGGCGGTTCTGTCGGTGCTGCAGTCGTCGACCAGGATCACGGTCAGCGCGCCGGGGTAGTCCTGGCCGAGCAGCGCGGGCAGCACCACGGGCAGCATCGCGGCCTCATTGCGGGCCGGGATGACCGCCGCCACGTCCGGCCACCGGGCCGGCGCGGCGGAGGCCGGGGCCGGCTGGACGGAGGCCCGGGCCGGGGGGAGCCGCTGGCCGGTCCGCCAGTAGCCGCCGTGCCCGAGGACCAGGTAGGCCCAGACGGCCGCGGCCGCCGTGCACGCGATGCTCAACGCCAGCATCCCGGCAGCCTCTCACAACCCCGGGGCGACGAGGGCCCCGCATGCTAGGCGACGCGGCGGTAGCCGGCGTCCTGGTGCTCACGCGCGGGCAGGCGGGTGACGCCGGGCGCCGCGGCCAGGGTCGGCTTGGTGTCCGGGTGCTTGCGCACCAGCCACAGCGGGATGCCCGCCCACAGGGCCATGAACAGGACCATCAGCGGGATGTTCAGCAGCAGCAAGGTCATCGTTAGCTCCTCACGTCGGTTTCGGCTTGTATCGTCACCGTGCCCGACGCGGCTATGAGGACCCGCCGGCCCGTCTCTGCCGCGGGTATGAATCTCAGCTTTTCCTCAGAGGTTCCTCTCAAGGGAACGCTCGGAGGTTTAGGTGCGCCAGGCCATGACGTCGCCGGTGACCACGGCGGGCGGCCCGAGCAGGCTGGTCAGGTAGTGGCCCAGGACCGAGTTCCGTACCGCGACCGCGACCACCGCCGTGACGTGCCAGGCGGCGATCTGGGCAAGCATCGTGGCGTTGCTGACCGCCCCGATCCGCACGTAGCTGGGCGACCCGGGGCGCGCGCTGGCCGGCACTCCCCCGGTCAGCGCCACGGGCAGCCCGGCCCCGGACTCGGTCCACAAGATGTTCAGGTACCGGCCCGCCTGTGACAGGCCGCTGCCGTCGGTGGCAGCGTGCCCGTTCCCGGCCGGGCCCATGAAGTACCCGCCGACCAGGGCGCGCGGCTGGCCGGTGTCGGCCTGCCAGCGCAGCGGTTCGGTGAAGGTCGACATCGGGACCGGCACCGCGAGCACGGTGGCCGAGGCGGGCAGGTCCAGCGCGGCGAACGCCGCCGACCAGCCGGGTGGCACCGAGATCGCGGCCACGGCGGGCAGCGGCCGGGGCACGATGGGCAGGACGGCCAGGACCGCGGCGCCCATGACCACCGCGGCCGCCCGTCCGCCCGAAGCCAGCAGGGGCAGCCGGGACAGCCGGCGCGCGGCGAACCCGGCCAGGGCCGGGACGGCCGCGTCGGCGCAGCAGGCCAGCAGCGCGGCGGCCGCGCCGTCGGCCACGATGGAGAACCGGTCGGGCAGCGCCGCGCTGAGCACGGGCAGGCTCTGCAGCCAGTACCAGGGAAGCTTGAGCCAGGCGTGCTCGTGCCCGCTGGCCAGCAGGGTGCCGCCGAGCGAGAACACCTCGAGCACCACAAAGGCCACGGCGCAGGCGCGGACCGGCAGCCGGCGCCAGAACCGGACGGTACCCGCGGCCAGCACCGCGATCAGCGGCCAGCCTAGGTAGCCGAGGTACTCGGGCAGCTGACCCTGGTAGCGCGCCGCCTCGGCCGCGCTGCCCGCGGTGTGGAAGAGCATGTACGAGGACGGGACGACGAACCCGGACAGGTCGTTCTTGAAGAAGTCGGTGGTGAACGGGCTGCCGTGCTGGTACAGCGGGCCGAAGAACTGCACCCACAGCGGGTAGCCGGCGAGCACGGCCAGCACGCCGGCCGCGATGCCCAGGCCGCCGGCCAGCGTCCTGACCCGGCCCGGCACCTCCCGGGGCCGGCTGGCGGCCATGACGACCAGCAGCAGGGCCGCGGCCAGCCCGGCGCCGAACAGGATCTCCTCGCTGATGAACAGCTGCGCGGTGACCAGGAGGCCGAGCCACAGACCCCCGCGTGGGGCCGTGGAACGGCCGGTGGCCAGGCGCAGCACCGCGTCCACGATCAGCGGCGGGAACACCGCGAACTGCAGGTCGTAGTGGCCGATGGCCGAGTGCACCAGGGCCGGGGAGAACTCGTAGACGGCCGCGCCGAGCGCCGCGGCGGGCACGCTCACCTGCCAGCGCCGCAGCACGGCGAACATAGCCGTGGCCGACCCGGCGAAGCCGATGGTCAGCAGCAGGGTCAGGCTGACCTGCGGCCCGAACATCAGCGTGACCGGCGCGAGCAGAACCCCGGGCAGCAGCAGCGGCGTGTTCCACATGAGGTTCACGCCCTGCGGCGCGTTCATGGCGGTGGTGACCAGGGCCGGGAGATGGAAGTGCGCGATGGCCGTGGCGTCGTAGCGGAAGAACCAGGCCATCTGGTCGGCGTCGTTCGGGTTGCCCGCGACCGTCCGCGAGGCCGGGTCCCGCCACAGCCACAGGGTCAGCGCGAGCGCGGCCAGCAGGTAGTACACGGCGGCCAGCAGCACCGTCCGGCGGCCGCTGAGCGGGCGCGCCCGCTCCGCCGTCTCCGGAGCTGTCTCCCGGCGGACCGGGACGGCCGTCGACGTTGCTGTCACGACGGCGAGCCTAAACGCACCGACGCCAGGCCGGGCCGGGAACCCGGCCAGGCGTCAGCAAATCGCTATTTTTTACCGGACGGCTAGGCCTGCGCCTCGGGCTGGCCGTCGAGGACGCGGCGGTCGGCCGGGGGGGCGTCATACTGGCTGGGCATCCCCTTGCGGACCGAATCGAGGATGGTCAGGCCCTGGCTGACCAGGCCGGCGGCGATCTCGCTGAGGCCGTCGGCCCCGTTAAGCACGCTGACGTTCGCGCCGGCCAGCCCGGCCGCGGCCTCCTTGACGATCAGCGGCAGCTGGTTGATGAGCAGCTGGTCCAGGGCGACGCGGTTGTTAGAGGCGGCGGCCTCGGCCTGGATACGGGTCCGCTCGGCATCGGCCTTGGCCAGGATCCTGACCCGCTCGGCCTCGGCCTCGGCGGGCCTGACGACCTCGGAGACCAGCTGCTGCTGCCGGAGCTCGGCCTGCTGCCGAGCCAGCTCGGCCTGGGCGTTGATCACCGCGAGCTGGGCGCCCGCCTGCGCCAGCGGGCCCGCCTGCGCCGCCTCGGCCTGCGCCTTGTCCACTTCGCCCTTGTACTGGGCCTGCACGACGGAGGTTTGCCGGGCGAACTCGGCCTGCTTGCGCGCCGACGCCTGCTGCGCCTCGGCCGCGGCCTGGTCGGCCTGGGCCTGCGCGATCTTGGCCTGGCGCTGGATAGCGGCGTTGTTCGGCGCGGCCATCGCGGCGATGTAGCCGGCGCCCATGTCGTCGATCGACTGGATCTGCAGCGAGTCCACGATCAGCCCGATCCTGGCCATCTCGCCCTTGGATCCGTCCAGGACCTCGGTAGCCAGCTTCTGCCGTTCGGTGACGATCTCCTCGACCGTCAGCGAGCCGATGATCGAGCGCAGGTGGCCGGCGAAGATCCGCCCGGTCAGCAGCGACATCTGGTCCTGGTCGGACAGGAACCGCTGTCCGGCGTTGACGATCGATTCCGTGTCGTTGCCGACCTTGAACGCGATGACCGCGCGCACGTTCAGCGAGATGCCCTGCTTGGTCACGCAGGTCTCAGCGACCTCGGCTTCCCGCAGCGACAGGGAGAGATAGCGGACCTTGCGGAACACGGGCGTGACGAAGGAGCCGCGGCCGATCACCACCTTGAACGGCGCACCTTCCGCGCCGCCCCCTCGCCCGGAAATCAGCATGGCCTCGTCGGGGGCCGGAACACGGTAGCCGAACATCCTCGTTCATCTCCTCAAAGAAGTAATCCCAATACGCGCGGACTCTCACCGAGCACGTCTTTCCACTCGATGACGTCGACCGCCCGCGCTCCGCGCGACTCGATGACCAGGACGGTCGCACCCCTCGGCAGCGGCTTGTCCGACCAGGCCAGGAAGGCCTCGGAACCGCCGCGGATCTTGATCAGCACCTCGCCGGGTCCATCGCCGCCTCGCGTGGCCACGCTGAGGACGCCGACGCGGCCGATCGAGGACTCATCCCTCGCCACCGACAGCCCCCTTTACCCGGAAGTGCCGACCTCCAGCCTAGTCCTGGCGCCGGGGTGCAAATTAACTCAGCGTTAAGCTGGCCGCGTGTCCGTGCCCCGGGTGACTCGGTAAGACATGCTGGACGGGGTAACGCCGTTCCCGGCCGAGGTCGCGGCGCGCTACCGGGCGCTGGGCTACTGGGAGGACCGGCCGCTGTTCGACGGGTTCACCGCCGCGCTGGCCGCGTACGAGGACCGGGCGGCGGTGGTGGACGAGGCGGGCCCGGTGACCTATCGCCAGCTCAGCGAGCGGTCCTGGACCGACGAGATGACCGCGGTCGCGCTGCACAAGGGCAACGTGTACTGGGAGCTGTCCGGCTGGGCGCGCAAGTACTTCCCGTCCTCGCTGCGCACCGACATCCGGGGGCGGCTGCGCGAGAAGATCATGTTCGGCAGCGACCACCCGAGCCTGCCGTACGAGCGCATCCTGCGGGAATGGGACGAACTCGGCTACGATCAAAGCGTCATGGACCTCGTCTTCCACGCCAACGCGGAACGCGTCCTCGGACTGTAAGCTCCCGCGATGGCGACCATCGATGACGTGCGGCGCATCGCGCTGTCGCTGCCGCGTACCACCGAGCACCTGATCGGCGACAACACCAAGTTCCGGGTGGGACGGCTGGTCTACGCCTCGGTGTCGGCGGACGAGGAGCGGCTCGGGTTCGGCTTCCCCAAGGACGAGCGCGCCGCGCTGGTGGCCAGCGAGCCGGCCAAGTTCATGATGCCGCGGCCCGCCGACGAGCGGTATCAGTGGGTCCGGGCCCGGCTGCCCGCGCTCGACCCCGAGGAACTGCGCGAACTGCTCATCGACGCCTGGTGCATGGTGGTGCCCAAGACGATCGCCGCCCGCTACCTGGAGAGCCAGGGCCTACGATAGTCCGATGCCGTCGCGCGCGATCGACTTCCATGTGCACCTGCCCACCCCGGACTGGCTGGACGGCAGCATGGCGGGCTATATCGAGGCGGCCGAGGCGTACTTCCGCTCGCCCGTCCAGCGGCAGTCGCTAGACGAGCTCGCCGCCCGGTACCGCGGCCTGGGGCTAAGGGCGGTCCTGTTGGCCTGGGACGCCGAGACGGCCACCGGGCGGCCCCGGGTGCCGAACGAGACCGTGGCCACCGCGTGCCGTGACTACCCGGACGTGTTCACCGGGCTGGGCTCGGTCGACCCGCACAAGGATTCGGCCGTCTCTGAAGTGGCTTCCATCGCGGCCCTGGGGCTGCGCGGGGTGAAGTTCCACCCGTCGCTGCAGGCCTTCGCGCCCGACGACCCGCGCTACTGGCCGATCTTCGCCGCCTGCCAGGAGCACGGCCTGCTGGCCCTGTTCCACACCGGGACCAGCGGGATCGGCGCGCGCCGGCCGGGCGGGCAGGGCATCCGCATCGACCTCGCGCACCCGCTCAAGCTGGACCCGGTGGCCGCGGCGCACCCGGACCTGACCGTGGTGGCCGCGCACTTCGGCTGGCCCTGGCAGATGGACCTGATCGCGATCGCGCTGCACAAGACCAACGTGTACATCGACATCTCCGGCTGGTCGCCGCGGCGGATCCCGCCCGAGGTCATCCGCGAGCTGCGCGGCCGGCTGTCCGGGCAGTTCCTGTGGGGCAGCGACTACCCGCTGCTGACCCCGGAGCGGGGCCTGGCCGAGTTCGACGAGCTCGACGTGCCGCCCGAGGCGGCACGCGCGGTGCTGTACGACAACGCCGCGCGCGTGCTCGGTCTTTAATCCAGGTCTACGACCACCGGCGCGTGGTCAGACGGGGCGTGGCCCTTGCGTGCCTCCCGGTCCACGTACGCGCCCGCCACCCGGTCCGCCACCGCGTCGCTGGCGTAGACCAGGTCGATGCGCATGCCCATGTCCTTGGGGAAGGCGCCCGCGCGGTAATCCCAGTAGGTGAACGGGTGCGGCCCCTTCAACGGCTTGGGCACGATGTCGTGCAGCCCGAGGGCACGCAGGTCGGCCAGCGCCTGTCGTTCCGGCGGGGTGACGTGGGTCGAGCCGACGAACACCGCCGGGTCCCACACGTCGGCGTCGGTCGGCGCCACGTTGAAGTCGCCTGCCACGACCAGCTGCGGCTCGCGGCTCAGCTCGGCCTCGAGCACGGTCCGCAGCACGGCGTACCAGGCCAGCTTGTACTGGTAGTGCGCCGATTCCGGGGTGCGCCCGTTGGGCGCGTACAGCGACCAGACCCGGATCCCGCCGCAGGTGGCCCCGACCGCGCGGGCTTCCGGCTTGCGCAGGCCCGGCTCGTCGAGCAGGGTCGGCTCGGCCTCCTCGCCCTCGTAACTGGGCTCGCCGGGAAAACCCAGGCTGACGTGGTCCAGGCCCACGGTGGACAGGAGGGCCACGCCGTTCCACCGGCCCTCGCCGTGCGCCGCCACCTCGTAGCCGAGCTCCTCGACCTCGGCCGCGGGGAACAGGGCCGTGGTGGTCTTGATCTCCTGCAGGCACACGATGTCCGGCTTGGCCTCGCCCAGCCACTCGAGCAGCCGGGGCAGCCGCGCCTTGACCGAGTTCACGTTCCACGTCGCCAACCGCACCCCCGATAGCCTGCCACCGCCGGCCCGGCGATGCCACCCGCTGGTCCCGGGGCAGCGTTGGACGGCAAGAGCGGCTGCCTTATGAGTCGAGCGATTCGAGAGAGCTCCACGCAGGCGGGAAGTGCACGATGCCGATGTCGCGGCATGCCTTCTGGGCGGCCAGGCTGACCGCCTCGGTGAACGTGGGGAAGGCGAACTGGCTCTCGGCGAGTTTCTCGACGTCCATGCCGGCGGAGATGGCGGTCGCGACGACCTGGACGATTTCAGCGGAGTAGTTGCCGAGTACGTGGGCGCCGAGGATGCGGTGGCTGCGCCGGTCGGCGATGAGCTTGCAGAAGCCGTCGGGGTGGCGGTCTGCCACCGCCCGCAGCCGCGCCCCGCGGCGGCGGCAGGTCGGCCGAGCCGGTGACCGAGTCCGACTCGTCGAGGACACGCAGCTTGAGGCTGCTGGACCCGGCGTTGACGACCAGGATCGCGGTCAGTACGGCCACTTCCAGTCGCGGACCTCGGGCGCGTCGTCGCCGTACTCCCGGGTGTAGGCGCGGAACGCGATGCGCTTGTCCGCCATATCCTGTCGGATGCGCCCGGCGGAGGCCGCCAGCCCGGGCACCCGGTCAATCACGTCCATGACCAGGTGGTAGCGGTCCAGGTCGTTGCGCATGACCATGTCGAACGGCGTGGTGGTGGTGCCTTCCTCCTTGTAGCCGCGCACGTGGAAGTTGGCCTGCCCGTGCCGCCGGTAGATCAGCCGATGGATGAGCCACGGGTAGCCGTGGTAGGCGAAGATCACCGGCTTGTTCATGGTGAACAGGGCGTCGAACTCGGCGTCGGACATGCCGTGCGGGTGCTCGGATTCCGGCTCCAGCCGCATCAGGTCCACCACGTTCACGACGCGCACCTTCAGCTCCGGCAGGTGCTCGCGCACCAGCGAGACCGCGGCCATCGTCTCCAGGGTAGGGACGTTGCCGCAGCACGCCATCACCACGTCCGGCGCACCGGAGGTGTCGTTGGACGCCCACTCCCAGATCCCGGCCCCGCGGGTGCAGTGGATGACCGCGTCGTCCATGGACAGCCAGTTGTACTCCGGGTACTTACCGGCCACGATGACGTTGACGTAGTTCCGCGAGCGCAGGCAATGGTCCCCCACCGACAACAGCGTGTTGGTGTCCGGCGGCAGGTACACCCGGACGACCGATGCCTTCTTGTTCACCACGTGGTCGATGAACCCCGGATCCTGGTGGCTGAACCCGTTGTGGTCCTGCCGCCACACGAGCGAGGACAGCAGGTAGTTCAGCGACGCTACCGGGCGCCGCCACGGGATGTTCTGCGTGACCTTCAGCCACTTGGCGTGCTGGTTGAACATCGAGTCGACGAGATGGATGAACGCCTCGTAGCAGTTGAACAGCCCGTGCCGCCCGGTCAGCAGGTAGCCCTCCAGCCACCCCTGGCACATGTGCTCCGACAGTACCTCCATCACCCGACCGTCCCGGGACAGGTGATTGTCCCCCGGGATGATCTCGCCCTCGAACACCTTGCCGGTGACCTCGAAGACGTCGTCCAGCCGGTTGGACGCGGTCTCATCCGGCCCGAGCAGCCGGAAGTTCGACGGGTTGGCCTTGATCACGTCCCGCAGCCAGGTGCCAAGCACATGGGTGGCCGAGGACTTCCCGTCACCGGGCTTGGCGACCGCCACGCCGTAGTCCCTGAAGTCGGGCAGCTTCAGGTCGCGCAGCAGCAGGCCCCCGTTGGCATGCGGGTTCGCGCTCATCCGCCGCTCGCCCTCCGGCGCCAGCCGGGCGATCTCAGGCCGCAGTGTCCCGTTGGAATCGAACAGTTCCTCCGCATGGTAGGAGCGCATCCACTCCTCGAGCTGCGCCAGGTGCCCGGGGTTATCCCGCGCCTCGGCGATCGGGACCTGGTGCGCCCGCCACGTCCCCTCGACCGGCACCCCGTCCACCATCTTGGGCCCGGTCCAGCCCTTCGGCGTCTTCAAGATGATGGCCGGCCAGGCCGGCCGGGACAGGTCGCCGTCCTCCCGGGCCCGGCGCTGGATGGCGCGGATATCGCCGATCACCGTATCCATGGTGGCCGCCAGCTGCTGGTGCACCAGCTTGGGATCATCGCCCTCCACCGTGTACGGCGTGTACCCGTAGCCGCGCAGCAGCCACTCCAGCTCCTCGTGCGGGATCCGGGCCAGCACCGTCGGGTTGGCGATCTTGTACCCGTTCAGGTGCAGGATCGGCAGCACCGCCCCGTCCTGGGCCGGGTTGAGGAACTTATTCCCGTGCCAGCTGGTAGCCAGCGGCCCGGTCTCGGCCTCGCCGTCGCCGATCACGCACGCCACGAGCAGGTCCGGGTTGTCGAACGCCGCCCCGTAGGCGTGTACGAGGGAGTACCCGAGCTCGCCGCCCTCATGGATGGAACCCGGTGTCTCCGGCGCCACGTGCGAAGGGATGCCGCCGGGGAAGGAGAACTGCCGGAACAGCCTGGCCATCCCCTCGGCGTCCTGGGGGATGCCCGGGTAGAACTCGCTGTAGGTTCCCTCGAGGTAGGTGTTCGCCACGATGCCCGGGCCGCCGTGGCCCGGCCCGGCGACGTAGATGACGTTCAGGTCCTGGTTCCTGATCACCCGGTTGAGGTGCGCGTAGATCAGGTTAAGACCCGGCGTGGTGCCCCAGTGCCCGAGCAGCCGCGGCTTGATTTGCTCGGCCTGCAGCGGCTCGCTCAGCAGCGGGTTTTCCCCGAGCAGGTAAATCTGCCCCACGGACAGGTAGTTCGCCGCGCGCCACCACGCGTCGAGCGCGTCGAGCTCACTTGCAGTCAGTGGTTCCTGCTCCGTTACGGGCATTTTCTTGATACCCCTTTTATCCGAACGTGCAGTGGTGCACGGCCCCGGTTCCGGGCCTCGCTCCAGGCCAGTTTCGCCGGCTTGACCGCGATCACCTAGTCGCCAGCCAAGCGTTAACGGACAAGACACGTCAGCGTCATCTACGCGGGAACCGGATGCTGCGTGAAGGGCTGCGTAGCCGGGATTATGGCAGTCGCGCCGCCCCGGGCGGTGTGGTCCCCGCCGCCAGCGGGGGAGCCGGCCAGGACCAGCCGCCCCCGGACCAGCCGCCCCCAGACACCGGCCCGCCCGACCCTCAGAACGGCCCCGGAGGCCCGACGGCCCGGGCGGTCCCGGCCCCGCTCCCCGCCCCGGCCCGGACGCCGGGCCGAGCCTGGCCGCCCTGGTCACCATCACCATCCCCCTGACTACCTACCAAGGCCGCTCCGACACCCCCGGCGAAGCCGACGGATACGGCATCCTGGCCGGCGACGACGCCCGCGACCTGGCCGCCGCCGCCGCCCGCCATCCGAGAACCCGCTGGTGCGTCACCGCCCTGAACCCCGACGGCACCGCCGCCGCCCACACCTGCCTCCCCGGCCGCCACCCCCCGCCCGCCACCGGACCCCCAGGCCGCCATCCACCCCCAGGCACCGCACCACCCGGCACCGGGCCCCCGGGCGTCCTGTCCACTCCGCTGACCCCCATC
This sequence comes from uncultured Actinomycetes bacterium, assembly GCA_963742795.1. GTDB lineage: Bacteria > Actinomycetota > Actinomycetes > Streptosporangiales > Streptosporangiaceae > Palsa-504. The sequence goes on from CAVUNL010000032.1 coordinate 266,853, forward strand.
ATCCGCGGTCCCTGCGACCACGCCCGCGCCGAGACCGGCTACCGGCCCAGCCGCAAACTCCAGCACCTGGTCCGCGCCCGCAGCGCCCGGTGCACCGCCCCAGGCTGCGGCCGCCCCGCCGCCCGCTGCGACCTGGACCACACCGTCCCCTGGGACCAGGGCGGCATCACCTGCGAATGTGATCTCTCTCCGCTATGTCGTCATCACCATAAGTGCAAGCAAGCCCAAGGCTGGCAGCTAGCGCAGCCCGAACCAGGCGTCCTCGTCTGGCGCACCCCGGCGGGCCGGACCTACGCCACGACACCGACCGTCTATCCGACCTAATGGATACCGGCTGAGGGTGACTCCGCGGAGCGGATGGCTTCGGGCCGGGTGCACGGCAGGTTCACCCGAACCGGGCCTGGTGAAGGTATGTTCGTCGGCATGCCGGAGCAGTTGGCGGGCCGCTTGAGTGTCGCGTCCCTCAACACGCGAGGCGTCCCTGTCCTCGGGTCCCAGCTGGCCGGGCGGTACGCGGCGATCGGCACTGCGTTTGAGGCGGGGCCAGCTGAGGTCGCCTGTTTCCAGGAGGTGCTCACCTACGGGCATCTGCGGCTGCTGGTCCAGCGAATGCCCTCGTTCGCGCACGGGTCAATGGTGTAGCTAGCCCCCCGGTCAAGACGCGGGCCAGCCCCATGTCGGCGCCGGACGGAGCGGCCTAGGTTAGATCTCGTGAGGACGGGGGAACGGGAGTAGGGGTACCACGGCTCGTTCGCTGTGCGGGATCTCGAGGGCAGAACCCGCAGCGGTCCTCGGACCCGGCGAGGGAGTGGCGCACGTGGGTGAAACGCTGCTGGTTGGCCGCGGCCAGGCGGTGCGAGACGAGGATCTCGCCGCCGCGCCGTTCCCGCGGTCGCCCGCGACGGGTATCGCGGGGCTCTTCAAGCGTCCGGCCGCACGGTGGGCCCGGGTTGCGCTGCTGGCAGTGAACCTGGCCGCGGTCACGGCCTTCCTGTTGTCGTACTCACGGCACGGGGTGGGCTTCGGCCCGTACCGGATCGATCTGGGCGTCTACCGCGCAGGCGGGCGGACGTGGCTGCACGGAGCAGATCTGTACGGGCAGCTCCCGGTGATCCAGGGGTTGCCGCTGCCGTTCACGTATCCGCCCATCGCGGCGGTGCTACTGGCGCCGCTGGCAATGCTGCCGATGGCCGCCGCCGGCACGCTGCTCACCGTGGGCAGCATCGCGCTGGCCGCCGTGGTGCTGCGGATGTTCCTGCGCCGCCTGGCCGGGCCGGCCAGCGCGTCGCTGTGGGCGGTGGGCTGGCTGCTGCCGCCAGCCCTGCTGCTCGAACCGGTGCGCAGTACCCTGGCCTACGGCCAGGTCAACATCGTGCTGATGGCACTGGTAGCACTGGACTGCCTAGCCGTGTCGCCGCGCTGGCCGCGCGGCGCGCTGACTGGCCTGGCCGCCGCGGTGAAGCTGACCCCGGCGGCGTTCGTGCTGTTCTTCCTGCTCCGCCGCGACTACCGGGCCGCGGCCGTGGCCGGGGTGTCCTTCGCCGCGACCACCGCCGCCGGGTTCGCGCTGGCCGGGCCTGACTCGGTGCGCTTCTGGACCGTGAGCGTCTTCCAGACGGACAGGATCGGCAACCCGGCCACGGCGGCCAACCAGTGCCTGCAGGCGGTCCTGGCCCGTGCCGGGCTCGACCTGCACACCATGCTCGGCATGGCCGTCTGGCTGGCGCTGTCGGCTCTGGTCGTGATGGTGGCGTGCCGCGGCATGCGGCACGCCTTCGCGGCCGGGCAGGACTGCTTGGCGCTGTCGCTCAACGCCTTCGCCGCCCTGCTCATCTCGCCCATGACCTGGTCGCACCACTGGGTATGGTGCCGCGCCGGCCCTGCTCACCCTCGCCGACCTCGGCCGCCGCCAGCACCGCCGGCTGGCGGTGGCGCTCGCCGCCTGCGGCCTTGTCCTGTTCACCACGGCTCCCCAGTGGTGGCTGAGCAAATTCGCCGGCCCGGAGCTGAACTGGGCGGCCTGGCAGCAGGCCATCGGGAGCTCCTACGTGCTCTTCGCCGCCCTCGTCCTGCTCCTGTCCGCCTGCGGCCAGCTCACCCGCCAACGCCGGCCGACCGTGCTGTTCTCTCCAGCTGGAAGTGGTTGCTCGCCCACGACAGGAAAGCCGATCTTCGCCCTTACTCGGAGTCGTAGCGGAAGCCGTCGGTGAAGCGGCGGAAGACGCCTCCCTCGTGGGCCAGCGGCGCGCCGTCCGGCGGGGCCTCGGGGCGCTCCCGCCCGACGGGCTGGTCGTAGTCGGCCCGGGCGATGGCGTCCACGATCTGGGCCTCGTCGAAGTTCTCCGACCCGGGGATCTGCGGCACGAAGCCCACCAGGTCGCCGTCCAGCAGGACCTCGGCCTCCAGCCCGGTCGTGCCCTCGGCCCCCCAGACGGCCTCACGCCCCTGCCCGGCAGGTACCTGCACCGAGTAGGCGTCGATGCCGGACTTCCTCAGGTGCGCCGCAATTCCGCGGTCGCGCAGCCCGTCGGTCACCCGGCGGGCACGGTTCTCGTCCATGACGGCCAGGGTACCGGCCGTTCCGTGGCCGGCACGCCGCCGAATCGCGCCCAACCCGGCACGGCTCCCTCTCGTGGCAATTTGCTCTTGCTGAGCTAAATTTCTGTTATATAGGGCGTTTCCGGTGACGAAGCGGGGGACGGAAGCAGCATGTCGCTGATCACGGCGCAGCTCCCGGTGCGGCTCACCCCGCTGGTGGGTCGTGAGAGCGAGCTCAACGACATCGCGCAAGCGGTCACCCGCGCCCGCCTGCTTACCCTCACCGGGCCGGGCGGCACGGGCAAGACGCGGCTGGCCCTGGCGGCCGCGCGATCGGCCCGCGAATCCTTCCCGGCCGGGGTGTGCTGGGTGGAGCTGGCCCAGATCGAGGATCCCGCGATCGTCGGACAGGTCCTGGCCAGCAGGCTGGGCGTGCCCGATACCCCCGGGCAGGACCCGGCCGAGGCAGTGGCCGAGCACGTCGGCGACCATCAGGTGCTGATCGTGCTGGACAACTGCGAGCACCTGGCCGGAGCGACGGCCAGCCTGACCGAGAACCTGCTGGCCGCCTGCCCGGCGCTGACCGTGCTGGCCACCAGCCGCGAGGCCCTGGGCGTGGAGGGCGAGCTCAACTGGCAGGTACCGCCGCTCTCGCTGCCCAAGGCCGGCCCGGGCTCGGGCCTGACTGCGTCGGCCCTGGCCGCCTCGGACGCGGTCAAGCTGTTCGAGCAGCGGGCGCAGCTGGTCCGGCCGTCGTTCAGGGTCACCGACGAGAACGCCGCCCAGGTGGCCTCCATCTGCCAGCGGCTCGACGGCCTGCCGCTGGCCATCGAGCTGGCCGCGGCGCGGATGCGCATCGTGTCCTCGGCCCAGCTGGCCGAGCGGCTGGACGACATCTTCGCCCTCCTGGTCGGCGGCGCGCGCTCCGCGCCCCCGCGCCATCAGGCGCTGCGCGCGACGCTGGACTGGAGCCACGACATGCTCGACGCCGAGGAGCGGGTGGCGTTCCGGCGGCTGGCCATCTTCGCGGGCGGCTTCACGATCGAGGCGGCCGAACGGGTGGCGGCGTGCGGCGACCTCAAGCCGGCCTCAATGCTGGAGCTGCTGACCAGGCTGGCGGACAAGTCGCTGGTGCGGGTGGAGCACGCCGGCGGCGACTCGCGGTACCACCTGCTGGTGACGATCCGGGATTACGCGCGGGACCGGCTGGCCGAGGCGGGCGAAGCCGACGCGATGCGGCAGGCCCACCTGGCGTACTTCACCGAGCTGGTGGAGGCGGCCGCGGTTGTGCTGGCCGGGGGCGACGAGGCGGGGGGCAACGGCCTGGAGCTGGAGCTCGACCGGCTGGACACCGAGCTGCCCAACGTGCGCAAGGCATTCGAGTCCGCCACCGAGTCGGGCGACGCGGGGGCGGCGCTGCGGATCGCGGGCCCGCTGGACCGGTACGCCTACCTGCGCGGCCGCTACCACGAGATCCGGCAGTGGATGGACGTCGCGGTGACCTCCTATCCGGACGCACCCGCCGGGCTGCGGGCCAAGGCGCTGCTGGGCAGCGGCCGGCTGGCCCTGCTGCAGTGCGACTACGCGCCGGCCGTGCGGCGGCTGGAGGCCGCGCTGCGCCTGTACCGGGAGCTGGACGACCCTCGGGGTATCGCCAGCGCGCTGCAGGTGCTGGGCAGCGTGGCCCGGGAGCAGGGCCGGTACGCCCGGGCGGTGGAGCTGCACGCGGAGAGCCTGGCCGTGGCGGAGGCCGCCGGGGACCGGTGGGCGGTGGCCAGCGCGCACAACTACCTGGCCTTCGTTTCCTGGCTGCAGCGCGACTTCGACCGGGCCAACGCGGAGGCCAGCACCGCGCTGGCCATGTTCCGCGAGCTCGGCGACGTGGAAGGCGCCGCGTGGTCGCTGATCAGCCTGGGCACGGTGGCCCGCTACCAGGGCGAGGCGGAGCGCGCGGCCGCGCTGCTGGCCGAGAGCCGGGCGCTGTCCGAGGGCATCGGCTTCCGGGAGGGCATCGCCTGGTGCTGCGAGCAGCTCGGGCTGCTGGCCGCGGTCGACGGCGACCCGGCCGCGATCACCCTGCTGCGCCGCAGCCTGGAGCTGCACGGCGAGCTGCGCGACCGGTGGCGGATGTCCAGCGTGCTGGAGGACCTCGGAGCGATCGCGCTGGTCCTGGGCCAGGCCCCGGCGGCGGCCCGGCTGCTCGGCGCGGCCGAGGCCCTGCGGGAGGCGATCGGCACCGTGATCGCCCCGTGCGAGCGGCCCCAGCACCTGCAGACCGCGGCCGGGGTTCGGGCCGCCCTGGGCGAGGAGGCGTTCGCCGCGGCCCGGCAGCGGGGAATGCGGGCCACCATGGACGAGCTGACCGCCGACCTGCCGTCGGCCGAGGACGCCACGCGGCCCCGGCCACAGCCAAGCCCTCTCCGACCAAGCCAGTCCCGGACAGATCAGAGCAGACCAGAGAAGAGCAGGTTTCGCGGCAGCCAGATGCTGCGTCAGCGCACGCCGGGAGCGGGCACGCCGGAGCTGAGCACGCGGGGGCCGGGCAGGCCGGGGCTGAGCAAGTGGCGTCCGAGCATGGTGCGACCCGGCCGCGGGCTGCCGCGCGGGCGCGGGCCACGCAGGCGGCGGCCAGGAGCACGACGGGCAGGAGCGCGGGCGGACGGGCCGCTGCGGGTGCGGGTGCTGGGCGGGGCAGTGGTGGAGTTCGGGGACGCAGCGCTGACCGCGGCCGACTGGGGGTACGCCAAGCCCCGGGAGCTGATGTTCCTGCTGGTCTCGTCGCCGCCGATGACCAAGGACCAGATCGCGGCCGCGCTGTGGCCGGACCTGTCCCGCCAGCAGCTCGGCAACGCGCTGCACACCGCGCTGCGCGAGCTGCGCCGGGCAGTCGGTGACCCGGGCTGGGTGGTCTACTCGAACGGCCACTACCAGTTCGACCGGGTCCGGCAGCACGAATGCGACGTGACCGAGTTCGAGGACGCGCTGCTGGCCGCGCGGCGGGCCCGGCCGGCGAGGCGGCCCTGCCCCACCTCCAGCGCGCCATCGGGGTCTACGGCGGCGACTTCCTGGACGGGATGTCGGCCGGGGAGTGGGCGCTGGTCCGCCGGGACGAGCTGCGCCGGGCCTTCGAGTCGGCCCTGCTGGCCACGGGCCGGCTGCCAGACGGCGGCCGGGCGCCACCAGGCCGCCGTGACGGTCTTCCGCCGGGCCGTGGCCCACGAGCCGCTCAACGAGACCGCGCACCGGGAGCTGATGAACAGCTGGGCCCGGCTGGGCGAGACGGCCCGGGCGGTCCGGCACTACGAGGAGCTGACCGAACTGCTGCGCGGCCAGGTCGGCGTGCCGCCGGCCCCGGAGACCACCGCCCTGTACCGGCGGCTCAGCACCGGGGGCTGAGGACCGGGGCCGGCGGCCTCGGGCGTCCCCCCGTGTTTCCCCCTGTGCCCCCGGTAGCGTCCTGCCACACTCGCTGCACGGCAGATCGAAGGACCGGCTACGGAGGTGATCCCAGATGTTTGATCCGATCAAACCGCCTGCCGCCCGCCGGCCGGAAGAGGCCCTGGAACTGGTCTCACAGGCGCTCAGCGACGGGGATCTCGAGGCCGCGCTCGCGCAGTACGAGAAGGGCGCCCTGCTGGCCTGCTGGCCTGCTGGCCAGGTCGGCCAGGTCGGCCAGGTGGGCGAGGTCGGCCAGGTGCTGGCTGGGGTCATGGCCTTGCGGCTGCCGTTGTACGTCAGGATCTCCAGCGTGCTCGAAAGCCCCGAGCTGGCCCTGGTGATCTGCGAGCGGCGGGTCGCCGGGACCGGGCCGGACGGCGAGCGGGTGCGGTTCAGCGGGCACGGCTGCGCCGTGCTCCGGCCGCAGCCGGACGGCGCGTGGCGGATCGCGGCCGACGCCTGGCGCGTCGAAACAGAGCTTCCCCCCGACCCTCCCGAGATTCCCCCAGGGATCGCTTGTGATCCTGTTCCGGGTGAGGGACAAGGCGGGCAACCTCACCACTAACGCCGTGATGCCCGCCGGAACGGGACACGATGATGAAGACCTCCTTGCGCAGTCTGGGCCTGGCCGCCGTCGCCTCGGGCGCGCTGGCGCTGACCCTGGCCGCCCCGGCGTTCGCCAGCGTTCAAGGCGCGAGCACCCAGAGCTCGAGCGGATACCAGTTCCGCACCCTGAACGACCACCGGGATGTGACCTTCAACCAGTTGCTCGGCATTAACAACGAAGGCGTGATCGCCGGCTACTTCGGCTCGGGCGCCCAGGGCCACGCCAACAAGGGTTACCGGCTGTACCTGCCGTACGGGCAGGGCAACTACGCCAATGAGAACTTCCCGGGCTCCCGGCAGACCCAGGTCACCGGGCTGAACGACCTCGGCGTCACGGTCGGGTTCTGGTCCACGCAGAACAACGCCAACATGGTCAACAACAACTTCGGGTTCTACTCGGCCGGCGGCCGCTACCACACCGTGAACTTCCCGACCGGCGACAACGCCAGCCCGCAGGTCGACCAGCTGCTGGGCGTCAACGACCGCGACGTCGCGGTCGGCTTCTACACCAACGGACAGGGCAGCAACCGCGGCTACACCTACAACATCCGGACCCGCTCGTTCACCCGGGTGCTGGTGCCGGGCGCCCCGGCCGGCCAGGCCTGCCCGAGCCTGACCGCCACCGCGATCAACAACGCCGGTGACGTGGCCGGGTTCTACGCCAAGAGCTCCTCGCTCGGCTCATCTTCGGCCGACGCGTTCCTGCGGCTGCACAGCGGCCGGTTCATCACGCTGGCCGTGCCGGGGGCGTCGATGACCCAGGCGTTCGGCGTCAACGACCGCGATGAGGTGGTCGGCGCGTACACCACCGGCAGCGGCAGCAACGCGGCCACCCACGGCTTCACCTGGCGGCCCGGCTACGGGTTCCGGACCGTGGATGACCCGCACGGCCAGGGCGCGACCACCATCAACGGCGTGAACGACGCCGGCGACCTGGTCGGGTTCTACACCGACTCGGCCGGCAACACCGACGGGATGCTCGCCCTGCCCTAGGGTGAGCCGCCCGGCGGGCAGAGTGAAACCCGGGTCTCATTGCGCTAGAGCGTAGTGAAACCCGGGTTTCATGACGTTTGGCCGGGCGTGAGCCGCGTTGGCGCGCGGCGTGAACCACGGTCCGTTCGGATGAAATAATTTGTTTTGTGACCGATGCGGCGGCGTTCGAGCTGGGGACCGACGGGCCCATGGTCATCCTGGTGGGCATCGACGATTCCGTCACCTCGCTGCGGGCCGGGGCCTACGCGGTCGGGCTGGCCCGGCGGCAGGGTGCCCGCCTGGTGGCCGTGTTCGTGGAGCAGCCGTCCGCGCTGTACGGTGCCGCGGGCAGCGCGGGCGCGGCGGTCATGGTCGAGCAGGAGCGGGCGTTCACCGAGACCGCGGCCGACATGAAGCGGCGGTTCGAGGCGGGCGCCGTCGACCGGGGCGTGCGGATCACGTTCGTCACCGCGGTGGGCGACCCCTACCACGAGCTGCGGCGGGTCGCGGACGAGGTCCGCGCGGACGCCGTGGTGGTCGGCGCGTCCACCAAGGCCGGGCACCGGTTCGTCGGGTCGCTGGCCGTGCGGCTGGTCAAGGCCGGGCGGTGGCCGGTCACGGTGGTTCCGTGAGAAGGTATCTGGTCATGGGCGTCGCGGTGGTCACCGGGGCCGGGTCCGGGCTGGGCCGCGGCATCGCGCTGGCCTTGCTGGCCGCAGGCTGGCAGGTGGCGCTGGCCGGCCGGCGGGCCGACGCGCTGGAGGCGACCGCGCGGGCCTGGACCGGGCCCGCGGACGCGGCGCTGGCCATCCCGGCCGACGTGACCTCGCCGGCCTCGGTGGCCGCCTTGTTTCACCGGATCGGCGACCGGTGGGGGCGGCTTGACCTGCTGGTGAACAACGCGGGGGTGTTCGGACCGGCCGGGCCTGTTGATGCTATTGACCTGGCCGGCTGGCAGGCGGTGGTCGACACCAACCTGACCGGCGCGTTCCTGTGCGCGCAGCACGCGGTGCGGATGATGAAGGCGCAGGTACCCAGGGGCGGGCGGATCATCAACAACGGGTCGATCTCGGCGCATACGCCGCGCCCCGGCAGCATCTGCTACACCGCCACCAAGCACGCGATCACCGGGCTCACCAAGTCCCTGTCGCTGGACGGCCGGGCGTTCGGCATCGCGTGCGGGCAGATCGACATCGGCAACGCGGCCACCGAGATGACCGAGCAGTTCACCCGCGGCGTGCCGCAGGCCGACGGCTCGATCAAAGCCGAGCCGGTCTTCGACGCCCGGTACGTGGCCGAGGCGGTGGTGTACATGGCCTCCCTGCCGCTGGACGCGAACGTCCAGTTCCTGACGATCACGGCGACCACGATGCCGTACATCGGGCGGGGCTAGCGCCGGCTACTGACACTGGGGCATGCTGACGGGGAGGCCGTTACGGCTCCGGGACGTGCGCCGACTGGAGGACGCCATGACGAGTATCAGTTCGCTGCTGGAACGGGCGGCCGCCGAGCATCCCGACTACGCCGCGCTCCGCATGGACGACCTCGTGCTGAGCTACGCCCAGCTGCGCGAGGCCGCCGGGCGGATGAGCACGCTTCTGGGGTCTTTGGGCGTCGAGCCCGGGGACCGGGTCGGGCTCATGCTGCCCAACGTCCCCGCGTTCCCGATCGCTTTCTACGGCGCGCTGGCCGCCGGCGCCGTCGTCGTGCCGATGAACCCGCTGCTCAAGAGCCGCGAGGTCAGCTACTACCTGGGTGACTCGGGAGCCAAGGCGGTCATCGCGTGGCACGCGGCGGTCGGGGAGGCGGCCAAGGGTGCCGCCGATGCCGGCGCCCAGATGATCGCGGCCGAGACCCCGGACCTGAGCGGCCTGCTCGAGGCGATGAGCGCCGCGCCCGGATCCTCGGACCGGGGTGACCTCGACGACGCGGTCATCTTGTACACCTCGGGGACCACCGGGCGGCCCAAGGGCGCCGAGCTCACCCACGCCGGGCTGGTCGCCAACGCCGAGATTTCCTCGCGGACCCTGTTCGACGTCGCCCCGGACGACGTGATCATGGGCTGCCTGCCGTTGTTCCACGTGTTCGGGCTGACCTGCGGGCTGAACGTATCGGTCGCCTCGGCGGCGACCCTGACCCTGCTGCCCAGGTTCGACCCGGCCAAGGCGCTGGACATCATCCAGCGCGACCGGGTCACGATATTTGAGGGCGTGCCGACGATGTACGCCGCGATGCTGCACCTTCCCGATGCGGACCCCGCCAAGGCCGCGACGCTGCAGGTGTGCGCCTCGGGCGGCGCCGCGCTGCCGGTGGAGATCCTGCGCGGCTTCGAGGAGAAGTTCGGCTGCGTGATACTCGAGGGCTACGGGCTGTCCGAGACCTCCCCGGTCGCGTCGTTCAACCACCCGAACCGGGAACGCAAGGCGGGCTCGATCGGCACCCCGATCGAGGGCGTGCAGATGCGGCTCATCGACGACGACTGGAATACGGTCGTCGCCGGGGAGATCGGCGAGATCGCCATCCGCGGCCACAACGTGATGAAGGGCTACTGGGACAAGCCGGAGGCGACCGCGGAGGCGATGAGGGACGGGTGGTTCCGCACCGGGGACATGGCCCGGGTGGACGACGACGGCTACTACTTCATCGTGGACCGCAAGAAGGACCTGATCATCCGGGGCGGGTACAACGTGTACCCGCGGGAGATCGAGGAGGTCCTGCACGAGCACCCCGCGGTGGCCGAGGTGGCGGTGATCGGCATCCCCCATGCTGCTTTGGGCGAGGAGGTGGGCGCGGCGGTGGCGCTCAAGCCGGGCGCGAGCGCGACGCCGGAGGAACTGCAGGCGTTTGCGAAGGACCGGGTGGCGGCGTACAAGTACCCGCGGCACGTGTGGCTGGTCGACGCGCTTCCCAAGGGGCCGACCGGTAAGATCCTGCGCCGCGAGGTAAAACCCCCAGGGGAGGCCGGGTGAACGAGGAGGTCTGGGCCGAGGATGCGGTCGACGCGGCCGGCGGGCTCGACCTGCTGCTGACCGACGCGGCGCTCGGCGTGTGGCGCCGGCTCCGGCCGGACAGCTCGGTGCTGCGGCTGGCCGGCGAGCTGGCCCGGCGCCCGGGGCTGGTCGGCCAGGCAGGCGGCGCGGCTCGGTGCCGAGCTGGGCCGGATCGCGGCCGGCCGGTCCACCGTCGCCGCCGACAAGCGCGACCGCCGGTTCGCCGACCCGGCCTGGAAGGACAACCCGTTCCTGCGCCGCAGCCTCCAGGCCTACCTGGCGGCGGCGGCGGCGGCTGAGGAGCTGGTGGCCGGGGCCGAGCTCGGCTGGCGGGACGACACGCGGCTGAAGTTCCTGCTCACCAACGTCATCGCCGCGGGGGCTCCTAGTAATAACCCGCTCCTCAGTCCTGCTGCCTGGAAGGCACTCATCGACACCGGCGGCGAGAACGCGGTCCGCGGGCTGCGCCACCTGGCCTCGGACCTGGCCACCTCGCCCCGGGTGCCGTCCATGGTGCCCGCCGGAGCCTACGAGGTGGGCAAGGACCTGGCCGTTACGCCGGGCGGGGTGGTGCACGCCACCGACCAGTTCGAGCTCATCCAGTACCAGCCGGTCACGGAGACGGTATACCGCTACCCCCTGCTCGTGGTGCCTCCGATGATCAACAAGTACTACATCGTCGACCTGGCCCCCGGGCGCAGCATGGTCGAGTTTCTGGTGCAGCAGGGGCACCAGGTGTTCGTGATGTCGTGGCGCAATCCCGACGCCCGGCACCGGGACTGGGGCCTGGACACCTACGGCGGCGCGCTGACCGACGCGCTGGCTGCGGTGCGGGCCATCACCGGGGCGGCCAAGGCGCACGTCTGCGCGCTGTGCTCGGGCGGCATCATGACCTCCATGGTGGCCGCGCACCTGGCCGTGACCGGGCAGCTCGACCAGCTGGCCAGCCTGTGCCTGGGCGTGGCCGTGCTGGACCAGACGCAGGCGGGCACGGCCGGCGCGTTCATCGACAAGACGACCGCCGACGCGGCCATGGCGGTCTCCGCCGCCCGCGGGTACCTGGACGGACGGGCCCTGGCCGAGGTGTTCGCCTGGCTGCGGCCGGACGACCTGATCTGGAACTACTGGGTCAACAACTACCTGCAGGGCAAGACCCCGCCAGCCTTCGACATCCTGTACTGGAACGCCGACGTGACCCGGCTGCCCGCTGCGCTGCACCACGACTTCATCCGGCTGGGCCTGGCCAACGCGCTGGTCACGCCGGGCGCGGCGACCATGCTCGGCTCGCCGGTCGACCTGGCCAAGGTGGACGTGGACGCGTACCTGGTGGCGGGCATCACCGATCACCTGTGCCCGTGGGAATCCTGCTACCGGACCACGCAGCTGCTCGGCGGGCCGGTCAAGTTCGTCCTGTCGACCAGCGGGCACATCGCGGCCATGGTCAACCCGCCGACCAACCCCAAGGCCGCGTTCCGCACCGCGCCCGCCGCGGCAGCGGCGGCCGGTACCGGAGCCGGAGCCGGAGCCAATCCGCCCGACCCGCGGGAGTTCCTGGCCACCGCGACCACCGTGCCGGGCAGCTGGTGGACCGACTACGCGGCGTGGCTGGCCGAACGCGGCGGCGGGCAGCGCAAGAGCCCGCGGACGCTCGGCCGCAAGGCCTACCCGGTGCGGGCCGCCGCGCCCGGAACGTATGTTCACGACCGCTGAGGTACGCAGCATCACGGTCGGCGGCCGGCAGCTGCGCGTCGCGGTGCGGCCGGCCCGGCGCGGCCTGCGGCTGACCGTGCCGCGCCGCACCCCGCTGCTGCTGATCAACGGCATCGGCGCCAGCCTGGAGGTGCTCGAGCCGTTCGTCCGCCAGGTCAACCCGGCCGTCGAGGTGATCAGGTTCGACCCGCCGGGCGCCGGCGGGTCGGCGCTGCCGCCGGGGCCCTACCGCTTCACCGGGCTGTGCCGGCTGATCGCGGGCATGCTGACCGAGCTCGGCTACAGCCAGGTCGACGTGCTGGGCATCTCCTGGGGCGGCGGCGTCGCGCAGCAGTTCGCCGCGTCCCAGAGCTCCCGCTGCCGGCGGCTGGTACTCGTCGCCACCGCGCCCGGCATGCCGACGATCCCCGGCAAGCCATCGGTGATCGCGCGTATGGTGACGCCGCGGCGGTACCTGGATCGCGGCTATCTGGAGCGGATCGCCGGGCACATCTACGGCGGTTCGGCGCGGGAGAATCCCGAGCGGATCGCGGCCGCGATGAACAACGGCAACCGGGTCGGCCCGTCGCGCGGGTACCTGTACCAGCTCACCGCGGGCGCGGGCTGGACCAGCGTGCCGTTCCTGCCGCTGCTCCGCCAGCGGACGCTCATCTTGTCCGGTGACGACGACCCGATCATCCCGCTGGCCAACGCCAGGCTGATGAAACTGCTCATCCCGAAGGCGCGACTGCACATCTACCACGGCGGCCACCTCGGGCTGGTATCCGAGGCGGCCCAGCTGGCCCCGGTCGTGGACGCCTTCCTGGCCGCGGTCTTAACTTATTGGGAGGCTAGTTATGAGCAGGACCGCCGTGACCGACGGCGACTTCTACCTGATCGAACGGACTTTGGATACTAAGGGCCGCGAGCTTCTGGTGCGGACCAGGGAGTTCATGGAGAAGTCGGTCCAGCCGGTGATCAACCAGTACTGGACCCGGGAGGAATTCCCCTACGACCTGGTGGTGCCCGGCCTGCGCCGGCTCGGCATCGCGGGGCAGGCCTACACCGGGTACGGCTGCCCGGGCGGCGGCAACCTGCTGGACGGCATGATCGCCATGGAGCTGGCCCGGGTCGACCCGTCCATCGCCACGTTCTTCGGCGTGCACAGCGGCCTGGCCATGGGGTCCATCTACCTGTGCGGGTCGGAGGAGCAGAAGGAGCGCTGGCTGCCCGAGATGGCGCGGCTGGAGAAGATCGGGGCGTTCGGCCTCACCGAGCCCGACGTCGGGTCGGGCGCCGCAGGCGGCCTGACGACCACCGCCCGGCGGGACGGCGAGGAGTGGGTGCTGGACGGGCAGAAGAAGTGGATCGGCAACGCCACGTTCGCTGATTACGTGGTGATCTGGGCCCGGTCGCTTGAGGATCAGCAGGTCAAGGGGTTCGTGGTCGAGAAAGGCACGCCGGGCTTCTCGGCGGTCAAGATGCGCGACAAGATCGCCCTGCGGGTGGTGCAGAATGCGCACATCACCCTGGACGGGGTGCGGGTGCCGGAGTCTCATCGGCTGCAGGGCGCCAACAGCTTCAAGGACACCGCGGCGGTGCTGCGGATGACCCGGGCCGGGGTGGCCTGGATGGCCACCGGCTGCGCCCGGGGCGCGTACGAGCACGCGCTGGCCTACGCCCGCCAGCGCGAGCAGTTCGGCCGGCCCATCGCCGGGTTCCAGCTCGTCCAGGACCTGCTGGTCCGGATGCTGGCCAACGTCACCTCGTCGGCCTGCCTGTGCGCCCGGCTGGCCGAGCTGCAGCAGGACGGCCTGGCCGAGGACCACCACTCGGCGCTGGCCAAGGCGTTCTGTACGGTCCGGATGCGCGAGGCGGTCGGCTGGGCCCGCGAGCTGCTAGGCGGGAACGGCATCCTGCTGGAGAACCACGTGGGCCGGTTCGTGGCCGACTCCGAGGCGATCTACTCCTACGAGGGCACCCGCGAGATCAACACCCTGATCGTCGGCCGCGCGACACCGGGACCAGCGCGTTCGCGTCGCTGAGGAAGCGGGCGCCGCGAGCAGCCGGCGACGCTGGTGGTGCTCGCCGGCGGCAAGGTGACGTAGACGCGGCGACGGTCGGCGTGATGAGCGTGAGCGGTAACTTGATCATGTCGGCGGACAGCCCGGCCCGGAGGGCCTGGGAACGGGACATCATCTGCTGCTGCCGGGCGAGGTTGCGCAGCGTAGGGGAAGGTCACTGTCCATGGCGGAACAGTGACGCACACGCACGACAAAACGGTGCACACGGACAGAATCCGGGATGATTTGGTGCTTCCGGGAGTGCTTTGGGCGCGATGGACCCCTTTACTGCTCCCATAGGCCGAAAAATCATCCCGCTGTGTGGCCGATGGGGCGAAGAGGTCAGCCGGGCTGGCGGGGACGATGACCTCGGCGGGGACCTGCCGCTGGAGCAGCGAGGCGGAGCCGCGCAAAGCCGCCACGGGGAGGGAGCGAGCCAGGCTCGCGCGCGGCTGTGCGGCGGCCTCGGCCTCGATGGCGCCGCATTCGGGCAGAAGGTGGGCCCGCAGGCGGCCTCGCCGCCTTCGGGCTCGGCGTCCGCGACGGGCTGGCGCAGGACCTGGGCCAGGACCGCGGCCTGGCTGATGTCGACGTCGCGGGTCGCGGTGAGCAGGGTGACCGGCCGGCCGCGGCCAGGGCGCGCAGCTTGCCGAGCTCGGCCTGCTGGACGCGGCCGGACAGCTCGTCCAGGTAGCGCCGGCGGAACTCGCTGAATTTCTCTGGGTCGTGCCCGTACCACTTGACGGAGCTCGGTGGACGGCGCGGCGTCCTTGGCCCATTCGGTCAAGTGGGCCGCGTCCTTGCGCAGGCCGCGCGGCCAGATCCGGTCCACGAGCACGCGGGCGCCGTCGGCGGGCGAGGGCGCGTCGTAGACGCGGCGGACCCGGATCTCTGGCATCGGCCCTCCCGGGGTCAGCGGCGCAGTTCCACCCACACCAGCTTGCCAGAATGACCGAGTCGCTCGACGCCCCAGCGGCTGGCCAGCGCGTCCACCGCGCCCAGCCCGTGCAGCGGCAGGGCGGGCAGGTCCGCGGCGGACGCGGGCGGCAGCGGGCTCGCGTCGCGCACCGTGATGCGCAGCACGTCCGGGCCGGCCGACAGGTCCACCGTGAAGCCGGTCTGGGCGTGCACGATGGCGTTGGCGGCCAGTTCGGTCACTACCAGGGCGGTGTCGTCGGCCAGGTCCGCGGCGCCCAGGCGCCGCACCGCGTCGACCGCGAAGTGCCGGGCCGCAGCGGGCGCGTCGCCGGACAGGGCGAAGGCGCGGATCGTGGTGCCGTGCGCCGGGGCACGGGTCGCGCCGGAGCCGGCCGGGGCCGGCCAGCCGCCCACCACCGAGCCGTGCAGCCGGCACACCTCGGCGAACGCCTCCAGGTGGCCGTCGCCGGTCACCGAGCGGGCCGGGTAGCTGCAGAACAGGGAGAACGAGTGCGACAGGCCCAGCGAGCCCCACATCTCTTCGAGCTGAACGGCGTCGTTGACCAGCCCGGCGTCCCAGAGCAGGGCGACCATCTCGCCGTAGGCGCGGACCCGGCGCTCGCCCTGGCCCGCGTCGGCGATCAGGCGGCCGATCACGCGGTCGAAGGCGCCGCGGTCGAGCTGCCCGCCGGTCATCAGGGCGCGTACCGTCTCACCCGCGTCCAGGGTCCGGTAGGTGCCGGCCCGGGCCGCCGCAGCCAGGTCAACGCCGGCCCGCGTCAGGCGCCCTTCGAACGCCCGCCGGTGCGCCGCGGTGGCGATGACCACCGCCGCCCCGTCGTCCTGCAGCGCGCCCAGCAGGTAGCCAGCCACCCGGTCGGCGAGTTCCTCCTCGTGACCGTAGAACTGGACCACGTGCCCGCCGTCCAGGTATTCAGGCCTTGCAACCACCGTTCGTCTCCATCAGGTGCCTCTCACGTCGGCTCGATGGCATATCTGCCCAGCAATCGCCCTGGCATGCATGATGCGATCACATCGCCGGGATCGGCGGGGCCTGCCCGGTGCCAGGGACGGCGCGCAAATCCAGCCACCACGGACTGGTGCCGGCGGATAGCAGCTATCCGCCGAGCGTCTCGCGGTGGCGCCAGGCGAGCCGGAGCAGGGCGGCCCCGGCCGCCTGCACGGGCTCGCCGGTGACGGTGCGGTCGATCACGTGGGCGGCGAACTCGCGCGCGGCCAGGATCTCCCCCTCGGCGTTGCGCTGCAGGTTTGTGGTGAAAATGGCGTCGAATACGTCACTGTCGATCACCGCCACGGTCAGCAGGTCGGTGGCGTAGGTCAGCGGGTCGGTGCCGAGCCCCAGGCACCAGACGCGGACCTGGCCGCGGTCCAGGGCGTCGGTCAGCTGCCGGGCGAACGGCCAGGAATCGTAGTCGACCGGCCCGCGGTCGCTGCCGTAGTCCTCCGAGCGGCCGCCGAGTTCCTCGGCGAACTCGCGGACCATGCACCGCCACAGCGAGAAGTCATGCTGCCGATTCCAGGGCGCTTCGCCCGACGGCTGGAACACGCCCACCGGGATGACCTGGTACAGGCCGCCCGCGTGGCCCACCTTGGCCGGGTCGCGCCAGTGCAGCAGGAAGAACGCCCGGCCCCTGCGGCGGTCCAGCCGCAGGGTCAGCGTGCTGATGGCCAGGTTGGCCGGGCGGCGCCGCAGGTCGCACGGGTCGGCGACGCGGGCCCGCACGCCAGCCGGACGCGGGCCGGGCGCGGGCCGGCCCAGCCGGGCCGCGGCGTACTCGTGGGCCGCCGCCTCCCCGGTGTCGATGCCGTCGAAGTACCGGCCGGCGGCGAACACCAGCCGGGGCGGCCGGGCGCACAGGTCGGCCTCGGTCAGCCGGTAGGTGGCGCGGTTCTCGAACACCAGCGGGGCGGCCAGGTCCGCCATCGCCTCGGAGTAGCGGCGGTACGGCGTCCCGTCGGCCCGCCGCGGCAGGAATGAGGTCGTGGCCTCGGCCTCGGCCGGCCCGGCGTCGGCCGGCCGGCGTCGGCCTGCCGGCGTCGCGCAGCTCCAGGCTGATGTCCCGGAGCGGGATCGGGGCGGGCGGCCTCCAGCCGGGCGCGGCCAGCAGCGGGGTGCCTGCCATCCGGCGCTCCGGCGGGTAATCCTTCGCGGCGTCCACGGCCAGGTCGTAGCGGTGCTCGGCGAGGTAGGACCGGACCGTGAGCCAGTCACGCTCGCTGCTGGTCAGCACCTAGAGGCCGAGGCGGCGGGAGAGGTCGGAGGCGAGGATCCCGGCCGGGTCCAGCTCGGCGCGCAGCTTGCGGAACTCGGGCAGCCGCGGGTACATCTCGGCCAGCACCTCGGGCGGCACCCGCGAGTCCTTGGCCAGGTAGACCCGGCCGCCGGCCTGCACCACCAGCCCGTCGAGCGAACCCAGCAGCTCGGCGAGCGCGGGGGTGCGGGCCGGGAAGTCCAGGGCCAGCGTCCAGCCCGGCATCGGGAACGAGAGCAGCCCGGAGTCCCCGGCCCCGAAGCGCTTGAGCACGGTCACGAAGGACGGCGCGCGCGCCTGGCTGACCAGCTCGAACGAGCGGCGCACGGCGCCTTCCGCGCCGAACGGCACGACGTACTGGTACTGCCGGAAGCCGCCCGGGCCGTAGACCCGGTTCCAGTTCCTGATCGCGTCCAGCGGGTGGAAGAACGGGCCGATGGCCTGGATCTCGCCGCTGCGCGAGCCGGGCGCCCTGCGGTAGTAGGCCTCGTTGGCCAGGGCCACCGTGTACCGGTTGATCAGGCCGGGCGGGACACCGGGCGGGACGCCCAGCCGGGCACCGGGCCGGAACGCGAACGGGTCCCGGGCGTCGGCCGGGGACAGGTCGCCCGGCTCGGCGAAATCGCCGCTGGTGACCACCGAACGCCCCAGGCCCGCGCCCCGGGCCAGGCCGTCCGACCAGGCCACGGTGTAGCCGAAGCGGCCGTCGTGCTCGGCCAGCACGGCCATCGTCTGGTCGATGTCGGCCGTGCGCACGGTGTCCACCCGGACCCGCGAGGTGGCCACCCGCTTGAGCTGGACCGTGGCGCGCACGATGAGCCCGGTCAGGCCCATGCCGCCCGCCGTGGCCCAGAACAGGGCCGGATCGGAGGCCTCGGTCACCGTGCGCGGCTCGCCGTCGGGCAGCAGCAGGTCGAACGACCGGACGTGCCGGGCGAAGCTGCCCGCCACGTGGTGGTTCTTGCCGTGCACGTCGGCCGCGATCGCGCCGCCCACGGTCACCTGCCGGGTGCCCGGGGACACCGGCACGAACCACCCGGCGGGCAGCCCGGCCACCATGAGCTGCTCCAGGCTGACGCCCGCCTCGCAGGTCACCACGCCGGTCCCGGCGTCCAGCGCGAGGATCCGGTTCAGCCGTGCGGTCGAGATCACCACGCCGCCGTCGCACTGCGCGGCGTTGTTGTAGCTGCGGCCCAGGCCCCGGGGAATCACGCCGTGGGCTGCGGCGCCGCTGAGCTCGCGTGCGGCGTCCGCGGCGGTGGCCGGGGAGGCCAGTTCGGCGGAGGAGGGCGAGACCCGGCCCCAGCCGGTGAGCCGGACGGCGCGGGCTGGCATGGTCACGGATCCTAACACCACGGTTCGTTCGGGATAATTTCTATTTTTATCCGAACGGACCGTGGCTCGAGCACCCGCGGGAGGAATCGGGCCGGTAGCTGGTGATCGTCTGCGGCGCGAGGCAGGGCGGGCCGATACTAGATCAGTGATCGGTGCCGCGTTCAGCGTTACGCTGACCAGCGCCCAGGGGGGCGACGAGACCGCGTTCGCCTGCCTGTTCCGCGACGTACAGCCCGCGCTGCTGCGGTACCTGCACGTGATCACCCCGGAGGCGGAGGACGTGGCCGGGGAAACCTGGCTGCAGGTGGTCAAGGGCCTGCCCGGCTTCCGCGGCGGCGAGGAGGCGTTCCGGGCCTGGCTGTTCACCATCGCCCGGCACCGGGCGGTGGACGCGGGCCGGTCCCGGTCCCGCCGCTCCGACATGCCGCTGGCCGTGACCGATGAGGTGACCGGGCAGCCGATGGCGCCGGACGCCGCCGAGCTGGCTCTGGAGGCGATCTCCACCCGGTCGGTGGTAGCCCTGATCAAGACCCTGCCCCGCGATCACGCCGAGATCGTCATGCTCCGGGTGGTGGCCGGGCTGGAGGCCGCCGACGTGGCCCGGATCGTCGGCAAGACCCCGGGCGCGGTCCGGGTGACCGCCCACCGCGCCCTGCGCCGGCTCGCTGAACTGGCCGAACGGGCGGGTGTAACGCGTTGAACGAGCCCGACGCTGTACAGGGTGAGATGCCTGGGTTCCCCTTCCCCGGCCGGCCCGGCGGCGAGCACGACGAGCCGCTGCTGGACATGATCATCGCTCGGCGCGTCCTCCCCCCCGACGCGCCGCAGCCGATGCATGACCTGGCGAGTATGCTCGCCGCCTTGGCCGGGCCGGCAGAACCTGGGGAGCTGGCCGGGGAGGCGGCAGTGCGGGCTGCCTTCAGCCGGGCAGCCTCTCCGGCCGGCATCTCATCCGCTCCAGGGCGGCGTCGGCGGGCCCGCAGGTTTCGGGGTCCAGCTCGTTCCCGGGCCAGGCTGGCTACGGCGCTGGTCATCGCTTCGGCCGCGCTGGGCAGCGTCTTCGCGGCCTACATCGATGTCCTGCCCAGCCCCATTCAGCAACTGGCGCACGTCACGGTGGCGGCGCCGGCCCCGCCCAGCTCCGGTCCGCCCCGGCCCGTCACGGGCAAGACGCCGCTGGCCACGTACCGCGCGGGCCAGCCCGGCAGCCAGCCCGCCCCCGGGCCGCACCACTCGCCGAGCCCGGCTCAGGTCCCCGGCCACGGGACCCCGACGCCAGACTTCAAGCCCAGCCCGACCGGGTCATCCGGTCACCGGGCCACCGGGCCGTCCTGTGGCCCGGGCCTGGCGCACTCGCCGAGTCCGCAGCCGAAGGTGTCGGGGTATCCGAGCCTGCCCTCGTGGCCCCCTCCGGAGCACTGCACCGGCATCCCGGCCGGGCCGACGGCCAAGCCCACGCTGAACCCGTACGTGCCCGGCGCTCAAGGCGACTGACGGACGATCCGTCCGGAACGTCCTGGCCGGTGAGCCTCATAGGGTGACCACGGTGGCGTAGATGGCCGAGGTCCGGCTGGTTCCTATTGCGCTGCCCCAGGTCAGCGAGACGCTGCCGTCCGGCAGCAGGGCGATGCCGAAGGTGTCCCCGGGCCAGCTGGCGACCTTGCCGTAGGCGCCGGACACCTTGATCGCCGGGCCCAGCCAGCCGCGGGTAATGGAGAACGGGCGCAGGTAGGTGGCGTAGCCCGGGCCGCCGCCGCTGGTCTGCCACGCGATGTAGGCCACGCCCGGGCGAGCGCCGGCCGACTCGACGATGTGCGGGGCCTGGTCATGGTCCGGTGTGACCCGCAGCGGCGCGGCCCAGGTGCGGCCGCCGTCCCGCGACCAGGTGAGCCAGCCGGCGTCGCCGGCCGCGGTCTGGGTGTCCCAGGTGGCGTACAGGTTGCCCGCGGCGTCGGCACTCAGGTCGCCGTCGATCCACCAGGCGGGCAGCGACAGCGTGCCCTGCCCGGGCCACAGCGGGCGGGGAGCGGCGGGCCAGTGCGTTGCGTCCGCGGAGGAGGTGAAGTACTCATAGCCCGGGTGGACCGCGTCGGTGCCCCGGTCGGTGGGATGCGCGTCATACAGGACATCGACGTGGCCGTCGGGGGCGACGATCAGCGGGGCGCTGTAGCCGCCGCCCAGCGGGAACCCCGGCTCCAGGTGGACGAGCGGGCCCCAGGTCGCGCCGCCGTCGCGGGAGGCCTGGAGCACGACGTTGAGGTCGCCGGCGGTGTAGGAGCAGCTGCCGCCGCGTGCGCACAGGGTCCGGACCGCGCTCGCGGACGGCCCGTAGTCCCAGGTCAGGAACAGCTCGCCGCCCCGGCCCGCGGCGATGAAGTCCCTGTCACCCCAGTTGCCCGGCGCCGGGGGCAGGTCCCGGTGCACCTGCGCGAAGCTGGCGCCGTGGTCGCGGGAGACGGCGATCACCGGGTAGTTGGACGTTCCGGCGCCCTGGCGGCCGGCGTGCATGAACGCGGCGTAGACCGTGCCGTCGGCGCCCACCGTGATGGCCGGGTCCCAGCTGAAGCCGCGCGAGCCGGGCACGGTCAGCGCCGGGCCGAAGTGCCGGCCGGAATCGTCGGAGCGGGCCAAGCCGATGCCGCCACAGCCGATCCATTCCGCGTACACGTAGCCGGGCGGGGCGAACGCCTCCTCGACCTCCGAGCTGCTCCCGGCGCAGCGGCTGACGTCGGTCATCGGGGTAATCCGGGGTGCGGTGATCGGCGCGGCGGCGCCGTGCGCGGTCGTTCGAGCCGGTCCGGATGTGCAGGCGGCCACGGCGGCCAGGGTCAGGGCTACCAGCGCGACCGCGGACGCCGTAGACCGGAGCGGGTGAATGCGCATCTACAGCCCATTCTGGCCGGCCGGTGAGCCGAGGTGGCCGCGACTCCGGACGCTCCGACGATCTCACCGCGGGGCGCTGATGGGCGGCGCTATGGTGTTAAATGAAACTGGTTGCAGTCGAAGTTCGTGTCCGTGTCACAGCGCCCGCGAAATTCTGACCGCGGGCGCCGTCGGTTTCCAGGCCCGGCCCCGGAAGGACGGGCGGTCGCCACAGCCCGGGATGTGCGCCCCGTGCATCCCGATGACCGCCTGGGCAGGAGAGCATAGTGGCACAGGGAACAGTGAAGCGGTTCAACACGGACAAGGGCTATGGGTTCATCACCCCCGACGACGGCAGTCCCGACGTCTTCGTCCACCACTCCGCCATCGAGGCCGACGGCCACCGCAGCCTCGAGGACAACCAGCGGGTGGAGTACACCGTCACCCAGGGCGCCAAAGGCCCGCGGGCCGAGCAGGTTCGTCCGATTTGAGACCGCGCCCGGTACGCCGGGACACGGGATTCGTTACTCGTAACACCCGGGCCGTCTGCCCGTGAAACTGCACGGCTGCCAGCGGTCCCCGGATGGCAGCGCACCTCCCCGGGGGCGGTTCCGGACTGCAGGGCACGGAGGCTGAGGGTGACTGAATTCTACGGAATCCAGACAGGTACGATCCCTGGCTTCGCGGAGGCGGGCGGCGGCAAATTCATGAGCGTGCAGGGCCTGCCGGACCGCACGGTGAAGAACATGGTCAGGTTCATGGACAGGCTGCGCGGCATGCACGCGCAAGACGCGCTGGCGTTCGAGGTGTGCGTACGGCACGTCGCTTCCATCATCGAGGACCAGCGCCGCGAGGAGGGTCATGCTGACCCGCGGGACGACGGCAGCCCGTGAGACTCAGCGACGACCCTGGGCGCAGTCAGCCTCGTCGGTGATCGCGCGGTGGGTCAGTGTGACCGCCGCATCATAGCTTGGTCAGATTCGCGCAGGGCATGGTGATCCGTACCCGGCGCGCACCGAAGTCGATGACCAGGGCAGCGTCATCCTCGACGGTGATGACCCGGCCGAGGCCATACTTATCGTGTGTCACCTGGTCCTGCTCCGCGAACTGCTCGGCAGGCGGAGCGGGAGGCGCGGCCGCGAAGGGGCTGGTGGGCAGGTGGCGCCGGGTGGCGGCGCGGGCAGGTTTCATCATTACCAGTATGCGCCCCCGCACTTCCCCGTTACAGAGGCTCTGTGACCCACTGCCAGCCACGCGTCTCATCGTGCACCGCCCGCGTCAGGAAGGCGCCCGCCGCGTCGGACAATTCGGCGATGACACGGATCAGCTGGCGGTGAAAATCGTCAGGCCGGCGCTCCTCGTGGTGTGCCCGGTGCGCGACGACCGTCACGACCGCGCCATCCGCGCCGGACAGCCGCACGATGACGTTGCCGTTGTAGTCCAGGCTGGCCATCGCGATATCCCGCGCGCGGATGATCTCGGTACCCTCATCGTTCGCTACCCATACCTCGGTCACGTCCCTGCCTCCTCCCGCCCTGTATCGCACTCTGCGGACTACGCCCATTGCGGTCCGCGATCGCAGCGGGACGGGCCGGCGGCTCGCCCGGCGGCAGGTCGCCGCGCGCCTGATCCGTCGCGGCCGACTCGCCGGTCACGGTCGCGTCGGTACCGGCCAGCAGGGCCAGGACCTCGCCGACGGTGCGTTCCCGGGCGGTGGACTCTGGCAGCGGGAGGTGGGCCTGGACGTGGTAGCGGTTGCGGCGGCCGTCCTTCTCCTTGATCACGTAGCCGACCTCGACCAGGTCCGTGATGATGCCGAACGCGCTGCGTTCGGTGATGTCCAGGCTGGCCGCGATGTCGCGCAGGCGCACTCCGGGGTCATGCGCGACCAGCAGCAAAACCCGCGCATGGTTCGTCAGGAAGGTCCAGCTCGCCACGCTGATAAGCTATCAGATTCCGGAAAATTTATGCTAGTTTCGCGAGGTGGGGATCAAGCCTGGGCGTGCGTCAGAAGGCGGGCGTGGACGCGACAGCGACGTGAGACCGGTCAGAGCTTGGTCAGCGTGACGAAAGGCGACAAGACCCGCACCTTTCGCGAGCCGAAGCTGACGATCACCGCATCGTCGTCCTCGACCAAGACCACCCGGCCGAGGCCGTACTTATCGTGGGTTACCTGATCGCGAACGGTGAACTGCTCAACGGGCAGGTCCACAGGCACGACGTTGAAGGGACTTCCGGGCAGGAAACGCCGGGACGCGGCGTGGGCACTCTTCATCACTACCAGTATGCGCCCTTCCAGCCACGACGGCTCCCTTCCTGGCGGTTCGGATAGCCGCGCCTAGCGCCCGGCGGCTGACACCACCGCGGCTGGCGGCAGCCGACGGTGGGGTCTGGCGTTGGGTCAGGCTTCGCCACAGCTTGTTCGGCCGAGGCGAGCTCCGTTACGGCGGGGACAGCGGCGCACACCGAGCGGGCCGCCCGTGCCCGTCCAGGTTGTCGGCTATCGTGGTCATGTGTCCCCCGCGCGAGGCCGTGGCGGACGCTCAGCCACTGCTCGGGACGCTGGCGGGCATGCGAGGCCGCTCTAGCTAGCCTCCGGATCCCGATGAAGACCTCGTCCAACCCGGTGGTGCCGTTCCGGCACCTTCAGCGGCTGACCGATACTGTCGGCGTGATCGAGCGTGCCGACGGGATCATGCCCCGGTACGGACAGGGCTACCGCGTCGACGACGTTGCCCGCGGCCTCGTCGTGGTGTGCCGCGAGCCGTCGCCGTCCGCCGAGCTCATCACCCTGGGCCGGCGTTACCTTTACTTCCTCACCCAGGCCCAGGCGGCAGACGGGAAGTTCCGCAGCCGCCTGGGCGTCGACCGCCGGTGGCACGGCCCGGCCGAAGCGCAGGACGCCTGGGGCCGGTCGCTGTGGGCCCTGGGTACCGCCGCGGCCCGCGGTCCCACCGCGGGGATCCGCCAGGAGGCGCTGGCCCTGTTCGACGCGAGCGCAGCGGTGGGTTCTCCCTACCCCCACGCCATGGCGTTCGCGGCGCTCGGCGCCGCCGAGATACTCGGGCGATGGCCCGGCCATCCCGGCGCGCTGGCGCTGCTCGCCGTGGCCGGCACCGTCATCGGCGAGCCGGCCGTCGATACGGCGTGGCCGTGGCCGGCCGCCCGGCTCAGCTACGCGAACGCGGCCATCGCCGAGGCCGTCATCGCGATCGGCGAGAAACTCAGCCGCGATGATCTCCTGCAGAACGGCTTGCGCATGCTCGGCTGGCTGCTGGCCGGCGAGACTCGCGACGGCCACCTGTCCGTGGTCCCGGCCGGGGGCTGGGGCCGCGGCGAGGACCGCCCCTCTTTCGACCAGCACCCGAGCCAGGTGGCGGCGCTCGCGGACGCCTGCGCGCGAGCGGCGGCGGTCACCGGCGACACCGCCTGGCTGACCGGCGTGGAAATGAGCGTGACCTGGCTGCTCGGCGACAACGACGCCCGGATTCCGATGCTGGACGAGCGAACCGGCGGGTGCAGCGACGCCCTCAGCCGCAACAGCCGCAGCCGCAACCAGGGCGCAGAGTCCACGCTGGCGATGATCTCCGTACTACAGCACGGCCGCCTCCTGAACATCACAACGGCTCGCTGACCAACCCAGCGGCCGCGCAGGCTACGGGCGGCGGGCGATTTTGCGCATCATCATGCGCAATCTGCCGTCCGAATGCCGCTGTCTGCGCTCGTTCGTGACCTCCGACGGCATGGGTGGGACAGTGCCCTCAGGGGACGAGCCCGGCCCGACAGGGTCCGGATACGGATACGGGTACGGATACGGTGCGGCTGGTTCGGTCATGACGTCTTTCCTTGGCCTAGAGGGGTCCGCCGCAGCGTCGGCGGCGACCGCTGGCTAGCGGCCCGCCGGGACGCTGCGACGGAGAAACGGGGCGGGCGCGGCTGCTAGCCGGCGCCCAGCAGGGCCGGTGTCAGCTGCCGGCGGCCGCGGCCGAGGGCGGCCTGGATCCTGGCCCGGCAGCTTCTATCAGGCACCGGCATCGTCAGCCGGGACGCGGCATGGCGAGCGTCGTGGGCACCAACGATCGTGATGACCGCACCGATGCGCATGAGCTCCTCCGGTAGCCCCGGAAAGCTGGCCGCTATTCGCGGCTGAGATCCGGTGCCTGGTTCAGAACCTATACCCGCACCGAAAAACTAGCAAGTTTTTTCCGGAATCTGGTAACCTAGAAGGATGGCGAGCTGGACCTTTCTGACCCCTCACGCCCGGGTTCTCCTGTGCGTCGCTCATGACCCGGGTGTACGCCTGCGCGACATCGCGGCCAGCCTGAACATCAGCGAGCGCAGCGCCTTCGGCATCATCACCGACCTGGCCCAGGCCGGCTGACGTGGTGAAGGGGAAGGACGGCCGCCGCAACCGCTACCACATCCAGGCCCACCTCCCGCTGCCAGAACCGGACGGGCGGGAACGCACCATCGGCGAGATCCTGGACCTGCTGACCGGCCCGCGGGGCATGACGGCCGCCGGCTGATCGGTTCTGGTGATGGGCCGATCTCAGGTAGCCCATTTCCGCCTCGGTGTGGCCGGGGTTGACTGGAGCATGATCGGCCGGCTCGCCGCGCTACGGCAGGGCCCCATGACGGTATGGCACCGTCCGGCGAGAGCGGGCACATCATGCACCATTCCGATCGGGTCTGCGCACGGCAAGGGATCCGATGACGGTCATCGCCGATCCGCCCGCCGCCGCTATTACGGGTCAAGTGCGGACGGGGTCGTGGCGCGGCCGGAAGATCTTCCGCACCGCAGGTTCGATCGCCCTCGTCGCGGCCATATTCGGTTTCGCCGTCCCGCATTTCGCGTCCTACCGCAGCGTGTGGGCCAGCCTGCAGGCGATGACGTGGGCCCAGGTACTGCTCATCGCCGCGGCTGCGGCAGCCAGCATGATCACTACCTGGATCATGATCTGCCAGGTACTGCCGTCGATACGGCTGCGCGAAGCGGCCGTGGTCAACCTCGGCTCCAACGCCGTGGCCAACACCTTGCCCGCCGGCGGGGCCCTCGCCATGGGAGTCAGCTGGGCGATGCTCTCAAGCTGGGGTGTCAGCACGGCTAAGTACGTCCTCTACACCTTGGTGTCGGGAATCTGGAACGTCTTCGCCCGTCTGGGCCTGCCGGTCCTCGCCCTGGTGTTCCTGGCGACGGCCGGCCTGCCGGCGCCGGCCTGATCGCCGCCGCCGCCGCCGGGCTGGCCTTGCTCGTCGCCCTGGCCGCAGGGCTCGGCCTTCTGATGCGCAGCGAGTCGTTCGCGGTCCGCGCGGGCCGCGCGCTGCAGCTTGTGCTCGTTACGGCCTGCCGGGTGGCACGCCGCCCGAAGTCCTTCGACATCCCCGGATCACTGCTCGGCTTCCGCGACCGGGCCGGTGCCCTGATCACCGCGCGCGGCTGGCGGATCACCGCCGCCACGGCCGCGAGCAACCTCACCTTGTGGCTGGTCCTGCTGGCATGCCTGCGCGGCGTCGGCCTATCCCAGGCCCAGGTACCCTGGCAGACCTCCCTGGCGGCCTTCGCGTTCGTCCGGCTGCTGACGGTCCTGCCCATCACCCCCGGCGGTCTGGGGATCACCGAACTCGGACTGATCGCCGCCCTGGCCGGCGCCGGCCACCACGATGGCGTGCAGGTGACAGCCGCCGTGCTGCTCTACCGCGCCGTCACCTATCTGCCTCCCATCCCCCTCGGCGTGATCGCCTGCCTCATCTGGCAGCACGCACCCGCGCTTATTCACCCCACGCCCGCCGGCGCCGGTCAGCCTGCCGAACTGAGCCCGCCAGTCCCGGGCCTGGCTGGTGAGTACGCACCACACCAGACAAACCCGGAAATAGTGAGCAGGCAATGACGATGACGGCAACCGGGTAAACGACGCCGGATAGCGAGACGTTGCGGGTCAGGCCGGCTTGGGGGTCAGGGTGGTGGTCAGCCCGGTGAGCAGGATGTCGAGGCCGCGTTCGAGTTCGGCGGCGCCGTCGTAGGCGGCCAGGACGGGGGCCAGGCCGCGGAGCAAGGGGAAGTCGCCGATCGGGAGCCGGTGCAGGCCGAGCCGGAGCAGGTCGTCGGTCTCGTCGGGGCTGACGGTGAGTTCCTGGAGCTCGTCCAGGACGTGGCCGTGCAGGAAGCCGAACAGGGCCCGGTAGATGTGCAGGGCGTCGGGGCCGCTGAACCCGGCCCGGGTGAGCAGGGCCAGGATGTCCTCCAGGGGGCGCAAGGTGCCGAGCGGGCGCAGCCCGAGCGGGGTAGCCAGCGGCCGGGTGACGATCAGCGGCACCACATGCGGGTGGGCCAGCGCCAGGGCGCGGAAGCGGCGGGCGACCTCCCGCAGCTGGGCGGCCCAGTCGGGGTCGGCGGAGTCGACGTGCAGCTGGGCCAGGACGGTCTCGGCGACGCCGTCGAGCAGGGCGGCCTTGCCTGGCGCGTGCCGGTAGAGGATCATCGGGTCCCGGTCCAGGGCGCGGGCCAGGCGGCGCATGGACAGCGCGTCGGCGCCGTCGCGGTCGATGATCTCCAGCGCGGCGGCCAGTACGGCGTCGCGGGTGATCTTGCCGCTGCCGTCGGCGGCGCGGGCGGTCGTGGTGGTCATGACGGGGGCACCGTCCCCTCCTGGTGAGCGGATCCAGGACACCACCATACTCCATCGACGTAGGTCTACGATGTTGACATCTACTTAGCCAGGTGATTTACTGTAGACCTACACGTGAACAGGCTGGAGCGCGACCGGCCAAAGGGCACCATCAGGCAAGCCTTCGAGAACGTCAAAGACGCCTTCACCAAGTCGCCGGCTCGGCGGATCCCGGTTCGCGTCAGCAACGCGGCCCCGGACCCCGCCATCCAGCCCCGCCTGCCCGGCTCAGCCGGATCAGGCACCCCCACTTACCCCGCCGCACCAGAGGAGCACTCCATGTTTATCAGCTTCGAACAATCGTGATCATCGTGATCATCGTGCTTGTCGTCCTGTTCCTACGCCGGCACTGAGAGGCATCGCATGGCTGGGCATGATCTGCGCCAGCGCGTCGAGGTCAGCGATGATGACCGCACCGTCGCCACGGCCGAGGTGACCACCTCCGAAGGATCCGGAGGCACCGCCCGGGTGTCGTTGCACGCCGAGCCGGGGCACATCACTCCAGGACGCCGCGCGAGCCTGGTCGATGCTGTGCTGGATCTTCCCGAGGTCCAGGACAGCGCACGCGTGGAGGCGGCATTCCGGCTTGGCGATTGCGAGTCACTGCACCGGCTTCAGGAGCGCTGCGAGGAGGTCAGTACCCGTTCGGCTGGGTGGAGCGCGCTCGTCGACGCGAACCTTCCGTCCAGCCGCGCCGGACCGCACGTACCCGCCATGATGGATGAGAGTGAGCTGGACCGGAGCCACGACCAGGTGGCTGCGGCCAAGGCGGAGAGGACTGACCGATGACCACCACCGCAGAGAGATGCGTGTGCGAGTGCGAGGAATGTGGTGCCCTGCGGGCCGCAGAAGACGCCCCCGGCTCCGGCGAGACCGTCGCCTCCTTCGAGCACGACGGCAGCACCTACGAGATCGACCACCTCGGCATTGGTTCCGGCAGCCAGTGGGGCGAGTTCGAGATCTACTGCGACGGCGAGGAAGTGGCTGAGTTCACGCTCGCCGAGTCGGTGCTGCGACCCGGGTCACGCCCGGCAGGACTGCCGGTCTCTACCGATGAGCTGGTCGGGCTGGCCCGGCAGGCGCTGAGCGGGGGGACCGGCCCGGATGATCCGTCTCGCGGCCAGCCACCTGGCCCGCTCCCGGCACGCCTCCGTTCGCTCCCTCCAGCGCTACGCACGGCCCGGCCCCGAAGCCATCGCCCGTCTCCTCGCCGCCACCGGCCCCGCAGCACGCCGAGCGCCCGCCAGCCCGGTAACGAGCTTCAGCTGCTCCCGGGCTTTGGGCCTGCGACGAGGCCTGGCAGCTGACCAGTCTGCTTACATAACCGGGCATATCTCGGCGGTCAAGAGCGGCATGGATATGTGAGAAGAACGTCATGAATGATCGAGAGGACGTTTCTTCGCCGCGGCATCGCCGTGTGGAGGTACCTTTTCACTGGCCCGTCTAGAGTGCCGGGCCAGCACTTAGCCGAAAACCGAGCATATCCTGTACGAAAAGTCCCAGGACCAGTAGTCTGTTAATAGCTGTCCCGGACCCCGGTAGCTCTCCGAAATTGCTTCCAGCTCCGGGAGACACACGGTGAATTGCGGCATTCGGGATTTCCCTCGCCGCGGACCTCTGCCGCTGGCGGCAGGACAATGCCGTGGGCGTGATCGCTCGCCCGTCCACTCTGATTCGGGCCTGCACGGCTTGCCGCTTGGTCGCCTGACCAACCGGCTGCCCCTGACCGGTAATCACGAGGTAGCTGTCAGGTACATCATCTTAGCGGAACGTAAGTTTCCGGAGGTAACAATGCGAATCGGAACGGTGCTGATCATCGTGTGGCTGGTCATTGGTGCCATCGCCGGCGCCCAGCGCCACTACTACACCAGCTCTAACCCGGACTGCGCCAGGGCAAGCACGATCGCCGTGACGGTTCTCGCGGGCCCGCTCAACTACACCGGCCTGAACCCTAAGGTCACGTGTAGGGCCAAGTAAATGAAAGATCGTGATTCAGAACGGCCAGTGGTGACACCTATAATCGGGACTGTGATCACAGCCCGTGATTGAGGTACCGGTGAGAGGAGGGCGCGTGTTCGAGGCAGGCGATATCCGGGAGTGGCGGGGGCACGACGTTGTTGACTCCGACGGTCACAAGATCGGGGAACTGGAGGCCATCTACGTCGACACGAGCACAGACCTGCCAGCGTTCGCCACCGTCATAGTCGGGATGCCTACCCGGCACCGGCTCGTGTTCGTCCCTCTTGCTCAGGCGACCGTGGGTCCCGGGTACGTCAAGGTCGCTCACGACAGGAAGCAAGTGAAGGATTCTCCCTCGATCAGCACTGACGGCGAGCTGCCATCGGCCGACGAAGAGGCCATCTTCAAGCACTACGGCCTGACGTATCAGCCAGGCACCGGCGGTGAACGGCAACTGGCCCGCCGCTGACCAGTACAACTAAGCGGAGCATCAGATGCTTGCCTTGTTCCTACTCCTCGTGATCGTGGCGATCGTGCTCGGCATCGTGGGTGTCGTCGTCAAGGGCCTGCTGTACTTGCTGATCATCGGCATCGTCGTGTTCCTCGGTGCCCTGCTGCTCGGTGCCCTGCGAATACAGCGCCGGCCCGGGAAGTCCCAGGCTCGGTAAATCCTTCACTGAGGCTCGTGGCCTGTCTCGCTCTGTCCGTGCGACCCCAGAGCCCGGGGTCCGGACCTGCCGGTCCAGCCCCGGGCTACGGTTGCTGATTTATTACAGCTGGGTGGTGACGGCCTTGACCTCGGTGTAGGCATGGAGCGCCTCGTGGCCCATCTCGCGGCCCCAGCCGGACTGCTTATACCCGCCGAACGGCAGGGCCGCGTCGAACACGTTGTAGCAGTTGATCCAGACGGTGCCGGCCCGGAGCTTCTTGGCCAGGGCGTGGGCCTTGGAGATGTCCTTGGTCCAGATTCCCGCCCCGAGGCCGTACTCGGAGTCGTTCGCGACCGCGGCGATCTCATCCAGGTCGGTGAACGGGGCGGCGACCAGGACCGGCCCGAAGATCTCCTCGCGGACGACCTTCATTTCCGGGCGGGTATTGGTCAGCACGGTGGGCTCCACGAAGTAGCCGCGGTCGCCGTACCGCCCGCCGCCGGTCAGCGCAGTGGCGCCGTCGGCCTTGCCGGACTCCAGGAAGCCGGTTACCCGGCGGAACTGCTCGTCGGAGACGAGCGGGCCCATCTGCGTCCCGGGTTCCATTCCCGGTCCCATCTTGATCGACTTGGCGATCTGCGCGACGCCGTCGACGACCTCGTCGAAGCGGCTCTGCTGGACGAACAGCCGTGAGCCGGCGACGCAGCACTGTCCATGGTTGAAGAAGATCGCGTTGGCAGCGCCCTCGATGGCCGCGGGCCCGGCATCGTCGAACACGATGTTGGGGCTCTTGCCGCCCAGTTCCAGGGTCAGCTTCTTCAGATTGCTGGCCCCTGAAGCCGCGACGATAAGCTTGCCGACCTCGGTGGAACCGGTGAACGCGACCTTGTCGACGTCGTTGTGGGCGGCCAGGGCCGCGCCGGCGGTCTCGCCGAAGCCGGGTATCACGTTCACCACACCGTCGGGCATGCCGGCCTCGGCGATGAGCCCGGCCAGGCGCAGCGCGGTCAGCGGGGTCTGCTCGGCCGGCTTGAGCACCACGCAGTTGCCGGCCGCGAGCGCCGGGCCGAGCTTCCACGCGGCCATCAGCAGCGGGAAGTTCCACGGGATGATCTGCCCGACCACGCCCAGCGGCTCGCGCAGCGTGTAGGAGTGGAAGTTCGCGCCCGGCATGTACGGCACCGAGATGTTGATCGAGTTGCCCTCGATCTTGGTCGCCCACCCGGCCATGTAGTGGAACAGGTCTGCGGCCAGCGGTACGTCAGCCGCCTGCGCCACGGCGAACGGCTTGCCGTTGTCCAGCGACTCGAGCTGGGCTAGCTCGTCGGCGTGCTCGAGGATCAGGTCGCCGATCCGCCAGATGATCCGTCCCCGCTCCGACGGGGTCATCCTGCCCCACGGGCCCTCCTCGAACGCCCGGCGCGCCGCCCGCACCGCCCGGTTGATGTCCTCGGCATCGCCCTCGGCGACCCGGGCGAGCGTCTCCCCGGTCGCGGGGTCGGGCGTCTCGAACGTCTTGCCCGACGCCGCGTCGCACCATTGCCCGTTGATGAACAGCTGTCGCGGGGAGCCGATGAAGGCCTTTACGTCGCGATCCAGGGTCACGGTCATGAAATGGTCATCTCCCTTGGCTGCGCGGTGAAGGCAACTGCCCGATGGCGGCCAATCAGCACCAGCGCGATGTCTACACAGTAGACCTACGAAGTGAATCTACAGTGTTAACGATCGGATATCAACTTCGCAGACCTGCGCGTAGCGACAGGCGGGCCGCGCAGGAGCGCCGTCGGCGGCTCGACACACGGCAGGTTCCGCTGGCGGCCTGGCGCGTACAGCGGGGCCGGGCGGTGACATGCGGCAGCGTGCGCGAGTGCTGGGTCAGCGGCGGGTGGTCCACCGGGGCCCGGTCAGGGACCACGCGGACTCCCACGCCGCCAGCCGCCGCCGGTCGAGCACGAGCCGGCACAGCCCATAGCAGACGAGCAACGTTATCCCGGCCCCCCCGGTCACCACGGTGCCCGGGGCCAGCGCGTTAACGATCATGGCGATCTGGCCGCCGGGAGACGCGACCGGCTGACCCGAGCGGCCCAGCCAGACCGGTATCCGGGCGCCCGCCGCCGCACCGAGGATGCCGGGCGCGGTCGCGGTGGTCAGGACGCCGGATTGCTCGCGGCCCCCCGGGTCGCGCCAGCGCGCCTCGGCCCGCCCGAGCTGGGCCATGCTGCCGTAAGACAACGGCCCGGGCTGAATCAGCACGGCCACAACCGGGCGCAGGCCAGCCGAGGCCGCGCGCTGCGACTGATACGTGTGCACGCCAAGTAGGGATGCCACCGCCATGGCCACGAGGAAGGCGGCGGCCAACGCCACCAGGACCGCGCCCTCGATCCTGTCAACTGGCCGCCTGAGCGTGTTCCGCCCGGCCAGCCATCGCATCAGCCGGGACATCCGGCGAGGGCGGGCCCGGACCGGGTCTGATTCGGGGGATTGCACTGGCGGGACTCCTGAAAGGCACATCGCGGTCGGGTTAGTCGATGTGCCGCCGGGGTCCTGAGCGGCCGTTCCAGCGGATTTAAAAGGCGCGACTGGCTGGTTTCCGCCGCTGGCAGCCAGGACAGTCAGACGAGGGCGGCCTGCTCGCGGGCGGCCAGTACACAAACTTGTCCGTGCGACAGTAGATGCACAGCACGAACCGGATCGCATCGGGTCGTTGCTCAGGCCGCGCCGCATTCCCGCTGGGGCGCCGGAGCGCAGGATCCATCATGAGTCTCGCCGCCTTCTCTATGCGGGAACCGCTAGCGGCGAGGGAGCACATGGTCCGGACAGATCCAGGCTCGCTAAGTGTTACCACTGTCGCACGAATCGACAGAAGAGGCAATCCGCTGCCGGAACAGGATCTGCGCTGGTCGGACCTGGTCGGCTGTAGCTGGCCGGCAGGCCATGCTCACTCAGGCAGGCCAGTTGAGGTAGATCTGCTCCGCGTTGTCTGTGCCGCCTAGCTGACGGCGGTTCGGTTGGTGAAATGACACA
Source organism: uncultured Actinomycetes bacterium (assembly GCA_963742795.1). Taxonomy (GTDB): domain Bacteria; phylum Actinomycetota; class Actinomycetes; order Streptosporangiales; family Streptosporangiaceae; genus Palsa-504. Next base: position 300,835 of record CAVUNL010000032.1, read on the forward strand.
ATGACGAGTGTGGTGCTCATTCATGCCGGGCGGGAATCCGGCGGGAGAATTATTCTCCCGCGGTTCACCGTGCCGCGACCCGCCGTACACGTCGGGTGGCCCGCGGCAGCCGTCGGTCCCGCGGCTAGATCAGCCCGTTCACCGGTGGGCCCAGCCCGGCCGGCGCCGGGTCGGGCTACGGCCAGTGTTTCCCCGGCTAGTGACCAGATGGAAGGCCAGCAGCAGGACCGCCGCCCCGGCGATGGCCGTCAGCCAGGTGGAGAGGTTGAAGAACCCGTGCAGGGTGACGACGTGGAACAACTTGGTCGCCGCCCAGCCCCCCAGCAGCGCCCCGGCTACCCCGATCACGCAGGTCAAGATGAGGCCCTGTGATCTCCTGCCGGGGATCAGCATATTGGCCAGCAGGCCTGCGCCGAGGCCGAGAACGATCCATGCGATAATACCCATAACCGACTCCTCAGTCAGTGACTAATTGACGTACGGGTAGCCGGTCCTGCGCGACGGATCGCGGTGGGAGAAAATAACTCCTGCGGGCTCTTGCCCTTTTCTGGGCCACTGCGCCTTTTACCGCGCCGACCCGAACAGAAAACTCCGGCCCTGGACTGCTCCCGCGATATTTACGGGACGCAATTGCCGGGATCCGGAGCAATACTTTTATATTACTCCGCTGGGGCACTGGTGTCCACGGCCGCGGGAAACCGCCGCCCAACGTTAACCTAGAGCCCGGCCTTTAACGGGGAATCGCCGGAATTGGACGTAGGCAGATGCTGGGCGCGCCGGGCAGGGAAGGGCCCTGGCCTAGGCGTCTAGGACTTGCGTGGACGGGACCGCCTTCGAGGGCTCGTGTCGTTCGACGGCGAGCGCGCTGCCGAGATCGGGACAGATGGTGAGGCTGCGGTCTAGGCCGGTGAGGCGCAGCAGCTTCGCGACCGGGGGGCTGGGAGCGGCCAGGCGCAGGACGATGCCGAGCAGTCTGGCGCGGCGTTGCGCGCCGATCAGCACGGCTAGTCCCGCCGAATCGCAAGACGGCACCCGTGACAAGTCGAGAACCAGCAGCCTCATGCCTGGACGAAGCAGGCCGATCAGGCGTTCCCGCAGCGCTGGTGCGGCGGCGCCGTCGAGGGTGTCACGCACCCTGACCACGGTCCGGGCGGTCGGCAGACCTGCCTCGGGACGACCGCCGGCAGGGCGCGAGGTGGCACCGGCGCTGGTCATGAGTGCCCCGGGCCGGCTGTAGCCGGGAGCGTGACGCGAGGACCAGCTGAGGGTGCTGGCCGCGACCGGGGTTGACCCCGGTCGCGACGGCGGGAGTCCAGGCGGGCGGGAGCGGGCCAGTGCACGCCGGTCGCCCAGCCGAAGCGCTCGAAGATGCGAATGACCCGGGCGGAGATATCGATCTGCCAGGGATCGGCGCCATGCCTGGCGCAGGTGGGATCGGAATGATGCATGTTGTGCCAGCTTTCGCCGAGGGAGAGCACGGCGAGAGGCCACAAGTTGGTGGCCCGGTCGTAGCGGCGAGTAGTGAACGGGCGGGTGCCGATCACGTGGCATAGCGAGTTGACGCTCCAGGTGACGTGCTGCAGCAAGGTGACGCGGACCAGTCCGGCCCACAGCAGGGCGGCCAGTGCGGCGCGCCAGCTACCGCCGATGGCCCAGCCCGCGGCGAATGGCAGCCCGAGCGACACGACGCACAAGGCCGGGAACGCTGCTGAGATCGCCCGCAGGGCCGGGTCGGCTACCAGGTCCGGCGCATAGCGCGCGGGCGGGCTGGGGTCGTCACGTAGCAGCCAGCCCACGTGCGCATGGGCGAGGCCACGAAGTTGCCCGGGCAGGCTGGTTCCGTACCGGTACGGCGAATGCGGGTCGCCGGGCCGGTCGGCAAACGCGTGATGACGGCGGTGAATCGCGACCCATCCGACGACGTCGCCCTCGAAGCTCATCGACCCCGCGATGGCCAGCACGACCCGCAGCGCCGGCGCCGCCGTGAAGCTGCGGTGGGTGAGCAGCCGGTGGAAGCCGATGGTCACCCCGAGCCCCGTCACCAGGTAGAAAGCCGCAGCGAGCAGGATGTCGGTGAGATTCAGGCCGTGGCCCCAGGCGAGCCATACCGCCAGCGCCAGCCCGCCGAACGGCACGAGGACGATCGCGGCGGTCACCGCTACCCGGATCCCGCCTTCGAAGGTGCGCGGCGGCGGGCCGCCGCCCGGGAACGGCGCCGTGCCCTCGTAGTTGACAGCGGGCTCGTCAGTCATCGCGATTGTTCTCTTTCTGGGCGCGGCCGGAGCTGCCGGGAACGGCGCAGCGGCCAGGCCAGGAAAATGCACGTCGCAATGCGAGAATCTGCCGCGGGGCTCAGCCTTTCGCTGCCGGAACACCACGCTTGCGGTGCCCGGGCACGAAAAACTCCGGATCCCGCCGACAGCCCGCTATTTCTCGGGCGTAACCGCTGCCGGGGTCCGGAGCAACATTTTCGATTCTACCCTGCTTTACTCTCAAACAGGCGATCTGACCGGTATTTCGCGATAGCCGGGAGCGCGGGCGCTCAGCGCCGTCCGCGCCCGCCGCGACCCCGGAAGCTTCCGGACGCGGCAGCGGCGCCGCGGCCGGTGGCCCGGGCGCTGTCCGCGACCGGGACCCTGGCGAGCTTGGTCACCGGGGCGATGCGCCTGACCGCGGGGCCCGCGATCGAGCGTAGCACCGCCGAACCTGGACCGGCGGTGGCGGCCTGCGGCGTCACGCCTGCCTTGCGCATCAGGATCCGGACCTCGGCCGCCTGCGCCGCGGTCTGCACGGTGACCACCGCCCCGTCGGCGCCGTTGCGGGCCGTCCGGCCAGATCGATGCACGTAGGCCTTGTACTCGGTCGGGGGATCGGCGTGAATCACCAGGTCGATACCGTCCACGTGGATACCGCGGGCGGCGATGTCGGTGGCCACCATGACGCGCACCTCGCCGGATCCGAACGCGGCCAGGTTACGGCTGCGAGCACCCTGGGCCAGGTTCCCGTGGAGTTCTGCCGCGGGCACCCCCGCCATGTTCAGCTGACGGGCTAGCCTCTGCGCTCCGTGCTTGGTCCTGGTGAAGATCAGCACGCGGTTGTCACCGCTGGCCAGGTTCGCGACCACCTCCACCCGATCGGCCGGCGTAACGGTAAGCAGATGATGGATGATCTGGGCCGGCGGGGAGGCATCATCGACGGAGTGCCGCGCCGGGCGGGTCAGGAAACGCCGGGCCAGGACGTCCACGGCACTGTCGAGGGTCGCGGAGAACAGCAGTCGCTGACCTTCGGGCGGAGTAGCCTCAAGCAGCCGCCGGACGACCGGCAGGAACCCCAGGTCGGCCATGTGATCCGCTTCGTCGAGCACGCTGACCTCGACATCGCCGAGGTGGCAGTGGTCCTGCCCGATGAGATCGGCCAGGCGTCCCGGGCAGGCAACGACGATATCCGCGCGGTTGCGCAGGGCGGCCACCTGCGGGTTCTGCGGGGTGCCGCCGAAGATGGCGGCGACGCTCAGTCCCATGGCGTGCGCCAGCGGCGAGAGGACCGCCTGGACCTGGGTGGCCAGCTCGCGGGTGGGCACCAGCACCAGGCCACGAGGGCGGCACGCCATCGTGTACCCCTCGGCCAGCCGGGCCACGAGCGGGATGCAGAACGCGAGCGTCTTCCCCGAGCCGGTCTGGGCCCGCCCGAGAATGTCGAAGCCGGCCAGGGCGTCGGGCAGCGTAGCGGCCTGGACCGGGAACGGGACGGTGATGCCGTCTTCGCGCAGGGCGGCCACCAGGGGTTCCGGTACGCCTAGATCAGCGAAGGTACCGGCCGGAGCCGGAATCAGGGCAGGGCGCGGTTCGCGGCGCCGCCGGGTCGTCCGCGGCTGGCCGACGGGCGTAACTACGGAGTTTTCTACGGGCAGAGCGGTCAAGACAATGGTCTCCAGGAGTTGAGTGGCCGCGTTGTCGAAGGCGCCACATCCGTGGAAACCAGTTCGCTTACCGAGCGACAGACGACCGGCGTGCCCCGATGGCAACGCCTCAGTGCGTGATGCACAGCGTACCGTACGCCATCCCGGGCGACATCGGGGCCGGGCCACGTGCATCCGGGACCGTTCGGCCTCATGATCTTTATCGCCGTTACAGCGGTTCGCTGACCCACTGCCAGCCACGCGTCTCGTGGTGTACGGCCCGCACCAGGAAGGGACCCGCCGCGTCCGACAGCTCGGCCACGACCCGGACCAGCTGGCGGTGAAAGTCGTCAGGTCTGTGCTCCTCATGATGCGTCTTGTGCCCGGCGATCGTCACTACCGCGCCGTCTGCGCCGGTCAGCCGGACCGTGACGTTTCCGTCGTAGTCCAGGCTGGCGCCCGCGATGTCCCGCGCGCGGACGATTTCGGTACCTTCGTCATTCGCGACCCACACGTCTGTCGCATCCATTCATGCCTCCTGCTCGTCGGCGGCCGCAGACGGTCCTCACCTGAGGGTTGCCTCGTCCAGCCCGAGCAGGCGCGGCCGGAGGTAGCCGAGCGCACGCCCGAGCAGCCGGGAGACCTGGATCTGGGAGATGCCGAGCTGCTGGCCGATCTTGTCCTGGGTCATGCCACCGTAGAAGCGCATGAGCAGGACCTTCTGCTCATGGGCCGACAATTCGCCCCAGTGCGTGGCGACGGCCTGCATGTCGAGCATGTGATCCATCTGCGGGTCCTCCTCGCCGAAGAGGTCGGCCAGCAGCGCGGTACCGGGCTGACCGGACAGCGGAGCGTCCAGCGAGGACTGCTCAAAGGCCATCTCGGCCAGCTGGGCATTTCGCAGATCATGGCCGCTGACCCCCAGGGAAGCGGCCAGGTCGGACTCGGTCGGCGTGCGCCCGAGCTCCTGGGCCAGCTGCCAGGTCGCCGTACGGACCTGCATCACCAGCTCCTTGACGGGCCGGACGACGTGAACCTGCCAGCGCTTGTCCCGGAAGTACCGTTTGATCTCGCCGTTTATATGCGAGCGGGCATACGTGGCCAGGGAGCAGCCGACGGCCGGATCGAAGTTGTTGATCGCCGCGACCAGGCCGACGTATCCCACTTGCAGCAGGTCTTCAGCCGGCTCAGGGCCGCGGCTATAGCGCTGGACGCAGGACCGGACCAGGTAACGGTAGCGGACGACCAGCAGCTCGCACGCGGCCATCGGCCGCTGACCGAGGCGCGGCAGCGGGCCGGCAATGCCCAGCAGCTCACGGTCATCAAGCTCGGCAAGCTCCTGACGCGTGCCGCCTGCCGCAGCGGGCGGCATCGGTACCGGCTGGTAGCTAAGACCTATCATGGCGCCTAACCTGGCTGACCTAGGTTGTCAGGTGCCGCCAGGGTCCGGAGCAGCCGGAGTCGCAATCTCGCGCACACGCTGGCACGACGAGGGCGATACTCACTACGCCCATCGTAGCCGACGGCGGCAGCGCGACTCCGGGTCACGGCGGCGAGGGCCTTCGCGCTGGCGGCTGGTCCTGGTAGACCCTCCGCTGCCGGGCGCGCGCCGGCGTCCCGGAGCCGTAACCGCCGGAGTGGGTACGGCGACGGCTCAGCGGACCCCAGACCAGCAGCGACAGCAGCAGGGCGACGACGCCGGGCAGCATCACGATGACGCCCGCGACGCGCAGATCACGACCGTGGATGAACGTTGCGGGGACGGCAAAACGCACGATCGCCCCGGCCGCGACCAGAACGATGCCGGCGCCGGTGGTCATCACCTGCCAGCAGCCCACGGGCTGGACGGGGCTGGGCCCGTTCACCGAAACCGGCTCCTCAGTCAGTGATGAATTGACGTGCGGAGCCAGTCCTGCGCGACAAATAGCATAAGGAAAAGATCTTCCAGGGGTTACCGCCGTTTTCTGGCCGGTACACCTTTCCCGGCACCGGCCGGAACGCAGAAAACTCCGGTTCCCGCACTGCTTCCGCCGTATTCGCGGAGCAAAATTGCCGGGGTCCGGAGCAACAATTTCACGATACATCTCGGCGACATCCAGTGTCAAAGGACCAGATCAGCCGTGCGCAGAGGCCAGACGCGCAACCGCGCTCACGGCATTTAAAATGAATCTGGCTCTGTCCAGCGTGCGCCCAATGCGCACACGCGGGTCTCTCAGCCCGGCGGGCGCTGCCCGCGCGGCTGCCCGTCGGCGGGCAGCCGCTGCCGGGTCTTGCTCGCGTTCAGGCCGCTGAGGGTTTCTGTGCCGTCGACGAAGGCCCGGGCCAGGTCGGACAGGCGGCGGTTGCTGACCCTGGCGCGGTCACGCAGGAGGCTGAACGCCTGGTCCATATCCACCCCGAGGCGCTCGGCGAGCTTGCCCTTGGCCTGCTCGATGATCACCCGGCTGTTCAGCGCGGTCTGCAGCTGCTCGTTCAAGGTGTCGCTGTGGCGCATGCTGCGCTCGTGCAGCAAGCTGATGGTGGCCACGTCGGCCAGCGCCTGGCCGACGCGGATGTCCGCGGGCGCCAGGGCGCCCGGGTCGGCGCGGAACAGGTTCAGCGCGCCGATGACCTGCTCCCGCAGCCGCATCGGCAGGGCCTGCACGGCGGCGAACCCGGCCTGGCGGGCGGCCGGCGCGAACCGCGGCCACCGCGTCGCCGCGGCAGCCAGGTCCGCGGCGGCGACGGGCCGGCCAGACCGGAAGCAGTCCAGGCACGGCCCCTGATCGTTCTGTATCTGGAACAGCTCGAGCAGGCGGGCGGCCTCGCTGGAGGCGGCCACCACGCGCAGCTCACCGCGCGGGTCAGCCAGCAGCAGCCCGGCGGCGGAAACGTCCAGCAACTGCACGCTGCGGTCGGTCAGCACGTGCAGGAAGTCGATCACGTCGAAGCCGGCCACCAGCGTGTCAGTCAGCTCGACGAACGTCTCCGACAGCAGCTCTCCGTCCATCCCCGCTCACCCTCTCAGCAACAGGCAGCACGACCGGCCAGCGGGCATCAGCGTGCGCGCTCTCACGTCTGGCCGTCCTCGCGCGGATCTGGGTCAGGACGCAGCCGCAGGCGCCGCGCAACGATGTCGCCGGCCAGGTCAGACAGCCTCCGGTCATGAGCATACGCGTAGGCGCGCAGCCGGATAAATGCCTCCGCGATGCCGACGCCGAGCTGCTCGGTGAGCATCCCGGTAGCCTGATCGATCTCGGCGCGGTGCACGGCCAGGCCCGCGGGCTGGCCACCCGGCCCGGACCCCGCCGCGATATCGCCTGCCGCCCGATCCTGGGCCTCGAGGAGCAGCAAGGTCGCGGTATCGGCGAAGACCAGCGCATCACCCAGCTGGGAACCGCTCAGCGGACCGGACCACTCCCGGTACAAGCCCATCACCCCGACTCGGATCGCCCCCAGCTGCAGCGGGAACACGAAGACCGCCGCGGCCCCGGCCTGGCCGGCCGCCGAGGCGAACAGCGGCCAGCGGCGGACAGCTTCCACATCGTCCAGATCCGAGGCCAGCACCGGCCCGCCGTAGGCCAAGGCATCCGGGCCCGGGCCCTCCCCCAAGGTCAGCTGCAGCTCGGCGAGCAGCTCGCTGAGCGCATCAGTCGCCCACATCAGGTGATCCGCCTCCGCTCCCCCCGCCGCGATCAGCCAGGCACCAGTGACCTCCACCGCGGCGACGGCCGCCACGCACGCATCCGCCGCCGACACCCGCCCGCCGCGGCGGGCCGCCTGCGCCGCCACCAGGGCCCAGATCCGGCCCGGCAGGCTCCCCGTCACCTCCGCAGCCCCCGTCCGCGGCCCGTCATACCCAGGACCCGGCCCAGATCATGTCCCGGCGACCCCATCGTTCGCGGTACAGCTGCCGGGGTCCGGAGCAACATTTTCTCCGTTACTACATTTTCCTCATCGCTATGTACCGCCGCACTTCCGGCAGCGACCTGACCGCCACCAGCCCAAGCGCCGTTCCGGCGGCTGCCATGGTGATCGCCATGACGTATCCGAGTGTCCGCATCACTTTCTCCTGCTCTCAGCGGGTCCGCGATGAGGTTGCCGGCCTGCGCATTACCGCGTGCCAGAGGGCCGCCAGGCGATACCGTGCATCGTCTTCGCCGCGCTCCGGCATTCGGGCCAGCGCGCGCTCATTGACGATGACGTCACAGACGGCATGCTCGGCCAACGCTGGGTCGCCGCGACTCAGCAGCGCCTGCCTGTACAGCCCAGCGGCGTAACGGCGGTAAAGGTCGTTGTCCCGGCTGCGGGCCGAGCCGGCCGCGACAAAGGCGCGAACCCTGCCGGTCTTACTCGATCCCAGCATCGAACGCTCCGAGCATATCGGCGGCGTCGCAGTCAGCAAGCGCCATCAGCCACCGAGGTCCGGAGCGGCAACCCGACATTACCACGGGCGAGATCACGAACGCGATCGCGGAAGCGCCTGAGCGGGCTCGGCCTGCTGGTTATGGCGTGAGCGGATGGCGGCGATGATGGGACGACCGGGGTCCGTGCGCGGGCGGGTGGTTTGCCGCAGGATAACGGCGACGACGAACGGCCAGCAGGTCTCGGTCGATACCGACAGGCGCTCAGCCAGGCCCAGGTCAGCGCCGCCCTGGGTTTCGATGACGAGCCAGCCGAGCAGGACCAGGAACACGGCGGTCACGACGGCGCAGCCGTAGCTGCCCAGGATCAGCGGCCGCGGTGACCCGCGCCGGGCGACGAAGGCAGGCCACACCGCGATTGCGACCGCGCCGAGCGAAGTCCAGGCGAGGTGCTGCGGAGTCGAGCCGCGAACGGGTTCGGGAGACAGGGCGATGCCGATGCCGGACAGGCCCGCGACGGCGAGCACGATGCGGGCACGCATCCGGACGCCAGCCAGGCCCGCGGCAGTCAGGAGCTGACACCCGCCCACCAGGAACAAGGCCCCCGTCATGATCCACCGGTCGGTTCCGGCGTAGCCAGACATCACGCTGACCGTCTTCCTGACCGGGTCGTAGGCGGCCGGCTGGACCGCGTCAGCAACCAGCCAGCCCGCGGTCACCAAGACGGGCGACAGGGCGGCCGAGACCACCGCCCACCACGGGACGAGGCCGCGCCGACGCAGCGGCCACGGGGCCGGGCCAGGGCGTGCATGATCGTTCCTGGAGGGGGTGCGCGCGGGGTCTGGACGCGCAGTCTGGGTCATGGTGCTCTCCAGCAGACATGTTCGGCTGCCGGGCACGCTGCTGGCCCATAGCCAGGATAACCGACAGGACTGGGGCGGATAGGCTGGGGTCCTGTGGCTGCCGCCTCCTGGGGGCAGCGAGCCAGCGCCTGTGAACGGCATGGCGCGGGTCCCGGCCGTCGTCACGGTCGTGCAGCGCCCCCCGGCTGGGGTGCCGACCCCGTAACCGCCACGTGCTGAGCTGGCAGATTCCCTGGCGGCGGCCTATGCGCGCTGGAGCCATCATCACCGGAACACCACTTGACCCGCTCGTGGCCTTCGCCGAGCTCGGCCGGATGAAGCTGGGTGAAAGCGACCTGCAGGCCGTCCTCGGCCGGGTCGCGGAGCTGGCCAGGCAGACGCTGCCCGGCGTGGTCGCCGCCTCGGTCACCCTGGTCGAGTCCGACCGGGCCTTCACCGCGGCTTTCGCCGGCCAGCTGGCCCTGGACCTGGACGAGACGCAGTACCAGGAGGGCTTCGGCCCCTGCCTCGAGGTCGCCCAGTCGGCGGGAACCGTCGCCGTGCCCGACATGGCGGCAGAGACCCGCTGGCCAGCATTCGCCCGCCAAGCCCTCGCCGCCGGGGTGCACTCCTCCCTGTCGGTGGCACTGCCTCTCCAGGAAGCCGTCCTCGGCGCACTCAATATCTACGCCGTCCAGCCCGCCGTCTTCGACCGGGACGCGGTCGAGCTGGCCCGGACCTTCGCCGGGTACGCCGCCGTCGCCATCGCCAACGCCCGCCTGTACCAGAGCACTGCGACGCTGGCTGAGGACATGCGGCGGGCGATGGAAACCCGCGCCGTCATCGAGCAGGCCAAGGGCATCCTCGTCGCCCAGCAGCACTGCACCCCCGAACAGGCCTTCGAAATGCTCACCCGGCTTTCCCAGGCCACCCACCGCAAGCTCCGCGACTGTGCCGCCGACCTCGTCACCAGCACAGCCGAAGACCGCGCCGGATAACCCTCTCTCATCCGGGCAGCACCAAAAGACCGCATGCCGGGTTCAGTCAGGACCGAGGCTGGCGGCTGCTCCAGCGTCGCTGAGGTGCTGGACGATCTGGCGGAATGACTCGACGAAGCTTTCTTCGCGGTAACCGAGATCGGTCGCTACGCAGAAATCCCTGACCAGGCCCTGGACCCGCCACAGATTCGGCCGAGGCATCGACTCGAATAGGTGATGCTCGATCTGGTAGTTAAGGCCGCCGAGCATGAAGGTGGTAAACCGGCCGCCCCTGACATTTCGGGCCGTGACCACCTGGCGGCGGGCAAAGCCGGCCGCCGTTGCGGATTCGATGATCGGCATCCCTTTGTGGTTGGGCGCGAAACTGATGCCCAGGTACACCGAGAAAACCGCCTGCTGTACGACGACGAAAGCGAGTGCCTTGAGCGGGGAGAGCACCCACAGCACCACCGTCAGGTACAGCGCGGCATGCAGCATGATGAGAGAGGCTTCTACTGCCGAGGCACGGTCTCGCCGGCCCAGAAGCCGCTTGATCCCGAGTACGTGCAAGCCGACGCTTCGCAGCAGCATGAGCGGGAAGAAAAGCGGCGCCTGCCAGCGTGCCAGCCACGATGCGAGAGCGCCGCGCCCGCTTCCCGGCGCGCCAGACGAGGCCAGGACGACTCCTTCGCCGATATCGGGGTCGAGGCCCACCTCGTTGGGGTGCGCGTGGTGAGCGCTGTGCTTGGGCACCCACCAGCCGAAGCTCAGCCCGATGAGCGCGTTTCCCACGATGAGGCCGAGCAGGCGATTGCGCCGGCGCGCGCCGAAAACCTGGTTGTGCCCCGCATCATGGCCTAGGAAGCCCAACTGGGTGAACATCATCCCCACCAGCGGGGCGACGGCCAGGGCCGCCCACGAGTTGCCGACCATGACGAACAGGGCCCATCCAGCGAAGAAGGCGACAATCGTCAGGGTGATCTTCACCCGGTAGTAGCCCGGCCTGCGGTCGAGCAGACCCATCGCCCGCACCTGCCGCGCCAGTGCACGATAGCTAGCCGTCGAAGGATCGACGGCGGCAGGCAGCCCGCCTGCAACTGAGGTGCGGCCGGGCGCCAGGGCAAGAAAGTCGGGTGCTGTGGTCATCGTCGCTCTGTCCTCCCGGGCGTCTGCCGAGCACATCGCTCGGGCTTACGTCGCCAGGGTCTGGAGCAACGAGGCCGCCGTCGCCAGGGTCTGGAGCAACGTGGCCGCGGCCAGGGCCTACCCGCCATGACCGCACCAGTTCTACGGTACCTCCACCAGACGGGCCCGCAAGGCCCACGCCAGGCGAGGTCTCACCCGGCGGGCGGGCGGTAGACGTGGAGCACCGCGCCATCGGCGTACCCCCGCGCCTCGATGAGGTCGAGCACTGCCTGGCAGCCTGTGATCACCGCCGGCATCGCCCAGGTCGGCTGGCCGGACAAGCCGGCCGGCGGAAACCACCGGCCGTTCGGCTAAAAAATCCTTTCATTCCGAACGGTCCGTGGTTCTCCTGGACCGTCCAGGGCCCGCGCGGCCCGGCGTCGGGCTGCCGGGAACGCTGGCGCCAGCCCGTAATAGTTCCGTGATATCTCCGTGATCCGGTTGAGGCGCCGGATGACCCGTCGCTAGCGTGATCCCGGACATGCAAAGGGAGCACGACAGCTACATGAACACAGTGCGGACGAGAGCCTTCACGATGCGGCGGGCCGCCGCCGTCGCGGCCGGGCTGGCCGTATTGGGCGGACTGGCCGTCTACGGCGGGATCGCCGGCGCGTCGCCGCCGCCGACCGTCGGCCAGGTCCAGGCCAAGATCAACCAGCTCACCTCGCAGTTCGACCGGGTCAGCGTGCAGCTCGACCAGGCCAGCCAGCAGCTGTCCACCGCCCGGTCCCGGCTGTCCCAGGTACACGCCCGCCTGAACGACGCCGATGCCCAGTTCCGGACGGCCCAGGCCAGCGTGGCGCAGAACGCGGCCGCGGCCTTCGAGGACAGCGGGGCGACGTCCGTCGCGGGCGTGCTCACCTCGGGCGACCCGTCGGCGATCCTGCAGCAGGGGTCGCTGCTGATGGAGCTGTCCGGCATGCGGAACGCCCAGACGCAGCAGCTCCTCACCGACGCCCGCGAACTGGCCAGCGTCGAACAGCAGATGCAGCGCACCGAGGACGGGGTCGCCGCCCTCAAGAGCCAGCTCGCCGCCCAGAAGAAATCCCTGGGCGGACTCATCACCACCGAGAAGGCCACCCTGGCCAGCCTGACCGTGCCGCAGCAGCAGACGGTCACGACCAACTCGATCGGAGCCGGCGGCACGACCACGGCCACCTACGCCGGGCCGACCTCGAGCCAGGGGGACCGGGCCGTCGCATTCGCCTACGCCCAGCTCGGCAAGCCCTACCAGTGGGGCGCGACCGGGCCGGGCAGCTTCGACTGCTCCGGGCTGGCCCAGGCAGCCTGGGCCGCGGCCGGGGTCGCGATCCCGCGCGACACCTACGAGCAGTGGGCCGCGCTGCCGCACATCGCCTCCTCGGCCATCCAGCCCGGTGACCTGCTGTACTACGACGGCATCGGTCATGTCGCCATCTACGTGGGCGACGGCTACATCATCGACGCCCCGCAGACCGGGATGGACGTGGAGAAGATCCCGATGGACACCGGCTGGTACGCGTCGACCTTCGTCGGTGCCGCCCGCCCCTAGGTCACCCGCTCGCGGCCAGTAGCCTGAGGTTTCGTGGCAAGCAGGGTCGCACCCTTGACGGGGTTTTGAAATGCGTCATCAATCCGCGCCGCCGGAGGCCGTCTACATCATCCGCCACGGCGAGAAGCCAGAGGACCTCGCGCCCAAGCATCCCGCCGCGGACTCCGGCGTAGATTTCCGGGGCAATCAGAACGAGCACTCACTACCGCCACGCGGCTGGCAGCGATCCGGCGCGCTGGCGGCGCTCTTCGATCCCACGCACGGTCCGCTGCGAGCGGGACTCCGGGTTCCCCGGATGCTGATCTCGCCTTGGTACGGACACGCGAGCAAGACCGCTGACCACAGGACCCATCAGACGATCCGCGGGCTGTCTGACCGGCTCGGCGTCGAGATAACGACCGACTTCGTCAAGGGACAGGAGCCGCAGCTCGCCACTACCGTGCTGAACAGCGGCGCCGGCGCGGTGCTGATCTGCTGGGAGCACGGCCACATTCCGGCGCTCGCGTCGGCGCTGCCGCTGGTCAGCGGCACCGTCATCCCGAAGTCCTGGCCGGATGACCGCTACGACGTGATCTGGACGTTCACGCTAACGGCCGATGGCAGGTACGCCTTCGGCCAGGTTCCGCAACTGCTGCTATCCGGTGACGCTGACACCGTCATCGCGTAAGACCCTACTTGCCGTGGTAGACGGGGGGACGTCAGCGAACTTCGCTGTACTCGCCGCGGTCGAGCTGCAGGACGTTGGTGTAGTCGCTGCCCTCCGGCTCTGTGACGTCGGTGTACTGGCTGCTGTCCACTCGGAGGACACGGACGCTGCGCTCGGAGAGCAGCTTGCGCAGGTGCCGCATCCCGCTCATGCCCGCGAGCGCAACAGCTATGGCGGCGGCAAGGATCGAGCCGCCGGACAGCGCGAGCCCGCCGGCGACGTGTCCCAGCACCATCAGGACTACTCCGGCCAGCAGGGCCACCGGAACGGCCGCCACCAGCAGCAACGCGAGCAGCGTCACGGCGATCACGGCCTTGGCCGACCTGTCCGGCGTCCGCTCCGCGTACCAACCGGTCATCACGCTCACCTCTCAAGGCCCGGAGCTCTTCAAGGACCCAGACCTACCAGAAACGACACGATATGTCGTGTTTTCTACGTCAACGCACCTCTCGATCAGAATCATCCCGTGACCGTCCGGCGCGCTGACCGCGGGCGGACAGCGGGCTGCGCGGCGCCGGTTAGACGTCTTCGTGATCATCAAGGCGCGGGCCTCGCTGTTCCGAGCGGTCCTGCCGGTGACGGCGGCGGCCCAGGCACCCGATGACGAGCAGCACCACCAAGATCGGCACCAGCGGGTGGAAGTTCGGCCCCGGGGCGGCGAAGGCGGGGTGGGCGCGAAGGCTGTGCTGGCTGTAGGCGAAGACGACGAGGCTGACGAGGACGCCGACCAGGACAGGCGCGGCCATGCCGGTCCGCACGGCGGGCGCCGGGCCGGGCGGGGGCGGGCTGGTCACGGCGGCCCTGTCCCGCGGCAAGTCGGCGAACAGGGCGGCCAGCTCTTTGCCGGTCCGGGCCTGCAGGGCCTGGCCCGACCGCTCGTCGAACTCGCCGGCAGTGAGCCGGCCAGCCTGGAAGTGCTCGCTCAGCTCCGAGATGGCGCGGTCGCGGTCGGCGTCGGATACGCGCAGATCACCGGCCGAGGAGGCCGGTGTGACGGTGTGCACGAGGCACGCTCCTTCTGGCGACGTTCGGGGTACGACTGACGGTACGCCGCGGCGGGCATGGCCGCATCGGCCCACGAGCTGACTTTGGTAAGAGATTTCCGCACCGCGGATCATCCTGAGGAACTACGCCCTGCGGTGCGAGACCCGGCCGGGGGCGCAAGGTCACCGCGCAGTCCACTACGAAGACCACGGCGCGGGCCAGCCCGCGCGTCGTCGTCGCTGTCCGGGCGACTGCGTCCGGCTACGGCAATTCGACGGCGGCGGCCAGCTTGCCGTTGCTTACCTGCACGGGCAGCTGGGGGATCGGCGGGACCTCGGGTATCTCAAGCGGCGCTTTGCTCGTGATCTCGGCCTCGGCCGCATCCTCATCGCCGAAGTCCGCGAGTGACGCCGAATCCTCGGCCGAGGTCCCGTCGCCCGCAGGCGCCTGCGGCGTCAACCTGTCGAAGAACCGGAGCAGCTCGACCGGTACCGGCATGACCAGCGTGCTGTTCTTTTCCGCGGCGACCTCGACCACGGTCTGCAGCAGCCGCAGTTGCAGTGCGGCCGGGTCGCGGGCCATGACGTGGGCTGCCGCGGCGAGGCGCTTGGAGGCCTGGTACTCGCCGTCGGCGGTAATGATCCGCGCCCGGCGTTCGCGTTCCGCCTCGGCCTGCCGGGACATCGATCGCTTCATGTTGTCGGGCAGCGACACGTCCTTGAGCTCGACCCGCTCGACCCTGACGCCCCACGGGCCCTCGGTCGGCTCGTCGATGATCCGGCGCAGCTCCCGGTTCACCGAATCCCGCTCGGCCAGCAGCTGGTCCATCTCGGACTGGCCGATGATCGACCGGAGCGAGGTCTGCGCCTGCTGGGAGATGGCGAACATGTAATTCTGCACGTTGATCGTCGCCTTGATCGGGTCGACTACCCGGAAGTAGACCACGGCATCGACCCGGACGGTCACGTTGTCTTTGGTGATGCCTTCCTGAGCCGGGACGGCCATGGCGACGATCTGCATGTTGACCTTCTGCATGCGGTCGCCGACCGGCCGGATCAGGGTCAGCCCGGCGCCACGGGTCCCCGGTAGCACCCTTCCGAACCTGAAAATGATGCCCTGCTCGTACTGCTGCACGACCTTGAACGAGCGGCCGGCCGCGATGAGCCCGGCCACGACGAGTATCACCAGGATGACCACCAGGGCGACCATCACCAACACCTCTTCTTTCATGGCGCCGTGGTAGCCTGGCCGCCCTCGGCGGCTAGTCCCCGGTGCCTGCTCTCAGTTTATCTACGCATCCGAGAACTGGCAAAATATTTCTAGAAACTGTGATCCAGCTATCAAGGGTCGCCGATACGCTGACAGGGGTGACGCAGAGCTCCACGTTGACGCGTTCGCGCCACCGGCTGGCGGCTGCACCGTCATCGGGACCTGCATGGGAGCCTCCACCTGATCAGCGAATCCTCACCCAGCCTCGGCGTCGCCAGGGTGAGCGGTCAACGCACGATCGGGGTGATCCGCCGCCGATGACCAGCGCGGCGCGGCTGAGGGCAGGCCCGTGACAGGCACCACGGCCCGTTCGGAATATAAAGAACTCCAATGTCCCGAACGGGCAGTGGCGCGCCGCGCCGGCACCGGTGACCGCTCCGGCCGGCCACGCTGCGCGGCAGCAGTCCCGGCCGGATTGAAATGTCGGCAGTAGCTTCTGGCGCCCGATCCCCTCAACCGGGTGACGGCCGCTCACCCTGCTGGACGGCAGCCTGGGCCCAAACCGGAAAACCAGCTCCTAAGGAGGAGATCATCGTGTCAACTGAGACACCGGACACCAGGGCTGTCGCCGCAGAAAGAGGCGCCGCGCCTGCTGCGCCCGCCGCGCAGGCGCCGAGGCGGCTGGGCCTGGCGCTGGCGGTCATCGCGACGGCCCAGCTGATGGTCGCGCTGGACCTGACCATCGTCACCGTCGCGCTGCCGCACATCCAGACCGCACTCGGCTTCTCGGGGTCGAACCTGGAGTGGGTGGTCAACGCCTACGCCGTCGCGTTCGGCGGGCTGCTGCTGCTCGGCGGCCGGTCCGGCGACCTGCTGGGGCGCCGCCGGATCCTCATCGCCGGGCTGCTCGTCTTCGTGCTGGCCTCGCTGGCGGGCGGGCTGGCCACCGACCAGGCCTGGCTGATCACCGCCCGCGCCCTCCAAGGCGCCGGCGCGGCGATGGCCGCGCCCGCCGCGCTGTCGCTGATCGCCGTCACCTTCCCCGAAGGCCCGCGGCGCAACCGCGCGATGGCGGTGTTCTCGGCGATGGCCATCGTGGGCATCGTGGCCGGGCTGATCGCCGGCGGCCTGCTGGTCACCTACCTGTCCTGGCGGTGGGTGATGTTCGTCAACGTGCCGATCGGCCTGGCCGTCGCGGCCCTGGCCACCCGGGTGCTGCCCGCGTCGGGGCGGCGGGCCTGCCGGTTCGACCTGCCCGGCGCGATCACCGCGACCGCCGGGGTCGCCGCCCTGGTGTACGGGCTGTCCAACGCCGCGACCACCCCGGACGGGGTGTCGCACTGGGGCGACGCCAAGGTGATCGTCTCGCTGGCCGCCGCCGTCGTGCTGCTGGCCGCGTTCGCGGTGATCGAGGCGCGCAGCACCGACCCGCTGCTGCCGGTCCGGGTGCTGCGCAGCCGGGACCGGTCCGGCGCCTACCTGATCACCTTGTGCGTCGGCATCGCGCTGTTCAGCATGTTCTTCTTCCTGACCTTGTTCGTCCAGGACGTGTGGGGGTACAGCGCGCTGAAGACCGGCCTGGCCTACCTGCCGTTCGTCCCGGTGATCCTGGCCGCGACCGTGGCCGGGCAGCAAGGGGTGACCCGGATCGGCGCCCGGCCGCTGCTGGCCGCCGGGGCCGCGATCGCGGCCGGCGCGATGTTCTGGCTGTCGCGGATCACCGAGCACAGCACGTTCGCCGGCGGCATGCTCGGCCCGGAAATGCTCCTCGGGGCCGGCCTGGGCCTGCTGTTCGTGACGGTCTTCCTGGTCGGGCTGACCAAGGTCCGCGACAACGACACCGGCGTGGCGTCCAGCTTGATCAACGTCGGGCAGCAGGTCGGCGGGTCGATCGGGCTGGCCATCTTGGGCACCGTGGCCTGGAGCGCGGTGTTCAGCAGCCGGCAATCCCAGGCCGCCGCGGCGGCCCGGGCAGGCCTGCACCCGACCGGCGCCAGCGCCGCCGCGCTGCAGGCCCGCATCTACGACCACGCGCTGGCCACCGGGTTCTCCCGGGGCTACCTGGTCTCGGCGGGCGTCATGGTGCTCGCGGTGATCATCGCGCTGGCCATGATCCGGGTCAGGCGCCAGGACCTGTCCGGCGCGGACCCGATGTCGGAGCCGGCCGGTGACCCCACCTCACCAAGCAGGCCGTGAGGCCGGGGCAGCCGGTGAGCCAGGAACAGCGGGACGGGGCGGCGGTGATCCGGACGCCAGATCGGCGGCTTCGGGTGTTCGTGAGTTCGACGCTAGGTGAGCTGGCCGAGGAGCGGCGGGCGGTGTCGCGGGCGGTGTCGGCGCTGCGGCTGACTCCGGTGATGTTCGAGGTGGGGGCGCGGCCGTATCCGCCGGCCGAGGTGTACCGGGCGTACCTGGCGCAGGCCGATGTGTTCATCGGGGTGTACTGGCAGCGGTACGGACAGCCGGTCCCCGGCTCGGAGGTCTCGGGGCTGGAGGAGGAGTTCGACCTGTCCGGCGGGCTGCCGCGGCTGTTGTATGTCAAGGCGCCGGCGCCTGATCGCGATCCGCGGCTGGCGGATCTGCTGGACCGGATAAAGGAGGAGGCCGCGGCGTCCTACCGGTATTTCCGCACTCCCGCCGAGCTGGGCCGGCTGGTGCGTGATGACCTGGCGGTGCTGCTGAGCGAGCGGTTCGCCGCTGGCGAGCGGGGCGCGGCCGCGGCGTCGGCGGCCAGCGGCCGCGGGCCGCGGCCGCTGCCGGTGAGCACGACGCCGCTGCTGGGGCGGGAGCGGGCCATCGATAAGGTGGCCGGGCTGCTCGGGCGGCCTGGGGTGCGGCTGGTGACGCTGACTGGGCCGGGTGGTGTCGGCAAGACCCGGCTGGCGCTGGCGGCGGCCGAGCGGCTGGCCGGGCGGTTCGGTGCGGGCACCGTGTTCGTGCCGCTGGAGGCGGTCACCGACCCCGGGCGGGTGCTGGCCGCGATCGGCCGGGCGGCGGGCGCCGACCTGGCCGGGACGGGCGCTCCGGTGGAGGCGCTGGCCGAGACGTTCGGCGGCGGCGCCTGGCTGCTGATCCTGGACAACCTGGAGCAGGTGACCCAGGCCGCCTCCGATCTCGGCGAACTGCTGGCCCGCTGCCCGCAGGTGGCGATGCTGGCCACCAGCCGGACGGTACTGGGGCTGCGGGGCGAGAGGGAGTACCCGGTGCCGCCGCTGCCGTTGCCAGCCGACCCCGGCACCGCCTCAGTTGCGGAGATGGCGGCCTGGCCGGCGGTGGCGCTGTTCGTGGACCGGGCCCGCGCGGTGCGGCCCGGCTTCGCCCTCACCGAGGGCAACGCGGCGGCGGTGGCCGAGATCTGCCGGCGGCTGGAGGGCCTGCCGCTGGCCATCGAGCTGGCCGCCGCCCGCACCCGGCTGCTGGACCCGCCCGCGCTGCTGGACCGGCTGGCAGCCTCCCTGGACGCGCTCGGCACCGGCGCGATGGACCTGCCCGAGCGGCAGCACACCCTGCGCGCCACCGTGGAATGGAGCATGGGCCTGCTCGATGACGCCGAGCGGTCCCTGCTGGAGGTCGCGGCGGTCTTCGTAAATGGTTGGACCATCCCGGCCGCCGCGCAGGTGGCGGTCCTGGAGGAGGACCGTGCGCTGGAGCTGTCTGAGGCGCTGGCCCGCCACAGCCTGGTGTATGTCGACAGCACGCAGCTCGGACCGCGGTCGCGGATGCTGGACACCATCCGCGAGTTCGTCGCCGAGCGGCTCGCGGCCCGGCCCGACGCCGACCAGATCGGGCGCCGCCATGCTGAGTTCTACCGGGCGCTCGCTGAGCAGGCGGACCGGCCGCTGCGCGGCGGCGGCCATGGCGGGTGGCTGGCGCGGCTACGGGCCGAGGAGGGCAACCTGGCCGCCGCGGTGCGCTGGTACCTGGCCCACGACCCCGGGCCGCTTCCGCACCTGTTCCGGGTCCTGTGGCTGTTCTGGTTGCAAGGGGACCTCCTGGGCCAGGCCCAGTCCTGGGTCGAGCAGTTCCGGGCCGCCGGCCCGCTCGACCTGCAGGCCCAGGCCGAGCTTGCGGCGGTGGCGGCAGCGCTGGGCGCCGCCACCGGGGACGACACGGCGGCGCTGGCGGCACGCCAGCGCCTGGCGCCGCTGCTGGCCGGGATCCAGGACCCCTTCCTGCACGCGATATGCCAGCTGGCCATGGCGTGGACCTTGCCGATTACCGGCGACCTCGCCGGGGCGCTGCGGGAGGTGGCAGTGCCGCTGGAGGAGCTCCGCAGCCAGGACGAACCCGTCCAAACGGCCGCCGCCGCGTCCTTCGCCGGCACCCTGGAGATGACGCTGGGACACTACGACGACGCCCTGCGCCACTTGCGCGAGGCGCACGATCTGGCGGTACGGTACGGCGCTGACTGGCTTATCGCGGCCTACCCGGTGCAGCTGGGCATCCTGGCTATCCTCCAGGGCCGGCTCGATGAGGCCCGGCCGCTGCTGGCTGAGGCGCTGGACCGGAGCCTGGCCGCCCGCAGAACCTCGCTCGTGACGCTGTGCCTGGCCGCGTACGCCCGGCTGGCGCTGGCGGAAGGCGACCCGCAGCGGGCGGCGCAGCTGAAAGGCGCAGCCGACGGCCTGCGCCGGCGGGTCGGCCTGTCAGCCTGGCCGTTCCTACGGCGACTGGAGGCCGATCTGGTCGCCGAGATCCGCCACAAGCTGGGCGGCAGCCAGTTCGACCAGGCATTCCACGCCGGCTCAGGGCTGACCCAGCAGCAGGCGGTAGCCATCGTCCGGGACCAGCCCTTGGTCGGCACCCAGACGCCCTGAGCCGCCGCGCACGATAGCGCGGAAGCCGCGGCTCGAAGCCAGGGGCGGGAAAGGAAAGGAGGCCGACGATGTCTGCTGAGGTAAGCCGGTTGTTTGTCTTCGCCCGGCACGCAGAGTCGACGGCGAACACCGCACACGCGCTCAGCAGCGACCCGGCCCGCCCGGTCGCGCTGACCGAACGAGGGCGAGCGCAGGCGCGCGCCCTCGGCGCGCAACTCGCCAACGTGCACATCGATCTCGCCGTCGGCACCCGCTTCCAGCGCACCCAGGAAACGATCGGCATCGCCCTGCACGGCCGGCGCGTCCCGGTCCTGATCGAACCGGGCTTCGACGAACTCCGGGCCGGCGACCTTGACGGCGCGCCGATAGAGGCCTACCGGTCCTGGCGGCGCCAGCACACCCTGAGCGACCGCCTCCCGCACGGCGAAAGCCCCGACGACGCGTTCGGGCGCTACGCGAACGCGCTGCGGAGCCTGCTGGCCAGGACCGAAGCGGTCACGCTGGTCGTCCTGCACGAGTCCGCGCTGCGCAATATCGCCCTGGCTGCCGGCGCCGACGGATCACCGTTGCCCGCCGAGGCGGTCGGCAACGCGATCCCGTTCCTGTTCGACGAGCACGCCGCCGGGCGCGCCGCAACGAGCCTGGACGCCATGGCCACGCCCGTCCAGCGGGTTGGCGAGGTCGTAGGTTAAAACCACGGATGGGCCACCACGCCGCCCGCGCCAACACGAGCGACCCGCCCGGCAACGGCATCGGTCCGGCCAGGTCCCACAGCCACGATCATCTCACGAATGTGCGACGGCATCGAAGCACGCTGGCATCCCGCAACCAAGAACCGCTGCGCTAGCGGCTGGCCGGGTTCGTTCTGGCGGGGGCGAGCAGGCCGAGGGCGCGGGCGAGGTCGACGGCCTCGGCGCGGTGGTTGGTGCCGAACTTGGCGTACAGGTGCCGGATGTGGGTCTTGACGGTGTTCGGGGAGACCGACAGCTCGCGGGCGATCTCCGGTCCGGTCAAGTTGGTGGGCAGGTAGCGCAGCACGCGGGCCTCGCTGCCGCTGAGCGGCTCCAGCAGCGGCTCGGGCCGGGACGGCGGCGGCACCCCGCACTGCGACTCCGCCTGGGTCCCGGCGAGCAGGCCGCGGATCTCGGCGACCAGGGCGGCGTGGGCGGTGCGGTGCCGGGCCTGACGCTCCAGCAGGCCCGCAGCGGGATACAACAGGAACGCGGTCAGGTCGCCGCTGCGCTCGGACAGGTCCAGCGCGCGCTCCAGGGCGGCGCCGGCGGCATCGGGGTCGCCGAGCGCGTCCCGGGCGATCGCCTCCAGCACGTCCGCCCGGGCCCGCCAGAATCCCCAGTAGTCCTCCGGATCGGGGCCCTGCTGGACCGGGGCGAGCACGGCGAGCGCGGCCTGCGGGTCGTCCTGGGCCAGCGCCAGCGCCGCGGCGGCGACGCGGAGTTCCCCGCGGTCGCGGTCCTGCTCGGCGAGCCCGGCCAGGAACTGCCCGGCCCGCCCGGCCTGGCCCAGGCGGATCAGGGAGTGCACCAGCAAGGCCCGGATCCGGGCGATCTGGTAGTTCGGCCCGGCAAGCCGCCGGGCCAGCGGCTCGCCGGCCTTCAGGGCGGCCAGCGCCGCGGCGTTACGGTCTCGCTCCAGCTCGAGCGTCCCGCGGATGATAAGCATCGCCAGGACGGCCGCGGGCTGGGTGTCGGCGGTGAGGGTGCGCTCGGCGCGCTGGACCCACGGCTCGGCCGCATCCGGCTGTCCCTGCCACACCAGCACGAGTCCGACCACCATGCAGGCGATGCCGGCCGCCGGGTCGCCGGTCCAGCCGTGCTGTTCGGCCAGTTCCACCGCCTGCCGGCCGCGCTCGGCCGCCCGCGCGAAGCGAGTGGTAGAACTCGTGCGCCGCCTGGTAGGCCAGGCCGGTGAACTCCAGGTAGGGCCGTCCGCCCTGGCGGGCTAGCGCGATACCGCGGTCCAGGTACCGCTCGGCGTCCTGGGACGCGGTCGCCCACAGCTCGGTGCTGCCCAGGCTGATCAGCGCCAGCGCGCTCAGGTCCGCGCCCAGGCCGGGCTGCGCCGCGTCCGCGACCTCGGCCATGGCCTGCAGGTCCCGCGCCTCGGCGGCCACGGCCGGGAGGTTCCCGCGCTGGCGGTCCAGCAGCAGCCGGACCACCCCGAGCAGCAGCCGCCGGTATTCTCTCCGGCCGGCCGGCCCCGATGCCGACTGCCGTCCGGCCAGGGTCAGGTACCGCTCGGCGGCCTCCAGCGATCCCTGCGCCAGCTCATCGGCCGCGGCCACCACCGCCAGCTCGGCATCGGCCGCGGCCAGGCTGGCCGGGAACCCGGCGAGCAGCTCATGCACGGTGGCGGCCTGCCCGTCCAGATGCAGGCCCGGCCAGTGACCGGCCAGCAGCCGGGCGGCCAGCTCCCAGTCCCCCGCCGCCTGCGCGTGCCGGACCGCCCCCACCGCGAACCCGCGGGCGGCCAGCCAGCCCGCCGCCGCCTGGTGCAGCCCGGTAACCGCGCCCGGCTCGGCGCGGCGCAGCTCCAGCCGCAGCAGCCCGGCGAACATCTGGTGGTAGCGGAACCACGACCGGTCCGCGTCCAGGGACACCACGAACGCGCCGGCCGCCTCCAGGTCCAGCAGCACCCGCTCCCCGCCCTGGTCCCCGGTCAGCAGGTCCGCCAGCTCCCCGTTGACCCGCTCCAAGATCGAGGTCCGCAGCAGCAGCCGCCGCACCGCCGCGGGCTGCCGGTCCAGCACCTCGGCCAGCAGGTACTCCGCCACCGTCCGCTCACTGCCGGAGAACTCCGCCGCGAACCGCCCCGGATCCGGATGCCCGGCCAGCGACAGAGCGGCCAGCCGCAGCCCCGCCGCCCACCCCTCGGTCCGCTCGTGCAACGCCGCCACGGCCGGCTCGTCCAGCACCACCCCGGCCGCGGCGAACAGCTCCCCGGCCTCGGCCACGGTGAACCTCAAGTCCCCGGCGCGGAGCTCGGCCAGCCCGCCGTCCAGCCGCAGCCGGTGCAGCCCCAGCCGCACGTCATGCCGGGCCGCCAGCACGAACCGCAGCCCCGGCGGGGCCCGCATGACCACCAGCTCCAGCTGCCGCAGCGCATCCGGGCCCAGCTCATGCACGTCATCGACCACCAGCCAGACCGGATCCGCCAGCGGCGCCAGGTCACTGAGCAGCCCCTCCGCCAGCGCCCACCCGTCCAGGTCCGGCGCCCCGGTCACCGCCCGCACGAGCTCGGCGCCCGGGCCCGTCCGGCGCAGCGCCCCGGCCACCGACAGCCAGAACCGCTGCGGATCCCGCTCCTCCCGCCCCGCCGCCACCCACGCCGCCCGCCCGGCCAGCCCTGCCCCGGCAATCCAGGACCGCAGCAGCACCGTCTTGCCGCTGCCCGCCGGCGCCGACACCACCGTCACCCGGGCCGGCCCCCCAGCCGCTCAAACAACGCCGGACGGGCAACCGTCCCGCCCGCGGCACGGCCACCTGCGGTCACGGACGGCGATCCCACCGGAGATCCCACACCCCCAATCATCCCACCAGCCTCCGACGACCTCGAAGCCGGAGGCGGCAACGGCGAGCGCGACAGGGCGGCGGGAGCCAGATCCGGGCCATGGCGGGCGACCGGCGGTGCCGGTACAAGGCTGAGGCGCGGCCGCACCCGGCTCGGCTGGGCTCCGAGGGGTCTCATGACGATGGTTCCCCCGGCTCGCACGGCGGCAGGCGGCGGACTTCGATGAGCTCCAGCCCGAGCGCCTCGACCTCGGCCAGCACGCCGTAAAGCGCGGCCTGGTCGGCCAGCACGCCGGTCAGCGCGGTGTCGCCGCCGTCTGCCCCGGCGTGGAGGGCGGGGAACGCGGAGCAGATCGTCTGGCCCAGCCGGCCGCGGACATAAATCTGGTACCGCTGCGGCCAAGACTCGCGTTGCCCGCCCGTCACGGGCAGCCCGCACGTGAATTCGCGGCCCGCGCGCCAGTGGGCGCGGCGCAGGTAACGAGCTTGATGACGACTCTCCTGTCGTTCTGGTCCCGGCTGCGAGCCTGGCTCCAGACAGGGTGAGCGGCAATCACCCGGTCAAGGTGATTCCCGCCAGGTTTCGACGTCTACGGTTCGCTTGCCGCCTATCGCGCAGGTCACAGCGTTATGAATCCGGCACCACGCCTCCCGCGCCGGCGCCGTGCCGTCGGGAACCTGGCTCTGCGGGCGGCCGGAAGGGCCGGAGTGTCTCCCGGAGCCTTTGTGCTAGCAGCGACGGCTGCCGGGCACGCCGCGCTCCCATGTGCTGTCGTGTCGCGCTGGCAGCCGGGCCGTGTCCAGCCGCCGGGCAAGGTCGGCCAGGGCCGCGCCGTCGAGTTCCGCCCGGAAGGGCTCCGCGCGGATATCACCGGTTGCCACAGCGCGATCATTGCACGAGTCCAGCTCCAGGAATGTTGCCGGCTGGCAGCTACTCAACCCGGATAAGCGCTAGGCCAGCGGCCGGCTCCCGGCTGGGCCGCCTGCCGCCGGGCCGCTGCGGTATTAAAAACGGACTCCGCCCGCAGGTTCCGCGACGCGGGACCTGCGGGCGCGGTTCGGCCCGGACCGGGTCAAGTACAGCAGACGGAAAGACACTGGTCGCAACGGTCCGGTTACGCCGCGTTGCCCACTCCCGGTCCGCATCAAGCTCCGAGGGGTACGGGCGAGCCGTCCCGGGCATGATGGGCGGTGACTCAGGAGGAGTGTCCGATGATCGGCACGTTGCGCACGGTGGTGCTCGACGCACCCGACGCCTGGCGGCTCGCCGCGTTCTACACCGCCCTCGTCGGGTGGACCGAGCAGTACGCCGACGACGACTGGATCACGTTGGAGACCGGGGACGGGTGGCGCATCGCCGCCCAGCTCAGCCCCGACCACGTACCGCCGCGGTGGCCCGATCCGGCGTACCCGCAGCAGGCGCACCTTGACCTGCGCGTGCCGGACCTCGACGCCGGCTCGGCGAAGGCGGCCGAGCTGGGCGCCGAGCTGCTGCGCAAGAACGAGAACTGGTACACGCTGGCCGACCCGGCCGGGCACCCGTTCGACCTGTGCCTGTTCCCGGCGAAGCAGGAGACCACGCTCATGAGCGTGATGCTCGACTGCCCGGACGCCAAGGAGCTAAGCACGTTCTACGCCAAACTCCTCGGTAAACCCGTCACCTACGAGGGCGACGGCGTGGCGATGATCGGCGAGGACGGGGCGCAGCCGGTGATGTTCCAGCAGATCACCGAGTACCACGCGCCGCGGTGGCCCGACCCCGCGTATCCGCAGCAGTTCCATCTCGACGTCACGGTCGACGACGTCGACGCGGCCGAGGCGGCGGTGCTGAAGCTCGGCGTCACCTCGCTGTCCTCCGGCGGGGTGAACTGGCGGGTCTACGCCGACCCGGCCGGCAAGCCGTTCTGCCTCTGCTGGGACTAGGGCCGACGCCGACCGGGGCGCCGGAGAGATCCGCGTTCTGGACGTCGATCACCGGCGCGATATCTATCACCGCTGAATCACGCCATGGCCTGGAACGGACATGAAGTGGCGGCGGCTGCGGCTCCGCGCTCCTGTGGGCGTCAAGGCCCGTATCACAGCGGCTGGCCTGCGACGTCTGGGCGGCCCGTAGCAGGCGCTGCGGGGGTCACGCTGGCTGGCCTATACCTCTGCGGCAGCTGGGTTCAGGAACCCTGCCGATGGCATCACCCAGCGTGAAACCTGCTGGTGATGGGCTATGTGGTGAGGTAGCGCAGTAGCGCCGTGGCGGCGTGCCCGGCTTGTCACCTGCCGCGCCGATCAGGTTCGTCGTGACGTTGGTTCCCCCCGCCTGTCCCCAAACCGGACGGCGGCGGATCGTCTGGTTCCTTTGGCGATACTGCGCCGTCATCTAGCCGACGCGTGTCATCCCACTCTCGCGGCTGCAGGCTGGTGATACGAGCTGCCTTCGATACCGCTACCGGGACCTCGGCTTTCGTTCTCCGGCTCCGGCGGGTGCGTTGCCCCGGTTCCCGGGCCATCGGGGCGTTCAGGTCGTAGCGGACGCCGAGGACCCGGATGAGGAAGCACGCGAGCACGGCGCCGACCGCGGCGGGCAGCCCGTAGATCCCTGCTCGGACCGCCGCTACTGTGATCACCGCGGCGCACAGGGCCGGGATGACGTACAGCCCTCGCCGCAGGACCGACGGGATCTGCCCGAGGAGCACATCTCGCAGCGTCCCCCCGCCGACGCCGCTGACGGCGCCGAGAATGACGGCCGGGGCCGCCCCCAATCCCAGGCCCAGCGCCTTGCTGGCCCCGGTGACGGCGAACAAGCCCAGGCCGGCGGCGTCGAGCACGGTTATCAGCGTGGCCAGCCTGACCAGCTGGCTGCTGAGCCCGAACGCCGCCAGGCCTCCGGCAGCCGCCACCGCGAGGTAGCGCCAGTCGCTGAACGTCGCGGGCGGGAGAGCACCGAGGAGGATGTCGCGGATGATGCCTCCGCCGAGGCCGCTGACCATGGCCACGGTCACGACCCCCACGATGTCGAGGCGGGCCGCGCGGACGGCGGTGAGCCCGCCGTTGAGCGCGTAGATGAAGGTCCCGGCCAGATCCAGGGAAACAAGCAGCGCCGGTTCGGTCGTCATCCCGCAGACCTGCCCTGCTCGCTCGATGTTGGTCATGTCGGGGCCACGCTGCCGTCCGGCAGGGTGAGCGGTCGTCACCCGGTTGATGGGATCGGGCGGCCGCGGGCGGGCGCGCGCCGGCTTGCTCAGCGGGAGTCACCACGGTCCGTTCGGAAAAATCGAAGAATTATCCCGAACGGACCCGCAGTGCCTCGGCACCCTCCGCCGTTCCGGGCCTGGCGGGTTCGCCTGGCCCGCCCTGGAGGCGCAATCGCACCTGACCGGATCGGCCGGCTTACGGTCGCCGCGATCACGCTGACAAGGTGACGCCTGCTCACCCTGGCGGATCCGAGGCTGGGATCAGGACATCACCGACAGCTCTCATCGACCGGAAGGTACTCTCATGTCCCTCACGACGCTGCTGGACCGGAACAAGGCCTTCGCAGCCACCGACGCCGTGGCCAAGAACCCGAAGATCCCGTGGCTCCCCAACCAGCTGTCTTACATCATCACCTGCATCGACTCGCGCGCCGAGCCCGCCGCCATCCTCGGCGTCGGCCTCGGCGACGCGACCGTGCAGCGCGTGGTCGGCGGCCGGGTCACCCCGGCCGTGCTGCGCGACGTCGCCTACATCAGCTACCTGACGGAAACCAGGACCCCCGGCGCGCCCTGGTGGGAGCTGGCCGTCATCCACCACACCGACTGCGGCTCGACGCTCCTGGCCGACCCGGAGCTGCGCCACGACTTCGCCGCCCGCGGCGGCTTCGACGAAGCCGAACTGGCCTGGCTGCCGGCCACCGACCCCGCCGCCACCGTCCGCACCGACGTCAACACCCTGTTCACCGCACCACAGCTATCCCCCAACATCAGGATCAGCGGGTACGTCTACAACACCGCAGCCGGCACCCTCGACACCATCGTCGAACCCACCCCCGCCGGCACGCGCTGACCACCCCCGGGTTGCCTTCCAGTTGTGCGAGTGGACGCGGATGGTGTGGCCCCCAGTTCGCTGGCGAGTCCCTTGCTGTAGGCGGTGAGCTCTGTCTTGGCCGCCGTGTAGGGCAGTGACCGTGGCCGCGGCAACAAACGGGCGGCGTTGGAGCCGACGTCCACGATCGAGCCGCCCCCGCAACTACTCGGGCTGCTGCTGCCAGATCACCAGGTCGAACTCGTTGCCCTCCGGGTCGGCGAACGTGGTTTGCGACACACTAAACGTCACGCCGCCCCTGCGGACCGCCGGGAGCTTGATCTCGTTGAGCGGCTTGGCGCCCAGGCCAGTCAGCCGCTCGATCTCCTCATCGTAGTGGTCGGTGATCAGGACAAGATGGATCCCCTTCGGCTCGGGGACATTGTGGAGAAGCATCCGGGGGCCGCTGTCGGGGCCGGTGGCATCGACCGCCGTGTCCCCGGTGACCGCGCCCGGGCTGACCGGGCGGCCGAGGGCCTTCCCCCAGAAGTCCGCCAGGGCGGCGGGATCGGCGCAGTCGATGGTCAGGGCTGCGACACTCAGACTGACAGTGGTGGTCATGATTGCTTCCTTCCGATGGGTTCATTCGTGGACGACCGCGCTCGATGTACGGCACCAGCGGCTCTGGCGCATCAACGAGGACGAGACGCTCTACTGACTTAACGGGTTAACTGACAGTACCTCCATTTAACTTCACGATGCAAGTCATCTGAGTACCGGATCACTTCAAATTTTAAGTTATGATGTCCTCATGGACGCCCCGCAGGAGCCCCGCTGGCTCGACGCCGAGGAGAGGCAGGCCTGGCGCGCCCTGGCCAGCGCGCTGGTCAGGCTGCCGGCCGCGCTCGATGCGCAGCTGCGCCGCGACGCCGGGATCAGCCACTTCGAGTACCAGGTGCTGGCCCTGCTGTCGGAGGCACCTGGCCGCACCCTGCGGATGAGCGAACTCGCGACGCAGGCCGAAGGCTCGCTGCCGCGCCTGTCCCAGGTGGTCGCCCGGCTGGAGCAGCGCGGCTGGGTGCGCCGCACCCCCGATCCGGCGGACGGCCGCTACACTCTGGCGACCCTGACCGGTCAGGGCCGGGCGAAGGTGACCGAGGCCGCGCCCGGCCACGTCGAGGAGGTCCGCCGCCTGGTCTTCGACCCGCTAACCAAGACGCAGTCCCGGCAGCTGCGCGAGATCGGCCGGCGCATCATGCGCGCCATCGACGCCGACGACCACCGTGTCGACGACCAGCCGCTGCCCGCCGCCATGCCCGCGCAGGCGCCCTGATGACCGGCATCCTCAGCCCGGCCGTACCGGCCGATCGCATAGCTGCATCAGAGGTCTGCCCCCCGATCCGGGGCTCAACCGGGCCTTCGCCCGGTTCAAGGACAGCCTCTACTACCTCTGGAAGAAATACGACATCCCGATCCCGCCGGTCTTCCCGGCCGAAACGTTCGAGGGCATCTACACGATCGGCCACTTCTACGCCGGCGACCCGGCAGGCGCCCGCGAATGGGTCGCCCGCCATCGCGACATCGACACAGTTCGGCGTCCCACAGGCCTGTCGAATACAGATCCCCAGGTCGGCGTCCATGATCGAGTTTTGGCACGGCACAAGGGAAGGCCGAGCTCCGCGAGTCGTCGCGCAAAACCGGTCACGAAGCGCGGCCGCAGTGCGCGCGCCGTGGACGCGAGCCGAGCGGGTGCCGCGCCGGGGGCTACCGGGAGTGGCCTGCTGGGGTGACGCTGGGGCGTTACTTGTCAGGCGCTACTTCTCGACGTAGAAGAGGCGCTTGTTGACGAATTCGTCGATGCCGAGGGGGCCGAGCTCGCGGCCGAAGCCGGAGCGCTTGGTGCCATTGCCTGCTCCCGATATCACTGCGGAAAAGGGTCCAGTAAGACAACGCTACGGGAGCAAGGTACCCGGCCCAAGACCCTATCCCCTCCCCGGGCCGGGACCGGGCCTGCGGGCATGGATGATCATGAGTGGTATGCGCGGCCGGTCCCCGGCACTGCGCGGCCCGGCGGTACTCGTTGATCACCCGGGGAGTACCTTCCGGCGCGCGAGCCGGTGCACGTTCGTGGCCAGCGCACTAGCGATGGCCGCGCAGGTCGTCCACGAAGCTGCGGGCGGCGGAGACGGCGTCGGTGCCGCGGCGGAAGGCCTCCGCGGCGGCGCGGGCGGCGGTCCCGGTCAGGCCGAATACGTCCGTGGCGTTGTCGATCAGCGGGTTGCCGGTTTCCTCGACGATGCGGGTGCCAGGCGGGATGTGCGGGCGGAATCCGGCCGGGTCAGCGGTATCGCCAGGCTCCGTGGTGACGCCGTCCAGTTCCCACCGCTCCGCGGGGGCGTCGCCGTCGTACGCGATCAGCCGGAGCAGGCTGCCGGTCTCCGCGTCCACGATCGCATCGACCGGGTAGAACATCGTCGGCCCCTCGTGCATCGCACCGTCGCCGCGGGTCACCCGCAGGTGGTAGCCGCGGCGGCCGTGGTAGGTGATCTCCACGCCGCCGGACAGCCGCTCGCCGAGCAGCCAGGACGAGCCGACCAGGTCCGCGAAACCGCCCAGCATCGGCCGGGCCGGCCCCACCCGGGCCCTGTTGTCGTGGATCCCCCAGTACTGCTCTCCGTCGCAGGCCATCACGAGCGGTCCGGGCCGGCCCTGCCAGGACGAGTAATCGAGGTAGTACAGCTCGGGGCCCCCGATACGCAGCTGGCCGGTCGTCAGGGTCACCGTTTCGTTCCGGGCTAGCGTGTCGAGGAGATAGCCGACGCCGCCGTGTCCCGCCGCGCGGAACGTGCCGGGCATCTGGCCCATAACCGCCGCCGAGTCGTTCCACCTCCGCATCGCGGCGCCGCGGATCTGGGGGTCGTCACCGTCATACTGACCGCTGCGGTAGAGCAGGCCGAGCAGGTCGTCGGAGGGCAGTGGCCCGTCTCCGGGATCGAGCGGGCCCGGTTCGGGAGACGGCATCGCGGCCATGAAGCTGGCCTCGGCGGCCGGGCGGTGGCCGGGCAGGTGCGGCGCCAGCCGGAGCCAGGCTCCGAGGCCGCCCGCCGCCAGGCCGGCCGCGTTCCCCGCCACCTGCCAGCCGAGCCCGCTCCGCCCGGGGGCATCCTCCGGATGCGGGACGGGGCGGCTGCCCGCGGGCGGCGCGAACCGGGCCGGGTCATCCGCTTCCGGCGGGCTCATCGTCACGGTCGTCAGCTCGAAGAGGGTGAGCAGCTGGCCCTCGAACGTCTCCTCGCGGCGGAGCAGGATGCCGGTCTCGGCGTCCACGATCAGCTCGACGCGGTCGCAGGCGGGAGGGCGCAGGCTCGTCCCGGACCCCACGGCACCGTGCCGAGGCACCGCCGTCACAGCGATCGCCTCGCGGCCGCAGGCGGTGACCGGGCCGCCCACGTCCAGGGTGAACCGGGCGAGCAGGCCGGCCGGGCGGAACAGGGCCGGAACCGGCAGCCCCGGGCCGTTCTCGAAGTCGCGCGGCGGGAGCGGCGCCGCGTCCGGCGGCCGGAGCGTCCAGGCCTGCTCGCCGTCAGATCCGTCGGCGCGGTCACCATGGTCGCCCTCGTACTCCAGGCGGTACCGCCGGCCGGGCGCGATCAGCAGGGCCGCGTGCCACCGGTGATAGACGTCCCGCTCGGCGTCCGGCTCCTGCTCCACGTCCGGCATGCCGGGAGATCCGGGGCGGAACCCCATCCGCCGCATCGACTCCGTCCGGACCGCGTTTTCCCGGCGGCGGGCCAGGTCACCGTCCTGTTCGAAGCGCACCTCGGCGGACAGGGACAGGCGGGTCCAGTCGGCCCGGTAGAGCAACCCGATTACTTCTGGCAGGCCAGCCATGATGCACCATCCGAGGCGAGTCGGTGGCGGGAGGCGGGAACGCCAGCCCGTTTGGTCAAATTATGCCCTGTGCCGGCTCGGGACCCGCACGGCTTGTGGTGACGCACAGGGGGCGGGATTCACCGGCTCGGTTATGCAGCTTTAGGTTCCGGGCGGCCCTGGCGTTGCTGGCGTTCGCTGCGGAGGCGGGCGCGTTCGCGGCGCTGGGCGGCCAGCACGCCGGGGTGGCGGGCGTGGGCATTACGCCAGCGCAGGCAGGCCTGCAGCTTGCGGGCCAGCGCGGGGTGATTCCGGTGGTCCGAGCCGCCCATGACAAAGGTGCGTACCGGACCGGACTGCGCCTCGATCGGATTGGCCCAGGATGCGTTCGTGGGCGTGAAGCACAGCTCGACGTTCTCGCGCCTGGCCCGGCGCCGGATCGCCGGTGTCTTGTTCGCCGCCAGGTTGTCCATGATGACGAACAGCCGGTACCCGTCCGGCCGGGCAGCCCGGATCGACTTCAGCGCGGCCAGGGTGTGACCGGCGCCCTTATGCTCGCGAGTGATGCCCCGCAGCTGGTCATCGCCCACGCAGTAGCAGCCATGGAAGTAGCGGATGCCGTGAGTGCGATGATAAGCCGCGCGCAGCCGTACCGGCCGTTTGCGCGGCGCCCAGCACACGCCGTGGCAGGGCCGGATCGACAGCGGCCCGAACTGGCCGGAGGCGAAGCAACGGTCCGGGCAGGCGCTGGTCACGTACTCGATCCGGTCCAGCTTGGCGTCCCGGTCCGGATCGGTGGATTCCTTCCAGGTCCGGGTCCGCTGGAAGGAGATGCCGCGCTCGTGAAGGAGCTGCCGCAGCCGCTCCCGCCCGATCCGCACCGGCCGGCCCAGGCCCGCTAAATACCCGGCCAGCTTGCGCAAGCTCCACCGGGTGAACGGCTGGACTGGCTTCTCCGGCCGGGTCCTGGCCGCCGTGACGATGACCTCGATATCGCCGTCACTGATCAGGCGGGGACGGCCTCCCGCCCACCGAGGGTCCAGCGCGGCCAGGCCCTTGGCGTTGAACGTATGGATCACGTCCCGCACCGTGTCCTCATCGGCGGCCACCACCCGGGCGATCGCCGGGACCAGCGTGCCCGACGCCGACGCCATGATGATCATCGCCCGCCGCACCCGGACCGACCCGTGCTTCCCCCGCCGCACGATCTGCAGCAGCCGCCGGCCCTCCTGATCAGTCAGCCGCCGCGCCCGCACCGGCTCACCCCATCGCACCCTCCCACCACTCCACCTGCCTTACAGCTCGAGTGCGGGCGTATCACCGCGGCATGTCAGCACCCGGTGAACGTATGTGGCCAGCGCACTATCTGGGCGAAGGCCCGGCCGAAGAGGGCGCCCCGCCAGGGCGGCGAAGCGATTAGGCCCCGTCAATCAGTGACCGCGCCTGTGCGGGGCCGACGACGAGATCGTGAAGGTCGCCGCCTACCTCGAGCCGACCGGACTGTTCGAGCCCGCCGGCCTTCACCGGCTCGAAGCCCGCCGTCCGGATCAGCCGCCCGACTTCCTCGCCCGCACGGTCGTCGTCGGTCACGTAGAACAGGACCGCCGGCTCCGGTGACCGGTGGGCAGCGGACTCGAAGACATCGGCGGACAGGGTTCCGAACGCCATGGCCAAGCGCGCCCCCGCCGGCAACCACCCGGCTACAACCTCGCCAGAGGATTGCCCTTCGGGCAGGACACGTGCGACGTTACCGTGCGCGTCGGTGGTGAGCGGGTTGCTCGGAACGACCACGAGCTTGCCGGTCAGCGGATCGGCGATCTCGTCTATGACGCCCTTCAGCACGGTAAACCGCAGCGCGAGGACGACGGCACGGGCGCCCTGCAACGCGTCGCGGTTGCCGGCGGCGACGACCGCAGCGCGGCCGATCTGTGCAGCCAGCGTTCGTGCCGACGCATGGTCGGCGCTCGAGAGCCGCAGGTTCTCGCCGCCTGAGGCGAGCTGGCGGGCGATGACCGATCCGATCCCTCCGGTGCCGATGATCGCGGTGGTCATGACGGAAACCCTCCTCAGGCCACGGTACTAGCAACGGGTCTGGCAACGAATAGCCGGGAACACGCCGCCTGGTCTGATGTCAGAACGGACGGGATGACCGTCTCTTCACTCGGGCTCCTCGGCGGGCGTACTCGATGGCCAGTGAGCGGGCGACCAGTCCCCCTCTGGGTCCGTGGTCTGCCCTACTTCGATCAGATAACCGTCGGGATCGCGGATGTAGCAACGGATCTCGTACTGGTGCTGTTTCGGCGGGGTCAGGAAGTGAGCACCCCTGGCGCTCCATTCGGAGTACACGGCCTCGATGTCTTTGACCCGGATATTGAGGAAGCTACTGACCCGGTCGGGATCGCGTGGCGTCTCCAGGGTGACCGCCGGCTTGTCGTCGGTCGGGCCTCCCCCGACATTGATGATGATCCAGCTGTTGGATAGCGCGACATAGGTCAGCCCTCCCGGGCCGGAGTAGACCAGCCTGCCGCCGAGCACGTCGGTGTAGAAGCGACGAGAGCGCTCGACATCGTCGGAGACGATGAAGTGGGCCAGCACAATTCCTTCTGGGGGCGGTGGGAACTCGGCCATCTGGTACCTCCACTGGTTCGGTATAGCGGTCTTGTCATTGCTTCCCTGCTGTACGTCTTCCGTCATGCCCGGGCTCCTTCGTCCGGTGCACCAGGCATCAGTCGTGCCGGGCACGATGCTGATGTGCCGACTGCTCCATAGTGCCGCTGGCAGCGTGCGGTTCGCCAACGACCGCATTCCTGACATCGTCGCGCCCACAAGGGTGCGATCGAGTCCCCCAGGTGCCCAGTCGAAGCCGCTAGTGCTAGCGCCGGGACGGGCCAGGGAGCGGGCCAGGATCCCCAGGGCTCCGGCGTGTTCCGTGAATGTCCGTTTCTGTCCAGCGATCTTTACGGCGGGAGTTGCGAGTCCGGGGTCAGGAGCCTTGATACTGCCTGCGGCGGTCCCAGGCTGGTCGGGGTAAGCTGCGGCCGGATGTACTCCTGGCCGGACGGCCAGCGGGCCACGTGCTGGGCGCCGGTCCCGGGTTCGGACCCGATGTAGGTGACGTCAGCCACCTCAACGATGAACAACGTGAACTGTCCCGCCGCTGGCTGCCAGCCGATCTGTTCGCGGACCGCGGCGGCGTACTGTTCGTGCCGGTCTTGTTCGGTTACCGTGCGGGCCGTGCCGCGGACCTTGATCTCGGCCGGGGGGCTGGGGCTGGTGATCACGCTGTTCAGCACGATCCGCGGATCGCGGCCCAGGTCGCGGCTCTTGGCTGAACCGCTCATCATCGACAGCCATAGGTCACCATCCAGCACCAGCGGCTCCACGCCGCTGATCCGGGCCGTGCCGTCGCGGCGGATCGTCCCGGCCAGCAGCACCCCCGGCTCGATCAGCAGCCGGTCCGCGACTGCCGCCAAGGCGGGCTGCCGGGCCGAGATCTCAGACCACCGCATTGCTCACCCCCGTACCCTGTTGAACCGTCGCCGCCGCACGGCAGCCTCCTGCTGTTGCGCCGCTCGGGGTCAGCGCTGACGACGTTGACGGCGGTACCCTGTCAGGCCCGCCTGTAACTCCCGCGATTAAGAATCGTTAATCGAATCCGTGGAGGCGGAGGTCTCGGCGGGAGTGGTGTGGTCGCGGCGGCCTTCGGGGATGTGCAGGTAGCCGGCGTCTTTGAGGGCCGCGATGACGGCGGCGCGGATGGTGGCCAGGTTGGCGGGTCCGCTGCCGGTGCGGCTGGTCGGCGGCATCTTCGCCGAAGGTCACGTCGCGGACATGGTGGTGCGCCTCGATGGACCACTGCTCGCGGACCAGGCGGGCCAGGTCACCGGCGGTGGCGTCAGCGCTGGTGAGGCTCGTGACGGCGTAAACGGTCTGGCGGGAGACCCGGCCGGCAGAGGTGTCCTGCCGCCACCGGGTGATCTTGATGGCCTGGCGGGCATGCGGGAAGTCCAGGCGGCTGACGTGCGCGGCCTTCAGGGTGCGGGTCTCGGCGCGGCCGTGCCCTTTCTCGCGGGTTGACGCTGCCGGCCGGGACCTGCGCCCAGGGCAGGGCCCTGACCTGGGCATGCAGCAGCGGCTGGTTGCGCTTCACGACCGCGATGTACTGCGCGTTCTTGTCCGTGACCAGCCAGTCCAGGTTCGCCCGCACCGTATGGAGCGCATCAAAGGTCACCACGGCGCCGGCCAGGTCCACCGGTCCCAGCAGTTCGGTGAAGTGACTGGTCTCGTTGTGCTTGACATCGACCTCGAGGTGATC
This sequence comes from uncultured Actinomycetes bacterium, assembly GCA_963742795.1. GTDB lineage: Bacteria > Actinomycetota > Actinomycetes > Streptosporangiales > Streptosporangiaceae > Palsa-504. The sequence continues at coordinate 337,032 of CAVUNL010000032.1, forward strand.
CAGCAGCCGCCCGCCGTGCTCGGCGACGCCGAGCAGGTGGACCCGGGTGCCGTCGAGGCGGCGGGCCCCGCGGGAGGTCTTGCCGTCCACGGCCACGGCCCTTAACCGGCCGCGGGCCAGCTCCTGCGCCTGCCGGGCGACCCGCCGGGCACGGTAGCCGCGCACGCTAGCCGCCGGCGGCCCGCCTGGACGCCGGCGGCCGCCCGGGCGGGGCCCGAGCAGGGCCCGGGCCAGGGCCCGCGGGTCAAGACGGTCCAGCACCACCCGGATCGTCTTCTCATCCGGCGCCCGGTACCGGCCCGCCATCGGGTCCCACGGCGCCCGCAGCCGGGCCAGGTCCGCCTGGCTGGCCCGCCCGATCCACTGCCCGACCGCGGTGAGCCGGTCATTCCCGGCCGCGGTGAACGCGCACAGCGCGACCGCGACCAGGCAGGCCAGCGGGTAGACCCGCCCGCGCCGCGAGCGCGGGTCAGGCAGCGCCTCCAGCCGCTGCCACGCCCCCGCGGCCAGGACCTGACCGCCGGGACCGGACTCGACCACGCGCGCACCCACGCGCGACAATGCCATAGCGGGCATGCCACACCTCGTTCATGCAGACTTCAGAGACCTAGTGCGACATGAGGCCGCACGTGATGAGTGAGTCCGTCGATAGGAGGTCTGGCTGATGCCGGAGACGTGACTACGGGCTAGTGTCCGAGGCCTGTCCCCGCCCTGACGTGCGTGGCTGGGTCCTGCCGGCCGGGTGCGGAGCTCAGGGGAAAGCCCGAGGGTCCCCGTTCCGGCCGGGGACCACAGGCGAGGGGAAGGCTGGGAGGGGCGAACGACAGGGAACCCTTGATGATGCCTCGTGACTGATGACTCCCCGGGACGGGTTCGTGCACCGGGGTGACAGGGACCGGCCGCTGTGAGGCGGCAGGCGGCGGTCACGGGGATAGCGCCTGGCCGTGAGGGCACCGCCGTCCCCGGGGTACAGAGGGCGCCCGGCCCCAGCCGTGTCTCACGCGTGCGGAACATGGAAACCCCGTCATGGTCCGGCGCGCTGGTGCCGGTAAGCCGACCGTAAGGGGGGCCGAATTCCATGGCGGGAACAGGATGCCCAAGAAGCGAATGCCGGCGGCCGAAAGGCAGCAGGAAACCGGGGCCGTCATGCCCGGCTCCTCCGCCGGGCGGCTCTGCATAACTGGCCGGATACCGGGCCTGGTGCCCGGGCGCGAAAGCGCGCTGACGTGGGCAGGTGAGCCGTTGAAGCGAGCGGCCATGAGCGCCGGAACCGAAGGGCAAGTTAGACGCGATGACGGGTTACAGCTTCTCCACCCCGGTATGGGATGGCGGCACCTGGGTCACCCCTGCGGTGGCCGGGGTGAGAGCGGCCCCCGAAGCGAACGGACCGGAGGACCAGCCCCGGCAGGACGCGCCCGCGCCGAGTGGGACCAGATCGACTGGCGGGCGCAGGAGGAGCAGGTACGGCGGCTGCGGCAGCGGATCTTCAAGGCGGCGCAGGAGCAGGGACCTGGCCAAGGCTCAGGAACCTGCAGAAGCTGATGCTGCGGAGCTGGCGCAACACGCTACCTATTGACTGAACTAAATCACGAGTTTCAGCATTTCAGAGACGAATACTGAACAGAGTGGCTATGGTCCCTGCTCGTGACCGAAGAGCAGGATGTGATCCGGGATCTGGCGACGCTGCCGGTCCCGCTGGCCGGCGCGCTGCAGGCGACCGGAGACCCGTGGGAGCCTTACCGGATCATCGATGCCGGCGGCGAGCCCGTGGCGGCGGTCGCGGAGTTCTTCCGGGACTTGCAGGCCGCGGGCCGGTCGGAGGCGACACTGCGCTCCTACGGGCACGATCTTCTCCGCTGGTTCCGCTTCATCTGGGCGGCCGGGGTGCCGTGGAACCGGGCGACGCGGACCGAGGCCCGCGATTTCTGCCGGTGGATGCTGGTGGCGGGCAAGCCGTCCCGCCCGCACTGGCGCAGCGCGGACACGACGTCTGCGGCGAGCGGGGAAGCGTACGCGCCGTCGGTGCGGGCGCACAGCGAGACGGTGCTGCGCTGCTTCTACCAGTTCCACCTGGAGGCGGGCAGCGGGCCGGTGATCAACCCGTTCCCGCTGGACCGGACACGGCGGGGCGGCCGGGCGCACGCCCATCACAACCCGATGGAGCCGTTCCGCCATGAGCGGTCCGGGCTCTACCGGCCGCGGGTGCCGTCCCGGATCCCGCGGTCTGTTCCCGACGAGGAGTTCAACGAGATCTTCGCCCGGCTGCCCTCCCACCGCGACCGTGCCCTGGTCGCGTTCTACGTCTCGACGGGAGCCCGCGCCTCGGAACTGCTGTCGGCGACGCTGGCCGGCGTCGATCCCGGGCGGCAGGTGATCACGGTGACCCGCAAGGGCACCCGCGAGCTGCAGGAACTGCCGGCGTCCACCGACGCGTTCGTGTGGCTGCGGCTCTACCAGGTGGAGATGGAAGGGCTCATTCCCAGCGGCCGGCGGCAGCCGCTGTGGTGGACGCTGCGCCGCCCGGTGCGGCCGCTGACCTACCACGCGGTCCACCGCATGTTCGAGCGGGTCGGCGAGGCGGCGGGAAGCAGCGCGACCCTGCATTCTTTGCGCCACACGGCGGCCTACCGCATGGCAGAGGACCCCTTGCTGCCGCTGAGTGACGTGCAAACCGTGCTCGGACATGCGCTTTTGACGACTACGCAGGTTTACCTGACGCCCCGCAAGGAGGACGTGATCCGCCGGGTGCTGGCCCACCATGCGGAGCAGACGCGCCAGGCCGCCGCGCGGGCGTGCCCGCCGCCGGCGCCCGGCTACCGGCCCGAGACGCTGGACGTCCTGTTCGGGAACGGACCCCGGTGACCACGATACTGGCAGCGGCGGGCACCTCGCCGCGGGCACCAGAGCGGGCCGCCCCGTCCCTTCCCGGGTGCCTGCCCGCGCGGGCCGCGGCCGCGGACTGGCCCGCCACCAGGCTCGGCCGCGGCCCGGCCCGGGAGCAGCTGACCCGCCCGCCGTTCACTCTCGAGGTCGCCAGCAGCCAGGCAACCCGCGCCCGCGGGCTTGCCCGGCTGCTGGACTGGCTCGCGGACCAGCCGGGCGCGACCTGGCAGGAACGCTGGCTGGCCAGCGGCGCCGAGAGCGCCGGCGCTGACTGGGCGCAGCTGCCGATCCGGTGGCTGCACGACCGCGGGCGCCGCTCTCAGTGGCTGCGGGCCGAGCTCGCCAGCGCCCTGGGAGCGGTGATCTGCGCCGACCTGGTCCGTCCCTCAGCGAGCTGGCTGGTGTCCGGCCTGGCCGGCAAGGGCGCCCTGGGCCGCGACCTGGCCCGGGCCCGTGACCCGGCAGGGTTCGCCCGGATGCGGGAACTGTGCGACGGCGACCCGGGGATCTCGAAAGCCGCCGCGGACATGGCCGTGCGCAGGGCCACCCTGATCCTCGCGGCCAAAGGAGGCACGATCGCCGATATCACCGTCGGCGACGTCCTGGAAATCCTCGACACCGAGACCGGCACCCGCTCCGCGGCGGCGAACGGCGCCGTGTTCTACCGGCTGCTGCACCAGATGGGGACCTTCGGAGAGGGGGCTCCCGCCCGGCTGCGGGAGCTCCGCACCCCCGGCCAGCTCACCCCCGCCGGGCTGATCGACCGCTACAACCTCGCCTGCCGGCCAGTCCGCGGCCTGCTGGTGGACTACCTGCGGGAACGACAGCCCGCGCTGGACTACACGACCCTGAAGGCCCTCGCCTATCACCTGGGCAAGCGATTCTGGCAGGACCTCGAGCACCACCATCCCGGCATCGACAGCCTGGACCTTCCCCGCGAGGTCGCCGACGCGTGGAAGCAGCGCCAGCGGGTCATGCCCAAGACCATCACGGCGGCGGCCGGCGGGAAGACGGTCATCGAGGCCGAGCGGATCAGCTACCGCCAGGGCCTGACCATCGTGCGCGCCTTCTACCTCGACCTGTCCCAGTGGGCGGTCGAGGATCCTGGCCGCTGGGCGCAGTGGGTGGCTCCCTGCCCCGTCAGCCAGGAAGAGATCAGCCTGCACAAGTTCGCGCGCCGCCGCAAGGCGCGCATGGACGCGCGCACCCGCGAACGGCTGCCGGTCCTCCCGGTCCTGGTGCGCACCGTCGACGAACGGCGCAAGGCAGCCGCGGCACTGCTGGAGGCCGCACGGCAGGCCCCGCCCGGGGCCGTCTTCACCGCCGCGGGCCAGACCCTGGCCCGCTCATCCGGCAAGGCCAGCACCGGGAAGATCTGGGCCGACGACCCGGACAGCGGCAAGCGGCGGGACCTCGGCCTGGAAGACGATTACGCCTTCTGGGCATGGGCTGCTGTCGAAGTCCTGCGGCTCACGGGCATCCGGATCGAGGAACTCCTGGAGATCAGTCACCACAGCCTGATCCAGTACCGGCTGCCGTCCACCGGCGAGATCGTCCCCTTGCTGCAGATCATCCCCTCCAAGACAGACGAGGAGAGACTTCTGGTCGTATCCCCGGAGCTAGCGGACGTATTGTCGGCCGTCATCCAGCGGATCCGCCAGCCCGACGGGACAGTCCCGCTGGTCCCCGCCTACGACCGGGGCGAATGCGTATGGCGGCCGCCGTCGCCTGTCTTGTTCCAGCGCCGGTTCACCACCGAGAACCGCGCCATCACCGACGGGAACCTGCGGCGCATGCTCAATGCAGCGCTGGCCTGCACCGGCCTGACCGACCCCGCCGACGGCCTTCCCCTGCGTTACACACCGCACGATTTCCGGAGAATCTTTATCACGGATGCCGTCATGAATGGCCTTCCGCCGCATATCGCGCAGGTTATCGCAGGCCACAAGGACATCAATACAACTATGCGATACAAGGCCGTTTATCCTGAAGAGGCCATCCAGTCTCACCTGGCGTTCCTGGCCCGGCGACGAGCACAGCGGCCCACTGAAGAATACCGCGTCCCCAGCGACGAAGAATGGCAGGAATTCCTCGGTCATTTCGAGCGCCGGAAAGTCGCGACCGGAATATGCGGGCGCGCATTCGGCACTCCCTGCATTCATGAGCATAGCTGTTTGCGATGCAGCATGCACTGGCCTGAGCTAGCTCAGCGGCCCCGTATCGCCGAGATCCACGACAACCTCCTGGCCCGCATCGCCGAAGCCGAGCGCGAAGGCTGGCTCGGCGAAATCGAGGGCCTGAAAGTCAGCCTCGCCGGCGCCGCGGACAAGCTCGCCCAGATCGACCGCCGCACCGGACACGACGGCCCGGTCAGCCTCGGCGCCACGATCCCCGTCGGCTCTCAGCAGGAAGCCAGCACCCGCCATGACCACTGACGAACTCACCACGGCGCTTCATGCGTGCGCTGCCGGACTCTACCCACTTGAAGCCGGCGTCGCATTGCTCACCGCCGAGGGCACGTTCCTCCGCCGCGAAGACTTCACCAGCCGCTTCATCACAACCGGCACCAGTATCAGCGACGGCACCACCCCAATGGCCGCCATCGACTGGGACGCCGTGATCACCGCCCTTCAGGCCGGCGAACTTCCCTGCTCCGGAGGCGAACGGCGCGTCCTGATGCTGTCTGCCAGCCTCGCCGGCGGCATCCCGGTCGACCTCCGCGACGCTGCTACCGGCCTCGACGACCGCAACGTCCAGCGACTGGTCACCGCGATCCTGCACGCGTCCGGGAAACGCCCCGAACTCGGACTATATCGATGATCATCTTTAGTTCAGAGAATGGTCAGCGTGCGGCAGGTGACGCAGCGCAACGCCGGGCGCCAGACCGCCGGGATCGACGGGGAGGTCGCGTTGACCTCCGAGGCCAGGGCGCGGGTGGCGGTGCGGGTGCACCAGTCCGTCGCGTCGTGGCGTCCCCGCGCGGTCCGGCGCGTGTACATCCCGAAGGCATCAAACCGTGCCAAGCTTCGGCCGCTCGGGATTCCCGTGCTGATGGACCGCTGTCACCAGCAGCGGGTCCGTCACGCGCTGGAACCGGAGTGGGAAGCCCGGTTCGAACCCCGCTCCTACGGGTTCCGGCCGGGCCGCAGCTGCCAGGACGCGATCGCGGCGATCTACAACGTGTGTAAAGGCCCGATGGCCAAGCGCGTGTGGGCGCTAGATGCTGACCTGGCCGCGGCGTTCGACCGAATCGATCATGATCATCTTCTCGCCGCTCTCGGGTCGTTCCCGGCCAGGGACATGATCCGGGACTGGCTGAAGGCGGGCGTGTTCGAGGCGGGCAAGGGCTTCGCGCCGACCGGGGAGGGAACCCCCCAGGGCGGAGTGATTTCACCGTGCCTTTTGAATGTCGCGTTGCACGGGCTGGAGGAGGCCGCCGGGGTCCGCTACCAGACCTCCGGCATCCGTGCCGGGGACCCCTTGCCCGGGTCCCCGGTGGCGGTCAGGTACGCCGATGACGTGGTCGTGCTCTGCCACAGCCAGGAGCAGGCCGCCCAGGTCAAGGCGCGGCTGACGGAGTGGCTGGCGCCGCGGGGCCTGGCCTTCAACGAGGACAAGACGAAGATCGTCCGCCTCGATGAGGGCTTTGATTTCCTGGGCTTCAATGTGCGTCGCTACCGCTAACCGAAAGCTGCTGATCAAGCCGTCCACGGCGGCCGTCAGGCGGCTCCGGGAACGGCTCGCGTCCGAGATGCGCGCCCTGCGCGGCGGTAACGCGATGGCGGTCATCGCCAGGCTCAACCCTGTCATCCGGGGCTGGGCGGCCTACTACCGGGGCGTGGTGTCATGCCAGGCGTTCGGCTCACTGGACAGACTACATGTGGAAGCTGCTCTACAAGTGGGCCACATGGCGCCACAAGAACAAGCCGAAGCGCTGGATCGTCGGCCGGTACTTCGGCAAGTTCAACAAGTTCAGGAACGACCGCTGGGTGTTCGGCGACCGCGACAGCGGCGCCTACCTGGTCAAGTTCTCCTGGACGGCCATCCGACGGCACGTGCTGGTCAAGGGCGCGGCATCCCCCGATGACCCCGCCCTGGCCGGATACTGGGCCAGACGGCGGAAGAAGATCAAGCCCCCGCTGGACAGGTACACCCTGCGCCTGCTCACCAGGCAGGACGGGCAGTGCCCGCTGTGCGGGGACCCCCTGCTATCCGCCGGCCAGCCACCTCAATCTCCCGAGCAGTGGGAACGGTGGTGGCTGCACGTCACCCGCAGGGCGATAGCCTCCAGCTACCTCACCCATCACGGGAGACCCGGCCCGGCCGCAGATGACCAGACCCGCCTAGTGCATGCATCCTGCCAGCGCGGGCTGCAAGCCCGCCAGCGCAGGAAACCGGAACAACAAAGCTTCAGCCCGCAACGCCCTCGCGGCTCGCTTGAGCCGTGTGCGGGGACCGACCCGCACGCACGGTTCTGAGGGGGCGGGAGCGCGGCAACGCGCTCCCGCTACCCGACCATGATCCGGTGGCGTGCCCGCGTCCATCAACAGCGTGATTCCGTCCTGTTAGTCACATACCACACAAAACGGGATAACTCCGGAACACGCCGGAGCCCTGCCAGGATCCCTACGGGTGCGACGGGCACGCCAGAGCGAAAAATGAACGTTAACGGCGTCAGGTGAGTCCGTCACGGAGTCCTGGAGGTTCACGATAATGAGTACCCATCTACTGGATCAGGCCGTTTTCCGGCCGACTCTGCCCGAGAACATCGGCTGGGAGCCGTTCCCGGCGTTCCCGCCGTCGGCCCGTCTGGCCGTCGTGGTGGGCCATCCATCAGAGCCCGCTCCGTACGTGGTCCGGGTCAAGCTGCCGTCCGGCGTCAAGCTGATGCCTCACAGACACCACGAAGATCGGGTCTACACCGTCATGTCCGGCGTGTTCTACATCGGCCCGGGCGAACAGTTCGACGACGGAAAACTGCAGGCCTACCCGCCGGGTGCCGTCATCGTCCTGCCTGCCGGTACCCCTCATTTCCACTGGGCCAAATCTGGTGAGTACGTCACGCAGGTGACGGCGATCGGGCCGATCAGCCTCGAATACCTAGACCCGGAAGACGACCCGCGGAACAAGTAAGCCATTTCCAGGTGACACGCGAAACGGCTCGGGATACGAGCCAACGATGATCATTACTGGCATCGAGACGTTTCCGCTTCGAATTCCGTTCAAGCCAGGCAACAGATCCGCGGCCTCCGCTTGGAGCCCGAAGGGCTTGGACGCGGTGGACTCGCTACTGGTCAAGGTGACGACCGACCAGGGACTGGAGGGATGGGGCGAATCCTTCGGATTCACCGGGGTCCCGGTAACACAACGGGCGATCGATGCGGTGATCGCACCCTTATGTGTCGGCCAGGATGCCACGCACACCATCCGCGGCCCGGCGACCGGCTTCTTCCACACCGCCGTGTGCACCGTCCTGCCGTGCCAGGTCACGTCCTGCGGCATCCCCACATTGACCGACAGCAGAGCGCCGGCCCGCTGCCCCGAAGTCACCACCAGCTCACCTTCTCACGCAAGCGGCCAGCCAGACCGCGCCGCACCGCGCCTGCGCGAAGTCCATGTCGGCCAGACGAGCCGTACAAGGAACGCGGCGGCCACCGTTACCCACGCGGCCAAGGCCACCAGAGCATGAACCGGCTGAGCGGTATCGCCGACGACCGAATCGTGCGATCGCGCGAGGAGCAGGCTGGCAGGTACGCGGCCAGCGCGCCGGTGACGAACAGCCCGGCGATGAGCTCGCTGCGAGGCGCGGCGACCTGGTCGGGCCTGGCGGCCGTTGTCTCCACGGTCATGGTCAATCCTTGTGTCTAAGCGGTCATGGTTACGCTCCTTGGCCCTGGCGCGGGCGGGCACGGTCCTGGCCGCGGGCCGGTGCAGGCAGCTCAGGCCAGCGTGCTCGCTTCCGGGCAAGAAGCGAAATAGCACCCGGACGGCACCGTGGCCGTGGACGGGCTCAACCTGAACGTGCCCGACGGAAGCTCACTAGACGGTTGATTCCAGGGGTTGTGGCGCAAGTCAGGGCGAGAGTCTCCATGATCAAGGTTGTGGACAATGACATAGAGACTCTCGCTACGGCACTGTACGTGAAGATCGACGACATGCTCAACGACTGGCCTGACCTGCGGCCGGCCCGTCCGCGGACCTCAACTCCGCTCACGCTCAGCGACGCCGGGCTGCTGGCGCTGGCGGTGATGTCCGCCCTGATGGGGTTCACGTCCGAGCGCCGCTGGCTGCGGTACGCGAACGGGCACCTGGCCGGCATGTTCCCCGCCCTGATCGGCCAGTCCGGGTACAACAAGCGGATCCGGAAGGCGTTCTGGCTGTTCATCCGGGTGATCAGGATGCTGGCGATGGACACGACGCTGTGGAGCGATGACGTCTGGGTGGTGGACTCCACCCCGGTGGAGTGCGGCCGGTCCCGGGAGACGGTCAGGCGCAGCGACGTCGCCGGCTGGGCCCAGTACGGCTACTGCGCATCGCATTCCCGGTTTTTCTGGGGTCTGCGGCTGCACCTGGTGTGCACCCTGTCCGGGCTGCCGGTCTTGTTCGCGATCGCCGGCGCGAAGGCCGATGAGCGCCAGACGCTGCCGGGCATGCTGGAGGCCGGGCGTGACGTCGCGGCCGCCCATCCCGGGCAGACGCTGATCGGGGACAAGAACTACTTCGGCACGGACTTCGAGGCAGAACTCGCCGCGCGTCACCTGGTCCTGCTGCGCCCCCTCCGCAAGGGCGAGGCCCCGCGCGCCGGCCAGAACCTGTTCAAGCCGCTGCGCCAGGTCATCGAGTCCGTCAACCAGACCCTCAAAGGCCAGCTTGACCTTGAACGACACGGCGGCCGCACCGACGAGGGCATCCTCGCCCGCATCCTGGCGCGGATCCTTGCACTGACCGCCGCCATCTGGCACAACGACAAAACCGGCCAGCCCGTGATGCGGTCCCTCATCGCGTACGACCACTGACCGCCAAGACATCCCCGGGAATCAACCGTCTAGGCTGGCCGTGACGCGACCGGGAGAACCGGCATTCCCAAGGAAAAGGAGAAAAGGTCATGAGCATCATCGACGATGCGCTGAGCGCCAATGCGACCATCGCCAACGGCTACGATCCCGGCCGCGGGAAGCCGCCGGCGCCTCGGATCGCGATCGTCACCTGTGCGGATCCCCGGCTAACCGGCATCCTGCAGATGCTGGGTATCGCCGACGCCGATGCCGACATGGTCAGGAACTTCGGCACCGTGATCGATGACGACTCGGTCCGGTCGCTTGTTCTCTCGACCAGGTTGCTGGGCAGCCGGGAGATAATGATCATCAATCACACCGACTGCGGGATGCTCAGGTTCACCGACAGCGAGATGGAGGACCGGCTCCGCAAGGAGACAGGGCAGGCGCCGATCGCGCCGGCCAAGTTCTACAGCTTCACCGACGCCGAAGCGAACACCAAGGAGCAGATCCAGAAGGCCAGGTCACATCCATGGATCTCGCCGGACGTTCCCGTCAGGGGGTTCGTCTATGACGTCAACACCGGACGGCTCAGCGAAGTGTTCCCCGACCGGGAGACCGTCACTGGCTAGTCAGGGCGTCGCCGCCCCAGCGTGTGCTGCGGGAGAACGCCTCGGGGCGGAGCTGGCGCTCAAGCTGCATGAGGCTCCAGGCCCTTCCTGTCCGCGCGGCTAGGGCCCGGCCTTGGTGGGCGCATCGTGGACGGCGGCCTTCGGCGCCGGGTAGCCCGCCGCGCCGACCGGGCGGGGCTGCGATCGGCCGGCTGAGGTTACTGGTGGTGCTCATTGCGATGGCTGCCGCGTCCGGCTTGCCTGGGCGGAGCAGGCAGAGATGAACGCGGTAAGGATCTGAGTGGTCCGGCGGGCGTCCTCAATCGGGATCTGGTGGCCGATGCCGTCGATGACCCGGACGTCGGCACTCCCGTGAGCGTCGGCGATCTGCTCGCTGACCGAAGGCGGGCTGAGCGTGTCATCGCGGCCCGCGACGAGCAGGAGCGGCAGGCGAGGATCGACAGGCCCGGGATCGGCGGCGGCGGCCAGCGCCTCGTTGTTGCGGGCGTACCCTTCCGGGTCCTGCCGCATGACGAGCTCCCGCACGAAGGCGGCGATCTCCGGCTTAGCCGGCCGTGTTCCCGGCGAGAGCGACCGGGTGACGATCGCATCGGCGATCGCGGCCGTCCCTTCCGCGCGCAGCACCGCCGCGCGGGCCAGGATCGCCTCGCGCCCGGCGGCGTCCGGCGGCTGCACCGGGCCGAGCAGCGCCAGGCAGGCGACCTTAGCCGGGTGACGGGCGGCCAGCGCCCGGGCGACGAGGGTGCCCATCGAGTGCCCGACGATGACGGCCGGGTCGGCGCCCAGGGCGTCCAGGACAGCCGCGATGTCGGCCGCGTGCGAGTCGATGCTGATCTCGCCGCCGGCGGGCGACTGGCCGGCGCCGGCGAAATCGGGCCGAATGACCTGGTAAGCGGATGACAGCGCGTCCGCCTGTACCTCAGCCGGCCGCTTTCCAGCGCTGAAAGAAGGGATTCGGTGTCGAGCAGCGGGCCGCGTCCGGTGTTGATGATGAACGCGCCGTGCTTCAGCTGCTCGATACGCCGACGATCGAGGAGATGGTGCGTGTCCGCGGTGAGCGGGGTGTGGAGGGTGACGATGTCGCTCTGCTCTAGCAGTTCGTCGAGCGGAACGTACTGGGCAGCGGCGGTCGGACGAGTGTCGTAGGCCAGGGTCCGGCAGCTGAATCCCCGCAGCCTGTCCAGGACTGCCGAGCCGATGCGTCCCGTTCCAATGACACCGACGGTCAGGTCGCGGAGCTCTTTCCCCGCGCACGTCATGCAGCCGGTAGTCACGAGTGTCCGTGCGGCGGATGACGGATTTCGCGTTCCGCACGGCCATCAGCATCAGCATCAGCATCAGCGTGTAGTCGGCCACGCTGTCGGGTGAATAGGCGACATTACCCACGCAGATGCCGACGCTCTGCGCGTAGTTCACGTCAATGTGGTTGTATCCGATGCTTCGTGTGGAGACGTACCTAACGCCGGCCCGGCTGAGCGCCAGCAGGGTGGAGTTCGTAACCAGGGTTTTGTGGCCGACGCTGATGCACCGGTTTCCAGACGCCAGCTCGATGTTGGCCTCGGACACCGCTGCCTGGGTGATAGTCGGCACAACGCCGAAACGAGGCGCGACCTCCCGGAACACAGCGGCCTCGTCCGGCCCGCATCCATATACGGTGATTCGCATTCTTGGGACGGCCGCAGAGGACTCTGACGCCACCGACCGGGCGCGGCAGGCCGCTGGTCGTGCTGGCTCGCTGGAGGTCATGCCCTCTAGTCAAGGCAGCCGGGTGTTGCCAGCACGTATGCGGTTTTCGATACGCCGACGATATGTTGCCGACCGTAGCGTGCGGGAGCATGTCACTGTGCATCGCCGGCCCCGCGCCGCCTGGCCATGATTCCGCTCAGCCTCGGCGAGATCGCCGCGGCCGTCGGCGGGGCGGTCGAGGGCGACGGCGCCGTGACGGTGACCGCGCCGGCGTGCTCGACGGACGGCAGGCCGAGCCCGGCGGCCTCTTCGCCGCCTTCGCCGGCGAGCACGCCGACGGCCACGACTACGCCGGACAGGCCCGCGAGGCGGGCGCGGCGGGGCTGGCAGCCGGCGTGTCTCTCGACGCGGCCGCGGCGGGGCTGGGCACCGCCTCGCTGTCGAAGTGGCGCCTGGAGCTGCACGGCCTCGCCTGCGGCGCGACGCTGCTCAACGACTCCTTCAATGCCAACCCCGACTCGGCCCGCGCGGCCCTAGACGCGCTGGCGGCAATCGAGGGCGGACGCCGCATCGCCGTCCTCGGCGAGATGACCTACTGGGACGCGAGTGTCCGTAGATGCTGGCCCCGGACTGCGGACCGCGCGGACATCCACGGACACCGTCCGCAGAACAGCCTGACCTGCCAAAACATGCAGAGAAACGCTCCGCGGGTAGGCGAAGAAGACGCCTTTTACAGGCATCCACCCACAAGCCAGCGACCTGCCACAAACGCACGCCCTGCCTCGACTTCGCCGGATATTCGCTGAGCGACAGCGGCTCATAGCGTATGGCCGGCGCGTCAGGAGCCCGGAACCAGGCCGAATGCGACCCTGGAAATCACGAGCCGTGGGGTTTCGGCGCGCCCGCGCCGTCGAGACGACCGGGTTGGCGGCGCGGCGAGTTAGCATCGTGGCATGAGCGCGCAGCCTTCAGAGCACGACGTTCACGACGTCATCCGCCTCGGCGGCGAAACCGCTGTAGTGGTTCCGATGCACGAGTACCACACGCTGAAGGCCCTGCGGGATCGCGCATCCGCCGAGCAGGTCGAGGAAGCCGAGATCGACGCCGCCATCGCCGAACACGAGGCGTGGAAGGCGGCCGGGCGGCCGGGCCTGAAGTCGCACGAGGAGTTCATGGCTGAGGTGTTCGGTGGCTCCTGGTGAGGATCTTCTGGTCAGAAATCGCGCAGACGACCTTCCTCCGCTTCATGGCCGACCAGGCCGGGATGATGGCCGTCAACCGCGCCGCGGAAGCGTTAGCTGACGATCCGGCGCCTCCGGGCGCGTTCCTCCGCGGCGCCTACCGCAGGCTGCGCGTCGGCCCTTACCGAGTGCTGTACGAGGTCGAAGGGGACCTGATCACCATCGTGCGGATAGACCGGGTATAAGCCGCCGCCCACCGATTCGAGTAGCTGACAGACGACCTCGACCCGGCAGCCGCCCGCACTCGCAGACTGCGGCACCGAGCCGACCACGGTGCTCGACTTCTCCTAGCGCTAGCCCGAGATCGTGCGCCGCGGAGCAGATCAGGTCGCATTCCGACGACCTGTGGCGCAGCGGTCACCCGGCCTGGCCGACACCATGAGGCAACGGCGGCTGCAATACGAGGGACCGATAAGGCACTAGCGAAGCAGCTGCGCCGTTCTGCGCACAAGGCGCGCACCCGCCGCTGACCAGCCCGAGAGCTTGCGGCGACCACCACGCGCGTCTCTCCGGAAGATGACACGGCTCCGGGACTGGTGCGGCCGCTTGCGCGCTTCACCCGCGAGGACTCGCGCCTAGGAGTCGTCCTGGTGCCGTGAGGGCTGGTACTGCCGGGCTTGCCTGGTTCATTGCCATGCGCGCATCTGCCCGGAAACTAGCGCTGCGGCGTGACAGGCGGTGCTGCGCCTTGCCGGGCGGGGAGCGCGGGAGCGAGCTGGCTGCGGGAGCTGACGCCGAGCTTGGTGAAGACCTTGCGCAGGTGGTAGGCGACGGTGGCGGGGCTGATGAACAGCTGCGCGGCGATCTCCGGGTTGGAAGCGCCGTCGCCGGCCAGGCGGGCGATCAGCGCTTCCTGCGCGGTCAGGGTATCCGGCGTCTGGACGGCGCGTTCGCGGGCCTGGCCGCCGGTCGCCCGCAGCTCGATGCGCGCCCGTTCGGCGAACGCCGCGGCGCCGACCGAGTCGAAGATCTGGTACGCGCTGCCGAGTTGATCGCGGGCGTCGCGCCTGCGCCGCTGGCGGCGCAGCCACTCGCCGTAGAGCAGGCGGGCGCGGGCGAGATCCATCCGCAGGCGGGCGCGGCCGAAGCGGTCGATGGCCTCGCGGTACAGGTTCTCGGCGGCTGCGCCGTCGCTGACCAGCGCCCGGGAGCGGGCCTCGGCCCCCAGCGCCCAGTCGGTCCCGCAGAAGCGGGTCATGCCGGAGAGCCGCTGCAGGGCGCCGGCCGCGCGCTCGGGTACCGCGCTGCGCGCCGCCGCCTCCACCAGTTCGACGAGCGCCCAGCTGGCGAACCTGGCCGTCGGGGAGTCCTCGCTCGCCCGCTGGGCCGCCGCCAGCGCCTCCTCATACCGGCCCAGGCTGTTGTACAGCACGGCGGCCGCCGACTGCGCGAAGCTGAGCGCTTCACCTTCACCTCGGCGCCCCGCGTCGTCGGTGGCGGTCTGGATCAGATGGGCGGCGTGTGCTTCCTGGCCGCGGAAGACGGCCAGGGCCACGGCGCCGTACGGCTCGATGCTGCTTCCTGTCGCCTCGGCCACCGACTCGGCCTGCGCCACCATCGCGGCGGCCTCCGTGAACTCCCCGGCGAACAAGTGCACCCGCGCGCGCGTGTTCAAGGCGATGGGGAGCGCGATAAGTGCACCGCGGACCGCACCAGCGGATGCCGGAACACCACCCGCTCCCCGATCGTCAGCAGCCCGGCATCCGCCGCCGGCCAGGCCGCCTCGGCGCCGATCCCGAGCCGCTCCGCCGCCCCCCACACCAGCGCCGGGTCGCCAGCCGGCTCTGCCGCGGCGACCAGCATCAGCCGCTGGGTGGCGGCCGGCAGAACCTCCACCCGCCGCCGGAAACTCTCCTCAATCCGCCCCGGCAACCCCGACGACCCCGGCGCACCGGGCACCCCCCGCGGCAGCTCAAGCAACGCCAGCGGATTGCCCCGCGCCTCCGCGACGATGCGGTCCCGCACCCGCTCATCCAGTGGCCCCTTGATTGCTGAGCTGAGCAGCTCGCGCGCATCGCCCTCCCGCAGACTCCCGACCGGCAGCTCCTGCAGTCCCCGGTACTCCTCGCCCGGCTCACGGGCGGCGAACACCACCGCGACCGGGTCGGCCAGCAGCCGGCGCGCGGGCCGAACAGCATCTTCTCGCGGGCTGCCGGCGGACGAGCAGGCGGCGTTCCGGCCCTGCCCGCCCGGCTGGCGGCCCACGTGAACTCCCTGGACCCGGTCGCCACCGGGTGCGACGCGGTCGTGGACATCAGGGGCCGCGCTTAACCGGCTTCGGTGACGTGGCCGCTGGCGACCGCGATACGGCGGGTGACCGCGACCGCCTCCAGCATCCGGCGATCGTGGGTGACCAGGAGGAACGTACCCGGATAGGTCTCGAGGGCGCCTTCGAGCTGCTCGATCGCGGGCAGGTCGAGATGGTTGGTGGGCTCGTCGAGGACCAGCAGGTTCACGCCCCGGGCCTGGAGCAGCGCCAGGGCCGCCCGGGTCCGCTCGCCCGGCGACAGCGAGCTCGCCGGGCGCAGCACGTGGCCGGCCACCAGTCCGTACTTGGCCAGCAGCGTCCTGATGTCCTCTGGGAGCAGGGTCGGGACCTGCGCCGCGAACGCCTCCAGCAGCGGGACCCCGCCGTCGAACAGGCTGCGGGCCTGGTCCACCTCGCCGACCTCGATGCCGCTGCCCAGGGACGCGTGACCCGATACCAGCGGTAGCCGGCCGAGTAGCGCTCCGATGAGGGTCGACTTGCCGGCCCCGTTCGGGCCAGTGATAGCGATCCGGTCGGCCCAGTTGACCTGGAGACTGACCGGGCCAAGGCGGAAACCGCCGCGTTCGATGACCGCGTCGCGCAGCGTGGCGGCCACCGTACCGGACCGGGGCGCGGCGGCGATCTCCATTTTGAGCTGCCACTCCTTGCGCGGCTCGGCGACGACGTCCAGGCGGTCCAGCATCCGCTCCGTGGCCTTGACCTTGCCCGCCAGCTTTTCCGAACGGGCCACCTGCCGGTGCAAGATGTGCTTGTCGTTGTCGGTCGCCTTAGCCCTGGCTTGACGGACGCCCTTATCAGCCCAGCCGATCTGGGTCCGCATCCGTTCCTGGAGCCCGGCACGGGTGCCGGCGTACTTCTCGTAGGCCCCGCGGGCGTGCTCCCTGGCGATCTGCCGCTCCTCCAGGTAAGCGAGATAACCGCCGCCGTAGAGGCGTACCTGCTGCTGCGCCAGGTCGAGTTCCAGGACCCGGTGCACGGTGCGCTCGAGAAACGCGCGGTCGTGGCTGACCAGGACGGTTCCGGCCTGCAGGCCCCGCACGAACCCTTCCAGGATCTCCAGCCCGGCGATGTCCAGGTCGTTGGTCGGCTCGTCGAGCAGGAAGACGTCGTAGCGGGACAGCAGCAGCGAGGCGAGGCTGACACGGGCCGCCTGGCCGCCGGACAGGCTGGTCATCGCCTCACTGCCGGCGTCGGCGGGCAGTCCGAGGGTGGTGAAGACCGCGGCGGCGCGCTCCTCTAGGTCCGCACCGCCCAGGGCGAGCCAGCGCTCCAGTGCGGCGGCGTAGGCGTCGTCCGCTCCCGGCTTCTCCTCGACCAGCAGCGCCGTGGCCTCGTCCAGGTCCTGCTGCGCGCGGGCGACGCCGGCGCGCCGGGCGATGAAACCGTTAATGCTCTCACCCGGGCGCCGCTCCGGCTCCTGGGAGAGGTAGCCGACGGTGGCGGCGGGCGGACTGAGCCCGACGTCGCCCTGATCCGGTTGGACCAGCCCGGCCAGGATGCGCAGCAGAGTGGACTTGCCCGCGCCGTTGGCACCGACCAGGCCGGTGATCTCGCCGGGGGCGATAACCAAGTCGAGGCCGGAGAAAAGAAGGCGGTCGGCAAGGCCGGCGGCAAGGCCCTTGGCCGTGAGTATCGCGCTCATCGCCCGCTCATCTTAGATGCGACTCAACGCGCCGCCGTAATCATTTCCCTCCGACTACGCCGGACCCGCGACGCCGGTCAGGTTAGCCCTCGGGCCAGTGAAGTACCCGGCTACCAGGCCTGTCGGGCACGTTCCGGGCCCATCCGCCACTTGCCGCCGAGCCGCCCGGCTTCCCGCAGGGCGGCCTCGACGTCGGGCACGCCGACGTAGAAAATGACGTAGCTCAGATAGCAGGTGCCGCCACGACAACCGACAACCGACACTGCCGGGAATCCCGGTCCCGCAATGCAGGGTGTTCTCCGGGTGCGCGCCGGCTGGCGGGGACACGCGTGCGGAGGTATCGGCATAGCGGTGCTGGCCTGGGATGCCATCGCGTTGGCTAGTGGTCCGGGGGTGGCGTGTGCGGGCGGGCTGGTGGTGGTCGTACGGGGGTATCGGGGTCGGGGTCGGTGGTGGTGATGCTGGCGAGCAGGCGCAGGCGTTCTTCGGAGTCGCTGCCGGGCTGGGCGTGGTAGGTGACCAGGGCCTGCAGGTCGCTGCCCGGGATGAGCAGCCGTTCGTAGCCGAGCGTTAGCGGCCCGGCCTGCGGGTGGTTGAACAGGCTGGTGCCGGTGGTCCTGTGCTTGACGTCCTGCCTGGCCCGCAGCGCGCGGAAGCGTTCGCTGCGCAGGGACAGCTCGCCGGCGAGTCCGGCCAGGCGGGGGTCGCCGGTGCCAGCGCCGGCGATCGAGCGCAGGTGGGGGACGGCCCGGGCGGTCATGATGTCCCAGTCCGGGCGCAGCTCGCGCATCTCCGGTTCGGTGAGGGCGTCGAGGATGGCGTTGCGGCCGGGGGTGAGGGAGAGCGGCTCCCGGCTCACGACCGCGCTCGGTGGGCGGCCTCCGCTGCGTCCGGGGGCGTGGTCGGGTAGACATCGACATCGAAGAACCGGGCGAAAGGCAGAGTTGCCAGCGTCTCCGCGACTTGCTTCTCATCGGCGGCGATGACCTCGATGAACGTTGCCCGCCGGACGGGGGAAACGTAGTGGGCGCCAATCCTCCCGTCCGAGCGCAGCGCCTCCAGCTGCTTCTGCTCGTCATCTCTCAGCGCGGCGAATTCCGCGAAGTTCGTGTCGTCGCGGATGGTTGCGACCACCATGAACGTCTGCGCCGCGGCGGGATTCGGGGTCGTTGACATGGTCCGTCCTTTCGATGGCGGTTGATGGTGTCATTACGCGGGGCCGGGCCGGCAGAAACGCCGGGCGGCAAGGCCCGGGATGCGGGCGGCCGGGGTCGTGCGCGCCGTTGGAAGGCCGCCCTGAACGCATTCGAGATAACTCTCGGCGACCGGTTCCCGGCCGCCGAGACCTACTAACCGAACCGCCGGAAACACCGTTTGGCGAGATAGACCCCCTCTAGTCGACGGTGATTTCGTCGAGTTGTATGAGGCTTCTTGGCTCGGCGGTGCTGAGGGCGGGAACGGCCGCGACCCGGGTGATGACGAGCGACTCGGTCATGGCAGTTCCCTCACTTCGCAGACAGTGGCCATCGAAGGGGCGAGCTCACCGGTCACCCGCGTCAGCGAGCTGGGCTCCGCCCAGCGGAGTGCGCTGCGCTAGGATGACCCGGCGGCTGATCCGCCAGCCGCCGTTGTGGCGCCGCAGGGTGTCAACGTGCCTGACGCTGCCGACCGTGCCGTTTCCCCCGAGCATGAGGCCCTTGGATTCCACGGTCACCAGGTCGTCCTCCACGCTGGTGATGACGACGTTCGTCACGTGATGAGCGACAGGGTTCCCCGCGCCGAGTTGCAAGGCGCCGCTTCGGATCGCCTCGATCCCTTCAAACGTTCCGATTCCCGCGTCGCTGATGTCATAGACGACGTCCGGCGTGAAGATTTCCTCAAGCCGGTCCAGATGGCCTCCATCGAATAGGTGCCCATGCAAAGACAAGATCTCGCTAATCGCCCAGCGATCTTCAGCGTTCAGCTCGCGTCCCACTAGGTTCTCCGCTCGTTTCGGTACTCAGTTCCGTAGCGTACTCGGTTCCTTTTGGAACGGCAACCGGGCAACTGTATGCTTATCGTTATGACCCCGCCCCTGCCCCTCGTAGAGCGCAAGCGGCGCCAGGCGCGGCAGCGCATCATCCAGGCCGCCGAGGAGCTCTTCCTCGCGCGCGGCTTCGACGAGGTCTCGGTCGGCGACATCGCCGAGCGCGCCGAAGTCGGCCGCACCACGTTCTTCCGCCACTTCGGCGACAAGCAGGAGGTCGTTTTCGCCAAAGAGCAGGAACTGCTCGAGACGATCGCCGCAGCCAGCCAGGCAGAGGGCACCGCCGCCGCACGAAGCGCGACCGAAGCCGTCGAACAGCTCCGCCCGGTCGTCCTTGCCCTCTGCGCCCAGGCGGCCGCTGACCCCGAGGCCTACGCCCGCCACTTCCAGCTCGTCGAGGAGCACCCAGAGCTGCGCGCCCGCGACGCCGTGAAGATGCAGCAAATTGCCGGCAAGCTGAGCGACCTTCTCATCCACCGCGGATCCGACGAGGCCACCGCCCTCTTCGCAGGACAAGTCGCCCTCGCCTGCTACCAGACCGCCAAGCGCCTCGGCAACAACCCTCACACCCTGGTGGACGAGACCCGGACCGCCTTCAGACGGGTACTCACGCTCGGGACCGGTGCCGCTGGGACCCAAGCGGAACCACCTGGTTCAGGATGACCTAACAGGTGATGTGAGCATCGCGTGCCTCTGAAGTGAAGATCCAGATAGCGGCGGACAGCGCGAGGTTCGTTCTCACGCTGAACGCCGACCCCGGAACGCCTCGCGCTACACCTCTCCGAAGCCTGCCACGACGCCCGGAACTCGCGGGTGGCGATCGGAGGGATAATCGCTCCGGACTACCGCGCCGCCCTTCGGCAGATTACTGTCGTACCCGGTCAGGGCTACGAACCGGGCACCGCAGAACGTGGCCTATCCGTCATGATGGCGGCCGAACCCCGGCCCACGGCGAACTAGACGTCACATGTCCCGCGCGCTGACGTGTGCCGCAGTACTGGCGGAGAGCACTTATTCGGATCGTGCGGTATTCCCTGGTGTGGGTTGTGACGACGGCCCCAGGGCAAGTCCTGCTCTAGCGCTGCGGGCCGCCTTCGACCAGGCGCAGCCGGGACGTCACCGCCGGCTGTCAGCCTGGCGGAGCATCGCGTCGAGTTCGGGATCGGCCCCGATCTCCCGGACCTCTTGCGCGCAGCGGCAGGCGACGGCGATCTTGGCAGCCCACTGCAGCGCCTCCTCGCGTGAGGGCACGTCGAGGAGCGTGAACCCGCCGATGGCCTGCGGGTACGGGCCGTCGGTGACCGCCCCGTCGGTGGCCACGATGCTCGCCGGCTGGTCTTCCAGGCCGCCGGCGGACACGTACACGCCGGCGTTTATGGCCTCCTGGACCGCCGCGCGCGCGGCCCTGGCCACGGCGGGCGCGTCCTCGTCGGGGACATGGTCCATCGCGTGGGCGCCGAACGAGATCAGGTACTGCGTCATCTGCGACTCCTTGTCCCGGCGGCCTGCTCCGGCCGTGTCCTGACTCATAGACGAACGACTCGCCCGGATTCCATCGCCTTGCCAGAAGAAATCTCTCACGGTTCCCCGCCGCCCGGCCCCGCGAGCGTCATGTGACCCGTGCCCGCGGAGATCATCGCCGCTGCGGCCGGCTACGAGCAGTCCGGCCGCACTCATCTAACGCCGCGATAGCAGCGTCAGCTCGGCTGTGCCGCCGCGCAGAACTAGGGCATCCGCTCACAGGTGCCGCGCCGTGGCAGCCGAGAATTCCCTGCTAGCGGGCCGTTTTCGCAGGTGGTGGCAGGTGTTGGGTTCGAACCAACGTAGGCTGAGCCGACGGTTTTACAGCCCGTCGCTCCTTCCCGAGGTCCATGGCGCTGACCAGCACATACACCGCTCGAGGCAGTTTCCCCGGCCGCCGCCGTCCGCCATGCGTCCGTAGGCACTGGGGCTTGGTCCACGGACCGGGGCGGAAAAACCACGGACGGGGCGGTGGGAGCGGTTACGCCGACCGTCCGCCGGGCTTGGTGCCTCTGACCTGGCATTTCAGGATGTCTGCTCGATGTCGTCGTCTCCCTCGTCGCCGGGTTCAGACTCGGGTCCGGTGTCCTGGACGCCGAGGGCGTCGGTGGTCCGCTTGTTTGCGGCGTCAGCCTGCCCGTCGATGCAGTGGGCGTAGATCTTCAGCGGGACGGCGACGCCGTGCCCGGGGCCTCGGCGAATGGAATCAGCGACCTGCGGTTGCCAGTTCAGTCCACCTGTCAATGATCATCCGCTGGATCTCGCTGGTGCCCTCGAAGATCGTGAAGATAGTGGACAAGCGGGCAGTTTCCGCAGGTCAGCGGACCGTCGATCCCCGTGGTATCAGCACGGATCCAGCACCGGATTTCCTAGGGTGGCGACGGTTTCCGGCCGCCACGCGCATGTTGCCGAGCACGGGCACACACGGCCCAAGAGGGCGCCGCAGCCCCCCGCTGACAGCTCTCGGCAGAGAGCTACGCCAAGGTACATCGAATCTATATTCTCGCGCTGACCTGCCAGTATCCCGCCGGCCAGGGAACCCGCTCGTGCGGCGATGGCGCGCGGGCGGGCCGTACACGGGCCGGACGGCCGGGGAATGCCCCCGAAGCCCCGGCCGACCGCTGTCGTGCCGACAGGGCGGCGTCACGGACCGGACAGGCCCGTACGGACCGGACAGGCCCGTATCACGCCAATGGCGCCAGCCCGCCGCCCTGCCCGGCGCGCGGGCAGTATATGGAGGGTGTCAGAGTCATTTCCCGAGCTCGCCCAGGCTGTCCTTGAGCATGCTCAGCCTGACCGCATCGACATCGTCCGCGCCAAGCGGCACCTGCTCGGCCAGCTCGGTGACGGCCAGCCGCACCCCACCGGCACGCTGATCGCCAGCGTCGCCACCCTGCTAGGCGCGGAGCGACTGGGCCGCCCGCAGATAGCCCTGCCCAGCCGCGACTCGGTCAAGACCGTTGTTAGCGGCCTATTTATCTGCACACAGGACCATGAGCAACGGCAGCGTTGTTTGCGCGGCTTGCCTCTCACCGAGCGTTACTACCCTGTTGGCCTGACTGCTGCCAAACCGTTCATCCTCCCTGCCGAGTATGCGCTTGTCGAGGGGCATACGTGAGTCGGTGTGGTAGCGGGGGCATATCGCCTGTTCTGGCTTGGCGTCAGAGGCTTGGGTCGAGATACGCGGTGGGCGGATCGACGGCATTGCGCTGGCTGCGGATGCGTTGCCGGTCCTTGGCAGGATGAATACCGTGGAAGGATCCGGTGCTGAATCAGGCCAGGTGAACGTCCGCGCTGCCTGGAGGAGGGCGGTGGCCAGGCACGCGGCCGTGGCGTACGCGGGGAACGCGAAATTCGCCGCGCTGACCGTGGCTGGTTCGGTCGGGTCCGGTCTGCTGCTAGCCCAGGCACGTACGGACGCCGACGTCGGCTCCTTGTGCCAGGAGCTGTCACAACGCGGCCGGGCGATCGATCCGCCGCCTCCTGGCCGAATGCCACCTAGCCAGGGTTGATCATCAGCAACGGAGGCGTGCTGGGGGTCTTATGTGAGCCCGTGCTGGTAGGCATAGGTGACTGCCTGGGCCCTGTCGCGCACGCCGGTCTTGGCGAACAGGTGGTTGATGTGGCTCTTGACGGTGGTTTCGCTGACCATCAGCCGGCTGGCGATCTCGCTGTTCGACAGCCCTTGAGCTATGAGCGTGAGCACTTCGGCTTCGCGGGCCGTCAGTCCCGCGGGGAAGTGCGGCGTGGGCTCGGCGCCGTGGCGAGGTCCGCCCGCAGCGATGGCGTCGAGCAGGTGCTGCTGGACGGCCGGGTCGATGGCGGGCTGGCCGGCGGTGACCCGTTCGAGGGCCTGGCGGATTTCCGCGGCGCCGGCGTCTTTGGTCAGGTAGCCGCGGGCACCGGCCCGCAGCGCGTCGATCACGGACCGGTCATCGGCGTAGGTGGTCAGCACGAGGACCTTGATTCCCGCGTCGTGCTGGCGCAGGCGGCGGGTGGCCTCGATGCCGTCGCAGCGGGGCATGCGCAGGTCCATCAGCACGACATCTGGGCGGAGCTGGATCGCCAGGGCCAGGGCCTCGTTGCCGTCGGCCGCGGTGCCGACGACCTCGATGCCGGTGATGAGTCCGAGGAGGGTGCCGAGGCCCTCGCGGACCACGCGCTGGTCATCGGCCACCAGGACGCGGATCGGGCCGGTCATGCGGGCACCTGCAAGTCGACCCGGAACCCGCTGTCGGTGGGCCCGGCGGTGAGCGTTCCGCCCAGCAGCTCGGCTCGTTCGCTCATGCCGGTCAGGCCGTAACCGGTCCCTTCGTCCGGGGCGGGGTGTTCTCCGCATCGGCCGAAGTCCTCGATGACCAGCCGGGTCCCGGACGGCTCGTAGGCCAGGCGGATTTCAACCCGGCTGGCCCGGGCGTGCTTGCGGATGTTGGTGAGGGCTTCCTGCGCGACCCGGTACACGGTCAGCCGCGCGTCGGTGCCCAGCTCGGTCTCGGCGCCGGTGACCGTGACCTGGCATGCCACGCCGGTGTCAGCCTCGAACTCGGCGGCCAGGTAGCCCAGCCGCTGCGGGCCGGGAAGCGCGTCGTCCCTGAGCATTCCGATCGCGCGCCGCGCTTCTTGCAGCCCGGCCTTGGCCAGCCGGTGGGCACGGCGGATCGCGTCGCTGACCCGCGGGTCGGCGCCGCCCTGGTCGGCGAGCAGCATGGCCCCCTCCAGGTTCAGCACCAGGCCGGACAGCGAGTGGGCCAGCACGTCGTGCATCTCGCGGGCCAGCCGCTGCCGCTCGGCCAGCGCGGCGGCTTGGGCCTGCGCGGCCCGGGTCTGCTCCAGCTCGCGCAGCAGCAGTTCTGCCCGCTGGTTGCTCTCCCTGAGCCTGCGGGCAAACAGCGACAGGACGTAGAAAGCCACGATCGCGAAGTCATTCAGCACGATGCCCGCGATGCCCGCGCGCCCGTCAGCTACCCATGCCGCGGACACCGCCCCGATCGCGGCGCCGGCCACGACGGCGCTGAGGTGAACAGGAAGCGCGAAGGCGGCCAGGCACAGCGCGGGAAACACCCCCAGGAACGCGGCGCCGTTGCCCTGCAGGCCGACCAGCGCGGCCGCCCCGGCCACGGCCAGGAGCAGCACTGCCATCTGGACGCCGGGACGGGGCAAGGTCAGCCACATCGCGGCGATCGTGGCACCGCAGAACACGATGAGCGCGAACGCCACCCCGAGCGCCTGGCCAGCGCCGCCCGGAGCCGGCCGGGCCTGAAAGGTGGTAATCACCACGAACGCGATCGCCGCTGCCCCGAGCACGCGGATCCACAGGTAGGCCGCCTTCTCGCGACCGCGCGCCCGTTGCTGTTCCGACACCTCGGCCATGGCGGCGACCCCGGAGTTCACTCCTCAACGGTACGGCGGGATGTCCCCCGTCGTCTCCCGCCTGGCAGGTGGATCCGCGGCCCGAGGCCTCCACCCGCGGGTGGAGGCCATCCACCTAGGGTCCAGGTCCGGCGGGCGCCGGGTTCCACCGCCGCGCCGAAGACGAGACAAAGCAGGTCACGGCAAGCTGGCTGGCAGCACCAGCCTGAGGAGCGAGATGGATAGCATCAGCGGCGAACGCAGCGCAGGCCACGCAGGCACCGCATCAGCCCGCGTGGAGCCGGTGATCAGCGTCCGCGGCCTGGTCAAGCGCTATGACAGCCACCAGGCCGTCGCGGGCATCGACCTGGAAGTGCAGCACGGGGAGATCTTCGCCTTTCTCGGCCCGAACGGCGCGGGCAAGACCACCACGGTGGAAATCCTGGAAGGATTCCGGCAGCGTACTGCTGGCCAGGTCTCGGTCCTCGGGCAGGACCCGGCCACGGCCGACGGGGCGTGGCGCGACCGGGTCGGCGTGGTCTTGCAGGAATCAGAACCCGAGCCGGGCCTGTCCGTGCGCGAGTGCCTGGCCATGTACGCCGGCTACTACCGCAAGCCGCGGGACATCGACGAAACCATCGCCCTGGTCGGCCTCACCGCGAAGGCGGGCACGCTGGCCACGCGGCTGTCCGGCGGCCAACGGCGCCGGCTGGATTTCGCCCTCGCCCTGATCGGCGACCCGGAACTCATCTTCCTCGACGAGCCGACCACCGGCTTCGACCCGTCCGCCCGCCGGGCCGCCTGGGAGGTCGTCGCCGGACTGCGCAAGCTCGGCAAGACGATCTTCCTGACCACCCACTACATGGACGAGGCCGAGTACCTGGCCGACCGGATCACCGTGCTGTCCGCCGGGCACATCGTGGCCGAGGGCACGCCGCGGACGCTGGGCGGACGGGACCACATGACCACCGCTATCAGCTTCACCCTCCCGGACGGCCTTGCGCTGCGGGACCTGCCGGCCGGGCTGGGCCCGCTCGCCGAACCCGGGGCGGCCGGACTGACCGTCCTGCACAGCGAGAGCCCGCTCGTCCACCTGCAGATGCTCGGCAACTGGGCGCTCGGCCGCGGCTTCGACCTGCCCGACCTCGACGTCCACCGCCCGACCCTGGAACAGGTGTACCTGTCCCTGACCGGCTCAACGTCCGCAAAGGACCGGCCATGATCCGCATGACCTTGCACCAGTCCCGCTATGACCTGCGCGCCTTCCTCCGCAACCGCCAGTCCCAGTTCTTCACCTTGGCCCTGCCGGTGCTGTTCCTGGTGATCTTCGCGTCGGTGTTCGGCGGCCGGGGCAACACCACCCAGGTCGCAGGCGGCCCGATCCCCATCTCGGTGTACTACGTGCCCGGCATCATCGCCCTGGGGGTGATCGCCGCATGCTTCGGCAACCTGGTGGCCTCGGTGACCGCGCAGCGTGAACGCGGCGTGCTGAAGCGGCGTCGCGCCACCCCGGTCCCGGCCGCGGCCATCATCGCGGGCCGCGTGCTCGTCGCGATCGTCCTCGCGGTGGTCATGGCCGCGGTGCTGCTCGGCATCGGCTGGGCCGCCTACGGCGCCCACATCCCCGGCCGGACCGCCCTGGCCCTGGTGGTCACCGTGGTGGTCGGCGCCGCCTCCTTCTGCTGCCTTGGCTACGCGCTCACCTCGCTGATCCGCAACGAGGACACCGCGCAGCCGGTCACCCAGGCGCTCCTGCTGCCGCTGTACTTCATCTCCGGGGTGTTCGTCGCGGTCTCGATCCTGCCGCACTGGCTCGCCGAGGTCGGCGAGATCTTCCCCGTGCGGCACCTGGCCAACGCGCTGCTCATCGCCTACAACCCGCACACCACCGGGCTCGGCTTCGCCGGCCTGGATCTGGTGATCGTGGCCGCATGGGGCGCCGCGGGCCTGCTCGTCGCCCTGCGCACGTTCAGCTGGCAGCCGCTCGGACGCTAACCCGGCTAGCCGCGCCCATCACAAAGGAGGAAAGTTCATGGCCACAGAAATCCAAACCCAGACCGGGCAATGCGCCACCCACGGAACAGTCCAGGCCACCCGGGACATCCCCAAGATGGGATTCCCGTTCATCCTCTACGCCTACCTGCGGTCCAGGGCCAAGCGCAAGCCGTTCCTCTGCCCCGAATGCGGCGAGGCAGTGCAGGCAGACTAAACGGCGCCGCAGCCCACCTCGGCGCGTCGGCCTCAGCGAGCGCCGTGACCGCCGCGGCCGGTCCGGTCCGGTCCGGTCCCATGGCATAGGCCACGCAGATCGAACATTCCGGCAGCGGCACCGATGACCGGGCCAACGACCAGGCTGCCGCCCATAACGAAAGCGGTTATCTGAAGTCCTTTGCGAATAGTGCCAGTGACCATGGGCTTTGCGGCGGTGACATGTCACTGCCGAACGGTACGTGTGAGACGCGAGACACTAAGAGCGGCAGCGAGAAGGGGATAGACGCAGGTCACGTGGGCAACATCACTTCCGGTGCGGTGGAGACGCCGCTGTAGATAACGTGTCCTCGCCGAGGCCCAGGAGCTGCGGCGTCTACAGCAAAGACATCGAAAATCGGGCTGGAGATAACTACGGCGGCTTTGCGCGTCTGCCGGGGAAGCGCTTGACCACGTTCTGTATGGACGCTGCAGTTGACGTCGGCAGCTGCTCTACGCGGGAGGGGATCGTCAAGGGATCTTGTCGGCGCGTGTGATTGCGGGCCTGATCCAGGGCAAATTCTCTGGTGTTAGTTCGGCGCCGACGTCTTGGGCGTGCTTTCGCGCATGGTAAGCCGGCCCCTGAGATCTTGCTGGCCGCCGCGTGGGAGCCGGGCATGCACTGGCGGCCGGGGACGCCCGCGCGTATCGGGCCCGGATGCCGGCGGCATGGCGGCCATCGGGCTCGTGTGGCGGTGACGGGTAACTGCTCGCCGCGGTCGAGCCCGTATCATGGTCAGCGCGCTCGACGGCGTCGGTACCGGCCCCTGGCCGCGGGATGGCTGGCTGCGGGAGACATAGGAGCGAGATGACCAGGGTGTCACGGGCGGCGGCTGATCCGCTGGTGCTCGCGGTCGATGTCGGCTCCACCGCCACCCGCGGCGATGTGTACGACGCTGCGGGCCGCCCGGCTGCGGGCGGCAGGTGCAAGGTGGCGCACCAGTTCACCACGGCCGCCGATGGCACCTCGGTGATTGATCCAGACGGGGTCGTCGAGGAGGTGGCCCAGGTGATCGGCAGGCTCGCCGGCCGCTGGCGTGCCGGGCGCATCGCTGCGGTCGCTCTTGACACGTTTGCCTCGTCTTTGGTCGGGGTGGGACCTGGCGGCAGGGCGGTGAGCCCGTGCTACACCTATGCCGACTCCCGCTGCGCCGAGCAGGTCGCGGCGCTGCGCCGGGAGCTGGACGAGCCGGCCATTCAGCAACGCACCGGCTGCCGTTTGCATGCCAGCTACCTGGCGCCGCGGCTGCGCTGGCTGCAGGCCACGCAGCCCGGCACGTTCGCCGCCGCGACAGCCTGGATGTCGCTGGGCGAATACGTTTACCTGCGGCTGCTCGGCACCACCGCGGCCGGTACGTCCATCGCCGCCTGGACCGGCATGCTGGACCGCCGCACCGGCCGCTGGGATGATGAGCTGGTCGCCGCGGCCGGGCTGCGGACGGGCCAGCTGCCGGAGATCCGTGATCCTGCCCAGCCTTTCGACGACGCCGGGGCCGTGGTCGCTTCGCGCTGGCCGGCCCTGGCGCGCAGCATGTGGCTGCCGGTGGTGGCCGACGGCATCGCGAGCAACATCGGCGCGGGTGCCACCGGCGAGCAAGCCGCGGCGCTGTCCGCCGCCACCAGCGGCGCGATCCGGGTGCTCCTGCACCACATCCCGGCGACGGTGCCGGCCGGCCTGTGGTGTTACCGCGTGGACCGCGACCGGTCGCTGCTCGGCGGCGCCGTCAATGACGTCGGCCGGGTGGTGAGCTGGCTGAGCCAGACCCTGCGCCTGCCAGGCCCCGTTGACCTTTCCGCCGCGCCGGACCCGGGCACGCCGCTGGTGCTGCCGTATCTGTCCGGTGAGCGCAGCACCGGATGGGCCGCCACGGCCCGGGCGGCGTTCGCCGGTGTTTCGGCTGCCACCACCGCCGCGATGCTGGCCCGGGGCGCGATGGAAGGCGTGGCCCTGAGCTTGGCCCGGATCGCCGGCCAGCTTGCCAGCGCAGCGGGCCCGCCACAGCAGGTGCTGGCCAGCGGGCGAATCACCCGGGAACTGCCCGATCTGCTGCAGCTGCTCGCCGACGTTCTCGGCGTGCCGGTCACCCCGGTGACCGGCAAGCGGACAACCCTGCGCGGTACCGCGATCATGGCCCTCGACGTTGTCGCCCCCGGCACAGCCAGGGCACAACCGGCAACCGGCCCGGTCCGCCGGCCGGTCGCCGCTCATCATGCCCGCTATGCCCAGCGAGCGCAGGCCTACCAGGCCCTTTATGACGCGGTCATTGCCCCGGCAATCGGCTAGCCACACCCTGGTGAGCCCGGCCCGGCCAGCTGCCGGCAACCGGGCTCTGGCCGGAAATGACCCGCGGCGCCGAAGCATATAGACAACGACACCATCCTCATGACGCCATAACTCCGCAGTCCTCACCTCGCCGCACCGGGTCATAGAACGGCCGGCGGCGGCGCAGCCGATCCCACAGGCCGGCCGATCATCCGCAGCCGCCGTTTCGGCGGACAACCGGCGCGCCGCGCACGGTTACGCGCGCCATCCTGCCTCGACAACGCTCACACATGCCGATGAGCGGAGTTGGCAGGGCCGTACAGTACGCGCTCACATGTATGTCGCCCATGTCAGCGGCGATCAGTCAATTCAACCTTGTCGTTACTATCGCGGAGCGCCGAACGAACGAATATTTGCTGCTCCAGCCGTGTAGTGTTGGCTTGTCCGACGAAATACAGATCATCTAATTCTGCGCGTCTACCGCTGGCTGGACGTTACTTACAGGCACACTGCTCAGTGGCATCCGCCGCCTCCTCTTCGGTCAACGCAAGCTCATTGGGTGAGCGGCACCGGGGTGGTCGGGCGTGTTGTTTCAGCCAGTTCGCCCGGAAGGAAAGCTGCGGACGAGGGCTCGGCCGCGCGTGACAGATCTCGCCCCGCACGGACTTGCCATGCCCACAGCCCGTAACCCAAGATCGCCCCGTAGATCAGGTGCCCGGCCAGGCTCAATACAAGCGTCGTCGCGTTCAGCGGGAACAACGCTCACCCGGCCGGCGCGAGCCCGTCTGTGAGCAACAGACCTGCCCATACGGACAGACAGCGAAGGCAACCGTGAACCCGACGAGACGCCGCCTAGGCCACGGGACACTCCGATGACGGCCGCCTGGAGGAAGACGACCACTCCGATGCCGGCTCCGTCGCCAAGGTACCGCCAAAGGTAACCAGCGAGATAGTTCGAGCTCGCGCCCGTAGCCCACCCGCCTATCCGGCCGAAGAAATCACCCCACAGGTGGAAAACATAGACGTTGGGCAGCCGGAACAATCATACCCAGCGCACGCCACCACGCCCCAGGCGAAGCCGGCTAGCGCTGTCCGGTCGATGCCAGCCGGCTTGAATATCACTAGGACAGCGAGGATTCCGAGCAAGGGGAAAAGGAACAAGATGCTAACCGCGCGCAGCGAGACGACACCAAATACCTCACCCGAGATTGCCAGCAACGGCCTGCTGGCGAGAACCAGGTACAGGCCGAAGCGAACCGGATTCGGCATCCTTTCCCTAACCGCGCTCGGCAGTTGCGGGACAGGCGCCGGGCGTGAGGTCTGTCGTTCGGTTTCCGTCACTAGCCCCCTCTGCGGGGCGAGTCAACCGGCATGGCTATACAAGCGGATAGACGACCCGGCGTGCGGATCGGCGTCCCTCCGTCAGTTGGTTCAGATGCTGACGCATTGACGCTGATACACGTGTCTGGGTACTTACGGCTGTGATCCGCGCAGGAGGTGTCACTGCATCTCCGTCTTAACCCGATCGCCGCGGATCCGCCCATGCTGGACGAGTGCGTCAGGTATATCGCGGCCGAGGTCCCCGGGCCGTCGAGAGCGAGCCGGGCACTCCGGGACCGTCCCTGCTGGCCGACCGGAGCCCGGCGTCGCGATACTCGAATCGTTCTTGATGTCACCCAGGCCCTGCGGCCGAGTGAGCGGGCAGCAGTGTCCGTCCGCGGTGAGCCGTCGACCTGCCGGGCCAAAAGCGGGGGGTCAAGGCCGTCGATCGGCTGTGTTGCCTGGTGGCGTCCAGTTGGGGTCGCGGCCGAACCAGCCTGCCAGCCGTTGGTAGACCGGCGCATCCGGCCGGACCGGCACCTCCGGGCCGAAGGCCCGGTCTGGCCCGCGGAACTCGGGCCGGAGCATCTGGCGTGACCAGCGCAGCGCATGCTCGGCCAGGGCCGGGTCCAGGCCGGTCTGCTGGCCGGTGGCCACTACCAGGTCCCAGCCATGCATGGCCAGCTCGGCGATCTGCTGATCGGCGCGGCTGCGCAACGCACTCTGCCCGCCGCCCGGCATCGGGAGCTGCCGGTCCAGGTCGGCCTGCTGCCACACCGCCATCAACCGGGCGGCGCGGTCCCGGAAATCGGCTGCCCAATCCTGGCCGAGTTCGTCGGCCGGCGCCTGCCAGTCCGCGGCCTCACCGCGAGCGGAGGCAAGGAAGTTACGCAGATCCTGCCCGGTCAGGTGGCGGACAAGCGCTGCCACGTCCCAGCCCGGGCAGGGCGTAGCCAGCCCGGCCTCGCTCGCCGAGATAGCCGCAATGATGGCGGCCGTCTGGTCCAGAGCGCGCTCCAGCAGCGCCACGGTGTCCGCATCCGAGGTCATGATCGTCGTCCTCCGGCGTCTTGATGGGGCTATGGTGGCGTTGTTCCGGGCGTGGCCGGCCGCTGGGCCTGGTGCTGGGCGGTGGCCGGCTGGGCGGACGGTTCGCCGGGGGCGGGGCTGGGCGGCGGCTGCCTGGCTGGGTCGGGTCCGTAGGCGAAGCCGGCTATCGCGCCGAGCGCGGCGAACGCGGCCGCGGCGAGCAGGACGTCGTTGAGGCCGCTGGCGGTGCCGGCGCGGGCGGCGTGGGTGACCGCGGCGCGGGCGGCGGGCGGGACCGCGGCGGCTACCCGGGTGCCGGCGCCGGAGGCGACGGCGGCGGCCAGTCGGCGGGCGGCGCCGGGCGGGGCGGGCAGGCCGGCCAGGGCGTGCAGGGTGGCGGTGGTGACACGGGAGGCGTAGAGGGCGCCGATCAGGGCCACGCCGGTGGCGGTGCCGACCTGGCGCAGCGTGTTCGCCAGGCCGGCGGCCATCCCGGCGCGGGCCGGCTCGACCGCCGCAAGCGCTGCCGAGGCCAGGCCGGTGGAGGTGATGCCCAGGCCGATCCCGGCCAGGATGAAGCCGGGCAGCAGCACCAGCCAGGTGGAGGTGGCGGTCAGGTGGGCCATCGAGGCCAGCCCGGCGGCGGCTGCGGCCATGGCCACGCCCAGCAGCACCCGCATCGCCACCTTGCCGATCAGCCGGCCGGTCAGGAGGGCGACCGTGAAGGAGGCCAGCGTCAGCGGCAGGAACCGCAGCCCGGCCTGGACCGGGGAGTAGCCGAGGGTGTTCTGCACGTACAGCGACAGGTAGGTGATCATCCCGATGACGGTCGCGGAGATCGCGAACGCCACGAACCCGGTCGCGGCGAAGCTGCGCCGCCCGAACAGGCGCAGGTCGGCCATGGGCGCGGCGGCGATGCGCAGCTCGTAGATCACGAACCCGGCAAAGGCCACGGCTGCGGCCGCGAGCAGGGCCACGATCACCGGGCTGCCCCATCCGAGCGCGTTGCCGCGGATCAGCGCGAACATCAGCGCGGTCAGCGCCCCGGTGATCAGGGCCGTGCCCGGCCAGTCGGCCCGCCCGCCGGCCGGGTCGCGGGATTCGCGGAGCCGGGCCACCCCGCCCGCGAACGCCGCCACGCCGATGGGCAGGTTGACGAAGAAGATGGACCGCCAGCCGAGGGTGTCGGTGAGCACCCCGCCGGCCAGCGGGCCGATGGCGCTGGCGGCGCCGATCGTGGCGCCGAAGACGCCCAGCGCCCGGGCCAGGGCGGCGCCGGAGAACTCCGCGCGCAGCAGCGGCGTGGCGGTGGCGAACAGCACCGCGCCGCCGACTCCCTGCAGCGCGCGGAACAACTCCAGCGCCATCGCGGTCCGGGCCAGCGCGCACGCCAGCGACCCGGCGGTGAAGATGACCAGGCCGGCCAGGAACAGCCGGCGCCGGCCCAGCCGGTCCCCCAGGGTGGCCGCCGGCAGCAGCAGCACGGCCAGCACCAGGGCATAGGCGGCGCTCACCCACTGCAGGTCCGGCAGGCTAGCGTGCAGATCCCGCTGGATCGATGGCAGCGCCACGCTCACTATGGTGATATCCAGCAGCAACATGAATGCGGCCGTGCACACCAGCGCCAGGGTCCACCGCTGCCGCGACGACATTCCCGGGACTTCAGCCATCTGACTCACCACCCCCAGCGGCGGCCGTCGTAACAGGCCAGGTAGTCCGCGCGGATGTTGTCGGGTATCCGGCGGCGATGGTGTCCAGCGCCGCGCCGACGATCACGCGCGGGTCCATCTTGCGGTATTGGTCGAGGTCGGGGTCGAGCTCCCACGACGCCAGCGGCTCGCCGAGCTGGATCGGAACCGCGGCTCCGCCGGTGCCCACGATCGCGCTGGCGATCCGCTCCGGATGTGCGGCCGCCGCGAACAAGGCGGCCGCGGTTCCGACGTCCGGCGCGACGATGTGCGGCGCGCCCAGATCCGCCTCGGCAATGGGCCGGGCCAGGAAGTCGCCCATCGCCCGCGGGTGACAGGAGGTCCTCCCGCCGCTCGGAGGAGCCGAAGCCGGGCAGGTCAACGGCGAACAGGCGGGCGTGCTCGGCAAGCGAGGCCCAGATCGGCGCGAACGCGTAGACGCTCTCCGGCCACGGACTGGTCAGGACGACCGCCGGCTTTTGCGGGCTACCGCTGTCGGCGTACCGGATCCGGACTCCGTCGATCATCCGGAAGCGGACATGCGGGGTCGTTGTCGTTGTCATGCGGCGATCCTCCAGATTCGGTCCGTCCTTCGAGCCCGCGAACGCCCCTGCCCAAGTCCCTGGTCATCCGCCCCGCCGGCGGTGCCGCCAAAACGCTGTGCGCTGGATCTGCTTCTCTGTCATAGGGTTCCGATGCGGTCGCCGAGGTCGAGTTCGAGCGGGCCGCGGGTCTGCAGGCCCTGCGCGAACAGGGCGGCCGTGCGGGCCTGGGCCGTGTCCGAGACGACCAGCTGGTGGAACCGGCGGGCGTCGGCGCGGATCGCGTCCGCGCCGGGCAGGGTCAGCTCGTTGAGCACCCGCTTGGCCGATCGCACCGCGTCGGCGGGGAACGACGCGATGCGCCGCGCGAGCCGGGCCACGAACGCGTCCAGGTCAGCGTCGGGCAGGGCCCGGTTGATCCAGCCGTACCGTTCGGCCAGCTCGGCGCCGAAGTCGTCCGCGCCGAGGATCGCCTCCATGGCCCGGCCCCGTCCCAGCAGCCGGGCCAGGTGCTGCACGCCGCCCGCGCCCGGGGTCGTGCCGGCGCCGACCTCGATCTGTCCCAGGATGGCGTTCTCCCGCGCGGCGAACCGCATGTCGCACGCCAGCGCCAGTTCGCTGCCCGCCCCGCGGGCCCGGCCGCGGATCTTCGCGATCGACACGACCGGCAGCTCGCTGAGCTTGTGCCACAACATGCCCAGCGACGCATCATCCGGCCCGCCCGCCTTGGCCGCCTCGGCGGTGTACTCCCCAACCTTGGTCAGGTCGACGTGCGGGACGAAGTAGTCGGGGTCGGCGCTTTCCAGCACCACGACCCTGGTCTCCTGGCCGGATTCCAGCGCGCCGAGCAGCCTGACCAGGTCGCGCACCAGCTCCGGCCCGATCAGGTTCATCGGCGGCGCGTCAATCACCACGCTCAGCACGCCCTCGTCGGTCTTGGTGACGCGCAGCGTGCGGTACGGCTGGACCGTAGCCGCCGGTTCGTCGGCATTCATCGGTTACCCGGCGGCCCAGAACGCGCAGTGGTGCCGGGCGGCGAAGTCGGTTTCGAGTTGTGGTTGCGGCGGGATGAGCGACAGCATCTTCGCGCTGTTCGCGCTGAAGGCGGGCCAGGGCACGGCCGCGGTCGCGGGGTTGCCGGTGGCGGCGAAGTGCGCCCAGGCCGCTTGCATGCTGGCCGCGAGCGCCTGCTGGGCGGGGTTGAGCGGGGTGGGGAAGTGCGCGTTGGGCAGGTCGAACAGGTACTGGAGCTCGGACTCGTGCGTCGCCACGGGCGGTGGGAGGAGCGGCCCTGTGAAGATCGGCGGCGCGGTGTCGTCGTTGAACTCGTAGGCGTAGGCCGGCACCCGCTGCGAGGTCTCCTGGTCGATCTGCAGCGCCGGGCAGGCGAAGCTGGCGTCCCCGACCAGCGTGCTGAAGGCCACCCACGGGAAGGGGTAGGCCGTGAGCGGGTATTGGGCGGCGATCTCGGCGGCTCGCGCGGCGGACACGCCCAGCGCCACGGCGATATCGGTTTGGTAGTTGTCGGGGGTCACCGGCTGATGGGCTATGGGCACGTCGGTGCCCTGGCTGACGGTCAGGCCGATGCTGACGAAGATCCGCTCCTCGTCGTGGTTGGTGCCGTTGAGGACCGGCACCCGGGCGAACCGCCCGGCGGCCAGCGCGGTCCCGATCGGCTCGGTGAGGACCTTGCCGTCGACGACGCCGGGGATGACGACGTAGTTGGGGTTCACCAGGGCGGAGACGGGCCCGCTCTGGCGCGCTGGTGACGGCCGGATAACCAGGGTGGCCGCGCGCGGTGATCACCGGAAACCGTAGCCAGGGCAGCTAGCCGAGCGGCCCGGATGGGGCGGCCCGCGCGGGCCGTCACTTCGGTCGGGGCTGTCAGCGTGCTCCGGGGAGCGGCTCGAGAACCCGGGGAGGTCCTGCGGGGCGGGCAGATGTCATGGCTGCCGTGGCTTGGGGTGCGCTGCGTAGCGGTCCTGGAATGGCCTGCTGGCGGCCGGGCCGGCGGTGAAGACGAAGTCCGGCCCGTCGACGCGCCGCCCGGTTGCGCGGTCGACGAGGACCGGTTCGGCCTCGGCCCCGGTCTGGGCGTCCACCAGGACCATGCTGCGCTCACCGGGGGCCAGGCCCGCGTTGCCCCATGCGGCCAGGACGACGAGTACGGGCCGGAGGGAACGGCCGAGTTCTGTCAGCAGGTACTCATAGCGGGCCGGGTTGGCCTGATACTGGCGCCGTTCGAGCAGGCCGGCGCCGACCATGCGCTTCAGCCGGCTGGTCAGCAGGCTGGAGGAGATGCCGAGGTTCTCCTGGAACTGGTCGAAGCGCGAGTAGCCGTCGAAGGCGTCGTGCAGGATGAGCAGAGTCCACCACTCGCCGACGAGGCCGAGCGTCGCCGACAGCGGGCATTCCCGGTCCTCGAGCCTGATCTTCTGGGCCACGCGCGGCACCCCTCCACCCTGACTGCTATATTCGAAGCTACTCACTTTTATTTTAGCAGTTAATCGGGGCTGGAGGCCGGAGGGGTTGTCATGAGCCAAGCCGCTGCGAGCGCGACAGGGTCGCTGCCGCCGGTCATCTCCGAGTACCTAGCCGCGTCGGACCGCGGCGACGCCGAGGCCCTTGTCCGATGCTTCGCCGAGGACGCAGTGGTCGTGGACGAGGGCCGGGAATGGCGGGGCATGGCCGCGATCCGGCGATGGCGCGCCACCGTCGCCACGGCCTACCAGTACACCGTTCAGGTCACGGGAGCGAAGGCGCTGGGCGAGGCGGATGGCGCCGAACGTCACGACGTGCACATCCATCTGGAAGGCAACTTCCCCGGGGGCGAGGTTGACCTGACGGATCGGTTCGCGCTTCGTGCCGGGCGGATCGCCAGGCTGGAGATCGTGCCCGCCGAGGCGGCACGGTGAGCCCGGCGGACCCGGGTCTGCGGCTGGGACGGATCGGGGCCTGGCTCAACCCCGGGTACGGCGACGACGCCCGGACAGGCCTCGCGATCCAGGCCGAGTCGCTCGGGTTTCCCACGGCGTGGCTCGGGTTCGGGCGCGCGCCGGTCAGTGATCTCGCCCTGGCGGAGCGCATCCTGGACGCCACGTCCACGATCACGGTGGCCACCGCGATCGTCAACATGTGGACCAACGACGCCGCGGACGTCGCCGCGTCGTACCGGCGGATCGCCTCCCGGCACAGCGACCGCTTCCTGCTGGGGATCGGCATCGGCCACCCCGAATCCGTCACGGCCTACCGGCAGCCCTACGCGACCATGGTGAACTACCTCGACCAGCTCGATGCCGGCGGCGTCCCGCCGGACCGCCGGATCCTCGCCGCGCTGGGCCCCAGAGCCCTGCATCTCGCCGCGGAACGGACGCTGGGAACCCATCCGTATCTAGTCGTCCCGGACCATACCCGCGCCGCCCGCCAGATGCTCGGCCCAGGTGCCGTCATCGCGCCCGAGCACAAGGTCGTCCTGGACACCGATCCCGGCAGGGCCCGGGCCATCGGCCGCGCGTTCGTGTCCGACCCCTATCTCAAGCTCTCCAACTACACCACCAACCTGCGGCGCTACGGCTACACCGACGCCGACATCGATGACGGCGGCAGCGACCGCCTGATCGACGCGCTCGTGCTCCACGGCTCCCCCGATATCATCGCGGCCGGCCTCCGCTCCCACCTGGACGCCGGGGCAGACCACGTCGCGATCCAGGTCCTCACCGGCACCGGCAACGACCCGGTACCGGCCTACAGGCAACTCGCTCGCGTACTGCTGTGACGGGTCTGCGCTAATGCCGTCCGCAGGCAACCGGGGCCCGGCCGGCTTGGCGGAGCCAAGATGCTGGCTGCGGACGATGGCGAGTCTCACGTACAGGCCAGCGGCAGCGGCGCTGGTCACGCCTTCAGCCGACCGAGTCGACGGGCCAGCCCGCTACTCACGGCCGTCCGCGTCACCCGGCCGCACGCCCGCGCGCCCCGCCCCGCCCCCGGGTCCTGGCGGCTCGCCAGATCGACCACATCTGTGCACCTGAGCGACTGGCGCCCAAGGAGGACGATGGCCGCGCCGAATTGGGCGGGTACGCGCGCGCCCCTGAGCTACATGAGCAGTCACGCTATGTGATCAGGTCGCCTGGATCCACGCCGAGCTGTGTCGAACCGTCCACAGACAATTCAGCCGTTGGATGTTCAAATAGCGAAGGCGGTAACAACCGTCATCACCGCTGACCATCCGATCCCTGCGGCGATCCGCGCCCATCTCACCGCACGCGAGGCACTGGCGGAAATGATCGCCGACGGGATGCTGATAGCCGCAGGGTCAGGGTCCCTCGGGGGAAGTAACGAGATCACGCTGTCCTTCAGACTGCCCTGATACTCGGCTTGTCAGCGCCTGCGACTGAACCAGCCTGCAGTGCTTTCGGATGTCATCCGGCTGCCGCACCGGCTGCGACGGCAGGGCCTTTGGGGCCTGGGACCGGACGTCTTCATCGCAAACCTCGCCAGCCTCGGGCTGGACCCGCGGACCGAGCGCAGCCTCCGCGAGGCGATCGAGTCCTACCGGCGCGGCGTGTTCCTGGCGGCCTCTAACCTGCTCGGCGCCGCCGTCGAGGGCGCCTGGTACGCCGCCGGACAGCGCCTGCGGACGGCAGCGCCCCGGGTGGACGTGCTTGTCGATGGCGACCATACCGCGCAGCTTCAGAGTGCGGTCGCCGCCGCGCTGCGCGACTGCCTGCCCGGCAACCGCAAGTGGGAAGCGGACGCACTCAGCCAGTTCGCCCGCCTCATGAGCGACATCCGCAACTACGACGTCCACTCTCAGCAGGTGACCTACGGGGGACATCGAGGTCTACTTCAACGCGGACAAGTGCGGGCTGCTGTTCCCCGAAGCCCACCGTCACCTCAAGCACCTGGCCGAGCTCACCGCCCATGCCTTCCGGCTGGCTGAGCTGTCCTAGGCCCGCCGGGCGACGGGAGAGGCCGTCACTTCGCCTTCCCGTGTCCGCAAATAGTTCGATCATGCAGCAGGCGGCCCCTTACGCTAGGCCGGTGTCAACCGAGGCAGATGAGTCAGGTGCGGACGGCGGGACCCGGCAGGCCCGGCCATCCTCTGCGCAAGTCGCTCAGGGGGTCATTGACCTGCTCGGTGAGGTAGACGAGGCGTTCAGCTCTGACAGGTGGGCCATCCTTAATCTGGCCGCCGCCGAAGGCATCCTCGCCCCGGCAGAGATCAAGACAGCGTGTTAATGATCTGTAAGCCCTGGCATGGCGGGGTCAGGGTCAATGCCGGTCGCGGTGGCGGTGCGCCGGGCCGCGAGCCGTACGGCGGTGCCGGGGCCGCAGCCGACGTCGACCACCCGGTCGGCGGCCGTCAGCTCCGCGGCATCGGCGACCGCATGCACCCGCGGGCCGTGCCCCGCGGTCATCCACAGCGCGGTGATGACCTGGTAAGCCCGCCCGGCGATTCCCGCTCCGGCCCGCTGCGTGTTTGTCCTGCTCGTCGTGGGTCACCTTCCTTCCGCCCGCATGACCATCATCGAACGGCCGTGCGGATCACGACGCGGATGGCCATCCCAGGTTAGGATGCCCGTCCGACCCAACGAGCGGCCAGTGGACCTGCATGATCATGCGCCGTAACCTGCGCGACAGATTTACCGCTCATGCCGCGCTCCGTGTGTCTGCTCAGGCTCATGGCGGATTGCCGCCCGGAGGCTCCGCAGCGCCTTCTGGATTGCCGCGCGGTGTTCAGGGCCGGAAGACGATCCGCCGGCCGCCGCTGCGACGATGCCAGGCCGGTTCGACCTCGGCGAGGGGCACCTCGTCGATGTCGATCGGCAGGTCGCTGGTGGCTGCGAGGGACATGAACTCTGGTATGGCGCCGGTGATCTCGGCCAGGGGTATGGTGCCCGGGCCGCTGCCAAGGATCTCCAGCCCGGAGCTGCGCAGCACGTCAGCGGGCAACGAGATGGTCGGCCCGGCCATCTGTCCGACCTCCACCAGCCGGACCCGCGGGGCGGTATGGGCCAGGCCGCGCCGCGTGATGGCGGCGATGGCCGCCTCGGTGGGCTGGCCCCACAGGTAGTCGATGATGACGTGGATGCCGTCCGGGCCGGCCGCCTCAGCCAGGGCGGCCCGGTCATCGGGGCCGCCGAGCGTGACGGTGGCCGTCGCGCCGAGCCGGTCCAAGATGGCCTGATTGCGGCCGGCCGCGATCACCCGGCCGGCGCCCATCCGAGCGGCCAGCGCCACCGCGATCCGGCCGGACACGCCGGTGGCCCCCAGCACCAGCACGGTTTCCCCCGGCTGCAGCATGGCCCGCCGGGTCAGCGCCATCCAGGCGCCGACTCCGGGGTTGACGATGGCGGCGGCGGTCACTTCGTCCAGGCCGTCGGGCAGCGGCAGGGTGAGACCGGCCGTCGCGCGCTGGGCCATGGGGCCCCAGGGGGCGCGGACACCACCGAAATACACCCGGGTGCCGTCCGGGGCGCGGCCCGTGCCGTCGATACCGGGGATCATCGGCAGCATGCCCTGGCTGCCGTAGTGCTCGCCGCTGGCCAGCATCCGCACGATCGGGTGCAGCCCGGTGGCGGTGACCTCGACCAGGGTCTCCCCGCCGGTCACGACCGGCTCGGCGAAGTCGACGAACCGCGGGCCCCGCTCCAGCGAATCGATCACTGCCGCCTTCATCACCACGCCTCCCGCAGAGGACACCCAGCCGAATCGTACAGAACCCGGACCCGCCGAACTTCTTCAACCCCACCCCGGGCCCGGCGGCCAGCGGCATCCGCTCACCGTCGTCTCGCCCGCAGACCTCGGCGGTTCGGCGCACGCGCGCCGACCACTGGCCGGTCCGGCCTCTGCTACTCGAACCTGCAGGCCGGTATTGAACGGGCCGATCCGGCACAGTTACGACCACTACTCCCCCGCAGCAGCGCGGTCACGCGATATGCCGGTGAGGGGGCTCGACGTCGCCGTAGTCTGAGGCAGGCGCTTGTGTCGCGCAGCAACGGAAAGGAACGGATCGTCCATGACGAGGTACGTGATCGGTCCGGACGTCGCCATTCAGCTAGCTGGTGACGAGGCCGTGGTTCCCGATGGGCATCACATGCTGGCGCCGGCGCTTCTTCGCTCGCAGATGCTGTCGCTCCTCTACCAGGCAGTACACCGCGGTGAGATGACCAAGGAGGATGCCGAGCGACGCCTCTTCTACGTGCAAGGGATGCGGATCCGGCTGCACGAAGACCACCTCCTTCAGAACGCCGCATGGCAGGTCGCCGACCAGCTCGGCTGGTCTGACACGTTTGACGCCGAGTACGTCGCCCTGACCCAG
Organism: uncultured Actinomycetes bacterium; assembly: GCA_963742795.1. Classification (GTDB taxonomy): domain Bacteria; phylum Actinomycetota; class Actinomycetes; order Streptosporangiales; family Streptosporangiaceae; genus Palsa-504. The sequence goes on from CAVUNL010000032.1 coordinate 378,186, forward strand.
CTCGAAGCCGACGCCTTGATCACGCTCGACCGGCAACTCGCCCAGGCCGTGAAGGACCTGGTGACTGTCGCGCCTATCGAGGCGCTGTTCTGATCGAAGCAAACCTTGCGAACGGTCCTGCCACCCGATGGCACTCATCTGCGGCAGATCGTTAACGCGTGATCCAGGTGCCGATGCACACGCCGGAAAGCTCCGACGCACTTGGCGACCGGCTCCCTCGGCCGCGTCGGCCAGGTCAGCGACGTCGTCGACGGCATCCTGTTCCCGGAGTCATCGCCTACATCAACGGCGAGATCCTCCACATTGATGGCGGCCAGATCGCAGATCACTGACGGCACCTGCACTGGACTGGTCATCCGGGGCTCTTGTCGTCTGTGATCCATCCGTTTGCACCGCTTCCACGTGGCATCGCCCGGCGGATCTAAAAGCAGCTCGCCCGGCCGGGGGACATGGCCGGGCACCCGCCGATTACGTTAGGCTGGTCATGAAACGCTCCGGTCAGCACTGCCTATCACGGCTGGCGTGCTTGTTGCCTACGGAGGGTTACGGGCCCATGAGCACATTTCCGCCCGTTGCGGACTATGCCTTCCTGTCCAACTGCGAGCAGAGCTGCCTGGTCGCGCCGGACGGCTCCGTCGAATGGCTGTGCCTGCCCCGCCCCGACTCGCCGAGTGTGTTCGGGGCGCTGCTGGACCGGACCGCGGGGGAGTTCAGGTTCGGTCCAACCAGTGCCCAGGTGCCGCATCACCGCAGATACGTCCCGGGCACCATGGTGCTCGAGACGACCTGGCATACGCCTGCCGGCTGGCTGGTCGTTCATGACCTGCTGGTGATGGGCCGGACCGACGGCAGTCACCGCCGCGCGGACTACTGCCGGGCGCCGACCGACTTCGGCGCCACCGGGGTGCTGCTGCGGACCGCAACCTGCATCGGCGGCCAGGTCGAGGTGATGGTGGACTGCTCCCCGCTGTTCGGCTACGGGACCGCCGGCGGGAACTGGAGCTACCGGGGGGAGGGGTATGCGTCGATGACGGCCGCCCCGCAAGAGGGCGACCTCCGGCTCGATCTGGCCGGAAACATCCGGCTCGGGGTGTTCGGCGTCCGCTGCTACGGCCGCACCACGCTGACCGACGGCGAGTCGGCGTACGTCACCTTGTCCTGGGGCGCCGGCGGCGTCCCTGGAAGCTGGGAGGAGGCCGCTGCCGCGCTGAACGCCACCGTCGGCTACTGGCGCGACTGGCTGAGCGCGGCCAAGGTGCCCGACCATCCGTGGCGGCCCTACCTCGAGCGCAGCGCGCTGACCCTCAAGGGGCTGAGCTATGCCCCGACCGGCGCCATCATGGCCGCGGCGACCACATCGCTGCCCGAGACACCGGGCGGGGCGCGCAACTGGGACTACCGCTTCACCTGGATCCGGGATTCGGCGTTCATGCTCCGATCGCTGTATGAGCTCGGTTTCGGCTGGGAGGCGATCGAGTATCTCGGCTTCATCATCGACGCGGTCAGCAGCGGCGACCGCAACGGGCCGTTCGAGCTGCAGATCATGTACGGCATCGGCGGTGAACGGGAGCTCACCGAGCGGACCCTCGACCATCTGTCCGGGTGGCGGGGAGCCCGCCCGGTCAGGGTGGGCAACGGCGCCTGGAACCAGCGCCAGCACGACGTATGGGGAATGATCCTGGACGCGGTCGACGTCCAGTTCCGGCGGAATGCCTCCCAGATCGAGGTGCCGCTGTGGGAGGGCCTGGCCGGGTTCGTGCAGGCCGCCCTCGAGTACTGGCGTGAGCCGGACCAGGGGCTCTGGGAGGTCCGGGGCGAGCCGAAGCACTTCACCGCCTCCAAGGTGATGTGCTGGGTGGCGGCATCACGCGGCGCCGACCTGGCCAGGCAGCGCGGCGACGAGCGGGCCAAGCAGTGGCAGGCAGGCGCCGAGGAGATCAGGGCCGAGGTACTCGAGAAGGGCGTGTCAGGCCGGGGCGTGTTCCGGCAGCATTACGAGACCGACGATCTGGACGCCTCGCTGCTGCTGCTGCTGCTCATGGGTTTCCTGCCTCCCAGCGATGAGCGCATGAGAGCGACCGTGCTGGCCATTGCCGACGAGCTGACCAAGGATGACCTGGTCCTGCGGTATCGGGTCGAGGGAACCGACACCGGGTTCTCCGGCGAGGAGGGAACGTTCACCATCTGCTCGTTCTGGCTGGTGTCGGCGCTGGCGATGATCGGCGAGACGGACCGCGCACGAGCGCTCTGCCAGAAGCTGCTGTCGTTCGCCGGGCCGCTTCTGCTCTACGCGGAGGAGATCGACACTACAACCGGCGAGCATCTCGGGAACTTCCCGCAGGCGTTCACCCACCTGGCCCTGATCGAGGCGGTGTCGCTGCTCATCGCGTCCGAGCTAGCAGAGGACGTCAAGTCCGCCGGGTGGGATCCGGCGGCTAGCACCGGTGTCCGTTCGGGATAGAAAGCTATTGATCCGAACGGACCGGGGGGACCTGACCCGCCTGCAGGGCCGCCCGCGTGGCGCAATACGCGCATCAGCAGCCGCGTTGGCCACCCCGGGGAGCCGACCCTCGCACAGCACACTTACGACCTGCTGCAAACCGCGCAGGCATACCTGCGGACCAGCAGGACGCCGAGTGGATGAACGGATATCACCAAGCACTTGCCTACGCCAGCGAGCGTGCCTGACCAGGAAAGAGCCGAGCGTGCTCCCAAGCCGGGACGGCCTGAGCCTGTTACCGCTCCACGCAGCGCCGACCTAGCTTGATGGCCACCAGCCAGGCCCAGTGCTCCTGGACGCGGCTTGTGCGTGCCTATAGTGTGGTCGCCGTCACGTCATGCAGGAACAATCCTTGGGGCGAACATGGCGGATGAGTATGCCTGGACCATCCGGGGCAGTCAGCCCCGCAACGAGGAGGAGCGCAGGAAGAGGAAGATCTTCCTGGGCTACCTTGAAGCTCTCCTGGAGCCCGTGGACATGAAGTCCCGGTTCGCGACCAGCTTCTGGCCGCACGACTTGCTCGCCGGCGATCAGCGCCCGCCCGAAGGCGCGGGGATCGAGGCCATGGAGCAATTCCGCGAGCGCATCAACAGCGCCTGCACCTCTGTCCGCTCTGCCACGGTGACGTGGATCGAGGACGGCGCGGCCCTGTCTATGCTGGCCGGAGGTGCTGACCCCGCAGACCTCGTAGGTGCGAGCATGGTCGTGACCTACGTTCATGACCGCGGCCCGCTGGTGCTTCCCGGTTCCGATCGGGTATACGAGCCGACCGGCAAGGACCTGGTACTCGACGGCTCCGACGCCGTGCGCATCGACAGTGACGGCATCATCACCGACCGCTGGAGCGGGCTGAGCTTCGCGCATCTCCACTGGCAGCTGGAGCAAAACGCCTTACCGATTCAGAACTCATCGCGGCTGCCGCGACCTGCTGTTTGGTCCGATGAGCTGGTTGCGGCAAGATCGCGGTTTGTGTTCCTCCTCGGCTACCACGTCAGCGCAGCGACCGTACGACGGAGCCTGCGCGCCCGGCGGCGCAGCCCGGCCCCGCCGGGACGCGGACACCTCCTGGCGGGCATTCCTGCGCGCGCAGGCCCGAGGGGTGCTCGCCTGTGATTTCTTTCATGTGGACACGATCTTCCTCCAGCGCCTGTACATCCTGTTCGTCATGGAGGTCCGAACCCGGCGGGTGCATATCCTCGGCGTGACAGCACACCCGGACGGCGCGTGGACCGCCCAGCAGGCTCGCAACCTCCTCATGGACCTCGGCGACCGGACCAGCTCCTTCCGGTTCCTGATCCGGGACCGCGACGCCAAGTTCACCAGCGCCTTTGACACGATCTTCGCCAGCGAGGGCGTGCAGCCAGTCAAGATCCCGCCGCGGACGCCGAGAGCGAACTGTTATGCCGAGAGATGGGTACGCACCGCACGAGGCGAGTGCACCGACCGGATGCTCATCTACGGCGAACGGCACCTGCGCTCGGTCCTGGGAGAGTACTGCGGCCATTACAACAGGCACCGCCCGCACCAATCCCGCCAGCAACGACCACCCGACCACGACGACCAGGCCAGCCCGCCGCTGGACCTGCCAGTCCAGCGGCGCAAGGTCCTCGGCGGCGTGATCAACGAGTATTACCGGGCAGCGTAGCTGAGCAAATGAACCCAGGTCAGACATCATGCGATTAATTTTGAAGCAGTACAGGATGAGCACGAGCGCCGATCGTAGACCAGCAGGTCAGCGCGACACGCAGGATTCTGGCACGGCACAGGCCGGGCCAGCTCTTATGCTGCCAGCTCTTGGGCCACTGCGGCGAGGTCCGGGTTAGCGGCCTGCGACGGCGGGTAGCGCCAGTGCCACGGCAAGCTTGTCGTCGCGGAACATGAGCCCGCGCCGCTGGAACTCATCGAACACCTCCTCGACAAAGCCCACGGGCTGCCCTGGCCGCAGCCGGTCCCGTACCGCAGCCGCAGTTGCTGGCCGATCCGTGCATGCGAGGTAGATGTCGGCGAGGGTCCCTTCGAAGGTGTATGTTCCGGCACGCTCAGGGTAGCGGCCGTCGTGAATCCGCAGGAAGCCCGGCGCCGACCAGTACGTCAGCGCCGGCTGCGGCTTGGACCGCCACGCATCGGTCCAGGCGGCGAGCGCCCGCCGCAAGGGCTCGTACGTGCTTTCGGGCAGGGCGCCGTCGACCTCGTAGTCGAAGAAGTAGGCGATCCGGTCGAGGTCGACCTGTCCCGGGTACACGTACCGGTAGCTGCGTTTGGGTTCGCAGCGCAGCAGTCCGAACCGCCCCGGCTCTGTGTACAGGGGACTGAAGCGTTCCAGCCAGATCCGGCCGGAGTCTTCCGGGGGCTGCAGGTGTATCAGATGCGATGCGGCCGCCGTCTGCTCGGCGTAATCCTCGGCGGTCTCGCCGGGAAAGCCCCACAGGATGCTCCACGCCACGTCAATGCCGTAGTACCGGGCCCATCGCAGGAGATTCACGTTCTGTGCGGCCCGGACGCCCTTGTCCATGAGGCGCAGCACGTTGGAGCTCAGCGACTCCAGGCCGGGTTGAAGGTGGGTCACCCCACCGCGGGCCAGCACCCGAAGCTGGGCGCGGGTGAGGTTGGCCTTGGCCTCGTAGAAGATCTGGTAGTCCGAGGCGCTGTCGGCGATCGCGGGGAACAGCTCCTTCAGGTAGCGCATGTCGAGGATGTTGTCCACCGCCTCGAAGCGGAAGCTGCGGTACCTCCGGGCCAGGATCGCCAGCTCGTCCAGGACACGTTGCGGTGATTTGGCGCGGAATCGCATCGCCGTCCCGTTGAGACCGCAGAACGTGCAGTGGTGCTTGGCGCCCCACCAGCACCCGCGGGCGCTCTCGAAAGGGATCCACACCTCGCGGTACGCGGCGCGAGGCAGCAGGTTCAGGCGCTCCGCCCGTTCGAAGTACTCACTGTAGTCGGGTGCCGGCAAGTCGTCGAGATCACCGTCTGGCGGCTCGGGCGCCGCCGAGACGAGCCGGTCACCGGCCCGGCGGGAGACTCCGGGCACGGTTGCCGGGTCGGCTCCGGCGGCCAGCGCGCGCAACAAGCGCGGGAAGGATGCATCGGCCTCGCCAGTGACGGCGAGGTCGATGGACTCGACGGAACGAACCAGCTCCAGGCCCATCTCGCCGTCGAAGTTCGCCCCGCCGAAGACCGTCACAAGGTGCGGGTACCGTTGCTTCAGCCGGCGCGCCAGCGCGAACGACGCGGTGTTCTGCTGGAACGTGCAACTGAAACCGACCACCCGCACCTCGTGCCACGAATAGGAGTCGACCAGGGAATCCAGCAGTGCAGGGACGTCGTGCTCGCGGGTATGCAGCAGCCGGTCCCGTGCCTCCGGCCAGGTCCCGGCCAGGAACGACAGCTCCCCGGCGAACTCGTCCAGCAGCCGTCCGTCGGGATCGGGAGCCTGCGCGCCGAACGCCGCAACCGAGAAGAGCCAGTCGCCAACCAGCGGACCGCGCGTATCGGCGAGCGTGCGGTAGTAGTCCGCGCCGATCCGCGCCGCGAAGTCAAGATTCGCGTGCAGGGTGCGGACGGCAAAGCCGTGTTCTTCGCCTATCGCCTTGAGCAGGCCCAGTTGGATGGATGGACGGTCCAGGCCCATGAACGGCATCGAGACCAGGACAGTACGCATACGGTGGTGTCAGCGGCCAATCTTATGGACCGTCACGTGAACCTGCGGTCCGGAAGCCGGGCCTCCCGGTGCCGGATCCGGGGTGAACGCGGCGTCGAACGTTTGCTGCAGCGACCCGACGACCTCTACGCTGACGGTTGCTGACTCCTCATCGCCGCCGGACACCCTGCGGATCGCGGTGACGAGGGACCGCAGCAACTCAGTCGCGGGCAAGGTACCGGCATCAAGAGCGTGCGCGAGAGCGTCGATGTCGTCATGGCTGACGGATACGCTATCCAATTCGGGCCTCCGGGTCGGGCTGTTCTCCTTCGTCGGTGCGGTCGGTGGCGTCGTGCCCGCCGCCGGACCGCCGGGTGTTCGCGAGCTTAGCGCGGACCTGGTCTGCATCCGGATGGCGCAACAGGTCAAGGATGTCGGAGGCGTGCCGCCACGCGTTCCAGGCAGAATCGACATCGCCAGCCGCATAGTGCGCGTCACCAAGTGACGCCGTGCTGTCGGCTTCGTTGTACCGGTCATCGAACGCCTGGTAGAGCGCGACCGCGGTGCGGTAAGACGAGATGGCCGCCTCGTGCTGGCCGAGTCGCAGGCTGGCATAGCCGAGGCTGTCCCACGTCTCTGCCTGGCCGAACCGGTCGCCGAGTGCCCGCTGCAGTTCGAGGGACTGCTGGCAGTACGTGACGGCCTCCGCGTAGTCGCCGAGCATGGCGTGGAACCAGCCGATCGCGTTGAGCGCCCTGGCCTGTCCGGCCCGGTGGCCGGCGGTACGGAACAGGCCGACAGCCTGCTGCGCGTGCCCGAGCGCCTCCCGGTAGCGGCCTTGACGCTCCAGCAGCCAGGCGTGGTGGCGGTGAGTGTGAGCCTCGCCGACGGAGTCGCCGGCCGCATGGTACAGGCCTAGCGCATGACGCAGGCAGACGTCCGCGTCACCCAGGCGGCCCAAGTTGATGTACGCGCAGCCCAGGAAGCGATGCGTGAAAGCCTCCTTGACCGGGTCGGCCAGGCTCCGGGCGGCCCGCATCGCGGCGGTGAGCGCGTCAATCGAGTCGTGCCAGTGCCCGTGGTAGGTGAAGAACCTGATCAAGGCCCAGGCGAGTTGCCAGGCAAGCGGATTATCGTCGGCCTGGCGGATCATCGCCATCAGCACCCGGTGCTCGGCGACGAACCAAGCCAGCGCCTGCCGCTGGCTGGCGGCGTGTTCCGGGGTGACTCCGGCGGGCATCGGCGGCGGTGTCACGGGATCGTCCCGGTGCGGGTTGAGCAGCCGGTCAGCCAGGTACGCGCTATGCGCGTAGTGGCCCAGCGCCCGGTGCGGCGCGGCGGCCCGCTCCGCATCGGTGTCGAGACTGTGGGCCAGTTCCCTGGCGTATGCGTGGAGCAGGTCGTGGGACGCGTACCGGCCTGCGGTGCTTTCGAGCAGGTGCGCGCGGGCGAGTTCGGCCAGCAAGGGCCGTACCTCGGCGACCGGCTGCCCGGCCAGGCTGGCCGCGGCCGGCGTGGCGATGTCGGGTCCAGGGTGCAAACCCAGCAGCCGGAACACTCGCGCGGCCGCCGGGCTGAGCTGCCGGTACGACCAGGAGAACACCGCCCGCACGTCGCTGGCCAGATCGGGATCGGTGAACTCGGCCAGCCCGCCCTTGGCCTCGCGCAGTCCGGCCGCGAGTTCGGCGAGCGGCAGGCCGGGCTGGACGGCCGCTCGGGTGGCCACGATGGCGAGCGCCAGGGGCAGCCGCGCGCAGCTGGCGATCATCTCGTCCACCGCGGATGGTTCGGCCCTGATGCGGGCGGTGCCCAGCCGGTGCTCCAGCAGCTCGCGTGCCTCGTCAACCGACGGCAGGTTCAGTGTCATCGGGGACGCGCCGGCCGTGGTGATCAGGCCGGCGAGCAGGTTGCGGCTGGTCGCCACGGCCATGCAGCCGGGCGCCCCAGGCAGCAGCGGACGCACCTGCTCGGCGTGGGTCGCATTGTCCAGCAGCACGAGGACCCGCCGGCCCGCCAGCAGGCTGCGGTAGAGCCCCACCTGTGCCTCCAGCGTGGCCGGAATCCGCTCGGGCGGCACGTCAAGCGCGTCGAGGAATCCGCGTACCGCCTCATCCGGCGTCACCGGCGAGCGGTTGGCTTCGAACCCGCACAGGTTCACGTAGAGCTGCCCGTCGGCGAACCGGGAGGCCACCCGGTGCGCCCAGTGCACCGCCAGGGCCGTCTTGCCGACGCCGGCCATCCCGTCGATCGTGACGATCACCACCGGTGCGGCGGGCGCGTCCCGCGCCGGGGGCGCCGTGGCGAGCAGGGCGTCCAGCTGGCGCAGCTGCGCCTCGCGCCCGGTGAACCCGTACACATCAGGCGGCAGCTGAGCTGGCCCGGTCACGCTCCGGGCGGCGACCGCCTGGTCCAGCTGGGGAGCGGGCCGCAGCTCGCCGCGCAGGATCGCCTCGTACACGGCGCGAAGCTCCGGACCGGGATCGGCACCCAGTGCTTCGGCCAGCCGCTCCCGTACCGTCGCATAGCGGTCGATGGCCTCCGCATCCCGGCCGGCCGCGTGCAGCGCCTCCATCAGCAGGCACTCGAGCGGCTCGGCGAACGGGTACTCGGTGATCAGGTCGGGCAAGGTGCTGACCACCACCTCGGCGTGTCCGAGCCCAAGCTCAGCGCGCCCCCACCGGACGGCGGCGTCCAGGCGGCGGCGGTGCCAGCTCTGGCGTACGTTCGCCGCCCACTCGCCTGACAGCGCGGCCACCGGGGTGCCTCGCCACAGGCCCAACGCCTCGGTGAGCGCGCCCGCCTGTTCGGCATTCGTGCGGGACGGGTCGCGACCCTGGTCGGCCAGGTGCCCGAAGCGGTGCAGGTCGACCATGTCCGGGTCGATGTCGAGCACGTACCCGGCGTGCCGCCGCTCGAGCCGCACCGCAGTGTCGTCGCCGAGTTCGGCCGCCCGCTTGAACAGCTGGCGGATCCGGCTCAGGTGCGAGTACAGGACGTTGCGCGCCTCGGCCGGCGGTTCATCGCCCCAGATCCGGTCGATCAGCGTCTCGATGGGCACCGGCCGCCCCGGGTCCAGCGCCAGCGCCGCCAGCACGGCCTGCTGCCGGGGCGTACCGACGTCAAGTAGCTGGCCCGCGGCCCGTACCTGGACCTCCCCCAGCAACCGGAACTCCATCAGCCACCCTCGATGATCAATCTGCCACCGACCGTCTCCCGCCATGCTGACCTAGGCCGCAAGGTCGCCGCAAGGTACGCGAGCAGGCCTGCGGGTGATCGTGCACATATCTGCCAAGGAGGCGCGATGACCAGCGAGCATAACCACGACAGCCCCCACCGCGGGCCAGCAGGCTGCGACACCGCAAGCCGCCACGGCATGCTGCTGTTCGGCGAGGACCCGGTGTACCTGTCGCACCTGCCTAGGTACGCCTGCCCGCGCAACTTCCAAGTACTGCTGGAGGTCGGGCTTGACCGCCCGGCGCTGGACACCCTGCGCGCCGACCGCGCCCGGCACGGGGATGGCATGTACACCGTCGACCCCGCGCCCTTCCCCATCGCCGACTTGGAGCCGCACGACGGCGCGCCGGCCCGGACATCACTGGAAGTTACCCTGGTGCGCGGGCACTTCGAGCGGGGCGGCACCCCCATCTGCACCGGGCTGCGGATGGACATCAGGAACGTCGTGTGGTTCCGGCAGCTCGACGCCGATGCCATGCGCGACCCAGGCCCGGCCATGGAGTACCTGTACTTCGGGCGTGGCGAACAGATGTACCTAGTCCACGCGATGCGGGCGCGGCCCAGCTTCGATCAGGTGCTGACTGTACGGCTGGTCCCGGGCACGGTGCGCACCCAGATCGGGCACCCGCTCGACGACGACGTGGCGGCGATCCAGTTCGGCCAGGCGCAGCGCGCCTCACTCGGCCGGGACGACCTGGTGGAGCGCCGGGTGGTCGCCGGCGAGGTCGCCACCGCCTCATTCCCGCTGGCCCCTTCGCCCAGCTTCTCCCGCGGTTTCACCGTCAGGGTGGAGGCCGAGCGGGAGCTGTACCTCGAAATCGGGGAACTCACCTGACCCACGGCGACCGAACGCAGAAAGGTACTAGTAATGACACTCCAACCAGCCGGCCATGTCTGGCCGGGCCAACCATCATCCGCTCATTTGGAGGCATGAAAATCATGAAGGTCTACCAGAAGCTTACCGTCGAGAATGGCTGGGTGAGTGAATTCACCCGCCACCCAGGCTTTCACGGCGGCGCGTTGCCGACATCGGCGGTCATGGGGCTGCTCTCGCACACCATGGTGGGCAACCTGCCGGGCACCGACGATTTGTTCACGCCGGGACCGCATGGCTCAGGCAACTCTGCGCACTTCGGCACCGCCCAAGATGGCACCGTCATTCAGTGGGTGCCGCTGGGCGTGGTGGCCGAGCACGCGGTGGCTGCGAACCCCCACTGGTATGCGGTGGAGAACGCCGATGACGGCGACCCGAACAACCCGTACACCGACGCGCAGCTCTCGCGCATCGCACAGATCCTCGAGCTGACCGCACGGCCGGAGTACGGCCGGTTCACGATCCAGGTGACCGACTCGATAGACAAGCAGGGCCTGGGGACGCACAGCATGGGCGGCATCCCCTTCGGCGGCCACTCCTGCCCCGACGCCGACAAGAACCCCAATCACACCCGCTCGCAGGCCCGCGCCGAGATCGTACGCCGCGCAAACATCATCCGGCAGCACGGGCAGTACCCGGCGCCCGAACCCATCCCGGTTCCTGCATCGAAGCCCGTAGCGCCCGGCGCCTTCAATGAGGCGCACCTCTCGCAGGTCTTCGCCACCGACACCACGGGCACCGAGCATGACGCGTGGCTGGCCTATTTCCGCAACCTACTGGCGTGGCGCACCGTTCACAAGGACCTCACTGCGCACGAGCAGCACGTCCTGGTGTTCGCCCACAGAACTCTCCAGCAGATCTAAGGACGGCAGCACGCCAAGGAGGCAACTGATGGATGTAGTTACCTTTGCGGCGAGCTTTCCCGGGCCTAGGTGCGGCACGGGCCGCGGGCTCAACACGGGATTGCGGCTGGCAGGCTGCACAACGGTAAAACGTGAAGCCGTTCTGCGCCCAGGTAGGCGAGGAGTCCATTAGCCTCGCGACCCCGACCGAGGTGGCGAGCGGTGCCGAGTACGAAGGACGGGCCGAACTTGGTACCACCCGCCGCGGCGATGGCGTGCGATTCAAGGGCAGGGGCTTCATACAGACAACCGGCGTTTCAACTACGGTGAGCTGCCAGACGGTGTCATGTCGGGCCGGTTCTTCTCCAACCAATCGGGCGGTTTGGAGTGGACACTGTGACGGCAAGCTAATGAACAACCCAAACCTTAACAGCACCGCCGCACACGAGGTGGCCCGCAGCATAGGTCGCTGAGCCGGCACCCCGCAGCCGGAATAGGCGCAGATGTCATCGGCGGGACGGGCGTCCCTCGCGGCAGAAGATGGCGAGCGGCGGAACCCTCGCGTGCAGGAGCAACCGCCCAGCACGAACCCGATTCGTCTCCCGTGGTCCGCATCGGCTCGCGGAGGCCCGCCAGCAGGGATCACGAAACGTGTCTGCGATCCGAGCTAAGCTCAGGCAGCGTCTCCCGCTAGGGAACTAGACGATTGCGCGCCGCAGCCGGGAGCAGCTATCGATAGTGGTCTAGACCTTTAAGGTGGCGTGTTCGCTCCACGTGCGCTCGGATGTCCCGGCACTACCCGGTATCAGCCGTCCGCGGACGGTATCCCCCTCGGCCGATTGCGGCATCTCGCCAGCGTGCTAGCGCAAAGGTGCTGGTAGGTTGGATGAATAGAATTCCTGAGCAGCGGACTCTTAATCTGCGGGTACATCGGTCCAGTTACCGGGTTCCCCCCAGTGATTTCGATGACTACTACCTGCGCCGTGGTCCTGGCCGGCAGGTAGCGGAACGACGCCCATGGCGCGCCCTTATTTCCTACTCAGATCCAGACCAGCCGACCAGGCGTCTTGTACTCTCGTGATCCGGCACGGTACACGGCAGGTACATGACAGGTCAATCATCGGCCGACGTGTCAACGGCCATCGCGACAGGTACATGACTGGCTCTCAAACTGACGAGAGCCAGTCGCAGATGTGAGGACCCGGCCCACGGCGAGCTAGACGTCATCTATCCCGCTCGCTGATGGATGCCGCAGCTCGAACCAGGTCACCGTCCGCCCGCCACGCCGCCGCCGCCCCCACCGCGCCGCGAGGCCCGCAACGAGCTGAAGCCCCCGGCCGCCTTCCGCATCCCGGCCAGCACGGTGCAGCTCCGGCACCTCAGGGCCGCTGCGATCGGTGACCTCCACCCGGACAAGACCGTCCCCCGCGCTGACCGCGACCGTGACCGTCCCGCCCGCAGCCCCCGAGCGGCTATGCCGGACACTATTGCCGAACAGCTCGCTTACCAGCAGGGCGGCGTCATCCCCGCACGGGTGCCCGGGACCGAGCACCCCGACTGCGAACGCGCGGGCGACCCGCGCCCGCTCCGCCCGCCCGGCCGCCGTCACGCTCTCCCGGATATGCGGCCCAGCCATCAGCGCACCCGCCTTCCCCGGCCGCCTGCCCCGGCAGATCACCGGGGCCGCGCGGGCCGTGTGTACGGATGCACGCTCGACTCAGCGGCTCACGTCAAGCCGGAACCCGCGACCGGCGCGGCCCGTCCGTGGCCGTCCGTGGAAAGCCGACGGTGCACACCGACCGTCCTGGCGGCTGGACGCCGTCCGCTTACCTGCATCGCGCGGTGACTGCAAGTGGTTCGGCGATGGCCGTAAGCGGGACGACGCTGAGAGTGCAGGAATTTGACAAGGGGCGAGGGCCCGTAGGCTTGCCGCCGATCGGGTAGGCCTGTGACCTGCCCGCATGGCCCGATCAGGGTCCTCGCGAGGGTTCCCTTGTCAAATTCTGGAGCGGCCATCAGCCAGATGCCGCTGTTCACCGCGAACGTCGTTACCCCCGCTCAACGAGCGCGGTAGGTAACACCCTTGACGCGGCCACCCGGGAGCGGACCATGGCCGGCAGGGGGCAAGGGAGTGAGCGACGGGAGTTGGGCGGTTTCGGGGCTGGCGCGGGCCTTTCTGGTCTGGGACGGGGTGACCTGATCCGTGGCGGGACGGGGGGCGGCGAGGGGGCAGCCAGGCTTACCTAGGCCCGCGGGCGCTGTGCCGCGCCCGGCGACAAGATGATCGATTGGGCGTCCTCCCGCCTGCGGGGGATGCGGCCGCTCAGTCTATACAGGCCGTCCGCCTGGCCCTGCGCGGCAGGACCGGGAGCGGCTGACAGCGGACTGGCAGGAGCTGGCCGCGGTTACACCCCATCCGGTGAGGTCGGCGCCGGCTCGCCGCCTGGCCCTGGCCAGGATGGCCACCATGCGGGACGGGAACGGGGTTCAGGCGGCGGTCAGCGCGTCGTCGCCGAGCTCGGCCAGGATGTGGCAGGCCTGGCGGAGGATCTTGCGGGCCTCGGACAGGGCGGCGCGCTTGCCGTCCTGGCGGTCCTTCACCTGGGCGTAGTAGCGGTGGTCGGGAGCCGACGCGCGGGCGTGGGTCTTGCCGGCCTCATACACCGCCCAGCGCAGCACCGGCGGTCCCTGCCGGGACAGCCGCCCGGGCGGGCCCTTGCGGTCCGAAGACCAGACGGTGATGTCCAGCCCGGCGAACCGGACCGCCTTGCGGGAAGAGGAGAACCGCCCGGCGCCGCCCAGCCAGCAGGTCATCGCCAGCGCGGTGGCCGGGCCGACCCCGTACAGCCGCGCGGCGAGCACCTTCGCGCCGGTCAGGTGCCGGGCCGCGGCCAGCAGCCGGTGCCGCAGCACCTCCAGGCGGGCCTCGAGGGCGGCGAGCATGTCCAAGGCGGTGTCCACCTGCAGCTGCCCGGCCGGTGACAGGTGGCAGGCGGCGGCCGCGCGCACCGCCTGCAGGTCGCGGCCGGTGCGCAGCGCGGCCTCGCCCAGAGCCGGGGCGCCCTGGTGGAAGAACACCGCGTGGATGCGCTGCACCCAGGCAGTGTGCTCGGCGCGCAGGTCATGATAGGTCTCCAGCAGCGCCCGGCACTCCAGGATGTGCGACGGCGGGATCCAGCACTCCGGCAGCCGGCCCTCAGCCAGCAGCTCCCGCAGGTGCCGCGAGTCGGTCTTGTCGGTCTTGGCGTGCCGCTTGCGGCCCCGGGCGAACGCGGTATCGGCCGGCTCGGCGACGTGCGCCGCGACACCGGCGGCGGCCAGCTCCTCCGCGACGTAGCGCCAGCCGGTGCACCCCTCCAGCGCGAACGCGACGTCATCACGGCCGGCGAACCGCACCAGCCAGGTCCGCAGGTGCGCCCGGTCGGCCGGGGCGACCTGGCCGCGCTTCACCTCCCCGGTCTCCGTGTCCAGGTAGTCGAACGTCAGCTGCTTCCGGTGGATATCCAACCCGCCTACGATAGGCATCGGGACCTCCTCAAGCTCCAGCGGGGCCTCAGCACCCGCGCGAATGCCTACACGGTCAATCGTGACGCGTCTGAGCTGGGGAGGTCTCGCGCGGAAGACACCGGCCTCGGCTCAGCCTGGCCCGATGCATGTCATCTATATGTCCGTGGACGCCGCGACACAGGGACCTACAACGCTACAAGGTGAGACATGACGGGACAGAGAAGAAACGGCCCGGATAGCCGAGAATTCCCAGCTAGCGGGCCGTTTCCGCAGGTGGTGGCAGGTGTTGGGTTCGAACCAACGTAGGCTGAGCCGACGGTTTTACAGACCTCTCTCCCTCTGTACGAGTCAAAGTGCCGCTGACCAGCGCATATGTGCTGGTCAGATGAGATTTTCGATTTCCTATGCTTTCATGCCCTCCGAGTCCGGGGAACTCGCGCGGCCACGGACAGGATCACGCGAGGCCACGGACGCCCCGGGCAGGAGCGGTTATGCTGACCGTCCGCCCGCTTTACTGCCCGGCGGCTGGCGTACCCTCCACCGCGCAAGCGTCCCGGATGCGCGGCCGACGACACGCCGCAGCTAATCACTTCCAGCACGTGTCAGCGTCAACGGCTCAGTCGTTGCTCCCGGCAAAGGGCCGTCGCGGCGCGCGCACTGCCGCCGTTCTGTACTGGAACAATCCCTTCGGTCCGGTCCGTTGGAGGCACGCAGAACGGCGTTTTCTGTCGTGTGGGTGTCTGCTGGTGAAGGCGCGCAGCTGGCCGGGACCATGCGGAGATGCCGGCGCAGCCTGGCGGGCCGCCGGTGTGGCGGCCCGGTGCGGCGCAGGCAGCGGGGCCGGGAACCGCCGCGCTCGAGCTCGACGGGGTGACGCCGGTTCTGGTCAGCGGCGGCGGCGCGCGATCAGCGGCGGCCCAGTCGCTTCCGCCGTTGCGGCCAGCGGCCGGTGCCGCCAGATGTCATCGTCATGGTGGACATCGTGGACATCTTGGTGACCGGCGCGGCGCTGGCGGGATCACCGCAGGGCGAGGATGGTGCCGTCATCTCCCACCGCGTAGCAGGTGGCCGGGCCGGCGCAGCCGATGCCGTACAGGTCGCTATGGGTCGGGCTGGGCTGCGCGGTCACGGTGGTCCCGTTGGTGATCCGGGCGATCGATCCGCTGCTTCCGGTCAGGTAGCAGGTCAGCGTGGCGGGGCAGGTGATGGCGTTGAGCACGCTGCTTGACCATCCCGGCTGTGGTCCGATCTGATCCCAGCCGGCTCCGCCATCGGATGACTGGTACACGTTGACGCCGCCGTTTGGGCCGCCGAACGGGTTGGTGCTCTGGACGCCGTAGCAGCCGGTGCTGGTGGGGCAGTCGGCCGCGTCGGGCGCGACGCCGGCGCACGTGACTGTGGACTGGGCGCATATCCAGGGCTGGCCCGGTCCGCGTGTCACCAGGACGGCGTACGCGAACCCGCAGTGCCCGCAGTCCACCAGGTCCCCGCCGCCCGCCCGGCACAACCCGCTGCTCAGGCAGGAGACCCACTCCAGCGGGTAGGCGTAGAGCCCGGACTGGCAGTCGCCGTTGCAGGCCACCCCGGGCGGGATGGACTGCCGGGTCCAGCTCGCTCCCCCGTTGCGGGTCAGCCAGATCGAGCTCGGCGCGGCATGCGGTGTCTTCGGTACCGGGGTGCCGTTGTCGTAGGCCGGCGGCGCGGTGGCGACCGCGGAGCAGACGCGGGCGCTGACGCAGGCGATGTCCAGCAGGCCCAGGCGGCACAGCGCGGGCCGGCCGGCGATCGCGTAGGCGGCCAGGCACGCCTGATCGGTGAGGCCCGCGCCGGACACGCCGACGGGCAGCACATGGCGGCTCCAGGAGGCGCCGCCGTCGTGCGTCACCAAGATGACATCCGGCCGGGCGATCACATAGCACGAACCCGGCCCGGCGCAGGCGATCGCGTACAGCGGCGCCGATGACCCGCGCAGCGGATTGGCCTGGGCCCGCCAGGTCCGGCCGCCGTCGGCGGTGGCCACGATGGTGCCCGCCGCACCCACCGCCTCGCACCGCAGCGCGCTCAGGCAGGCCACGCCGTACAGACGCTGGCTGGTGCCGCTGCTTTCCGCCCGCCACGAGCCAGCGCCAGCCTGGGACGAGCCCGTGACCGGCGTGCTCGGCCCGGCGCTGGCCTGCGCGCCGGGCGGGCTGCCACCGCAGCCCGTCAGCACCACCGCGGCGGCGCACAAGCACGCCGCCGCCCCCGCCGCGCCTGGCCGCCCGCCCGGGCGGCGGCGCATCAGACGAGCCAGCGACACAATGGAATCGTATTGCCGTCAGGGCTAAAGCGGTCCGTGCCCTCAGGGCGGGACCTGCTCACCCGGGGCCGGGACGCCGGTACGTCCAGGCCCGCTGGGTGATCACGGGCCCCTGGCCAGGCCGGAACGTCCGGATCCAGTAGCCGCCGCCGCCGGCCCGCTGGAACGCATCAAGCATTGCGCACGCCGAGGCCCTCGGACGGGCGGAATCCAATGCGTACGGTCCTGGACCATCTGTGTTCGGACGCGAGTACAGCCGACCGAAGAGCACGCCACGCGGAATCGTTTCGTCTCCCAGTCACGCTGCTTCTTGCGTCACGCTCCGTATTCGGCCGAGCTCGCAAGCTGTCGAGAAATATCCCTGCCGATCTGTCGCCAGGCTCGGCCGATCGGCGCGGTCAGCCGTGCCACACCCGAGTGAATAATCTGCGTGCGCACGTGGACGGGGCCAGCCCGCGCTCGCCAGGGCCATCGTGGTCGTCGCGGCCCGGCGAGCGGTCACCGCCGGGACCGCGCACCGGATGGTCTGGAGGCCGGGTCCGGTGCCGGGCACGGATGGCGACCGCCCGCGGTCAGCGGCTCGCCCGTACCTTAGCGAAGCGGCTCAGGATGACGTTCCCGGGCGGCACCGGCCGGGCGGGCGAGCCACACTGTAGCGGATTGTTTGCTGGCGCGGACACGGTGCTGGCCGCCGGGAGTTCCCCGGGTGGTGATGAGTAATCGTGGTCAGGCGCGGGCGTGGCGCGGTGAAAGATAGCGGGATGATGGGCGTTTCACGGGGCCGCCGGGGGATCTTGCCGGTGCGCGTGCCGATCGTCGGGGTGGTGTTCGCCGCCGCTGCGTGCGGGGTGGTCTCCTGGGGTTCGGCCGGGACCGGCGCCGCCGGCGGGGCGGGCGTAGCCGGGGTACCGGCGGTGGCGTCGCCCTGCGCGGTTGCCGCTGCCCGGCCGGGCCGGGGGGTGGCCGGCCCGGCGGGATCGTTGAGCGTCGGCGGGCAGCTCGATGGCGTGGCCGCTGCCCCGGCTGCCGGTGTGCGGGCGGCGGGGAGCAGCACCTTGGGCAATCCGCTGGCCGTCCGCTGGGACGGCCGGGCATGGAAGCGGGTGCCGGCCCCCGGCGGGGACCAGCTGACCAGCCCGGAAGGGGGCTATCTCAATGATGTGGCCGCCGTCTCCGCCGATGATGCCTGGGCGGTCGGGGCAGGCATGGTCAACAGGGCCCTGATCGAGCACTGGGATGGCGCGGGGTGGACGCGGGTTCCCAGCCCCGACCCCGGGGGCGGCACCGTCTTGAACGGCGTGGCCGCGCTCTCCGCCACCAGCGCCTGGGCCGTCGGCGGGACCAATGACAGCGGCCAGACCGTGATCGAGCACTGGGACGGCGGCGCCTGGACGCAGGTGCCCAGCCCCGCCCCGGCCGGCACCAGCTCGGACCTGTATGGCGTGGCCGCCACCTCCGCCGGCAATGCCTGGGCGGCCGGCGAGACCCGCACGCGCACCGGCACTACCACCTTGATCGAGCACTGGGACGGCACCGCCTGGACGCAGGTGCCCAGCCCGGCCCCGCCAGCCGGAGGCTCTCTGGCCGGCGTGGCGGCCGCCTCCGCGGCCAGTGCCTGGGCGGTCGGGTCCAGCAGCGGGGCGCTGATCGAGCACTGGGACGGACGGGCGTGGACACTGGTGCCCAGCCCGGCCCTGGGAGGGGCCGGCAGCCTGCACGGCGCGGCCGCCACCTCCCCGGGCAATGCCTGGGCGGTCGGCGGGACCGTGTGCCCGGGACGGGGCCTGGTGACAGTGATCGAGCACTGGAACGGACGGACGTGGACACTGGTCCCCACCCCCGCCGCCGGCCTCCTCACCAGCGTGGCCGCCGCGTCTGCCGCCAGCGCCTGGGCAGTCGGATTCTGGACCGCCTCCGGAAATGCCGTGATCGAGCACTGGGACGGCACCGCCTGGACATCACCGGCCGGTTTGTGCAGCAGCTCTTCCGCCGTTGCCTGCTTGCCCGCAGGCATCACCCCCCGGGCCGCCGCCACCACCCAGCCCGCGACCGGCCGTACCCCACCCCCGCCGAGCACGGACCAGCCCTGAGCCCGGCCCAGCGGACGACAACGATCGCCGTAGCTTGTCACGGAGCGTTAATACTGCTTGGGTAATGACGCACGCCGAGCCGCCGTTAGGTATGTTGTGACACGTCGTGCCCATGGCCATCGATACCGCACCGAACGGATCGATCTGTGACGGCGGGACCGCCGCCCGGCGCGGCTCCTTCGACGCCGGCTGGTGCGCGGCGGCCGGATCCTGGGCATCCCCCTGGTCGAGATCCTGCAGGGCGACCTGCATCCTGACGGCCGCGGCTTCACCTGGTGGCTGCCGCCCCGCCCGGCGCCTAGCCCGGCCGGCGCGTTCAACGCGGCACTGGCCCGTGCCGGCCTGCCGCCGGTCGACAAGGCCGCGCGGCTGCTGCTCGGCGGCGCGGCCGTGGTCGTGGGCAGCCCGGCCACCGACCCGGTTCCTGACCCGGCGCTCCCCCATGTCGGAGTGCTGGCCTGGGGCGACCCGGCGGCAGAGCTGCCGGGGCGCGGAGGCTCAGTCCAGCATCATGGCCCTGGCCTGAACGGAGCGGACTTGGTCTCGGAGACGGGACAGGGGCAAGGCAAGGCAGACGGGCACGAGAAATCCTCCTGGCTACCAGGGCCGGCGTGAGAGCCACGCTCCTATCACGCCAGCCCTGGTGGGGTCAGGAGTGTACGGGGCTGTGCACAAGCTTGTGGATGAACGGTGCAGATACCCAGGGTGGCGGCGCGATGCCAGGAGGTATGCCTGGAGAGCCTCTTCCGGTACGACCGGCCAATTACCAGCGCAGATGCGGGGTGACTCGTGTTGGCTGCCGGGAAGATCCCGAAGGAATCGCGACCGTACCGGCATCAGGTGGTTATCCACACGTGACCTCTGGATGAGGGTCACAAGCCAGCTCCCGATGTTCGTGCCGCGGTCGGCCGGGACGGATAGTTCACACCGGCTGGTTCTGCCAGGCCGCGAGGTTCCGGGACCGGTCGCGGCCTGGCCTGCTGGGGTACCGGGCCGGGGCTGGCGGTGCTGGCCGCGGGCAGAACAAGGCCCACACGACCTTTCCGGTCTCGCTGGGCGTGGTGTAGCCCCACTGGTCGGTGAGCGCGCAGATGAGTTGCAGTCCGCGGCCGGTCTCGTCGAGGGAGCCATGCCTTTGCGGTGCCGGAGCTGCCTTGCCCGGGTCGGCGACCGCGCATAGCACGCAGGGGCCGGGCTGGAGCAGGCCGAGCTGGAGCGGCCGCCGGGGCCCGGTATCGCCGGACCCGGGCATGGCATGCCGCAGCGCATTAGTCATCAGCTCAGACACCACGATCGCGATGTCTGGGCTGCGCTCTGCCATGCCCCACCGGTGCAGGATGGCGACGGTGAAGTCCCTGGCGGCGCCGACCGATCCGGGATCTGCGCCGAGCGCGCGCGTGGCGATCCGCGGCAGGCAGGCCCAGCCGGCGAGGGCGGGATCCGATGATGGCCGCCAGTTGCTGCGCGCCAGGCCGGCCATCTCCGCAGCCGGTATCAGCCAGTGCCAGCCGGTGCCGGACTCCAGGTATGGCCGGTCGGCTCCCATCACCGCCCGGCCGATGTCATCGCGCCAGCAGAACAAGCGCGTGCACGGTCCTGGACCATCAGATCCTCGCTGTGCTCACGGTCTCGGCGGGGTGCCGCCTGGCGGCCGCCGTGAGCTCGCCAGGCCCGGGCCGGGTTCAAGGCCACGGCGAGGGAATGGAGGTGCCGGCTGGGTTTCCCGCGTATCTGCCAGCGGGCAGGGGCCTCATCGGCCGGGTCATCGTGGTGCCATTCCAGCTCCGCCCGGCTGAGCGGGGGGTAGCCGCGGCCAGCGCGGCCGGGGTCGCGGCTGCCTGGCAACGCGGCGCCGCGGGCGGTGCCGACGCCGGGCATGGCGGGGATCCGGGCGGTCCTGGCAGGGGCAGCGCTCGCTGCGGGCCCGGCGAGGGCTCCTGGCCGGGCACTGCCGGCAGCTGGCTCGGTGTAGCCATGGCCGGGCACTGCGTAGCCATGGCTGGCCGGCACTGCGTAGCCATGGCTGGTCGGCTCGGCGTAGCCGGGGCCACGGGGGCCAGAGCCACAGGGCTCGGCATTGCCCGGGCCGGCGGGCCTGGCACTTTCGCCGTCCCGAAGCCCGGTGGGCCAGTCGTTCATCTGAAGCATGCTGGCATGCTCTGGCCGGATCTTGATCTTCACGTCGAGCCTCCCCTCCTGCCAGTGGTGAGCCGGGCTGGCGCTGGTGACTTACCCTGGGGACGCACGCGCCGGGCCGGCCGGAGCGCGTCCTGCGGGCCGGGCTCCTGCGGCAAGCGCGGCGGGCTGTGGTCTTGCCGGCCCGCTTACCTGCGCTTGCCCTCGCCGTTCTACGCGCCCGGGCTCACCGTGTCTGGGTTCGGTCTTCCCACCGTCCCGGCCTCAAATCACAGCCAGATAAACACGCGGTCAACGTTAGGCCTATTTATAGGCTTTCACGGCGCGGCGTGTGGACAATTCCGGCTTCTTTTGTATCCACAGGACGCGGGTCGCATTCTCCCAGTTAAAGGGCCCTTTTATGAGCGCTGCCGGGTGGCGGGATCCCCAGCATTTCCACCGCAGGTGCACAGGCACGGCGCCGTTTTGCACAAGTAATCCACATGCTTGTGCACACATAGCCAGCCAGCAGTCCATTTACCGGGCCGGCAGCCAGCAGCAGATCACCGCACCGGGGCCTCGTGACACGCCCACACGCCGGACGCGAGGACCCGCCGGCGCGGATGAGATCGCGCAACAAGGCACCGATGGCCGCCACCGCTTACAGCACAGGCGGCCCGGGTATCCACCGCCCGCCTGCCGGTCATGCTCATCCTGACCCGGCACGGCTGCCTGCCGCGGTCCGCCCGCGCGCTGCGGCCGGTCACTATCCAGCCTGCGCTACCACACTCACGAGTTGGAACCTGACGCGCCAGCCCCACCAGCCACCGGGATCCGCCTCCGGCCAAAGACCTCGCCGTACCCAGTGATGACTGCGGACCATCGCGGTGGCGCATCCCGGCGGCCGCCGGCGTGCCGTGGCGGTGCCAGCAAAGACGGCCCGGCCCGCCAGAATCAGACAGGGCCCCTCCACGTATGAGATGGAGGGGCCCTGCCCGGCCTCGTCGCGCTGGCTGGCCAGTTGCCCGGCCTTGCCGGCGCCGCGCGCCGCCCGCCGGGGCCAGGCACCCGCGCGAGGGACCGGTCTCCCGGCTCCTCCCACGTTCCCGGGGTCGCCCCCAGGTGGTGCCCGTTTCCGAACGGTGAAAACATTTCTACTGCCTCCGCGGGCGCCGCGCAAGAGCCCACGGCCAGCCATTTCAGGTTGTTACGTTATCCACGAGTGAATCCACAGAAAACGCTAGTTATCCGCATTTCACTGTGGTTATCCACGGGCTTATTCACAACCTATCCACAGGCCACGGTGCCAGCCGGAGAACACCGCAGCCGCTGGCGCCGAATGCAATCGGCTGAGCTTTTCTCAGCGGCTTTCGGTACTCACCTGGTGACCCGATTCGATGAGGACACAGATGGCCCGGGGGTTGGGTGACGATCCGGCTTTCCCCTCCGGCTGCAACCTGCGCTGCGTGTTCTGCCGGAACTTCGACATCTCCTGGCAGATGCACGGCGAGCCGGTGACCGCGGGGCGGCTGGCGGCGATGATGCTCGCGCTGCAGGACCGATGCTGCCGCAACATCAACCTGGTGGCGCCTGTCGAGTTGTCCCAAGACCGTCAGCAGGACATCAACGCCGTCCTGGAGCCTGCCCGACGCCGCCTGCTGGACGTCTCCCAGAGCTTCAACGCAGATGAGGTCCGGGTGCTGTCCGGTTACTTCACCCAGGCCGCCCCGGCGCTGATGGCGGCCCTGGACGAGCTGCAGGCCCGCGCGACGTCCCCTCGATCAGCCGACGCCAGCCGACCGCCGGGCACAAGCCAGTGACGCGCCATCGAATCCGCCACCGACGCTGGCACAGAACCAGCGGCCTGCCCGGCCGAAGGCCAAGATCCTGTCCGGCATAGCCGAAGCGCGCGGGCACTGGCAATAAGGCAAGCATGGCGTGCACAGATCAGGGGCTTCGGAGCGCACTCACCGGTTCCCGGCACGGCGGCTTGACAGAAACAGACTCGGCGCTCGGCGCGCTTGTGGCGTTGAGCGTGGCGCTGGATCGCCTGGTTTGCGGTGGCGTGGCGTGAGGATCTGAGTGGATCTATGGTGAGGTTCCCGGGCAGGTTGTTCTCCTCCGCGATGACCTGGGGAGATTACTGGCGGTTGTGCAGGCGGCTGGCCAGGAGCTGTGCCAGGTGGGTGCTGCGGACGTGGCTGAGCTGTTCGAGCTGGGTGCGGCAGGAGAACCCGTCGGCCAGGACTACGGCGTCTGGTGCGGCGTTGCGGACGGCGGGCAGCAGGGCGGTCTCGGCGACGGCTTGTGAGATGTCGTAGTGGCCGCGTTCGATGCCGAAGTTGCCGGCCAGCCCGCAGCACCCGCCGACCGCGTCGACCTGGGCGCCGGCGCTGGCGAGCAGCGCGGCGTCTGTATGCCAGCCCATGACGGCGTGGTGGTGGCAGTGCGGCTGGGCCACGGCGCGCACGCCGGTGAGGTCAGGTGGCTGCCATGTGTCGGTCTTGGCCAGCAGCTCGGCGAGCGTGCGGGTGGCGGCGCGTACCTTGCGGGCGCGGGGGTCGTCGGGCAGCAGCTCGGCGATCTCGCCGCGCAGCACGGCGGTGCAGGAAGGTTCCAGCCCGACGATGGGGGTGCCGAGCTGCACCGCCGGGTCCAGGGCCTGCAGGCTGCGCCGCAGCTGCCTGCGCGCGCCGTCCAGCTGGCCGGTGGAGATCCAGGTCAGCCCGCAGCACACGGGCTTGCCGGTGATCTGGACCGAGTAGCCCGCTGCCTCGAGCACCCGCACCGCGGCCTGGCCGACCTCGGGCGTGAAGTGGTCGGTGAACGTGTCCACCCACAGCAGCACCGCAGTCCCGGCACGCGCGGGCTGGCTGGCGAACCAGTCACGGAAGCTGCGCGCGGCGAACTGCGGCAGCCGGCGCCGGGCGTCGATTCCGGCGAGCCGCTTGGCGATAGCGGCCAGCGCCGGGTTGCGCAGCGCGGCGTTGGTCAGTCCCGGGGCGTGCGAGGCCAGCCGGGCCCAGCGGGGCAGCCAGCCCAGCGAGTAGTGGGCCGGCGGCCGCAGCCGGCGCCGGTATCGCTGATGCAGCACCTCGGCCTTATAGGCCGCCATGTCCACCCCGGCCGGGCAGTCCGACGAACAGCCCTTGCACGACAAGCACAGGTCCAGCGACTCGGCCAGCTCCGCGGAGCGGAAACCCTGGATCAGCGTGCCGTTCGCGAGTTCCTGCAGCACGCGCGAGCGGCCGCGGGTGGAATCCTTTTCGTCCCGGGTGGCCAGCCAGGACGGGCACATCACACCGCCGCTGGCCGTGGTGTCGGCCCGGCACTTGCCGACCCCGACACACCGGTGCACCGCGGTGGACAGGTCACCGCCGTCGTGCGGATACGCGAACCCGAGTCCGGTGCGGATCGGGCGGGCCAGCGGCACGCGCAGGTCCGCGTCTATCGGCGCCGGGTCGACCAGCACGCCGGGATTGAACACGTTGTCCGGGTCGAAGATCGCCTTCACCGCGGCCATGGTGTCGATGGCCTCGGGTGAGTACATGTAGGGCAGCAGCTCGCCGCGTGCCCGGCCGTCACCGTGCTCGCCGGACATCGAGCCACCGTATTTGCCCACCAGTTGCGCGGCGGCGACGGCGAACTGCCGGTAGCGGCCCGGCTCGGTGGAGAACGGGAAGTCAATGCGGACGTGCACGCAGCCATCGCCGA
This sequence comes from uncultured Actinomycetes bacterium, assembly GCA_963742795.1. Classification (GTDB taxonomy): domain Bacteria; phylum Actinomycetota; class Actinomycetes; order Streptosporangiales; family Streptosporangiaceae; genus Palsa-504. The sequence continues at coordinate 403,001 of CAVUNL010000032.1, forward strand.
AGTGCCCGTAGGTCAGGCCGTCCAGGCCATGCTCGTGCATCAGCGCGCCGAAATCACGCAGGTACGCGCCCAGGTGCTGCGGCGGGACGGCGGCGTCTTCCCAGCCGGGCCAGGCCGGGCGCACCCGCCGGGGTGCGGCTGCCCAGGCCAGCGCCGTCCTCGCGGATCCGCCACAGGGCGCGCGCCGGGCCGCCGGTGACCACCAGGGAGTCCAGGCAGCCGGCGTCGGCGATAAGCCGCCCGGCCGCCGCGCGCGCCTCGGCCTCGGTATCGCCGGCGGTCTCCACGAACAGCCAGGCCTCACCGCGCGGCAGCCCGGGCACGGCAGCAGCCCCCCGGCGGGCCCGGAAGACGTCCACCAGCCGCGCGTCCATGCCCTCGACAGCCACCGGGCGGTGCGGCAGCAGGCCGGGCACCACGTCCGCGGCCGCGGGCATGCCGGCATAACCGAGCACCGCCAGCGCCACCGCCTTCGGTGAGGGCACCAGGCCCACGGTCGCCCCGAGGACCATGCCGAGCGTGCCCTCGGTGCCGGCCAGGAACTTCGCCAGATCCGCGCCGTTCTCTGGCAGCAGGTGCTCCAGGGAATAGCCGGACACCTGCCGGGTAAACCGGCCGAACTCGGTACGGATCACGCCCCGGCGCGCAGAGATCACGGTGTCCAGCGCGGCGCCGACCGGCCCGGCGGCGGCAAGGCCGCCGCGGCCCAGACGCCGCGCCGCGAGCCGCTGCCCGGACGCGGTCAGCACGTCCAGGCTCACCACGCTCTCGGCGGTCCGGCCGTACCTCAGCGCCCGCGAGCCGCAGGCGTTGTTGCCGATCGAGCCGCCGATGCTCGCCCGCGCGTGAGAGGACGGATCGGGGCCGAACCGCAGCCCGTACCCGGCCGCGGCCGCGGTGATGTCGTCCAGGACCGCGCCGGGCTCGACGACCGCCGTGCGCGTCTCGGGATCTACCGAAAGCACCCGGTTCAGGTGCCGCGAAAAGTCCAGCACGACGCCGGGGCCGACCGAGTTCCCGGCGGTGGAGGTACCGCCGCCCCGGCAAGTGACCGGCACGCCGAACTGCGTGGCGATGCGCAGCGCAGCGGCCGCCTCCTCAGCATGCCCAGGGAAAGCCACGACGCTCGGCACCACACGGTAGTTGGACGCGTCGGTGGAGTACTCCGCCCGCCGGCGAGCCGAGTCATCCACGCCGCTCAACCCGGCCCCACGCAACGCGGCAGCCAGTTCACGGGCCGATACGGCGGTCACCGCTGCGCCGCTTCCGCCTGCTGTGCGGTCATGGTCTCGGATGCTATCTCACCGAGGGTGACCGGACCCGGAACCGCCACCAGGGCCAGCCTGCGGTCTAGCCCGGCTGCCGCCGGCGGCCCGCAGCAGGCTGACCAGGTGCGGGAGGACACGGCGACCGGCTCGGCCTTCAGGCTGACGTGCTGCTCCTGCCGCGCTGGCCGGGAACCAGTCACCGCGCCAGGACTCGCGGCCGAGCGTGATTACCTTGCCACCCACGCTCTGCCCGCCCCCGGCCCGTGGCCTGCGCTGACCTGCATGTCAGGCGATCAACCAGGCCCGAGACGCCATACCCACGTCCGGCGGGGTGTGCCGGCCCGGAGACAGCCAGCCCATCACGGAACGTGCCTGGGACCCTGGATACGGACGCGCCAGAGCCGCCGTTCTGGACGCCGATCGGCCGGTTGATAGTGCCGTCGGCCGCGCGACCGAAGGAACATTCTGTCGCTCGCGAACAGGCAGCGCGAATCCCGGGACTGGCTCTGCACGGCGGCCGTGACGACCGGCTCACGTTCACCGCCGCGCCGATATCGCGCCAGTTGACGCAGCCTTACAGTAGGTCCATGACGGACGAGGGGCCGCCGCCGCGGCGCGGTGCTGAGCTGGCTTCTCAGGCTGGCCTGCGGGCCTCACACGGGGATCGGGACCGGGTCGTCGAGCTGCTGCGGGTGGCGGCCGGTGATGGCCGGCTGACCGCGGGAGAACTCGACGGGCGGTTGGAGGCAGCCTTGACGGCACGCACCTGCGGCGAGCTTGCGGCGCTGACCACGGACCTGCCGGCCGTACCGGATTCCGGCCCGGGCCCGCCGGTCCCGGAGCCGAAGGACCTGGCCCGCATCGACTGCCGTGGCACCAGCGTGAAGCGTGATGGCCGCTGGCTCGTGCCGCGGCGGATGGAAGTGCGGGTCACCGGCGGCAGCGTGACGCTGGACTTCACCGAGGCGGTGATCTCGCGGCCGTCGCTGCTGATCGACGCTGATGTGAGCGCAAGCCGGCTGACGCTGGTGACCAAGCCTGGCGTTGTGGTCGACGCCGATGAGGTAGCGGCCGAAGGCAGCTACCTGAAGGTCCGGGCGCATGGGGGTCCCGAAGTGCCCGTCATCCTGCGGATCCAGGTGTCCGGCAAGGTCAGCGGCGGCCACATCACGGCACGTCCGCCGCGCCGGGCCTTCTGGCCGTGGCTGCGGCGCCATTCCCAGCCCCACGGGCCTGCCTCACTCTGACCCGACGGCAATGACCGATCCGGACCCGCTGTCCGGGCAACGAGCGCTCTCCTCCAAGGCCGCGAATGATGGTCGCTCGCCAGCCAGCCACGGAGCGCCGCCGAGCCGCAGTGTCGACAGGCGCAAAGAGCCGCCTTAATCTAAAGCCCGAGTTTGGGCGTCTTCGCTGTAGCCGCCGCGGGTGTTTTGTGTGCTTTTTCCTGCGTAGTGGATGCATTACCTGAACAGTGTCTCCGCCGCAGACGCCACACGACCCCCCTTGTCGCTGCTGTTTTTAGAACTAAGCGGCTACTGCGTGAACGCTGTTCAGCTACATGTCAACGCCGCAGACGTCATGGTCAGGCGCGGCATAGACAGGAACGACTCTAGATAACATCCGATCTGTGCGGCTCGCGAGTCAAGCTCAGGTAGACCGGCAGCTGTGCAGATCCGATCGTTCTGGCCGTGTCCGGGCCGCTGTAATCAGGGCGCTGCAGCCGGAATGACTCTGGCCGAGCCGGTGGATTCTTCCGGATCGGCTGGCGCCGTGACCCTATCTCGTACCGGGGATTCTTGCCTGATTGGAGACTTCGGGTAGGCGGTGCGGTCTGGCCGGGATGGAAGTGCGTCCGGCGCAATTACGTGTCAATCGTGAATCAAGGCCGCCCTGGCATGCTCCGCTCTAGAGAGGGTCGCATCAGGCCGGCTCTGAGGGGGGAAGAGATGAAGACGACGTTCGCGCACCTTACCGGCCAGGGACCTCGCCCGCCGACCGGCCCGGCGCTGGGACCTGGGTCATTCCGGCGGATCGTGGACGTCCCGTTCGAGACGTGCGTGGCCGCCCTGGACAGCTGGCAGCGAACAGCGCAGGGCGGCGAAGTCCGGTTCGGCGACAGCCTGCTGTGCGGGCCGGTCGAGCGTGATCCCGGCTCGGCTACCTGCCGGATCCAGGTCCGCCTGGCCCGCGGTGCGTTGCGGCCGCTGCTGCGCATGAGACGGATCCATTTCAGAGTGCTACAGCCACCTCCAGCTCATGAATGATCTCAAGAGCCCGGATCTTGGGCGCGCCGGTCACCGACCCGGGCGGAAAGGTGGCCCGGATGAGGTCACCGTCGCTGGATTGCGGGTCGAGACTCCCGCGCACGTCCGACACCAGATGCCATACCCCTGGGTGGGCTTCGGCGTGCAGCAGGCGAGGGACCTCGACGCTGCCGGCCACGCAGGCCCGGCTGAGATCGTTCCGCATCAGGTCGACGATCATCACGTTCTCGGTCCTGTTCTTGGCCGACTTCTCAAGCTCGCTGCGCTGAGCTGCGGCCCGGCGCTCGCAAGCCGACAGGCGGCTGGTTCCCTTGATGGGCCTGGACAGTACCGTCCGCCCGGTCCGGCGCAGGAAAAGCTCGGGCGACAGGCTGGCCAGATCACCACCTGGCAGGCGCAGGAACGCTGCGTAGGGCGGCTGCAGCTCAGCTGCGGCGCGGCAGAACAGGTCGAGCGGGTCGCCGCGGAAGTCAGCTTCCAGCCGCAGGCAGATATTTGCCTGGAATATCTCTCCCTGCCGGATGTACTCGACCGCGCGGCCGACGGCTGCCCTGTGCTCGCTCGCCGACGGCACCAGCTCGAAGTCGCCGCAGGCGTAGTCGCGGGGCGGCAGTACCGGTGCGCGCGCCCGGCCTGACAGCTCCTCAAAGCGGCGTTCCAGCCCGGCTGCACGGCCTGGCGTCCACAGGGCCTCGAAATACCACCGGGCGGATGTCTCGTCCCACCGCAGCACGTGATCGTAGAAGCCGAACCACCAGATCGGCAGCCGCCGCGGACCGCCGGGTGCCGGGGGCTGGGGGAGCAGGTCGCGGGCGAGCCCGTAGCCCAGGCAGCCGATCCAGCCGCCGCCAAAAGCAGGGCTGCCCGTTCCGGAATAAGGCGCGTCCAGCACATCACCAAGATCCTGCGGTGGGCTGCGGACGAGCACGGGCTCGGATCCGATCACTGCGCCGCCTCCGGCCCAGGCGCCAAGCAACGCGACCGGATGCGGGTCGTCTCGCACCAGCCGGAGCACGTCCAGCGGTCGCAGATCCCAGTTCAAAGCACGGCGCAGGAGATGGTTCGCCGGCTGCAACTGCACAGGTCACCTCCCCTCATGATGCCAGGGCTCTGCCGGGGGGCTGTCCGGGACCGGAATGACATCGTAGTTCCCCGGTCCGGAGTGAACAGGGCCCGGCCAGCACCGGGCCGGCGGCCCGCACGCCGGCCACGGGCGGGTTGAGTGCCCCTGGGAGCGGCGGAATACTGCCTGCATGAGAACGCTGCTGCACGGTGGGGGTGTCCTTGATGCACGAGGTGGCTCGGTCAGCGCGGCGGATATCACCGTCGAGGACGGGCGCATCGTAGAGGTCGCGGCGGGTCTTGATGGTGATGAGGGGACCGACTGCTCCGGTCTGACGCTGGTTCCCGGTCTGATCGACTGCCACGCTCATATGGCTTTCGCCGACCTAGAAGACAGCAACCGCCCGCCGACGTACCGGTTGCTGGAGGCCGTGCCGAAGCTGCGCCGGACCCTGCAGTTGGGTGTCACCACGGTGCGGGATGCCTGGGGTGCGGACGCCGGTCTCCGCGATGCCATCGACGCCGGTCTTGTCGCCGGGCCGCGTCTGCTGGTTAGCCTGGCGCAGCTATGTGGCACCGGCGGAATCGGCGACCACTTCCTGCCCGACATCGGTGAGTATCACGGAGTCCTGGGCAGTCCGCACCTGCCTCGGGGGGTGTTCGATGGGCCCATGCAGGCGCGCAACGCCGTGCGCCGCATGGTGCGCTCGGGTGCTGACGTCATCAAGGTGACGGCCACCGGATCGATGACCAAGCCGCGGACCGCGGATCTCCTGCAGGTGGCGGATGACGAGCTAGCTGAGATCGTCGCGGAGGCCACCCGCGCGGGGCGACACGTCATGGTGCACGCGCACGGCGCGCGGGCGGCCGAGGCCGCCGCGCGGGCCGGGGCGCGCAGCATCGAACACGGGGCCCGGCTCGACGAGCAGGCGGCCGCTGTACTCGCCGAGACCGGGACGTGGCTGGTCCCCACCCTGTTGCCTAGCCAAGCCGGCAAAGATCCCGAACCGGACTGGTTCGCCGAAGCGCGGCAGACGGCGGCCCAGGCGTTCCAGTGGGCGCTGCAGGCCGGCGTCCCGATCGCGATGGGGACCGACTGCCCGGTGATGCCCCATGAGCGACGCCTGGAGGAACTCGGTCACATGCACAGGCTCGGCATGGCGCCGCTGGATGTCTGGCGTGCCGCGACCTACGACGCCGCCCGGCTTCTGGACCGCGATGACATCGGGCTCCTCGAGCCGCGCCGACGTGCCGACGTGGTCGCGCTCCGTGGCGAGGTCACGAGCCTCGACGGCCTGGACGAGCGCATCGCCTGGGTGCGCAAGGACGGGCATCTCGTGCCGACGTGCGATTAGCGGGACCAGCCTGGGCAAGAACAGAATCGCGAGCAGCCTGGGAGGGCTCAGCGGAAGGGTCGCAGCGGAAGCACGACTTTGACCTGAACTACCTATGGCCCGGGTAACTGGTCCGCGGCCAGAACGGGAACCGGCGGCGACGCCAGTGGCAGCGAAGGGGTGGTTGTGGACCCGTTGATTGATCCTGGGGAGTATGCGGCGCTTGCCTATTGCACCTATCTGAACCAGGCCTCGCTGGGGCTGATACCTCGCGCCTCGCTGGAGGCGAGCGTCCGGTTCTTGACCGAGGTGGCCCAGCATGGCAACCTGCGCCTGTCGGACCAGGCCGAGGCCAGGGTTTTGGACGGGCTGCGAACGGCCGCGGCCGGGCTACTCGGCGCGCCGGTGGCGTCGGTCGCGGTGGTGGGCGGGGCGAGTGAGGGCCTGGGCCAGCTTGCCGCGCTGTTGTCTAGCGCGGGGGGGTGAGGTGGTCTTGGTGTCCAGTGACTTCCCCAGCGTGACCTACCCGTGGCTGGCCGCCCGCGACCGCCTGGGCATGGGCATCCGCTGGGTTCGCGACACCCCGGCCCGCGACCTGACGCTCTCGCTGGGCGATGCCATCAGCGACCGGACAACGGTCGTGTGCGTCAGCCCGGTTCAGTTCGCCACTGGCAGCCAGGTCGATGTCGCGGCCCTGGTAGCGCGCGCCCGAGACGTTGGTGCCCGGGTGGTGGCCGACGTGACCCAGATGGCCGGCGCGACTCCGGTCACCATGACGCAATGGGGAGTGGACGCGCTGGTCTGCAGCGGCGACAAGTGGCTGTCCGCGCCGTCCGGCGTTGCGCTGCTCGCCCTTACCCAGGACCTGGCGGCGGCCACCCCCGTGATCGTCGGCTGGAAAGGCAGCGCCACGCCGTTCGACTTCACCCCGCAGGAACTCTCCCTGGCCGCTGACGCCCGCAGGTTCGAGCTGTCGACCATGTCCTACAGCGCCGCCGTGGGCCTGCTCACGTCGATCAAGCTGCTCACCGGCATCGGGCTGACGGCGATCAGCGAGCACGCTAGCCGGCTGGCGGCGGATCTGGCCGAGCAGACCGCGCCGCTGGGATGGGCGCCTTACCGGGTGCCAGGTGAGCGTTCCGCAAGCGGGCACATCGTCTCGCTCAGGCACCCCGCTGCCGCGGCCGACCAGGTGCAGGCCGTGCTGGCGAGCCAGCACAAAATCAACACCAGCTCCCGCGCCGGCGGTATCCGGGTATCCCTGCACGCCTACAACAGCAGCGACGACATCCGCGCCCTCGCACAAGCGCTCGCCTCCGTTGCCCCACGCTAGGCAGCCCGCTCGGTGACCCCGCTGCACTCGGCGGCGTGCGCTGCCGTCGACAGGGGCTTTGGGTTCCCGTCACCTGCCCCAGGTGGCTTCCTCGGCATCGACCAGCTTTGGGTCCGCTAGCGCCGATTCACTCGCACGCGCAGGCAATCCCAGGCTGATGACGAGGCTGAAGCTCAGACGAAACGGTGCCAGATGTCAGCGATACAGATGCGGCTGTTCTGCGCGGCCAGCCCACACGAGGTCGTAACCGAACCGGCAGCGCATAGTCGATAGGCGCTGTCAAGCGACCCGCTCGCACTGTCACGTTTCGCAACGAGCTTTCGGTGCGCTGCCTCGAAGGTCACGACCGGCGCTTGACGGCCACGATGACGCCGCTGCTGAAGCTCAGTTCGGCACAGACGAGTTCAGCATTACCGAGCAGACGGTGGCGCACAACGGCCAGGGCAGACCGAAGCTGCTCATCGTCGTGGCGGGTGAGATCCATGTCGTCAACGACCAGGACGCCGCCACGGCGAAGCGCGGCCACAGTCCGGCGCAGCTTGAAAATCTTCCCGCCGGGCGCGTCTGGGAATATCAGGTCAAACTGGCCGAGGCCGCTGACGACCTCCGCCCCATCACCTGACACGAAGCGGACCCACGGCGGCCATGGCGCTGACAGCGCCGTCCGCTGCAGCTCATCATCGAGCTCGATGGTGACGACCTCGACGTCCCGGCGCGCTCCGAGCCCATGGACCAGCCAGGCAAGCCCGACGCCGGCGCCGGTGCCGATCTCCAGAACCCGGCCACCGCTAGGTACCGCTGCGGCGAGTGCCGCCAGTAGCCTGCCTACTTCGACCTCGCAGGCGAGCTGGAAACCAGCTCTGGCGGCTCGTTCGTACGCGGCCACAACGTTGTCGGGAAGCTCCTCGATCTCGGTCACAAGGAAAATAATGCCGAGTACCGGGGAGTCGGCAGCATGCTTCTCCCGATGGCCTGCCGGATCCGGCGGTCATCGCAGCTCTCGGCGCCGAGGTCACACTCGTGCACGCACGCCTCGATCACCTGCAGGCACAGCTCAGCCGTCCTGACGGCGGCCCGGCCGCCAGCATACGTATAACCGCCAGGACCTTCTGCGGCCCGCCCGCATCTCCGCTAGTTTCGCGTGCCCTGTCGCAGTCCTGTCGTGACGGGCCAGAAAAGGCCGAGTTCTCCAGGCCTGGCACCACTGCGTCACCCTGCATGCCTTGATCCGAGAGCCCGATCATCTCGGCACCAGTTCCGCGGTCCCATTACGGACCGTGAGCGCCGCCTGCAACCAGCTTGCGCACCAGAGCCGCCGTTCTGTACCGGAACAATCCCTTCGGTACGGTTTGCTCAAGGCGCGCAGAACGGCATTTTCTGTCGCGTTGGCTATCTTCTAGCGAATGCGCGGCGAAGTTCAGCAGCCCAGAACTGTAGCGCCTGGTCACGACAAAAATGACAGCGGTCTGCAGGGTCGCCCCGCAGACTTCGAAGCGGTTCGAACCGCGACGTCTATGACGACCATACACAGGGCGCCCGGTAACGGGTGACCGAAAGCCGATGTCTGGGCTGGTCAGGAAGCGCCCAACAGCTACGATCACCGTGTCTAAGCGCACCTGCGCGCTCATGGTCGCTCCCATCCTGCTCCCAAATCGGACACCACCATGAGATAAAGGAGCCGACGAGAGAACAAGCTGGCGGGTGGGAACTCTCGCAGGGGTGGCCGGATTGAACCGGCGGTCTCTTCGTCTGAAGCCAAGACGATGTGCGTAACACCTCGGACGTTATTGCGTGCACCCGCCAAACGTCACGCTGCTTGGGCTTGGGCACACGTGGGTTGGCCAGTGGCCCGGGACAGGCCTTGAAGGGCTGAACTCTTGGCTTTTTCAGGTGTAGCGGATGCCTAGCTCAGGCGGGACGCGCGAGAGTACGTGGCTGTCTACGGCTGCGTCAGGGGGCTGACGGCTGCGGTCGTTGCCGTCACGGTTGCCGTCGGAGATGCCGGCCGCCCTTCCGCTTCACAGATGGCTTCTTCGTCCCGAAGCCAACTCGCGGTGCGGCCTGCCAGCGCTGCGGCAGGGCTGACCTGGCAAGCGCTGTCCGTCAACGTCCGCTGGCGCGGGTCGCCTCATCCGCGCGGGCGGTCGTCTCCCGGGTCGTCTCGTCTGAGCGGGCCGTCTCTGAGCGGGCCGTCTCGTCCGCGCGTGCCCTCTCCGAGCGGGTCGCCTCGTCCGCGCGGGCCGTCTCTGAGCGGGTCGCCTCGTCCGCGCGTGCCCTCTCCGTCCGGGTCGTCTCATTCGCGCGGGCCGTCTTGTCGTCCGCGCGGGCGGTCTTCGCCCGGGCCGTCTCGTCTGCGCGGGCCGTCTCTGAGCGGGCCGTCTTGTCGTCCGCGCGGGCGGTCTTCGCCCGGGCCGTCTCGTCTGCGCGGGCCGTCTCTGAGCGGGTCGCCTCGTCCGCGCGGGCCCTCTCCGCCCGGGCCGTCTCATTCGCGCGGGCCGTCTTGTCGTCCGCGCGGGCGGTCTTCGCCCGGGCCGTCTCGTCTGCGCGGGCCGTCTCTGAGCGGGCCGCCTCGTCCGCGCGTGCCCTCTCCGCCCGGGCCGTCTCATTCGCGCGGGCCGTCTTGTCGTCCGCGCGGGCGGTCTTCGCCCGGGCCGTCTCGTCTGCGCGGGCCGTCTCTGAGCGGGCCGTCTCGTCCGCGCGTGCCCTCTCCGCCCGGGCCGTCTCATTCGCGCGGGCCGTCTTGTCGTCCGCGCGGGCGGTCTTCGCCCGGGCCGTCTCGTCCGCGCGGGCCGTCTCCGAGCGGGTCGCCTCGTCCGCGCGTGCCCTCTCCGAGCGGGTCGCCTCGTCCGCGCGTGCCCTCTCCGAGCGGGTCGTCTCATCCGCGCGGGCCGTCTTTGAGCGGGTCGCCTCGTCTGAGCGGGCCGTCTCTGAGCGGGTCGCCTCGTCTGAGCGGGCCGTCTCCGAGCGGGCGGTCTCGGCTTGGGCGCTCTCGCGCTGGCCGATCAGGTCGCGGTCCTGGCTGACGGCTGTCTGTCCGCGGGACTGTTTCAGTTCGCGGCGTGCGCCGCGGCCGCGGCGTGAGGTCCGGCGCGCACCGGCCAGCAGCAGGCCCAGCCCGAGCATCGCGGCCGCCCCGACCACGATGCCGTAGAGGAACAGCGCGCCGGTGGAACCGGTCACGTGGTAGCCGAACACCGAGAAGCCGTGGGTCAGCGCGTGCCCGCTGCCGACGTTGTTGAACACGCCCGCCACGCCCACGACCACCGCGGCGACCAGGATGATGAGGCCGAGAACGACAAACATGACACTCTCCGGATAATCGCCCTATACCCAGTCAACTCGGAGTTTGAATCAAGTCAAACCGGGCCCGTACGTGGCCCGGCTCGATCCAGGGCACGCCTCGCTCTGCCCCGTCCTTCCGATAGATGCCGATGGTCTTGCGCGGTAAGAGGATGCCAGGCACGGAGGACGGGACAGGCCCGATCTTGCAGGTGCGGTCATCAGGCCAGCGTAACGGCGGGTACCGCCTGCCTGCGGATGCGGGGCGGCGGACCGGTGGCGGCCGGTGCGCCCGCAGGGCTTCCGCCCGAAAGGGCGCGGCATGGCCGCACCCCGGAGTCGGACAGTAGCCCCTGCCCCTTCTCCGCTCACGGCCTGGTGCCCGTCTCAGTCACGCATTCCCGCTCGATGACTTCGCGCCTCCTGCCAGCGATCCGGCCCACAGGCCCGGACGGCGGCGTGCCGAAGGCGCGCCCTTGAAGCCGTAGAGAATGTTGTCGCAGCACCAGGAACAGGGGCCAGGAAAGGGGCCCGTGCGCGGACCTAACGGCCCACCGTTACCTGTGCTGGCTCCCAACGGGCTCCCAAAATCGGACACCGGGGAACGCGTAATGCAAACGGCAGGCCACTTAATACCTTGTGACCTGCCGTTTCCCTGTCGGGGTGGCCGGATTTGCGCGCGAGCCGACCAGAGGTTGCAATGAGCACGCCGCCCGGCTGCAGCGCCCGCTGGCATGCCGCGTACAGCGCCGTTTGAGCCGATGAGCGGGTCGCCGCCCTGCTGCCAGGCGTGGCGCACGCGAACCTGCGGCGCGGCGGCGGAGTTGCCCTGATCAGTGAGTGCTTCGCGCTGCCGAGCTGAGCCCGGCTGACGGCCAGCGGCTCGTGGCAACACTGCGCGCCTGCATCGAAGCGCTCGCCGGGGATTCCGGAACATCCGCGCGAAGGCCGCCCAGCCCGCCAGCGCGCCGAAACCCGGCAAGCCCGGCCCCGGCCGTTCGCCAGGATCAAGGAACCGCCGCCCTGCACGCCGCCATGACGTCGGCAAGACAACCAAGAGGGAACTCACCCTCAAGGCCAAGCGCGAACGCACGGGTTAAGCCGTAGTTCCCCCTGGCGGCGAGCCCACATGGGCCTTGACCAGGAGAAACAATCTCAGCTCATGACTACGTAGACATGTAATTTCCGTGATCAAGGGCGCTACCAGCTGCGCAAACACGTGGACTCATCGGCTTGGGGGGAACTTCGGGTTAAACGGCAAGCTTAGGTCGGCTCACTCCTGCGCGTCTGCTCGAGCCCGGGAGCAGCTTCCCGTTCAGCTCGGGCCCGGCAAAGGTCCCGCCGGTCAGCGGCACGATGCGCCGGCGGCCTGGGCGAGTCGCCGAGGTCGGGAAGCCGGGCGCTCATCGAGCGGCCGTCGCCGGATCGTTGGGGTGCGCCTCGAGCGGCGTGACCGTGACGCGCAGCCAGTCGGCGAGGGGCAGAGCGGCGAGGAGGCCGTCGAGTTCGGCCTCGCTGTCGGCGCGGTACGGCCCGGTTGCGGTCGTTCCGTCGCCGACGAGCGGCCGTCTCCAGAGCCGGACGAGGTGCCCGTCCTCGGCGAGCTTGGCCGCGGCGGCTGACTCGGCGCGCTGGTGCTGCTCCACCTCCGCGTCAGGGGTGCCGGCGGGAACCTCGACCTCGAACTCGACCAGGAACTCCATGTTGTCCTCCTTCTGAGCGACGGCGCCGAATGGCGTCTCGACCCCGCATCTGGCGACCGGGGTGGAGATGCCGATGTTCTTTATGCCGCTCGGTTGACTGCGCTTGCGATGACGGCCTCGCGAATGACGCTCGCGACGATGTCCGGCTGCGACAGCATCAGGAAGTGGGAGGCGCCTTCGACCTCGGTGACCGTGGAGCCGGCGCGGTCGTAGGAGAAGCGGTGGAGTTCCGGTGCGACCGGGTAATCCGCCGTACCGAACACCGCCCAGGACGGCTTCGTCCGCCAGGCAGCGGCGGTCGCGGGATCGTCGAACGCCGTGGCCGAGACCGGGCGCTGCGAGATCGCCATGAACGCAGCGTCGGCGTCGGGAACGTCGGCGCAGAAGACGTCGTGGAAGCGAGCGGGGTCGATCGACACCTCTACGCTGCCGTCGGCCAGCTGCGCCGGGCGCACGAGCGGGCCCATCGCGAGCGGCGGGAAGCGTCCCTGCAGGTCGTTGACCGACTCGCCCTCGTCGGGCGCGACGCCGCGACGTACACGAGCCCGGCGACCTTGTCCGAGCTGCCGGCGACCGTGATCACTGCGCCGCCATACGAATGGCCGGCGAGCACCACGGGACCGTCGATTTGGTCGATGATCGACGCGTGAAGGAAGCGTCGTAGGGGATTCCGCGAAGCGGGTTCGGCGGAGCGAGAACGGTGTGACCGTCGCCGGCGAGCCGGTCATACACCGGCCGCCAGCTGGACGCGTCTCCGAACGCGCCGTGGACGAGAACAATGGCGGGACTGGGCATGAGGAGTTCCTTTCGTCTCATGGGCAACTGGGATGCCCGTTGCTGGATTCATCAGGCGACTTTTTCGAGGTGGCTGAGGCCGAGGGCCTCGACCACCTTGGATTGCACGGGCGCGACGTCTTCGTTGGCCTGGTTGGAGCCGAACGGCGCGCCGATGACGGTGCGGACAGCGCGGCTGCCCTTGGCTTGACCGGCGAGCTTGACGATGGCCTCCGCGACATCGTGCGGATTCGGGGCGTCCTTGCCCTCGAACGTCGATGTCAAGGACGTGACCATGGCGTCGGGGATGTGACCGACCTCGCCATAGGACTTGGTGACTTCGATGCCTGCGGGCGTCTGAAGGTTGGTGAAAAAGTTGGTCGGGTATCCGCTCGGCTGCACCTCCACGACCTCGACGCCGAGCTGCGAGACTTCGTAGCGGAGGCTGTCGGTCAGCGCTTCAACCGCGAACTTGCTCGCGCCGTAGATGCCGACGAAGGGGAACGTCACGCGGCCGAGGATCGAGCCGATGTTGATGATCAGGCCATCGTGCTGCCGGCGCATGGAGGGGAGCACGGCGCGGGTGACGCGAAGCAGCCCGATGACATTCGTGTCGAAGATCGCCTTCGCCTGTTCCGTTGTGAAGGCTTCGGTTACGCCGGCCGAGGCGATACCGGCGTTGTTGACGAGTGCATCGATCTGGCCGGCCTCGGCCAGCACTGTCTTGACGCCGGCTTCGACAGACGTATCGTCGCGGACGTCTAGCTCCACGGTCTTGACGCCGAGCTTGCGTAGGGCCTCGGCGGCCTCGCGGTTCTTGCCTTGCACACCGCGCATCGAGGCGTACACGGAGTGGCCGGCGTGGCGCAGGGTCTCCGCCGTGTCACGGCCAAAGCCGCTGCTGGCGCCGGTGATCAGGATTGTTTTGGGCATAGCGGGCTTCCTTTGTGTCTTTGTGGCTGTCACTGCGGTGGTGCCGGGTGGGCGGGCGCGGCGGGTTCCGGTTGCTGGGCGCCGGCGAGGTCGGCGCGGCGGACCCGGATCACGGCGATGTTGATGATCAGGGTGAGCAGCGCGATCCCGGCGGCGACCAGGAACCCGCGGGCGAACCCGGTGGCGAGGGCGTGGTTGTAGATCGCTGCGGCCAGCGGGCCGCCCGGCTGCGCCGGATGCCCGGCCCGCGCGGCGTGGGCGGCCTGGGCGTGGATGCTGTGGGCGACGACGGTCCAGGCGACGGTGCCGAGCAGCGCCAGGCCGATGGAGCCGCCGAGTTGCTGGCCGGTGTTGAGCAGGCTGGAGGCCACCCCGGAGTCGGCTTCGGCGACGCGGTTCAGCGCGACCAGGGACAGCGTGACGAACAGCAGGGCGGCGCCGGCTCCGATGAGCATGGTCGGGCCGAGTACCGCGCTGGTGTAGGTGTCGTGCTCGCTGATCCGGGACAGCCAGTACAGGCCGCCGGTGCTAAGCGCAGAGCCGGCGAGCAGAATCGGGCGGGCGCCGATCCGGGGCACGAGCTGGGCGACGGCCCCGGCTCCGATGAACAGGGCTGCGGTGAACGGGAGGTAGGCGACGCCGGTCTTCAGGGCGGAGTACCCCCAGACGGCCTGCATGAACACGGTGAGGAAGAAGAACATGCCGAAGATGAAGATGCCCACCCCGGCGTAGCTCAGGTAGGCGCCGGTGCGGTTGCGGTCGCGCAGCAGCCGCACCGGCAGCAGGGCGTAGCGGCTGCGGGTCTCGATCACCGCGAACGCGGCGAGCAGCACCGCGGCGGCGGCGAGCGAGGCCAGGACCTTGGCATCACCCCAGTGGGAGACGCCGTTCGGGCTGGTGGCGGCGCTGATCAGGCCGTAGACCAGCGCGGTGACCCCGGCGGTGCCGGTGATCGCGCCGGGCAGGTCGAACCGGCCGCGGCGGCGCGGCGACTCGGCCAGCACCCGCGGTGCGGCCAGCGCGACCGCGGCGCCGATGGGCACGTTGACGAACAGCACCCACCGCCAGGACACGTAGGTGGTCAGCAGGCCGCCGCCGATCAGGCCGATCGCGCCGCCGGCGATGCTCATCACGGCGTACACGCTCAGCGCCCGGGTGCGCGGCGGGCCCTCGGCGAAGGTGGTGGTGATCAGCGATAGCGCGGCCGGGGCGACCAGCGCGCCGCCGGCGCCCTGCACCGCGCGGGCCGTGAGCAAGAAGGCCTGGCTGTCGGCGAACCCGCCGGCGAGGGAGGCGGCGGAGAACAGCAGCAGCCCGGCGATGAACATCTTGCGGCGGCCGAGCAGGTCCCCGGCCCGGCCGCCGAGCAGCAGCAGCCCGCCGAAGGTCAGCGCGTAGGCGTTGACCACCCATTCCAGGTTCGTGCCGGAAAAGCCAAGCGCCCGCTGGATGTGCGGCAGGGCGACGTTGACGATGGTCGCGTCCAGCACCACCATCAGCTGCGCGGTGGCCAGGACCAGCAGGGCCAGGCCCGGGCGCGGGCCGCCGGCGGCCACACCGCCCGGTGGGGCCGCCCGGGTGGTCTTGGATCGTGTTTCGGACATGTGGGTTTCTCCTAAATGCGTGTTGGTTTCGAGGGAGGTGAAGGTGCCGGCTTGGCTCCGGCTGCGGCGAGCGGCTCCAGGGCGCGGCGGGCGATCTCGGTGTCGCCGTCGACGGCGCTGTGCCGGACGGCGTCGGTCACGGCCGTCTGGCCGGTCAGGAGGCTGTAGAAGGTGTCGGCGGACATGGTGACCACCGCGTCGCCATCCGGGGCCGGCCCGCGGCGGACGGTGAGCGTGCCGGCATCGGAGCCGAGATAGAAGAACTCCGGTCCGACCCGGAGCTCGCAAACCTGCCCGGCGGGCAGTGCGGTCGGCCGGCCCGCGGCGGCCAGCAGTGCCCATGCGGGCTGGGCCGCGTCGTCCTGGGACGGTTCGGGTGCGTAGCGCAGGCCCCAGTCCAGCAGCTCTTTGAGTGCGGGCTGCAGCGCCCGGCCGGCGTCGGTCAGCTCGTACACGGTCACGTCGGTGGGTGCCGGGAGGGTGCGCCGGGTGATGACGCCGGCGGCCTGCAGGTCCTTCAGGCGTGCGGCGAGGACGTGGCTGGGGATGCCCGGCAGGCCTGTCGTGAGGTCGCGGTAACGGCGCGGGCCGAAAGTCAGTTCCCGCACGAGGAGGAGGTTCCACCGTTCGCCGACGACGTCCAGGGCCCTGGCGATGGCGCATGCCTGTCCATAGTGCTTCATAAAAGTCACGGTATACTTCCTTTTTAGAAGTGTCAACTTCACTGAAGTATAAATGCCATGAGGCGAGACGCCGCGGACGCTGAGGACTGCTCTTGTGAGCGGGCTTGCGCTGGTGACCGGCGCCGCGGGCGGCGGGCCGGGTCCGGCGGGCCGCTGGGCGGCCGGGCTGCTGCTTGATCGAGGCGTCCCGGCGCGTACCTTCGTACGGACGCAAGACCACCGCGCGGAGCAGCTTCGGCAGCCCGGCGCCGAGGTGGTCGCCGGGGATCTGCGCGAGATCCCAGACGTCGAGTCCTGGGGCGAGGCCGCCCGGTAGACCGCAGACCGGCCGAGCGGATGACGGAACCGCACCTCTCCCCCCGCTGACGGGCATGAAAATCGAACATGTCCGCCGCGGCGTGATCGCGGCGCCCGGCGTGGCGAGACTGAGGGGCAGGCGTCGCGGCTCTGGCTCGCGGAAACGGGATGATCAGCGAACCGCGCAAGCCGGGCAGGGCCGCCCGCTCATCATCCGGCTTCCGGCTAGCAACCGATGATCTTGACGACCGAGATCTGGTGAGGCCGACGAGCTGGGAGCGGCGGACAGTGCGAGGGCTTGTCACCAGTAAGTCTGGCAACTCCCGGACCGGCTGGCCCAACTGCAGTGCCAACGGCCTGTGCCGGGTCAGTCACGCGGGTGGCGGACATGCAGCGTACCCAGAGCGGGCTGAGGTGGTGCACGCTCTCCAAACTCTGGGTGCCGACGCAACTGTTGGTGACGGCGGGGAGGCGCACCCACATAACTGGCCAATCGGGACCGCGAATCGCTGCAGCAGATCCACAGTCTGAGCCCCGCCGAGTCGTTATTTACGTTTAGCCGTTCGTCGGCGACGGGCTGCCCATGACGATGTGTCATCCTGAGCGGGCATTCCCGGCCGCGATTGGCGAGGTCTGCGGCGCTCACGACCGGGTTGACGGCGTGCACGTTCACGCTTTCGGCAAGGCGTGTCATCGCCGGGCGTGCCCGCAGGCCGCCATCGTCGCGGCCTACCTGCCAAATGCGGCCGGAGGGGACAAACTGAGCTGATGAGGGTCGTCGTGACCCGAATCGGTCCAGACGGCACCATCCAGCGCCGGATGGTCGACACCGCCGCGGCCAGCGACGCCTGCCCGTGGGAGGAACTCCTCGCACGTGCCCTGGCTGCCCCGCCGCCTTACCGCGCGGTCCCTGGGGGGGCGGTCTACCATCTTCGCGCCGATGACCAGGTTGTCCTGGTCGCCGAGCACGACTTGTCCGGGCCGCTGTACGACCTGGTCACTGCCGTGCTGGCCATCGGCGAGGCGCCACATTGAGCCGGTGACCGGCCAGTCGGCCTGGGCGCTCCCCCGCCGGCGTTTCCAGGACGGCAACGACTCAAGTTGTGCTCGCGGCAAGAACCGCCTCTGGACGGCGGCCTGATCGTTGGCCTGGTCGTTGGCGCCGCGTCCGAGCGCGGTGTTCTATGCGGAGCCGGGTGGGCAGGCCCAGGGCGGCACCCCGGGGCCGACGGTCAGTGGATAGCGTTCAGCAGTGACCGGAATAGATACTCCTGAGTGGGACATCCTGGCCGGCAGCGCGGCGCGCTTTCTGGGCACCGCGCAGGCGCTGACTGACGACGACTTGTACCAGGCTTCGGCCCTGCCCGGCTGGACGCGTGCGCACGTGCTCACCCACCTGGCGCAAGCTGCTGACTCACGCACCGGGCTGCTGCAAGCCGCCCGGGCCGGCCGGGTCGGCCGGCAGTACCCCTCCGAGCAAGCCCGCGCTGACGCCATCGACGCCGGTGCGCGCCGCCCGCCAGCGGCCATCCGCGCCGACCTGCACCGCGCCGTCCAGGCCTGCCTGACCGCGATCCGCGAGCACCCCCGCCACCGGTGGGACGCCCCCGCGATCTGGCTAGGAGCCGGCCGCCGGCCGGTCCGCGGCGCCGTCACCAGCCTGCGGCGGGAACTGGAATACCTCCACGTCGACCTGGCCGCCGGCTACCAGCCCGCCAACTGGCCCGACGATTTCGCCGCCACCGAGCTATCCCGCGTGACCGCCCTGATGAACCACCGCGCCGACGCGCCGCCCATGACCCTGACCCGCCCCACCGCGCTGCACATCGGCACCAGCCCGCCAGTCGACATCACCGGCCCTCCCGCGGCTCTGCTGGCCTGGCTGTCTGGCCGCAGTAACGGCAGCGGCCTGCACCCGGACGCTGCGGCCCTGCCGACCCTCCCGCCGCTGGCCTAGCCCGGCCGCGAGTTCTTCGGGCCATATAACGGGCCGCTGTCCCCCCCTCGAAAAGCAACCCATCGCCTTCGGCGCGCACCGTAACGAGGAACTCGCTGCGTTGACGCGATATGCGCCGTTCTGGACGCTTTGGTGATCGGCTGGTATCTCTGCCGATGGCGCGCAGAACTGGTCGATTGGCGCTCGGCTCCGGGCCCGTTCAGCGGATGGTGGCTGCGCAGCCGGGGTGGCCATGCTTCTCGAGGTACCGCTGGTGGTACTCCTCGGCCCGGTAGAACGCGGACGCCGGGGTGATCTGAGTGACGATTTGCCGTCTCAGCGATTGCTGCTCGGCGTCACGTGATGCGATCGCGGCTTCCATCTGGCCAGCGTCATGGTAGAAGATCGCCGAGCGGTACTGGCTGCCGACGTCGAAGCCCTGGCGGTTGCGGGTGGTCGGATTGTGGATCCGCCAGAACGTCTGGAGCAGCTCGGGGTAGCTGACCTGGGCCGGGTCGAACCACACCTCGACCGCCTCGGCGTGGCCGGTGCGGTGCCGGCAGACCCGTTCGTAGCTGGGGTCGGCGACGTGGCCGCCGGTGTAGCCCGCAGCAGTCTGCAACACCCCGTGGATCTGGCGGAAGGCCGCCTCCACACCCCAGAAGCATCCTGCGGCGAATGTGGCGCGCTCGGCTCCGCCCGGTCCGTGTCCCTCGAACGGCGGCGCAGGCGCCGGGCCGGCGTTGCGGTTCCTGAGCTTAATCACGTCATGACCCCCTCGAACTCCTGTGCCAACACGAAACCAGCGCCAGGGATTCCTGGCGGGCGGCACGAGATGATGCCGGCCCTGGCAGGATCCACGCCGCGCACGGTACGAGGGCGGGAATCAGCCAACCGCTCGTTCGCACACCCGCGGCCGTCAGGGTCTGTCTGCTCATGAGCCCTGTGGAACCGTGTGCGCCGGCCTGTCACTAAGCGCCACTGCCACGCCGGACGGCAGGCCGGTCCCGAACGCGCCAAGCCGCCGCTCTGCGCAGACTCCGGTTCGAGGCCGGTCACGATGCTGGCCGTCCGGATTCGGGAATTCTGTGCGTCCACGGTGCCGGGCGGGCGGGACCGCTGGTTACAGCCAGGGTCTGACGGCCGCCGGTCACGTCAGTCCAGGTAATCGCGCAGGACGTCGGAGCGGGAGGGGTGGCGGAGCTTGGACATGGTCTTGGACTCGATCTGGCGGATGCGCTCCCGGGTCACCCCGTAGACCTTGCCGATCTCGTCCAGGGTCTTGGGCTGGCCGTCGGTCAGGCCGAACCGCATCGAGACCACGCCGGCCTCCCGCTCGGACAGCGTGTCCAGGACCGAGTGCAGCTGCTCCTGCAGCAGGGTGAAGCTGACCGCCTCGCCGGGCTGGATGGCCTCGGAGTCCTCGATCAGGTCGCCGAACTCGCTGTCGCCGTCCTCGCCGAGCGGGGTGTGCAGCGAGATCGGCTCGCGGCCGTACTTCTGCACCTCGATGACCTTTTCCGGGGTCATGTCGAGCCCGGCGGCCAGCTCGTCCGGGGTCGGCTCGCGGCCGAGGTCCTGGAGCATCTGGCGCTGCACCCGGGCCAGCTTGTTGATGACCTCGACCATGTGCACCGGGATGCGGATGGTGCGGGCCTGATCGGCCATGGCGCGGGTGATGGCCTGCCGGATCCACCAGGTGGCGTACGTGGAGAACTTGTAGCCCTTGGTGTAGTCGAACTTCTCCACCGCGCGGATCAGGCCCAGGTTGCCTTCCTGGATCAGGTCCAGGAACAGCATGCCGCGCCCGGTGTAGCGCTTGGCCAGCGACACGACCAGGCGCAGGTTGGCCTCGAGCAGGTGGTTCTTGGCCCGGGTGCCGTCGTCGGCGATCCACTCCAGGTCGATCCGCTGGTCGGTGGTCAGGCTCCGGCCGCCCTCGGCGAGCTTCTCCTCAGCGAACAGGCCCGCCTCGATGCGCTTGGCCAGCTCGACCTCTTGCTCGGCGTTGAGCAGCGGGACCTTGCCGATCTGCTTCAGGTAGTCCTTGACCGGGTCCGCGGTCGCGCCCGCCACGGCCACCTGGGCGGCCGGCAGGTCATCGTCGTCGTCGCCGAAGACCAGGATCTCCTCGTCCTCGCCGCCGCCGTCCGGGGACAGCTTGACCACCCGGGCGCCCGCCGCGCCGGGACCCTCAGCCCCGGCATCCGCCTCCGCCGATGGCAGACCAGGCTCAGGCTCGTCCGGCTCGTCGGCGTCCTCGGGCCTGTCCGGCCCGTCGACATCGACGGCCCGCCCGGCGATATCGCTGATGTCGTCGGCGAGGACGGCCAGGACAGTGAGCGCGGCCTGGAGGCCGGCATCATCGGCGTCCAGATCGCCAAAGTCATCGAGATCAACATCCTCCAGATCCGCACCGGCATCGAGGTCCGCCTCGTCGAGGTCCACGGCGATCAGGCCGCCCTCGGCGTCGGAGCGCAGCCCAGAATCGTGTTCATCCGAGTTCGGGGGACCAGGACCGTCTGGCCGGCGAGCCGCGTGAACCGCCTGATCCTCGACGGCCCGGGGCCCCTGGCCCGAGGTCCTGGGGCCCTTCTGCTCGCGCTCTGTCACCTGCCAGCGGTCACGCTCCGCGCGGCGCCGGGCTTTGCCTTTCCTGGTATTACGCCTGCTCATCCTCACCGCCTCCCAGACCACCCAGCCGCGGCGAGCCGTAGCCAGCTGCGGGCCAGGCAATCACCCGGCCTCGGGTGCCTCGGATGCCTGCATAACGACGGCGGGTCCGGTAAGGCCGAGCCGGCCGGCCCAGGCATCCACGCGGGACCAGCACCCTTCGTCGTATACCTCCGAGTCGCAACCAGCCGGGATCGGCCAGTCCTCCTGCTCACGATGAACACGCTCATCTAGTGCTCCTCGCTCCGCGATGCGGCGATGATCCGTGCTGATGCGAGCGTATCTCGCGTCGCGGCCCGGCCTGCCTGATCTCCCGCCCCGCGCGCGACAGCGCTACCCGGCACGGGCAAGCACGATGACCGCGCGTCAGCACCGCAACGCCAGAGCAGGTACTAGAACCGCCTTTGCCCGGTTGGCGGTACCTCGGCGATCACGAGTCGATGCATCCAGATCAGGTCGCTCTGCGCGCCGGCAGCCACGTGGCCGGTGCACAGGTCGGCCACGCCGAGTCGGCGCTGGGCGCGCACTGGGTTTGGTTTTTGGTGATCTTGGTGCGGGCGGTGAAAGCGCCCGTGGCAAGTGAGCGCTCCCGCGGGTCCTGCGCGTTTGCAGTTCGGGCTTAAGCGGGCTCGTACCGCTCGCCGAGGGCCCTGGCGATCTCAGCCATGAACGGTGGTGAACCAGGAGCCCATGTCTTTGAGGGCGGCGAAGTTGCCGGATGGCCACAGCGGACCGGCCTTCGTTGTCTCGCCCGGGTAGAGCGGCTGGTCGAAGAAGGCGATGGCTCCGGCGTCGGTAATCCAGGCAGTCTGACCGCCGCCGTCGGCAACCTGCTGGCCCTCAAGGATCAGCGCGCCCCCGCTGCCGTGGATGCGGATCTCCCGGGCCGTTGCGCCTTCAGCGCTGACCCCGGCGCGCGCGCAAACCTGCCGGCACGCTCACCACCACAGTCTTCCTTCGACGGGGCCCGCTGTCACGCTGACCGCTTCCCCGGGCCGGTCCTAACGCCCACGAGCGGCCAGCAGCTATGGGAGCAGGGCGGGCGTGCGAGCCCCGTGAGGATCGGGCATCCTTAGCGGGTGGCCCGGCATCTGCGTCTTGGCGAGCTCCTGCTCGGAGTCGAGGGGATCGCGATCATGCGTCATCTGTTCGACGACGACGCGCAGGCGGCGGCACGGCTTGCCGAGATCCGGCGTATCGCCTGCGGCGGCGAGGCCGTCTACCAGCTAGGTGCTGATGTACCGATCGTGGACGTTGCCAGCGGCTACGCCCGCTGGTCGCAGACCTACGACAACCCCGGCAATCCCCTCATCCACCTCGAGCAGCCCGTCGTCTGGTCCATCCTGGACGCCGTCGCGCCGGGTACAGCCCTGGACGCGGCGTGCGGCACCGGCCGTCACGCACGCCGCCTGGCCGAACTCGGTCATCACGTCATCGGGGTGGACGCGTCGCCGGCGATGCTGGACAAGGCCAGGGCGGCGCTGCCCCAGGCCACCTTCCGTGACGGGGACCTCAGCGCGCTCCCGCTGGAGCCAGCCAGCGTCGACCTGGTGGTATGTGCGCTGGCGCTTGAGCACGCCGCCGACCTCGGCAGGGCCATCGCCGAGCTGAGCCGGGTGCTGCGCCCCGGCGGGCACATGGTCCTGTCCGGCCTGCATCCCGCAGCCGCCGCACTCGGAGGCGCCGCATACTTCCAGGACGCCGCTGGTGGTGCTGGCGTCGTCCAAGGCTACGGTCATCTCCACGGCGACTACCTCAACGCATTTCACCAGTCCCAGCTGGTGATCCGGCAGTGCCTTGAGCCACGCATCGGGCCCGCCGAAGCGGCCATGCAAGGCCCCGCGACACAGTTCATCCCCGACGCCACCGCGGCCGCCTACGTCGGCCTGCCAGGCGCCCTCATCTGGGAACTCGTGCGCGGCTAACCCCGGCACAGCCACCCCAGCCCCGGTCCCAGGTCCCGCCGGCCAGCTGCCTCAAGCAGACGCACACAACAACAGCATCGTCGGGCCGGCGTGACGGCATTCCGGCACGCGCTGCAGCTTCGCAGCGCATCGCCTGAGGCACGATATCGACCGATCTGCGCGTAATCGCAGCCTGCTGGGCCGCCCATGAGCACAGCGCCGAGCAGGGCGTTCTGTATGTGGGCGTAGTCGTTAGGGGGTGCGGTCCCGGGACCGCGCGGTGCTGCTGGCGGCGCTGTCCAGGATCGTTGTGCCAGTCCCCGCTCGCAGTGCGCCCGGGTCGGGCCCGCGGGCGATGATGTCTTCACTGCCGCAATTCCGCAGCGAGCTCTTGGAGCCGACATGACGATCTTGAACCAGGAAGAACCTACCCACGCCGCAGCGGCCGCCCGGCTGCGGACCGAACCGGTTATCTGGCTGACCACAGTGGCACGATCCGGTCAGCCGCAGTCCACCCCGGTCTGGTTCTTGTGGGAGGCCGGGGAGTTCTTGATCTATGGCCTCGCGAACGGGCCGAAGACCCGCAACATCGGGTCGAACCCCTATGTTTCCCTGCACCTGGAGGGCAATGGCAGGGGAGGCGCGAATGTCATCTTCGAAGGCACCGCCAGAATCGACCCCGCTGGCCCCAGAGCCGATGCCGTACCCGCCTACATCGAGAAATACCGCGAGTTCATCGACTCGTACGGGTGGACACCGGAAAGCTTCGCCGCGGACTACCCGTACGTGATCCGGGTGTCTCCCACCCGCGCTCGGATCTGGTAACCGCGGATCCGGCGTCTTCCGGGACGGTGCAGAACGCGAGCCGGGGAGGGCTGGGGTCTCAGGTCGAAGCCATGGGGCTTGCGGTTCGCCGGCTTGCCCGGAGCCCTCCCCGGCAGGCGCGGTTTTGCCCTGATGGCCGGGACCCGCGCGGTACACCGCGCCGTCGGCGATGACCAGGGCGATGCCTGTCAGGTCACGTATGGTAGGGACCTGGCCCAAGACGATCAGTCCGGCAGTAGTGGAGGTGGCGGGCGGTTAATACGGCCTGCGGCTGGGTGGACGCCCAGTCCTGAGGCTCGCAGCCGACCCGCGTACCGAAGAGTTCAGTTCAGCCCGCGACGATGACGCTCAGCATCCAGAACCGGGCATGGTCACCTGCCCGCCGCATCCCACGATGCCACCCTGGCCGTTATGACGACGCGTAACCAGTCTTCGCGCTTAGCAACGCGCACATCGCCGCCGTTATGGTCGGCAACATGGCGGCAACCATGGTCGCCTTCGCAGCGCCCGAACGGTTCATTATGGCTCAATGGAGGACCGTGACCGCGGGCTGGCGGGCGGGCGAAGTCGGCCGCCGCGCCGGACCCGCCCGGGCGGATCTTGCGCCATCGCGCTGCTGGGCGGACAATCAGACGATTCTGGTAGGGGGTGGCCCGGGGGTGCACGTGCCCTGGGCGAGGAGGGACCGATGATCTATAGCAGCCCGTTGCCAGATGTTGAGATCCCGGATCTCCCGCTCACCGCTTACGTGCTGGCCGGGGCGGCGGGCCGGGAGGATAAGCCGGCGCTGATCGACGGCGTCTCCGGCAGGGCCCTGACCTACGCCGATTTGGACAGGGCTGTGCGCTCGCTGGCCGGAGGGCTGACGGCCAGCGGGTTCGCCAGGGGGGACGTGCTGGCCGTGATGGCGCCGAACATGCCCGAGTACGCCGTGGTGTTCCATGCGGTCGCGATGGCGGGCGGGATCGTCACGACGATCAACCCGGCCTACACCGAGGCCGAGGCGCGTAACCAGCTGCGGGACTCGGGCGCCGGGATCCTGGTGACCATCCCGCCGCTGGTGACAATGGCCTCATCGGCGGCCGCGGGAACCCGGGTCGATGAGATCTACGCGCTTGGCGAGGCGCAAGGTGCCAGGCCGCTGGCACGCCTGTTCGGCGCACCGCTTCCCGAACATGTGCCAGTCGGGCCCGATGATGTCGCGGCTTTGCCCTACTCCTCGGGTACCACGGGGTTGTGCAAGGGCGTTATGCTCACCCACCGGAACCTGGTCGCCAACGTCGCGCAGACGCTCGCATTGGTGCGGCTCGGATCCGGCGAGAGCCTGGTCGCGGTGCTGCCGTTCTTCCACATCTATGGCATGCAGGTGCTGATGAACTGCGGCCTGCGGGCCGGGGCGACCATTGTCACGCTTCCCCGGTTCGATCTTGAGCAGTTCCTGCGGGTCCATCAGGACTACCGGATCACCCGGTCGTTCGTCGCGCCGCCGATCGTGGTCGCGCTGGCCAAGCACCCGCTGGTGGACAAGTTCGACCTCAGCTCGCTGAAGCAGGTTCTGTCCGGGGCGGCGCCGCTAAAGGCCAGCCTGGCCGATGACTGCGCCCGGCGGCTGGGTTGCGAGGTGGTCCAGGGATATGGGATGACCGAGCTGTCGCCTGTCTCGCATGGCCCGGCGCCGGGCTGGGTCAAGCCAGGATCGGCGGGCATCACCGCGCCGAATACCCAGACCCGGATCGTCGACCCGGCCCGCGGGGCAGATTTGAGAGCCGGTGAAGACGGGGAGATCTGGGTGCGGGGGCCGCAGGTGATGAAGGGCTACCTAGGCAACCCGCAGGCGACCGCCGACACGATTGACTCCGATGGATGGCTGCACACGGGCGACCTTGGCCACATCGATGCCGATGGCTACGTGTACGTGGTCGACCGGCTCAAGGAGCTGATCAAGTACAAGGGATTCCAGGTTGCCCCGGCCGAGCTGGAAGCGGCGCTGCTCCGCCACCCCGACGTCACCGACGCCGCGGTTGTCGGCCTGCCCGATGAGGAGGCAGGCGAGATCCCCGCCGGGTATGTCACGCTGCGGCCCGGCGCGTCGGCCAGCCCGGCCCAGATCCAGCAGTTCGTTGCCTCGCAAGTGACCGGCTACAAGCAGATCCGGCGGCTGGAAGTGATCGAGGCGATCCCGAAGTCGCCCTCAGGAAAGATCTTGCGCCGAGTGCTCCGTGATGCCGCGGCCACCCAGACTGACCCGCCAGCCAGGTAAGCGTCACGCTCTGTCGTCGGCCCCGTCCGTCACCTGGCAACCCGCCCTATCTTGCGCGGCAATTTGGGCACTGAGGCCCTATGGGGTGCCGCACCAAACGGGATGATTTGCATGCTCCCTTTCGATGCGCCGGCCCGGCGGTCTCAAACGTCGCTGGCTGGCCTCTGCGGGGGGCAGGCCCGGTTACTTGCGGCTGTCGCGCAGTAGGCGTCGGCCGCCGCGATATCGCGCCTGATCCAGTCGGCGAATTCGGGTATGGGCCGATGCCGGGTCTGCGCCGGGGGCCGGGCGTTGATCGTCGTCGCCGGAGGCACTGGCACCCTCGGCACCCGGCTGGTCCCGCGCCTGGCCGAGCAGGGCCTCGTGGTGCAGGCGCTGACCCGCGACCCGGCCCGAGCGCACTACCTGGCCGGCCCCGCCGTAGAGGTGATCCGCGGTGACGTGCGCGACCGCGACCCCGGCAGCGTGACCGCGGCGGTGCAGCGCCGACACGGTGATCTCCGCCGTGCGCGGCTTCGCCGACCCCGGCGGCGTCTCGCCGACATCGGTGAACGGGGCCGGCAACGCCCACTTGATCGGCGCCGCCGCCCGTACCGGCGCGGCGTTCGTTCTCGTCTCGGTCGTGGGGGCATCCCCCACCCCCCGATGGAGCTGTTCCGAGCCAAACACGCCGCAGAGGAAATGGTGCGGACCAGTGGCATCCCCGGACCATCGTGCGGGCCACCGCCTTCATGGAGACCTGGGGCCAGATCATGGGCAAGCCACTGCAAGCCTCGGGGAAGGTTCTGGTCTTCGGGCAAGGAGACAACCCGATCAATTTCGGGCTAGCTGCCGACGTGGCCACTCTGACGGCGCGGGCAGCGACCGAGCCCGGCCTTCTCGGCCGGGTCCTTGAGCTGGGCGGCCCCGACAACCTGACTTTGAACCAACTCGCCGCCATCCTGCAACAGACCACCGGACATCACGGCACCGTCCGGCACATCCCCAGGCCGGTCCCCTTCAGGTGAAGGCAATCGCCACGACCACCCTGAAGCCCCGCGCTAGCCCGTCAGGCCCGGGCTGCACTCGTCATGGACACCATCGATATGACCTTCGATCCGGCCACGACCAGTCTCGCCATCCCTACCACCAACATCACAACAACACTCAAGGAACTGCTGACTTAAAGCCGTCACTCACTGCAAAGCGCCACCAGCCAAGGCCATGCCCTTTTGCGGCTCCGATAGGAACTCCCGCCCGCCATCGTCGAGGAGGGACCAGGAGACGAGGGCCTCGGCATTCCTAACAGATAATCTGAGCGCCTCCAATCCCACGCCAAGATCTGACACACCAGGCGCATAGTCGGCGATTTGCGCGTCTGTCTGGCCGTTGTCGACGGTGGCCATGACCGTCTTGCCCTCCGCGCTCAACTGCCGTGCCAGGCACTGTCACTGAACAACTCACACCAGCAAGACCGCGACATCGCCGCACGGCGGCCAAGACTCTGAACACCCCTTCCACGAACGCGCGGGCGACCCGCCCGCTCCGGCCGCCAGGCAAGCGTCACGACCTCCCAAGCCGCCGGGCGACAAATGCGGATCCGCGTCCGGCTCAGCGGCCGCGCGCCAAGCCCGAACACGCCGCTGCCGCGGCCCGTCCGTGGCCGTCCGTGAAACAGCCGACGGTGCGCACCGACCGTCCTGGGGCACGAATCCCGTCCGCCATGCGTCCGTGGACACCGCAACACAGGGGTCTACAGCGCGACAAGGTGACACAGCATGAGACACAGAAAAAACGGCCCGCATAGCCGAGAATTCCCGGCTAGCGGGCCGTTTTCGCAGGTGGTGGCAGGTGTTGGGTTCGAACCAACGTAGGCTGAGCCGACGGTTTTACAGACCGCTCTCCTTCGCCCGAGTCACACGCCGTTGACCAGCGCATACGCCGTTCGAGGCTCCACCCCCGGCCGCCGCCGTCCGCAGTGCGTCCGTGCGCAGCGGGCTCGGGAGGCCACGGACGGGAGCAGAAATAGCCACGGACGGAACCGGTAGGAGCGGTTACGCCGACCGTCCGCCCAACTGCTGCGGATGATCCGCCCCGGCAAGCCTGTAGGCCATTATGCCTGCGAATCTGAATCCTCCCAGGTATCAGAACCTAAGCTCCCCGACGATCCGTTTCTTCCGAGGGCTACGGCGCATCCCAGGTGCAAAAGCCTCCAGACTCGCCGGGGCGCACCAGTACCGTTCCGCCTTGGCCCTGGCCCAGGGCGATGTGCCCTGCACCGTGCGGCACGCCCAGCGGGCGCTCGATCTTTCGCCTGAGGAGGACCACCTCATCCGTGCTTCGGCAGCGGGATTCATGGGGCTCGCGTCCTGGGCGAGCGGGGACCTCGAGGCAGGGCACTCGGCGTATGCCGAGTGCATGGCGGGACTACGCCGGGCCGGGTACATCGCCGATACCTTCGGGTGCGCGATAGCGATGGCGGACATCCGGCTTGCGCAAGGTCGTCTTGGTGAGGCGATGCGCACCTACGAGCAGGCCTTGCAACGCGCATCTGAGCAGGACGGGCCCGTTCTGCGGGGAACGGCAGACATGCATGTGGGGATGAGCGAGGTCTACCGCGAGCGCGACGATTTGCAGGCCGCCACGCAGCAGTTGCTGCGCAGCCAGGAGCTGGGTGAGCATATCGGGTTGCCGCAGAATCCGTACCGCTGGCGGGTCGCGATGGCCCGGATACGCCAGGCTGAAGGAGACCTGGGCGGCGCACTCGACCTGCTCAACGAGGCAGAGCGCCTGTATGTGGGCGACTTCTTCCCGAACGTACGGCCGGTCCCGGCGTTGAAGGCCCGGGTCTGGATCGCACAGGGCAGGCTCGGTGAAGCGCTGGGCTGGGCGCATGAGCAGGGCCTGTCCGCGGACGACGACCTCAGTTACCTGCGCGAGTTCGAGCACATCACCCTGGCCAGGATGCTACTGGCGCGATCCCGGGGTGAGCCCGTCCACGAGGTGACCCGGCTGCTGGAGCGCCTGCTGCTGGCGGCGGAAGAGGGCGGCAGGACGGGACACGTCATCGAAATCCTGGTGCTTCAGGCGCTCGCGCTCCAGGCACCTGGGCACATCCCGGCTGCGCTGACCTGCCTGGAACGGGCCCTGACGCTGGCTGAACCGGAGGGTTACGTCCGGGTCTTCGTCGATGAGGGCCCGCCGATAGCTTCCCTGCTCAGAGCCGCCGAGAAACAGGGGACGACCCGGAACTATGTCCGCCTGCTCCTGGCCGCGGTGAACCGGACCAGGCAGGACAGCCCGGTCAGGCAGGCCTTGATCGACCCGCTGAGCGAGCGTGAGCTGGATGTGCTCCGGCTGCTCGGAACCGAGCTGGACGGCCCGGCCATCGCCCGCGAGCTCATGGTGTCCCTGAACACCGTGCGGACGCACACCAAGAACATCTACACCAAACTCGCCGTGACCAACCGCCGGGCCGCGGTACGCCGAGCCGCGGAACTCGACCTGCCGCGAACCCGCAACCGGTAACCCTGATCCGTCGGTCACGGATCATCACCTCAATCCCCACGTGTGGTGATGCCAGCTCACCACGTCCGCTCCTAGCGTTCGACCCATGAACGACACACCCGACGGCCACCAGGACCGCCCTGGACGGTGCGAGATCCGCCTCAAGGGGCACCTCGCTGCCCGGTGGGCCGCCTGGTTCGACGGGCTGACCCTCACCCACCACGGCGACGGCACCACCATCATCCACGGCCAGGTAGCCGACCAGGCCGCGCTCTATGGCCTGCTGCAGAAGATTCGCGACCTAGGCCTGCCCCTGATCTCGGTCAATTACGTCGAACCCGGCCCTGCACCGATGCCCCCACCTAGACCCAGTAACTCAGCCATCCGCGAATAGGAGACCGACATGGCGACCACCGTACAGACCCCCGACGCGAAAACCGCGAAAAGGCTCCCGATGACCTCAACCAGAAAGACCGCGCTGGTCGCGGGTGTGTTCTACCTGATCACCTTCGTCTCGATCCCCACCCTCGCCATCTACCGCCCGGTGCTGAACCACCGGGACTGGGTCCTCAGCTCCGGCTCTAGCACCGGCGTGCTGGTGGGCGGCTTCCTGGAGGTGATCGTCGCCCTGGCCGGCATCGGCACCGCCGTCACGCTGTACCCGGTGGTCAAGCGGCAGAACGAAGGCGTCGCGCTCGGGTTTGTCACCGCCCGCGTCCTGGAAGCCGCCATGATCTTCACCGGTGTCGTCAGCCTGCTGTCGCTGGTGACCTTGCGGCAGGACCTGGGCGGAGCGGCCGGAGCCAATACGGCTGCCCTGGTCACCGCCGGCGCGTCGCACGTCGCGGTCTACAAGTGGACGTTCCTGCTCAGCCAGACCCTCATGCCCGGCATCAACGCGCTGCTGCTGGGCTCGCTGATGTACCGGTCCCGGCTGGTCCCCCGGATCATTCCCGTGATGGGACTCATCGGAGGCCCCCTGCTCATCATCGCCGTATTCGCCACGCTGCTCGGGCAGCACTCCTCCCTGACCGGGCTGGCCACACTCCCGGTGATCCCGGTGGCGGCCTGGGAGCTCTCGCTGGGCGTATGGCTGGCCTTCAAGGGCTTCAAGCCCTCCCCGATCACCGCTGAAATGGACGCGGCCAGCACGCCGCCCGCCTACCGCGGCGCGGCCGTCTAACCATCGGCAACACGGCCGGGCCCTTCAAGGGGGCCCGGCCGCTGTATGTGCAGGCCAGCGGGCCCGGCCGGAGCAGGCGACCAGCCCCGAAGACTCATCGGACACGCCTCACCGGCAAGATGGCGAACGCTCCGATGATGGCGCAGAGTCCGGCGACCATGTACAGCACGCTGTAGCTGCCGCCGCGGCCGATCGCCAGGATGGCCGGCGCGATCGCCGGCGCGATGGAAAAAGGAAGAGCACCGGCGACGTTGAACACACCGAGATCCTTGGCCGCGTTGCGCTTGTCGGGCAGCACGTCCACCACGAGCGCGAGGTCGACGGCCGCGTACACGCCGAAGCCGAGTCCGCTGATGGCCATGCCGACCAGGAACCCGCTGAAGTGGCTGGCGATGGCGATCACGAACAGCCCCAGGCCGTACACGACCGACGCGGTCAGGACGAAAATTTTCCGCCGCCTCGTCCGGTCAGAAAGTTTCCCGCCGATGAGGGAAGCGGCGACGATGACGGCGGCCTGGACGAGGGTGCCCAGGAATATCTGCTGCGGCACCTCGGCCTTGGTGGTGCCGATCTTGTCCAGCAGGTAGTAGGCCTGGTAGGTGACCAGGAACGCGTAAGCCAGGACGAACATGAAGCGGCTGGCGAAAGCCCAGGAGAAGTCCGGGTTCTGCCGCGGGTTGACGTAGAACGTGCCGGCGAATTCCCGCAGCGACCATTTCGGCTTATCCGCCCTGGCCAGCCGGCGATCGTTCAGGGTGATCGCGAACAGGAGGATGAAAAATCCGCCGATCGCGCACGGGGCCAGGAACATGGCGAGCAGGCTGCCGGTGAACAGTTTGACCACGAACGCGCCGCACACCGACCCGATGGGCGTGCAGACACCCAGCACACCGGAGACCTGGCCGCGCTGGGCGGACGGGATCTGGTCGGGCATGACCGCCACCATCGCGGCGAGCAGCGCGTTGAAGCACACCTGGGTGATGCACCATCCGAGCAGGACGACCGGGATGCTGGGGGCCAGTGCGACAATGACGATGCCGAGGGAACCGCCCGCCAGGCCGGTGACCATCCAGGGCCGCCGCATGCCCAGTTGCGACGTGGTGCGGTCGCTCATCCGGCCGAAGAACGGATTAGCGACCATGGCCAGCAGGGCGCCGGCCGCGGCGACAAGCGCCAGGCTGGCCGGTGCCCGTTGGTTCCCGACCAGCGAGTCCACCTTCAAGGCCAAGGTGACCAGCAGGGGCGCGAGGAACAGCAGGTTAGTGCTCATGTACGCCAGCGTGTACAGCGAGATGAAACCCCATCCGACCCGGTGCGGCGCAGGCGGCTCGGGCTCCAGCGCAACCGCGGCTGCGGTCAGGTCCTGCCATCCGTCCAGCCCGGCCGTCGCAGGCAGATATGGCGGGGCGGCAGAGGTGCTGCCCCCGGGCCCGGAAACGACGATCGCCGTCATCGTTTCCATGGCGGCCGCCCCGGGCGTCGAACAACTCCACGGTCACGAACTACAACTGCCGTGCAAGTGACATGGACAGTCCGGTGGCGTGGATGCCGCCCAAGTCCGGATCAGCATAAGGCACCCGCCGCCCTTCCTGTCTTCACCGCTCGATCAGCGCAGTAAGGGACTGCACATGCGGTCCATTGATGCGGTGCCGCTTTTTGGCGGGAAACTCAGGATTCCCGTTCATCCGGGGGTTAGCGCTGATTTGCTCGGAGTCGCGGCTGATCTCGTCGCTTTCTTCGTTGCAGTTGCCACGTGCATTAGGCCCGCTGCCGGGCCTATGTTTGGGTCCACCGTTCCGCGAAGGCGATAAGCGCGATGCTGCCGAGTTCGATGGTCTGGCGGTCGGGGGGGCCGGGTGAGCGGAAGGCGACTTCCAGGATGCGGTCGCCGAGCTCGACCAACAGGTCGAAGGCCGCCGGCGGGGTCTGCTCGGGCACCAGGTGGTGGCGGACCAGCAGGGCCCGGACCCGGACGGCGAAGGCATGGTTGCGGGCGCGGATGGTCTGGACGACTAGCGGGGATACCCGGCCGCCGAACCAGAGGGCCACGGCGCTGGGATGGGCCTCGAAGTAGGCGGCGGCGGTGTCCAGCTCGAGCCGGATCAGGCCCGCGGGCCCGCCGGGCGTCCAGGCCGCCTCGGCCGCCCGGGCGTGCCGGTCGAGGTCGGCGGTCATGTGCTCGACCAGGGCGTCGAGGATCTCATCGCGGTCGGCGAAGAAGCGGTACAGCGAGGGGATGGCCACCCCGGCGCGTTCAGCAATGGCCCGGGTGGTGGCCGCGTCCACCCCCTGGGTGCCGACGATCTGCTCGGCGGCGTCGAGGATCTGCCGGACGGTGCGTCGGCTGCGCTGCTGGGCGGGCTCCCGGCGGGCCCTGGCGGTCGCGGTGGTCATTTGCCCCTCCAGTATCACACGGGCCCGCGGCGGCGGGCCGGATCGGACCGCGCCGGAGCATATCCCCAAGTCGGGATCATCGCGCGCTCCGACTGTCTCACGGGATTGATCTGGCGTCCTGGGCACGGAATGAACTATAACACGAGTCGTGTTATAGTTCGTGACGTTGCCACCCCACCGAGAGCGAGAAGCCCATGACCCAGCTCCTGTCGGCGCGCAGCGGCACCGCCGCTGCCGCCATGACTAACGGCCCGGCCGTCGGCCCGGCGCGCCGCCCGCACGTGCGGGTGGCGGTCATCGGCACAGGCTTCGCCGGCCTGGCCGCCGTGCACGCCCTGCGGGACGCGCGCATCGATGACTTTGTCGTGCTGGAGCGCGCCGCCGAAGTCGGCGGCACCTGGCGGGACAACAGCTACCCAGGCATCGCCTGCGACGTGCCGTCCCACCTGTACTCGCTGTCGTTCGCCCCGAACCCGGACTGGCAGCGCACCTTCTCCGGCGGCGCCCAGATCCAGGCCTACTCCCGGCAGGTCGCCCGCCGCCTGCGCATGGACGAGGTCACCGAGTTCGGCGAGGAAGTGCTTGCCGCCAGCTGGCAGCAGGCCCGGCAGTGCTGGCAGATCCGGACCACCACCCGCGAACTGTCCGCCGACGCGATCATCGATGGCTCCGGCAGCCTGTCCGACCCGGCCTACCCCCGGATCGACGGGCTTGACCGGTTCCGCGGCACGATCTGCCACTCGGCCCGCTGGGACCACGACGCCGACCTGTCCGGCCAGCGGGTCGCGGTCATCGGCACCGGCGCCTCCGCCGTCCAGATCGTGCCCGCCATCCAGCCCCGGGTCGCCGCGATGACCGTCTTCCAGCGCACCCCCGGCTGGGTGCTCCCGCGGATGGACCGGGACATCACCCGCACCGAGCGGCGGCTGCTGCGCGCCGTCCCCCTGCTGCAGCGGGCCCTGCGCGGCGGCCAGGCGCTGGCCCGCGACGGCGTGCTGTCCCAGGTGATGCACCGGCGCTGGGTGCGCCGTATCGTCCAGGCGATCGCCACCGCCCACCTGCGCCGCGCCGTCGCCGACCCGGCCCTGCGCGCCAGGCTGCAGCCCTCCTTCGAGATCGGCTGCAAGCGCATCCTGATCTCCAGCACGTGGTACCCGGCGCTGACCCAGCCCAACGTACAGGTCGAGACGTCCCCTATCCGGCAGGTGAAAGAGCACGCCGTGGTGACCGCCGACGGCCGCGAGCACCCGGTCGACGTCATCGTCTTGGCCACCGGCTTCCACGTCAACGACACCCCGATCGCCGGCCGACTGCACGGCCGCGACGGCCGCTCGCTGGCCCGGACCTGGGGACCCTCGCCGCGCGCGTATCGCGGCGTGACCACGGCGAACTTCCCGAACCTGTTCCGCATCGGCGGCGCCGGGACGGCCACTGGCCACATCTCGCACATCCTGCAGATCGAATCTGGCGTCCGCTACGCCATCGGGGCGCTGCGCGCGATGGACGCGCACGGGCTGTCCAGCGTGGAGGTGACCGAGGCCGCCGAGCGCGCGTACGCCGCCCGGGTGGGCCAGATGATGGCCGGGACCGTCTTTGTCACCGGCGGCTGCACCAGCTGGTACCTGGACAAGTCCGGCCAGGCCTCGGCTGCCTGGCCGTCCACGGCCCGCCGCTACCGCCGCTGGACCCGCCGCTTCGACATCGAGAACTACCACCTCACCCGCCGCGCCGCCCACCCCCGCTCAGACCAGGCAGCCCCCCGGACCAGTCACCCGACCCCCGCGGCACCGGCCGCGGCGCTAGCCCAGATCGGAACAACGTCATGACCAGGAAAACAGACCTTGCCTGCCAGATCGCCGGCGCCGGGCGAGGGATCGGCAGCGCGACCGCCCTGGCCCCCGAGATCACACCGCGTCACGCGAAGCGCTCCTGGTGGGACCGCACGCTCGCGCACTACCCGCCGCCACGCACCCGGATGACCTGCCTGGGCATCGTGGTGCTAGCCACCGTCGTGCTGTACTACCAGTTCTACCTGATCGGCGCGGTCTCCACCCGGGTGCTGGCCGAGTTCCACATCTCATTCACGGCTTATGGCGCGATCATCATCGGAGCGGCGGTCGCCGGCGCGGTGGCGTCGCTGCTGGCCGGGATCGCCGACCGGTACGGCCGCACCACCATCATCACCATCGGCCTGGCGATCGTCGGGCTGCTGTGCCTGGTCGGCATCCCGCACGTCCACAGCAAGACCAGCTTCGCCATCTTGTGGATGGCCATCGGGTTCGTCGAGGGCGTGATCCTGGTCGCCACCCCGGCCATGATCCGGGACTTCAGCCCGCAGGTCGGGCGGGCCTCCGCGATGGGATTCTGGACGCTCGGGCCGGTGCTGGGCAGCCTCGCGGTGAGCCTGCAGGTCAGCCTGGCCAGCAACGGCATGCCATGGCAAGACCAGTTCATGATCGCCGGGGTGGCCGGCCTGGTCGCCTCGGTCCTCGCCGCCCTGTTCCTGCGCGAGCTGGCCCCCGCGCTGCGCGACCAGCTGATGGTCAGCAGCCGCGACCGCGCACTGCTCGAGGCGCGCGCCAAGGGCATCGACGTGGACGCGTCGATCCGGCGGCCGTTCCGGCAGATGCTCAAGCCCGACATCGTGGGCTCCGCCCTGGCAATCTGGCTGTTCTTGATCATCTACACTGTCGCCGTCGGGTTCTTCCCGGTGTACTTCCAGACCGTGTTCGGCTTCAGCCAGGCCAGGGCCAGCTCGCTGGGCGACTGGAGCTGGGCCGCCCTGGCCGGGAGCCTGCTGCTGGCCGGGTTCGTCTCGGACAAGATCCGGGTCCGCAAGCCCTTCATGCTGGCCGGCGCGGTGTCCGCCATCTTTTTCACGGCGGCTTTCGCGCTGCACGCCACCCGGCCGCATACCAGCTATGTGACCTTCGTGTGCCTCCTCGTCCCGCTGATGGCCTCCGTCGGCCTGGTCTACGCGCCGTGGATGGCCAGCTTCACCGAGACCGTCGAGCGCCGCAACCCGGCGCTGACCGCGACCGGCCTATCGGTATGGGGCCTGATCGGCAAGGCCGTGCTCGCGCTGCTGGTGCTCCTGCTGCCGCGCGTGGTCAGCACCGCTTCCATGCTGGTGCAACACGGCCCCACGGTCAAGGCGCTGGCCTCCGGCGCGGCCCCAGGCCTGGACGCGACCGAGAACGCGGCGGTCAAGGCCGTCGCGGCTGACCCGGGCCTCGTCGGCCAGGTCAAGTCGCTGGCTACCACGTACGCGCCGGAACTGGCCACGGCCGCGAAACTCACTCCGGCCACCAAGGCGGCGCTGGCGGCGAACCCGGCCAGCCCGGCCGCCCAGGCCGCAGGGGTGTCGCAGATCTCCGGCCTGCCGGCCAGCACGGTGACCCGCGTGATCACCCTCAGCTCGCGCGACGCCGCCCAACTCGCGACCGCCCAGGCCATCGACCCGGGCACCCGCACGGCGCTGCTCGCCGACCCCGCCGACGCCGCGGCGCACGCCAAGGCCGTGACCGAGATCGCCGTCGCGTTCCGCCTCACCCCGGCCCAGGCCGCGGCCCGGCTCACCGGCCTGGCCAGCCTGCCCGCCGGTGACCTGGCCTTCATCGCCGCCCACGCGCCCCAGGTGCGGACCGCAGCCGCGCAGCTGACCGCGCTGGGCAAGGTCCCCGCCGCCGACAAGGCGCTCCTGGCGGCCTACGGCCCACCGCTGCAGGACCCCAAGGTGCAGGCCGCGCTGAAGACCCTACAGCAACAGGGTCCGGCGGTGAAGAAGGCCGCAGCCGACGCCCCCGCGCAGTGGCAGCGCTACTTCTGGATCGCCGCCGGCGGCCAGGTCCTGTTCATCCCGCTCATCTTTCTCATGGCCGGACTCTGGGACCCCCGCAAGGCCAAGCGGCAGGCGCTCGACCACGAAGCCAAGGCCGCCGCCGAACTGGCCACGCTCACCACGTCCCCGCAACCCGGCCGCACCGGCGCCTGACCCACGACACGGCACCGGCGACGTGGTGGCGGTCGAGCTATGCAGCTGAGCCCTTGGCGCCGTCACCCACACGCTGAACCCGCGCCGTCACCCCGGCGAGCTGCGTTGTTGGCCGGCCACGCAGCCGGCCGGGTGCTCGTCGCCGACGCGACGGGCACGCACTTGACCGGCGCCGCAGGCGCCCGCGCCGGCCGTGCCACCTTTATCCGACAACGACAGGATGGTGTAATGAATTCGTCTGGTGTCAAAGACAGGGCAGTGGCGATCATCGGCGGGATCACCGTCGTGGCGTATCTCGCCGCGATTGCGCTTACCCCCGCGCATGCGCCCAACTCCGGATCAACCGGGGTCCGGATCATCCACTACGCGACGGTCAACCGCAGTCAACTGCTCGCAAGCAACCTGCTCTTCGCCCTCGCGCTGGCGGTGCTGACGGTCTTCGCCGCCGGGCTGTACCGCATCATCAGGCGCGCCGAGGGCCAGGACGGCTGGCTCGCGATCGCCTCGCTGGCGAGCGTGGTCGCCGGCGCCGGGATCTTCGGGGCCGGCACCGCGTTGTTCATGGTCGTCGCGTACCGGCCAGTCACCGATCCCGCTGTGGTGCGGGCGTTCTGGGACGCCGGCTGGCTGGCCTACAACTCCGCGGGCTTCGCGTTTGTCGCCTGGATCGTCATCGTCGCAGTAGCCGCGCTCAGGCGCCGGGCGCTGCCGCCGTGGACGGCATGGATCGGCGTCCCGGTCGCGCTGATCAACCTTGCCGGCCCGTTCGCCGTGAGCGCGGGAACAGGTGCGTTCTCCCCGCAGGGCTGGTTCGCCTTGGTCGTCGGTCTCACTTTCGCCGGGTGGCTACTCGCCGTCTCCTTGGCGGCCTGGCGATCGGCCCGCCCTCCGGCCGCTATCCCGACTACCGTCACCCGTGGTCGTGCGCGTTCCGGGTCGGCCGTGCCCATGCAGCACTAGAAGCAGGCGGCCGGCCGCCGGCCGCGCTGCTCCTAGCCGGATCGGGGACCGGCGAACGAGCCGAACTCCGCGGAACCGTCCGCCCACGGTCCCGGGCACGCAACACTCGCCACAGGCGTTCAACAGGAGAACCGATGAAGATCGATTTCACGCCGGATCCTCCCTGTGCCCGTTTGGGCAGCGCTGGTTCACCAGTTACGCCGGGCAGATGCATTATGTCGGCGAGGGCGGCGCCGGGAGGCCGATCATGTTCTGCCATGGCAATCCGACGTGGAGCTTCCTGCACCGGAACGTCATCACCCGGCTGCGCGGCCACTTCCGCTGCATCGCAGTTGACTACCTGGGTTCGGGTTGTCCGAGCGCCCCGAGGCTTACGGTTACACGATCGAGGAGCACGCCCGCTGTGTCGGCGAACTAGTGGATTATCTCCAGCTCGACGGGTTCGTCACGATGGGCCAGGACTGGGGCGGCCCGGCAGGTCCGGGACCGACGGGTCGGCGATCGGGCCGCTGGCGTCGATGAGCACGCCGGCGGTCAGCGGCCCGGCGCTGGTCGCAATTCGCCAGCGCTGCGCGGCGTCGTCCCAGGCCGCCTCGAGCAGGCTGCAGCCGAAGCGGATGCGGGGCAGCAGCCCGTGCTCGCGCGCGACCCGGCTCAGGTAATGCGGACCGGTGCGGAGAGTCCGTCATTGGCCCCAGGCGCGGATCATATTGCAGAGCGCGTGGCCCGCCGCGCCGCCGACCTCCATCGCGCTCCAGCACGGCGAAGTCCTGGCCCCGACTGAACGCGACGGCAGCCGCCGAGATGCTGCAGCGACCGGGTGCAGTGACCATTCAGTGGAGCTCCTCTTGCAAAGCTAACATGAATCGTGTTATAGTTTTACCCATGCTAGCAGTCACCAATTGCCCGGAACCCACGGAACCGCCCGGCGCCGGGCCGGACCAGGCCGAGCCCGGTCACCGCCGCCGGCAGCCGGTCCAGGCCCGCAGCCGCGAAACCGTGGAGCGGATCCTGGACGCCGCGGCCTACCTGATCGAGGAGAGGCGGCGTGGAGCGCCGTCACCACCCGCGCCATCGCCGAGCGCGCTGGCATCACCGCGCCTTCGCTCTACCGCTTCTTCGCCGACCGCGAGCAGGTCCTCGACGCGCTGGTCGAGCAGCATCTGGAACGGCTGAGCGCCTTCCTCGCCGAGGCCGAGGCGGGCTGGACGCCGCCGGTCAGTGCCAGAGTTCGTCGCGGCGCGAGCTCGACTTCTACGTCGCCTACTTCCAGGCCAACCGCAACGCCGCCCGGCTGTGGCTGGACGGGCGGGTCTCGCCGACGGTGCGGGCGGAGGTGCTGCGCTACAACCGCGGCACCGCCCAGCGCCTGCACGACATGGCCGTCGCGGCGGGCCTGGCCGCCCCGCAGACCGATCTGCTGGTCTTCGTGATGGCGGTCGAGCTCGGCGACCGGATCCTGGACCTGGCCTTCCGGGAGCGCCGCGACCCCGACCCCGACGTGATCCGCCAGGGCCGTATCGCGCTCACCGCCTACCTGGCGGCCGCGCTGCGGCTCGGCCCGGCAGCGCCCGACGCCGACGCCTGACGGTACCGCACCATCCCACCACCAGATGCCGGAAGCGCCGGTGCCGTCCGGACACGAGCGTCGGGCGGCGCCGACCTGCCGATGTCACCGATTCCCGACAGGAGGGGCGCTGTGCCCTCGCATGACGATCTCCCCCGCACCACCCTGCCCATGGCCGACCGGCCCCGGCCCGGGCTGACCACGTACGACGCCCGGGACCCGGAGACGTCGTTCGCGCCGATCACCCCGCTGCGGCCGCCGGCGCGGCGCGCCGAACGTGCTGGTGATCCTGCTCGACGACGTGGGCTTCGGCGCCTCCAGCGTGTTCGGCGGCCCGGTCGACACCCCGGTGGCGCAGCGGCTGGCCGACGGCGGGCTGCGCTACACCCGGTTCCACACCACCGCGCTGTGCTCGCCGACCCGGCAGGCGCTGCTGACCGGCCGCAACCATCACTCGGTCGGCATGGGCGCCATCACCGAGCTGGCCACCGCCGCGCCCGGATACAACACGATCCGGCCCAACACCAAGGCGACGCTGGCCGAGACGCTGCGGCTCAACGGCTACGCCACCGCGCAGGTCGGCAAGTGCCACGAGGTGCCGGTGTGGGAGACCAGCCCGGCCGGCCCGTTCGACCGCTGGCCGACCGGCAGCGGCTTCGAGTACTTCTACGGCTTCGTCGGCGGGGAGACCAACCAGTACTACCCCACCCTGTACGAGGGCACCACCCCGGTGGAGCCCGGCCGCGCCCCTGAGCAGGGCTACCACCTGACCGAGGACCTCGCCGATCACGGCGTGGACTGGATCCGCCGCCAGCACGCGCTGCAGCCGGACCGCCCGTTCTTCCTGTACTTCGCGCCCGGCGCGACCCACGCCCCGCACCACGCCCCGCAGGAGTGGTCCGACCGGTACGCGGGCCGCTTCGACGCCGGCTGGGACGAGCTGCGCGAGGAGATCTTCGAACGGCAGAAGCAGCTCGGCGTGATCCCGGCCGATGCGCGAGCTCACCGACGTTCAACCCGGAGATCCCGCACTGGGACGAGATGCCCGACGACCTCAAGCCGGTACTGGCCCGCCAGATGGAGGTCTACGCCGGGTTCCTGGCCCACACCGACGCCCAGATCGGCCGGCTGGTGCAGGCCCTGGACGACCTGGACCTGCTGGACAACACGCTGATCTACTACATCATCGGCGACAACGGCGCCTCGGCCGAGGGCACCATCCAGGGCAGCTTCAACGAGGCGATCGACTTCAACGGCCTGAGCGCGCTGGAGACGCCGGACTTCCTTCGCGCCAGGGCGGCCGAGTTCGGCACGCCCAGCGCCTACAACCACTACGCGGTGGGCTGGGCGCACGCGATGTGCACGCCGTACCAGTGGACCAAGCAGGTGGCCTCGCACTGGGGCGGCACCCGCAACGGCACCATCGTGCACTGGCCCGCCCGCATCACCGCCGCTGGCGAGCTCCGCGAGCAGTTCGCCCACGTCATCGACGTCGCGCCGACCATCCTGGAGGCCGCCGGCCTGCCCGAGCCCAGCACGGTGCACGGGGTCACCCAGGCCCCCATCGAAGGCGTGAGCATGGGCTACTCCTTCGACGACGCGACCGCGCCCGAGCGGCACCAGACGCAGTACTTCGAGATCGCCGGCAACCGCGGCATCTACCACCGCGGCTGGACCGCGGTCACCAAGCACCGCACGCCCTGGCAGCTGCTGGGCGCGCAGCTGGCCGCCTTCGACGACGACGTCTGGGAGCTGTACGGCCCCGGCGACTGGACCCAGTCCCGCGACCTCGCCGCCGAGCAGCCCGAGACGCTGCACCGGCTGCAGCGGCTGTGGCTGATCGAGGCGACCAAGCACGGAGTGCTGCCGCTGGACGACCGGGCCGCCGAGCGGTTCAACCCCGACTTGGCCGGGCGGCCGCAGCTCATCCGGGGGAACACCCAGGTGCTGTTCCCGGGCATGGGCCACCTCAACGAGAGCTCCGTCATCACCATCAAGAACAAGAGCCACGCCGTCACCGCGCAGGTCGTGGTCGACCGAGGCCGGCGCCGAGGGCGTCATCCTGTCCCAGGGCGGCATGGCCGGCGGCTGGAGCCTGTACTGCCGCGACGGTCGGCTGCGCTACTGCTACAACCTGGTGGGCCTGCAGTACTTCTACGTCGACTCGGACCACAAGCTCCCGGCCGGCGAGCACCAGGTACGCATGGAGTTCGACTACGACGGCCCCGGCCTGGCCAAGGGCGGCACCGTCACGCTCTACGCCGACGGCGCCGAGGTGGGCCGCGGGCAGCTGCCGGTGACCCAGGCCGTGGTGTTCTCCGCCGACGAGGCGACCCACGTCGGCCGCGAGTCCGGCTCGCCGGTCACGCCGGACTACCCGGCGCGCGGCAACGACTTCACCGGCGAGATCCGGTGGGTGCAGATCGACGTGGACGCCGCCGCGGCCAGCCAGGAGCACCTGATCCCGATCGAGGAGCGCTGGCGGATCGCCATGACCCGGCAGTGACGCCGCGTGACCGGGCAGCCCTCAAACCCCTCTGCGACCACCGCAGACCGAGCAGAAACCGACACCATGGACGAAATTGCTTCACCAGCGGCAGCGACCGCTGCTCCGCGTGGCATCTGCAGGCGACTAGCGACGCCTTCGCCGGCCCGACGCGGACGGCCATGCGTCGTCATGGCGCCAGGCTTCGGCGGTATCCGCGACAACAGCCTGCTGGGCTATGCCGAGGGCTTCGCCGCCGGCCGGACTGGACGCGCTGCTCTTCGACTACCGCGGATTCGGCGCGTCCGGCGGCTCGCCCAGGCAGCTGGTGTCCGTGCAGCGCCAGCGCCAGGACTACCACGCCGCCGTCGCGGCGGCCCGGCAGCTGCCCGGCGTCGACCCCGAGCGGATCGTGGCCTGGGGCGTTTCCTACTCCGGCGGCCACGTGGTCGCGGTCGCCGCCCAGGACAGGCGCGTCGCAGCCACGATCTCCCTGACGCCGGCGATGGACGGCATCCCCATCCTGATCCAGCTGGCCCGTAACGGCGGCCCGGCTCACCTCGTCCGCGCGACCGGAAGCGGCCTGCGCGACGCGCTGCGAGCGCTCACCGGCCGCGCGCCGCATCTAGTCCCGATGGTCGGCGAGCCGGGCTCCAACGCCATCATCGTCAAGACGGGCGGCGAGAAGGCCTTCACCGCGATTGCGGGCCCGAGCTGGCGCAACGAGGTGTGCGCCCGCACCGCGCTTGAGGCGGGACTCAACCGGCCGATCAGGTTCGCGTCGCGCGTACGCTGCCCGATGCTGGTTCAGGTCGGGACCAGCGACAGCATCTGCCCGCCTCCGGCCGGCCGCCGCGCGGTCGCGAAAGCGGGCGCCCGCGCCGAGCTGCGCGAGTATCCCGTCGACCACGTGGACGTCTACGTCGGCGCCTGGCAGGAGCGAGCCCTCGCCGACCAGCTCGACTTCCTCCGCCGCTGCCTCTGATAACGCGCCGGCAGGCCTCGCCCGCCGGCGCGTTGCCAGAGCAGCCCGACCGATCCGCGTTCCCGACCAGAAACCGGAGCCACCCATGAACATCAAAGACCTCGGCAACCGCGCCGTCCTGACTAGGAGCGCGGGCAGCCGCATCGGCCGCGATACGGCGCTGCTGTGCGCCCGGCTCGTCATCTGCGACCTTAACGAGGCCGGCCTGAAGGGCCCGCGCCCTCGGTAGTGACGTGTTCACGCAGACCGTCGACCACGCTACGTCCGTGCGTGCGGCCAGCACCGGCTCCGGCCGGGAGCGAGGTAACGGCCATGCGTGACGGCCACCTGCCGCCCAGGCTGATCCAGATTGCGCTCTCGGTCGTCGACCTGCGCGATACCGAGCGATGGCTGCGGGAGGGGTTCGGATTCGTGCCCGCTGGCGGATCCCGGCGCATGATGCGCGGTCCGCTCCCATCCCGCATCCAAGGGCTGCCCCGCGTCGCGTCGACGTGCTGGTGGCTGGGCGACCGCAACGATTGGTTCCAGATCGAGATGTTCCAGTTCGAGCGGCCGATTGCCCGGCTGATGCCGCACGACGCTCGAGGATGCGACCTCGGCTACACCCGCGTCGGGTTCTGGGTAGCCGACTTCGACGCAACACTGTCGCGCCTCGCGCGCATCGGGTCACAGCCGCTCAGTGATCCGATCGGCGAACCGGGTTGCCGCAGAGCATGCGTGCGCAGCCCAGATGGAGTGTTCGTCGAGATCATGGAAGACGACCCGCTCCTCACTCGTGACGGGCAGGCGCCCGCCAGTGCCGATTGTCCGGTTGCAGTACGGTCAGTGACACTCTCGGTCGCCGACCTGGACCAGAGCGCCGCCTTCCTGTCCGATGGCCTCGGCATGTCGGCGTCCGGTGCCGCGCTGCGGCGCCCCGAACACGAGGCCCTGTGGGGCCTGCCGGGCGCGGCGACCCGCAGCCAGGTCTTCGATGCCGGCGACGTGCTCGTTGAGGTCGTGCAATACCTCGACCCGGTAGGCCGTCCCCGTCCGGGGGAGTACCGCATCAGCGACCAAGGCATACTCAACGTCGCCCTTGGAGCTCGCAGCAAGAGCCAGTTCGACGAGCTCTACCGCAGAGCGTGCGCCGCCGGCGCCCGCCCCAACAGCAGGCCGGTCCGGATTCCCGGGGCTGCGGTCGTGTACGTCAACGATCCTCAGCAATTCTCCTTCGAGATAATCCGTCTGTCCCAGGCCTCCGATAAGCACTGGGGATTCACGCCGATCGCGAGCACCAGGCGCCCTCAGCCGGACACCCACGCAATCGAGCAGACCGTGCACATCGCTGCCCCGCCCGACGTGACATGGCAGGTGATCTCCGATCACGAGGCGATGTCCGAGTGGGCCGGGATCGGGCCGGTTCGCCGAATCGTCGACGGTGAGACCGAGCCTAACGGGCGCGGAGCCCAGAGAGTGCTGAACATCGGCGGCGAGATCATCGAGCAGGTCATCGCCGAGAACCCACCTGATTCATCCCGTTACCGGATCATCAAAGGATCGCCATTCGTGTGCCATCAGGGCGAGCTGTTGCTCCGGCCCCTCGGCGATGGCACCGCGGTGACCTGGAAGATCCGGTTCCGTCCGAGGATTCCCGGCACCGGCCGGCTAATCACCGCCGGATTCAGTCGCGCATTGAACCGCATGATGACCACAAGGCTCCGCCAGCATGTCGAGCATCTCGCCCAGCAGG
Source organism: uncultured Actinomycetes bacterium (assembly GCA_963742795.1). GTDB lineage: Bacteria > Actinomycetota > Actinomycetes > Streptosporangiales > Streptosporangiaceae > Palsa-504. The sequence continues at coordinate 447,922 of CAVUNL010000032.1, forward strand.
AGGATGCGATCGCATAGCAGAACCGAGCGAGCTGGTGCCGGCGACGAACCGCCGCATTCAACGGCTCGAACGCCACTGCCTCGCCAGCGCGCCGGGGTCGCCTTCCGCCCGGCCAAGCATGGTGCCGAGCGTATCGGCCAGTCCGCCAACCTCGGGCACTGCGCGCGTCCGACAGGTGCCATGCGCCCAGGTGCGCTCCTCGTCGGCCGGCCGCGCCGCGGAGTTATCGTCGGGTGGGCGACCGTGCAGGCCAGCGCCGCGGCCAGTTACGACGTGGACTTGGGCGAGACCCGCCAGAAAGTACCCGGTCGGGGTGATGAATCCTCGGAGCGCTCCCGGACAAGATCGAGGACAGGGAGTCTTTGCGCGGGTGAGAAAGGGGATAGCCGTGGTGCTGAACCTTGTCCTAATCGGCCTGGCGATAGCACTCGACCCGCTGCCGCTGTCCGCCTTCATGGTCGTGCTGCCCTCACAGCGTGGCGTGAGAAAAGGCGCGGCGTGGACGTTCGGGTGGCTGGTGTCCCTGGCCATCGTGGTCACGGTCACGATACTTGCTACCGGCGATAACCCTCCCCAGCCGAACACGGCGTCCTCGCTCGGAGCGCTGGCGGCGAAGATCGCTATCGGCGCGGGCCTGGTCGCGCTCGCGATCCGGCAGCGGCGCCGGATGGGACGACCCAAGAAGCCGAAAAAGCCGCCGAAGTGGCAGACGCACGTAGACAACATGTCCCCGTGGTTCGCCATGGGCCTTGGTCCTGCGCTCCAGCCCTGGGGCCTTATTGGCGCGGGTGCTGCCACGGTCGTCGAGGCCAAGCTGTCCAGCTGGGAAACCTACCTGGCGCTGTTCTTGTTCTGCGTCCTGGCCTCGGCCTCCTACCTTGCCCTGGAGATCTATGCCGGTTTCAAGCCCAGCCAGAGCAATGCGCTCCTGGCCAGGTTCAGGACCTGGATGGATGTCCATACCGACCAGGTAATCATCTTGGGAAGCCTCATTCTGGGTTTCTGGCTCATCGCCAACAGCCTCTACCTGATCGTCACCTGAGACGGCCTCAAGCTCGGAGAAGGCGATATGAACGTGTCGGCAACCGAAACCGCCAGCGGCCCGCGTTCGCAGGCGAGCGGAAGAAAGAACGCGATTCGGCTGGTTATGCTGGCTTCGGCGGCGAACCTGGCCAGGGATAAACACACCTTGCGGGCGGTAATCGTGGCCGCGATCGCGGTGGTGGCGGTGGCGCGCTTGGCGCGGGAGGGCGGCAACCCCCTGGATTGGTACCTCGCACGCGGGCAAGGCGAGCGCCGAAGCCCGGCATAACACGGAGGCGATCACCGTCCACTAGCAACAGGCTTCTCGGACCGGGGCCGTTCCCGGCTGGGCGGCGACTTGGGTGGGTTGAGGCGCTTGCGGTACCACAGGACGTCCGTTCTTGAGGGGAAGTCCTCGACTCGGCCCACAAGTTCATAGCCGTTGCGTTCGTACAGGGCCCGGGCCTGAAAGGCGTAGGTGAAGTGGACGGTCTGCGAGCACCCGCGCGCTGCCGCCTCGGCTTCGGCGGCGGCGATGAGCCGCGTAGCGAGACCGCGCGGCGACCAGTTCGTCAGGCACCGACGATCTGGTCGATCAGCGAGAGGTCATCGAAGTACGTCCGGAAGGACCGAATCTTCCCGTCGCGGAAGTCGGCCACGGTGACGCCGGGCAACTTGACGTGCCGTCCGGTGGGTTCCAGCGCGGTATCCCCGCTGAGCTCGAGTGGCCCGGTGTGATCGGCTTCGATTAGCCATTCGGCGAACGCCTTGTTGCCCACTTCGTCCAGTCCACGGAACGTGATCACGACGTTGGAGAAGGCTTCTTCACGAAGGGCGGCCAGGTCAGCCAGTCCGGCCAGCCCCGACACGGTGACGTACGGTGACCAGCCGATGATGTCATCGGTGAACAAGCTCTTCAGATCAGCCGGTGCGACACCGACCTCAGCCTTGATCGCGTCTGACAGCACCTCTTTGCGCGATCCACTCATGTCAGCCCCCTGTTCCTGCCGGGATTCGGTCTGTTCAACATCTTCTGGCCATCCGGGACGCGTTCAGGACCCGAGGATTTTCGCCTTGGCCGCCGTGAACTCGTCGTCGGTGAGCACGCCCGAGGCGTGCAACTGGGCGAGGTGTTCGATCTCGTCGGCCGGGTCCGCCGGAGGCGGCGCATATTGCGTAGGTTCCTGGTAGTCGTCGGCAGCCGGCTGGTCATCGGCAGCCGCCTGGTCCTGGTAGTCGTTGGCAGCTGCCTGGTCGTCGTATGCCGGCTGCTGTTGCCCGGCCTGCTTGGCCTCGTGGTGCGCTATCGCCCCCCCGGCAACCGCCCCGGCTATGAGCGCCCGCCGGCGTGTCCGTCGCCTGAATCCCATGGAGAACCCCTTCCTGTCTTTCCGAAGACACATCCCGCTACGTGCGGCCCTGGCCCATAGACCTCAGCTCGCCGTCGGGCACCAGTCCACCTCGTAACGGGCCGGGTTGCCTCCCCCGCAGAGGGTAAGACCGGGGAATCGTCCCTTTAGGGGCCCTGGCTCACGGGGCCGGGCGACGGCCAGGTTGCGTAGCGAGGCCAGCCTCGCGGCCGGGCATTTGTCCGTCGCTTGAATCCATGGAGAATTCCTCCCCGTTCGTTCGACTGGCAGAACCTGGCCGCCGGCGAGCACGGAACGGCGAACGCGCTCGCACTATGGTTCAGCGCCGAGCTCGCGCCCGGCATCTCGCTGTCGGTGGGACCCGGTGATGCACCGACGCACTGGGGGATGACGACGGCCCCGCTGCGCCGCCCCGTGCAGCTCAGGCCCGGCATGGTCGTCCGCGCCAAAGTCAGGACCGCCCCGGCCCGGCCGGCCGTGAATACGGGCATCCGCTGGTCCAGACCGGTGATCCGCAAGAACCGCCAGCGCATCGGCTCAGCCGGTCCCGCCCAGACTGTCGGCCCACGGGGAGAACAGGTAGGCGGACGAAGAGACCGCGCCGGTGAGGTCCTTTTCGAGCACCAGCACGGTGTCGGGCTGGACGTCGGGGATAAAGGGCAGTTGCTCGGAGGTCAGCTTCTCGGCCTCAGATATCAACGCTGCCCGCTTGCTGGGGCTGGCGGTAGTGCGCGCTTGTTCTACCTCGGAGGTGATGGTCGGATCATTGAAGTGGTCGAAGTTCTCGATCCCGCCCGGCAGGACAATGTGAGCCAGCAGTGCCGCCGGGTCGGCGTAGTCGCCGTAGTCCACCTCCGGGAGCCCGTCGATGCCTGCCCGGAACTTTGGATCGGTAAAAAAGTTGATGTAGTCCTGGGCCGACACCGACTTGAGTATTACGTTGAGCCCGATCGCCTGGGCGGCGGCCTCGTAGGCGGCGGTCACCTCCGCGATCACCGCTAGCTGGCTGCTGGTGCCGATAGTGATCGTCTTTCCGGTGTCCCCGGCCTGCTGGACCAGCTTCCTGGCCTCGGCGATGTTCTGCGTCAGCACCGGAGAGGAGCCGTAGGCGGCGTCGAACACGGCCTTGCCGTAGCCGAATGTGCCCGGGTTGGCCAGCCACCGTGGCAGTTGCGCGGCGCCCTGGTAGACGGGGTTGATGATGGCCTGCCGGTTGAGCGCCAGCGACAGGGCCCGGCGCACGTTCAGGTTGCCAAGCACGCCCTTGAGGCTGGTAATTGCGAACACGTCGCTTGACCAGCCAGGGCCCTGGTAGACCTTGACGCTACTGCTGTCCTTCAGCTGGTCCAGGGTGGGGAGCCCGACGGCGTAGTCCCCCTGGATCGCGCCGGTCAGCAAGCCCGCGGTCACGGACGCGGCGTCCGGGACGGCCTTGAGGGTGATCTGGTCGACCAGCGGGTGGACCGAGGGGTTCCAGTAGTGCGGGTTGCGGACCGCAACCAGGCCCACGCCCGGAGTCCAGGACTTAAGCATGTATGCACCGGTGCACATGATCGACCCGGCCGGGGTGCCGTAGTTCTTGGCTTCCTTCTCGGCGAAGTTCTTCTCGATGACGATGCCCGGTATCGAGGCGAGCTCGCCTTCCAGCCAGTAGTCGGGCTGCTTCAGCTTGATCGTCACCTGGGACGTGCCGGTCGCGGTGATCAAGGCCACCCGGCTGAAGTCCGCCGAGTTGTACCCACCGAGGTTAGAGCTGAATTGGCGGTCGAGGCTGTACACCACATCGGCCGGCGCGACCGGATGGCCATCCCAGAACTTCACTCCCGGCCGCAGGGTGAACACCATCGTTGTGGGCGACGGGTTCGAAACCGTGGCCAGGCCGGGCTCAATCGAGCCATCGGGTGCCTGGCGCAGCAGCGACTCACACATCAGCGAGTCGGCCGTGTACTCAGGGTAGGCAGCGTCGTAAATAGGGTCCAGCGATATCACGTCCCGGTTGATGGCCCAGACCACCGAGGGCACCGGTGTGGTGCCGGCCGGTGTGATCGCGGTCAGGCCCGCGCCGGGCGGGGCATTACCCGACGGGATACCGCCGGGCGAGGAGGTCGCCCCGCTGGTGGACCCGGTGCAGGCCGTGACCACCATCGTGCCTGCCGCTACGGTGGCCAGGACCGCCGCCCGGCTATGTCTGCGATTCATCTGTACCCCAGGGGCACCGCGGAGCTTCCAAGAGCTGGTATCACTGCGGGCCACCTCCCCGGACCCACCATACGAGTCCGGCGCCCCGTCGTCTCAGCCAGCCCCTGCCCCAGACGCAATTACGCGCTTGACCTGTTACAAGGCTTCGGGAAATCATGAGAGGGCCAGATTCTCTCACCATGAGGGACATGACTTATAGCCACCTGCGTGAGCGGGTTGACCGGCCTGGCCGCGTAGGCGGGGCGGCGTACGACCTTGTCGCGTCGAAGCTCATGCGGCCTTTGGCGCGGCCGGGGACCATCCGCCGGTCGTCACTGATCGGACGACTGGCGAAAGATAATTCCCATCCGATCGTGTCCGTGGTCGCGCCGGCCGGTTACGGGAAGACGATGCTGTTGTCGCAGTGGGCCGAGGCCGACGACCAGGCGTTTGCCTGGGTGTCGGTGGACGAGGCGGACAATGACCCGAAGGTCCTGCTGACGTACGTCGCCGAAGCCCTCGATGCGATCGAGCCGACCGGTGAGCGGGTGTTCGACGCGCTGGCGTCCCCGGCGAGTTCGGTGCCTGGCTCGGTCGTCCCGCGGCTGGGGTCGGCATTTGCGTCGATGACCTCGCCGGTGACGCTGGTCCTGGATGACGTGCACCTGGTGCACAACTCCGAATGCCGGGCCGCGCTATCAGTGCTCGCCGACCACGTGCCCGCCGGGTCACGGCTGGTGCTGGCCGGGCGGGCCGAGCCGCCGCTGCGGACCGCGCGGCTGCGCGCCGAGGGAAAGCTCTTGGAGATCGGCGTCGGTGACCTGTCGCTCACGGTGGAGGAGTCAGCATCGTTGCTGCGCGCCGCCGGGGTGCAGGTCGGCGACGAAGATGTTGCGGAACTGCACCGGCGGACCGAAGGGTGGCCGGCCGGGCTGTACCTCGCGGCGCTGTCCCTGCGGGAAGACGGGTCGCTGCCGGGTACGGCGGCCTCATTCGGCGGCGATGACCAATTCGTCAGCGAGTACGTGGAGTCGGAATTCCTGACCCGGATCTCCAGCTCGCAGCGGGCGTTCCTGACCAGGACCGCGGTGCTGGAGCGGATGTCCGGGCCGTTGTGCGAGGCGGTGCTGGACCTGCCCGGGTCCGCCGCGGCGCTGGCGGATCTGGCCCGGTCGAACCTGCTGCTGGTGCCGCTGGACCGGCGCGGACAGTGGTACCGCTATCACCACCTGTTCCGCGACATGCTGCTCGCGGAGGCCGAACGCGTGGAGTCCGGCCTGATCCCGGTCCTGCGCCGCCGCGCCGCCGCCTGGTGCCTGCGCAACAACCTGCCCGAGGAAGCGCTGGAGTACTCCATGGCTGCCGGGGACGTTGACACGGTGGCCCGGCTGGTGGAAGAACTCTGGCTGCCGACGTACCGGCGAGCCAGGATCACCACCCTGCAGCGGTGGTTCCGGTGGCTCGATGACCAGGACGGGTTCGAGGACCACCCGCGGGCCGCCGCGTACGCCGCGCTTCTTGCCATGACGACCGGGCGGCCGGCCGACGCCGAGCAAATGGCTTATGCCGTCGACCGCTGGCGGTCCCAGGACGTGGCCCGGGTCGGCAACCATCTCATCGAAGGTCTCGCCGCTGCGCTGCGCGCTTTGATGTGCCGCCATGGTGTCAAGCAGATGCACTTGGACGCCGATGAGGCCGCACGGCAATTCGCGGCGGCAGGCATCGTACGCCCGATGACCGGGTTCCTGCAGGGGATCGCGCACATCCTCTCCGGCGATCTCGACAGCGCGGATGTCGTCCTTGACGAGGCCGTCAGAGCCGGACAGGAAATCGGCACGCCCGATACGATCGCTTCTATACTGTGCGAACGGTCGCTGGTGGCGATGGCTCGCAACCAATGGGACCAGGCTGCAGCCCTGGCAGGCCAAGCGCGCTCGCTGCTGGATCAGGCCGGACTGGAGGACGCTACCCTCTGCGCGGCGCAGGCCCGCCTGGCCCTGCACCGGGGCGATGTCCCGGCGGCGCGGCGCGAACTCGTCAGCGCTCAGCGGCTGAGATCCTTGCTGACGTACACGCAACCCCACCTGGCCGTCCAGACCCGGATCGAGCTCATCCGCGCCCACATTGCCCTCACTGACGTCAGCGGGGCCAGGACGCTCATGCGAGAAGTCGATGATGTGCTCAAACTTCGGCCCGGGCTGGGGATCCTGGTCGGGGAGGCCGAGGCGCTTCGGGCCCTGCTTGCCCGAGTACGCGGTTCAGCCGTCCTGGGAGCATCGGCCCTGACCGCCGCCGAACTCCGCCTGCTGCCGCTGATGTCCACGCACCTGTCGTTCCCGGAGATGGGCGCGGAGCTGTTCCTCTCGAAGCACACCGTCAAGGCGCAGGCGATGACGCTCTACCGCAAACTCGGGGTTTCCTCCCGCAACCAGGCGATCACGCGAGCCCGTGAGCTAGGGCTCCTGGAGGGCTGACGG
>CAVUNL010000033.1:0-115919 GCA_963742795.1 uncultured Actinomycetes bacterium
GGCCGCGTGATCCGATCGTGACCGTTGGTGGCTCTAGCCTGCACCGCAGGGGCCGGAGTTAACTCTTGCCGTCGCCGAGGGCTGAGATCACCCGGTAGTCGGCAATTCAGGCATCGTCAAGGACCTGCTCGGCGTCGGCCACAGCGATCGCGAAGCCCAGCGCCCGGAGGATCTTCCCGCCCGCCGAGACCACCCGGGCCGTGCCCACCACCGGGGCAACCGCGATCATGACTCCCTGGAGATCGTCCGCGGTGACCCCGCTGTCCTCGGCGGCCCCGGCGTTGGCGAGGTAGGAGGCAGGCGGCGCGTCCACCGCGATCAGCGCGGCGATCCTCACGAGCATGAGCTCGCGCGCGGCCAGAGAATTGTGCTCGACCGACGCCACGGTCATGTGGGCGAGTGTGTCAAGGACAGGTGTATCGGCGCTCATGGGGCCCTCCTCCAGTTTCGTTGGCATCCTTTGCCAGGCGGTTCAGCCGATCCGCCGCAGCCGTTACCCGGCCGTTGCGTCACGGTCTCAGGCTCACACCCGGGCAGATGACCCTGCATCACCTACCGCCCGAATTCACCTAGGGGAAGCCGCGGCCAGAACAGACCGGGCCTGAACGCTCGTACGGCGGCCTGCCGCGGGCAGCATGTTTCTAGCCGGGGGCCAGCGTGATGGCCGGCGCGGCGCGGCTGCGGCGGTGATCTCACAGGCCCTGCTCGGCGGTGATCCGTCCTGAGGCGACCGCCCCGACGAGAGCCTGGTGGTCGCGTTCGTCCTGGTCGGCGTGGGCGGCGGCGAACCGGGTGATCGCCTGGTCGAACACGTCCGAGCCGCCCAGGTAGGCGGCGATCGCGATCCGGTCCCCGGACCGGGCGTGCGCCCGCGCCAGCGACCACCCGCAGATCTGCCCGTAGACCCGCATGCCGCGGGGCATCAGGGCCTCGATGGCGATGGAGTATTTCCAGTCCCGCAGCTGCCGGACGTAGAAGTCGCGCTGCTGGCCGTCCAGGCCGGCCGCGATCCGCGCTGAGCCTCACGGTCGTGCGGATGTGCCGGTGGCGATCTCGCTGTGGGGCACGCACGCGCGGGCTCCGACGGTCGCGTTCATTGGGCTGGTTCGGACCACGCGGGCTGGCATCAATCGTGTTCGCGGTGATCGTCGAGGACGCGCATCTCCCGCACGCCGCGACGATCGTCGCGGCCACCTACCTGACCGTCGGGCTGTCGGTCCTGGTGCACGGGCTCTCGGCGGCGCCGCTGGTAGGCCGCTACGCCGCCTGGTACCAGGCCGCCGCCGGCAAGAGTCCTCCTGCGCTGGAGAGCCAGCCAGCGCACGAGCACCGGGCGCGGGGATCCGCCTTGCTGAGCAGGTGACCGCTGGACACCCTCGGGGTGCGGGACCTGGCGCTTCGTCCAGGTTGTCGATGCCCAGCGCAGAGCCGTACGCCCCAGTTTCAGCATGACGGCCGGGGACGACACGCCCGGTCCACTGGCCCGCATGCGTCCTGTAGCTCCCTGGCGCTGTGGGACAGCCTTCAGGCGTCGGTGCCAATGTCGGCGCCCGGCTGCAGGAACAGCCATTCCGCGTAGGACCTGGATTCATCCGGGCCGGGTTCCACGCCACCGGGCAGGGCCTGGGCGAACACGAGCGCGGCGGTAGCCTGCAGTGCGCTGCGGAGCAGGCTGGCGGGGCCGGTCGCCTCGAATCCCAGGGTCCACCAGTCCTGGCCGCGCGTGCGGACCTCGGTGAGTTCCGCCTCGCACCGCGGCTCGCCGCCCAGGCCCGGGGCGGGCGCCATGATCGGCCCGCTGGCCAGTGAGAACCGGGTGATGCGCCGCCTCTTGCGTACCGGCTGCCAGCCGGCCGGGTCACCGCTGTGCGGGCGGAGCGGGCTGACCGGAAATGACCACTTCTGCCAGGCCTCCAGGCGGCCGCGGGCGCGTCCGGCCACCTCGAGGATGCCCGGGCTCCCGCGGTATACCTTCACCTCCAGTGCCCCGCCCCCGCGGACCTTCACTGACAGCCCGCGCAACTGCGGATCCAGCAGGTAGGTGTCCTCGCGTGATTCCACCCGGGCCGGGAACCGCCCGAACCATCCGGCCACCGCGGTTTCGAGCTGGCCCGGGAAGATCCAGCGCGTCTCCAGGCTGCGGACTGCTTCGGTGACCGGGCTCTGAGGCGGTTCAGCCGTCATCGTCATGTGCTCCTGCCCCGCCCGGCCGGCCCTGGGCACTGCCGCCGCACGCCTGCCGGTGCCAGGCCAGCCGGGTATCGTCTCGTGCTTGCTTTCTCCCGCCGTTCTGGGCCGGCCTTGGCGCCTGCAGCTGGCCGGCCGGGGCGAGAAGAGGAGAAGGCATTAATCCTCCGGTGAGGACAGCCGGCCGCGCTTGAGCCGGGTGGGGCTTATTTCAGGATGTTGACGGCGCGGGCGACCACCAGGATCGCTACCAGCAGCGAGATCACGTCCTCGGCCATCATCATGAGCTTTGCCCAGGACTTGATCGCCGAGATGTCTGTCGGGCTGAACGCCATGGCGGTGGTGAACGAGAGATGGAAGTAGTCGATGAACTTCGGGTACCAGCCGGGCCCCACGTACTCGAGGTTGTTCATTTCGGGGAAGACGAAGGCGGGCTGGTGGCCCGTTCTGCGCGCGCGGGCGGCCGCGCCGCCGCGATCGAGATCCCAGTACCACAAGCCGAAGGCGATCACGTTGCTGAGCCAGATGGCACTGCCGCTGGCCAGCAGGACGTTGGCATCGTTACTGAACTTGACCGCGTTGATGATCCCGGCTACCAGGCGCACTACCGCAGCCACATTCACTACGGAGATCAGGCCGATCAGCGTCCCGGTCATCACCCGCAGCCAGGCGGAATCGCGGTCGATACGGCCCGGGTCACCGATGACGAGGATGGCCAGCAGCGCGACGAGGACCGCAGCGAACGCCCAGCGGGCGTCGCCGTTCCTGAGCTGAGCGGGCAGGGCGGCGCGGAGGCCACCGGCAGCGAGCACGGCCAGTGCCATCGGCCAGCGCGGCTCGCCGACCCTGGGCGGCCGGGGAGGGTGAGGGCTGGCCAGCGTGGGCGGACTAGGCATCGTCACCAGATGATCCGGCGAGCAGGCAGATGTTCTTGCCTGCCGGCCAGGAAGCCAAGCAGCGGGGACATCGCGGTATCACCTGGTCCCGCGCGGTGTATGTGCGGCCATGCTCGCAGCCTCCCGGCCACCGGCTGCGGCGGGCGCAAGGGCGGCGTACAGCTTCCGTCCAGTACAGCTGGGGGGGATCGCATCAGCATCAGGTAGTCCCCTGAGGTGGAGAGCTCGGCTTGGGAAACCGTCCGCGGCGGCGGCTACCAAAAGCGCGCCCGGCGGCGAGGCCGACAGCGGCCCACGGCCAGGGCCGTTCCGCTTTCGCCATGCAGGCCGACAGCTTTGCGGCCCCATCTGGCGCCGCTGACGCACAGGCTGCTCCCGGGCCTGTCCTAGGCGCCGGCGGGAGGGGCTTCCCCGGCCTGAGGGCCGGTTCGCCCGGCCGCGATGACGGCATCGACGTTGCGGAGGAAATCGATCAGCGTGACCGCGAGGAACCCTGCGCCGATAAGCGCCAGGATGTCCGCCTCGGGTCGTCCGATCCTGCGGGCGATCAATCGGGCGGCCGGCTGAGCGGCGGTCCTGGTCCAGCCGGTCAGTCCTGCCTGGCCCATCGCCACGAAGTTCCATTTCGCCATCTGAAGCGCTCCTTCCTGCTATCGCCTGGCTACCGGACTGCCGCGGGCAGCATGTTTCTAGCCGGGGGGCCAGCGTGATGGCCGGCGCGGCGCGGCTGCGGCGGTGCTCTCACAGGCCCTGCTCGGCGGTGATCCGTCCTGATGCGACAGCGTCGACGAGAGCCTGGTGGTCGCGTTCGTTCTGGTCGGCGTAGGCGGCGGCGAACCGGGCGATCGCCTGGTCGAACACGTCCGAGCCGCCCAGGTAGGCGGCGATCGCGATCCGGTCCCCGGACCGGGCGTGCGCCCGCGCCAGCGACCACCCGCAGATCTCCCCGTAGATCCGCATGCCGCGGGGTAGCAGGGCCTCGATGGCGATGGAGTATTTCCAGTCCCGCAGCTGGCGGACGTAAAAGTCGCGCTGCTGGCCGTCCAGGCCGGCCTCGATCCGCTGCCAGCCCAGGAAAATGTCGCTGGATGCCTGCATCAGCCGCTGGCCCGCGACGACGCGCTGGCCCATGTTGGTGTATTTGCTGGCGCCGACGAATTCGGCCAGGACCGACTTGTCTGCCTCCTTGATCTGCAGGAACAGCGGATCGGACTCGTCGCGGCCGAGCATCAGCACGATCCAGCAGCGGGTGCCGACGCTGCCGACCCCGACGACCTTGCGGGCCATATCGGCGAACTTGTACTGCTCTAGCAGGTACCGGCGGTCGGTTTCCAGCGTCCGCTGGTACTTGGCGAGCAGGTCCTTGATCTGCGCTTCGAAGGTCTCCTGGTCCATCTGGCTGGGCAGCAGGTCCGCGATCGGGATCAGCAGCGGCGGATCGGCGATGATCCGCGGCCGGCCGCTGACTACCTGGCACAGCTTGGCCACGTCCTGCATGCTGTCCCTGGTCCGCGCCTTGGCCATGCCCTGGTCCACCATCTTGCGCTGCCGCTTCTCCAGCTGCGAGTTATACTCCGCCCGCAGCTGGTCCAGGTCCGCGTGCGCGTACCAGACGCCCAGGTTGGTCATTGCGGCGAAGTCCCGCATCGCCCGCCGGTAGCTGGCCACGGTGGCGGTGACGATCTCGCGGCGGTCCTTTCCGCCGAACCCATTGCCGCGCGCGGCTACCTCCATGCTGGCCGCCAGCCGCTTGACATCCCATTCCCACGGGCCGGGCAGGGTCTCATCGAAGTCGTTGACGTCGAAGACCAGCCGACGCTCCGCGGAGCCGAAGATGCCGAAGTTCGACAGGTGCGCATCCCCGCAGGCCTGCACCGCCAGCCCGGACACCGGAGTATGGGAAAGGTCGCTGGCCATCGGCAGCGCCGCCCCGCGATAGTAGGTGAACGGGGAGACCATCATCCGACCCCACCGCACCGGAACCAGCTCCGGCACGCGGGTTGCCGCCTGCTCCTCCAGCAGGGCCACCGGGTCGGGCCGGTCCGGCGGCGGGTCGAACACCGCATGGCTTTCCCGCGGCACCGCCGCCCGCGCTTCCTTGCCACGGGCTGCGCGCTCGGCCGGGGTAAGTAGCCCCACCCCGGAATCGAGATGGTACCGCAGCGCCTGCCGGGGCGGAGCCCCGGCCGTCAGCACACTCATCATCTGCTCCTCTCTCTGCTGCCCGGCACGCCGGCCGGGCACTTGGCCGCTAGCATTTACCTGATCCTGATACGGCACTTTGCAGAGCGCTCGCCGAGCTCTTCACTTGCGTGACCGAGGACGCGACCGCCGAGGCCGCGGTTACCGAAGGCTGGCTCTTCGCGGAGTTGATCGCGGACTGCAGGCCGGACAGCGAGTTTTGCAGTGCCGTGGTCTGCGGCGCGAACGCCGACCCCGCGTCGGCGGCGAACATTTTGGCGTTGCTGGTGACGGTGGTCAGCGCGGTCTGCAGGGAGCTGAGGCCGTTCTTGGCGACGTCGACATTGCCGAGGTCGCTCACCGAGGTCTTGAGGTTGGCGGCGTCGGTGCAGTAGGCCGGGGTGCTGCTGCTGCACCCGGCGGCCAGCCCGGACACGACCAGGGCCAAGACCGCGGCCGCAAGCAGCCCTGTGCGCGTGCCCGGCCGGTGCGTAGCTCTCATATCTCCTCCAGGGTGCCGGCGTTCCGGCCTGCGGACGGAACAGCCGGGCCCGCCGGGGACCGGCGGGTCAGCTGACTTCGGCGGCGGCCGCGGTGCGCGGCGCCGGCCAGGACAGGCGGGGTTACATCTCGTTGACCGCGGACTGCAGGGCCTTGTCGAGGTCCTTGGGGTCCACGTCAAGCTCCTGGGCGGTCTGCTTCTCCGCCCGGGTCACCGCGTTCTGGATCGCGTCCTCGACCTGGCTCTCGCCGACAATGACGAGCCCGGCCTGGCCGGGGTCGATGAAGTCCCCCAGCTGCTTGGCCTGCGAACGCGACATTCCCTTGGACAGGTGCCCGGTGACCCCGCCGGCCACGCCGCCGACCGCGGCCGCGCCCAGCACCGCCGGCGGGAAGATGACCCCGATCGCCGCCCCGGCCGCGACGCCCCACCAGGCACCATGGCGGGTGGCCGTCTCGTCCTTGTTCTCATGGACCTTGCCGTTGGCGTCCTTGGTGACCACGGCCGCGTCGTAGGAACCCACCAGGCCCGCCGCGTGAGCGTCCTTGACGACCTGGTAGTCCTGCTGTGCTGTTGCCTCATCGGGATACGTTGCCACCAAGATGAACGTGCTATCGGCCATGGCGACCTCCTCCAGTTCCGCTGGCATCTTTTGCCAGGCGGTTCAGCCAATCCGCCGCAGCCGTGACCCGGCCGCGGTATCGCAAGTCTCAGGCTCACACCCGGGCAGGTGACCCTGCATCACCTGCCAGCCGAATTCCCCTAGGGGAGAAGCCGCAGCCGCGTGGCATCACCACCGCTGAACCGGCAAGCCAGACGCGAGCTGCCCGGCCGCCGGCCGCCGTGGGACCGAGCGAAGAAGATCATGCCGTACCAGATGACGCAGACACGCCGCGCGGACGCCGGTTCCTGGGTACCGGCCGCCTGGCTTCAGCGACGACGTGTTCTCTGTCTCCGCCACACTGCCCATGCCGGACTTCGTGGTCCATCCGCCGGGCACGCCGCTGGAGCGGGTGCTCCAGGCCTGGCGCCTACCGCAGGCTAGGCATCCGCCTCGGAGTTAATCATCGGCCTCACCCCACCACGGGTGAGGCAAATGTCCCCTCAGCCTGCCTACCGGAGCCAAACGCCGGCACCGGCCGAGCCCCTTCCCTTCGTGGAGGTTTGCTGCCGAGCCGACCTGCCATTCACGGTGAAACCACGACTCAGTCCCGTCCACCGGCAGCCCACGGCGGACGGGGTGCGGCCGCCGGTCCCGCGATCAGCCCCGCGTCGGGTCCGCCAGGTATGCGGCGATCGCCGACTGCCGGCGCCGGATCAGCCACATGTCGGCGCGACATCCGAGCACCCAGACCACGACCGCGACCCCGCAGGTCAGCGCGACGCACGCGGCAAACATAAGCCCCCGGACAGGCGTTCAGGCAGACCTTTCTGGCCGCAGCTTCCCCTAGGTGAATTCGGGTGGTAGGTCATGCAGGGTCACCTGCCTGGGTGTGAGCCTGAAACCGTGACGCAGCGGCCGGTAACGGCTGAGGCGATTCGCTGAACCGCCTGGCAAAGGATGCCAGCGAAACTGGAGGAGGGTCCTATGACCGCCGATACACCTGTCCTTGACACACTCGCCGACATGACCGCGGCGTCGGTCGAGCACAATTCTCTGGCCCCGCGCGAGCTCATGCTCGTGAGGATCGCCGCGCTGATCGCGGTGGACGCGCCGCCTGCCTCCTACCTCGCCAACGCCGGGGCCGCCGAGGACAGCGGGGTCACCGCCGATGATCTCCAGGGAGTCATGATCGCGGTTGCCCCGGTGGTGGGCACGGCCCGGGTGGTCTCGGCAGGCGGTAACATGCTCCGGGCGCTGGGCTTCGCGATCGCTGTGGCCGACGCCGAGATGGCCGACGAGAGCGGCGCCAGGCAGTAGCAGCAGCCAGGCCGGCCAGTGACCACGCCAGCGGATCGGATCCCAGGCACTGGACAACTGCGTGCCGGGCGACACCGGCGGGGATCCTGTGACGGCGGCGCGGCGCGGCGTGCGGATACGCGGTATCTCCGGGCTCAACGTCCGTAAATGGGCCGCGAGCAGCAAGGGTTACTGGCGGGTTGCGAGTTCTCAGATCCTCGGCGTGGCCCTGCCCAATGCCTACCGAGATCACCTAGGGGAATTCGGCCGGAAGGGGATGCAGCGTCACCTACCCGAGTGTGAGCCTGCTGGTTGACGGACCTTCGGCCCTAGCGGGAACGGCTGGCCCGCTTGTCGGGTGAGGGGAATGCCGGGTTTGCTCCGCCGAGGTGAAGCTCGCGGGCGTGTCCGGCTGCGGGTGGCTGGGCAGTTTCCGGTCCGTGCCGTCGTCCGGTGCCGCCGCGGGAGGGCTGCGTCGGCGGTCCCGGGCCAAGGTGCTGAGAGGTGAGTCGTGAGCCAGGTGTCCAAGGTATTCCAGCTCAACCGGCAGGGATTTAACCTGCGCGCAGGCGTCGTCTTCGCGGTGGTGCTGGGGCTGCTGATCATCGTGGGCGTGCTCCCAGCGGAGCGGAGGTACTTCCTCACGGCGATCTTCGGGGTGGTGATCGTGGCCGTGAGCGACCCCGGCGGGAAGTACGGCTACCGGGTGCCCCGTCTGGCCGTGGTCGCCGGGGCCGGTGCGCTGCTGACGGCCCTGGGGTTCGGCATCGGCGGCGGGGCCTGGGGGTTCGTGGTGCTGGCCGCCTTCGTGGCCACGTTGCTGGGCGGGCTGGCGGTGACATACGGCCTGCATCGATTCGTCGCGGCCTATCTTCTCAACGTCTGGTTCGTCATCGCCCTCGGCCTGCCGACTCTCATCTCCTTCCAAGTGCCGGGTCTGTTCGGCTCCGGCCTGATCCACACCGAACCGTGGCAGCAAGCGCTGGCCTGGCTGGTCGGGTCGGCGCTGTGGATCGCTTACACCTTCATCATGTGGCTGGTACGGAGGGGGGCCACCGAGCCGCAGCCTGTCGCCGAGATCCCCGGGGATATCTCGCCGCGGCCGCTGACCCGGCCGCTGATCCTTTTCGCGGTGATCCGGGCCGCCGCCCTGGCGGTCGCCGTCGCGATCTCCTTCGGGCTGCACCTGCCCAACGCCTACTGGATGCCCATCGCCACCATCATTGCCATGAAGCCCGACCTGCAGCAATCCGCTCTCATCGCCGAGCGGCGCATCGCCGGGACGGTCGTGGGCGCCGCGGTGGCCGCCCTCGTCCTGCTGGCCGTCGACAACAGGACCGCACTCGAGGTCATCGTCGTCGTCCTGGTCGCGCTGGGTGCGTCGATCCACGGCGTGAACTACGCCTGGTACACCGCAGCCTTGGCCGGGGCCATCCTGATCGCCGCCGACGTGCCCCACCCGTCCAACCTTGCCGACGAGGGACGCAGGATCCTGTTCACGTTCGCCGGCGTCGGGATCGCTGTCATCGTCATGTTCGTGGCCGACCGGTTGCAAAAGCACGCCGCCAAACCGGCACCAAAGGCACCTGCTCACCCGGCCCCGGCGACCTGAGCGGCCAGGGCGGCGTCGGCCCGACCAACTTCTCCGCGACCTCAAAACGGCAGTTCCCGCGGCTAGAGAAACAGCAGGCCCCCGGTAACCCGACCAAGCGACCGGCGCCCGCTTCCACCATTAGCGACCGAACCACGAAAGGGTGGGCGGCCGGCGCCGGCGCTGCACGACGTCATCGCCGGGACGGCGGTCATCTACTCCTGGGACGCGCGGGCGGCGCGGCTGCGGTTCCTGTCCCGGGGTTGATCCCGCGGCATTCCGCCGCAGCCGATGACAGCCAACACCGGCCCGTCCATGCACAGCGTGACCCGCTGCCCCGAGAACCCTTGCCGGTTCGGCGGTGGTGATGCCACGCGGCCGCGGCTTCTCCCCTAGGGGAATTCGGCTGGCAGGTGATGCAGGGTCACCTGCCCGGGTGTGAGCCTGAGGCCGTGATGCGGCGGCCGGATGAGGCCACAGCACGAGATGACGGCGCAGGCACGTGAACTATCAACGAGGTGCCGGGCCGCGGCCTGGCAGAGAGAGGCGCCGAGATGAAGACGGTGATCGTGGGAGGAGTTGCGGGCGGCGCTTCGACCGGGGCGCGGCTGCGGCGGCTGGATGAGTCAGCCGAGATCGTGGTGCTGGAGCGGGACCCCTACGTCTCGTTCGCGAACTGCGGCTTGCCGTACCACATCGGCGGGGTTATCCCGGACCGGGACAGCCTGCTGCTGCAGACCCCGGAAAGCCTGGCCAAGAGCCTGGCGCTGGATGTGCGGACCGGGCAGGACGTAATCCGCATCGACCGCGGCGCTAGGGAAGTGGAGGTGCGCGACCTTGGTCAGGGGCGGACGTACCGGGAGTCCTACGACAAGCTGGTGCTGTGCCTGGGGGCCGAGCCGATCCGGCCGCCGGTCCCGGGAGCGAATGACCCACAGGTGGACGTGCTGCGCAACATCCCCGACATGGACCGGATCCTCACCCAGCTGGACAAGGACGCCACCAGCGCGGTCATCGTCGGCGGCAGCTACATCGGCCTGGAGCTCACCGAGGCGTTCCGGTACCGCGGGCTGGCCACCACCGTGGTCGAGCGGACCGAACGGCTGATGCCATGGCTGGACCCGGAGATGACCCGGATCCTGGACTACCACGTCGCCACCCACGAGGTGGACCTGCGGCTGGGCACGTCGGCCACGGCCGTTCGTCACGGGGAGAACGGCGGGCTCGTAGTCGATCTGTCCGACGGCACCTCAGTGGAGGCTGACGTTGTCGTAATGGCGGCCGGGGCACGTCCCAACGTCGGCCTGGCCCGTGACGCCGGCCTGGAGATCGGGCCGCGCGGCGGCATCGTGGTCGACGCGCAGATGCGCACCTCGGCACCGGACATCCTCGCGGCCGGCGACGCGGTGGAGACCGCTCACCTGCTGACCGGGGAGCCGGTGCTGTCGATGCTGGCCGGCCCGGCGAACCGGGAAGGCCGGATCGCCGCCGACACGATCGCCGGCCGCGAGGATGTCGGCGGCTACCGGGGTACCCAGGGCACCGCCGTGGTCAAGGTGTTCGAGATGACCGCCGGGGGCACCGGCCTGACCGAGACCGAGCTGGACGCGGCCGGCCTGGACTACCGCAAGATCTACACCCACCAGAACGGCCACGCCGCCTACTATCCAGGCACCGCGCCGCTGTTCCTGAAGGTGCTGTTCGACCCGGCCGGGGGCAAGCTGCTGGGCGCGCAGGTGCTCGGCTGGGACGGCGTCGACAAGCGCATCGACGTCCTGGCGGTCGCCCTGCGCGCCGGGATGACGGTGTTCGACCTGGAGCACCTTGAGCTCGCCTACGCCCCGCCGTACGGGGCGGCGAAGGACCCGGTCAACATGGCCGGCTTCCTGGGCTCGAACCTGCTGCGCGGCGACATCGCCCTGTGGTACCCGGAGGACTACCCGGGCTGCGCCGGGAAGGTGACGATCCTGGACGTGCGCACCCCGGCCGAATACGAGGCCTGGCACATCCCCGGGGCGGTCCTGCTGCCCTACACCGAGCTGCGGCAACGACTGGATGAGGTGCCCCGGGACAAGCCCGTGTACACCTACTGCCGGTCGGGCTTCCGCAGCTACATCGCCTACTGCGTGCTGAAGCAGAACGGGTGGGACCAGGTGGCGTTCCTGGCCGGGGGGATGATGACCTACCACGGCTACCACCGCACCCCGCTGACAGTCGGTCAGGGCGGCATGCCGATGGTCGCCCACGCCGAGGACCAGCTGGCGCAGCGCCCCGGCGCGCTCGAGCACATCTGACACGCCACGACCAGATCACAGGCCACCGTCATGGGTGACATCCGGGTTGAGGTCGCGCCAGGCGTCCGGGCCGGGCAGTCAGAAGGCCCGCTCCGGGGACGCCGCCACAGCCCGGCTGCGGCGCCCGATGCGGATAAGAATCGGGCCGGATCTTCCGATGCGAGGGCGGATATCGCGGGCGGGCTAGCGTAAGCAGGGACCTTCGGCCTATGGATCCAGGAATCCGCATCAGGCAGACTAGGCGCTATGTGCCCTGCGCAGGAGGAATCCGGCGGCGCGCAGGCACCGAGTCTGCCGCGCCGTCAGGTACCGCAGGCCCGCCAGGGCACCGCTGAACGGCAAGGCTCCGCCGCGGGCGACGGGGTGCGACAGGATGCGGAGCAGCCGATCCTGGTCGGCACGAAGCTGCATCCGCCGCCCGTGCGCGAGCTGACGATTCCGCGCGAGCGCCTTGTGGAACGCCTTCGAAGCGGGTCGGACCGTCGGCTCACTCTGGCTGCCTGCCCGGCGGGCTTCGGGAAGACTACCCTGCTGGCGGCGTGGCGCGAGGCCGAGGCCGCGCGGAAACCCGTCGCGTGGCTGACGCTGGACGAGGGCGACAACGACCCGGTAGTCCTGTGGACGCATGCGATCGAGGCGCTCCGCCGCGCCAGCCCCGCCGTGGCCCGGTCGGCGGCGGATACGGTCGTGGCACCGGTCGTGGACGTGGTCCTGCCGCGCCTGGTCAACGAGCTGGACGGCCAGGGTGAGATCACGCTCATCCTGGATGACTTCCACCGGCTCTCGAGCGTCCCGGCCCGCGCCAGTGTCCGGTGGTTCATCGACCACGCGCCGCCCCGGTTCCAGCTCGTGCTCGCGAGCAGGACAGAGCCGGCCCTGCCGGTGGGTGCGCTGCGCGCTCACGGTGAGCTGCTCGAGCTACGAGCCAGCGACCTGCGATTCACCTGCGAGGAGGCGGACGCCTTCCTGAACGGCCGCCTCACGCTCGGCCTCGCGCCCGAAGATGTCGAAGGCCTGGTAGAGAAGACGGAGGGATGGCCGGCCGGGCTCTACCTCGCCGCGCTCTCGCTGCAGCACGCTGCCGACCGCCACGCTTTCGTGCGCAGATTCGGCGGCTCGAACCGGCATGTGATCGATTTCCTGGTGACGGAAGTACTCGACGCGCATGACCCGCCGGCGCAGGCGCTGATGCTCCGCACGTCAGTTCTCGAACGGCTGTCCGGCCCTCTCTGCGATGCGGTGCTGGAGCAGGAAGGCTCGGCCGTGATGCTCGACGCGCTGTCACGGAGCAACCTGTTCCTCGTCCCGCTCGACGACGAGGGCGGGTGGTACCGCTTCCACCACCTCTTCGCGCAGCTGCTCCGGGTGGAGCTCAAGCGGCGCGAGCCGGGCCTGGCCACGGCGCTGCACCGCCGCGCGTACTGCTGGCATCGCGAGCACGGGACGACCGACGAGGCTATCCAGCACGCGATAGCAGCCGGGGCGTACGCCGAAGCCGCCGAGCTGATCCAAGGCCTCTGGATCAGCTACGCCAACACGGGCCGGTACGACACCGTGCTGGCCTGGCTGCGGCGGCTCCCCGAGGAGATACTGGACGGCGACGCGCAGCTGCTCCTGGTTCAGGCATGGGTGCTCTCGCTGTCCGCTAAACGGGAGGAGGCGGCACGGGCCATCGCCGCAGTGGAGCGGCTGGGCGATCTGGGCGCGGAGCCGCTGCCGGACGGCTTCAGCTCGGGCGAGGCGAGCCTGACGATGCTGCGGGCCTGCTTCCCGTGGGGAGATGTCGGCGCCCAGCTGGAAAATGGCCGCCGGGCGGCCGAGCTTGAGGGCCCCGGGTCGCCGTGGCGGCCATTGGCGTGCTGGACGGTCGGCATGGGCCTGTACTTCCGGGGTGAGCTCGACGAGGCCGACCGGTGGCTCGCGGAATCGGCGGCGCTGGCGCCCGCGAGCGCGCAGTGGCTGGCTGGCGAGGCGTCGCTGGGCTACCGATCATGGATCGCCGGCGAGCGGGGCCACCTTGACGAACAGCGGGTGCTGGCCGAGACGGCAGCCGGATTCGTGCGGGAGCACGGCACCGAGAAGGTCATCATCGGCGTGGCTCCGCTGGCGCTGGGAGTATCGCTCGCGGCGCGCGGCAGGCCCGAGGAGGCACTGCCGCTGATCGGACGCGGCGTCGCTCTCTCGCGGACCTTCGGCCAGCCCATCCAGCTGGCGAATGCGCTGCTCAGCCAGGCGCCGGTGCTCCGGGCCCTGGGCGAGCACCAGCGTGCCGCGGATGCGATCGCCGAGGCGAGATCCATCCTCAGATCCTGCCCTGACCCGGGGATCCTGGCCGGGAGGCTGGCTGCCCTGGACCGGCCACCGCAGACCCGCCACGTCCGATCCCCAGATCAGGAGCTGACGCAGCAGGAGCTCCGGGTACTCAAGCTCCTGCACGGCGATCTGTCCGAGCGGGATATCGGCCGTGAGCTGTACGTGTCGCACAACACGGTCCATAGCCATGTCCGGGCGATCTACCGCAAGCTCGCGGTGTCCTCGCGGGCCGGCGCGCTCGAACGAGGCCGCCAGCTCGGCCTCCTCTAGCGAGCATCCCAGGGATAACGCACCGGGCGCCCGCCGGCCGGCATCACCGCCCAGGCCTGCCTGTCTCGTTGTCTGTGACTGGCCGGCGCCCGGACGTGCGGGCCGGGTCTGGCCCGGCAGCAGTTTCCCCTAGGTGAATCCGGCCGGCAGGTGATGCCGGGTCGCCTGCCTGAGTGTGAGGCTGCGTAGACATGGACAGCAACTGGGCACACGGCCGCAGGTACCGGCTTGTCCTTCGCGGGGAGCTGGGCGATTCGTTCGGATTCCTGTTCAACGGCATGCACCTGCAGCGGCTTGCGGGCATGACGGTGCTGACCGGCCAGGTGACCGATCAGGCGCACCTGCTCGGCCTCATCGAGCAAATCCAGGAGCTGGGCGTTGAACTCATATCCGTCAACCCGGACCAGGAAACGGATAGCGGTGCAGCGGGTCCTGGGATAGAACCCGGCCGGTCATGATGGCTCACCGCACGTCGCAGCGAGCCGGGCCGGCTCGCTTACCTCACATCAGGACAGCGCTAGCCATCTTCGCGGTGGGAGGCACCGCCGGGCAGCGCCTGATCGCGGGGGGCCTGCTGGTGGCCGGGGAGGAGCTTGGCGCTCATCTTGACCGCCTTGACCGCGCCGGTGGCGCCGGCCTCCAATGTCGCGCCGAGAGCCATGACGATGATGCCTGGGATGAACAGCGCCCGGGAGCCGAGCATGAGCAGCCCGATGCGGCCCAGAGCATAGGGCGGGGTGCAGACCACGACGCCGATCGCGCCGCCCACGGCGGTGAGGGTGAACTTGTCCCGTTTGGAATGGGTGGTCTTCATGCCGAGTTCAGGAAGAAGCACGCGGCGGTGATCGCGGCCACGGCGAGCACGAGCGGGATCACGACCGGCCCGTGCACTACATGGAAGGACTTCCCGCGCAGCACACGGGCCTTCAGATCGAGCATGGCGAGCCAGATCCACATCGCCGGAAGCACCTGGACCAGGGTAAGCCGCCAGTTGGTGACCAGCAGCTTCACTCCGTCGAACAGCATCACCAACGCGCCGGCGCCAAGAGCGAGCGGAGCGAACAGCCGCCGGGACCGGCTCAGCTGGAGAACCGCCTGCTCCACAGCCGCATCGTCACTGTCGCGGACGGCGCGGATCAGCCTCCCGGCCTCGGCTCGCCGGGCAGCCGGGCGCGGCCGGGACGCCGGGCCAGCGGTTCCGGGCGGCGGAGAATCGCCAGGGACATCGCCGCCAGCGGGCAAGGCCGCCGGCTGTTCCCGTGCATTCCTGTCTATGGCCACTGCCAGCCCTTCGCGAACAGTGATGCGGCGCGGTACCAAGCGCCGGGCAGGCCGTTACCCGGCGGCCGGCCCAGTGTCATCGCCCGTATCCGAGCTTTGTCCCCGGCCGCGTTGCACGGCCCCCAGGAGCACTCGTATGCCGACGCCCAGAAATGCGAGGTCGGCGAGCATCTGCACGATGAGCACTACCCGGGCGATCTCGGATTTGGCGGTGATGTCCCCGAAACCCACCGTGGAGAACACGGTCACCGTGAAGTACAACGCGTCCGTGCGGGTCAGCGGCTCGGTGAAGCTCGCCGCGGAGGCCCGTTCCATCACAAAGTAGGTGGAGGCGAACACCACCAGGTACAAGGGAAGGATCAACCCCAGCGCCTCGGCCGCCCGCAGACCCGGGTAGCGCGAGCCGGCGATGGCCCTGACCTGCCACACCATGACACCCGCGAAGACCAGGATGCCAATCAGCAAACCGATCGCCGTGCCGGAATCCCATCGCCGACCCAGCGGAAGCACGTAGTACAGAACGACCAGCACCACCGCGGCCAGGACGCTGCGCAGGACGGCCCGGAAGATGAGCCGCCGTCGCTTCGCCGCCGGCAGGGCCTGGAAGTTCTGGTTCGTCATATTCGCCTCCGTGCACCGTACTGAGGATGGCAACGCTGGCCAGGATCATGGCGGCCCGAGGCATCCGCCGCGGGTGAGGCGTGGGCCAGCCCGGGGCATCGTTGCTGGTGCGGTCCTGCGTCCGTTGAGGCCCGCCAGGCCGCGCCCCCTCGGAGCTGGCTCGCCTAGTAGGCGAGCCTCCGCGAAGGCATCAGCGCGCCGATGAGCCAGAAGAATGGCAAGAAGAACCCGACGATAAACATCACCCAATGGCCCTTCCTGATCGACATAACGCCAAGAGTGACCACGAGTACCAGGTAGATGATACCGCCAGTGATGATCCACACCATTTCTATCCTCCTTGCGGAACGTTCTCGCTCCCTTTTGACAATGGTCTCTGGACCAGCCGATACCTCTCACCTCGCACCGAATCGCTGCCCATCCCGTGCAGGCTCGCATTCTGGCAGGCGATCCGTCATCACCTACCGGACCGATTCACCTAGGTGGAACGCCTGCCAAAGACCGGCCAGGGAATCTCCTAGTTCACCGGTCACTCCGCGATTACCCGTGCCCCGGCCTGCGACCAGTCCGGAGGGCGGCGTGCCCGGACAGACACCATTCCTGCTGTCCCGTCAGGAACCAGGATCCGGCCAGCACAAGGACCAAGGACGAGAGCCATACGGGCGGCCGATCGCGGCGCGGGATCGAGATCTTGAGAATGCCCGGCCACCCCGCTCCGCCGCCCCCCGCAAACGCCGCCCCAACCCCACCACTCCGGCCACGACACAGGACTGAACCGCAACCCCGGTGTCCTGGCCAGCCGCGCGGTGGCCGGACGCGTAATGGTCTATCTCGGTGGCCCGCGGAGGCGGATCGGTAGGTCTGAACCGCTTCCGGCTGCACGATCCTCCCCTTGGTTGATGGCCGCCGACTCGCGCTATAACGTGGAAAGTCGGTGGCGCGGCGCCACCACGCCGCCGCGGAGGAGGCCGGATGTCGGCAGATCCGTCCAGCTCACCCTCGCTGCGCGCGTCCGACGCGGATCGCGACCGGGTCATCGAACTGCTGCGCGCCGCCGTCGCCGACGGCCGGCTCGACCCGGCCGAGTTCGACCAGCGGCTGGACGCGGCGCTGGCTGCCCGCACCATCGACGCGCTGGCCCCGCTCACCGCCGATCTGATCGCGGCGCCAGGCAGCGATGGCTCGGTCGCGCTGCCACTTGCTGGGACGCCGGCCGAGCCACCCGCCGAACTGCTCACCATCCGCGAGCGGCATGGCTCGGTGCGCCGCGATGGCCGGTGGACGCTGCCGCATCGGCTGGTGTTGCGCACCGCGTGGTCCGACGTGATCCTGGACCTGACCAGCGCGGTGCGCAGCGGACCCGAGCTGGTCATCGACCTGCGGGTGCGCGGCGGCAACGTGGAGCTGATCCTCGCGCCGGGCATGGTGGTGGACGCCAACGAGCTGGCGGTGCGGTTTACCACGGTGGCGATCAGCAGGGACGCGGGCGACAACACACCGGAGACGCTGCACGTCCGCCTGGTAGGCCGCATGCGGCACGCCCGGATCGACACCCGGTGGCTGGCGCCGCGTGGGTGAGATTCCCCTGCCGAGCAGTAACGTTCTCGGAACGGTGCGGGCGTAGCGTCGCAGCCGTGGGGGGTGAGATGCGGTCTGCGGGCGCGCGGAGTGCGGTGGCGGTGCAGAGTGCGGGCCGCCGGTTCTTCCTGGCCGCGCCGACGACCTGGGCGGCCGTGATGGGCGGGCTGCTAGCGGTCTCGGCGGTGGCGATGCTCCCGCTGACCCTGCTGGCGAACCAGGTGTTCGGTGGGCTCGTGGCGCTGGTGGTCGGAGTCCCGTGTGCGGGGGTCGGGGTCGTCGTCGCCCGGCGTCAGCCGCGCAACCCGATCGGGTGGCTTTTCCTGGTGATCGCTGCCTGCCTCATCCTGGCCACTGATGGCATGGACTACGCCCTGCTGGCCTACCGGTCCGGCCGTCACCTTCCCCTCGGCCCAGCCGCGCTGGCGCTGGACCAGCTGTGGGGCCCGGGCCTGGAACTGCTGATCGTGGTCGTCCTGCTGTTCCCCGACGGCAGGCTGTCCTCGCGGTTCTGGCGCTGGGCGCTGCGAGCTTACTGGGTGATGTACACGGGACAGCTGGTGGCGCTAGCTGTGGCGACGGCTGGCGCCATCGCCGGGCGCCCCGTCCGCGTTGACGCTACGGGCGGGCTATCCGCCGTCGACAGCCCGGGCGGCTGGTTCCACGCCGTCAAGGGCCCAAGCACCCTGGTGTTCCTCGTATTCGCGGTCTGCTTTATCGGCCGCCAGGTGCTGAGCTGGCGGCGCTCGTCGAGTGACCGGCGCCAGCAGCTGAAGTGGATGGCCGGCGGAGCGGCGTTCACCGTGGTCTGCGGATTCCTCGCCGTATCCGTCGGCTCGTCGGGCACGACGCTGCTGGATCTGGTCGCGGGCCTTGCCTGGTTCGGCTTCGCGGCCCTGCCGTTGAGCATCGGGGTGGGGATCCTGCGCTACCGGCTGTATGACATCGACCGGATCATCAGCCGCACCCTGGCCTACGCGATCGTCACCGGGCTGCTGGTCGGCGTGTACGCCGGACTGGTGCTACTGGCGACGCGGGTGATGTCGTTTTCATCGCCGGTGGCGGTGGCCGCCTCTACGCTGGCGGCAGCGGCATTGTTCAGCCCGTTGCGGCGGCGAGTGCAGCGGGTAGTGGACCGGCGGTTCAACCGGACCCGCTACGACGCTGAGCAGACTATTGCCGGGTTCGCGGCCGGGCTGAAGGACGCTGTCGATCTGGACGTGGTCCGCGATGACCTGGCCAGTGTCGTACAGCGGTCCCTGGAGCCAGCCCACGTGTCGGTGTGGATGGGGCCACCGGACTGAGGGCAGCGCCGTCCCGATGATAGATGTGGCACCAGCTGCCGGCGGATGGCCCGGCTTCCTGTCAGCCGCCTCCGATGAAGCCGCCGCGGGTGGGCGCCTACGATCGTCGGGGAGCTTGGAGGTGGTCATGACGGAGGTGCTCATCCCGGCGCGTCCGTGACGTCGCTGCCGTCCCCGCTCAACCTGTTCATGAACGTGCCGTGGTCCCCGGACGGGTCCCTGCGGTTCGAGCCGCCGGTCAGCCGCCCCGGCGACCTGGTCCGGTTCCGCGCCGAGACCGACCTCGTGGTCATCATGTCGGCCTGCCCGCAGGACGTGGCAGCTGGCCGCCGCGGAACTGCACGGCCACAAGCAGACGCTGGGCTACCGCATCCGGAAGATCGAGCAGCTCACCGGGCGCGGCCTGACCAGGACCGAGCACCTAGCCGAATGGTGGTTCGCACTCCGAGCCCATGACCTGCTCACTGAGCGGAACCCCGGCTGACCCAGCGCCCGCCCCGGCGAATAACGTGGAGACCAGATCCCAGCTAAGGTAGAGGTGGAACAGATGTCCGAGCAGGCCAACGTCGCCGTCCCGGCCACCGCCGGGGACATCATGCGCTCACCGCTGACCACGGTAGAACAGAACGACCACGTGGCTGCGGCCGCCTACCTGATGAAGCACGCGGGCGCGACCGCCGTCACGGTCCTGGACCCGCGGACCAGCCAGCCGGTAGGCATCATTACCGAGGCGGACGTTGCCCACGCGGTCGCCGACGGGAAGGACGTGAACACGACCCGGATCTTTGAACTGATGACCACTCGCCCGACCGTCATCAACACCACGACCAGCGTCCGTGAGGCGGCCGAGGTCATGACGAGCGGCCACTTCCGGCATCTGCCGGTCATCCACGACGGTAGCCTGGTCGGCATCGTCGACATTACCGACGTGTGCGTCGCATTGCTCGAAGCCGACTTTCCCCAGCCGCCCACCGACCCGGCCCCGTCAGATTAGTCCTCGCGGCCGCGCCGCTTTGTGAAAGTAAAGACCCGCTCGGTCCCATCCTGACCTTCGCCGCGAAGGACTGGCAGCGGTTCGCCGACCGGATCAAGGCAGGCGCCTGACGCTCCCCGGCGCCTGCCCGGTTACTGTAACTCGTAGTAACGTCGGCCGCGGGCCCCGTCGCAAAAGCGGGGTGTGAGACCTAGCCAGCGGAGGTGCCCGGATGGCCGAGCTCCCATCGCCCCCAGAGGGAATTGTGCTGACCCACTTCATCGTCTCGGACGATGTCGAGCGCTCTCGGCGCTTCTACACCGAAGTACTCGGCGGCAGGGTGGCCTTTCCCGGAGATCCGGTCAATGTTGCGCTAGCCAACAGCTGGATCGTCATCAATGGCGGCGGAGGACCGACCGACGACAAGCCTACGGTCATCCTGGAGACGCCGCGTGATCCTGACCGGGTCAGCAGCTTCCTTAATATCCGGGTTAAAGACATCGACGCCCTGTACGCCGAATGGAGCGCCCGGGGTGCTCAATTCCTGACGCCGCCGAAACAGCATCAGTACGAGAAGCGCTGCTACATCCGCGACCCCGACGGTCATCTGATCGAAGTGGGGCAAACCACGGACCCAGAGGGTGACTGGTCGCCCGCTCACTGGCCGTCGAGTACGCCCGCCGAGGAGTCCGGCTGACTGCCGAGATCAAAATCTTTTTCTGCCGAACGGAGCGTGGTTCGTCCTCCGTTCCCCGCCCGCGCTCCGGGTGGTCAGGCCGCCGGGGGGAGTTCGCCGCGCGCTGCGGCCAGCTCCCGCAGGCGCCGTCGCGCCACCTTTCCGGTCGGGCCGACCGGAAGTTCTGGCACCAGGTGGAACGCGGCGGGCCGCTTGGGCCGGGGCAACGCCGCCTCGCAGGCCTCGCGCAGGGCATGCTCGAGCGGGGCGTCCTCGAGCGGCTGGCCCGGGCCCGGCCCGGCCGGCACCACGTAGGCCACCGGACGCTCGCCGAGCACCTCGTCGCGGGCCGCGACCACGGCGGCGAACCGCACGCCGGGCTGGGCCAGCAGGACGTCCTCGATTTCCCGCGGGTAGATCTTCTCGCCGCCCCGGTTGATCACGTCGTCGGACCGCCCGGCCAGGAACAGGTAGCCGTCCTGGTCCAGGTGCCCGAGGTCGCCGGTGTCCAGCCAGCCGTCCGGGTTGATGGCCCCGGCCGGGCCGTTCTCGGCGTACTCGCTGATCACGCCGCGGCCGCGGATCTGCACCCGGCCGACGGCGCCGGCCGGGCACGTGAGGTACCGCTGCCCGTCCCGCCGGACGATCCGGACCTCGGCGCCGGCCTGGCAGGCCGGCCGAGCCGGCCTTACGCGTACCGTGCAGCGGGTTGGCGGTGATCATGCTGGCCGCCTCCGTCATCCCGTACGTCTCGACCACCGGGATGCCGAACGCCCGCTCGAACCGCCCGAGCACGGACGCGGGCAGCGGAGCGGACGCCGACCGGACGAAGCGGACCAGGCCGGATGACGGTGCCGCGGAAGGGTCGGCGGCCAGCACGGTGATGATCGCCGGCACCGCGTTGATCCAGGTGACCTGCTTGTCCTCGATGACCGCCCAGAACCCGCGGCGGCTGAACCTGCGGTCGAGCACCAGGCAGGCCCGGGCCACCAGGGTCGCCAGCAGCCCGACCACCTCGGCATTGACGTGGAAGAGCGGGAGGCAGCAGTAGCCGCGGTCGGCCGGGGTCAGCCGGTGGTGGATCGCCACGCCGACGGCGACGTGCGTCAGTTGCCGCTCGCTGAGCAGGACCCCCTTGGGCGACCCGGTGGTCCCGCTCGTGCACAGGAAGATCCCTGCGGCCGCCCGTCCGCCCCGGGCAGCCCCCCGTCCGCCCCGGGCAGCCCCCAACCCGCCCCGGGCAGGCCCCGGCCCGCCCTGGGCAGGCCCCGGATCGGCGTCCGGGCCGGGCCCGGTGAGCACCGGCAGGCCCGGGGGCAGCCCCTGGGGACCGTCACTGACGACCGCCACCGGCCGGGCTACCGCGAGCACCCGCGCCACCTCGGCGGCCGGTGCGGCGGGATCGAGCGGGACCGCCACCCGGCCGGCGCCCAGCAGGCTCACCAGCGCGGTGGCGTAGCCGAGCGGGTCCGCCAGCCGGACGCCCACCCGGGCCCCGGGGGGCACCCCGGCGTCGTCCAGGTACCGCTGCCAGGCCCGGGTGCCGCTACGCAGCCCGGCGTAGGTCACGGTCCGCGGGCCGTGCGCGTCCTCCAGGTACGCGGCGCCGCTCCAGCGGGCCGCCGCCCCGTCGATCCATGCTGCTATCGAAGCCATCGGCTTGTTCCTTTCTCTCAGGTCTCTCAGGCCGGTACCGGTACCGGCGTCCGCCACGGCATCTGCTTGCGCCCGGTCAGCGGGACCGCCAGCGGCGTCCGGGCCAGCAGCCCGGTCAGCGCGATGCAGCAGGCGAAGACGATCCCGACGGTCAGCAGGCACAGCAGCGGCCAGGGGATGACCGAGCTGAGCCGGCCCCAGCCCAGCCACGTCAGAGCGGTGATGAACACCATCTGGGCCAGGTAGATGCCGTAGGAGTCGTCGGAGCCCACGCGGACCGCCGCCTTGGTCCGCCGGGACCGCTCCGGCCGGACCAGGGCCACGCCGGCCAGGTACCCGCAGGCGATCGCGCCGACGTTGAACGGGATGACGCTGGGCTGGAACGGGTCATTGCCGGCCCCCAGCGCGGTGGTCACCCCCTGCTGGGCCAGGAAGTAGATGCCTTCCGCGGCCAGCGCGGCCGCCGCGGTCAGCGCCAGGATCAGCCGCGCGTGCCCGCAGACCCAGGCTTCCACCTCGTCGAGGTGGAAGGCGACGACGCCGCCGCCGACCAGGTAGAGCAGGTAGCTGAGCGCGTTCTGCTGGCCGTACCTGAGCATGAGCGCCGGGAACAGCTGCCAGTGCATCGCGATCGCGACCGCCACCTGAGCTGCCGCGGCGACGGTGATGACCAGGCCATGATGTCCCCGGGTCCGCCGCAGCAGCATGAGCACGAGCGGGAACACCAGGTAGAACTGCATAATCACGATCAGGAAGTACAGCTGGTAGTACCCGGTCGCGGCCATCCGGGCCAGGTGCGCGAACGCAGCGCCCGCGCTCGCGTAGTGCGAGGTCGGCAGCAGGTAGAAGAAGTAGATGAGGGTCCAGCACAGGTAGGGAATCACCA
The DNA here is from genome assembly GCA_963742795.1 of uncultured Actinomycetes bacterium. GTDB lineage: Bacteria > Actinomycetota > Actinomycetes > Streptosporangiales > Streptosporangiaceae > Palsa-504. The sequence goes on from CAVUNL010000033.1 coordinate 23,110, forward strand.
CCGAGACGATCCGGCGCCGGTAGAACCGGGCCAGGCCGGGCCGGTCGCTGAGGCGCAGGTCGGCGTACGCGTAGGTCAGCATGCAGGCGGAGATGAAGAAGAAGCCCTCCCGCGAGACGTGCAGCAGGAGTAGCGCGGCGCCCGAACCCACACTCGCGGCCGCGGGCGCGAAGTACAGGATGGAGTGGGTGCTGACCACGCCGGCCTGCTTGATCGGGCGCATGGCGTCGACCTGGGCGAGCCAGCGGCGCGCCATCAGTACATCATCCGCGGATCGCGGTAGTGCTTGAACTCAAGCAGGTTGCCGGACGGGTCGAGGAGCACGAATGTGCGGTGTTCCTCGACCATGGCCTCGAACCGGGTCGAGACGTCGGCGAAGAACGGCACCTTGCGGGTGACCGCCAGCGCGTGCAGCGCCTCGAAGTCGGCCGGGTCGCGGAACGTGACGCCGAAGTGCCGCGGGTACAAGCTGCCCGGCGTGGCCGGCGTTCCCTCGGTCAGGTGGCAGACCAGCTGGTCGCCGAAGAAGTCCAGCGTGATCCGGTCCGGGTAGCGCCGGGCCAGCTTGCAGCCGAGCAGATCGACGTAGAAGTACTCGGCCGCCGCCAGGTCGTGGACGGGTATGGCCAGGTGGAAGACGTCGGTGGTGGTGCGCATGCGGGTTTGCCTCATTCAAAAGTGGTCAGGGTGTCGGCCCGGAGCCCCAGACGCAGGGTTTCCAGCCCGATGACGCCCTGCGCCGGGACGTTGCCGAGGTTGACGTCCGGGCCGATGATGGTGATGAAGTAGGTCTGCAGGGAGGTCGTGGGTGCCTCGAAGAGCAGGCGCCGCGGGCTGACGCCGCAGGCCAGCACGTCCTCGATCAGCCCGGACCGCGGTTCGCCGTCCGGCCCGCAGATGCCCGACCGCCCGCTCTCCCTGGCCTCCAATGTGACCAGTGACGATCCCGCCTCCAGGTCCTCGCGGATGTACTCGATCCACGCCCTGGGGGCCAGCCGCGCGGAACGGCCCGCGTCCTTGAAGCCCACCTCGGATATCACGGTGAAGTCGCCGGCGAGCTTTCTGATGTAACTCGCCTTCTCCGCATTGGACAGCGCGATCGTCCCGTTCGACACCTCGACGTGCCCGCACCCGTGCGCCAGGCAGAAGTGCCTGAAATCATCGAACCGGCCCTGGATGACGTACTTCTCGAACAGCGTCCCGCCGAAGTAGAACCCGATCCCGTGCTCGCGCAGGACGCCGATCTTGACGTCGAGGCCGCCGGTCACCACGGCCGTGCCCCAGCCGAACTTGACGAAGTCGATGTACTCCGCCGCGGAGGAGATGATGTCGGCGAACTGGCCCGACGGGAGACCGCCGTCTATCACCATCGTGAGCCCCGCGGCGCGCGGCTTGGCCGTCCTGGGCGGCAGGTCCAGCGTGGTCTGGTTCATCGGTATTCCTTTCTCGTGAACAGGCGGTCCGGCTGCGACGTCAGCCGCACGACGGATCCGTTGGCGACCGGCTCCCAGCTCATCCGCTCGACCGGGACGCCGCGCAGATAGGCGGTCAGCACCCGCAGCGTGCCGCCGTGGGCGACGACCGCGGCCTCCGCGGGCACGCCCGGCGCGAGCAGGTCGTCGGCGAAGTCAGCCACCCGCCGGTACAGGTCGCGCAGCGACTCGCCGTCCGGCGGCCAGGCGTCGGGATCGATCACGTAGCTCCCCGCCACCCCGCTGAGCGCGGGCGGCACGGCCACCGCGGCGGTGCCCTCCAAAATCCCGAGGGACCGCTCGCGCAGCCGGACGTCGCGGGTGATGTCCAGCCCCAGCGCGGCGGCCAGCGGGGCCGCGGTCGCCACGGCCCGCTGCAGGTCGCTGGCGTACAGCGCGCCGATCGGCCGGCCGCGCAGCTGGCTGGCGACGTACCACGCCTGGCGGGCGCCGAGCGGGGTCAGCCGCGGCTGGTCGCAGTGGCCCTGGGCCAGGCCGAGGGCGTTCCAGGTGCTCTCGCCGTGCCGTACCAGCCACAGGACCGGGCCGGCCGCCGGGCCGGTACGGCCGGCGGAGGCCGGGGGAGCGAGCGTGTTGTGAGCCATGACCGCAGCCTCGGCCCGGTTTGTGAAAGATCAGTTAAAAACGGGCTCGCCTCCAGCCAACCCGCAGGAGACTTGCAGATTCGGGTGGTTCCCTGACCGCGTGAGACCTGGTCAAGTGGTTGCGCCGGACCCCGTGGCGGGCGGGGGACGGCTGCTGGTGGTGGACGATGACCCCGACGTGCGGGACGCGCTCGAGCGTGCGCTGCGCCACGCCGGATATACCGTGACGACGGCCGTGCACGGGGCGGACGCGCTGGACCGCCTGGCCCGGTCGCCGGTCGACCTGATCGTGCTGGACGTCCTGATGCCCATGGTGGACGGGTTCGACGCGTGCCGCGCGCTCCGGCAGCGCGGCGATGCCACCCCGGTCCTGGTGCTCACCGCCCGGGACGCCATCGACGACCGGGTGACCGGGCTGGAGGCGGGCGCGGATGACTACCTGGTCAAGCCGTTCGCGCTGCGTGAGCTGCTGGCCCGGATCCGGGCCCTGCTGCGGCGCAGCCGGGTCCCGCACGAGGTGCTCGGCTACGCCGACCTGACCCTGGACCTGACCACCAGGACGGCGACCCGGGGCGGCCGGGCGATCCCGCTGACCAGGACGGAATTCGGCCTGCTCGAGCTGCTCCTGCGCAACGCCGGGCACGTGCTCAGCTACGACGTGATCGTGGACGAGGTATGGGACTACGGCGCGGCGCCCGCCTCCAACACCCTCGCCGTCTTCGTGGCCTTCCTGCGCCGCAAGCTCGAGGACGGCGGGCTCCCGCGGCTGGTGCACAACGTGCGCGGCGTCGGCTACGTCCTGCGGGCCGCCTCATGACACCGCGCAGCCAAATGACACTGCGCAGGCGGTTCACGCTGGCGGTGGCGGGCGCCGTGGCCGCGGTCGCGCTCGCCATCACCGCCGTGGCCTTCATCGTGGTGCGCGCCGACCTGCAGAACCAGGTCAAGCACGAGCTGCGGCAGCAGGCCGCCGTGGTGGAGAGGCTGGCGCGGCATTACCACGGGCACATCCCGGCCGGATGGGTCCCGCGGGACTCCGGCGGGTTCGGCGCGTCCAGCGCGTACGCGCAGGTGGTGACCGCCCGCGGCGCCGTCTGGGCGCCGGCCGGCGACAGCGGGCTGCTGCCCGGGACCGCGGCCGCGGCGCAGGTCGCCGCCGGCCAGCGCGGCTCCTACTACGCCGGTGCCACCCTGGCCGGGGTCCACGCCATGGTCCTCACCACCCCGGTCGCGCCCGGCCTGGCCGTGCAGCTGGCCGTGCCGCTCAGCGCGGTCGACCAGGAGCTGGGCGGCATCGGGGCCACCCTGGCCCTGCTCAGCGCCGCCGGCGTCGGCCTCGCCGCGCTGGCCGGCTGGGGCGTGGCCCGCGCCGGCCTCGCGCCGGTGGGCCGGCTAGCCGCCGTGGCCGAGCAAGTCACCGCGACCGGGGATCCCGGCCGCCGGGTCGAGGTGGACCGGGCCGACGAGCTCGGGCGGCTCGCGGCCTCGTTCAACACCATGCTCGGCGCGCTGCAGCGGTCGCTGGCCGCCCAGCGGCAGCTGGTCAGCGACGCCAGCCACGAGCTGCGGACCCCGCTGACCAGCCTGCGCATCAACTCCGAACTGCTGGCCGCCGAGCCCGGCCTGCCGGAGGCCGAGCGCCAGGAGATACTCGACCGGATCGTGGCCCAGGTCGCCGAGCTCGGCCAGCTAGTCACCGGCGTCACCGAGCTGGCCCGGGGAGACGACCTCCCCAGCGAGGACATAGCCCAGGGGGACGAACCGGAGGCCGCATCAGGCGACGTGGACTTCGCCGAGGTGGTGGCGGCGGCGCTGGCCGGCGCCCGCCGTGACTGGCCGCGGGCCGTGTTCACCGCGGACCTGGAGCCGTGCCTGGTCTACTGCCACGCCGAGCGGCTCAAGACCGCGGTCCGGAACCTGCTGGACAACGCGGCGAAGTTCGGCCCGCCCGGCGGCCCGGTCGAGGTCCGCCTGCAGGCCGGCGAGCTCACCGTGCGCGATCACGGACCCGGGATCCCGCCCGGTGATCTGCCCCGCGTGTTCGACCGCTTCTACCGCGCGGCGTCGGCCCGCGGCGTGCCCGGCTCAGGCCTCGGGCTGTCCATCGTCCGGCAGGTGGCCGCGAGCCATGGCGGGACGGTCCGGGCCGAGCAGGCGGCCGGGGGCGGGACACTGGTGCGTTTCCGCCTGCCCGTCCCGCGGCCCGCGGCGCCCCGGACTCTGGACGCGGCCCTGCCCCGATCCGCGCCGTAACTTCGCCGTGGCGACGTCGCAGATGATCGCGCCGCGTCCGGCGCCCGCCGGCGCCGGACGCACGCCGTGCTCGCGCAGGATCGCCGCCACCCGGGCGGCGATCCACGCGCTGCCCGCGGCCGTGGGGTGCAGTCCGTCCCGGACGTGCGCGTATCTCCATCCGGCGGCCAGCGGGTCGATGATGATTACGGCCGGGTCTGCGGCCCGCGCGGCCGCCACGATAGCCAGGTCCGTCCGGTAAGCCCCCCGGTGCGACCGACCGGGAAAGACGGTCAGCAGCACGATCTTCGCCCGCGGCGCCTCGGCCCGGATCACGTCGACGGCCTGTTCGACCCGCCGCCGCTCGAGCGCCGACGGCACCCCGATGTCGTCGTGGCCGGCCTGCACGATGACTAGCGACGGCTGCAGCGCCCGCAAGCCAGCCCGGGCGATCTCGGCGGCGACCGGCCCATGCGACCCCGGCCGGCCGCCGGGGCCCGTACGTAGCCCGCCCCGGGTACCCCGTCCACGACCGCGTCCCAGCCCAGGTGACGGGCCAGCAATACCGCCCACGACCGGCCAGGACCCGATCCGACCCCGGCGGTGAACGAGGCGCCGACGATGGCCAGGCGGGGCGCGCCGGGCCCGGAAGCTCGCTCGATCTCCTGCTCGCACGCATGCTCGCCGAGCGGCCGGGACCTGGGCGCCGCTCCCGGCCCGCTACGGAGCACCACTGGGTACGTGACCCCGGCGTGAGGCACGGCCGGCGCGGCGCTGGCCGGCCAGAGCGCGAGCAGGCCGGCGGCAGCCACGCTTGCGATCACCACCGGACGTCGCCAGGCCACGGCCAAGTGTCAGCCGCGCCGCAGATCGTGTCAAACCTTCGAAGCGCCGCCTTCCCTCCGTCCTTGACGCAACTGATCGGTTGCCATAATCCCCGCCTCAGGCCAGACGATCAGGGTCGAGGGCATGAACTTCTACCGGCTCAAGGACGGTCGCGTGACCGACATCTGGACGCAGTTCGACGGCGTCGCCCTGCTGCAGCAACTCGGCGCCATTCCGGCCTGACGCTCGGGTCAGCTCCCAGGCGTGCAACGCGCCATCGAGATTCCCGATCAGGGCGTGATCGCGATCGCGTACGGGGCCATGTGGCGACGACCCGAGGGCGGCCCGCCGGCGCGGCTGGCATCGTTCTGAGCTGGTGGTCCCCGTCGCGTCAGCGGATCGGGCAAGTCGACGTTCCGCGCGCACTTCAAATAACAAGCGGCTCAGCGAACTTGGCTGGTGAACCCCGGAAAGAGAAGTCACGGGCTTGATGCGTGCGGGCAATCGACTGGTGTGCCGGGGCTGTGATGGGATATACGTGTGCGTGCCGCTGGCGGCGATATTGTCCGGGCTGCCGAGTGGCGGCGGATCCGCGAATTCGCCGCCGGTGTCCCTGCTCGGGAACAGCCCACCGCTCTGGCCGTCGAGGGGGAGGCGGGCGCGGGTAAGTCCACGTTGTGGCGCACGGGGGTGGAGGCTGCCGCGGCCGCGGGCTGCCGCGTGCTGCGCAGCGAGCCGTCGGCCAGCGAGGCTGGCTTGTCTTTCTCCGGGCTGTCTGACCTGCTGGCTGGGGTGCTACCGGTGGTTGCCGCTGAGATTCCCGCGCCGCAGCGCGAGGCGTTGGAGGTCGCTTTGCTGTTGCGGCCGGCCGGGGACCAGCCACCGACTGCGCGCGCTGTCGGTCTGGCGGTGCAGGCCGCGCTGCGGTCCTGCGTACAAGGCGGGCCGGTGCTGGCCGCGATCGAAGACGTGCAGTGGCTGGATGCGGCGAGCCTGGAGGCGCTGGCGTTCGCGGTGCGGCGGGTGACCGCCGGGCCGCTGGGCTTGCTGCTGGCCGCGCGCACCGAGGCGCCGGCCGATCCGCTGACGGTCGGCGCAGCGCCGCTGCCGCACGGCTGGCGGGACCTGCTGGCCGCGGTGCCCGCGGCGCAGGAGATCAAGCTGGCGCCGCTGGACATGTGGCAGGTGCAGAACCTGCTGCCCAGGACGGTGACCGCCGCGCAGGTCCGGCTGGTGGCCAGGCAGTCGCGCGGGAACCCGTTCTGGGCCAGGGAAATCGCGGCCACCCTGGATTCGGCCGAGGCTGCCCTGCCGCCGCCGGCCCGCTCGCTGACCGACCGGCTGTCCCGCTCGCTGACTCCGCCTGCTGCCGAGGCGCTGGCCGTCGTGGCGGCAGCCGGGCGGATCGCGGTACCCGACGCGCTGGCCGTCCTGGGCTACCTGACCGATTCCGCCGCCGCGCTCGACGCGGCGGTAGTGGCTGGCGTCATTGTCGAGACGGGGGGCAGGCTCGCGGCCGCGCATCCGCTGATCGGCGCGGCGGCGGTGGAGTCGCTGCCGCCGGGCCGCCGGGCGCGGCTGTACCAGCGGCTGGCCCAGGCTTTGTGTTCCAACCCGGAGCGGTATGCGCAGTTCGCCGCGCTGGCTGCGGGGCCGGGGGCCGATGCCGCGGTGGCGGAGGCGCTGGATGCGGCCGCGGCGGCCGCGCATGCCCGGGCGGCGAATGCCGCAGCCGGGCAGTTCGCCGCGCAGGCGGTGGCGTTCACCCCCGGATCGGGCGCCGCGCTGGTGCGGCGCCGGATCCGGGCAGGCGAGCTGCTGTTCCTGGCCGGCGAGGTGGAACAGTCACTGGAGCACCTGGCGGCGCTCGACACCGAGCGGCTCGCGACCGAAGACCTGCAGCGGGCGCTGCCGCTGCTGGCCGACATGACAGAGCTGCTGCATGGTGACGCGGCCGCCGCGGCCATCGTTTCCCGCGCGGTTGACGCCGCCGGAACAGATCCCCGCCGGCGCGCGCTGGTGCTAGCCCTGGCCTCCGACGTGGGGTACGGCATCCGTGGCGGGCGGCGTGCCGCCGCGACCGAGGCGATCAGCTGTGCCGAGGCGGCCGGTCCCGCCGCTTCTGCGGCGCTGCACCGTGCCCTGCTCAACCTGGTAGTGGCCAAGGTCACCGCGGCCGAAGGGCTGGATGCGGAGCTGCTCGAGCGGGCGGGACACCTGGAACCGGATCTGCCAGCGGGCCCGCTGCACAACACCGCCAGCCTGAATCGCGGGCTGTGGTTGCGTTGCACCGACGACCTGGACAGCGCGCGTGCGGAGCTACAGCGGTCCATCGCCCGGGCCCGGGACGCCGGCGAAGACTACGCGCTGGTGACGTGCTTGTCCTACCTGGCGACGACGGAGCAGCTGGCGGGCGATTTCGCGGCAGCCGCGGCCGCCCTGGCCGAGGCCGGCCAAGCCGCCACCTGGCACGACTGGCCGGCGGTGGCGTGGCATCTCGAGCCGCGCTGCGAGTTGCTGATCGGGGCCGGAAACCTGGACGAAGCGTTCAGCCTCGCCGGTGAGCGCCTTCCCGACGACGAAACCCAGCCCATTGTCGGGCGCTTCGTCGGTGCCTGCGTGCGCGGCAAGGTGAGCATGTGGCGCGGCGACGCCGCCGCCGCGGTGCGGCATTTCGAGCGGGCCGCGTGGTGCGCGGACCAGCGCGACTGGGTCGACCCTGGGGTTCGTGCCCGGGTGGATCACCTGCTGGCCGAGATGTATGTCGCCGGCGGGCGGCTGGATGAGGCGAAGCGGATCTCGGCCTGGCTGCGCCAGATCGGCCTGCGGCTGGACCGTCCGGCCCTGATCGGCGACGCTGCTCGGATTGATGCCCTCGGCGCCGCGGTGACCGGCGACCTTGACGCCGCGGCGGAATCCGCGCAGGCGGCCGTCGCGGCGCATGGCATGTCTGCGCTGCGGCCGGAGCTTGCGTGCAGCCTGCTGGTGCTGGGCCGGATCGAGCGGCGGCGCAAGGCCCGCAAGCAGTCCCGCGCCACCTTGCAGCGGGCATTTCAGCTTGCCGCCCATATGGACCATCGGCCGCTGCAGGCCGAGATCGAGCGTGAGCTGCCGAGCGTCGCCGCCGCGCGGTCCGGCACCGGGCTGACCGCCGCCGAGCGGCGGGTCGCCGACCAGATCGCGGAGGGCGCGACCAACCGCGAGGCCGCGGCGGCGCTGTTCGTCAGCGTGCGGACGGTCGAGACCCACGTCGCGTCCATCTACCGCAAGCTAGGCGTTCGCACCCGCGCAGAGCTCGCGCGCGCGCTTTCCGGCCAGCCCGGCGCACAACGGCCCAGTGCAGTTGACTAAGGCCGCTTGCACTGCCGAATCTAGGCATAGGTATTTCGTCAAGATCGGCGCCGCTTCGCTGGGTGCGGCGCTCCCCGCGCCGGGCTCAGCCTTGGCGAGACGCGTTCCATGCCACGGGGGCCCGGGGGAGCGGCAGATTTCGCGTGGTGCGCCGCCAGGCGCGCATCACGCCCGGGAAATGCGATGCACACAGCACGCCATGATCGGCCGAGATCTTCGGGCTATACCGCTAGCGGGCGGGCACTCCGCGCGGTCGAGGTCGCTGGCCGACGGAAAGGGCGTGCCTTTCCTGGAGACGGCTTCCTCGTCGTCGCCTCCGGTTCGCTAGCCTTGGCCGCGGCCGACACTTATCCGTGACGCGTGGTCAAAGCGCGAACGTGGCCCTCGATCGTGAGTCGGCGGGCCGGGCTGACCGGACGGTTGGGGGATTTGGTCCAACCCGCTATGGGCACCTGGATCCTCCGTAACAGCCGGATCCTCCGCGCAAAAGGGGATCGAGGGGCGGCTGGCGGCCGGGCGACGGTCTGGCTGCCCGAGATGTTACGGAAGCATCTCGTTCAACTCGCTGACGGCTGTGTCGGCTGGTACTCGAGTGCATCCGGGCAGTCCAGAACCACGCACTGCAATGTGCCGATCACGGCAACGCCTTTCCCCTAGTGCGGCCCTGCCTCGAGAGCTAGCCCATTCTCCCCGCGCGCACCGCCACCCCCGAGCCGGTGCTCACGCCTCCGTAACAGGTGAGGATTTGCGGCGCAACGGGACATGGACGTACAGCTCCTTGCGGTCCGGCGGCGTCGCGGCTGGTTCGGCCTGGAGCGGCAGCAGGTAACGGGGCTCGCGCAGGTGTTCGGCGTACTGCCGGTCGGGGTTGTAGACCTGGTTGAATTTCCAGATCATCCGGGCGAAGTTGGTCTGGCCGCGGAGCAGCTGCCGGGCGACGATCCCGCTGGTCTTGGCCAGCGCCGCGACCCCGAGGTGCTTGCGGGCCAGGACCGCCTGGGTGCGGACCAGCTCGGTGTAGAACTGGTGCAGCGGCAGCCGGGTCGGCAGCACCGCGTGCTGGACGTCGAACAGCCGGTAGTCCAGCGTGGTCAGCCGGCGGGATTCGGTGATCCAGGTCTCGGTCCCGGGGTAGGGGGTCTGGACGGTGATGTTGACGATCTCCGGGACGCTCATCGCCCACTCCCGGACGAACGCGAACCGGGCCTCGTCCCAGTCCGGGTCGGCGATGATGTTGATCGCCACGGACAGCCCCAGCGACCGGGCCACCTGCAGGGCCTGGTTGTTCACCTGCGGCGTGGTCCGCTTCCGGAACGCCTTCAGGCCCTCCTCATCGAGGGCCTCCAGGCCCAGGAACATGTAGTTCAGCCCCAGCCGCCGCCACCGGCGGAACACCTCGGTGTTGCGGAGCAGCACGTCGCAGCGGGTCTCCAGGTAGTACTGCTTGCGGATGCCGCGCCGCTCCAGCAGCCGGGCGATCTCATCGCCCTCCTCGGCCTTGATGAACGCCACGTCATCGACGATGAACACCCCCGGCTCGGCGATCCGGGCCATGTCCTCGGCCGCCGCCTCCGGCGACAGCCGCCGGTAGGAGCGGCCGTAGAACGTCCACGCCGAGCAGAACGAGCAGTCCCACGGGCACCCCCGGGTGAACTCCACCGACGCGGCCGGGTCCATCACCCCGATGAAGTACCTCCGCCGCCGCCCGCCCAGCTGCCGCGCCGGAAGATGATCATCCAGGCTGTGCATCATCTTCGGGGGACGGCCAGCTCCCTCAACGGTGACCGCTCCCGGCACCTCCGCCAGGGCCCGGTCCGGCGCCGCCGCGAGCAACGCCGGGGCCCCGGTCTCGCCCTCGCCCTTGAGCACCACGTCGATCGCCCCTTCGGCGTGCGCGAGGACCTGCTCGGCGACGAAGGAGACGCTGTGCCCGCCGGCGAAGACCAGGCAGCCCGGGAGCACGGTCTTGAGCCACTTGGCCAGGTCCACCACCTCGGGCACGTTGGCCAGGTAGTTCAGGCTGAACCCGACCGCGTCGGGCCGGAACTCGGCCACCTGGCGCTGCAGCTCGGACCTGCCGGTAGACCTGCAGGTCGGTCAGCCGGACGTCATGACCGTCGGCCAGCAGGGCCGATGCCACCCGCTCCAGGCCGAGCGGCTCCAGCCGCAGGAAGATCTCCGAGTACATCAGCGCACTGGGATGTACCAGCAGGACGCGCATCAGGCAGTGCCTCCTTGGACGCCTTCGGCGTGCCGGGGACGCCTGCCCAGGAAACGGACGAACTCGCCGCCCTCGCGCAGCCGCCGGGCGGCCATGTCGGGCCTGCGGAACATCTCGGCTGACATCTCGGCGATCTTCCCGGCCCGGAAGTAGAACCGCTTATAGAACGCGTCCACCGAGTCCAGGATCTCGGTGTGCTCCAGATGGGGGTAGGACAGGGCCGCGAGCTGAGTGCCGTTCTCGCTGACCAGCGTGGCGCCGTCATCGTCGTCGGGCAGCCACCCGTTCTCGATGGCCTGCCGGTACAGTTCGGTGCCCGGGTAAGGCGCCGCGATCGAGACCTGGATGGTGTGCGGGTTGACCTCGCGGGCGAACCGGATCGTCTCCTGGATGGTCTCCTTGGTCTCCCCGGGCAGGCCCAGGATGAAGGTGCCGTGCACGGTGATGCCCAGCTCCCGGCAGTCGGCGGCGAACCGCCGGGCCCGGTCGACCCGCAGGCCCTTCTTGATGTTGATCAGGATCTGCTGGTTCCCGGACTCGTAGCCGACCAGCAGCAGCCGCAGCCCGTTGTCCTTGAGCACCTTCAGCGTGTCCCGCGGGACGTTGGCCTTGGCGTTGCACGACCAGGTGATCCCGAGCTTGCCCAGCCCGCGGGCGATCGCCTCGGCTCGCGGCCGGTCGTCGGTGAACGTATCGTCGTCGAAGAACAGCTCTTTCACCTGGGGAAACAGCCGGGACACGAGAGCGGCTTCCTCGAGCACGTGGTCGACGCTGCGGGTCCGGTACCGGTGGCCGCCGACCGTCTGCGGCCACAGGCAGAACGTGCACCGCGACCGGCATCCCCGCCCGGTGTACAGCGAGACGTACGGGTGCAGCAGATACCCGATGTAGTAGTCCTCGGACCGCAGGTCCCGATGGTAGACCGGTGTCACGAACGGCAGGCGGTCCATGTCGGTCAGGAGCTCACGGTCGGGGTTGTGAACCGCCTGTCCGTTCGGATCCATATAAGAAAGGCCGGCCACGGAGGTCAGGGCGCGGCCCTCCGCCACCTCGGCGATCGTGAAGTCGAATTCCTCCCTGGCCACGAAGTCGATGGCCGCCGAAGCCCGCAGCGAGCGCTCGGGTTGCACGGCGACCTTCGGGCCGACGAAACCGATCATGATCGCCGGGTTCTCCGCCTTGAGGGCCTCGGCCACCTGCACGTCGCCAGCGAAGGTGGGCGAGCTCGTGTGCAGGACGGCCAGCTCGTACTCGCGCGCCAGCGGCCGGACGTCGTCCAGGGTGAGGCTCGCCGGCGAGGCGTCTACGAGCTTGCTGCCGGGTACGAGGGCGGCCGGCTGGGCCAGCCAGGTCGGGTACCAGTACGAGCGGATCTCCCGCTTGGCCTGGTACCTGGCCCCGGCCCCGCCGTCGAAACCCTCAAAGGACGGCGGGTTGAGAAATAGCGTGCGCAGCATGCGGATTCGGCTCCTTCCAGGGCTGCAGGTCCAGGCCGATCCGCTGCAGCGCGGCCACGTAGGCAGGTTCCCAACGGGGTGCCGCGCGGGCTGGGACCCCGCGGGATCCGTCACGCAGGGCCAGCACGCTGGCGGTCACCCCGCCGGGCGTCAGGACGCACGTATCGGCGCCGCCCAGCTCCAGTTCGTGCAGCAGGTTGTCCCGTCCGTGACCTGGCATGACATCCAGCAGAAGCAGGTGGCGCCCCACCACCCGGGCCTCGCTGCACGTGTTGGCGCCGGGCAGGGCCAGCACCACGTCCGCCGCGGCCATCAGCTCCGGGATCCGGTCGGTGAACCCGAACGGTGTTACCCGGGGAGCGCGGGCGGCCAGTTCCCGGAGCCGCCGTTCGATCCGGCGGTCCCGGCCCGCGACCGCCAGCACATGCACGCCCGCCTCGGCCAGTGCGGACACCATCTCCACTAGCGGACCGAACCCCCAGCCGCTGTCCATGACCAGCACGCAGAAGTCCCCCGGCGGGACGCCGAGCGCGCTCCTGGCCTGCCCTCGGGACGGCGCGGCGTAGAACTCCGGCCGCACCGGCGGCGGTACCACCGCGACCGGCGCCCGGGGCAGGTAGCGCCGGACGGCCGCCGCGGCCGCCGCCGACGTCACCAGGAACAGATCGGTGCCCTCCGCGGCCCATATCCGGTGCACCGCCACGTCCGTACACAGCACGACCGTCCGCAGCCCAGGCACCTCGGCCTTGAGCGCGGCCGCGGCCGAGGCCCCGGTGGCGAACACGCTGAGCACCAGGTCGGCCGGCTGCCGTTTCAGTTCGGCCAGCAGGGCGGGCACCAGCCTGGCGCGCGACGCCCGGTCCATCCGCTCCGCGAGCCGGCTCCCCGTCCGCAGGTGGGCGAAGTGCAGCCCGTCGTACAGGCCGGGGATAGCGACCAGGCGGTTGAACGCCCGTTCGCCAACGCCCCCGTTCCACGGCCCCAGCAGTGACATGCTGTCCAGGCGGCGGGTTCGCCACCCGGACCGTTCCAGCAACCGGGCACAACAGCGCGCCATCATCTCGTGGCCGAGCCCGAGCGGCCCGGTCAGCAAGATCGCGTCCTTCGTCACGTGTGACCTCCAGCCCGTGTCACCAGTCCTGTGTCACAGCACCGGGTCCCGGCCGCGGGGGTGGGCGACCGCGGCCGGGTACCCGGCAAGTCAGCTGGCTAGTTCCCGGACCGGGTCTTCGCGGGCTGGACCAGTTCCTCGACCACCCAGTCGACCATCACTGCCAGCAGGCAGGCGGAAGCGCCGAGCAGCAGCCCCAGCCGTGCTTCCTTTCCCATGGCGTCTCCTTTCGTTGCCACTCCGAACGGCCCAAGCCTGCCGTCCGGCCGGGTGAGATGGAATCGCATGATTCGGGTGATTCCATCTCACCCCTCCAGGACTGAGGCTGATACCGATCAGCCACAGGAGAGGCTCGGAATGGGCATCATCACCGCAGGCGCCAGGTTCGGCTCTCCGGCCGCCCGGATCACCGCCCGTGCCAGGTTCGGCTCTCCGGCTGCCCGGATCACCGCCCGCGCCACGTTCGGCTCTCCGGCCGTGCGGGTTCCAGCCCGCCGCCCCGCCTGGCCCGGGGGCGTGGCCCTGGTAACCGGCGCGTCTTCCGGGATCGGGGCGGCCGTGGCGGACTGCCTGGCCGCCGACGGCTGGCGGCTGCTGCTGTCCGGACGGGACGTTGACCGCTTGGAGCGCGTGGCCGCCCGGACCGGCTCGGATTCGCTGCCCGCCGATCTGGCCTCGGTGCCCGCCGCGCGCCGGCTCGCGAGTACCGCGCTGGCCGCCGCCGGGCGGGTAGACCTGCTGGTGGCCTGTGCCGGGGTCGGCTGGGCCGGCCCGTTCACCGCCATGCCGGCGGACCGGGCCGAGGAGCTACTGGTCGTCGACCTGGTCTCGCCGATCGAGCTGGTCCGGCTGCTGCTGCCGCAGATGCTGGCGAGGGGCCGGGGCCAGGTGGTCCTGGTCGGGTCGATCGCCGGCAGCGTCGGGGTAGGCGAGGAGGCGGTGTACTCCGCGGCCAAGGCCGGGCTGGGCGCGTTCGCCGAGGCGCTGCGCTATGAGCTGCGCGGGACCGGGGTGGGGATAACCCACGTGATCCTCGGCGTGGCCGACACCCCGTTCTTCGAGCGGCGCGGCGCCCCGTACGTGCGGGCCCGGCCGCGGCCGATCCCGCCAGAACGGGTCGCCCGGCTTGTCTGCCAGGCCGCGCTGTGCGGTCGTGAGGATCTCTACATACCCGGCTGGACCAGGCTGCCGGGCGTGGTCCGCGTGACCGCGCCGTCCCTGTACCGCCGCCTGGCCGTCCTGTTCGGATAACGGGAAGTTTCGCCCGGACGGAGGTGCGACGGAGGTGCGGTCGTGAAGGCAGTGCGGTTCGATCGGTACGGCCCGGTGGACGTCCTCAAGGTCGTGGACGTGCCGCGGCCGGAGCCGGGACCGGGCAGCGTGCTGGTCGCGGTCAAGGCGGCCGGGATCAACCCGGGCGAAGCGAAGATCCGCGAGGGGCTGTTTCCGGCCACGTTCCCGTCCGGTGAGGGCAGCGACCTGGCCGGGATCGTCGAACAGGCGGGCCCGGGGGTGACCGGGTTCGCGGCCGGCGACGAGGTTATCGCCTTCACCAACAACCGGACGAGCCACGCTGAGTACGTCGCGGTGGAAGCGCGGAACCTGACCCGCAAGCCAGCCGCGGTGCCGTGGGAGGTCGCGGGGGCGCTGTACGTGGCCGGGGCCACCGCCTGGGCGGCCGTCAAGGCGGTGGCCCCGAGACCGGGCGAAACGGTCGCAGTGACCGGCGCAGCGGGCGGGGTCGGGTCGATCGCGGTCCAGCTGGTCAGACGCGCCGGGGCGACGGTGATCGGCCTGGCCGGGCCGGAGCACCACGAGTGGCTGAGCCAGCACGGGGTGATCCCGGTCAACTATCGCGACCGGGTGGCCGGGCGGATCCGGGAGGCCGCTCCGGCGGTCGACGCGTTCATCGATACCTTTGGTGCGGACTATGTGGAGCTGGCCCTAGAGCTCGGCGTGCCGGCGGCCCGGATCGACACGATCGTCAACGTCGGCGCCATCCAGCGGTACGGGGTGAAGGGCGACGGCCGCGCCGCGGGATCGAGCGCGAGTGTCCTCGCCGAACTTGCCGGGCTGATCGCGGTCGGCAAGCTGGAGGTCCCCATCGCCGCGACCTTCCCGCTGGCCCAGATCCGGGAGGCCTACGGACTGCTCGCGAAGGACCACATCCGCGGCAAGATCGTCCTGCTCCCCTGACTGGCCCCGGTTTCCGGGTCGATGTGCCGTTGTACCAGTTCTAGCCGAGTTCTAGCCGGTACGGTGCGCCATCGACCCGGACCGGGATCCCGGTCGGGCGGCGAGGTTGGGGAGGCGGGCCCACGAGACCGAGGTTCCTGCGAACGCGATGGCCAGATCGCCCACGGTGCGCCGGGCGAACCATGGTGCGAGCAATGCGGCAATGGTGCCCCGATGGGTACGCAGGTCGTCAGTAGCCGAGAAGTCGGCGTAAAGCACCCGCTCCAGGAACGCGAAGGTCCCGGCGCGCCCGGTGGTCTTGGCCAGGTCGGCGAACTGCTGCGGGGTGAATGCCACCACCATGACCCGGCCGCCGTCCGCGGTAGCGAAGTCGCGGGCGAACCCGCCGTGCAGGTCATGCGCCCCGGCTGACTGAGACTCGGCCAGGAAGGCGAGATGGCCAGCGGAGGCGTGAGCAAGGTCTTCTGCGGGCCGCAGAGCCGCCGGGTTACTGGCCATGCGGCTCACCGGCGCCGATGTCGCGCGGCATACCTGGTGACCTTAGCTGCTGTTCCACCAGAATCACGGCCAATTCCAGCGCCACGGAAAATCCGGGCTGCTTTTGCCTGAGCAGCCGGCGCACGTATTCCATGTTCTCCGTGCGCTGCTGGGTGATAACCATCGGCGTCAACGGACGATGCGCAGGGCGAGCCGGGGAGGGCAGCCGCGGTGCACCAGCCGGGCGACCTGATGCCAGTCGATGCGATCAGCGTAGGTCTCGGCTAGGGGCCCCGGGACGCCCAGACGCGTAAGCTGCGTGACGCGCCAGTTGTGGACGAGCAACTCTTCGTGCTCGATGGCACAGTGGCCGGCGGCATAGCGGCCGGTGGCGGGTGGTTCCATCGCTCCTCCTCTTCAGTCAGGGCGTGATCGTGCCTTGTACCCCAGCTTCGGTCCAGACAGGGTGAGGAGGCGTCGTCCCGTTCAGGTGATTTCGCCGAGAGCGGGCCTGACCGGCGCGCGGGCCGAACCGGCAGGGCGCCGAAGGCCGAATATCACGCGAAATGTGTGACGACTTCTCACCCGCCCCGGCGTGAGGCTTGGCTATGACGGCCGCGAGAAACCGCCGGGGTGCCAGTGCAGCGTCACGGCATCACACCAGCCGAGGAAGCCCGCGTGATAAACGTCGCCCGCCCCAGGGCAGCCGGCGACTCAGGCTTCGCCCCCCAGGCCGCCCGTGGACCGGATCAGCAGTGGACCGCAAACCCAAGCCGATGCGTGAGGCTCGTTCACCCTGCCCCGCTCACGTGCGGGTCCCGGCCCTCCCGCCCGCCGGGGCCCGCACCCCGCCCGCGACGGCGGCCGCAAGTCAGGAGCATGAGATGAACCTCAACTACCGTCAGCAACACCAACTACGCCGCATCGAAGCCGGCCTGCGCCGGGCAGACCCTCATCTGGGCGCGATGTTCGGCATATTCGGCAGGCTCTACCCGCGCCAGGACATGCCGGCCTGGGAGCAGCCCCGCGTGCCCTCCAGCCGGGACCGCATCCCGCGCGCCGTCCGCTGGATCTTCGCGGCGCCCGCCGCCGTGGCCACGGCGATCGGAGTCCTGCTCAGCAAGGCCGTCATCATCGTGGTCCCGACCGTTCAAGCAAGAAATTCGCGCATGTTCACGAGCAGAACTGACAGCAACGGAGCAAGCACGCCATGACTCAGCCCCAGAGCGCGCCTCCCAACTCCAGCCCCGAACCCGCTCGAATTCAGCAATTAGCCCAGCACCGCCCGGCCCGGAAGCCGGCGACCGGTGTGTACTACGCCGCGCTAGTATGGCGGGCCGCCGGGCGGCTCGGAATCGGCCTGGAGGCGGCGGGGGCGGCGGCGCGGGCGGGGCTGGCGGAGTTCGGCCCGCGGGTGCGGTTCCGGCACCCGCTGGTGCGCTCGGCGGCCTACCGGTCGGCCTCGATGCCGGCCAGGCAGGAAATCCACGCCGCACTGGCGCAAGCCACCGATCCCGCTGTCGACCCTGACCAGCGAGCCTGGCACCGGGCTCAGGCGGCGCCGGGACCGGATGAGGACGTCGCCGCGGAGCTGGAGCGGTCGGCGGGCCGGGCCCAGGCCCGCGGCGGCCTGGCCGCGGCGGCGGCGTTCTTGGAGCACGCGGCGCTGCTGACGCCCGAACCGCGACGCCGGGCGCAGCGGCTGGTCGCCGCGGCACGAACCAAGCGTGATGCGGGGGCGCTGGATGAGGCGCTGGGCCTGCTGGTCATGGTCGAGGCCGGATCGCTGGATGCGCTGGCAGATGCGGAGGTAGAGCGACTGCGCGGTCAGATTGCCTCGGACCAGCGCCGAGACATCGATGCTGCCCGTCTGCTGCTCCGCGCCGCCCGGCGCTTCGAGCCGGTCGACGTCGGCCTGGCCCGCGAGACGCATCTGGAAGCCCTCTGGGAAGCAGTCATGTGGATTGGCGATCTGGGCCCGGGCGGCAGCAGGCGGGAAGCCACGCAAGCCGCGCGCGCCGCACCGCCCAGTCCCGGCCC
Source organism: uncultured Actinomycetes bacterium (assembly GCA_963742795.1). Lineage (GTDB taxonomy): Bacteria > Actinomycetota > Actinomycetes > Streptosporangiales > Streptosporangiaceae > Palsa-504. Next base: position 41,097 of record CAVUNL010000033.1, read on the forward strand.
GCCGCGGCCCGTAGATGTCCTGCTCGACGCGATGGCGCAGCGGTTCACCGCGGGTTACGCCGCCGCCGCCTCCGGCCTGTCCCGGGCCCTCGAGCTCTTCCTGGCCCTGGACAGCGGCTCCGGCGAAACCCGCCGCTGGCTCTGGATCACCGGGGGGCGAGCAGGCGCCATCATCGCCATGGAACTGTGGGACTTCGAGTCCTGGCAGACCCTGGCCGTCCGCCAGGTTCAGGTCGCCCGCGACACCGGAGCGCTCGTGCAGTTGCGGTTCGCGATCAACTTCCTCGCCGAAATGCACATCCTCCGGGGTGAGCTGGGCGCCGCGGCCAGGCTCATCGAAGAAGACCGCCCGATCGCGGAGGTGACCGGGCCGCCGTCCGTCGCACACGCCGCGATGATGCTCTGGGCCTGGCGCGGCCAGGAGCGAGAGGCAGCCGAGCTGATCCAGGCGACCGCGCAGGAGGCGGCCGACCGCGGCCTGGGCATGATGGTCAACTTCACAGACATCATGAGCGCCATGCTCCGCAACGGCCTCGGGCAGCACGAGGCCGCCCGTGACGCCGCCTGGCGGGCCTTCGAACACGATCATTTCGGTTTCGGATCCCTGGTCGTGCCCGAACTGGCCGAGGCCGCGGCCAGGACCGGTGATACCGCGATGGTCCGGGCCGCTCTGGAGTGGATGACCGAACGCACGCACGTGACCCCGACCGAGTGGGCGCTGGGAATCGAGGCCATGATCCGTGCCCTGTTCGGTGAGGGTGAGGACGCCGAGCGTTACTACCGGGAGTCGATCCAACGCCTCGGCCGCACCCCGGTCCGCGCCCAGCTGGCTCGTTCCCGCCTGCTCTACGGAGAGTGGCTGCGCCGCGAGAACCGGCACCCGGACGCCCGCGCCGAGCTGCGCGCCGCCTACGACATGCTGTCCGCCATGGGCGCCGACGCGTTCGCCGAACGGGCCCGCCGTGAGCTGCTGGCCCTCGGCGAAACGGCGCGCAGGCCAACCGCGGAAACGGTCAGCGCGCTCACCCCCCAGGAGGCACATATCGCCCGGCTGGCCGCCGACGGGAGTACCAACTCCGAGATCGGCGCGCAGCTGTTCCTGTCGGCCCGGACCGTCGAATGGCACCTGCGCAAGGTCTACGTCAAGCTCGGGCCGGCTCACGCCGGGAGCTGCGCTCGGCCCTGGCCAGCCTCGGGCCGGCGGATCTGCACCGCTAGCGACCCGCGGCGGCGCAAGCACGGGGGCTACCCCCCCGTGAACCAGTGCCCCGGACCAGGGTCGCTCACGGGCGCGCCGGGCCGCCCGGGCGTGCCAGGCTGAAGGCCCGAGCCGGTCGCGGCGGCACAACCCCGCGGAGCACAGTGCCGTCTGCGGACCGTAACACCACTGCCCGTTCGGCATAATTGAATATTTTTTCCGAACGGACCGTTGCTCACCCTTCCGCGCCAGGAGGTACGCCGACCATGGAATACCTGGTCACCATGACCACGCACGTTCCGGAGGGAACTCCGGATCAGGCCGTAGCCGACATTCGCGGGCGCGAGGCGGCCCGGTCGCGCGAACTCGCGGCGCAGGGGCACCTGCTGCGACTATGGCGCCCGCCGCTGCAGCCGGGTGAATGGCGCACCCTGGGGCTGTTCGCCGCCGCCGACGACGGCCAGCTCGAGGAGGTCCTGGCCTCGATGCCGCTGCGGGTGTGGCGCACCGACGAGGTGACGGATTTGTCGCCGCACCCCAACGACCCGGGCCTGGCCGCGGGAGCGCCAGGTTCGGAGTTCCTCACCACGTTCGTCATCGACGTCCCGGAGGGCACGCCGGGCCGGGCCGTCGAGGAAACCGAGGCGCGCGAGGCGGAACGCGCCAAGGAACTGGCCGGGCAGGGGCACCTGCGGCGACTGTGGGCGCTGCCCGGCCAGGGGCGCTCGCTGGGCCTGTGGCGGGCCGCCAGCCCAGCCGAGCTGCAGGCGATCCTGAGGTCACTGCCCCTGGACCCCTGGATGAGGGTGCAGACCACGCCGCTGACCCCGCACCCGAGCGATCCGGCACAGGCATCATGACCGGCAAGGTCGCCGTCATCACCGGGGGATCGCAGGGCATCGGCGCCGGCCTGGTCACCGGATACCGCGGCCGGGGGTGGGCGGTGGTGGCCACCGCCCTGACGATCAAGCCGTCCGAGGAAAGCGATCTGCTCACCGTGGCCGGCGACATCGCCGACCCCGTCACCGCCGACCGGATCGCCGACGCCGCCCTGGACCGGTTCGGGCGCATCGACACCCTGATCAACAACGCCGGCGTGTTCGTCTCCAAGCCGTTCACCGACTACACCGCCGACGATTACGCCCTGGTCACCGGGGTCAACCTGGCCGGGTTCTTCTGGCTGACCCAGCGGGTCATCGCCGACATGGCCCGGCGGTACGGCGGCCACGTGGTCAACATCTCGGCCACCCTGGCCGAGGTCGCGAACTCCAAGGCGCCTTCGGCGCTGGCCGCGCTGACCAAGGGCGGCCTGGCCGCGGCCACCCGGTCGCTGGCCGTCGAGTACGCCTCGCGCGGCATCCGGGTCAACGCCGTCTCGCCCGGGATCATCCAGACGCCGATGCACCCGGCCGACAGCTACGACAGCCTCGGTGACCGGCTTCCCCCGCTCGGGCGGGTGGGCCAGGTCAGCGACGTGGTCGACGCCATCTTGTTCCTGGAGTCCTCGCCCTACATCACCGGCGAGATCCTGCACGTCGACGGCGGCCAGACCGCCGGCCACTGACCGAGGGGAAGTGGCGGGGTGCCCGAGGGCCATTCGCTGGTTCATCGGGGCCGGCAGACGCGCTGGATCAGGTCCTGCCAGCCTCGGCCGAGGCGTTCGGAGACTTGCGGAGCGGCCTGGGTAAGGATGGCGGAGGACAGGTAGAGCAGCAGCGGGCCGTCCAGGGCCGCGGTGAGCTGAGTGGCCAGGATGTCCAGGTCGGCGGCGCCGAGGTTCATCTCCCCGAGCAGGAACCGGATGTGTTCCCGGGACATGGGCGTCTGCGATCCGGCTGGTACCAGCTGTCTGCCGTCCAGCGCCGCGCGTGCGATCTCGCGGTGCCTGATCAGGAAGCCGGTCCTGGCGCGGCCGTAGGCGATCAGCCGGTCCAGCGGCGGGGCGCCCGGGCCAACCGGCGGGGGTCCGGCGAGAACCTGTTCCTGGAACTTCCGCTCGTCGTCGTCTAGCAGCGCGGCGAAGATGCCCGCCCGGGTGCCGAACCGGCGGAACACCGTTCCCTTGCCCAGGCCTGCGCGTTCGGCCAGCCCGTCCATGGTCAGCTGGTCGGCCCCCTGCCCGGCGACTATCTCGCGCGCCGTGGCCAGCAGAAGCTGCCGGTTACGGGCGGCGTCGGCGCGCTCGGCGTGCGGCGGTCCCCAGGTCACGGGCTGGCTCATGATCCCACCCTACGGCCGGAAATATAAACGGGGTAAAGTCCGCTTCCACTATCGCCAAGGCCCGCCGCCGAAGGCGGCCAGACCAGCAAGGACCAGCCGATGAGCACGATCGCTACCCCGGACCAATTCAGCACGCTGCCCGACGAGACGGTGCTCGCGTCAGCCGTCACCGCCCTGGAAGAGCACGGGTTCAGCGTGGAAGTCGTGGACGACCTCGACGCCGCACGTGAGGCCGTCCTGGCCCGCATCCCGCACGGGTCGTCGGTGATGACCAACACCTCGGTGACCCTGGCCGACACCGGGATCGCGGACGCGATCAACGACGGCGCGCCCTATGAGTCGGCGCGCAACCGGATGTTCGCGCTCGACTTCGCAACCCAGGCAAGCTCGTGGTCGACGCGATGAACTACTGGCCGGCCAGCGACGGCGTCCTGGAGCCCTTCGAAGGCCGCGGAAGCAGTGAGGTCGTGGCCCGGCGGCTCGCCGGCTCGGCCGTGGTCAAGGCGCTCAATCACATCGGCTATCACGAGCTTGAGGACCGGGCGCGGCGGCGGGCGCCCCGGACCGCAGAGCCGCCGGCGTGGCGGGCGACGACCCCGCGGCGGTCGCCATGATCGCGGACCTGGTCGACCGGATCGGCTACGACCCGGTTCGGCTGGAAAGCCTGCGGGCGGGCCGGGTGCTGCAGCCGGGCGGCCCGGTGTTCGGGGTCGCGCTGACGCAACCCGAGTTCGAGCGGGCCGTGCGTCAGGACGCCAGGAGCCTGGCTTGACATACACCTTCGGGCTGGACACCTTCGGCGACCGGAACGGCGACGCCGACGGCAAGCCGGCCTCGCACGCCCAGACGATCCGCAACGTGGTCGAAGAGGGCGTCTTCGCCGAACAAGCCGGAGTGGACTTCTTCGGGATCGGCGAGCATCACACCGAGTACTTCCCGATGCCGGCCGGCGACGTGGTGCTCGCCGCGATCGCGGCCCGCACCGGGCGAATCCGCCTCGGCTCCGCCGTCACCGTGCTGAGCTCCGATGACCCGGTCCGGGTGTTCCAGCGGTATTCCACGCTGAACGCGATCTCCGGCGGCCGGGCCGAGGTCATCCTCGGCCGCGGCTCGAGCATCGAATCGTTCCCGTTGTTCGGCTACGACCTGGCCGACTACGAGGAACTGTTCGAGGAGAAGGCCGCCCTGTTCGCCGAGCTGCTCAAGGGCGGCCCCGTCACCTGGGAGGGCAAGACCCGCGCGCGCCTGCTGAACCAGGACGTGGTGCCGCACCTGGAGTCGGGGCCGTTCCCGGCGTGGATCGGCGTCGGCGGCAACCCGCAGTCGGTGATCCGCGCCGCCCGCCTCGGGTTCTCCCTCATGCTGGCCATCATCGGCGGCCCGCCGGCCCGGTTCGCCGCGTACTCCGAGCTGTTCCAGCGCGCCCTGGAGAAGTTCGGCCGCCCGCCGCTCCCGGTGGGCGTGCATTCCCCGGGCCACGTCGCGGCGACCGACGAGCAGGCCAAAGCGGAGTTCTGGCCGCGCTGGCGGGAGATCATCGCCCTGATCGCCCCGGAGCGCGGCTTCGCGATCCCCACCGATGAGTCCTTCGACACTGAAACCGGGCCGCACGGAGCACTGTACGTCGGCTCACCCGAAACCGTCGCGCAGAAGATCGCCACGAACCTGCGCGCCCTGGGCGCCACCCGGTTTGACCTGAAGTACGGCATGCCGGGCCTGACCCACGACCAGCTCATGACCAACATCGAGCTGTACGGCCGCCAGGTCATCCCGCGCGTCCGCGAACTACTCAGCTAAACCCGGCCACGACCGGTCCGCCATTACCATGAGCCAATGCCGTCGCGACGTGTCGAGTGGGGGGTGGCCGGCGCGCTGGCCGGCTGGGCGGCGGCCCGGCTGGCGGGGGCTGATCGTCTCCAGTTCGCCCAAGCGTGGGCCGTGCCGTTGCTGTCGTTCACCCCGCAGGTAACCGCGGGAGCGTGGGCCGGAGCGCTGCTGCTGCGCAGCGCGGGCCCGGCTGCCGCGACCGCGGTTGCCGGGGCTGCCCTGACCGCCGCGGTGGGCCCTCGCGCGGTACCACGCCGCCAGGCGCCCGCAGCCGGGCCCGTGCTGCGGGTCTTGACGGCCAATCTGCTCTTCGGCCGGGCCGGGGCCGATGTGGTGGCCGAGCTGGTCTGCCGTCAGCACGTGGACGTGCTGTTCGTGCAGGAGCTCACCGACGAGGCGGCAGCCAGGCTCCAGAAGGCCGGGCTGGGCGATCTGCTCCCGCACCGGGTGACGCAGCCGGTGCGGCACGGCACCCGAAGCAGCATCTACGCCCGCTCCCCGCTGCGCGGCGGGCCGCCCGCTGCGCCGCCCTCTGCAGCCCGGTGCACCGCCCGGCTTGACCTTCCGTCCGGGCAGTCCGTCGAACTGGCCTGCATACACGCGGCGCCGCCGAAGCCCCCCTGGTCCCCGGGCGCCACGGCCCGGTGGCGCAGTCAGCTGTCCGCGCTGCCCGCGCCCGGCGACAGCCCGCGCATCCTCGCCGGAGACTTCAACGCCACCCTCGATCACGCGCAGTTCCGCCAGCTCTTGCGCCGCGGGTACCTGGACGCCGCCAGCCAGGTCGGCAACGGGCTGTCGCCTACCTGGGGACCACGACCCGGCCGGCGCCTGGCCCTGCTCGCCATCGACCACGTCCTCACCGACCGGCGCTGCGCGGTCCTGACCACATCGGCCCACTGGCTGGACGGCAGCGACCACCGCGCGCTCTACGCCGAGCTCCGGCTCCCGGCGCCCTAGGCGGTCTTAGCCGGTCAGCGAGGCTGGATCTCGCCCATCGGGCCAAAGCCGTCATGCGGGGTGTCGATGTAGATAATCTGCGGCTGCGTGGCCACCAAGTCGGGTGCGGTGTCGAAGAACCTCTTCACGTAGGGCTGCTTGACATGCGTGGCGCCCGCCTCGGCATCCTTGAAGCCCTCGATGCAGACGAACTCGTTGTCGCTGGTAAGACTCCGGGCGAACTGGAAGAACAAGCAGCCGTCCTCGGAGTTGACGTCCTTGGTGTAGGAGTCGGCCAGCGCCAGCCACTCGCCCATCTTCTCGGGCCGGATCTGCATTGTGATGTTGATCAGGATCATGGGTCCCTTCCCTGCTCCGTGACGGTAGTCATAATCGTGGTGCGATGGCCAGCAACCGTCAACTGCAGCGGCCGCCCGCCTGAGTGGCCCTCTCCCGGCCAGCGTGACCAGGCCCGCCAGCGCCACGGGAACGGGCAGCAGGGCATAAGCGGCGAAGGCTCGCACACGGGATTGCCTTCCTGGGCGGGCCCCCGGTCCGTTCGCGTATGACGCCGTCCGGCGTGCGTTGGCAAGCGTGCAGCCACGCGGCCGCCATCGGCGGCCAGTTGGTCGTGCCGCTTCGCAAGCCCTGGTAGCGGAAGTCGGTGATCCAGCCGACCGACAGGACCCCGACCAGCGCCGCGACCGCGGCGACGGTCCGCAGCCTGTTCTGCCCGTGGCAGATGAACGAGCCGACCGCGACCACTGCGGCGGCCTCGATGAGGAAGATGGGAAGCGCGCTATACCGGGAACCGGACTCGAAGTTCTCCGCGACCGGGCTTGTCGTCACCCCCGACCTCAGGGTCACGGCGAACGCGGTGGCCAGGAAACCGGTTATCAGGGAGGCCACCACGAACACCCGGGCTTGCCCGCGCTGGGTGAGCAGGGCCCACCCGAAGAAGGCCACGAGAATTGCGCCGATGATCAGCGTGGCGCCGTTTCGCCCGGCGAAAGCTTGCAGCCGCCAGGCCAGGTGCCAGCCGAGCGCGGGCAGCACCACTTCGTGCCCGTAGAAGGCGAGCACCGGGCCCGGTGAGGCCGGGTGAGCCGTCCGGGACTGGGCGCTGCCCAAGTTGCTCACGACGTAGGGAACCTGCAGCAGGCAGCCGGCTGCCCAGCCCGCGGTCACCGCGTGCTCGCGCAGCCGCGGCAACGCGATGACCCGGGCCAGCAGCAACGGCGCGAAGACGATGCTCATCGTGGTGGAAGCGGCCGTGAGGAAGCCGACGGCCGCCGCGCCGGCCATCCCCGCGCGCGTCCCCGGGCGCCACAGCACGGCCCAGAACAGCGCGAACAGCAGGTACCAGGGGCTGTTGACGCCGCTGTCGGCGATCTCCAGCGGCGCGACGGGCAGCAGCACCACGGCGAGAGCGAGCACGACTCGCAGCACCGCGGAGCGGACATGTCCCGCGCTCGCATGGAAGATGAACAGCGCGCATCCGGTCGTGACCAGCGCCCCGCTGATCGCGAAGGCGGCCGCCGCGTCGCGCAGCGGCAGATACACCACGAACTGGGCGATCAGCCGCGGGACAAGCTGAAGGTACCCCGCGGCCGGGACCAGCAGGTGCCAGGGGTGCTGCAGCGCCTGGACCAGGAAGATACTGAGGTCCTCGGCATAGATACTGTCCCAGGCCGGGACCGGGCCCGCGACGCGCACCAGCATCACCAGGACCCCAAGGGGGACCACGGCGGCCAGGAGGAGGACCGGCAGGCCGCGCGGCACGCGCCGGGGCACCGGCTCCGCGGGCTCAGGGAACAGTTCGCGGAGCACCCCGACGGCACGGCGCGCGAGCGGCGGGCGCTGCAGGCGAGCCTGTTGCCGTGATGGAGCCTGTCCAGCCACCTGGGAGGGCTGGCGCTGAGGGGTCACCAAACGAAGCGCCTTCCGTCACGTCGGCACCATAGATGTCCAGGAACGCCCGCAGCCACGGCTTCGAGCTCGCCGAACAGCCGGACCTCCATGACCTCCACCGTACGGCCCTCGCCCGGCGGCCTCACTGCACCGGCCGATATGTAGTCCGATATGCCGGGAATCTCCTTCGCCTCAGCGCCACGACAGTCCCGCCTCAGGCCCCGAACGCAGGCTTGCCTCCAAGAGCAAGAACATCGAGGGAAGGACACTAGATGATCGAGATTGATGGCCTGACCAAGCGGTACGGAGACAAGACCGCAGTCGACGGGCTGAGTTTCGTGGTGGAGCCGGGCGTGGTGACCGGGTTCCTCGGCCCCAACGGGGCGGGCAAGTCCACCACGATGCGGATGATCGCCGGCCTGGACCGGCCGACCAGCGGGACGGTGCGGGTCAACGGTACGCACTACCCCCGGGCGGCCGCCCCGATGTCGGAGCTCGGCATCTTGCTGGACGCCAGGTCGGTGCACCCGGGGCTGTCGGCCCGCAACAACCTGCTGGCGCTGGCCCGGACGGCCGGCATCGGCCGCCGCCGGGTCGATGAGGTGATCGAGCTGGCCGGGCTGGGCGAGGTCGCGGGCACCCGGGCCGGCGGGTTCTCCCTGGGCATGGGGCAGCGGCTGGGAGTGGCCGCGGCGCTGCTGGGCCAGCCGCAGACGGTGGTACTGGACGAGCCGGTCAACGGGCTGGACCCGGACGGGGTGCGCTGGATCCGGCTGCTGCTCAAGTCGCTGGCCGCCGAGGGGCGCACGGTGTTCGTCTCCTCGCACCTGATGAGCGAGATGGCGCAGACCGCGACCCGGCTGGTCGTGCTGGGCCGGGGCCGGCTCATCAGCGAGAGCAGCGTCGAGGATTTCACCGGCCACGCCAGCACAAGCGCCGTCCTGGTCCGCACCCCGGAAACCGCGCGGCTGGGCCAGGTGCTGGCCGCTCCCGGGGTCACCGTGATTCATGACGGAACGGACCTGCTGCGTGTCTCCGGCACCACCGCCGAGCAGATCGGCACGGCGGCCTGGCGGGCGCACCTGCCCGTGTACGAGCTCACCCCCACCCATGCGTCGCTCGAGGAGGCCTTCATGCAAGTGACCCAGGACAGCATCGAATACCACGCCGGAGCGACCCGATGAGCGCCGTCATGACGACCATGCTCGCACCGGCTCCGGTAACCGTAGCGGGACCGGTGACCCAGGTCCGCGTGATCCGCGCGGAGTGGACCAAGCTGCGCGCGCTGCGCTCGACCTGGTGGTGCGCGCTGGTCGCGGTCGTGCTGATCGTGGGCCTGAGCGCCGCGATCGCGGGATCCGGGGCGCCCTACAAGATTTCGGCGGCCAATTCGGCCGCGGGCGGGGTGACGATCAGCCTGGTCGGCATCTTGTTCGCCCAGCTAATGCTCGGCATGCTCGGCGTGCTCGCGTTCAGCGGCGAATACGCCACCGGGATGATCCGCGCCACGCTGGCCGTCGTGCCATCGCGGCTGCCCGTGCTCTGGGCCAAGCTGATCGTGCTGGTGGGCTTGATGCTGCCGTTGAGCCTGCTGGCCGCGGTGGCCGGCTTCTTCACCGCGACGGCCCTGGAGTCCTCTCGGGGCGGTTCGGCCATCTCGCTGACCGACCCGGGTGTGCTGCGAGAGGTGGTCGGCGCGTCGTTGTACCTGACCGTCATCGCCGTCATCGGCGTGGCTCTGGGCGCCCTGCTGCGCCGGACCGCGGCCGGGCTGTCGGTGTTCGCCGCGGTGTTCCTGGTGGTGCCGCTCGTCGCGGCCTACCTTCCGCAGAGCATCAAGGGGTTCGCGCCCTACCTGCCGTCCAACGCCGGCGGGACCATCTGGGGGGCCGGGAAGCTGTTCGGCGGGCATCAGCTGGGCCCGTGGACCGGATTCGCGGTCCTGTGCGGGTACGCGGTCGTGCTGACCGGCCTGGCTGCCTGGCGGCTGCGCCGCCGCGACGCCTGAATACCCGCACAAGGCCAGACAGCGGTCGAGAACCCGGGAACGCGCCCGTCGCGTTCCCGGGTTCTCGACATCGGATGCCACCTACATCGGCATCAGTGACCGTGACACCGCCCCGCCGCGACCGCCCGGTCCGCCGCGCGCCGCCCCGGGTCGCTGGAACAGCGGTCACGGGCTAGGTCCGCGTCCGGGCCGGGGCGGCGGGCGGTCCCGGTGTCCGGGCGGGACCCCGCAATGATCTTGATCCTGGCTTGTGGGTAGATCAGCGCGGTGATGCGGAGCAGCGAGGCCGGCGGGTCGTGCGCGATGAGGCGGACGGCCGGGTGGCGCTCGGTGATCGCGATGAGCTCCGCGAGTTCTTTCTCCCTGCGATCGAAGCCGGGTCGTTCACCGGCACGCCTCCTTGGCCCAAACGGCTGCGGATCCACCGGATAAGCAACACCGAGATCTACTCGCTGACACCGAACTTCGCGTCCCCTGACGGCCGAGCGACTTTCCATCTGGACAAGATGGACGACGGTGAACCCCTCCTGGTCTGGCGCCGTATCGGCGACCACGCCATCTACCAGAACCCGTGACGCACGGATTCTAGACGTCGAGACCGAAAAGCCACCGAAATGTCCCGATCGGCTACTACACCAACTTCCGTCCCAACGGGATCCGCAAGGCCGTGCCCGACCTGCAAGTCACAGGCCCGCTCGCCGAGCATTACACGACGCTCGACCGCTACTTCTGCGCGTTCGCGGGGGAGACCTTCCCCAACCGCTTCTATCAGCACGCGGGCCAGACACGCCGGCGACAGCACCACCCCGACGGACGGCCAGCTCATCCCGAACTACCGGCAACTCGGCTTCCGGGTCCCGGGCCTGGTGATAAGCAACCTCGCACGGCCGCGCCGGGTCGTGCACGAGGGCCCGTTCGAGCACTGCTCCAGCCTCGCGCTGATCGAGTCGACCTTCGGCCTGCACCCGCTCACCGCTCGCGACCGGCACGCCCGCAACCTCCGGGACGTCCTGCTTCCCTTCGCCGTGCCGTCCCGCGACGCGGTGCGCCCGTCCGCCATCCCGACCAGCTCGGACGTGATCGGCCCGGCGATCAGCCCGCCGTCCGAGTCGCTGCTGCAGGTGCTCGAGGGCACCGCGTCCTTCGACCCGGCCGACATCTGCTCGGGCGACAGCGTGCAGTCGGTGTCCCCGGCCCCGGTCAACCATCCACCGCGCACGGCAAACTGTAGGTCCGCGACCCCGGTCACCGTCAAGATTCACTAGATGATCAGATTTTGGCCGAACGGAGCATCCTGCGTGCCCTCAGCCACGCCCGTGCGACTCCTGGTAGGCGCGGGCGGCGGCGGTGATGCGAGCGGCCGCGCCCGGCAGGCCGGCCCAGTGCGTGTGCAGGTAAGACGCGTGCACCCGGCCGCAGACGAAGCCCTCGGTGACGGTCGATCCCAGCGTGGTCCATTGCCACGCGTTCGCGGTCTGGCCTCCTGACCGGATGGCGGTGCGATGGAACTCGTGGCCGTGGGCGCGGGTCCCGGCCGGTCCGAGCGGTGAGGAGGTGGCGGCCACGGCGTCGCGGTAGCCGAGGGTGAGCCTGCTCGTCATCGCCGTGTCGACCTGCAGGACCCCGCACATCGGGTGCCCGTCGAGCGACCGGGACAGGTACAGCAGGCCGGCGCACTCGGCGATGACCGGCGCGCCCGCCTCGGCCAGCGCCGCGACCTCGGCTCGCAGGCCGGCGTTGGCCGACAGGTCCGCGGCGTGCTCCTCGGGGAACCCGCCCCCGATGACGAGGCCGTGCACGTCGTCGGGGAGCTTCTCGTCGCGCACCGGGTCGAACGTCACGACCTGGGCGCCGGCCGCGGCCAGCAGTTCGGGGTGCTCGGCGTAGCCGAACGTGAACGCCGCGCCGCCCGCGACCGCGATGCGCGGCGGGGGAGCGGACACCACGGTCCGTTCCGCATCAATATCTGCGGTGTCCGGGAGCGCGCCTGCCGTCCGGGCCAGCCGGAGTACGGCCTCCAGGTCCACGCCGCTTGCGACGATCGCGGTGAGCGCGCCGACCGCGGCGGCGGCGTCGCCACCCAGCTCGGCCGCGGGGATGAGCCCGAGGTGCCTGGACGGCACGGCCAGCTGGCCCAGGCGCCGGATCACGCCCAGGACCGGGACGCCCGCGGCGCCGGCCGCGTCGCGGAGCAGCCGCTCATGGTGTGCCGAACCGACCTTGTTGAAGATCACGCCGCCGATGCGGGTCCCCTGATCCCACGTCGCGAACCCGTGCAGCAGGGCGGCCGCCGACGAGCTCACCCCGGCCGCGTCGACCACCAGCACGATCGGCGCGCCGAGCAGCCGCGCGACGTGCGCGGTCGACGCGAAGTCCCCCCGGCCGGACACGCCGTCGAACAGGCCCATCACGCCCTCGATGATCGCGATGTCGGCGGGGGCCGGGATGCTGGCCCCGTGGGTGAACATCGGCACGATCTGGTCCTCGCCGACCAGCCACGGGTCCAGGTTGCGGCCCGGCCGCCCGGCCGCCAGCGCGTGGTAGCCGGGGTCGATGTAGTCCGGGCCGACCTTGTGCGGCGAGACGGCCAGGCCGCGCTGGCGCAGCGCGCCGAGCAGGCCGGTCGCGACCGACGTCTTGCCGTGACCGCTGCCGGGGGCCGCGATGACGACACGCGGCACGGTCACCACTCGATGCCCCGCTGCCCCTTCTGGCCGGCGTCCATCGGGTGCTTGATCTTGGTCATCTCGACGACCAGGTCGGCGGCGCCGATCAGGTCCGGGTGCGCGTCCCGGCCGGTGACCACCACGTGCTGGTGCCCGGGCCGTGCGGTAAGCGTCGCGACCACGTCGGCGACGTCGATCCAGCCCCACGTCATCGGGTAGGTGAACTCGTCCAGGACGTACAGGCCGTACCGCTCGGCGGCCAGGTCCCGCTTGATCTGCGCCCAGCCCTCGCGGGCATTCGCGGCATGGTTTTCGTCGGCACCGCCGTCGGGGTCGCCGCGCTGGATCCACGACCAGCCCTCGCCCATCTTGTGCCAGGCCACCTCGCCGCCCTCGCCGGTCTGCTCGTGCACCCGGCCGAGCGCCAGGAACGCGGCCTCCTCGCCGACCCGCCACTTGGCGCTCTTGACGAACTGGTAGACCGCGATGCCCCAGCCCTGGTGCCAGCCGCGCAGCGCCAGGCCGAACGCGGCGGTCGACTTCCCCTTCATCGCCCCGGTGTGCACGATGAGCAGCGGCCGGTTCCGCCGCTGCCTGGTGGTCAGCCCGTCGTCGGGGACGATTTCCGGTACGCCCTTGGGCATGGCTCAGGCCACCTCACGGGCAGCGGCCCGGTAGGCGCGGACCGAATCGGCCAGCGTGCTCACCGACAGTTCGGCCAGGCTGAGGTACTCGCCGCCGAGGGCCTGCGCGCAGCGCCGGCCGGCCAGCCGGAGGCGGACCGGCCCGCTCTCGCAGTCGACGACCACGGACGCGACGCCGTCGTGGCGCAACCGCAGCGCCGCGGCTTGCGGGTCGCCGCCCGCGGTGTGCCGGCCGTCGGTCACCACGACCAGCAGCGGGCGGCGCTGCGGGTCGCGCAGCCGCTCGCGGCGCAGCGTCGCGTGGGCCTCGGTGAGCCCGGCGGTCAGCGGGGTCTGCCCGCCGGTCGGCATGGTGGCCAGCCGGCGCGCGGCCGCGTCCACCGACGAGGTGGGCGGCAGCAGCAGCTGCGCCCCGGCGCCGCGGAAGCAGACCAGGCCCACCTTGTCGCGGCGCTGGTAGGCGTCGAGCAGCAGGGAGAGCACGGCGCCCTTGACCGCCTCCATCCGGCGCCGCGCGGCCATCGATCCGCTGGCGTCCACCAGCGAACAGGACCAGGTTGGATTCGCGCCCCTCGCGGCGGCGCTCGCGCAGGTCGGCGCGGTCGAGGACCAGGCCGGGCCCGGTCCGCCCGCGCCGGACCTGGTGCGGCGCGCTCGCCATCAGCGTCGCGGTCAGGTGCAGGTCCCGCACCACGGGCTGCGGCGGTCGGGCGCCGACGGTGTGCCCGCCGTCGGTGTACGCGCGCGAGCGCCGCCCGGTGGCGCCCTGTCCCTTGCCGGGCACCTCGAGCCGCCGCGCGCGGAAGGTGGCCCCGGTGGCAGCGACCGATTCCCGCCCCCCGTGGCCGGGATCCCGGGCCGCCGCTGCCCGTCGCCCGCCACCTGTGCGTCCGCCGGCCCCGGCCCGTCGCCCGGCACCTGTGCGTCCGCCGGAGCCTGCTCGTCGGCCGGGACCTGCCCGTCGGCTGGCCCCTGCCCGTCGGCTGGCCCCTGCCCGTCGCCCGGCACCTGCGCGTCCGCCGGCCCCGCCCGTTGAGCGGCGCCCGCCCGTCTCCGGCGCCTGCCCGTCGCCCGGCGGGGGAGTGCCGTCCGGCCGGGCGGCTGCGGGTCGGGCTCGTCGTCCGGGCCGTCTCGTCTGACCGAGCGCGTCGTCCAGTTGCTGCTCGTCCAGGCCGGGCGCGTCGAACGGGTTGCGCCGCCGCCGGTGCGGCAGCGCCAGCCGCGCCGCGGCGCGGATGTCCTCCCGGGTGACGGCCGAGCGCGCCCCGCCAGGCGGCGTGCGCCGCGGCAGCCCGGGCGATCACGATGTCCGCCCGCAGCCCGTCCACCTCGAAGCTGGCGCAGACCTCGGCGATCCGGGTCAGCGCGGCATCGTCGACCACCACCGAGGCCAGCCGGGCCTGGGCGGCAACGATCGACGGCGGCGAGCTGCGCCTCTTCGTCCGCGAACCGCGCCGCGAACGCCGCGGGGTCGGCGTCGAACGCCATCCGGCGGCGCACCACCTCGGCCCGGGTCGCCGGGTCCCGCGGTGCGACCGCCTCGACGGTCAGCCCGAACCGGTCGAGCAACTGCGGCCGCAGCTCGCCCTCCTCCGGGTTCATGGTGCCGACCAGCAGGAACCTGGCCGCGTGCTCGACCGACACCCCGTCCCGCTCGACGTAGCTGGTGCCCAGCGCGGCCGCGTCGAGCAGCAGGTCAACCAGGTGGTCGTGCAGCAGGTTGACCTCGTCGACGTACAGCACGCCCCGGTGCGCCGCGGCCAGCAGCCCCGGCTGGAACGACGTGACGCCCTCGGTGAGCGCGCGCCCGACGTCCAGCGACCCGGTCAGGCGGTCTTCGGTCGCGCCGACCGGCAGTTCCACCAGCCGGGTGGCGCGCGCCTGCGCTTCCGCGCCGGCCGGGTGCGGGCCGTCCGGGCACTGCGGGTCGGGCGCCGCGGGCGAGCAGGAGAACCGGCAGCCCGCCACGACCTCGACCGGCGGCAGGACCGCGGTCAGCGCGCGGACCGCGGTCGACTTCGCGGTCCCCTTCTCGCCGCGGACCAGCACGCCGCCGATGGCCGGCGAGATCGCGTTGAGGATGAGCGCCAGCCGCATGTCGTCCATGGCGACGATGGCGCTGAACGGAAACTGGGTCACGGCCACAGCCCTTCAGCCGGCGGGTATCCGCGCCCGCCGACGGCGACGACCACCGGACGATGGCCCGACGGCACGGATGCCGATGGCCTGGCTTCCCGCGTTAAAGCAACGGGTCACAGTGGCGGGACCGCCCCGGATTTCGCACCGGTGTTCCTCGGCGGCCGTTCGCCCGCCATCTTCTCACAGCCGTGCGGCAAACTGTACGGCGTGCTCTCCCAGACGGTGACCGTGGTCGGCATCGGGGCCGACGGCTGGCGCGGGCTGCCGCCGCGCTCCCAGGCCGCGATCGAGCAGGCCGGCGTGATCGTCGGCAGCCCGCGGCAGCTCGCGCTGCTGCCGGCGAGGCCGTGCGGGCCGGCGCGTCCCGTTGCCGAGCCCGCTGCTGCCCGGCCTGCCCGACCTGGTCGCCGCGCACGCCGGCGCCAAGCTGGTCGTCCTGGCCAGCGGCGACCCGATGTTCTACGGCATCGGCGCCACCCTGGTCCGGGTCCTGCCCGGCCGCACATCTGCGTCGTGCTGCCGCACCCTCCTCGGTCTCGCTAGCCGCGGCCCGCCTGGGCTGGCCGCTGGACGACGTCGACGTGGTGAGCCTGGTCGGCCGCCCGCGCGAGCTGCTGCACCCGCTGCTTCAGCCCGGCCGGCGGGTGCTCGCGCTTACCGCCGAGACCCACCGCCGCCGCCGACATCCGCGCCCTGCTCGCCGCCCGCGGGTTCGGCCCCAGCCCGGTCACGGTGCTCGCCGACCTCGGCAGCGAGCAGGAGGTCGTCGCCCCGGCCGACGGGCGGACCGCACAGCCGCCTGGCCATCGTCGCGATCGAGTGCCGCCTTGACCCCGGCGCCGCGCCGCTGCCGCGGATGCCCGGGCTGCCGGACGACGCGTTCGAGCAGGACGGGCAGATCACCAAGCGCGAGGTCCGCGCGCTCGCGTTGGCTGCGCTGGCCCCGGTCCCCGGCCAGCTGCTGTGGGACGTGGGCGCCGGCTCGGGCAGCATCGGCATCGAGTGGATGCGCGTCCACCCGGCCAGCCGGGCCATCGCGGTCGAGCCACGCGCCGACCGCCGGGAGCGCATCGCCCGCAACGCCGCCGCGCTCGGCGTGCCGGGCCTGGGTGTAGTGCCCGGCTCGGCACCGGCGGCGCTAGCCGGACTGCCCCGCCCAGACGCGGTGTTCGTCGGCGGCGGCGTCACCGCCGACGGCGTCGTGGACGCTTGCTGGGCCGCCCTCGCCCGCGGGCGGCCGGCTGGTCGCCAACGCGGTCACCATCGAGGGGCAGGCGCGTCCTGGCCGACTGGCGGCGACCGCCTAGGCGGCGCCCTGACCCGGATCGGCCTGGAGCGGGCCGACGACCTCGGCACCTTCACCACCTGGCGCCCGGCGCTCCCCGTCGTCCAGTGGTCCGTCCGCAAGACACCCGGCCTACCGCCAGGCCCGAGTCACCCGTCAGGCCCGAGTCACCCGCCAGGCCCAAGTCACCCCTCAGGCCCGAGTCAGGAGCGCCTGTGACCGTCCACTTCGTCGGCGCCGGCCCCGGCGCCGCCGACCTGATCACCGTCCGGGCGCAGCGCCTGCTGTCGAGAATGCCCGGTGTGCCTGTACGCCGGCAGCCTCGTCCCCCCGAGGTCCTGGCCCACTGCCCGCCCGGGGCCCGGCTGGTCGACACCGGCCGACCTGACCCTCGACGAGATCGTCGCGGCCATGGCGGAGGCCGACGCCGCGGGGCTGGACGTCGTCCGGCTCTGCTCCGGCGACCCGGCCGTGTTCAGCGCCGATCGCCGAGCAGGCCCGGCGGCTGGACCGGGCCGGCATCGGCTACGACATCACCCCGGGCGTTCCGGCGTTCGCCGCCGCCGCGGCCGCCCTGAGCCGCGAGCTGACCGTGCCCGAGCGTCGGCCAGACGGTCATCCTGACCAGGATCGCGCAGCGGGCCACGCCGATGCCGCCGGGCGAGGACCTCGCCAGCCTGGGCGCGACCGGCGCGACGCTGGTGCTGCACCTGGCCGTGCAGCGGATCGAGCAGGTCGTCGCCGACCTCACCCCGCACTACGGGCCGGACTGCCCGGCGGCCGTGGTCGCCTACGCCAGCCAGCCGCGGCGAGGTCGTGCTGCGCGGCACGCTCGGCGACATCGCCGCCCAGGTCCTGGCCGCCGGGGTGAAGCGCACCGCGGTGATCATCGTCGGCCGGGTGCTGGCCGCCGAAGGCTTCCGCGACAGCCACCTCTACTCCGCGGCCCGCGACCGCGGCGCCCAAACTCCTCCCAATCGCGGTACCCCAAACTCGTCCTAACCCGTCCTAATCGCGGCGCCCCAAACTCGTCCTAGTCGCGCCGCAGCAGGTAGGTATCCATGATCCAGCCGTGCCGGGCCCGCAACTCGGGCCCGGGTCGCGGTGATCTGGTCGGCCACCTCGGCCAGCGGTCCGCTGATCAGCGTCTCGTCCGCCGTGCTGAGGTAGGCGCCCCAGAACACGGTCAGCGCCGGGTCGTCGAACCCCGCCGCGGTGAACCCCGCGGTCGAGCATGACCACCGCGCTCTCCAGCCCCTCGGGCAGCCCGCCGGCCAGGCGGCCGGGCCGGCGTGATGAAGACCGGCTCGCCGACCCGGTTCAGCGGCACCCGATGCGCCGCCGCCAGCGCCTGCACGCTGGTCACTCCGGGGATGACCGTGTACTCGAACTCCACCGCGCCCCGGGCCACGAGCCGGTCGATGATCCGCAGCGTCGAGTCGTAGAGCGACGGGTCACCCCACACCAGGAATGCGCCGACGCCGTCCGCCCCGAGCTCGGCCTCGATCGCCGCCTCGATGAGCTCGGCGCGAGCCTCGTGCCAGTCAGTCACCGCGTCCCGGTAGCCGGCCGCGGTCAGCCCCGGTGACCGGTCCCGCGGCGGCTCGGGAATGTCGATCACACGGTAGCCCGCCCCGCTGACGTGCCGGCGCAGGATCTCCTCCCGCGCCGCGTTCAGCCCCGACTTCGCGTCGCCCTTGTCGATGCGAAACAAGACGTCCGCCCGGTTGAGGGCCCGCACCGCCTGGACGGTGATCTGGTCCGGGTGCCCGGGCCCCATGCCGATGACCAGCAGTTCACGCATCCCCCCATCCTCCCGCACTAGTGCCGTAAGCGGTGATACTCGCCCGCCTGGCCTCACCAATCCCAGCCGCTACAGCTCACCTGCCCACGCGTCGCGGAGCGCCGCCAGTGACCTTATCGTGGACCGTTGCGGGTGCCAGGTGAGTGTTCCAAAGTAAGGTGCGTTTGCGGCGTGTCTGGGGTTGGTGATGTGGTTTAGTGGCTCGCTGCGGTTCCGCCTGGGCTGCCGCTGGTGAGGATTTTGCCGGGTTTGCGGCTTTTCCTGGCCGCGCTGGCCGTCCCGGTTGCCTGGTCGATGTCACGTCGTACCAGTAATTACTGGTACGGTGCGTCATCGACCAGGTCGGTCCCGGTGACCGCCGGGGCGGATAAATAGGATGATCAGGGATAGAACGGGCATCGTTTGCGACACGCCGCAAACTCACGTTATTTCGGGTTGCTTACAGGGCGACCGTAATTGTCCACGATAATCATTTCGATGGGGGAATCGATGTGGGCGTGCGCATTCTGATCCTTGGGGGGACCGGTGAGGCGCGTGAGCTGGCCGCCGAGCTAGTGGCCGCGGGCGTGGACGTGGTCTCCTCGCTGGCCGGCCGGGTCCGGCAGCCGCGGCTGCCGGACGGGCCGGTGCGCGTCGGCGGGTTCGGCGGCGCCGAGGGGCTGGCGGCGTTCCTGCGCGCGGAACAGATCACCGCGTTGATCGACGCGACGCACCCGTTCGCCGGGGCCATCACCGCGAACGCGGCGCAGGCCGCCGCGCAGGCCGGCGTCCCGCTGCTGGTTCTGCGCCGCCCGGAGTGGGAGGCGGCCCCGTCCTGGGACCTGGTGTCCGACATCGGCGCGGCGGCCGCCGCCGTGCGCGCCTGGCCGGGGGAGGCGGTGTTCCTCACGACCGGACGCCGGGACCTGGAGGTGTTCGCCGCGGACGACCGGCACCGCTTCCTGGTCCGGGCCGTCGACCCGCCCGACGGGCCGGTTCCGCCGCGCATGACGCTGGTTCTCGACCGCGGCCCGTACACCCTCGAGGGCGAGTCGGCGCTGATGCGCGAGCACGGCGTTGGGCTGCTGGTGACCAAGAACAGCGGCGGCTCGATGACCGCGGCCAAGCTGGACGCGGCCCGGGACCTCGGCGTGCAGGTCCTGATGGTGCGGCGTCCGCCGCTGCCGCCGGGGACCGTAGCGGTGGCCACGGTCGCCGCCGCTTTGCGGTGGATCAGCCCGGGTACCGGCGCGGCGTGATCACCCGGGCGGGGCCGCTGCCGGTACGCAGCACGCGGGACTGGCTGGAGCCGACGATGAGCAGGCAGCGCATGTCGACCTGCTCGGGGTCGAACTCGCCCAGCGTGGTCACCGTGACCTGCTGGTCGGCGGTGCCGACGGCCCGGCCGATCACCACCGGCGTGTCGGGGTCCCGGTGGGCCAGCAGCAGGTCGCGAGCGTCGGCCAGCTGCTGGCGCCGTGACCGGGAGGCCGGATTGTAGATCGCGATCGCGAAGTCGCCCGCGGCCGCCGCCTGCAGCCGCCGGGCGATGACGTCCCAGGGCTTGAGACGGTCCGATAGGGACAGCACACGTAGTCGTGGCCGAGCGGCGCCCCGGCCTGGCTCGCGACGGCCTGCGCGGCGGTGATCCCGGGCACCACGTGGACCGGCACGTCCGCGAACCGCGTCGTCGGCCGCGGCCGCCTCGAGCACCACCGACGCCATGGCGAACACGCCCGGGTCGCCCGAGGAGACGACCGCGACCCGGCGGCCCGCCAGCGCCAGGTCGAGCGCGAACTCGGCCCGCTGCGCCTCTTCCTGGTTGTCGCTGCCGTGCCGCCGCTGCCGCGGGTTGACGCGCCACCCGGTCCACGTAGGGGGCGTAGCCGACGATGTCGTCGGCGGCGGCCAGCACCGCCAGCGCCTGCGGGGTCAGCCAGTCCCGCCCGGCCGGCCCGAGGCCGACCACGTCGACCCGTCCGGTCGAATGGCTCGCCCGCCCGCCCCGCTCCGCCGCAGGTACCGGCTGCCCGGCCCGCTCCGCCGGCACCGGCTGGCCCGCCGCTTCGGCCCCGGGCACGATGACGAGCGACATGTACGGAACGGCCGCCGGGTCGACGTCTCGCCGCGGGCTCGATGAGCTGCTCGGCGCCCCCGGACGCCCGCTCGACGTAGTACGCCTGCGGCAGCCGCCCCGACTCCTTCAGCGCCTCCCGGACGTCGGCGTAGCTGCGGCTGATCTTCATGATCGCCGCGGCCCCGGTGCCGCTCAGCCTCCGCGCGAGCTCCTCGCGCCCGAGCGTGCCCGGCAGCACGGTCAGCACGTCGTCGCCCTCTACCAGCGGCATGGCCAGTGCGGCCGACGCTGCGCTCACCGAGGTGATGCCGGGGACGATCTCGGTGCGGAACCGGCCGCTGATCCGCTTGTGCATGTGCATGTAGCTGCTGTAGAACAGCGGGTCGCCCTCGGCCAGCAGGACCACGTCGCGGCCCTGCGCCAGGTGCGCCATGAGCCGGTCCGCGGCCTGCTCGTAGAACTCCTCGATCGCGCCCTGGTAGCCGCCCGGGTGGCCGTGGCCTCAGTCGTGACCGGGTACACGAGCTGTTCCTCGATCTGGTCGCCGCGCAGGTACGGCTCGGCGATGGACCGCGCGACCGAACGCCCGTGGCGCGCCGAGTGGTACGCCACCACGTCGGCGGCGCCGATGAGCCGGGCCGCCTTCACGGTGACCAGCTCTGGGTCGCCGGGGCCCAGCCCGACGCCGTACAGCACCCCGGCCGGTGTGTTCATCAGGATGGCGGCGTGGAGACTCCGGCCTTTAGGGCGGGAAGGAAACGCCGCTTCACCTCCCCGGAAATGTCGGCGGTATCCGATAGTATGTTCGTATGTCCCGGTACCGGCTGCATCCCCACGCCCGCCCAGGAAGCGGTGCTGCGGGACCACTGCGGCCACGCCCGGTACGTGTGGAACCTGGCCGTCGAGCAGCACTCCCACTGGCACCCCGGCCGGAAGAGCTCGCCAGGCTACCTGGAACAGTGCCGGCAGCTCACCGCAGGCCCGGGCGGGAACCCGTGGCTGGCCGCTGGCTCCCAGACGGTGCAGCAGCAGGCGCTGCGCGACTTCGCCCAGGCGATGGCCGCGTTCTTCGACCCGGCGAACCCGGCCGGGCGGCCGTCGTGGCGCAAAGCCGGGCCGCCATGAGGGATTCCGGATCGTCGGCGCGCGGGCGGCAGTGGGACGTGCGCCGCGTGTCCCGCCACGTCGGCCAGATCTGGGTGCCCAAAGCCGGGTGGGTGCGGTTCCGCTGGTCCCGCGCGGTACCGCCGGACGCCAAGTCCTACCGGGTGACGTATGGACCGCGCCGGGCCGCTGGCATGTCGCCTTCGCGGTGATCCCCGGCCCGGTTCCCGCACCGGGTAACGGCCAGGAGGTGGGCATCGACCGGGGCGTGGCGGTCGCCGCGGCGCTGTCCACCGGGCAGATGCTGCACTGTCCCGGTCTGGGTGTGCGCGGGCGGACCAGGCTGCGACGACTGCAGCGGACGCTGGCCCGCGCGAAGCGGGGATCGAACCGCCGCGGCCGGGTCAAGCACGCGATTGCCCGGCTGCGCACCCGGGAGAAGCGACCGGCGCAAGGACTGGGCAGAGAAGGTGTCTACAGACATCGCGCAGCGGTTCGACCTGATCCGGGTCGAGGACCTGAAGATCGGAAACATGACCCGGTCCGCGAAGGGACCGCGGGAGAACCCGGGCAGGAACGTCCGCGCCAAGGCCGGGCTGAACCGGGAAATACTGCGGTCCGGATGGGGGCTGCTGGTGCGCCGGCTGCAGGACAAGGCCCCGGGCCGGGTGGAGAAGGTCAACCCGCGTTCACGAGCCAGCGGTGCTCGGCGTGCGGGCAGGTGGACCGGGCTTCGCGTGAGAGCCAAGCCGTGTTCCGGTGCACTGCCTGCGGTTTCGGCCTGCAACGCTGATGTGAACGCGGCCCGGAACATCGCGGCGGGACACGCCGTGACTGCGCGGGGAGGCGACGGGGTAGCCCGGCCTGTGAACCGCGAACCTCAACTGCTGCTCCAATCGGCGTAGTAGCTGGAATCCCCCAGCCTTCATACGGGGGAGGATGTCAATCGGCCTCGCTCGCGATCGCGTTGACCGCGGCGACGGTCATGGCGCTGCCGCCGCGCCGCCCGTGCACCACCAGGTGCGCCAGGCCCGAGGCCGCCAGCGCCTGCTTGGATTCTGCGGCGCCGACGAAGCCGACCGGGATGCCGATCACCGCCGCCGGGCGCGGCCCGCCCGCGGTGATCTCCAGCAGCCGGAACAGGGCCGTCGGCGCGTTGCCGATCGCCACCACCGCGCCGTCCAGCCGTTCGCCCCACAGATCGACGGCGGCGGCCGAGCGCGTCGTCCCCAGCCGCGCGGCAAGCTCGGCCACGGCCGGGTCCCGCAGCGTGCAGATGACCTCGTTGTCGGCCGGCAGCCGTGCCCGGGTGATCCCGGCCGCGACCATCTGCGCGTCGCACAAGATGGGCGCGCCGCCCCGCAACGCGGCGCGCGCGTGCCCGACCAGCCCGGCGCTGCAGCCGCGACGTCGCAGGGGAGATCGGTCATCCCGCAGGAGTGGATCATCCGGACCACGACCTGCGCCAGGTCGGCCGGGAACCGGTCCAGGTCCGCCTCGGCCCGGATCGTGGCAAAGGACCGGCGGTAGATCTCCGCGCCGTCGCGGACGTAGTCAAATTCCGGCAACCTGATAGCCCTCGCTGGTGGCGGTCACGTCGACCTGGGCGGCAGCGGGCCGGCCGCAGTGCCGGGCGCACCCGCTGACGTGCACGATCCGCTCCGGCCAGCGAGCCGCGAACCCCGCCGCGTCGGCCTGCACGTCGGCCAGCGCGCTCGCGCAGCCCGGCCGGCCAGCGCACGCGGTCACCCGCAGCCACGGCGACCCGGCGTCCACACCGAACCCGAGGCCGGTCGCGTTGCGGATCACGCTGGCCGCGTCCGGCAGGTCCGGCAGCACCACGCTGCGCCACGGCGTGATCCGCGCTGGGCGGACGCTCGACCCGGTCGGCGAGCCAGGTCAGCTGCGCGGCGGTCAGGCGCCCGAGCGGGGCGAGCAGTACGGCCGCGGTGCCGCCCGTCCCCACGACGCCGACCGGCCGGGCAGTAGGCCGCGACCGCCCGGTCGGCGGGTCTCGGCAGGCGGCTGCGGAACGGCAGCCAGCCTAAGGCGTGCGGCGACAGCCGCACGGACCCGCTCCGCCCCGTCGGCCAGCTCCGCGATCCGCCAGGCCGCGCTACCTTCGGCGGCCCGGAGGTCGAGGAACGCCTCGGCGCACGCGAGCATCACGGTCACCACATCCGCCACGACCGGGCGATCCGTGCCAGCCTGGCCCCTGCCACCACCTCGGATCGCGAGCCCGTTGACCACGGCGCCGTGCGCCTGCACCCGGGCGACACGTCGGCGCCGAGGTCGGCCACGTCGCCGCGTCCGTCGTCGATCGCGAACAGGAACCGGCCGGCAACTCGGCCAGCCTCGGCCGGGCGCACAGCGCGGCGTCCAGGCCCTGGACGATCGCGGTCAGGTCAGGCCCGCCGTCCAGCCCGGCCAGCGGCGAGGCGAGCACGTTGCGCACCCGGTCATGCTCTGGCGACGGGAGCAGCCCGGCCCGGGCCAGCTCATCGGTGAGCGGGCTGGCGGCGTCTGCCGCCAGCCCGCGCAGCTGCACGTTGCCGCGCGAAGTCAGCTCCACCCGGCCGTCGCCCAGCTCGGCCGCCAGCCGCGCCAGTGCCCGCAGCTGCCCGGCGCCGATCAGCCCTCCGGGCAGCCGGATCCGCGCCAGGTACCCGTCGGCCGCCTCGGCCAGGCGCAGCACGCCCGGGCAGCGGTCGGCCGCGGCATCCGGTCAGCGGCGGGACTGGTCTCAGGCACGCGCGGATTCTACGCCAGCGTCCCGCGGTCCGTCGGGGCGCGTGTGCGACGCTAAGCTAGGCGGCCCCCAAGAAGCACGACAGGAGCCAGCGTGATCGTCCTGCTCTCCACCTCGGACACCGACCTGCTGTCGGCCCGGGCCAGCGGCGCCGGCTACCGGCTCGGCAACCCGGCCCGCCTCGCGCGTCGAGGACCTGCCGGCGCTGCTGGACGGCGCGACCGTCGTCGTCGTCCGCATCCTCGGCGGGCGGCAGGCCTGGGAGGACGGCCTGGACGCGGTCGCTGGCGACCGGGGTGCCGATGTCGTGCTCGGCGGCGAGCAGGCGCCCGACGCCGAGCTCATGGAGCTGTCGACGGTGGCCGCCGGGATCGTCGCCGAGGCGCACGCCTACCTCGCGCACGGCGGCCCGGAGAACCTGCGGCAGCTGGCCCGCGTTCCTGTCCGACGCGATCGCGCTGACCGGCGAGGGCTTCGAGCCGCCCGCCGCCACGCCCGACCTGGGGCATGCTCGAACGGCCCGCAGCCAGGCCCGGCGCATGCAGGCACACAGCCCGGTCGATCGCCATCCTGTACTACCGGGCCCATCACCTGGCGGGCAACACCGGCTTCGTGCACGCGCTCGCCGACGCCGTCGAGGCAGCGGGCGGCCAGCCGCTGCCGGTGTTCTGCTCCTCGCTGCGCACGGCCGAGCCTGCGCTGATCGACGCGCTCGAGCCGCCGACGCGATCGTGGTGACCGTGCTGGCCGCCGGCGGGCTGGTGCCCGCCACGGCCGGGGCGGGCGGTACCGACGAGGAGCTGGGACATCGGCGCGCTGGCCAGCCTGGACGTCCCGATCCTGCAGGGCCTGTGCCTGACCTCGTCGCGGGCCCAGTGGGCCGGCAGCGACGAGGGGCTGACCCCGCTGGACGCCGCCACCCAGGTCGCGATCCCCGAGTTCGACGGCCGCCTGATCACCGTGCCGTTCTCGTTCAAGGAGGTCGGGCCGGACGGCCTCACCAGCTACGTCCCCGACCCCGAGCGGACCGCCCGGGTGGCCGGCATCGCGGTCAAGCACGCCCGGCTGCGGCACGTCCCGGCCGGCCGAGCGGCGGATCGCGCTCATGCTGTCGGCCTACCCGACCAAGCACGCCCGCATCGGCAACGCGGTCGGCCTGGACACCCCGGCCAGTCGGTCATCGCGCTGCTAGCAGCGATGGCGGACGCCGGCGTACGACATCGGCGCGGCGAAGACGGCGAACTCCCCGGCGTGGCCGACGGGACGGCGACGCGCTCATCCACGCGATCATCGCCGCCGGCGGCCAGGACGAGAACTGGCTGACCGAGGAGCAGCTCGCCGGGCAACCCGGTGCGGATCAGCGCCGCCGACTACCGGGCCTGGTTCGCCACCCTGGACGCCGGAGCTGCGAGCCGCCGTCACCGAGCACTGGGGCGCCGCCGCCCGGCGAGCTGTTCGTCGACCGCAGCCAGGACCCCGACGGCGAGATCGTGCTGGCCGCGCTGCGCGCCGGCAACGTGGTGGTGATGGTGCAGCCGCCGCGCGGGTTCGGCGCGAACCCGGTCGCGATCTACCACGATCCCGACCTGCCGCCCGAGCCACCACTACCTGGCCGCCTACCGCTGGCTGCGCGAGGACTTCGGCGCGCACGCCGTCGTGCACGTCGGCAAGCACGGCAACCTGGAGTGGCTGCCCGGGCAAGACCGCCGGGCATGTCGGCCGCCTGCGGCGCGGACGCGGCGATCGGCGACATCCCGCTCATCTACCCGTTCCTGGTCAACGACCCCGGCGAGGGCACGCAGGCCAAGCGCCGCGCCCACGCCACCCTGATCGGTCACCTGGTGCCGCCCATGGCCCGCGCGGAGAGCTACGGCGACATCGCGCGGCTGGAACAGCTGATGGACGAGCACGCGCAGATCGCGGCGCTGGACCCGGCCAAGCTGCCCGCCGATCCGGGCCCAGATCTGGACGCTGATCCAGGCCGCCAAGCTCGACCACGACCTCGGCCTGGACGAGCGCCCGCACGACACCGAGTTCGACGACTTCCTGCTGCACGTCGACGGCTGGCTGTGCCAGATCAAGGACGCCCAGATCCGCGACGGGCTGCACGTGCTCGGCGCCGCCCCAGCCGGTAAGGCCCGGGTCGACCTGGTCCTGGCCATCCTGCGCGCCAGGCAGATGTGGGGCGGCCGGGCCCAGGCCCTGCCTGGCCTGCGCGAGGCCCTCGGCCTCCGAGAGCGTACGGCGACCGCGCGGACACCGACGCGGTCGAGGCCCAGGCCCGGGCGCTCGTCGAGGCCATGGAGGAGGCCGCCTGGGACCCGTCCGCCGTCCCGGAGATCGTCGCGGCCACGCTCGAGACCGACGACACGAAAAGTCGACGCCGAAGTGCTCACGTTCGCCGCCACCGAGGTGGTGCCCCGGCTCGCCGCAAACGACGAACGAGATCACCAGCACGCTGCACGCGCTCGACGGCGGGTTCGTCCCGGCCGGGCCGAGCGGGTCGCCGCTGCGCGGGCTGGTGAACGTGCTGCCGACCGGGCGCAACTTCTACTCCGTCGACCCGCGCGCCGTGCCGTCCCGGCTCGCGTGGGAGACGGGCCAGGCGATGGCGGACTCGCTGCTCGCAGCGGTACCTGGCCGACACCGGGACCTACCCCGACTCGGTCGGCCTGTCGGTCTGGGGCACGGCAAGCATGCGCACCTCGGGCGACGACGTGGCCGAGGTGCTCGCGCTGCTCGGCGTGCGGCCGGTCTGGGACGAGGCGTCCCGCCGGGTCAGCGGGCAATCGAGCCGATCCCGCTCGACGAACTCGGCCGTCCGCGCATCGACGTCGACCGTACGGATCAGCGGCTTCTTCCGCGACGCGTTCCCGCACGTGGTGACCGTGCTGGACGATGCCGTACGGCTCGTCGCCGCGCTGGACGAGCCGGACGACATGAACTACGTCCGCGCCCACGCAAGGGCCGACATCGAAACGCACAGCGACGAGCGCCGCGCCACCACGCGCATCTTCGGCTCCAGGCCGGGCGCCTACGGGGCCGGGCTGCTGCCGCTGATCGACGCCGCGGAACTGGCGCGACGACGCCGACCTGGCCGAGGTGTACGCCGTGTGGGGCGGCTTCGCCTACGGTCGCGGCCTGGACGGCCGGGAGGCGCGCGGCGGACATGGAGACGCGCGTACCGGCGGATCGCGGTCGCCGCGCACAACACCGATACCCTCGAGCACGACATCGCCGACTCCGACGACTACTTCCAGTACCACGGCGGGATGATCGCGACCGTCCGGGCGCTCACCGGCCGGGCGCCCCGCGCGTACATCGGCGACTCCACCCGCCCGGACACCGTCCGCACCCGGTCGCTGGCCGAGGAGACCGCGCGCGTGTTCCGCGCCCGGGTGGTCAACCCGCGCTGGGTCGAAGCGATGAAACGGCACGGCTACAAGGGCGCGTTCGAGCTCGCCGCCACCGTGGACTACCTGTTTGGCTACGACGCGACCGCGGGCGTGGTCGAGGACTGGATGTACGAGAAGCTCGCCGAGAGCCTATGTCCTCGACGAGCAGATGCGCGAGTTCTTCCAGCGATCCAACCCCTGGGCGCTGCACGGCATCGCCGAACGGCTGCTCGAGGCAGCGGACCGCAAGCTGTGGAACGCCCCGGACCCCGAGACGCTGGCCGCGCTGCGACAGGCCTACCTGGAGACCGAAGGTGACCTCGAAGGCCGCTGAGCGAGGGCCTGGGCCGTGACATAGTTTGGACCGTGCACCTGCTCCCTGCCGAACGGTACGGCCATCGAATCATCGACGGCGAACGCGTGTGCCAGGCGATCGCTGCCATCAGCCCGCCCGAAGCCGTGCAGGCTCAGGCCAAGACGTTCGCCGTCCTCGGCGACCCGACGAGGCTCACGCTGCTGATCGCCATCAAGGCGGCGGGGCCGATCAGCGTGTCGGATCTCGCGGCGGCCACCGGCCTCAACGACACGACCGTCTCCCAGACGCTGCGCTATCTGCGCGCCGCCGAGGTCGTCTCGGCCGAGCGGGACGGACGAGTGATCCGCTACCAGCTGGCCGACGGGCCGGTCGCGGCCCTGCTTCCGTAGATTTGGGCTGCCGCGGCAACAGCAGTCACACATGTAGTTCCGGTGCGTTACATCTGATCATCTGGTGAGCCTTGACGATATCCCGTCCCGGCTTATACGTTGCCAAGGACCCCAGGGCCACCTGGGGCGGCACCCAGCCAGCGAAGTCCGGTGCGGGCCCGGCACTGTCCCGCAACGGTCAAGCCCCTCCGAGGGGACGAGTCCGGTCGCCTGACCTGGCCTGCTTCGCGAACACCAGTCCTCGCAGGAAGGGCGGTCTCGGTGATCAGGGGGCTGCAGACCGCGGCGACGGCCCGCGAGTGGGGTCGGCTTACCGCGATGTTCGGGTTCATCCTGTCCGTCAACGCGGCCGGCTGGGCCATCTTCATCCTGTATGTGATGCCGCACCACTTCGACTACCAGGGCGAGAGCGGCAGTAAGGGCCTGGGCGTCGGGATCGGGGTGGCGATCACGGCGTGGCTGCTGGGCTTCCGGCACGCGTTCGACGCCGACCACATCTCCTGCATCGACAACACCACCCGCAAGCTGATGGCCGACGGCAAGCGACCGCTGGGCACCGGGTTCTTCTTCTCCTTCGGCCACTCCACCGTCATCGTCGCGGTCGGCGTCGGCATCACGATCGCGGCCCGGGCCGTATTCGGCGCCGTGGTCGACCCCAGCTCGGTCTACGAGACCGCCGGCGGGACGATCGGGACCCTGCTCTCGGCCGGCTTCTTGTACCTGATCGCGCTGCTGAACCTGATCGTGCTGGCCGGCATCTTCAAGGTGTTCCGCGAGATGCGCTCGGGCGCCTACGACGAGCAGCAGCTGGAAGCCCAGTTGCAGGCCCGCGGGCTGATGTACCGGTTTTTCGGCCGGTTCATGAAGTCGATCAACCACACCTGGCAGCTGTACTTCGTGGGCCTGGTGTTCGGCATCGGGTTCGACACCGCCACCGAGGTCGTCCTGCTCGCCGCCACCGCCTACGCGGCGATCCAGGGCCTGCCCTACTTCGCCGTGCTGGCGCTGCCGTTCCTGTTCTCCGGCGGCATGATGCTGTTCGACACCCTCGACGGGGCGTTCATGAACTTCGCGTACGGCTGGGCGTTCGCCCGCCCGGTCCGCAAGGTCTACTACAACCTGGTCATCACCGCGCTGTCCATCGGCGCGGCGTTCATCATCGGCACCATCGAGATCCTGGGCATCCTGACCACCGAGATGCACTTGCACGGCGCCTTCTGGGACCTGATGGCCAACTTCAACATCAACCTCGCCGGGTTCTGCATCGCCGCCCTGTTCGTGGCGGTCTGGGTGGCGGCCCTGATCTACTGGCGCTTCGGCCAGGTCGAGGCGCGATGGTCGGCCAGCGTGGCCTCCGACCAGGCCGAGCCCCGCGGTTCCGCAGTCGGGTCATAACCCGCTGACGGGAACCGCGGCGACACCCCGCCGGATGGCGTCGTCGGCGGCGGCCGCGTCCAGGCCCGACTCGATGAGCAGCGCGCGGGTGTGCTGACCGAGCGCCGGAACGTCCCCCATGCGTGCCTCGGTGCCGGCGAACGTCGCAGGGGGCAGCAGCGCCTCGGCCGGCGCGTGTTCGGTTCCGATCGTCCGCCAGCGGTCGCGGGCGCGCAGCTGCGGGTGCCCGACCACCTGGTCGAGCCCCTTGACCTGCGCGGCGGGGATGCCGGCCGCGGCCAGCCGGGCGTCCAGTTCCGCGGTGGACCACCGGGCCGTCTGGGCCGCCACCAGCGCGTCGCATTCGGACCGGTGCCGCACTCGCTGGACGTTGGTGGCGAACCTCGGGTCATCGGCGGCCCCGGGGACGCCCAGGACCTCGGTGACCAGCGTGCGCCAGCCGCTGTCGTTCTGCACGCCGATCAGGATCTGGCCGTCGCGGGTCGGGAACGCGTCGTAGGGGGCAATGGAGCTGTGGCTCAGCCCCATCCTCGGCGGCTGGCGGCCGGTGTACATCTGGGTGTAAAGCGCGTACCCCATCCATTCGACGGTGGCTTCGAGCATGGATACCTCGATGGTGGCGCCCTCTCCGGTGCGCCACCGGCGCAGCAGGGCGGCCAGGATCGCCTGGGAGCAGTACATGCCTGACGCGATGTCCGCCGTCGGGATGCCGGTCTTGACCGGGGTCTCGGGTGTGCCCGTGATCGCGATGAGCCCGGCTTCGGCCTGGATGAGCATGTCGTAGGCCTTACGCTGCTCCATCGGGCCGCCGAGCCCGAACCCGGACAGGCTGGCCACGACCAGCTGAGGGTGGCTCGACCGCAGCTCCCGGGCCGCGAGTCCCAGCCGCTCGGCCGCCCCGGGCGCGAGGTTCTGCACGAAGACATCCGCCTGCGCCGCCAGGCGCTGCACGACCGCGCATCCCTCGCTCGTCTTCAGGTCGACGGCGATCGACTCCTTGCCCCGGTTGAGCCAGACGAAATGCGCGCCGGTGCCGTGGACCACGTGGTCGTAGCTGCGCGCGAAATCGCCCCCGTCGACCCGCTCCACCTTGATCACCCGGGCGCCGAGGTCGGCCAGGTTCCGGGTCGCCAGCGGGGCGGCCACGGCCTGTTCGACGGTCACGACGGTGACGCCGTCCAGCGGCAAGCTCATGCGATATCAGAGCTGGCCGGTGGCGTCGCCGATGGCTTGGTCGAGGATGGCCAGGCCGAGCGAAAGTTCGTCCTCGGTGGCGGTCAGTGGCGGGGCGATCCGGAACACGCCGCCCATGCCGGGCAGCTGCACGATGTTCATGTGCAGACCTAGTTCGAGGCAGCGTTTGGTGACGAGCGCGCCCAGCTCGTCGGAACTGTGTTTGGTCTGGCGGTCGACGACCAGTTCGAGGCCGGTCAGCAGGCCACGTCCCCGGATGTCGCCCACGACCTCGTGCCGGTGCGCGATCCGCTCCAGGCCATGGCGGAGGATGCCGCCTAGGTGGAGGGCGCGCTCGTCGAGCCGGTCGCGTTGCAGCACGTCGAGAACGGTGATGCCGACAGCGGCCGGCAGCGGGTCCGCGACGTGCGTGGTGAAGAACAGGAATCCCCGATCGTGGGCCGCCTGTTCGAGTTCGGCGCTGGTCAGCACGGCGGCCAGCGGAAGGCCGGCGCCGAGCGTCTTGGACAGGGTGAGGATGTCGGGCACGACGCCGTCGCGCTCGAAGGCGTACCAGGTGCCGGTGCGGCAGAGCCCGGTCTGGGCCTCATCCAGGATCAGCAGCATTCCGCGTTCGGCGCATTTGTCCCGCAACGCCGGGAAGTAGCCGGGCGGCGGTTCGATGACGCCGCCTGAGCTGAGGATCGGCTCGACGATGGCTGCGGCCAGGCTGCCGACCGACTGCGCGTCGATCAGGTCGAAACCGAAGTCCAGCTGACGCTGCCAGTCGAGCTCGCCGTCGGCGGTGGTGAAGTCAGGGCGGTAGCGGTTGGGTGCGGGGATGGCGAAGTTGCCGGGCGCGGCCGGGCCGTAGCCCTTTCTGCCCGCGCTGTAGGTGGCGCTCGCGGCTGCTTGTGTCATGCCGTGCCAGGACCGGGCGAACGAGACGATCTCGTGTTTGCCGGTGACGAGTTTTGCCATCCGGATGGCCGCCTCGTTCGACTCGGCCCCGGTGGTCAGCAGCAGCGCCTTCTCCAGCGGTTCCGGCAGTGTCTCGGCGAGGCGACGCGCCAGCTCGACGACGGGGCGGCTGAGCATGCCGCTGAACAGGTGGTCGAGCTTAGCTGCCTGCCGCGTGACGGTGGCGACGATCTCCGGGTGCGAGTGGCCGAGGATCGCGCTCATCTGGCCGGAGGTGAAGTCGAGGATCTGGCGGCCGTCCTCGGTGAACAGGAAGCTCCCGGTGGCGTGGTCGATGATCTCGCGGGTGAACTCGCCCGCGCCGGCGTAGCGGACGAGGTGCCGGTCGGCGTCGGCCCAGAAGGTGTCGTCGGTGGAAAGCGGGGCGGAGGTCGGAACGGCCATGGCTCCGACGGTACGTCCGGCCTAGCCACCCGTCCATTTCACGGTCCTGACGGCACTGTCCGGCCGCTGTGCCGAAATGCCTTTTATGCCGAACGGACCGTGGTATCCGTCACCGGCCTCCGATCGGCCGCCGTCGGCCGACGAATCGACGACGGAGTAGCCGGCGGCTATGTCTCCATAGCCGGCAGGTGTTGGCCAGCCCCCGCCCCCGTCGCATCTGATGGGCACAACAGGCGCTTCGGACTTCCCATAACACGTGGTGCGCCTGAGGCAAGCGGAAAGGGAATGCCTGTCATGTTCAAGTCGTCATCCACCTCATTGATCCTGTTCGGCATTTTGGCCGTCATCATCGGGATCCTCGCCATCGCCTGGCCGGGCGTCACGATCCTCGCGCTGGTCATCCTGTTCGCCATTTACGCGTTCATGGCCGCGGGGCTGCAGGCCGCCAGGGCCTTCACCAGCGGGACCGCCGGGCCGGTCGTCGGCCACCTGCTGCTCGGGCTGATCGACCTGGCGGCCGGCGTGGTCGCCCTGGTCTGGCCCTCGCCCACCGCGTTCGTCCTGGTCATCGTCGTGGCCGCCTGGGCGCTGGTCGGCGGCTTCGCCGAGGTCTTCGCCGGCTTCCAGAGCGGGGAGACCGCGGGCACGCGCGCGCTGTTTATCTTGTCCGGGCTGGTGTCGGTCGCGTTCGGCGTGCTGCTGTTCGCCCGTCCCGGCGTCGGCGCGGTCACCCTGGCCCTGCTGTTCGGCCTGTACAGCCTGATCTACGGGTTCTCGCAGATCACCGCCGGAATCCAGCTCCGCCAGCTGGGCGGATCGGTGAACTCGCTGTCCGAACTGCGCCACGCGGCCTAGCCGCCCGGTCCCCAAGCGCGGGCGCCCGCGCCGGCCTCCGCCGGGCCGGTGCGGGCGCCCGCTTCCTCGCAGGAGGGAACATCCCATGAGCTCCGCCAGGTCGGGCACGCCTGCCCAGGCCGGCACCGCGACCGCCACGCCAGCCCAGGCCGGCACCGCGACCGCCGCGCCTGCCCAGGCCGGCACCGTGACCACCGGGTACGTCCGGCACGGACGCCTGCGGGACGCCGCGCGCAAGCGCGGCGTCCCGCTGGCCACCATCCTCGTGACCGTCGCGGTGGTGGTCCTGGTGTACCTAGCGGGCAAGCTCGCCTACCGGATACGTGACGTCCTGCTGATGATCGCGGTCGCGGGGTTCGTCAGCCTGATCCTGAATCCCCTGGTGGTGGCCCTCCAGCGGTGGAGGATCCGGCGCCGCGGCTGGGCCGTCGCCATCGTGGCCATCTGGACGGTGCTGGTCTTCGCCGGCCTTCTGGCGGCGTTCGGCTATCCGCTGGCGCACGGGGTAACCCACTTCTCGCAGCTGCTGCCCTCCTACGTGCAGGCCGCCGAGCACGGCCGCGGCTGGATCGGCCACCTGGTCGTCCGCTTTCACCTGCAGGCCTGGGTCGCCCGCAACGCACCCAAGCTGCAGAGCCTCGGGACGACCCTGGCCAAGCCGGCCCTGACCGCCGGCAAGGGCGCGGTGTCAATGCTGGCCACGCTGGGGACCATCTTCGCCCTGATCGTGCTCTTCCTGCTCGAGGGCCCTAAGATGCGCCAGGGACTGCTGCAGCTGATGCCGCCGGAGCGGGCGGACTACTACACGCGGGTGGCGCGCGAAATCAGCCAGTCGGCGACCGGCTACGCGCTGGGCAACCTCCTGACGTCGCTGATCGCCGGCGTGGTGGTCTTCGTCACGCTTACCCTCCTCGGGGTTCCCTTCCCGTTGCTGTGGGCGCTGTGGGTCGCCCTGGTCGATTTCCTGCCCATGGTCGGCGGCGCGCTGGCCGGCATCCCCACGGTCTTGTTCGCCCTCGGCCACTCGCTCACCGCGGGCATCGTCACCGCGGCGGCCTTCGTCATCTACCAGCAGATCGAGAACCACGTGCTGAACCCCGTGATCATGAGCCGCACGGCCAACGTCAACCCGCTGCTCGTCCTGCTCTCACTCCTGATCGGGGCGTCGATCGGCGACTGGGTGGGCGGCTTCTTCGGCAGTTTCGTGGCCGCCCTGCTGGCCATTCCGGTCGCTGCCGCGCTTCAGGTCATAACCCGGGAACTGTGGCGGGCCGCCGCGCAGCCAATCGCCGGCCCCGGCGGTCCGGCATGAACGCGCGACCGAGCCATCCGCGCGGCATCACGCGGCTGACCCGCGCGCTGGGGCTGGACCGCAATCCGCTACGCCGGGCCAGTCACCGGGCCGAGGCCTGGATCCGGGTCGGCCTGCTCGCCGTCTTCCTGATCGCCGGGCCGATGGCCGCCGGCGCCGCAGGAGCATGGGCCTACCACACGGGGATCGCCGGGGCCCGGGTGAAGACCACGCAGACGTCCCACGACGCCCCCGCGGTCCCACTCCAGCCGGTTTTCGCCGGCGGCCTGGCCAAAGCCAACCCCGGCAGCCAGGCGTGGCTGCGGGCCCAGTCGCAAGACACCGCCGCCTCCGCCAGGGCCGGCCAGGTGCTGGCCGAGGTGATGACGCTGGCCTTCATGGCGCTTGCCCTGCTGGCTGCCCTGCGGCTGACCACCGCGTTCCTGACCAGACGGCGCCTGGCCGCCTGGGAAACGGCCTGGTCGAGGGTCGGACCGCAATGGTCCAGGGGCAGGCCCTGACCAGGGAAGCTCAAGCCCGGCGGCGCGAGTTGACGCAACTGACTGGTTGCCATAATATCGCAACCAGACAGTTGCTACGCCATGGAGGCAGTCGTGCCGTTTCCTGATCGCATCGAGCGAACCGTCGAGATCGCTCACCCGCCGGCCAAGGTATGGGCGGCGCTCACCACGGCCGAGGGACTGAGCGCCTGGTTCGGCCAGGAGGTGAGGATCGACCTGCGTCCGGGCGGCTCGGCCTGGATGAAGTGGGACAACGGCCACACCGCCGACATGCGGGTGGAACGGGTGGAGGAGCCGACGGTGTTCGGCTTCACCTGGCACATCTACGGGCTGCCCGAGGACGATCCGCGCCGCACCTATGTTGAGTTCACACTGCAGTCGGCTGGTGCGGGCACACGGCTGACCGTGGTCGAGTCCGGCTTCGCGCAGCTTCCCGAGGACGCCTACCGCACCGCCTACCACGGCAACACCCAGGGGTGGGCGAGTGAGCTGGGCGAGCTCGCCGACTACCTCGATGCCGCCGCCTGACACCGAGGCCATCGCCGAGCAGGTCTTCGTCGCCCTGGCCGACCCGAGCCGGCGCGCCATCCTGGCCGCGCTGGCCTCGGGAGGGCCTGCCACCGCCACGGACCTGGCCGGTCGGCTGCCGATCACTCGTCAGGCGATCGCCAAGCACCTGGCGCTGCTGGCCGAGGCCGGCCTGGTGACGGCCGAGCCGGGGGAGCGGCGCCGGGTGCGGTACCGGCTCCGCTCCGCGCCGATGCGAGTGGCACAGCAGTTCCTGGCCGCCCTGGCGCGCGACTGGGACGGCCCGCTCGACGCACTGAAAGATCACCTCGACCAGCATGTTCGCGGATCCCCGTGACGCAGGTCGCGGCCTGAATACATCGCGGAGGGAGGACTGATGGTGAACCTGGAATCCCGGCGCGCGGCTGCGCCGCCGATTGTCCTGGCGGCGACGCTCGGGGTCGCCGCCGCATGCTGGGCAGCCACGGCCTGGCTGATGGACGGCATGGATATGGGGGTCGCGACCCGGCCTGGAGCGTTCGGGTTCTTCGCCGCGGCGTGGGTGACGATGATGGCGGCGATGATGCTGCCCGGCGCGGCCCCGGCGGTCGCCAGGTACGCCAGGATGACCGGCAAGGTGCGTGCCGCGCTTCCGTTCGCCGGGTCCTACCTGGCCATCTGGGCTCTCGCAGGCGTCGTGGCGTACGCGCTGGACCGACCGCACGGGTCGCTGGCGGCCGGCGCGGTCGTGATCGCGGCGGGTGCCTACGAGTTCACGCCGGTCAAGCGGCACTTCCGCCGGCGCTGCCGTGAGGATGCTCGCTCCGGGCTGGGGTTCGGGCTGTGCTGCGTCGGCTCGACCATCGGGCTGATGGCGATGCTGGTAGCGCTGGACGTGATGAGCCTGTTCTGGATGTCGGTAGTCGCCGTCCTCACCTGCGCCCAGAAGCTTCTACCCGCGCGGGCCGCGATCGACGTTCCGCTGGCGCTGGCGCTCATCGGGCTCGGGTTCGTGATCGTCATCGCGCCCTCGCTGGTTCCGGGCCTCATGCCACCAACGATGTGACAGCAAGAAACAACTTCAACTAATGACCGCACCTCCGGTTTGCGGGGCGCCTGCGAGAGGTCGGTGCGAGCAGGCCGAGGGCGCGGGCCTGCTCGACGGCCTGGGTCCGGCTGCGCGCGCCGAGCTTTTGGTACAGGTGCCGCTGGTGCGTCTTGACCGTGTTCACCGACAGGTACAGCTCGTCGGCGATCTCCCGCGCGGACAGGTTGGTCGGCAGGTAGTGCAGCACCCGGGTCTCGCCGTTCGTAAGCGCCTCGAGGCGGCGCGCGTCGGCGGCATTCGGGTCTATGAGCGTGTCACGGGCGAGTGCCCCCAGCAAAAACGCCGTCACCCAGACCCGATAGGCTCCCTGGACGTCAAGGAGAGGCATGAGCCCGGCTGTCGTCGGCCGGTCTTCCTGGGCAAGCCGGGGCTCCGCGATGACATCGCGGATCTCTCTGCTTGCGTAGTCGCCGACGGATCGCTTCGACGCCTTGGCTTTCGCGTGTGCTCCGCGGGAGAAATCGCTGATCGGGCTCCGTGCTTCATGCCGGGTGAGTGACCTGATCATTGCTTACTCCTTTGCTGCCTGGATGGCGCCGGGTGCCCCGCGCCAGATGACGCTGACAGGCCCGGGGGGGCGAAACTAACGATGCCGCGCCAGCGGCCCGCGTCGCATCAGCGCCAGCCCCCAGGCCAGCCCCCCAGCCAGCTTCAAGTGCGGGCTGCATGCTACCCAGAAGCCCGGCGCCCGCCGGGACTGGCCTGAGGATTGGAATCGTCCCTCGCGTGTGATCCTGGCCCCGCTTGTAGGGAGGAAACAGGCGCTCTGGTTCAACGGCGATAGGTACTCGACCAGGCTGGCCGGCCAGCAGGCCGGCGGCCAGATCGGCGTGGCCCAGGCGACGGTGCCGCCGGGACTGCCGACGCGATGCGCGGCTGTGCCCAGGAATCAGCCTGCGGCGTGACCGGCGGTGCTGCAACTAGCCCGGCGGGAAGCGCGGGAGCAAGCTGGCTGCGCGAGTTGACGCCGAGCTTGGTGAAGACCTTGCGCAGGTGGTAGGCGACGGTGGCGGGACTGATGAACAGCTGTGCGGCGATCTCCGGGTTGGAGGCGCCGTCCCCGGCCAGGCGGGCGATCAGCGCTTCCTGCGCGGTAAGGGGGTCCCGCGTCTGGACGGCGCGTTGCCGGGCCTGCCCGCCGGTGGCCCGCAGCTCGATGAGCGCGCGTTCGGCAAACGCCGCGGCGCCGATCGAGTCGAAGATCTCGTGCGCGGTGGTGAGCTGATCGCGGGCGTCGCGCCTGCGCCGCTGGCGGCGGAGCCACTCGCCGTAGACCAAGTGGGCGCGCCCTAGTTCCATGCAGAGGCGGGTACGGCCGAAGCGGTCGATCGCCTCACGGTACAGGCTCTCGGCGGGCTCTCCGTCGCTGACCAGTGCGCGCGATCGGGCCTCGGCCCCCAGCGCCCAGTCGGTCCCGCAGGCGCGGGCGATGCCGGAGAGCCGCTGCAGGGCGCCGGCCGCGCGCTCGGGTGCCGCGCTGCGCGCCGCCGCCTCGACCAGCTCGACGAGGGCCCAGCTGGTGAAGTGCATCGCAGGGGAGTCATCGCTGGCCCGCTGGGCCGCCGCCAGCGCCTCCTCGTAGCGGCCCAGGCTGTTGTACAGCACCGCGGCCGCCCAGTCCACGAAGCCCAGCCCTCCACCCTCACCCCGGCGCCCTACGTCGTCGGTGGCGGTCTGGATCAGCCGAGCGGCTTGCGCTTCCTGGCCGCGGAAGGCAGCAAGAGCTAGGGCGCCGTACGGCGCGATACTGCTACAGGTCGCCCCGATGGCCGACTCGACCTGCGCCACCATCAAAGCGGCCTCGGTGAACTCGCCAGCGAACAGGTGCACTCCCGCGCGCGTGCTCAAGGCGATCGGGAGCGCGATAAGCGCACCAGCGTCCCGGGCCAGGGTGACCTGGCGGCTGGACAGCGCGTCCCAGCTGTCGTAGTCCCACACCATCCACGCGGCGCGGCTGGCCAGCCACAGCCAGCGCAGCTCCTCTTCCCCGGAGACATCCGTCCCGCGGAACGCGCTCACCGCCCGGCGGAGCACCGGCGCCCCCGCCGGATAGCCTTCCGTGACTAGGAGCGCCAGGCCGTCCAGCAGCAGGTCGGGCCCGCGCGCCGGACCCGGCGGCGGCGGCGCCGCACGCGCCGCCTCGGCGACCTCGCGCATCCCGCCACCCAGAGCCAGACGGCCGGCGAAGGTCGCGGCCGCCAGCGCGTCCAGGTACGTCTCGCGCGCCAGCCGCGGGTCCAGGGGCTCGAACTGCCGGGCCGCCTTGAGCAGCAGCGGGGGTGCGTCGCTGCCGCGGCTGCAGGAGAACGCGATCTGGCCGCGCAGCCGGTCCGCCCGGGCCCGTTGCAGCTCATCGAGCGGCCCGGCCTCCGCGGTGGCCAGCAGTCCCAGGGTGGCCTCGAACGCGCCGGCCTGATACGTGGCCCGCGCCGCGGCCAGCGCCCGCCCCGCCCGGCGCGCCGGATCCAAGGTCAACGCGGCCGAGCGTTCCAGGAACGCGGCCGCCGCGGCCAGCCCGCCGCGCGCCTGGGCCCGGCCCGCCGACCGCTCCAGCTCGCAAGCGACCTCCTCATCGGGCCCGGGTGTCGCCTGCGCGCGGTGCCAGGCCCGCCGGTCGGGGTCGGCCCGCGGATCGGTCGCGTCGGCCAGCGCCTGGTGCACGGCCCGCCGTTCCGGCGGCGACGCGGCCCGGTACACCGCCGACCGCACCAGCGGATGCCGGAACACCACCCGCTCGCCGATCGTCAGCAACCCGGCGTCCGCCGCCGGCGCCACCGCCCCGGCCCCGATCCCGAGCCGCTCCGCCGCCCGCCACACCAGCGTCGGCTCCCCGGCCGGCTCCGCCGCCGCGACCAGCATCAGCCGCTGGGTGACAGACGGCAGAACCTCCACCCGCCGCCGGAAACTATCCTCAATCCGCCCCGACGATCCCGGCACGCCGTTCACGCCGTTCACGCCGTTCACGCCGTTCACGCCGTTCACACCGGGCAGCCCCGCCACACCCGGCCAGCAGCCGCCGCGCCACAAACGCCAGCACCTGCGCCGAGGCGCGGTCCAGCCACTGCGCATCATCGACCACGCACAACCGGGCTGCTGCTCGGCCGCTTCCGACAGCAGGCTCAGCACCGCCAGCGAGACCAGGAACCGGTCCGGCGCCGCCCCCGTGCTCAGGCCGAACGCGACACCCAGCGCGGCACGCTGCGGATCGGGCAGGCCCGCCAGCTGGCCCAGCATCGGCGCGCACACCTGCTGCAGCGCCGCGAACGCCAGCTCCATCTCCGACTCGACCCCGGCCACCCGCACCACCCGCAGCCCCGCCGCCGCCCCGACCGCGTACTCCAGCAGCGCGGTCTTGCCGACCCCCGGCTCCC
Source organism: uncultured Actinomycetes bacterium (assembly GCA_963742795.1). Taxonomy (GTDB): domain Bacteria; phylum Actinomycetota; class Actinomycetes; order Streptosporangiales; family Streptosporangiaceae; genus Palsa-504. The sequence continues at coordinate 81,330 of CAVUNL010000033.1, forward strand.
CGCGCACCACCAGCACACCGCTGCGCCCCGCCCGCGCCCCGTCCAGCAGCTGGCTGAGCGCCGCGCGTTCCGGCAGACGACCTAGCAGCATCACAGGGCTACGCCGGCCCGCGTCCGGCGATCGTCGTCGGCCACACCGGGTTTACCCATGCTGGCCCGTCTCCCGGTCACGTGATGATGTGGACCGCTCTGGCGGGCTCGAATCACTCCGGTCCGCCAGAGCACTGGTAAGAGCATTGCTCCGGCGGTCAGGCTGCGCATTACGGCCAGCCGCCATCAGCCCTGGGTGCTGGCGCTACTTTTCCCGGATGGGTTAGCCGGTAGCGATAGCGACGCGACGTGCGCCGGCGGACGTCCCTGACGCTGCCCAACGTACGGCGTGATCTGCCTGCCCTGCGCCCGTCAAGGAGGCGTCTCGGGCTCCAGCGCGATAGCTGCGGCCCGGCGGATCGTCCCGGCGCCGCCTGCCAGGGCCCGCCGCCACGGCGCAACGCCCTCGATCTCGGTTTCCAGCGAGAAGCTCAGGAATGTCCTGATCACCACGATCAGCCCGAGCACGTAGACATTCGTGAGGGTGGGCGCGACCGCGACGGTGTGAAGCAGGTCGGCGGCGACCAGGATCTCCAGCCCGAGCAGCAGGGTCCCGCCGAATGCCTGGCGCAGGACCAGGTAAGTCCTGGCCGACCACCCGGACCGCCGCGCGGCCGCCGCCGCGAGCACGAAGGACCAGACCACGCCGACCACCAGGATGGCGGCTCCCAGGGCCTCGAAACCCTGGGCCACGTGATCCATCAGCCCGGTGAACGTCTCAGCCGGCGCCTCAGCAACGGTCGCAGCGAGGATCATGCGCCGACGTTGGACATGGTGAACTCCTTCGTGGTGTCCCTGCATCCACGGTGGCGCCCGGGGACGGCTGGTCGCGCCCGGGTAGACCCCTGGCTGGTGGACCAGGGTACCGGCCAGGGACTCCACGGGCGCAACGGGCCGCCTGCGGCGCGATCCTGAAGCCATGACTAGGCCGCGCCCGCTCGAAGGTCGCCATATGGACTTGGGTCGCCTTCGCCGTCAGCCTGGTCGTGCTCGCCGGGCTGTTCCGTCACGGCTGGCCGGTACTGCGTGGTCAGCACCGGCCCCGCCGCTGCACGGGATGGGCGTAGATCGCGCCAACTCGCCAATGCCGCGGGGTTCCCCAGCGAGTAAACGCAAGAAACTCACTTGCGCACCACTAGCAGCAGGTCGCGCCTGATACCACTCGATCAGGTACCCGCCCGTGATCGGGCCGATCGCGGTGAGGCCGACGGCGATGCCGAAGAACAAGGCCAGAGCCCGGTGGCTGGCTTGGCTGTTAAATGGGTGACATGCGCCTATTGCCGGCGGTCCTGCCCGCGGTCCTGCCCGCGGTCCTGCCGCTGGCCGGCTGCGCGAACCCCGGCGCGTCCTCCCTGAGCGCGGCCGTCGGCGCCACTGCGGCCGTCGCCACCGCGGCCGGCGCCCCGGCGGCCGGCGCCTGGCGGCCAGCGCGCCGTTCTACCTGGAGGGGTGGCAGGGGACGGGACCCGTGGCGGTGAGGGTGGTGAACGGGTTCACCGGGCAGGTGGAGGCGGTCATCGCGGCGCCGGCCGGCGTGGGAAGCTGAGGATGAAACGGCCCTGGATGCGGCGTGAAACTCTGTCGTGACCGCCAAGAGGCCGCCGGAAGCTGGCGGGAATCACCCGCAGAGGAGGGTGACGGACCTAGACGGTTCCAACAGGATCGGGCATAAGCCGCCAGGCAGTCCCGGCGAAGACTCCGGCGATCCTGGCATGGACCGATTCCGGCATGGGAGTCAGCATGACATCAGCAACAACTACGTCCCGGGGTACGGGCGGCCACCGCGCGGCAGGCCGCGGCTACGGGCTGGTCTTCTTCGCGGCCATCCTGCTGCTCATGGCCGGCTTCTTCAACATGATCTACGGCATCGCCGCGATCGCCAACTCGCACGTCTTCGTCGCTAACGCGCACTACGTGTTCGCCAACCTGCGCACGTGGGGCTGGATCACGCTCATCATCGCCGTCCTGCAGCTGGCCGCCGCGGCCGGGGTCCTGGCGGGCAACCAGCTGGCCCGCTGGTTCGCGGTGGCCGTGCTCGTGCTCAACGCCATCGACATGATGTTCTTCGTCCCGGCCTACCCGTTCTGGGCGCTGATCATCATCGCGGTGGACGTGGTCGCGCTGTACGGGCTCTGCGCCTACGGCAGCCGCGCAAACCTGGCCGCCTGACACGCGCCAGCGGCAAATGGCCAGGACGTTCTCTCTAGTTACCCTCTCAGGACTACACAGGTTCTGAGCTATCCAGAGCCAGATCGCAGCCCGGCTGCGGCACTGGATCAATACCCACACCGACCAGGTCATCATCATCGTGTCCCTGGTCCTGGGCTTCTGGCTCGTCGGGAACAGCATCTACTACATCGTCACCTAGTCGGCCCGGGCGCCCGTTTCCCCGGCACCGGTGTCGGTGGTAACCGATTGTCGTGGTCCGCCGCTCCGGTCCCTTCGGCCGCTGAATTCCTCTCGGTCCGCGGGGCAACCACCCCGTCGGGGTGAGGCCAGATCATCCTCAGTGAGTTTGACTGACGCCATGGTGTCTGGAAGGAAAACTTTGACTGGCGCGATGGTGTCTCGCGGGAGAACACGTCCCGACCTGACCCGATGATGTGAGGCAGCCATGACCGCAGCAGAGCCAGTACCCACACCGAGCCCGCTGGGCCCGCTCGGCCCGCTCGCCCGTTACGAGCAGAACGTCATCGACCGCATCACCGACTTCGACGACCCGCGCCAGGAATGGCGGCGCCTGTTCTCCGAACTCCTCGGTACCTTCTTCCTGGTCCTAGCGGCCGCCGGCGGGGGCATGATGAGTCAGGCCTTCCCCGGGGTGATCAGCCACGGCGCCGCCGTCGTGGCTCCGGCGCTGACGGTGATGGCCATCATCTTGTTCATGGGCAAGATCTCCGGCGCGCACCTGAACCCGGCCGTCAGCATCGCCTTCGCCCTGCGCCGCGACTTCCCGTGGAACCGGGTCCCCGGCTACATCGTGGTACAGCTGGCTGGGGCCACGCTCGCCGCCCTGGTCCTGCACGCCATCATCAACGTCTCCGCCAGCTACGGGTCCAACTACCCCGCCAAAGGTTACTCCGCCGGGGCCGCGTTCTGGATGGAACTGATCTTGACCACGGGCCTGGTCAGCGTGATCCTAGGCACCGCCTCAGGCGCCCAGAACGTCGGCGTCATCGGCGCCATCGGGGTCGGCGGCTACATCGCCCTGGCCGGCCTGTGGGGCAGCCCCATCTCCGGCGCCTCGATGAACCCGGCCCGCACCTTCGGGCCCGACCTGGCCTCCACCACCTTCACCAGCTACTGGGTCTACATCGCCGGGCCCATCGCCGGCGCCGTGATCGCCGTCGGAATCGCGTTCGTCCTGCGCGGCCGCGGCGGCGGCAAGTCCGGGGCCGGAGCCGCCCAAGGTGACCTGTTCACCGAGCCCTACGAGCCCGGCAAATCCTGAAGACCGGGACATTGCCGTCGGCAGCCCGCGTAGGAAAGCCCGCCGGACAGGCAGCTCCGGAAGGCAGAAAGGGTGCGGCTTGCTCACCATCCATGCGACCGAACTGACCGGAACGGCCAGGGCTGGAGCGTAGGAGATGACGGCTAACCCGCCCGGAAGCCCGGTCACAGAAGGAGTCTGCAGCCTCGAGGTGCGCTGGTTCTTCCCCGGCCAGCTGGGCACTGCGGTGGCCGAATGGTTCGGGCGTTTTCCGGCCGAGACCCAGTCACGCGAAGACACCTACCTCCTGGATCCGCAGTTGCGCGGGCTGTCGGTAAAGGTCCGCGGGGGCTCGGCACTAGAGGTGAAGGTCTACCGCGGCAGCCCGGGAATCCTCTATCTCCCCAGATGCGCCCGCGGACGCATGGAGTCCTGGCAGAAGTGGTCCTTTCCCATTGCCGCCCTCCGCCAGGACCGCGATGACCCGGCCAGCTGGAGACCGGTACGCAAGAGGCGGCGAATCACCCGGTTCTCACTGGCGAGCAAGCCGGTCTCGGCCCAGGCCCCAGGCCTGGGCCAGGAGCCGCAGTGCGCGGTGGAACTCACCGAGGTCCGCACGTCTGGCCGAGACTGGTGGACCCTGGGATTCGAGGCGACAGGCCCCGACGATCTGCTCCGCCGCGCACTGCAGGCCACCGCAGCGCTCGTATTCGCACCGGCCCTGCCCGGCAGCGTGGAACCCGGCACGGATGAGTCCAGGTCCTATATCGAATGGCTGCGCCAGCGGCCGGGCGCCGAGCGTTACGCCGAGGCCTGAAGGCCGCTACGAATAAGGCGGATATCGCACGCCGGTATATCCCGTCCGTCACAACCCACTCGACTCTCGCAGTTTCTGGGTGAGGCCGACGCTCATGACGGCAGGTGCCTGGCCTGGCCCCCGCCGGGATGCCAGCGCGTAAGGCAGTTGCGTCACGCTGCGTAAACTGCTCGCTATGGAGGACCCGGAGGCCTATTTGCGTGCCCTGACGGCGCCGCTGGCCTCGGCCCGGAAGGGCAGTCCGCTCCCGGTCATGCGTTTCAGCCTGGAGGCGGTCGCCAACGCGTTCGTGATCCTCGGGCTGCTGCCCGCGGTGCGTGCCGAGGAGATCCTCGCCGCGCAGCGGCCGGTGTTGCAAGCCGCCGGTTTCCGGGTGGGCCTGGAGATGGGGGAGCTGGGCGTCAGCCCCGGCGCGCGTGGCTTGCAGGAGGCGCGGGCCGCCGGCGCGGGCAGCTTGCAGCGGATCCCGCTCGCGGTCGCCGCCGGGCCCGTGCGCTGTCGGCTCCGGCGCCACAACGTCGTTATCACGTGGCTCACGCTGACCCCGGAAGGACTCTGGCTGCGCTATCACGGCGACGCGCGCGACAGCGACGGTGGTGAGGCCCGCGCGGTCGGCGGACAGATGACCGAGGACATTACCGAGCTGACGATCACCGATGATGCCGGCCGAACGTACCTGGTGCCTGCGGGCACCGTGCACGGCGTCATGTCTGGGCGGCGCGCCGCGTCAGGCGGGACGACCTGGATCCCCGAAGGCCAGTTCCTCGCCGTGCCAGCTCCCAGCCAGGCCGGTTCCCGCGAGGGCCGGCCAGCCGCCCGGTGGGCCGAGTTCTCCACCGGATCCGGCCGGCCCGTCCGCGCCGAGATCCCGTCGCCCGCCGCAGTGCCCGCGGGAATCACGCAGCCGCCATGGCCGAGTCCGGCCGAGTGTTACCTGGCTCAGCTCCCGCCGCCGGCCGCCGACTGGTCAATCGGCTCCTTCGAGACCGGAACGGTGGAGCTGGACACCGCGGCGATCGTGGCCGGCGTCGCCCGCGCGCTGCTCGCCGTCGGCGCGCTGCCGCCGGACAGCGCGGTGCTGACCGGCCTCCCCGGCCGCGTATGCAGGGACTGGCGGCTGGCCTTGAGTGACCGGCAGCTGGCCCTGATGGACACCTGGGCCGCCCCGGGCAGCCGAGCGGCGCCGGCCTGGCGATCCGGCTCCCGTTCCAGCAGGCCACAGCCGTGATCGAGAACATCACGACGCGCGAGGACCTGGTGTCCGTCCAGCTGTATGGGCATCCCTGGATCATCGGCGAGTCCTGGCCGGTGATCACGCCGTGCTTCCGGGTCACCGCCCTCGACGACACCGGTGTCGAGCACGAGGGTCATCCCGGCGACAGCAGCGCGTCTATCTCCACGTACGAGGGAAGCGGCGCCTTCTGGTTCTGGCCCCCGGTCGGCCCGCAGGCAAAACAGCTCCGCGTGACCGTCAGCACCCTGTGGGAAGCCGCCTGGGCGCTCATCGACATCCCCGCCCGCTAACCCGCCGCTGGAAGCCCCGGCGCGTTTCCCTGGCCGGTCTTGCTCCGCTGTTCACCGCCCCGTCGTTCCGCACGTTCTGCGGCCTGGCCTGCGGGTTCCTCGCGCAGACCGGGAAGCGGACGGTGTGCGGGATGGGGACATCAGCCCGGCCGCTCGGTCAGGCTTGACTCCTCCTGCCGGTGGTCATGCTGGGCGGGGGCTGGCTGGTCTTAGGCTGATCACATCCGGCCGCCGCGAGAGGCCTGCTCGCGGCGATCAAGTCGCGGTTTCGGTCTGTTGAGGTGGGCGATGAACGATGCGGATGGGGTGTTGCTGTCGGTCCGGGCTGAGGCCCGGCAGTTGGTGGCCCCGGACTATGCCGTGCTGGACGGGATGTTTGAACACACCGCGGGATCCAAGGTAGAGGCGGTGGGGTCGGTCGCCGCACGCTTGGATCGTCTTACCGCTGACCTGGCCGCCCGCGGCGGAGTTCCGTTCGGTGAAGCCACCGGGCGCCGGCCGCTGACGTGGTCGGCGTATTCCTCGGCGACGCGTGAGGAGAGCTACCACGATCAGGAAACCGGGCGGTTGGAGCGGACCGGGCAGGTGACCGCCACGGTCTCGCTGCAGGTTACCGTCCGGGACCTGGACGTATTGGATGATCTCGGCGGCGTGCTGGTGGCTCAGCCGGGCCTGACCGTGCACGGCGTGATGTGGCATGTTGACTGGGACAACCCGGCGTGGCCGCAGGTCCGCGCGGCCGCGATCGGCGCCGCCATCGGCAAGGCCCGTGACTACGCCGCTGCGCTGGGTGCCACGGTGCGGCACGTCGAGCACATCGCCGACACCGGCCTGCTCAGCGCCGACACCGCGCCCGACTGGCGGGGCCGCAAATCGTTGGGCTTCGCCCGCAGCGCCGGCTCCGGGCGGCCAGAGACCCCCGCGCTCAATCCCGTACCGCAGGAACTCACCGCCACCATCGAGGCTCGTTTCCGGACCACCGAAGTATCCTTGCCGAGCGCTTAAGGCCAGCACGCGACTCGCTCACGCCGCAGGAACGCCGCTTCAGGGGCACGGCGCAGCCCGATTGCCGGCTATCGCCTACTTGACATCCATCTGCACAGCTTCATGATGTGAGGCATCTGGCTCGCGATGGCGGAGCACGGGCCAAAAGCCGTCGAGGTCTGGGGCAGGGCGCGGGCAAGGGGTCCCGGCCGCAGGCCGCCGGGCTGGAGCAGCAGATGGCCGCGCCGCCGGATCGACCGCTGGGAAGGACATCCATGACCGGCAAGCTGGAGATCGGTTCTGACGGCCGGGTGACCGGCCCGGTGGCGATCACCTATAACAGCCCGTTCCCGACCCTCAACGGCTCGTGGGGATCGAGGGCCATGATGGGCGTCGTGATGCATACGATGGTCGGGAACCTGCAGCCGGCCACGGTCGATCTGTTTAACAGCTCCGCCGCCGCCGTGAGCGCGCATTTCGGCATCGCGCAGGACGGCTCGGTCTGGCAGTTCGGGCCGATCGGCAAGGGCTGGATCGCCTGGGCGGAGATGGCCGGCAACCACACCTGGTACTCGATCGAGCACGCCGACGACGGCAACACCCAGAACCCGCTCACCGATGCTCAGCTCACCGCATCAGCTCAGCTGGTCGAGGTCCTCAGCAGGTTCGCCGGGTTCCCGCTGCAGGTCACCGACTCGGTAGAGGTTAAAGGCTACGGAACTCACGTGATGGGCGGAGCCGCCTGGGGCGGCCACACCTGCCCGGGTCCCGGGCCGCGGGCCGGCCAGCGATACGAGATCATCAGCCGCGCGGCAGCGATCCGGGCGGGGCAGGTCGCCTGGAAAAGCGACGGCAGCGTGTCCCTCAATGACCTCGCCGCGCAGCTCAAGACACAGGCATCGTCGATCCTGCAAATGACCGCGATCCACGACGGCGCATTCGCAACCGATGCCGCCGCCTACATCAACGGCGTGTTCGCGGGAACCACCTCTCCCGGGGCAGCGATGCCGCCCGGACTCGCACTGTGGGTGCCGGGAAGCTGACCAGCGAAGGCGCCCTCATGCTTGCGTTGCCCGTCAGGTGAGACGCAGGAGAGCGCTCCCGGGCGTGATGCGCCTGAGCCCAGGCCAAGCCGTCCGCCATCGACCGTTGCACCCGCCAGACCCCCCTGGCACCCGCCATTGCTGGCCTGGAAGGGTGAAATCGCGGCTGGTGCGGAAGAAAGATCTTGATTTCCGAACGACCCGGGATGTTACGCCCTCGGGTCTGCCCACGACAAGCACGCTGAGGGGCGCAAGCCGGTGCTTTGCGGCTGGGCATTCACCTGCTCAGCTGCTGAGGGCGATGGCCAGGTAGGCGATGGTGAGGGCGAGGGCGGCCAGCGCCGGTGCCGCCTCCTTGGCGCTGTCGCCTGCCCGGCGGTGGGTGATCACGGCGCCGATCAGGAGCAGGGCCATCCCGGTTGCCGCGGCCAGGCCGAGGGGGTGCCACCACAGGCCGGTCAGGATGCCTGCGGCGGCGGCTAGTTCGGTTACGCCGACGAGCCGGTAGCGGGGCCAGGGGATGCCGAAGTGCGCGGCGGATTTCCGCATTCTGGGCTGGCCCGCCAGCTTGCCGGCCGCGGGGAGCAGGCAGGCCGCGGCCAGCAGCAGCGAGATGGTGACGAACATGGGAACTTCCTAGGGGGTGGTCGGGACGGGAGACGCCGCGGGATGAGCGGCCGGGGGGGCCGTGGCCGGGCGCTCCGGCCTGGCGGCGGCTGGGATGTGCCAGGGCAGGCGCGGCGGCCGGGACCGGGTCCCTACCGCCGCCACGACGCGGTCCGGGCGGACGAGGACGGTCAGCGCCGGGTCGGCTGCCAGGGCGCCCAGGCCGGCGGGCGCTGCGTCGCCGGGAAGACGGACGTCGATCCAGCCGGCGTCCGGCTGGGTGCTAGGCGGTTCGGTCCCGGGTGTCCGGACCAGGACCAGGACCAGGCCGTGCTGGCGGCAGAAATCGGCCAGTGCGGCGCCGGGGCGTCGTACGGTCAGCACGGCGGGGCGTCCGGCCAGGATGGCGTCCAGCCGGACCGGCGGTCCGTCGCCGGCGGACACCAGCGGGTTGGGGATCAGGCCGCCGACCCGCAGCGCCGGGGGAACGCCGGACGGGAGGAAGCGCCGCGGGGATGGCTGCAGGGCGCCGGCCTTGAGCCGCGGGGTGGCTGTGGAGCCCATAGCCTGGCAGATGCGGTCGCTGCGGACCGCGGCGGCCAGGGCGATCCGGCGGACGGCGGCGGCGCGGTCCTGACCGCCGGTCATCGCCCAGCCGACCCGGACGGCCTTTTTCACCAGGGCTGTGGCGTGCGGGCGGCGTTCGCGATCGTAGGTGTCGAGCAGGTCTTCCCCGGCCCGGCCGGTGAGCACGTGGGCGAGCTTCCAGGCCAGGTTGTCGGCGTCGCGTAGCCCGCCCGCCAGGCCCTGCCCGATGAACGGCGGGGTGAGGTGGGCGGCGTCGCCCAGCAGGAAGATCCGTCCGCTGCGGAAGCGGGATGCCATCTGGGCGCGGAAGGTGTAGGTCGCGCTGCGGGTGATCTGCAGGCCGTCAAGGTCGCTGCGCCCGGTCCAGGGCTGCAGTAGCCGGCCGAGGGCCTGCGGGGTGATCAGGCCGGCTTCGTCCTCGCCGTCGCGCAGCCGGAACTCCCAGCGGTACCGGTCGCCGGTGACCTGCATGAAGGTGGCCGCGCGGGCGGGGTCGCAGATCTGCTCGACGCCGTCCCAGGTGTCCAGGCCGTCGCTGACGCGGATGTCGACCACGAGCCAGCGTTCGGTGAAGCCGAGGTCATCCATGGTGATCCCGGCCAGTTGCCTGATCGTGCTGTTGGCGCCGTCGCAGCCCAGCACGACCGGGCCGGTGAACGTCTGCGTTTCCCCGCCGATGCGGGCGTGCACCCTGACCGCCTCAACAGGTCCTGTGGGGTCCGCGGTGACCGGGCCGACGGCGCCGTCCAGCCCGGTCACCTCGGCGCCGCGGCGGAAGTCGATCAGCGGATGCGCCTCGACCCGGGCGAGCACCAGCTCTTCCAGGTCGGGCTGGTGGAACATATTCGCCTGCGGAAAGCCGTGCTGGCTGACCTGGTGGCCGCGGCTGAACTCGGCCATCACGCGGTGGCTGGCGTCGAGCAGGCGCAGCCCGCTGCCGGGCCGGGACCGGGCCAGGAATCCCTCGCTGACGCCGATCCGGTCCAGGGTCCGGGCGACCTCGTCGTCCAGGTGTACCGCGCGGGGCAGGGGGTGGGGCTGGGTGTGGCGTTCCAGGAGGGTGACGGGGATCCCGAAGTCGGCGAGCAGGAGGGCCGCGGTGCAGCCGGCCGGTCCTGCGCCCACGGCGATGACGGGTTTCTGGGTGACGCGGTTCTGGTCGTTCACGGTCGTGTCCCTTTCTCGGCAGGTCAGTTCGCGGCGGTCTGGGCGGCGGGCGACGGCCCGGAGCGGACGGTAAGGGCGAACCCGGCGACGGCGTCGCGGACCCGGCCGGGGTCCGCGCCGGTCACGGTGACGACCAGCCGCCCGTCCTCGTGCGCAGCGGTGGCCCGGGCGTCGGGGAGGCCCGCCGCGGTCAGGGCGTCGGTCACGGCGCGGGCAGCGGCGTCGGCGGCCAGCGCGGGTTTGAAATGCTTGCCCACCTCGGTGACCGGGATCGCGGTGATCGGGTAGATGTGCTTGGGCCGGGCCGCGGGCTCGCCGATGGCGGTGCCGGCCCAGGCGAGCAGTTCGGTCTCGTCGAACGGCCCCGGGCCGGCCGGGACGACGTAGGCCACCGGGACCTCCCCGGAGTGCCGGTCAGGCCGGCCGACGGCCGCGGCGGCGCGGATGGCGGGGTGCCGCAGCAACGCGTCCTCAATCGTCCGGGGGTCGATGTTGTGGCCGCCGCGGATGATGAGGTCCTTGGCCCGGCCGGTGAGGTACACGAACCCGCCGGCGTTGACGCTGCCGAGGTCGCCGGTGTCCAGCCAGCCGTTACGTACGGCGCCGTCCTGGCTGACCCGGGGGCCGCCGGGCGCGGGGTCGGTGACGTAGCCGGCGAACACGGCGGGTCCGCCGATGGCTAGCACGCCGGTCTGGCCGGGGGCGCAGTCGGTCCACTCTCCGTCGTCGCCGATCCGGACGGCCTTGACCTGCTGCCCGGGCAGGACGCGGCCGACCGATCCGGGCCGTTCCTCCCCGGGCCTAGTCCAGGTGCTGGCGCAGGTCGCCTCCGTCAGGCCGTAGCCCTCCAGCAGGCGCCGCCCGGTGTGCGCGGCGAAGGCCTCGCGCACCGAGGCGGGCAGCGGGGCCGCGCCGACGATCGGCAGCCGCAGCGTGCTGATGTCGGCGTCGACAGGGACCTGGGCCAGGGTGCCGTAGACGGTGGGGACGGCGGACATGGCCGCGATCTGGTAGTGCTCGATGATCTGCCAGAACCGGGCATACAGGGCCTTGTCGCGGTAGCCCGCCGGGCCCGGCCACACTACCCGGGTGCCGCTGAACATCGGGGCGATGCCGGTGACGATCAGGGCGTTGACGTGAAACAGCGGCAGGCCGCCCAGCACCCCCTCCCCGGGCGCCAGCCCGCTGCACAAGGCGATCCCCCGGGCGCAGGCGAGCTGGTTGGCATGGGTGTGCGCGGCGATCTTCGGGGCGCCGGTGGTCCCCCCGGTGTGCACGAACGCCGCGAGATCGTCTGCCTCCGGCAGGTCCGCGCCGGCCAGGTGGCCAGACGGCTGCCCGGCGATCACGTCGTCCAGGTAGGCGACGAACGGCCCGCGGCCGTCCGGGGTGTCCGGGGTACCGTCGGCAGGCGCGTCACCGGCCAGCTCTAGGGCGGGCGGGTCGCCGTGGGCGCCGTCGGCCCGCAGTGCCAGGACGGCGGTCATGCCCGCCTGGCGGGCCACCTCGAGCAGCCGTTGCCACAGCTGCGGGTCCAGTTCGGGCCCGGCCGCGACCAGGACCCGGGATCCGGTCCGGCGGACCAGCTCGGCGATCCGCTCGCCGGACAGCGCCGGGTTGACCGGGGCGGCGATCCCGACGGCCTGCGCGGCCAGGGTGGCGGCGTACAGCATCGAGGTGTTGACGCTGCTGAGCGTCACCGCGTCCTGGCGCCGCACCCCCAGGACGGTCAGCGCGTTGGCAATCCGCGTCGCCGTGCCCGCCAGCTCGGCGTAGGTCCAGTCCAGGCAGCGGGTGTGATCGGCCGGGTCCGGGATCCACTGGGTGGCGATGCCGTCGGGCCAGGCGCCGGCGGCGTCCAGTAGCAGCCGGTAGGTCGACTCCGGCTGCGGCGGTGTTTCGGGGGGTGTCATGACGTCTTCCTGATAACGGGGGTCCACTGGGTGCCGAGGTCGAGCTGCCCGTCGGGGGAGGCGATCGTGGCGAGGATGAGGTCGCCGTCGTGCAGGTAGCGGGGGTTGGCTGCCTGCCGCTTGAAGAACAGCTTCCACCGGGTGGCGGGCGGCAGCAGCCCGGCGACCATCCCAGCCAGCTTGGCCGGTGCCTTCAGCGCGGTGCCGCCGGGCGTGCCGGTTAGCAGCAGGTCACCGGGGGCCATTGGCTGGAACCGGGACAGCAGGGTCAGCGCCTGCGCCGGCCGGACGATCATGTCCGCCACGGTGCTGTCCTGGCGCACCTCGCCGCTCACCGACAACGTCAGCCGTAGCGAGTCCAGCCGGGCCAGGTCGGCGGCGTCCACGAGGGTCAGCCACGGTCCCACCGGGGTGAAGGTGGGGTAGGACTTGGATTCGTAGAACTGGGTCTTGACCAGCTGGATCTGCCGGGCGCTGACGTCGTTCGCGACCACCAGGGCGGCGACGTAGCGGGCCAGGTTCTCCTCGGTCACCGTGGTGCCCACCGGCATGTCCGCGCCGATGACCAGGCCGAGCTCGACCTCGTAGTCGAGGAACTCCACCCCGTCGGGGCGGATGATGTCCCCGGCCGGCCCGGTGATGGAGTGCGAGGCCTTGCGGAAGAACGCAGGCGGCACGTGGTCCGGGTCGAATCCGGAGTCGGCCGCGTGGGACCGGTAGTTCACCGCCTGCGCGACCACCCGGGCCGGGGCAGTCACCGGGCTGAGCAGGTCCAGCGATCCCGCGGAAACGGCGTCCTGAGCGCCGGCGGCGTGCGCTGCCTCGATGGCGGCCGCCAGCGCCGCCCGGTCGGCCAGCAGCCCGGCCGTGGTGGCGGCGGCCAGGCCCAGCCGGGCCAGGCCGGCCGGGGTCACGGCCCACCAGCCGTCCGCAGTGCGGGCCAGGCGGGCGCTCATGATCCCATCGCCTTGATCAGCCCGCGCAGCGCGCGCAGGTCGATCTCGTTGCCCTTGTCGGCCAGGGCCTTGATCGCCGCCACGACCACGCGCGGATCGTTGGTGCCGGTGAACTCCGCGGTTGCCTTCGGGCCCCACTGGGACAGGCCGCTGGCCGACAGCGGCGCCCAGCCGGGTTCCATCGTGGCGTCGAACACGTCGCCGTCGGTGTAGTGCTCGAACATCAGCTTGTCCGGGTCGCGCCAGTAGTCGAAGATCTGGCTGCCCTGGATGTGCCGGCCCAGGCCCCACGCGTGCCGGTATCCTTGCTCGCGCAGGTATTCCCCGCTGGCGGCGACCTCGTCCAGGTCGGTGAGCTGGTAGGCCGAGTGCAGGTAGCCGGTGTGCGGCTGCAGGGCCATGGCCAGGGTGTGGTGGTCGGCGGGGACGCTGCCCAGGTCGCAGCGGATGAACGCCATCGCCGGGCCGCGGTCGCGCTGCCCGTCCAGGTACAGGAAGTCGGACACGATCAGCCCGAGCGTATCCAGGTACCAGTCCAGGGCGACGCGGAACCGGGTGGTGCCCAGCACCACGTGTCCCAGCCGCTGGATCTCCGCCGCCCGCCGGGCCTGCCGCTGGGCGGCGTTGGCGCGGGCCGGCTCGGTTCCGAAGTTCACCGGCAGCGGGGCGCGTTCGGGCAGTGCGGGGAACTCCGGGATGCCGTGCACGACGCGCACCGGGAACCCGCTGGGGTCCCGCAGCAGGACGGCGTGACCGCCCTGGTGCGCGGCGACCGTCCCGCCGGCGCCGCGGGCCAGCCGGTCCAGGTCCTCCCGGGCGGCCGCGGCGAAGGTCGGCCCCACGAAGCGGGCCTGCGGGCCGCGGCGGACCACCAGGCCCGCGGCAGCCGCCTGCCGGCCGCGCAGCAGCACCGTGTCCGGCGTCCGGTCGGCCACGGTGAAGCCGAAGTCGGTGCCGAACCGCCCGGCGCGGTCCAGGTCCGGCTTCTCGAACTCCAGCCACGCCAGCCCGGCCACCTTGACCAGGGGATTCCTGGACCGCCCGGGGTGCTCCCCGGGCCTCGCCCCGGTCTCGCTGTGCAGCGAACGGTGCGGGTCTTCCCTGGGTCCTTGGGGCGGCGGCACTGGGGCCGGGTCCAGATGTGTCGTCATGATCGGTTCCCTCACTCTCGATTATGAATCCATCGATCACTCTTGTTATCTATCATCAGTTATGATTAGACTCTTGTCAAGTACCAGCCTGGCGGAGTTCAAGGACCGCGAGTGCCCAGGGCAGCAGGAACCAAGGGACTGCCCGTCCCCCGGCAGCCAGGGCCCTTCGTCCCTTACGGCCCGCCGGGCGAGACGGTAGCGTCGGCCGCAGAACGAGCGGCCGGCCCAGCGAAAGGATGCAGGCAGATGGGCAAGGACCCAGTGCGCAAGACCAAGGACGTCCGCGCGGCGGTCGACGCCGAACTCGGCTTCGACCCGCTCGTCGACTCCGCAGACATCACCGTCAGGAACATCGCCGGCGACGTGACCCTCACCGGCACCGTGCCGAGCTACCCCCAGTACCTGGAGGCAGCGGCCGCCGCGCGGCGGGTCGCCGGGGTGACCGGCGTGCACAACAACCTGATGGTGGTGCTCCCGGACAGCAACTACCGTGACGACATCAAGCTGGCCACCGCGGCGAACAACGCGCTCGCGGCCAACGTCACCGTGCCGGACAGCGTGGAGGCGACCGCGGAGGACGGCAACATCACCTTGACCGGGACCGCGTCCTACGGCACGGAGCGCGCCGCCGCCGAAGCGGCCGTGGCCGGCCTGGCCGGGGTCCGCAGCGTCAGCAACGACATCGAGATCAGCTACGCCCTCGACCCGGTCGAGGTCGACCTGCACGTCCAGCAGGCACTGGACCGCGCCGCGCTAGTCCCCGACGACAGCGACGTGACCGCGGACACCAAGGACGGCATCATCACGCTGACCGGCCATGTCCGCACCTGGGCCGAACACGACGCGGTGGTCGGCGCCGCGTTGATGGCCCGCGGGGTCATCGACATCAGCGACGAACTCCAGGTCACCGGCTGACGGCAGCCCCCGGCGCCCGCCGCAGCGAGCGGCCCGCCTTGCGGCAAAGGACCGCAGCTTAAGCTAAGCCCGTGCTGATGGTGAAGAGCCGGCGCTGGCTGCTGGCCGCCGCGGTGTTCCTGCTGGTCCTCGCGGCGTGCACGAGCACGGCTGGCCGCCCGGGCCCCGGGACCGGCACGGCCGGCACCCCGGCCGGGTCCGGTCCGGCGGCACCGGGCGGCCTGAGGGCGGTCCGGCATGTGTGGGTCATCGAGCTGGAGAACCAGGGGTACGCGCAGAGCTTCGGCACCCCGGCGGCCGATCCGTACCTGGCCCGGACGCTGCCGGGGATGGGGGCCCTGCTGGAGAACTACTACGCGATCGGCCACAGCAGCGCGGCCAACTACGTCGCGCAGGTATCCGGGCAGGCCCCGGATCTGGGCACCCAGTTCGACTGCCCGGTGTGGTTCCCCTTCGCCGGCCATGTCGTGGCCGGGCCGTACCACCAGGTCCTCGGCGAGGGCTGCGTCTACCCGGCGGGCATCCAGACGCTCGGCAACCAGCTGTCAGCCGCCGGGCGCAGCTGGGCGGCGTACCTGCAGGACATGGGCAATGACCCGGCCCGGGACAACACGGCCGCCACGGCCCGCGGACCCGCCTGCGGTCATCCCGCCACCTGGGCCATCGACCACACCCAGAAGGCCGCAAAGGGCGATCAGTACGCCGCCCGCCACGACGGGTTCACGTTCTTCCGCTCGGTCACCGGGAACCCGCCCTTCTGCGCCGCGCACATCCTGTCGTTCCGGCCGCTGCCCGGCGACCTGGCCCAGGCCAGCACCACCCCGGCGTTCTCCTGGATCTCGCCGAACCTGTGCAACGACGGCCACGACGCACCCTGCGTCACCGGCGCCCCGGGCGGGCTGGCGCAGGCCGACGCGTTCCTGGCCCAGTGGGTGCCGGCGATCATGGCCGCGCCGGCCTACCGGGACGGCGGCCTGATCGTGATCACCTTCGACGAGGGCAGCGACCCGGCCGCCTGCTGCGGCGAGGCATCCGGCTTCAGCCCCGACCACCCGAACGTGCCGCTGCCCGGCAAGAACGGGCCCGGCGGCGGCCGCATCGGCGCGGTCCTGCTGTCTCCCCTGATCAGGCCCGGCACCGTCAGCACCGTGGACTACAACCACTACTCGCTGCTGCGCACCGTGGAGGACATCTTCGGCCTGCCGCACCTGGGCGACGCGGCCATGCCGCAGGTCAGATCGTTCGGCCCGGACGTATTCGGCTAATACACGTGGTCAACCACTTCGGGATCGGTGCGGCGCTCGGCGTCTCCCACGAGAACACGCCCGAGCAGAACATCGAGCAGCTGCGTCGGATGTGCAGCGGCCGGCCCGAGGACGCCGGGCACCGCTCGGGCGTGCGACCCCCGGGCCGTCCTCACCGCCGCGCTCAGCCAGATCCTTGGGCGCAGACCGTTTGCTCAGCCAGGGCCGGCAGGTTCCTGACCGGCGCGGGTACTGCGCAGCGCTGATGACAGCCCTGTCGCCAGCGGGCCCCCGGTGCTAAGGTCCGATAGGTGGCGGCACGGACCAAGCCCGCCTCACCAGGAACGGACGGGCACAAGACACCCGACCTGGGCGCACATCCGGCTCGTGAGCAAAGCATCGCGGCAGGCAAGGCGGCACGCCAGCTAGCCCCGCTGAAGTCCCACCGGGACTTCGCTGCCGCGGCATCCAGAGACCCGGTAGGCCTGCTCCTGGGCCAGGCCGAGTCCCGCGTGCCGGAGCTGGTCCCGGTACGCCACGGGCGGATGCTGACCTCGCCGTTCGCGTACTACCGGGGTGCTGCGCTGCCGATGGCCGCCGACCTGGCCGGCACGAGGTCCTCCGGGCTCCAGGTGCAATTGTGCGGTGATGCTCATCTGCTGAACTTCGGTGCCTTCGCCTCACCCGAACGGCGGCTGGTCTTCGACCTGAACGACTTCGACGAGACGCTGCCCGGCCCGTTCGAGTGGGACGTCAAGCGGCTGGTCGCGAGCATGGCCGTGGCAGGCCGCGAGAATGGCCTGACCGCCGGGAAACGGCGCAGGGTCGCCGTTGCGACCGCGGCGGCTTACCGTACCGCGATGCGGGAATTCGCCGCCATGTCGATCCTGAACGTCTGGTACGCCCGCCTCGACGCCGAAGACGCCCTCGCCCAGCTCAAATCCGACCTGCCCAAGAAGGCGGTGCGCCGGACCAAGGCTCAGATCGCCAAAGCCCGCACGCGGGACAGCACGCAGGCGCTGGCAAAACTGACGACCGTCACGGACGGGCAGCGCCGGATCATCAGCGACCCGCCGCTGATCATCCCGCTCGAAGAACTGGCCGCCCACCTCGACGTCGACGCTGTCTACCGGTTCCTCCGCCGCCTGTTCAGCGGGTACGCGCAGACCATGCCGGCCTACCAGCGCCGGCTGGTGGAACGATTCACCCTGACCCGCGTGGCCCGCAAGGTCGTCGGCGTCGGCAGCGTCGGCACCGAAACCTGGATCTTGCTGATGGAACCCGACGACGGCATCGAGCCGCTGCTCCTGCAGGCCAAGCAGGCCCAGCGCTCGGTGCTGGCCGACTACGCCGGCCAGAGCCAATACCGCAACCAGGGCGAGCGTGTCGTCGCCGGCCAGCATCTCATGCAAGCCGTCAGCGACATCTTCCTCGGCTGGCAGCCCGCCACACCTCCTGGCCGCCGCTCTGCCGACTACTACTTCCGCCAGTTGCGCGACTGGAAATACTCCGCCGAGATCGACGCCATGAACGCCGCGGCGATGACCGGCTATGGCCGCATGTGCGGGTGGACCCTGGCCCGCGCGCACGCCCGGACGGGGGACCGGATCGCGATCGCCGCCTACCTCGGCGGTTCGGACAAGTTCGACCAGGCCGTGGCCGACTTCGCCGAAAGCTATGCCGACCAGACCGAACGCGACCACACGGCGCTAGCCGACGCGGTTGCCTCCGGGCGCGTGCAGGCCCAGGTGGGCATCTGAGCCTACCCGGGCTTGTCAGGTAGCTGACGTGCATTCAGGGGTAGTGGCTCCGGCCGGACCGGTGATTGGACACGACCACCCAGGGCCGACCGCGCTGACATACTCAAGGCCGTCGACGGCCACCCGCGCTCCCGGCCCACCACCGCAGCATCCGATCGGTGACGGCCGAGTCGGCCTGGGCAGGCCCGCGGCACATGACGACCGCCTCCTCGGGTTCGGCGCCTTGACGGGCGCACCGGCCGGGTCCCGGACCGTGAGGCTGGTCAGCGAGCCGCCCTCCGCGAGCGCCCTCATGCTGGTGAGGCGCACGGCACACGGCGCTGCCCAGAGGCCGCGTGAGTTTGCGGTTGACCGTCTTCGCCTGCGATCAGGGGAAAACAAGGACTGTCGGTCCCAGGTAGCTAGGGACCTTCGTCCCCGTACGGGCCACCTCACAGGTCCGCTCATCACAGGGCGATGCGCAGGGCCAGCCGCGGGGGGCAGCCGCGCTGCACCAGCCGGGCGACCTGGTGCCAGTCGAGGCGGTCGGCGTAGACCTCGGCCAGCGACCCGGGGACGCCGAGCCGGGTGAGCCGGTCCACCCGCCAGTTGTGCACGAGCAGCTCTTCCTCGTCGAGGCCCTTGTGTGTCGTCATGTCGGTTCGCCTGCCCTTCAATGAACATCACGATCATTCTTGTAATAAATCATCAGTTATGATTACTATCGTGTCAAGCGCTGGCCCGGCCGGGTCCGGACACCGCCGGAGCGCCGGGCAGCGAACCAAGCGAAAGGAACCGCCATGTTCAAGTCACTCAGCACGTCCCTGATCGCCCGGGGCATCCTGGCCCTGGCCGTCGGGGTGATCGCGCTGGCCTGGCCCTCGGTCACCGTGCTGGCGCTGGTCATCTTGTTCGCCGTCTACGCGTTCATCGCCGCCGGCCTGCAGGCCGCGCGGGCGTTCAGCAGCCGCGCCGCCGGCCCGGTCATCGGGCACCTGCTGCTCGGGCTGGTCGACCTGGCCGCCGGGGTGATCGCGCTGGCCTGGCCCGGGCCCACCGCGCTGGTCCTGGTGCTGATCGTGGGCGTATGGGCGATCACCGCCGGCCTGGTCGAGTTCTCCGCCGCCTTCGCCTCCGGCGAGCCGGCCGGGACCCGGGTCATGTTCATCCTGGGCGGGCTGGTCACCATCGCGTTCGGCGTGGTGCTGTGCGCCCGCCCCGGCCTCGGCGCGGTCACCCTCGCGCTGCTGTTCGGCCTGTTCAACCTGATCTTCGGGATCTGGATGCTCGCGCAGGGCATCGAGCTGCGCCGCACCGGCAAGACCCTGCACTCCGTCAGGCCGGGACAGCCGGAAAGGACGGCGGCCTGAGCCGGGCCGAGCCGATCGCCGGCCTGGTTCAGGGTCACTGAGCCGGTGCCGGCGTACGGTCCGGCGGCAGAGCTTGCCGAGGGAGGTCTTGAAATGCTTCCGTTGTCAGACGGCATCCCCGCGCGACGGTTCCCGATCGTCAACGTCTTGCTGATCGTGGCAAATTCGCCGTGTTCATCTTCTACGAGCTGCCGCAGCTCAACACGGCGGTCTACCACGCCTCGTTCTACCCGTGCAGCGTCGACGGCGCCTGCCAGGCACCGGGGCCGTGGGGCCTCAGCTGGATCACCGCCATGTTCCTGCACGGCGGCTAGGGGGCGGCGTGGCGTTCTTCGCCCACGTCGGCGGGTTCATCTTCGGCCTGCTGGCAGCACGGCTCCTTGCCCAGGCGGGACAGGCAGCACCCGGGGAGCAACGGCACTCCACGGCGTAGGCCCGCGGGATCCTCGCCTCGCCGCAACTGGCGAAGCCAGACGCCCGTCGCGGAGATGCGCGTCGGCGCCGGATCGGGTATAGTCAGTTTTGTCATAAAGAATCAGCAGTGATGATGGATTCCCTAACATGAGTGCTGAGCAACGACCGGCAGGCGGCGGCCGCGGCCGGGCTAGACCAGCCAGCGTGGCCGCTAAGGTGCCAGGTGGGCCAGCAGGAGGAGGAGTGATGGCGGAGGCGGCATCGGCAGCCGGCGCGCCGAGAGTGTCGCGGCTGGACCGGCGTAAGGCCCGCACCCGGCAGGCCCTGATCGAGGCTGCGGTGCGGCTGATCGCCGAGGGACGCGGGGACCGGGCGAGCATCGCCGAGATCACCGAGGAGGCCGACATCGGCTTCGGGTCGTTCTACAACCACTTCGACAGCAAGGAGCAGCTGTTCGCGACCGCCTCGGAGGAGGTACTGGAACGCTGGGGGCAGCTGATCGACCGCGCCAGCGCCGGCGTCACCGACCCGGCGGAGCTGTTCGCCGTGGGCACGCGGATCACCGGGCGGCTGGGCTGGACCCACCCGGAGATCGCCGGGTTCCTCGCCG
The DNA here is from genome assembly GCA_963742795.1 of uncultured Actinomycetes bacterium. Lineage (GTDB taxonomy): Bacteria > Actinomycetota > Actinomycetes > Streptosporangiales > Streptosporangiaceae > Palsa-504. Next base: position 101,891 of record CAVUNL010000033.1, read on the forward strand.
GCGCCGGCCTGGACGTCCTGGACATCCCCATCGGCCTGGCGCCGCGCGCCCTGCGCGACATCGAGGCTGGGAAGGCTGCGGGCCGCTTCACTGTTTCCGATGCCGAGATCGCGCTCAGCGCCGCAGTCGGCGGCATGCTCGGGCTCTTCCGGATGCGCCAGCGGCACCCGGAACGCGTCACCGAGACCACCGTCGACCAGCTCGCCGAGGCCGATCTGCGCATGCTCGGCGTCCCCGCCGACGAAGCCGCCCGCCTCACCACCCTCCCCCTCCCGGACACCGGCACGTGGTAACACCCGCGACGATGCCGCCGACCGCGTTCGCCGTCAGCGACGCCGGGTGGCCGGGTCGCCGCGGGCGCGGGGATCCCAGGCGGGCGCTACCAGGTGCGGAGAGCTACCGTGGACCTGACGTCGGCGTCGTGATTCGTCCATGCTCCCCGCACCCGCGATGAACCAGTCCAAGCGCGAGCTGTCACGGTATGGCTGGCGGCCTGCCGATCCGGCGCGCCGGCCAGTGCTGTTCGTCAACCCGAGGTCGGGTGACGGCAAGGCCGCGCGCGCCGGGCTGGCCGAGCGGGCGCGGGACAAGGGGATCGAGGCTGTCATCCTCGCCCCGGGCCAGGACCTGGCCGCGCTGGCCCGTGAAGCCGTGGCGGCTGGCGCGGATGCGCTCGGAACGGCCGGTGGCGACGGGTCGCTGACGACCGTGGCCGCAGTGGCGGCTGCGCACGGGATCCCGTTTGTGTGCGTCCCGGCCGGCACGCGCAACCACTTTGCGCTCGACGTCGGTGTGGACCGGCACGACGTGATCGGCGCTCTCGACGCGTTCACCGACGGGGTCGAGCGCCAGATCGACATGGCCGAGGTGAACGGCCGCGCATTCCTCAACAACGCCTCGCTGGGGATCTACGGAGACGCGGTTCGCAGCCCGGCCTACCGCGATGCCAAGGTACGTACTCTCCTGGAGACCGCGGCCGAGGTGATCGGCCCGAGCGCGGAGGCGCCTGCGCTGCGCCTGGTCGACGACCTGGGGCGCGAGCACCGTGACCTCGTCATCGTTCTCGTGTCGAACAACCCCTACGCGCTTGATCGCCCGCTGGCCCGCGGCACCCGCCCGACGCTCGGCGGCGGGCAGCTCGGCATCGTCGTCGTCGACGCGTCCGCCGACAGCCCGCGCCCCCCAGGGCGAGCCTGGACCGCGCCGCGTCTGGAGGTCAGCGCCCCGGAACCGGTCCACGCCGGAGTTGACGGCGAGGCGGCGGACCTCACTCCGCCGCTGCGGTTCGCTATCCGGCCAGCGGCGCTGCGGGTCCGGATCTCCTCGCGCCACCCGGGAGCCTCGCCATCAGCGCGCCTGTCCCTCCCAGGCCATCCACCCCGATCTCAGGGCAGCAGGGGATAGGTAGACGCAGCCAGCAGGGACCCGCCCCGATCGGAATTCGCCTTCATCATCCGGAAATCCGCGGTACCTACCGTTTTAAGGCGACGGTGCTGAGCCACCTCTACCAGGAAGGCAGCCCCGGATAAGGCAGCCCCGGATAAGGCCGCCTTCGACTGCTTGGGCAGCGTCAGCTTTTGAGCGCTTGCCGCAGCTCGCTGGTGATTTCGTTGGTCGTGGCCTCCACGGTGCGCTTCACGACTTTGGCGGCCTTGGCGAGCGCCTGGTCGACTGCTTTTTCGATGGTCGGCCGCACCAGCAAAGGACCCGAAACACCCTCTGACCAGCGCGCCCGGCAGGATTCGAACCCGCGACCCGCTGCTTAGAAGGCACCTCCGGTGGGTGCCTGGAGGTGTCCTGACGTCGCCTGACGTGGTATCTAGCTGCGATGATAATGGCTGACAGTGGCTCGGCGTGGCCCGGGAATTGTCGGCGGTGGCTCCCCAGGTGGCTCCCTGAGATTTCATTACCTTCGCTAACGTTCGACGGAGCGAAAACAGCATCGATCCAAACGCTGCCGATGCACACCGCTTACAGCCTTGGAGTGCTCCGGCAGCGGGACACCATGGCGCCGCGTTCACCATCCCGGTCAGGCCAACGCGTTCATCGGGAGTGCAAGTTCTGGCCCGGACCGAAGAAGTTCAGCGAGGCGATCGACCAGCTGCTCGGCTACACCGTCTGGCGCGATACCAAGGCAGCGATCATATGTGGGCCTCCGATCTCGATCGCTCTCAGGCCAGAGCTGGTGGTTTCGCCGCGGCTGCGCGCGCCTGCTTCCGGCTGGCCAGGAAGTACTTGACGCCTTCCATGGTGAGGAAGGCGGTGATGACGGCGATCAGGATGGGTGCGGTCTGCAGCGCACCTACCTGGGTCAAGAACGCGGCCATCAGCACCATCGAGAACGGCGCGGGAGCCAGCGCCCCAGGGACGGCGGCGAGCAGGCAGGTGAACGCCAGTCCTAGCGGTACGCCGGGGATCACCTGGTGGACGATGACCCCGGCCGTTCCGCCGATGAACAGCGACGGGAAGATGGGCCCGCCCACAAATCCGCTGCCCTGGCTGACGGCGAAGGTGAGCAGCTTGAGAATGAGCGTGGCGGCGAGCAGGCCCAGGCCCAGGGTCCCGGCATCGCCGAGCACGGTGTTGAGCTGATCGCTGCCCGAGAACATCGTCAGCGGAAGTGCCACGCCGACGACCCCGAACACCACCCCGCCCAGCGCTGGTTTCGCGATGGCCGGGATCTTCAGCCGGCCGAACAGCCCCGCGGCCGCCATCGTGAACCCGGCCAGAACCGTCACCACGACGGCCGCGAACAGGCCCAGCGGGACCCCCGCGAGCAGCTGCCAGTCCTTGAACGTGTACTGCGGCACCTTGTAGTCGTCCAGGAACACGGCGCCGGCGATGGCGAAGTAGATGCCGAACGAGACACTCGACGCGACGATCTCCGCGGCCAGGGCCTTGGCGAACCGCTGCCCGCCCGGGCGGGCGACCTCCAGGATCAGCAGCACCACGATCACCGTGCTGGAGAACAGCCCGCCGTACGCGCCGGCGAAGCCGGCCAGGGTGTTCACCTGGGAGTCCTCTTCGCCGAGCGCCCTGCGCCTGGCCAGCCAGCTGCCCGCCCCGCCGCCCATCGTGCCCAGCGCCTTCTCCGGGCCCAGGCTCGCGCCGCCGATCAGCGACACCGCCGACACGACCACCACCCCCGCCACCAGCCCCGGGTCGACATGCTCAGTTTTCAGGTCCTCGAACAGGCCGGGAACCTCCTCCGGCAGCCGGGTCAGGCGGCGCAGCAGCCCGACCACGACACCGGCCGCCGCGGCGACCGCGACCCACCACCAGTGGCCGCCGAACCAGCCCGGATGGGAATCGTCATACCACTTGCCCCCGAACTTGATCACCCCGATGAACACCAGGCCGGCGAACGCGCCGAACACCCCGAGGACGACCGCGTAACCCATCAGGACCCAGAACTCCCGCTTCTGGGTGACCGGCGGGGCTGCGGCCGCCCCGGACATGGCGTTCACGACGCGAACCTCACCCAAGCGGAACCCGCAGCCACTAGGGCTTCCCGGCTTGCAACAGGTGGCGCAGCTCGTCAAAGCTCCCGACCTTGTCCGTCTCGACGACTACGAACCGGTCGCCGTGCACGGCGATCGAGTAGATGCCGCCGGAAGCGGCCCAACCATGGACGGGAGTCCAGGTCGAGGGACTGAAGCCACCCATGGCGACCGCCAGGGCATTGAACATCGATTGAATCGCCGCGCAGAAACTGCCCATGACCTCCATCGCTGGTGGGAACTCCACGAACAGTCCTTTGCTCCTGGTTTCCGCGACACGCCAGTCCGGTCCGAATCTGCCTGCCATGAGCACCCCATGGCGTGATACCAGCTCGTCAAACTCGCTCATGACTCGATTGTGGGGGGCGCTCGCTGTCAAAGGCACCGCCCGTTTGGTATGAAACGCACTTTGGCCGGCCGGCCCCGTCTTTGCCGGGTGGCCTCAGGAGGGTTGTTCCGCGCGACACTCCTCCGGTCTGGCTGGAGGATGCCGGGCCCGCCCTGCGGACCATGATCCGGCTACCAGCGGCCCACGGGCAGCAGCGCGGTGACCGCAATCGCGGAGAACAGCAGGGTGAGGTAGGCGATGGACAGATGGAACAACCGCATCGGGGCGGGCGAGGCACCCGAGCCTGATGCCGACCCCGGGACCGGAGCGGGCACCGACCCGACCTGGCCGTGCAGCCGGTGTGCCTCGACCAGGAACCAGCCGCCGAGCCCGCCTGCGCAGACGGCGTAGATCCATCCCGCGTAAGGGGCGAGGGCGAACGTGGCCGCCACCATCGCGTAGGAGTAGAGGAGGATCTTGCGGGCCACGGTCCGCGGCGTCGCCACCACGGGCAGCATCGGAATGTTGGCCGCCGCGTAGTCGTCGCGGAACCGCATCGCCAGCGCCCAGAAGTGCGGCGGCGTCCACAGGAAGATGATGACGAACAGCGCCGCGGCCGGCCAGGCGACGGTGCCGGTGACGGCGGCCCAGCCGACCAGCACGGGGAAGCAGCCGGCCGCGCCTCCGATGACGATGTTGGACGCGGTGCGCCGTTTCAGGCCGAGCGTGTACACGAACACGTAGAACAGGATCGCGCCCGCGGCCAGGAACGCCGCGAGCCAGTTGACGACGAGCCCGAGCAGCAGCGTCGCCGCGGCCCCGAGCACGATGCCCGAGGCCAGGGCCTCGCCCGGCTTGATGGTCCCGCGGCCGGCCTTCGCGACGAGCGGGCGGTGCGCGGTGCGCCGCATCACCGCGTCGATGTCACGGTCCAGATAGCAGTTGAGGGTGTTGGCGCTGGCGGCCGCGAGCGTGCCGCCGATCAGGGTCACCGCGAACACCCGGAGCGGGGGCACGCCGCGCTGGGCCAGCAGCATGGTAGGGATCGTCGTGACCAGCAGCAGCTCGATGATGCGCGGCTTGGTCAGCTGGAACAGGGACCGGGCGATGGCGCCCGGCTCGCGCCGCCCGGGCGGGGTGGCGGAGGCCGCGGTGGCTGGGGTCACTCCCCTGCCCCCGGGCCGCCGGCGTCCCTGTCCTGGCCGGTCGGCTGGGCGGCCGGGCGGTGCTGACCACGCAGTACCGGCCAGCTGTGACGATGCAACCCGGCGAGCGCGAGCAGCCAGCCGGTGAACGCGACCCACGTCCACGCCTGGCCGAAGCCGGTGATCCCGGTGATGCCGGTGACCTGGCCGGTGGTGAAGCTGCTGGCGGCGTATATGCCGAGCGGGAAGACGGTGGCCCAGCGGCGTATGTCGTAGCCGAGCCGGGGCCTGAGGATCTCGGCGATGACCAGCGGGGGGAGCCACGCCATGGCCAGGCACCACAGCACCAAGGTGCTGGTGGTGAGGGCCTGGTGCTGCCCGCTGAACTGTCCCAGCGCGGCCACGGCCTGGGTGATGTGGCCGGCGGCGAGGGCGCAGATGGCCAGCGCGCCGCCGGCGACCCAGTGGTCGCCGTACCCGGTGAGCAGGTCGCGCAGGTCGAACCGGGCGGCGGTGAAGACGTAGAAGGCAAGCCCGAGGACCAGCGCGGCGACCGCGACGCTGACCAGCCAATCGGCGTGGTAGCTGACCGCCAGGTCGGCGCCCAGCACCGCGAGGCTCTCGGTGGCGGCGACCAGGACAAAGCAGACCCCGGCGGTCGGGGTCTTCCAGTGCCGCAGGACAGGCACCACAAGCGCGGCCCAGCAGAGTCCCGACACCGCCAGGAGCGCCGCGGCGGCCGCGCGGTAATCGTGTATGGCCAGCAGGGTGCCGAGCACGGCGGTGCCGGCCACGCCCGTGAACGCGGCGGGTGAGATGGCCTCGCGCGCGAAGCGGTCACGCTGGTACGCCAGCCGCATGCCCAGCATGACGGCCAGCAGCAGCCAGACGCCCGCGGCGAACCAGAGCAGGATGGCAGACAGAACCAGCTGGTGGTCTGAGTACAGATCGATGGAGACGATACCGGAGGCCATGACGATCGCCCCTGATGCGGGCGGGATCGCGTCCAGCACCTGCCGCATGCGGCGCGGTCCGGCGCCGCCCGCCGCGCCGGTCACCACGACAACCTCCAGTTCCTGGTTGCTGCTCATGTCCGGTTCTTGCCGATCGCGTTGAAATAGAATTCGTCTGTCTGGGCGTTCGATCGGGCCTGGCCTACCGATGCGTCGGGCGCTAAGGTGGTTCGGCGGATCACGATGTAGCGGGCTCCGGGGCTCAGCTTGGCGGCGTGCGCTCAGCGGTATCAGCCGCCCCGCGCAGCAAATCCGCGATCTCACGGGCGTCAGCGGGAGTCAGCGTCGTCCTGGCGCTGCCCGCGTGGTGCTGGGTGATGGCCAGCACCACCTTATCCAGGCGGTTGTGCACGTCGACCGTGTCCCGGCCCGAATCGCCCTTATGCTCGGTCATCTCGGTGCTCCTTCCGACCTCTGACCCGGCCAGCCCGGCCGGGACACGCCGCGGGCGTCAGATCTCATCGCGGTAGCCGTAGAACTCGTGGTCCTCGTTGTAGCCGCCCTGGCTGGCGCCGCGTTCGGAGAAGTGGCGGACGAACTCGATCTCCTTGATCCACTTGACCTGCTTGAAGCCGAGCTGGTTCTCCACTCGCAGGCGCAGCGGCGCGCCGTGCAGCACCGGCAGTGGTTCGCCGTTCATCTCATAGGCGAGCAGGCTCTGGTTGTGGCCGAGGTCTTTGATCGAGTGCGAGTCGTAGTACTGGCCGCCCTCGCCACCCTCGCCGTAGGAGTAGAACATCACCCACTGCGCCTCCGGAGACGGTTTGACCAGCTCGATCAGGCTATTGAAGGGCAGCCCTGACCACTTGCCGATCGCCGACCACCCCTGGATGCAGTTGTGCATCGTGATCTGGTCGCGGCGGCCCATATCGCGCAGGTCCTGCAGCGACAGCTCGACCGGGTTCTCGACCAGCCCGTGGACCCGGACGCGGTAGTCGCGGAACTCTTTGTCCTTCAGGTGCGTCCATTCTTCGCTGGTGGGCACCAGCCCGTTGGGCCAGAAGAACGGGCTGATGTCCTTCTCGCGGTACTCAGCCCGGGGCCCGTAGTGGTCAAACAGCAGGTCCATCACCCGCCCGACGGTCATATTCGAGATCCGCTGCAGGACCCGGGTGTGCGTCCAGGAGAAGTTCACCGCCCAGACCTGGAAGGCGATCGTGACCCCGACCCCCAGCAGGGTCAGCATGACGCCGTTGAGGTTGTACTCGTTGCGGTCCAGGGTGATCGCGTTGAGGTTCTTGGAGAACTGGGTGGAGAAGACCATGAGCATGTGAATGAAGAAGAAGCCGACGAATGTGACCATCGCTATGAAGTGCGCCGACCGGGCGATCTGGCGGTTGCCGAACAGCCGCTGGTACCACTTGAACCGGTTGTCCAGGGCCGGGGACATGGCCAGGCCGGTCAGGATGGCCGCCGGCGCGGTGACGAACACGATGAAGAAGTAGCTGAGCTGCTGTATCGCGTCGAAGCGGAAGAAGCCGCCCGGCTCGGTGGGCAGGTAAAGCGCCGAGTACTGCAGGAGGCACGAACCGGCGGCGGGCAAGATCGACCACTGGGTCGGGACGATCTTGAGGTACTGCTGAGTGGTGAACGTCAGGACGATGAACACGATCCCGTTGATCACGAACAGGATGTCGAAGATGAAGTGCCAGTGGCGCGCCACGCCGATCGTGTGCCGCCCGCCGGGCATCCCGAACAACGGGCTGAGGAAGATCGCGTCGTCCTTGGCCGTCCACACCCGGTTCTTCGGGATCGGGCCGCGGAACCGCAGCCATTCCGAGTCCGGCGTGGAGTCTATTTTGCGGTACAGCCGGGGGTGGTCGGCGAGGATCTGCCAGCCGGCCCGCAGGATCATCACGATGAGGAAGAAGTTCAGCGCGTGCGTGACGATGATCCAGACCGGGACCCCCGGCGGGAAGCTCGGCGTCGACTGCACGCACGAATGCGTCTTGATATACGACTGGGCGACGCTGGTGGTGTAGAACACCTTGAACCCCGCCACCACCGCCACGCCGCCCAGCGCGCCCCACAGCAGCAGCCACCACACCGAGAAGAAGCGCGAGCCCAGCCGGAAGTGCACCTGGCTCAGACGCAGCCGCGGGTGAGCGCCTTCCTCGCTCAGCCGCGCCTCACGGGTGAACGCGCGTTGGAAATCGGAGAGTCACCGTCGTGCCCGCGCTGGGAGTCACCGTCGTGCCCGCGCTGGGAGTCACCGTCGTGTCCGCTCTGGTCAGCCATGGAAACCAACCTCCGCCGCTTGCCAGGCCACGCATCTATCGTCCGGACAGGAGGCCGCCCGCCGCATCCCCCCGATGGTGGTAAGCACCGAGGTTTTCACCCGCACTTGGGGCATCCGGGCGTCCGGACAATGAATTCATTTTTGGCCGAACGATCCGCGGTGCTCGCCGCCGCGCCGCTCTTCGTCCGCCGCACGGAACACCCGCCACCTCGCCGACGGCCGCCGCCAGAACAGCCCGAAGGTAGGCCCCGGCACGTAAGCACTCCACGGACGGCGCCTGCGGCGTCGCTGACCTGGACCTACATTCTTATTGGGGCTGGTTTTCCTTTTCGGCGGGCATGAATACCGTGCCCAGCGTCTCGAAGCTGGCGGGCCGCCGGGCCCGGAGGACGGCGGCGGCGATGACACCGAGGCAGAGCCATCCGAGCGCGACGAAGGGCAGCAGGTTCACCAGGGTGTAGGCGGGCGGGTGAAGGATCCCCCACAGGGGGAACAGGAAAATCACGGCGGCCGTGGCGGGGATGAGCAGATGCCGCCAGAAGCTGAATTCATCGCGGAATTCGGTGCGGAACGCGCGGATGACCGCGATGTTCCCGGCCAGATAGACGAGCACCAACGCGAGCCCGGCCGCTCCGGCGAGGTACCCGAAGGTGCGCGGGCCGCCGTAGGCGTAGGTCAGGGGGAGCCCGAGCAGCAGGGTGAGGACGGCGAGGCACCCGATCGCGACGACGGGGGTACGGCGGCGGGACAGCCGGGTGAGCAGTGCGGGCAGCGCTTGTTCGCGGGCCATGGCGAACAGGACCCGGATGGCGGTGTTGACTGCGGCGATGACGAAGCCCAGGCCGGCGAGCACGACCACCAGGTCGATGACCCACAGCGCCGACGGCGACCAGTACCGGCTGGTGAGATACCCCAGCGGGCTGGGCTGCGCGATGAAGCCGGGGATGCCGCTCCGTCCCACGGCGAATGTCTCCGCGCACATGACGAGCAGGTAGAAAACGCCGGTCACGATGACGATGCCGATAATGCTGGCCGGGACCGAGCGGCGGGTGTTCCTGGCTTCCTCGCCCAGCGCGGCGGCGGCCTCGAAGCCGGCGAAGGCGGTGATGCCGTAGATCATCGCGGTGGTGATATCGGACAGCTGGCCGTGCGGCGAGGACGCCGGGGAGAACACCGCGGCCGAGTAGTGCGCCGGGCCGATCTTGACCAGGACGGTGATGGCCAGGGCCGCGATCACGGCCATCTCCCCGGCGACCAGGGCCAGGTCAGCCCCGGATGAGGTCTTGATGCCCAGATAGGCGACGCCGGTCACCGCTGCCCAGATGACCACGAACAGCACCCAGGGGCCGATGGTCACGTGCAGTACCTGATCGGCGAGCAGCTGGGATGCATACGTGCTGGTCAGCGCGATGCCGGCGGGTACGTACAGGGCGTAGCCGAAGATCACCATCCAGCCGGTCAGGAAACCAGCGGTCGGGCCGAGACCGCGGCTGTTGTAGGTGTACGCCCAGCCCGCCGACGGCACCCGGCGGGCGAACTCCGCGATGCTGATCGCGCAGCACAAGGACGCGACAAACGTGATAAGCACGACCAGCGGCGAGGCGAATCCAGCGTAAGACACCACGATGACCAGGCCAGCGATGACCGAACCAGCCGGGGCCACGACGCCCATGCCGAACGCGGTCACCCGCGCCGAGCCGACAATCCCGTGAGCCAGCCCGCGGACCTCCCGACCATTGGCGTCCATGCCACAGTCCCCCAGTCCAGCGCGCGTGCCTGCCGATCCACCGCGATCGGGCCGGCCTGCTGATGACGTGTCTAATATCGTTTGCCCTATTGTCGCCTGCCCTAAGCCTTTTGTCTCTTGACCTGATCCACGGCCTCATATCAGCATGTAATAGCGGACTTTCCACAGCGAATGTCGGGGCCTGGATGACAGAAGTGCTTCAGCCGGCCGGCCAGGCGCAGCGCGCGGGCGGGCCGGCGTTCGACCTTGTGGCGTCGAAGCTGCTCCGTCCCCCGATCCGGCCCGGGACGGTCCGCCGGCCGTCGCTGATCGAACGGCTGGCGCGGGATGATTGCGGTCCGGTGGTGTCGGTGGTCGCGCCGGCCGGTTACGGGAAGACGACGCTGCTGTCGCAGTGGGCCGAGCGCAACGGGCAGGCCTTCGCCTGGGTGTCGGTCGACGAGGCAGACAACGACCCGAAGGTCCTGCTCACCTATATCGCGGAAGCGCTCGATGCGGTGCAGCCGGTCGGCCGGCGGGTGTTCGACGCGCTGGCGTCACCGGCCAGTTCGGTGCCCGGCTCGGTGGTCCCGCGGCTGGGGGCGGCGTTCTCCTCGATGACGACGCCGGTGGTCCTAGTCTTGGATGATGTGCACGCGCTGCGCAACTCCGAATGCCGGGCCGCGCTGTCGGTGCTGGCTGATCACGTGCCGGGCGGCTCGCGGCTGGCGTTCGCCGGGCGGGCCGAGCCGCCGGTGCGGGTCGCGCGGCTGCGCGCCGAGGGCAAGATCCTGGAGATCGGCCCTAAGGACCTGTCGCTGACCTGTGAGGAGGCGTCTGCGCTGCTGCGCGCTGCTCAGGTGGTGCTGGGTGCGGATGAGGTGGCGGAGCTGCACCGGCGGACCGAGGGGTGGCCGGTCGGGCTGTATCTTGCGGCGCTGTGCCTCAGTGAAGGCGGCTCGTTCGGGAGCGCAGCGAGCTCATTCGACGCAGACCACCGGTTCGTGAGCGAGTATGTGGAGTGGGAGTTCCTGGCGCGGATCTCCCGGCGGCAGCGGGACTTCCTGACCCGGACCGCGGTGCTGGAGCGGATGTGCGGGCCGTTGTGCGAGGCGGTGCTGGACCGGCCCGGGTCCGCCGCGTCCCTGGCGGACCTGGCCCGGTCCAACCTGCTGCTGGTGCCGCTGGACCAGCGGGGCCAGTGGTACCGCTACCACCACCTGTTCCGCGACATACTGCTGGCGCAGCTGCACGGCCGGGAGCCCGACCTGATCCCGGTCCTGCAGCGACGCGCCGCCGGCTGGTACTTGCGGAACGACTTGCCCGAGGAAGCGCTGGAGTACTCCATTGCAGCCGGGGACGTCGATGGGGCCGCTCGCCTGGTGGAGAAACTCTGGGTGCCGACCGACCGGCAAGGCCGGACCACCACCGGCCTGCGATGGTTCCGGTGGCTGGATGACCGGGGCGGGATCCAGGGACACCCGATGCTCGCTGTGCAGGCCGCGCTGCTCGCCGCGATGACCGGGCGGCCGGCCGAGGCCGTGCGATGGGCCGATATGGTCGATCGCTGGCAGTACCAGGACGCGGCCCGGCCCGATGACCCTGCCGTCGAGGCGTGGGCCGCCGTGCTCCGGGCCGGCATGTGCCGCCGCGGGGTCGAGCAGATGCGCGCCGACGCCGACGAAGCCGCCCGGAGGTTCGCGGCGGAGAACCTCGTGGTCCCGGCCGCCCCACTCCTCCGGGGGATCGCGCGCGTCCTCAGCGGCGACCTCGACGGTGGCGACGCGGCCCTGCAGGACGCGGTCAGCGCCGCAGAGGATGTCGGCGCACCCGATGTTGCCGTGGACGCGCTGTGCGAACGGTCGCTGGTGGCGATGGCACGCAACCAGTGGGACCGGGCCGAGGCCCTGGCCGGGCAAGCACGCACCGTGTTGCGTGAGGCCGGGATCGAGGACATCTACGCCACGCCTTTTCTCTGCGCGGTGCAAGCCCGCGCAGCCTGGCACCGGGGAGACGTCCCAGCGGCGCGTCAGGAGCTCGTCAGTGCCCAGCGGCTGCGGCATCTGCTGACCTACGCGCTCCCCCACCTGGCCGTTCAGGCCCGGATCGAGCTCACCCACGTCCACCTCGCCCTCGCCGACCTCGCCGGGGCCAGGACGCTAATGGAGGAGATCGACGAGCTGCTCAAACGGCGGCCCGGCCTGGGAACCCTGGCCGGCGAGGCCGGGACGCTGCGGGCCCGGCTGGGAAACGAGCACGGTCCGACCGTCCCCGGGGCGTCGGCGCTGACCGCCGCCGAGCTCCGCCTGCTGCCGCCGCTTGCCACCCACCTGTCGTTCCCGGAGATCGCCGCGGAGCTGTTCCTCTCCCCGCACACCATCAAGTCGCAGATGAGGTCGATCTACCGCAAGCTGGGCGCCTCCTCCCGGAATCAGGCGGTCACGCAGGCCCGCGAACTGGGGCTCCTGGAAGGGTAACGGCCGGTCTTTTACCACCATCGGTGGGTTGGAACCCGCCCCGGCACGAGGTGGAATGGTGCCGGACGGCATGGGAGGCCGTATGAGTCAGATGGCGAGGTTCCAGGAAACCCTGCGCAGGCTGGCGATCTTCGACGAACGGTTCGTCGAGACAGGGTTCGGGCTTGACCTGGCCCAGACATCGGCCCTGGATGCCAAGACCGTGGCGTTGCTGCAGGTAGGGGTGTCGGTGGCCATCGGGTCATCGGCGGTCTGCCTGCAATGGAGCGCCGCCCGGGCGCTAGCGGCGGGCGCGACGAAGGACGAGATCGCCGACGTGCTGCTGGCGATCGCCCCGGTGGCCGGGCTCGGCCGGATCGTCTCGGCCGCTCCTGGGGTGGCGACCGCGCTCGAGTATGACATCGAGGCTGCGCTGGAGGCACCAGACGATCACTGACCGCTAAAGGCACCGGACCTACAGAGGGGAGGCCAGGTCAGGATGACAGACATCGATCCACAGGCAGACCTCGAGGTCCACTTCGCCGGCGAGCATATGACGGTGAAGGTACCGCTGGCGGGGCCGGTGACCGGCGAGTGGCTTCAGTACTACCAGAAGCTTGCGCTAGCTGCGGAGGTGCGGGCACAAGCCGAGACACATCGTGACCGGGCCTGGATTATCGTGACCATGCCAGTCGGCAGTGACCAACGGGAGGTAACGGCGACGTTGGACGCTGCCCGGGCCCTGATCGCCGACGCCGACGCTGCTGAGCGGCCGCCCGCGACTGTGAACGCGGAGGCCAGTGCCCGCGATTGGTGGGCTCGCAGCCGAGAAAGCGCTCCGCGCAGCCCCGTATCTGGGGTCGAGGCCGCGGGGGTACAGGCCGAGAAACGCTGGCCGATGGCTTTCACGCTGCTCGTGGCGATGGCCGTCCCGCTGCTGCTGCCTCCTAGGTTCAGCCTGGGCCAGTCATGGGCAGTCCCGGCGGTGGAGGCGCTGCTGCTGGCGGCGATCGTCGCCATTGACGGGGGCCGCATCGACCGCCGGTCGGCGGCCGGCCGGGCGCTGTCCTTGGGGCTGGTAGCGGTGCTGGTCGCCGATGCGGCTGGGGTCACCGGCCGGCTGGTCGTCGATCTCGTGGAGGGCGGTCCGGAGACCAATTCGGCGGTGGATCTGCTCAAGACCGGCTTCCTGGTCTGGTTCTATACGATCATTGCCTTTGCCTTCCTCTATTGGGTGCTTGACGGAGGTGGTCCTGAATCGCGTTTCCTGGCTCCGCCGCGGTTCCCCGACCTCGCTTTCCCTGCGCAGCTCAACCCGGGGGTAAGCCCGCCTGGCTGGCGCCCTGAATTTTTCGACTACCTCTACCTCGGCTTTACCGATGCCACCGCGTTCAGCCCGACCGATGTGATGCCGCTGACCCGCTGGGCCAAATTCGTTATGACTGTGCAGGCGGTCGTCTCCCTGATGATCCTGGGACTGGTGATTGCCCGGGCGGTCAACATCTTGAAGTAGCCGCCCGTCTCCGCTGGAACTGGCGCTCCTCGATCAGCCGCTCGATGACAGTCGCCAGTCTTGTCGCTGGCCGCAGGGCAACACGCAGCATCGTCAGCACGGCTGCCTT